>NZ_KB904633.1 GCF_000380145.1 Streptococcus thoraltensis DSM 12221 | reverse complement strand
GCCGCCAGCGTTCGTCCTGAGCCAGGATCAAACTCTCATTAATTTTTAAGATTTTGAGTTCCCACTCGTGTGTCTTTCTGACGTTTTCTCTTTTTGACAGGTTACTTTCGTAACCCGCACGTTTGGTTTCTTTATCCAGTTTTCAAAGGTCTTTCATTGCCTCTCGCGAGACAACTTCTTTATTCTATCAAACTATCCGTTGCTTGTCAATAACTTTTTTCATCTTTTTTATTTTGTTTCTGACAACATTCGCTCGTTTTGAGAACTTTTATATATTACTATATCTTCTTGTTGCTTGTCAATAGTTTTGGGGTGAAAATCTAAGTTTTTACATGTAGTGACCTTGTTTAGTCTGTTGGTTGCTTTTAACTTGACGTTAGAATAAGAGTAATTGAAGAGCAGTGGTGATGTCAGATTTATTTTAAGACTATTAAAATTTGTAACTGACAACGCTCACTGGTCTTAAATTAGTTAAAAAATGTGAGTAAGCGCTGATGTTATGGTAATAGCGGAACTCTACTGAAAAATCCTGTGTCTTATTGGTAATCTCTTCAGGTATTAAGGTTTACCTAAACGTTCGAGAATAAAAACGATTGTTATTGTGTAAATCTTGACAGCTTTTTGGGATATAGCTAAGTTTATAAGTCAGTAAAAATTGTAGTTTAACTGATTTTTTAATGTCAATATTATCTACGTTTAGGGCAACATAAGGTATTTAATCATTTCTTAACTTCTAAAGGATTTAGCCGTGTATAAACGTAACCTTATTTTTTAAAAAAGGATTGAAAGCGCTGAAAATAAGCTCCTGTAGCCTTGGAATTAGTCTCTGGTGGATTTAATTGAAATCTTCCAGTAAGCGATTCAAGTCACTGGAATCAACTAGTATGATTTAAAATTAACTATTTTGTTAGTTATAAAAACAGCTACCTCTGCTCTTATTTTCCTGAGATCAACTCCAAATATAAATCGCATAATAATATTCCCTCTTTTGTCTTGAATAATGTCTTGTTTTAGTGATGGTATTTTCAATACAAGACCTTGACTTGTCCCACATATGTTGACAAAATTCTTACTATAGTCAAATGAATTAATTTTCAGACAAGGAGCTGAGACGCGGACAGTACTTGAGTACGGCAAGTCGAAAGTGACCATGTATCAAAGTTAAGTTAAAAGACTATAAAACAGGTGATACTAAAGAACATTTTGCTTGCGAAAATTTTCGTAAAAAATAGAAAAACAGCTGCAGATGCTTGTGCCTAGAAAGTTTGATCTTTTTTTCATAGGAAATTAGTCCTGCATTCTAAAACAGTGCTTTATCAATTTGACAGCACCATAGAGTCCTACAGTTTTATCAAACGCCTTTACGTTAACTTAACGAAAAGGCAATGAGTACTTTTTCCTAACAGAGATTTCTTCACCACTGCTTTAAGTCTGTTTTTGAGACAGTAAAAAAGGCCTATGATCTCTGTAGCGGCTAAAGGCCACTGCAGAAACGATAGAGCCTAATTTTTAATCTATTCTTCTGTCATTTTTTCTTTGATTTCATCATATGATAGAGCATGTGCTTCTTTGTCATCATCTACTTCTTCAGGCATTTTTCCTGTTTCATAGATTGATTTAATTTGAGCAGCATCCAATGTTTCATACTTGAGAAGAGCTTCTGCAATTAATTTATGAGTTTCGCGATTTTCATTAATGATGTCAGCTGCTTTATTACGCGCATCATTAAGTAGTTCACGAACTTCATCATCAATCATCTGGGCTGTTTCTGGAGAGTATGATTTTTCTGGAGACAATTGTCCTGGCATCATTGAGTGATTGCCTTCATATTGAACAGGTCCAAGTTTGTCACTCATTCCATATTCTGTTACCATTGCACGAGCCATTTGACTTGCTTGTTCAAAGTCATTTGAGGCACCTGTTGTTTGAACGTTGAAAATAATTTCTTCTGCTACACGTCCACCCATTAGACCTGCCAATTGTTCTTTCATATCGTCTTTAGATAGGAGCATTTGGTCTTCTTTAGGAAGTGCTATCATATATCCGCCGGCACGTCCACGCGGTACAATGGTTACTTTATGTACTACTCGAGCATTTGAAAGCACTAAACCAACAATCGTATGTCCTGCTTCATGGAATGCTACCAATTCACGATCACGTTGTGATACTGACTTATCTTTCTTAGATGGACCAGCAATAACACGATCTTCTGCTTCATCAATATCAGAAGCATCAATGACTTTTTTATCCCTTCGAGCAGCAACAAGAGCAGCTTCATTAAGGACATTTTCTAAATCTGCACCCACAAATCCTGGTGTTTGTTGAGCAACAACTTTCAAATCAACATCATCTGCTAATGGTTTATTTTTAGCGTGAACACGTAAAATTGCTTCACGTCCTTTAACATCTGGTTGTCCTACGAGAACTTTTCGGTCAAAACGTCCTGGACGTAGAAGAGCTGGATCAAGGACATCACTACGGTTAGTTGCGGCGATAACGATGATACTTTCATTACCTTCGAAACCATCCATCTCAATAAGTAATTGGTTGAGTGTTTGTTCGCGTTCATCGTTTCCACCACCCATTCCAGCTCCACGACGACGACCAACAGCATCAATCTCATCGATAAAGATGATTGCTCGTTCAGCTTTTTTAGCATCTTCGAAAAGTGAACGAACACGGCTCGCACCAACACCAACGAACATTTCAACAAAATCGGATCCTGAAATACTAAAGAATGGAACACCTGCTTCACCCGCTACTGCTTTGGCAAGAAGGGTTTTACCAGTCCCTGGAGGTCCTTCTAAAAGAACACCTGCAGGAATACGCGCTCCAAGAGCTTTATATTTTTTAGGATTTTTCAAGAAATCAACAACTTCAACAAGTTCTTGTTTTTCTTCTTCTGCACCAGCAACATCTGAGAAGCGAACTTTTACATTGCCTTCACTCTGAGTTTTGGCTTTATTCTTACCGAAACTCATCGCTCCGCGTGCACCGCCACCACCTTGATTCATCATCATGCTAAAGAAAACGATCATGACAAGCAACGGTAAGAAGCTCATGATAATAGAAATCCAAGTTCCACTAGAACTTTCTTGTTTCACTTTGATGCTAACGTCTGCATCGTCTGCTGCTTTTTGAAGAGTATTTAAAGAAGAGTCTTTGTACAAAATCGTACTTGTAAAACTTTTGACTTCTCGATTAGAATCCCCTAAAAAAGCTAAGTCAGTAGTTGTTTCTACTTTTTTAGCCTTTTTATATTGTCCAGTTACTTCTAGAACCGTACCACTGGGTTGATAGGTGATTGTTTTGACATCACCTTTTTTGATTTGCTTGACAAGATTAGTATAGCTAATACGCTGGCTTTGAGAATTGTTTCCACTAAAATAATATTGAAAGGCTGTCACTGCAACAACAATCACCATTATGTATAATAGGGAATTTTTCACAAAACCGTTATTGTTTTTATTATTCATTAAACGGAGTGACCTTCTAATTTTTTACTTAGTGTAGATTTCTTCTTTTAGAATACCTACGTATGGGAGATTACGATAATTTTCTTCATAGTCTAAACCAAAACCAACGATGAATTCATTTGGAATGTTGTAACAAACATAATCCGCATCGATATCAACAACACGCCCTTCGGGCTTATCAAATAGTGTCGCAATTTTAACAGAGTTTGCCTTGCGGTACTTAAACATATCTCGCAGATAAAGAAGTGTACGGCCGGTGTCAATGATGTCTTCTATGAAAATAACATCACGCCCTTCGATATTTGTATCCACATCTTTAAGGATTTTGACTTCGCCACTAGATGTTGTTCCACCATGGTAGCTAGAAACAACCATAAAATCAACTTCAACATGCGTATCAATGTGTTTGATGAGTTCTGCCATAAAAGGAACTGCACCTTTTAAAACACCAACAAGTAGAGGATTTTTTCCTGCATAATCTTTGGTTAATTGTTCACCAAGTTCTTTTGACTTAATGACAATTTCTTCTTCTGAATAAAGAACTTTTTTTATATCTTGTTCTAACATAGTTGTTCACCATTCTACATTTTTTGAATATACAATTTACCCCTCATTATATCATGATAATAAGGATTACTCAAATATGTTTTTCCCTGACATATCACTGCCACAATATGATTATCTTGTTCAACGATGATTGTTCTTCGTCTATCTTCCTCATGTATTTTCTCATCAATAAAGAATCGTCTCAACTTTTTAGAAATATTTTTTACCAGAATTCTATCACCTGGTTTTCTATGTCTCAGAATGACTGGCTTTTTAGAGGGTAGCGGGATAGACTCCAAATAGCTTTCGTGTGCCTCACTATGAGAGAAAGAATAATTTTCTAAAGTGACTAATGAGCCATATTCTAACAAAACTTCTTGTGGATGACTATCCGTCTCTGGACTGATTTTATAAATGCTATAACGTTCTTTATTTTTTTTGAACCTATAGTGATTTGTTAATGGGAAATCATAACTCTTAGAGTTATTCAGATTATACAATAATTGTTCAAATTGTGATTGCCCCATTTGTAAATCAGGAAAATTAGACAGATACTCTTCCAATAAAAAATGTTGAACAGCTGAGGTTTGTCGCTGAAAAACCAAACAATTTTGCTTATCAATATCTTTTGTTAAATCTTGTAAAGCCTCTATCAGCACGACCATATCTTGACCATGTCTTAGTAGAGCTTGCTTGATATTAGGATTCTCCTGCTCTAACTCGGGTAAGTAACGGTTTCTAATTCGATTTCTCAAATAATCATTTTCTTGATTGCTATGATCTTCAAAATGAAAAATTTCTGGAAAATCGTTTTTAGAAAACGGTAGAAGGGGTCTGATCAGCTCTCCGTTAGCAAAGGCTTGTTTTTCTTTTATTCCCGTTTGATATCGGAGCTTGCTCCCACGAATCATTCGCATGAAAATCGTTTCAACTTGATCATCTGCATGATGGGCAGTTACTAACGCAGTGTAACCATCTTTTTGCATGATTTCTTTAAAAAAATTATAACGAAAATCACGCGCTTTTTTCTCAGTGAATTTTCCCTTAAAATGTCCTACGTAAAAAGGAAGATTATTGCTATCAGCCCAATCTTTGAGATAAGTTTCCTCAATTTCAGAAGCTTCTCTCTGATGATGATTCACATGAGCTATAGCAATATCGATTTTTAGAGTTTCACGTGAAACATATAAAAAGTGCAGTAGATTCATCGAATCTACTCCACCTGAAACAGCTATGAGCACCTTGTGATGGGAGGAAAAAAACTGTTTTTTTTGAACATGGTTTAAAAAATCAATTGGTTTAATCATTTTAAAATCTCATAAATATCATCTGCAATAGCTGTTATGTCATCGTAATCCGCTTTATTCGTCATTATGGTTAGGATAAATGGCGACTTTGTATAAATAATAGCAGCATCATGTTTGTAATCGTAGGCATCTCCAATTTTATGAGAAACTTTATCTGAAATATTTTTTGAGATACGCTTGTCATCAAAATCTGTTTTCGATAAATAGTCAAGAACGAAACCATTTTGATGATAGAGAGCTTCTAATACTGTAGTGATTGTTTCTGGTGAAACGTCGCGTTTCTTCATGTCCCAAGTTGTTCCTGAAATTGTCTCAATATAATTTTGAAAATCTGTTCCGAATTGTTCCGTAACATAGTAAGCCAGCATGTTACTTGCGACATTATCTGATTGTTGAGCTACTTTCTTCATTAAATCATCAACGGTATATTCTTTATCATCCGCCTTTTTTGGAAGACTACCACTTCCACTAGGATCATAAGAGCCATAAAAATCGTTAACTTTAGAAATGTATTTGAACTTAGTATCTTTATTGATTTTTCCTTGATTGATCGCCTCTTGCGTGTAATACAAAATGGGCAGCTTAGCTAGACTTGCTGCATACATTTTCTTGTCAGCGTTAATGCCAGCAACTTGTCCAGTTTCCAATTGTTTGACACTAATACCATAGTCCGCTTTTTGATATTTTTTTCTCAACATGTCTTGGACTTTTTCCATTCTGCTATCTTGACTAGAAATCATATGTCCTTCAACCCAACCATATTGATCCAACTGATAATAAGTTCCACTATGTGTTGTAGCTACTGCAGTTACCTTGACCTGCGTGTAGTCTTTAGGTTTCTGTGAAACTTCTTTACTGCCTTTAATGAAAGGACTATCATAAATCTTATCAATCTTTCGTGTCCAATAGGTTTCCGATAATGGTGTCTGCTCTAATACAACATCTTGATAATAAAGTGTTTCATCAGCTAACATATAAGTCTGATCAGCCAAGTGAAAAACAGGCAAACCAAATTGATTTATTTCAACAGCTTGAATCTGTAAAGAATCATCTGATGATAATGTTTTTGCAGGAGTTTTTAAATCCGCATCTTTATAAACTGGAACAGATACTTTTAAAACTGGATTTTTGGGAATTTGTAGGCTAGTTGTAGGTGAGGTTGCTGTCTGTGACAACTGATATCTCTGCGCATCGGTCAAACTGAAATCAACCTCAGTACTAATGACTGGAAGAGTTTTAAAGAAAAAAGGAAGTAGCATAAAAAGGACTATTTTCTTCATTTAGTCTTTCTCTTCCTCACTTTCTTCTCGTCTTAAGGCATTATTTTTTTCTGAGAGTTCTTCTAATTTTTCATCAGAATACTGTAAGAATTTTTCTATCGTTTCAATTAAATTTTCCATTATTTTGGTAATAAATCTGGAACAGGGAAAATCATCTCCCCTTCCTTAGAGTAGTAATATTTTGCTCGAGCATATTTGGCAGCAAAATCATTATCCTTCAAACTATCGGCTAATTTCTTTTTATCTTTGACTTCCTTAGAAACAGACTGGTAATCTTTTTTTAGCTGGATGACTCGGTCCTTCTTCTCTTGTAACTTATGATAACTGCTGATGAGATTATAAGTTGGCAATATGAAAAGTAGCATTACAATTAAGAGTAATCCACCCATGAATCGATGACGCTTGGTATTTTCTTCGATTTCATAGCGACGTTTAAGTTTCTCATCTTTGATATAGTTATTGTTGAGTTGAACAACGTTAGGTTTCTTCATTGGCTTCTACTCGCTTTTCGCTAATGATTTCATACATTTTTTCAGCATCTTCTTTTTTAGTGCTGTCTTTCATCTCTAACACACGAACTGTCAATAGTTTATTACCAAAACGGACTTCAACTTCATCGTTTATTTTTAAATCAGTCGATGATTTTGCCAAAACACCATTGACTTTAATACGGCCTTTATCAGCCACTTCCTTGGCTACTGGGCGACGTTTAATAATTCGTGATACTTTTAAATATTTGTCTAAACGCATACTTTTCTCCTTTTGAGACTGTCTCTCTTATTTTAGCATTTTTTTAGAAAAATAGCAGAGCTTATAACATATGTCATTAAAATATAAAAAGAGAGCAAATGCTCTCTTACCAAAATATTAGGGTTGAAACTACTATACCTGCAAAAAAGATAATAAAAACAACGAAAAGTAAAGTTACTCCAAACCAAAGTTCACTTGAAATACTTGTCTTTGCTTTTTTATCTGGATTTAAGAAATTGAGAATATCCGCATAAGTCTGTAAATCACGATTTTTCAAAATATAAAAGACTTGAAAAGCTGAATAAATCATAGGGCAGGCTAATATCCATAAAATCGGAGCGACTACCCCTGTAGAGAAAAGATAACGTGTCGGTACTACTACTGAAAAAAGAAACCACGAAATTCCTCCAACAATAAGCCACTTCTTGAACTGTGATTGACCAACTTGATCTTCCATAATATCAACATCTCCTTTGATTAGATTATCTAAGGAGACATCGAAAAAGGTTGCTATCAATAACAGTGAGTTGATATCGGGATAGGTGCGTCCACGTTCCCAGTTAGAAATTGTTTGACGTGAAACATAGAGTTTCTCTGCCAATTCTTCTTGAGAGAGTTGTTTGCTCTTTCTTAAACCAACTAAACGATTGTGTAGCTCCATTTTGTTCTCCTTGATACTTTTAGTCTAACCAATTGCTACTCAGTTTACCATGCAAGCTCTTTGTCGTGAGACTTTTTTTATGTCAAAAGGTTTTGTCAAAGTGTTTTTAAATCTATTTAAGCCTTATTTTTCATTTTTCGTTCTTTGATTTCAGCGAATCCTTGACCGAACTGTATCAATTCTTCTAAAATCTCGTAGTCTTTTTTATTTCGGATGTCGAAAATCACTTCAATTTTACCTTGATTTTCACTGATACGAGCCTTGAGACTGGTTTTAGAAAGGGCTTCAAAGTAATCTTGAGTCAAAAAGAGAGTCTGCGTGACTTTTTCAAAGCGAATAATCACTTGATTCTCCTTACGGTCAACTAATTCTGTAAAGACACTGTCAAGGTAGGCTTTGACAAGACCGATTTCAAGGAGATAGGCGACTTGATCAGGATATTCTCCAAAGCGGTCAATCAACTCATCTTGAAGTTCTTCATAAGCAGCGCGCGAGTCAATTTCACGGATGCGTTTGTAGATTTCAATTTTCTGACGTTCATCTGAAATGTATTGTGTTGGCAGATAAGCATCAATTTGTAAATTAAGCTCAGCATTGCCTTTCTGACGGACCTGTGATTTCCCTTGTTTCTTCAAAATAGCATCCTCTAAAAGTTGGGAATACATTTCAAATCCAACTGAGTCAATGAAACCACTCTGTGATGCGCCTAAGATATTACCAGCTCCACGAATAGACAAATCACGCATGGCAATTTTAAAACCAGAACCGAGTTCTGTAAAGCCTTTAATGGCGTCTAATCTTTTCTCTGAAACTTCTGTCAACACTTTATCAGGGCGATACATAAGGTAGGCATAAGCGATACGATTGGAGCGCCCTACACGCCCACGAAGTTGATACAAGGTTGACAAGCCCATATGGTCTGCATTTTCGATAAATAGAGTATTGACATTAGAAATATCGACACCTGTTTCAATAATAGTTGTTGCTACCAAGACATCGTAAACCCCTGCGATAAAGTCTAAAAGGGTATTTTCTAGTTGAATTTCACTCATCTGACCATGAACAATACCAATGCTTGCTTCTGGGATTAACTCCTGTAATTCAGAGGCCTTTTGTTCAATGGTGTCAACTTTATTGTAAACGTAGAAAACCTGTCCGCCACGGTCTAATTCTCGTAAAATAGCTTCCCTAATCATTCCAAGATTAGTTTCCATCACATAGGTTTGAACAGGGTAACGATTAGTTGGAGGTGTTTCAATGACTGATAAGTCTCGAATACCAAGCATTGACATATGAAGTGTTCGAGGAATTGGTGTCGCTGTCAAGGTCAAAACATCAACCTTAGTTTTCAATTCTTTCAGTGTTTCTTTGTGCTTGACACCAAATCGTTGCTCTTCATCAATGACAATTAAACCCAAATCCGAGAAATTGACATCCTTAGAAAGAAGACGGTGCGTTCCGATAATAATATCAACTCGCCCTTTGGATAATTCTTCTAAAATAAGGTTCTGCTCTTTCTTACTTTTAAAACGACTGAGTTCCTCAATGTTGACAGCTTGGTTGTCAAAACGTTCTTTAAAGTTGACATAATGTTGATGTGCTAAGACTGTCGTTGGTACTAAAATAGCTACTTGCTTGCCATCATTGACTGCTTTAAAGGCTGCCCGCATAGCAACCTCTGTCTTACCAAAACCAACATCACCAACTAAAAGACGATCCATAGGCTTGTCAGCTTCCATGTCTTTTTTGATTTCAGCAATTGATCTGAGTTGATCTTCTGTCTCGACATAGGCAAAATCTTCATCAAATTCTCGTTGATTGTCGTCATCTGGAGAAAAAGCAAATCCTCTAAGCTGACTTCGTTCGGCATAAAGTTTTAACAGATCATCAGCAATATCTTCAACTTGTTTGGTAACTTTTTGTTTTGTTTTTTGAAAACGTCCATCATTGAGTTTGTTGATTTTTGGCTCTTTGCCATCGGCTGAAACATACTTTGATAAACTTTCAATCTGCTCAATCGGCAGCGAGATGCGATCTGAATTTTGGTATTGAATGGTTAGATAGTCACGATGAACACCCTTTATTTCAAGTGTTTCAATGCCGAGGAATTTACCAATACCGTGTACTTGATGGACGACATAGTCTCCCTTTTCAAGTTCATTATAATCTTTAAGACGTTCCGCATTGGAGATATTAGAGCGACGCGCGCGACGTTTGATTTGTTTATGAAAAATCTCGCGTTCAGTGATTAAAACTAATTTTTCATCTGCCAGATAAAATCCAGTTGATAAGTGACCAATGATAAACTGAGCTTGACGAGGAATAATCTGCTGACTATCAGAGATTAGTAATTCTAAATCATATTCTTTAAGTGTCTCTTGTAAACTAACCAGTGATTTTTGCGAATCCACTTGGACCAGGATAGTCGCTTTCTGCTTCTGATAGCGATGAATTTCATCTACTAAAAGAGGAAACTGATTAAAAAATTCCTGCATGGGATACTGAGTCATGTTATGCAGAGCATCAAACTTAATATTTCCTAATCCTTTGTGGAAATTGGAAAAGAAGGTTGCTGGTTTATATTTTCTAAGAACTTGATAGGTATCGGCAAAGTAAACTTGACTTGACACTGCTTTATTTTGTTGTAAATCATCTGTCAAAAGGTTGGCAACTTCCATTTCAAAGCGAGCATGACAATCCATCAACTTTTGAAAGTCATCAATAAAAAGTACTGTATCCTTAGTAAAGTAGTCAAAGAGGCTATAATTCTTATCGTAGAAGAAACTTAAAAAGCGGCGACTATCCTTATGGCGGTAGTTTTCCTTTGTAACTGATAGGACATCCGTTAAATAGGCAGTTAAGTCTTCATGGATACTTTTTTCAATCTCTTCTTCTAATTTGAGTGTTGCCCTATTAAAATCACTCGTTTCCAAAATAATATCTGTCGCTGGTGAGATAGTAACCCTTTCTAAACTATCCAAAGATTTTTGACTCTCACTATCAAAAGTACGAATACCGTCAATTTCATCACCAAAGAACTCAATTCTAAAAGGATGACTTCCAGTCACTTCGTAGATATCTAGGATGTCACCTCTACGACTATATTCTCCTGGACTTAATACTTGACTAACACGTTCATAGCCTAGTTGAGAGAGTTGTTTGACAAGTTTGTCAAGCTCTTTGTCAACTCCAATTGACAGTTTGATTTGAGCTTTATGATAAACTTCGGGGTTTGGTAATAGTATTTTAGTACCAATAATAGATGTCACCAAAATACCCGATGCATTGTTATCCTGTAAAAAATTTAAACTCTCCAAACGAGATAAGGTACGATCAAGTGATGAAAAAATAAATTCAGCCGCTGCCACATCGTCTGCAAAAAAGCTATAAAGATACTTCTCATCCAGTAAAGCAGATAAGTCACTAATCAGCTTCTCTGCTTCATTTTGCGTTGATGTAACAATGACAAACTTCCCTTGATTTTTTTGGAAGGCTGTCGCAATGGCCAATGCTTTACTAGAAGCAGATAAGCCCATGACCAACTGTCGTCCTGTGTCAACTTGCCCAAGCCAATTTTGAATAATTTTATTTTGTGCTAATAAATCCGTTAATCCTAGTTTATCCATTGTATCGTCTCATCGTTGCTTCAAAATCATCATTTTCCAAATAATAGTTGACAGCTTTGTCAACTTTATCTAAGGTGTTGTCAATGGTTATCTTTTCATCGGTTGAGAATTTTCCTAAAACATGATTGATTACGGTCATACCATTCTGAGGACGACCAATACCGATTTTGATACGGTCAAACTCTTGTGTACCGATATGAGAAATAATGGACTTGATTCCATTATGGCCACCAGCTGAACCTTTTTGGCGGAAACGAATTTTTCCAACGTCCATATCCAAATCATCATAAATAACAATCAGATTTTCAATAGTAATATTGTAATATGTCAATAGTGCCTTAACAGCAATTCCACTATTATTCATGAAGGTGGTTGGTTTGATGAAATAAATTTTTTCACCATTGATAAAACCACTAGTTACATAAGCCTTAAAGGTTTTATCTTCTGTAAAGGTTAAGTTAAGTTGATTGACAATAGTGTCAACTGACATAAAGCCAACATTATGTCTAGTATTGTCATACTTTGAGCCTGGATTTCCCAATCCTACAATTAATTTTGTCATTTTATTCTCCAATGCAAATGCAAAAGGACTGGAAGTAACTTCCAGCCGATTAGTGTTTTAAAAAATATTAAACGTTGAAACGGAATTCCATCACATCGCCATCTTGAACAATATATTCTTTTCCTTCTTCACGTAAGCGTCCTGCTTCTTTGACAGCTTTTTCAGAACCATATTGTAACAAATCATCATAAGACATGGTTACCGCTCGAATGAAGCCTTTCTCAAAGTCCGAGTGGATGATTCCCGCTGCCTGAGGTGCTTTGATACCTCGTTTGAAAGTCCAAGCACGAACTTCTTTTTCGCCAGCAGTAAAGTAAGTTCCAAGCCCCAACAAATGGTAAGCCGCACGGGTTAATTTGTCAACGCCTGACTCCGTAAGTCCAATGGCTTCTAAGAATTCTTGTTTGTCTTCATCGTCAAGTTCAGAAATTTCTTCTTCCGCACGCGCTGAAATAACAACGACCTCAGCATTTTCAGTTGCTGCAAAGTCACGAATAGATTGGACGTAGTCAATGTCATCTGGCTCTGCAACCTTATCTTCATCGACGTTTGCCACATAAAGAACAGGTTTGGTTGTCAAAAGAAAGAGTCCTTTAACCACTTTTTGTTCTTCTTCAGTGAAATCAATGGTACGAGCTGATTTACCGTCTTCTAGGACAGGTTTGATTTTTTCAAGAACGTTAAACTCAGCAACAGAATCTTTGTCTTTTTGTGTACGAGCCATTTTCTCAACACGCGCATAGCGTTTGTTGATTGACTCCAAGTCAGCCAGAATCAACTCCAAATTAATGGTTTCAATATCTGCGATTGGATCAACAAAGTCAGATTCGCGCCCTTGCTCACGCATAACATTTTCATCATCAAAAGCACGAACAACATGAACGATAGCGTCTACTTCACGGATATTGGCTAGGAATTTATTTCCCAAACCTTCACCACGAGAGGCACCTTTAACAATACCGGCAATATCAGTAAATTCGAAGGTTGTTGGAACAGTCTTTTTAGGTTTGACCAACTCGGTCAATTTAGTGAGACGCTCATCTGGAACTTCAACCATGCCGACATTGGGGTCGATGGTTGCAAACGGATAGTTGGCTGCTTCTGCACCAGCCTTTGTAATTGCATTAAATAATGTTGACTTACCGACATTTGGTAGACCAACAATACCTGCTGTTAAAGCCATAACTTAGTAACTTCCTTATCTTTTTTCAATCACGATTATTATAGCATAAAAACATGAAAAAAAGCCTACCCCATGGCAGACTTTTATAAATTAACCATACTTCTGTAAAACTTTCATCACTGCAGCAAATAGACCGTATAAAAAGGCGCCAACAGGAAATAATAGCCACCAATAATCTGCTAAAAATTCCCAAGCATTCATTTGATGATTTTCTCTTGTTTCCACAATCCTTTCAACCTTGACTTCAGGAGTTTTTCCTAGCATTAACTCATCTAAACTAACTTCTAAAATAGAAGCTAGTTTTATCAAGTTGTCCATATCTGGTGCTGCATCTCCATTTTCCCATTTTGAAATAGCTTGTCGGGAAATGTACAGCTGTTCAGCGAGATTATCTTGAGATAAATTTCGAGCTGTTCGTAAGCTTTTGAGTTGCTCTGCAAAAATTGTCATATTTGTATTTGTCCTTCCTTACTAAAAACGAGATAAATTCAACTAACTGAAAACATCTCTTGTTCAGTTTCAATTTTTTCTTAAAATATATGACTTAATAAGCACTTTTACCAGCACTTTTGAGAGCAACTATTAGTTGCAAAAGTCTCAAAACTATTGATTTTACAGTATTATTGCGGTTGCGATAAAATCTTTCTGAGTTTACGTTCAAAATCATATCGACTCATCATGACCACATGCTCACAATTAGTACATTTGATTTTAATATCTGCTCCTAAGCGTATAATTTCCCAACAATTAGCTTTTTTCCTCGTTGCTTTAATAATGCAAGCATGAGGCTTTTTCATTTCAACTTTAGTCCCTACTTGATACATAACATTTTCTCCTCATTTTAGCTATTATAGCAAATTTAATTGCTAAAAAACCACTTAGACATTGCTAAATGGTTTTAGAAGAATCAATTGGTACGAACTGGCGTAATGAGCTGAATAAAGTTCTCACTGTCGTCACCTGGCGTCAAGGTGAATGGTCGTACTTGTGATAGGAAACGGATACGCACGGTTTCACTTTTCAGCGCTTTAAGAGCTTCGATCAGGTAGGTTGGATTGAAACTAATGGTTAGATCGCTCCCAGACAATTCTTCGGTATCCAATTCTTCGTTTACTTTTCCGACTTCTGGTGAGTTTACATGGGCACTGACTGCATTACCGGCAATCTCAAGTTTTACGGTTCCATTTTGTGTCGCATTTGACACCAAGAAGGCACGCTCCATAGCTTGACGAAGATTGGTTGTTCTAAAGACAACTTCTGTTTCAAAGTTAGAGGTTAGGAGGCGATCAGTGTCTGGGTAGGCTCCTTCGAGAAGACGTGTGTAGAAGCTAATATTTTCACTTCTAAAGAGAATTTGACTAGCCGAGAAGAAAATCTCCACTGTTTCAATATCGTCCGTAAAAACGGCTGAGAATTCGCGTAGAGAACGGCTAGGAATAACGACATCAAAATCAGCAGACTTCTTCTCCAAGTTTAATTGACGTTGACTCATGCGATGAGAATCTGTTGCAACAGCTTTAAAGACCTGATTGTCTTTAAGCATGACGTGAACACCTGTCAAGATAGGACGGCTTTCTTGAGTACTTGCTGCGAATGAAGTTTCTGTAATAACTTGTTTAAGTGTTTTTGTTTCCATGATTAAGGGATTGTTGGTATCAACTTCTTGAAGACGAGGGTACTGCTCAACATCTTTCCCTTTAAGAGTGATTTCTGATTTACCGCTGATAATTTGGACTTGGTAATTGTCCATTTCTTTAAAATCAAGGGTCACATCAGGCAAACTCGATACGATATTGATAAAGAAACCAGCTTCTAAAAGAATAGCTCCTGGAGAGGTTATTAATAAACCTGCATTTTCATTTTCTGTTGAAATAAAATGTTCGATTGAAATTTGACCATTGGATCCTGTTAAAGTAATTCCTGAAGCAGATACTTCAATTTTAATTGTGGATAAAATTGGAATAGCATTTTTAGTAGAAATAGCTCGCTTGGTTGCATTAAGAGCGTGGAGGAAAAAGGCTTTATTAATAGCAAATGAAATCATGGGTACTCCTTTATATCTAAAGTATTATATATAGTATTAGTATTAGGCGCTGTTGATAATGTGGAAAAGTCTCAAAAAGCAAAGAATGTCAGGAAATGGGACTTGTTCACAAGTTGTGGAAAAGTCTAGCTAAAAACAAGAACTTATCCACAACTACTTAATTTTGTTTTTGATGCTTTCAAGTTCAATACGAAGTCCTTCGTCTTGAGCCAGCATATTTTTGATTTTATTATAGGCGTGCAGAACAGTCGAGTGATCACGACCTCCGAATTCTTTCCCGATTTTAGGAAGTGAATTGTCAGTCATCTCACGTGCAAGATACATGGCTACTTGTCGAGCCAAAACAATATTTTGTGTTCGCTTGGTTGCTCTTATTTCTTTAACAGTAACCCCGTAAAATTTGCCGACGGTAGTCTGGATATCCTCGATTGGGATGACAGTAACTTGAGGACCATCTTTTTTACGAGCTCGGATGGCTTCAGCGGCAACTTCAACTGTAATAACCTTTAGTTTCTTGAAGTTGGCAACTAGGCTGATGTCTTTCAAAGCCCCTTCTAATTCACGAACGTTTGAATCAAACTGGCCGGCTAGGTATTCAATGGTTTCTGTAGGAAAATCAAAGTCATACTCTTGAATCTTATTAGTTAAGATGGCTACCCGCGTTTCAAAATCGGGAGGTGTAATATTGACAGTTAATCCCCACTTGAAGCGCGTGACCAAACGATCTTCCAAATCATTAAGGTGATCAGGATTACGGTCGCTGGTTAGAACAATTTGTTTATTATTGGCATGAAGTGCGTTAAAGGTATTGAAAAATTCCTCTTGAATACCAGCATTGGTGGTTTTCTTCGGCAATGATTGAATGTCATCAATGAGAAGGACATCAAGTGTTCTAAAATTATCTTTCAGTTCATCCATGGTATTGAGTCTGAGGTGTTTGGTAAACTCATTCATGAAATTTTCAGCTGTAATGTAGCGAATCCGAGCAATGGGATTATCCTGTAAGACAGCATTACCAATGGCATTTAGCAAGTGTGTTTTACCTAGTCCTGGACCGCCATAAATAAAGAGGGGATTATAAGTGGTACCTGGGCCCTCAGTAACCGCAATAGAGGCTGCGACTGCCCAGCGGTTTTCATCACCTTGAACAAAATTTTGAAAGCTATATTTTTCATTGAGATTTGGCTCAACATATGGTAAAGCGGGTGCTTTTTGACTTGTCGTTGTCCCATAATTGGCAACTTCATTAGTTGTTGAAGGCTGTAATTCGTCCTCTGAAAAGATATAATGATTTGAAATTTCGGCATTGAAAATTTCAAAGCCAGCTGTCAGGGTAAATTTCTGAAGATTTTTCTGCCAGAAAAGTTCTTTCATCTCGCTATCTAAAAAGATAGTTGCAACATTATTGTCAATCTTAATCAATCTCGCATCTGTTACATAAAAATCAAAAGTAGCTTGCTTTAGTTGGCTATGAGCCAATTCTAAAACCCTATTCCAAAAGATGCGTTCATTTTCGGTCATAGCTATCTCCTTTTAGTCATGTCTTGCTAACATTCTAACATAATGCAGATGAGTTATCCACAATATTGAAAAATAAAATCCACATTGTTAAAAGAAGTTATCCACAGGTTGTGGATAGTAAAAAGAAGCCTTTAGAATAAGCGGCTTCTTTCATTATAGCTTGTGTATAAGTCATGTCTAGAAAAATAAAAGCTAACAAGTTATTTTAGCTTGTTGATAATTCTGTTGAATTCTTCTTCGTTAGCAAAGGTGATTGAGAGGTGGCCTTTTTTTTGTTGAAAACCTGAAATGTTAACTGCTAAACCAAGTGATTTTTGAAGCTCTTTTTCCAAATGATTTTGGAAAATAGTTTTTTCTTTTGAGGAGGGCTTATTGTCTTCTTTTTTGAGATTTTTTTCCAGCTGGTGAACGCTCATTTGATAGCTGGTAATTTCTGTTAGCCAAAATTCTTGCTCCTCCTCAGGGAGTGCCAGAATTAGCCTTGCATGTCCTGGAGTAGCTAAACCTGTTTCAATAGCGCTTTGCCAAGAAGGAGTAAGCTGCAATAAACGCAATTGGTTTGAGATATAAGGTCGAGATTTCCCTATGGATCTAGCCAGTTCTTGATGTGTCATCTCGAGCTTATCAATGATATTTTGATAAGCTTTAGCTTCTTCGATAGGATTTAAGTCCGCTCTCTGAAGATTTTCAATAAGTGCTTGCTTCATACTCTCTTGATAGCTTTTTTGAGTAATGACTGCTTTAATATGACTCTTACCAAGAAATTGATGAGCCCTTAACCGTCTCTCACCAGCTATCAGTTCATAGCCGATAATATCTGATGGTCTAACGATAATGGGTTGGATTAAGCCATTATTTGCAATTGATTCAGCAAGTGCTTTGATCTCTTCTTCTTTGAAAATTTGCCGCGGTTGGTTGGGATTAGTTGTAATCTCGCTGATTAAAATGTCTTTTAAAGTATCTTTCATTGCTTCAATCCTAAAGATGTGAGACGTTGAAAAAGCCCCGGAGGGCTTCTTCTTAGTTGTTTTCCAAGTATTTTGTTGACTTGCTTAGTTTTATAGTGGTTGTTTGTTTATCTTTGCCACGGTAATAAGTCACTTTGATAGTGTCGCCAATTTCATGTCCATAGAGGATACTTTGAAGATCACTTGTTGATGTGACTTCTTTGTCATCAATTTTAGTAATGACATCGTAGCGTTGGAGCTTACCTGAAGCAGGCATGTTATCTTGAACTGAAGCGACAACAATACCGCCAGTAACACTTTCAGGGATTTTTAGTTCGGAGATTGCACTGGTTGAGAGATCGCTCAAGTTAGCCATTGAAATACCGAGCGCAGGACGTGTTACTTGGCCATTTTTCTCTAACTGATTGATAATTTTCAGCACGTCATTAGATGGAATAGCAAATCCCATTCCTTCCACTGATTCGCCAGCTTTTGAAGTTGAAGAAATTTTACTTGAATTGATTCCGATAACTTGACCTTCAATATTAATGAGGGCTCCTCCAGAGTTACCAGGATTGATAGCAGCATCTGTTTGGATGGCATTGGTTGAGATGGTTTCACCTTCATCGTTTTTGAGTGTTACGGTACGACTCAGACTAGAAACAATCCCTTGAGTAACAGTGTTAGCATACTCGGTACCGAGTGGACTTCCCATTGCAATGGCAATTTCTCCCACATTAAGTTTGTCCGAATTGGCAAATTCTGCAACAGTAGATACTTTTTTATCAGAAATTTTGACAACGGCTAGGTCAGAATAAGTATCTGAACCAACTAATTCTCCGACAACTTTGGTGCCATCAGAAAGCATGATTTCGATATTTTCCGCTCCATCGATAACGTGGTTATTAGTAACAACGTAGGCTGATCCACCTTGTTTTTTATAGATGACACCAGAACCTTCACTGTAGACGCTGAGATCATCAGTGGAATTTTTCTTCTCATCACCGCCAAAAACTTGGGAGTAGAGGTCATTTAAAGAGGAATTGGAGTTTTTTTGGTAATTAATAACGGAAACGACAGCATCTTGTACTTTTTTTGCTGCCTTGGTTGTGTCGGTTGTATTATTGTAGACTACATTGCTAGTCTTGGTTTTTTGTTGGGAACCATTCCAAGATGTTGTTAGATTCCCTGAGAAATACAACAACATAAAGGCTCCTAGTAAACCAGAAATCAGAGCAACTATAATTGTTGTCAGTGTTCGTTTAAAACCGTTATTGGTTGAGTTTTGTGTCAAATTAATCGCCCCTATCTATTTTAGAAATACTTTTTATTGATTTCTAAAAGCATAATTGAAGTGTCTTAATTATATCTTAAAGATTTAGAAAAAGAAAGTATCCACAGGTTGTGGATAAGTTTTATATTTTTGTGGAAATCCTTTAAATTAAGGAAAAAATGCTCCCTTGTTTTAACTATTAACATGTGGATAAGGTGTTAAAAAAGTGTGCATATGTTATAATCAAGGTATGAAAGTCAAAATTATTTGCGTTGGAAAATTAAAAGAAAAATACTTAAAAGATGGTATTGCGGAGTATGTTAAACGAATGGGACGCTTTGCCAAATGTGAAATAATTGAATTGCCTGATGAAAAAACGCCGGATCAAGCTAGTCCAGCGGAAAATCTTAACATTTTAGCAAAAGAGGGCGATAAAATTTTATCTAAAATTGGTGAAAGAGATTATGTCATAGCCCTTGCTATTGAAGGAAAACAATCTTCATCTGAAGATTTTGCCAAGCAAATGGCAAAAATTACGCTAGGTGGGAGTTCTACAATCACTTTTATTATTGGCGGCAGTCTTGGTTTAGATGCGCGTGTTAAAAAAAGAGCCAATCAACTGATGAGCTTCGGTCTTTTGACCTTACCCCATCAGTTGATGCGTTTAGTACTTGTTGAGCAAATTTATCGTGGTTTTATGATTCAACAAGGTAGCCCTTATCACAAATAGAGAGTGTGGGGGAAATGAAAAAGCAACCGGAATAAAAATCCAGTTGCTTTTATTTTGATCCCAGCAGGATTCGAACCTGCGACCGTTCGCTTAGAAGGCGAATGCTCTATCCAACTGAGCTATGAGACCATTATCAACTTCATTTAGTTTATCAAAAAATAACCTAATCTGCAATAGTAAAAAAAGTTGAAAAAAGAACTAGACAAAAAAAAATTATTTGCTATAATAGTAAGAGTGTTAAAGATAACACCTATGGTCCGTTGGTCAAGGGGTTAAGACACCGCCTTTTCACGGCGGTAACACGGGTTCGAATCCCGTACGGACTATTATTTCAAATTATTCAATTGTTTTTGAACATATGAATAGCTCATATTAAAAGAGAATCGAGAGGTTCTCTTTTTTCTTTGCTATGGAAGTTTAAAACTGTAGCGGGAGACTGATAGCTAGGTACGCGAGAGAATCAGATTGATTGTCTTTTTTGTGCTTACAGAGATGAGTAGTTTAGTTTTAAGGTTGTTGATGTTTCGAAAACCAGAAGCTTGTCGGTTAATGTCTTTGATGAGGTCATTAGTGACTTCGAGTTTAGCGTTAGTGATTTAACGTGTGATATAAAAAGTATCAAATATCCCATAAATTAAGATATTGTCAAATTCTTTTTCTCTTGTCGAAGTGAAAAAGTGAGATGTTCGTCAAAGGTTCAGTAAGGATCTGTGTGGCTTGTTTGGCCAAGCCTGTTATCTTATGCCGAACAACGGATAAGTCGATAATTTCTGTTTAGTCGTCTAGGTTTGTGTAACCTATTTAGTTTTTCATTATTCAGCATACATGACTTTTCATTTGTACTGAAAAAGCCCATAATCCTTGCGATGGAGTTACCCACTATAGGAATTATAGAGCTTTTATTCTCTAGGTATAGTCAAATGAATTAACTTTGATCCATCGTCATTTTCGACTTGCTCTACTAGAGTACCGTTCGCGTCCCAGTTCCTTTTCTAAAAGTTATACTTAATGAAAATCAAAAGAAAACTAGGTAACGCCGATGCAGATGGAACTGTCTTCATCAATTCAAGTCAATAAGGTCTGCTTTTGATTTTTGAAGAGTATTAATTCATTTGACTATAAAAAGGGTAAGAGCTAGAAAAGGAATTGGTTCTTTTTCTATTTGCTCGAGAGGTTGCCTCGCTTGAAGAATTTAGAAAGCAGACTGTAAAAAATAAATAGTCCCAGTCCAAGAAGTGATAGTAAACTTCCTTCTTTTAGCCCTTGAGGAATGAAGGTAAGTTCAATGGTTCCTTTTCCTTTAGGAACGTTAACGCTCATAAACCCTTTCTGAGCTCTTCGAATTGTGGTTTTCTTCCCATTAACTTTAGCCTGCCATCCCTTATCAAATGGAAGAGTGTAGACTATTGAGGAATCACGTTTAGCATGATAGGTCGTTAAAACATTGTTGCCATCTGTCTTTGTTTGCGTGTTTTGCTTTTTAATAGCCTTTATAGCGTTTTGATAAGAAAGTGTGTTTAATCCGTAAAAATTTGGTGAATCAAAACTGATAGTAGCATTATTAGGAAAACTTAGAGTTACAATAATAGTTTGTGCCTTTTCAAAGTAACCAACATTGAAGAAGGTATAAGCATTGTCTGTTGTATATGTTTGGGAGACTTTGTCGTGAGAAATGGTAACTTCTTTTTGGCTGTCGTTAGCAAAACTAATATTAGGAACACTGACATAGACTTGTTGATGGGCAGGAACTGATACTTGATAACTTATTTTTGTCGTACCAAATTGATCAGCTTTTAGGGTGACACGATCAGATAAGTTATTGCTATTATTGATAGGATTGCTAAGGAGACGTTGGAAGTAGTCTTCTGACAGTCCAGAAAGTTGATTAAGGAAATCAGCTTGATTGTCAAGTGTGTTGACAGTAAAGTTGACATCTTTGTAAACTTTATTTGAGAGAACACCGAGTGGTAAGGCGTAAGCATTCTTATAGAGTTTCATTGAACCAGAAGATTTTTCTTTTGTAAAGCCAAATTTTTGAGGATTGGATTGTGCCAGATTATATTTTACATCGAATAAACTGTCTGCAATGATTGTATTGTTTTGATAGCGTAAGTTGAGGTTTGTGCCATTGGATTGGAAACCTAGGCGATCTAGAATACTACTTGAAGCCGTGTTGCGTATTGATGAGAATTGGGAAATGCCATTGTAGTTGAATTTCATGCTATCATTTCCAGTTTGAGGGAGGATGCGTTCAGTTCGGTAGAAATTAGTCTCTTTAGATTTAGAATAATTGACAAGTTTTTCAATATCAGTCAAGTTTCTTTCATAGCCTTCTCTAGTAGGAAAGACCCATTCATCGCCTAGACTACGCACAACAAAGAAAGAATTAATAAATACTTCAAAAAGTGTAAAGAAGAGTGTAAAGCTAATTAGAAAACCTTTAGGAAGTAAGCGATTATTATTTAAGAGAATAGTGGCGTAGGAAATCAAGAAAATGATAGTAAGAATAAATTGAGAAATTGTTAAAAACTCATATTCTTTTTGAAAGATAGCTGTCGCTGAAACCCCTGAAAATAGGAACATGAATGATATTATGATGTTCTTTATGTTAAAGGATTTCCAGTGGCTAAGTGTTTCAGCAGCCATAAATACGAAAAGTAGGGATAAGAGCCAAGAGTAGCGGTGCAAAAACATATTTGGCGCATGCATCCCTTGCCAGAGAAGATCTAGCGGTTCAAGGTAAAAGGAAACAATTATAATACTAATGAGCAAAAAATAAGCTAGACGTATTTGCCATTTGATAGCAGAAAGTGTAAAGAAAATAAGGCTTAAAATAAGTGGAAATAAGCCAACATAGATCATTGGGATGGAGCCAAATTTTGTTGTGTCGTAAGCTCCGATAATATTTTTAGCAAATATATCCAGATACCATGCATCTTTTGATAACCACTGCTCAAATGTTGAAAATTGTTCGCCATGAGTTGACAGATCCAAATAGGTTGGTAATAGCATGATTGAGCTAGATAGGGCTGAAAATACTGATATAAAAGTAAAATCTAAGACTTTTCTAAGAGACTTTTTCCAAGAAGACACCCTGCTTTGTTGAACAAGAAAATAGAGTGTTAAAAAGATGGCCATCATAAATCCAAAATAATAATTTTGAATAAATAAAACGGTGAGACTGGCATAATAAAGCCAGAACAGGCGCTTTTCAAGAAGTCGATGTAATCCCAATATAATAAGCGGTGCGATGATGAAAACATCTAACCAAGTATTGATTTCTAATTGGCTGATAGCAAAGCTCATTAAGGCGTAAGAAGTAGATAGGGACAAGAGTAATACTTTGTTGACATTACTGTAAAGCTGTCGTAAAGCAGTAAACATGGTCAGTCCAGCAAACCCAAATTTTAGTAAAGTGAAGAGATAAATAGCTTCAGGGATTGTTCGTAAAGAGAAAAAATAAAGAAAGGGAGATAAAAAAGAGCCTAGATAATAACTAATAAGTGCGTAGAAATTTAAGCCTAAACCACTAGTAAAGGTATAAAAAATACTATCTGAGCCATGTAGGATATTTCTAAGATTCTGAGCAAAAATAGCGTATTGATGGAAACCATCGCTGGCTAGAATGGTTCGATTGCTTCCCCACCAGATTTCATTTGTGAGTAGGACAATAACCATTATTAGGATAGGAAATAGGAATCCTAAAAGATAGGGAAGCCCCTTTTTTAATGTAAATTTAGAAGTCATAGATTAACCTTGTAAACTTTTTGTAAAGTATAGTAGAAAACTCAGTTGATGAACAACTGAGTTTTGTAATTTAGTCTTTCCAAAGTTCTTGAACTTTTGCTTGAACTTCTTTATTGTCAAGGAATTCATCATAAGTTTCATCAATACGATCAATAACTCCGTTTTTAGAAAGAACGATGATATGATTAGCAAGAGTTTGAATGAATTCGTGGTCATGACTGGCAAAGATGATAGATTCTTTGAAAGCTTTTAAACCATCGTTAAGACTTGAGATGGATTCTAAATCCAAGTGGTTAGTTGGGTCATCAAGTACAAGGACATTTGATTTAAGAAGCATGAGTTTAGATAACATCACGCGCACTTTTTCTCCTCCTGACAAGACGTTGACAGACTTGTTAACCTCATCACCAGAGAAGAGCATGCGGCCAAGGAATCCGCGGAGGAAAGTGTTATCGTCTTCTTCTTTAGCAGCAAATTGACGCAACCATTCAAGGATGGTCTCACCATTTTCAAAATCCTTAGTATTATCTTTTGGAAGGTAGGATTGACTGGTTGTCACACCCCACTTGACAGTACCTTCATAAGGGATTTCCCCCATGATAGCACGAATAAGGGCTGTTGTTTGAAGGTCATTTTGACCGATAAGGGCGGTCTTGTCACCCGGACGTAGGATAAAGCTGATATTGTCGAGGATGGTTTCACCGTCGATTGTTACAGATAAGTTTTCAACGGTTAAGAGGTCATTCCCCATTTCACGTTCAGCTTTGAAATTGATGAATGGGTACTTACGACTTGATGGTACGATTTCTTCTAGCTCAATTTTATCAAGCATTTTCTTACGAGAAGTGGCTTGTTTTGATTTTGAAGCATTGGCAGAGAAGCGAGCAACGAATTCTTGAAGTTGCTTGATTTTTTCTTCGGCTTTAGCGTTACGGTCTGCTTGAAGACGTGCTGCTAATTCAGATGATTCTTTCCAAAAATCATAGTTACCAACGAAGAGTTTGATTTTACCAAAATCAAGGTCAGCCATGTGCGTACATACTTTGTTCAAGAAGTGACGGTCATGGGATACAACGATAACAGTATTTTCAAAATCAATCAAAAAATCTTCCAACCATGAGATAGATTGAATATCAAGACCATTAGTTGGCTCGTCAAGAAGAAGGACATCTGGTTTACCAAAGAGGGCTTTGGCAAGGAGAACTTTGACCTTATCACCATTAGCTAACTCACTCATATTTTGATAATGAAGTTCTTCAGGGATATTAAGATTTTGGAGTAGTTGTGATGCTTCTGACTCTGCTTCCCAGCCACCAAGCTCTGCAAACTGACCTTCTAATTCAGCTGCGCGGACGCCATCTTCATCAGAAAAATCTTCTTTCATATAGATAGCATCTTTTTCTTTCATGATGTCGTAAAGATCTTGGTTCCCCATAATCACAACATCAATGGCACGTTCTTCTTCGTAGTCAAAGTGATTCTGACGAAGAACTGAGAGGCGCTCATCTGGACCGAGTGAAACGTGTCCAGTTGTTGGCTCAATATCACCAGCTAAGATTTTTAAGAAGGTTGATTTCCCCGCACCATTAGCGCCAATAAGGCCGTAGGTGTTTCCTTCTGTAAATTTGATATTAACATCATCAAAAAGTTTGCGATCGCTAAAGCGTAGTGAAACGTCTGAAACTGTAAGCAATATGTTTACCTCATGTCTATATTCTAACTGTATTCTACTAGAAAAACCCTTATTTATCAATCAATTACATTGGCATCAGGATATCATCATCCAGACTGGCATGATTCTTTTGAAGGCTGAAGCCACGTCCGGACGCCTGAGAAGTAGGAGTTACTGTTAGGAATGCTGTCTCATCAATTGAAGTGATAGCTTCCTGTAGTTTGACAAATTCGTAACCAGAAATCGTAGTCATTAGCATGGTCTGCTCAGTTCCAGAATAGCCTCCTTTTACAGGGATTTCTGTCACCCCTCTATCTGCAACAGTATTGATGTAGGTCTTGATTTCTTGATGTTTTTGAGAAACAATGATGACAGTATTTAAGGTTGTAAAACCAGTTTGGACAGCATTAATGATATAGCTAATCGTAACGAGTCCTATAATAGAGTACATGACCGTATCACTGTCAAAAGCAAGAAATCCAATGGCGGTAATCAGACCATCAACTAGGATAACCCCTTGCCCTAGTGTGATGGGAGAGTACTTACCTAGTAACTGAATAATAATACCTGTTCCTCCTGTAGATGAATCACTCCAAAAAACCAATCCCAGTCCTACACCAACGATGATACCGCCGAACAAAGCAGCTAATAAAGGATTTTCAGTGATTGTAGGCGCTCCTTGTGTTAGTTTAATAAAGATAGGGTAAATGAGAGAACCGTAAATTGTTTTTAGAAAAATGGGTTTCCCTAGATAAAAATAACACAGCAGGAGTAATGGAATATTGGATACCATCATGAAAAGGGCAGCATCCCAAGAAAATAGCTCGTGGAAACTAATGGCTAGACCTCCAATACCCCCTGTAACAATGTGATTGGGCAGAAAAAAAGCATTAAATCCAAAAGCTGCCATTATAGAACCGATATTTAAAAGAATGAAGTTTTTCACTTTTTTAGACATGTTACACTCCTTTTATTAGTAATTTTTATCTGTTTAGATATTGAAAAGACTTAGTGAAATAAGTTCACTAAGCTACTGACCATATTGAAATGTTAATGGTTTCTCTATTATCCATCAGCTTAGTCAACTAGTCAAGCCTTTTGGAATGATATATAGTCTTTTGAATTAACTTTGATACATGGTCACTTTCGACTTGCCGTACTTATACTCTTCGAAAATCCAAAGTAGATCTTGTTGCCTTGATTTGATGACCTTCAGTTC
The DNA here is from genome assembly GCF_000380145.1 of Streptococcus thoraltensis DSM 12221. Classification (GTDB taxonomy): domain Bacteria; phylum Bacillota; class Bacilli; order Lactobacillales; family Streptococcaceae; genus Streptococcus; species Streptococcus thoraltensis. The sequence goes on along the minus strand of NZ_KB904633.1, from coordinate 54,912 downwards.
TATCTGCTATCTGTGTCGCCTAGTCTGCTTTTGATTTTTATTGAGTATCAAGTACTGACCGCGTCTTTTTTGTTCCTTGTCTGAGAGCTAATTCATTTGACCATAATAATGATATTATTGGTGAGTGGTGATTAGCTTTATCAAAGGTTTGTATTTTAATGTCATATTCAAGAAGGTAAAAATAATCTACTAACTAATAAAAAAGCTGTTATATGCCTTAGGCTTGTAGAGGTTTACTGTTATGTCAATATCTTAATGACTCTAGTTACATTATTTATCATTTGCTAGAGCAAACTGTTAAAAAATCGACCTGTAATGGGAGAGGAAGCGGTAGTTTAATAAGTAGTGGATACGTCTATTTTGATAAGATTATTAAGTATAGTATGATTGGTGATAAACTTGACTTTGTTTATATTTTGGCTTAGAATAAAACCATCAAGTGAGTCGTTGAGAACTGTCTTTTTAGAGAGCAGTTATTTACTGTAAACCAGTAGGGTAGCTCGGTGATGTGAGTTGGTGTTTCACATGAAACTTTAGGTCATTAAGCAACTATTAGTATAATCATAAAAAGATAGCAGGTCTTTTCTTTTTTTAATTGAGCTGATACTGCTTCTTAAAAGGAATGCCCTTACCTAGTTGAACTGTGTGGGCTTTTTCTTTGACTTACTTTAAAAGTAGAGGATAGTTTATATCAACAATCAACCACTGCTGTACTGTAAGTTGTTTGTTGAAACTTGAAAATTGTTATTAGGTAAGATTTTGACTTTAAAGGAGAAATGAATGAGTAGACCAATTATTTTAACAGGAGATCGCCCTACAGGAAAGTTACATCTAGGGCATTATGTGGGGTCACTTAAAAATCGAGTGATTTTACAAAATGAGAATCGCTATGATATGTTCGTTTTTTTAGCAGATCAACAAGCGTTAACAGATCATGCCAAAGAATCAGCTATTATTAAAGAGTCTATTGGTAATGTTGCTCTTGATTATCTATCTGCTGGCTTACATCCAGAAAAATCAACTATTTTTATCCAAAGCCAGATACCTGAATTAGCTGAGCTAACCATGTATTACATGAACTTGGTTTCTTTAGCACGCTTAGAACGTAATCCAACTGTTAAAACAGAAATTGCTCAAAAAGGCTTTGGAGAGTCCATCCCATCAGGTTTTTTGGTGTATCCTATTTCTCAAGCTGCAGATATTACTGCTTTTAAAGCTAATTTGGTGCCTGTCGGAAATGATCAAAAACCAATGATTGAGCAGACACGTGAAATTGTTCGTAGTTTTAATCATACTTATCACACCGATGTTTTAGTAGAACCTGAAGGAATGTATCCAGCTAATGAGGCGGCAGGTCGTTTGCCAGGTCTTGATGGCAATGCTAAAATGTCTAAATCCTTAGGTAACGGTATCTACCTTTCTGACGATATGGATACTGTGCGTAAAAAAGTCATGAGCATGTACACAGATCCAAATCACATTCGTGTGGAAGATCCAGGTCAAATTGAAGGAAATATGGTTTTCCATTATTTGGATATTTTTGGTCGTGAAGCAGATCAAGCCGATATTGCATCTATGAAAGAGCATTACCAACGTGGTGGACTTGGAGATGTCAAAACTAAGCGCTATCTTCTTGAGATTTTAGAGCGTGAATTAGCACCGATACGAAGCCGTCGCTTAGAATATGCTAAAGATATGGGCGAAGTTTTTAGAATGCTAAAAGATGGTAGTGATAAAGCACGAGAAGTGGCTAGTCAGACACTAGCTGAGGTGAAGGACGCTATGGGAATCGCTTATTTTTAAAGATTAGCCCACTGTTTCAGCATAAAGACGAGTTTCCATGTGAAACTCGTCTTTATTTTTGGGGAGTTATTAGTTATTTGGTGATAGGATTTATAGAGCTTAGTCAAATTCTTTTAAGAATTCTGATAACCTTTTCAATCCTTCTTGCAGAATTTCTGTATGCGTACAGTAACCCAATCTGGCATAGCCAGGCATATCAAAACGGTTTCCGGGAACTAGCAGAACACCTTTTTCTTTTAATAATCGGATACAGAAGTTTTCAGTATCTTCAGGGATGTCTAACTTGATAAAGGATGTGGATACATGACGTGGAGGTATCAGAGAAACACGTGGCTCCTTGTTAATCCAATCGTTAACAAGGGACAGATTACGATGAACAATCTCTTTGTTGCGCTTTAAAACGGTGTCTTTATGGTGAAGGACATGTGTTGCTATAATATCATCAAAGACACCTGCACAGATCATGGTGTAGTCGCGATACTTGCGAAAGTGATCGGCAATTTGATTATTTGAGGCAACCCATCCCACTCGCACACCGGGCACGGAGTAGGTTTTAGATAGGCTGTTGGTTGAAATTCCCTTGTCGTAGAGATCCACAATGGCAGGAATACTAAAATCATCTTCTAAAGGTTGATAAACTTCGTCAGATAAGATATAGGCGCCTATTTCGTCAGCAATGCTAATAAGTTCTTCTAAGAAAGCCTGATCCATGATAGTCCCTGTAGGATTATTAGCATTATTAATACAAATCATTTTGGTATTAGGACGTACTAGTTTGCGCAACTCATTTAGGGAGGGAAGCCAATTATCTTTTTCATGAATATGCCAAAGGGAGACATCAGCTCCAAATGAGCGAGGAATATCATAGAGTTGTTGGTAGCTTGGATAGAGAGAAATGACATGGTCGCCTGCTTCTATTAAGCTGTATAGGGCTAAAAAGTTGGCTCCAGTAGCTCCGTTGGTTTGGAGTATTTGACTTGGTTTGACTGTTTGATAGAGTTTTGAGACCTCTTCTTTAAATTCAGGGGATCCCTCAATCCAACCATAGTTCATGGTCTTATGGCATAGTGTCTCAACTAGTTTGTTTCGAATGGATGGCTCTAAATTGAGGATGTCTTCTAAGGTCATTGATGCAATGGAACTTCCTGCAATATCATAGATAGCCTCATTTTCCCATTTGTTGAGCCATTCTTCAACTCCAAAAGCATTGATTTCCATAGGTAATCCTTTCTGTAAGTTAGTTTATCAAGTGTTGTTTTCTTTTTATAAGTGAATCATTAATTTACTGTTCTTTTTGTATTATACAATTAAGAGGTTTAAATTGAAACCGCTATGGTTGTTAGACTAGAATTATCATGGATAGTCTGTTGAATTAACTTTAATATATCGTCACTTTCGACTTGCCGTATTCATACTCTTCGAAAATCCAAACCAGACCTTGTTGACTTTTCTATCTGTATCGGCGTTGCCTAGTCTGCTTTGGATTTTCATTGAGTATCAAGTACTGTTTGCGTCTTTTCTGTTCCTTGTTCTGAAAGTTAATTGATTTGACTATAAATCATAAAAAGAAAAGGTGCACCAGCAATGAGATACAAATCATCTAGTTGTTGATTAGACTAAAGAGAGCCTTATCTATCACCATTAGATAAGGCTCTGAAAAATCAGCTAATCACTATTTTTAATGATTTGAGGGGCTTCGTTTCTTCTAACTTGAAATGGAACGTTGTCCAATTACGCTATTATTTTGCTACAATGATTGTTCCACTCTCACTATCAATAAGCTCACCTAAATTTTCTAAAGAAGTAATCGCAGCTTTAGAGTCTGGTTTATTATTAACAAAAGCCATAGCAGCTTCTACTTTTGGTAACATCGATCCTGCTGCAAATTGCTCTTCTTTGATATAGTTCTCTAATTCTGCAACAGATACTTTCTCTAGCTTTTCTTGATTTGGTTTATTAAAGTTGATAAAGACGTAATCAACTCCTGTCAAAACGATAAATAAGTCAGCATCAACGAGTTCGGCTAATGTTTGAGAAGCAAAATCTTTATCAATAACAGCTTCAACTCCTTTTAAGAAGCCATTTTCTTCTTGAACAACTGGAATGCCGCCTCCACCAGCTGCAATAACAATTTGTCCTGCTTCAAGGAGAGTTTGAATCGTTTTGATTTCTTTGATAGCAACTGGTTTTGGTGAAGGAACAACTTTGCGCCAACCACGACCGGCATCTTCTTTAAATTTAGCACCGCTTTCTTCAGCTTGTTTATCAGCTTCTTCTTTCGTTAAAAATGGACCAATTGGCTTAGTTGGATTTGTAAAAGCCTTATCTTTAGGATCAACAACAACTTGTGTAATAACTGTAGCAACTTCTTTGTCTATCCCTTGCTCTTTGAGTTCATTATCAAGAGCATTTTGAAGCCAAAAACCAATACTTCCTTCTGTCATAGCAACACAAGTATCAAGTGGCATGGCAGGATTTTTTTCAGAATCAATGGCAGCTTGTTGTAATAATAAATTACCAACTTGAGGACCATTACCATGGGTGACGATGACATCATGTCCTTCTTTTACTAATTTGATTAAAGACTTCGACGTACTAATCAGTGCTTCTTGTTGCGCTTTTGCCGAAGCATCCGTTGACAAAATAGCGTTTCCTCCAAGTGCTACGACAATTTTTTGTTTTTTCATCTTATTTTCTCCTTCTTTACTATTATCTTGTTAAACGATAGATTGCTTCAGCATAGATGTCCATAGCTTTAAAGGCATCCTCTATTACAATACACTCATTTTCTTGATGTTCTGTTTGTTCAGCATGCGGAAAGAGTGCGCCGAAAGCAACACAATTCTCCATTGTTCTAGCAAACGTTGCACCGCCGGATGATTTGGCTTCCTGCATGTCACCAGTTTTTTCACGATAGACAGAGAGTAGGGTATCTACGACCTCACTTTCTAAGGGAACGTAGAGAGGTGCTAAATAATCATATTCTTCATAGGTAAGTTGATAGTCACTGGCAACGTCTTTTAGTTTTTTTACGATGTCATCTTTATCTGCTAATACTGGAATACGAATATCTAGACGAATTTCTGAGGATTCTGGTGTGATGGTTAATCCGGCAGCATTGAATGACAAAATTCCTGAAGGACGATCTTGAATGTCGCCGAAAATGTTGAGGCCACGTCCATCTTCATCAACCATTTTTGCTAAGAAATCTAGCGTTGGATGTTCATTAAGGGTTGTCAGTGCCTTAGCAAGTCTTACGATAGCATTAATTCCTTTAGGAGCATCTTTAGCATGTTGAGCAAGTCCATAAACAGTCAACTGCTGCTCGTTTAGCTGATAGTTAAAGTTAAGTTTATCTAATTCCTGTGCAAGTTCATCTAGATTTTCACCGGTATAGCTGGCTTTAGCAGGAACTACATTATAGGCTTGTCCAGCATCTAGAGCGATTTTAGGGCTTCCTTGACCGTGTAATTTAGCTTGTAATAGACCTTTTTCAGCATAAGTTAACGGGAAGCTGGAATCTGGTGCAAAGCCAAAAGTTGCTTTTTCTTCGATGGCATTATACCGATTCATACAGCGCCATAAGGTTTCTTCATCGGTTCCAAAAATGAACCTTATTTTTTTATTAAGCTCGACATTAGCATCTAGCAGTGCTTTAGTGGCATAAAGTGCCATCATTGATGGACCTTTATCATCTTGGGTACCGCGACCATAAAGTTTACCGTCTTTTTCAACGCATTCAAAGGGATTGGTATTCCATAAATGGACATCTCCTTCTGGAACAACGTCCAAGTGACACAAGATTGCTAAGGTTTCGCTGCCTTGTCCAATATCAGCGTATCCATAGTAGCCTTCTGGATCGATATAGGTTTCAAAGCCTATTTTTTGGCAAATGTCCAAAGTTTTTTCTAACACGTCTTGGATTGCTTGTCCGAAAGGGGTGCCATTTTCACCTTCTTTTAAGACAGATGGATAAGCAACAATGGTTTTAGTGGCTTCTAGAAATTCTTCATGATGCTTTTTAGTGATGAAATGTTTCATTTTTCAGCTACCTCCTTGCTAAACAAAGAATGTCGCTACAACAAGCAATAATACACTTGTTATCATAACTACAACAATAAATTTAGCAACAAATTTCCACCAAGTTGTCAAGTCAATACGTCCTAGAGCAAGTGCTCCCATAACAATAGCAGACGTTGGGGAAATCATATTTAGAACACCTGATGCGGATTGAAAGGCAGTAATAACCAAATGTGAAGGGACGTTTGAAAATTGCCCAAGAGGTGCCATAATCCCCATAGTAGCTCCAGCTAGACCTGAGGTTGATGGGATTAAAAATGACATTGGAAGGTAGAAAATATAGGCTAATACAATGAATACTTGTGAAGAAAGCCCAGAAAGCCCAGTTTCACCCCAGTGAAGGATGGTAGCAGTAATCATACCACTATTCATAATAACTTGAATACCACGCGCAACGGCGCAAATGATAGCTACACCTAGAAATTCACCTGCCCCTGATAAAAATGATGAGAAGAAATCGTCTTCTGACATTTTAAAGACAAAGGCTACAAGGACGGCCATCATAATAAAGAGCATTGTAATTTCTGGGAAGTACCAAGTACCAAATGCTCCCATTGTTTTGCCTAACACGGTACCGATACCAGGAAGTTCTGTTAAAAAGGTATTGATATTTGAAAATAGCTTGATATTAAAATCTTCCCAAGGAATAAGGCTTAGAATCATTATAATGAAGGTTAATGCAAAGATAACAAGAACCTTACTTTGACGTTTCGTTAACTCTTCACCGGTATGTTGCAGTTTAAAGAATTCTTTATGTTCTTCTGCTTTATCAGCAACAAGAGATTTCTTAGGATCTTTTTCAATTTTAGTAGCGTAGTTGTAAACAAACCAAGTGGACATGCCGACTAAAACAATCCATTGAATAACACGCCAAATAATACCATCAGCAAGGCTGATACCTGCTGCATCTGATGCCACTCCGGTAGCAAATGGATTAATGGTAGAGGCTAAACAACCAATCTGTGAACCAATCAAAATGATAGCTACCGCCACAATACTGTCAAAGCCAACCGCCATCATTACTGGAATGAGTAGAGGGTAGAAAGCCATGGTTTCTTCACCCATACCATAAGTTGTTCCTCCTAGTGCAAATAAAGGCATTAAGATGAAAATTAATAGTTTTTCGCGTCCTTTATTCTTCTTGACAACAGATGCAATCCCTGTATCAAGTGCGCCCGTTTTATTAACAACTCCAAGGAACCCACCAACCATAAGGATGAAAAATGATACCTGAATGGCTCCATCTGTCCCCTCGATACCTAACATTCCACGTACAGGAGCCATTAGGATATCAAAGATACCTTGAGGATTGGATTGTACAGTTTTATATGTCCCTGAAATAACAGTGCCAGATTTGCTGGTATCGTAAGAACCTGCTGGAATAAACCAGGTTAAAACTGCCATAATAGCAATGATAATAAAGAGAACAGTATAGGAAGAAGGAATTTTAAATTTCCGTTTAGCTTGTTCTGTCATAATAGTTTCCTCTAAGATAAATCTAAAAAGGTCGTCCTAGTTCTGGTTATTTTCGCCAGAGCCAGAACGACCAGTTACTAAATTAATACTGTGACCAGTTCACTTTAAACTTTTGGAATAAATAGATTTCCAAGTGTTGCTGCCATAACAGCCTTGATAGTGTGCATACGGTTTTCAGCTTGGTCAAAATGACGTGCGTATTTACTACGGAAGACTTCATCGGTAACTTCCATTTCTTCAACACCGAATTTTTCAGCAACGTCCTTACCATAAACAGTGTTTGTATCATGGAATGCTGGTAGGCAGTGCAAGAAGATAAGATCTTCATTTTCTGCTTTCTTAATGAGCTCCATATTCACTTGATATGGTTTCAACATTTCAACACGTTCTTTAAACTTGTCTTCTTCTCCCATTGATACCCAAACGTCAGTATAAAGAACATCGGCACCTTTAACAGCTTTGTCCGCATTATCTGTCACAAGAACATGTGCACCAGATTCTTTCGCGTAGCCTTCAGCTAATTTAACAATATCTTCAGCTGGGAAGAGTTCTTTTGGAGAGAAGATGTGAACGTTAACGCCCATCAAAGTACCAGCTACTAATAGTGAGTTAGCAACGTTGTTACGGCCATCACCACAGTATACCAAGGTTAAACCTTCTAATTTACCAAAGTTTTCTTTGACAGTTAGGTAGTCAGCAAGCATTTGAGTTGGGTGCCATGCATCTGTAAGCCCATTCCATACTGGAACGCCTGAGAATTCAGCCAATTCTTCAACCATATCTTGACTAAATCCACGGAATTCAATACCATCAAACATACGACCTAATACCTTAGCTGTATCTTCGGTGGATTCTTTTTTACCAAGTTGAATATCATTAGCTCCAAGATATTCAGGATGTGCTCCGAGATCAATGGCAGCTGTTGTGAAAGCAGCGCGTGTACGTGTAGATGTTTTTTCAAATAAGAGTGCGATATTTTTACCTTCAAGATAGTGATGAGGAACACCACGTTTTTTGAGGTCTTTTAAGTGAGCAGCAAAATCAATTAGATATTCAAATTCTTGACGAGTAAAATCTTTTTCTGCTAAAAAACTACGTCCTTGAAATACTTGTGTCATAAATATAATTCTCCTTTAGGTTAACCGTTTTTCTAGTGATTGACAGGCTTCCCCGTCTTCGATATAACTATCCCCAAAAGCTTTGTAACCAAGCCTTTGGTAGAATAATTTAGCTGTTAATTCAGCGTGAATGACTAGCTGTTGATAGCCATTTTCCTTTGCATAATTTTCGAGTGCTGTAATAATTTTTGTTCCATATCCCTTACCACGATAATCTTTTAAGGTAGCAATTCGAGTTAAACGGGCTTTTTTCTGAGTTTCTGGAAGAAAACGTCCTGTTGAAATAGGCTTCTTACCATCATAAAGGACGGCATAGACTGTACCTTGTTCATCATTCTCATCAAATTCTTCTTCCATTTTGATATTTCGTTCAATAACAAACACGCAAAATCGAATGTATAAACTTGCAGCTCTTTGGTAAGGTAACTGACTCACTATTACCTGCATCGTTTTTATAGGTCTTCGCGTTCAAATGGCATTGACATACAACGAGGTCCACCACGACCGCGAACCAATTCACTTCCGTGAACTTTAATTAATTTCAAACCTTTTGATTCTAGAATAGCGTTGGTAATGGTGTTTCGGTTGTAAACGACGACTACACCTGGTGCAATTGTCAATGTGTTTGAACCATCATTCCATTGCTCACGTCCTGCAGCAACTAAGTTGTCACCACCACAACGAATCAACTCAACGCTTTCAACACCAAGGTTTTCAGCTAAAAGTTCAGCTAAATCGCCTTTTTCTTCAACGATTTTAAGAGCTTCATCTTCGTAAGTGACTGAGTAAACTCGGAGATCACCTTCAATTTCTGGGTGGATGGTGAATTTATCGTAGTCAACCATTGTAAAGACTGTGTCAAGATGCATGAACTTACGATTATTAGCAAATTCAAAGGCTAACACTTTCTTGAAGCCAAGGTTTTCTTTAAAGATATTGACCAATAATTTTTCAATAGAAGCAGCATCGGTACGTTGAGAGATACCAACAGCGAGTACATCTTTAGAAAGAACTAACTCATCTCCACCTTCAATACGAGTTGTTTCATCGCGGTCGTAAACCATAGGAACCTTACCAGCATAAGTTGGATGATAGGTAAAGATATATTTACCATAGATTGTTTCACGATTGCGCGTTTCTGAGAACATATGGTTAAGGGAGACACCATTACCCATTGTTGCAAATGGATCACGTGTAAAGTAAAGGTTAGGCATTGGGTCAATAGCGAATGGATAATCTGATTCAACCAAGTCAGTCAATCCTTTAGCTTCTGCTGGAATTTCAGGAAGTTCTGATTTTTGAACCCCAGCCATGGTTTTTTCGATAAGTTCCTTATTATCGCTGATAGCATCCAATAAGTTGTAGATAGCTTTTTTGGTTTCACGTCCACGAATATTCGCTTCGTCTAGGTATTCTCTAATAAATTGTTCTCGTATTTCTGGACTTGTCAAAGATTCAGCAGCAAGTTCTTCTAGGTAAAGAACTTCAACGCCCTCATTTCGTAAAGCATCTGCAAAAGCATCGTGCTCTTTTTGGGCATCTTCTAGGAAAGGAATATCATCGAAGAGAAGTCTTTCCAAGTAGTCCGGCATTAAGTTTTCAATTTCTTTACCAGGACGATGCAACATCACTTTTTTCAGTTTTCCAATTTCTGAGAAAACATGAATTGGGTTAGATTGAGTCATAAAAATCTCCTTTCAAAATATCGAGATAGTAAATTAGTTATCTCTTTTTTGGTTGCGCTTACAATTCATATTTTACATTTTTTTCAGGGAAAAAAATAAAGTAATTCACAGTTGAAATGTCCAAATCATCACGTTTTTTAGGATGAAAATGAAACTTTATAAAAATGTAAGCGATTTCTATTCATTTTGTTGCTTTTTTTGATAAAAAACGATAAATTATTAATCTAAAAAAAATGAAGAATCACGGTATTGTGATTCTTCATTTTAAACAAAGTAGCCATTAATCTAAATCAAGCTGTGTAGAATCCTTATCTAGGATAACCTGATGTGTTTTGGCAGATAGGAAGTAGTTAGCTTTTTCTTCTAAAAAGTTAAGAGCTTCCCTGAGACTATCTTCTTTAGTGTTATCTACTAGTTCAATGACTAAAAAGGCATTTTTGGTGTTATCGGTAATCATAGTTCTTTCACCATCGCGCCAGTTGAAGCAGCGACAAACGGCTCCAGCATCATCGATGTAGGCTAGTTCACCAGCTAAAGTAGGTTTGTTTTCATCGTCACCAATTAAATAAAATTCATCTCCACCATCAGTAATAGTGAGTTTTAAGTCTCCTTGGAAGGTATCAATATCTTCAGCCCCAACTGGTAAAGCGTATCTTAGACTGGCTGAATTATAAATATCAACTAATGGATTGATGGTCGATACGGGTTTACCAGAATCAACACGTTTCAATAGGGCTTCAATACTAGATCTGGCTCCTTTTTTTGTTTTAAATTTTTGGAAAGCTTTACGGTAAGTTTGGACAACGTCGTTTTGGCTGAATTGTTCTTCTTGCAAATGATTTTTAGCTTTCTGGTTACTAAGCTCTAAAAGATCCTCTAGCTCACCTGCTAACTCTTCCTTCATTTGATAATCTTTAATCAGCAAAACCCCAATTTTAGAATCAGGGAAGAGTTCCCAGTATGAAGAATCAACGATAAATGCTCCCATAATGTTCTCCTATTGATTTGTTTAATTTTTTAGAATAATAACATTTTTTTTAAATGATGTCAAAAAAGAATAAAATCTGTTCATTAAATGTTTTCTTTGGTATAATGAAAGCGTTATATTGTGCTATTAAGAACTTAATTTAGAAAATGACATAAACACTATGTGTTTCAGTGTAATTAGAGAAGCAGAGAGAGTACAAATAAGATGATTTCAAAAGAACAGTATTTTTACCTGAGGCAGTTAAATGATTTTAAATATTTAACGATTGAGCAATTTGATGATATTGTTAGCAAGATTCAGTATCGCAAGGCACTTAAAAATCACACCCTTTTTTTTGAAGATGATCACAGAGACAAATTATTCTTGATTCAATCGGGGTATGTTAAAATCGAGCAAGCCGATGTGTCAGGATCGTTCATCTATACAGATTACGTTAGACAGGACACAGTCTTTCCCTATGGTGGTCTATTTTTAGATGAGGCTTACCACTTCTCTGCAGTCGCAGTTACCGATATTAGCTATTTTAGACTTCCGATGGATCTTTATGAGAAGCATGCCCTTCAAAATGTCAATCAAATGAAGCATCTCTGCCGAAAATACTCTAAGTTATTAAATGTCCATGAAATAAAATTACGCAACATGGTAACGTCAAGTGCAAGGATGCGTGTCGTTCAGACTTTAGCAACGCTACTTTTGGAAGTTACTACTGAAGAAGGGTGCCTCCCTTTTCCAATTACAACGATTGACATTGCTAATATGAGTGCTACGACTCGTGAAACAGTTAGCCATGTACTAAAGGAATTGCGTCAGGAAGAGATTATTGAGTTAAATCATAAAAAGCTTTTTTACAACGATAAGCAATATTTTAAAAAATTCATCGAATAAGGATTTTATATGAATAAAAAAGAAACAAGGCACCAATTAATTCGTTCCTTAATTGCTGAGACCAAAATTCATACTCAGCATGAATTAGGTCAGTTACTTGAAAAAAATGGAATATCAGTCACTCAGGCAACCCTATCTCGTGATATGAAAGAATTGAATCTTGTTAAAATAAGCGATGGTAATGCGGATGATTCAGAAACTTACTATGAGATTCATAGTATCTCGCAAGATAGATGGGAGAAGCGGTTACGATTTTATATGGAAGATGCTTTAGTTATGCTTTTTCCGGTGCAAAATCAAGTTGTTTTAAAGACTTTGCCTGGCTTGGGTCAATCTTTTGGTTCCATTTTAGATTCAATTTTACTACCAGAGATTTTAGCGACCGTTTGTGGTGATGACACTTGCTTAATCATTTGTGAAAATAATGATGAAGCGCAAAAATGCTTTGAAAAATTAAGCCATTACACGCCGCCCTTCTTTTTTTCAAAACGATAAGTGATAATATAAAACTAGGTTGTTCATTTCCTAGTTTTAGCTTGAAGAGCAAGTCCATTTTGGACGTTTTTCTTCAAGCTTTTTTCTTTGTAGTTAGAAAAACTCCCGAAAGCATTGAAATATAGTCTTTTGAATTAATTTTGATGTATCGTCATTTTCGACTTGGCCTACTCAGACTCAATGAAAATCAAAAACAGACTAGGCGACACAGATAGCAGATAGAACTGTCTTCATCAAATCAAGTCAACAAGGACTGCTTTTGATTTTCGAAGCGTATCAATTACTGTCCGCGTCTCATTTCCTTGTTCTGAAAGTTAATTCATTTGACAATAATAGCGTTTGTGGGAGTGTCGTTATTATCCGTCTTTTTGCAAGATTTCCTGAGGTATCAAATTTTCAGGGATTTGTCTACGTTCTGAAACTAGGATAACCATTTCTAGTTTTTTCAGGTTGACAAAATATTTTAGCGTGATATGATAATAAAAATAAAATTTAATTACAAAGTGTAAAAGGAGAATGTTTCATGTCAAATTGGGAATCTAAATTTTTGAAAAAGGGCTTTACATTTGATGATGTCCTACTTATTCCAGCAGAGAGTCATGTCTTACCAAACGAGGTAAACTTGCAGACAAAATTAGCTCATAATTTGACGTTGAATGTTCCTATTATTACAGCAGCTATGGATACTGTCACAGACAGCAAGATGGCTATTGCCATTGCACGTGCTGGTGGGCTTGGTGTTGTTCATAAAAACATGTCTGTTCAAGCACAGGCAGAAGAAATTAGAAAAGTTAAACGTTCTGAAAATGGTGTTATTATTGATCCTTTCTTCTTAACTCCAAATCAAAAGGTTCACGAAGCAGAAGACCTTATGCAACGCTACCATATTAGTGGGGTTCCGATTGTAGATTCAATGGATAACCGTAAATTAGTTGGTATTATTACGAACCGTGACATGCGTTTTATCTCAGATTATGATTCTTACATTTCAGATCATATGACAAGTGAGAACCTTATTACCGCAGAAGTGGGTACTGATTTGGATACGGCAGAGCGCATTCTCCATGAACATCGTATTGAAAAATTACCACTTGTTGATGAGCAGGGGCGTCTTTCANGACTGATCACAATCAAAGATATTGAAAAAGTTATTGAATTCCCTAATGCTGCAAAAGATGAATTTGGTCGCCTTTTGGTTGCGGGTGCTGTAGGCGTGACTTCAGATACTTTTGAACGTGCAGAGGCTCTCTTTGAAGCAGGTGCCGATGCTATTGTTATTGATACAGCTCACGGGCACTCTGCGGGTGTTCTTCGTAAAATCGCTGAAATTCGCGCTCACTTCCCAAATAAAACTTTGATTGCAGGGAACATTGCGACAGCGGAAGGAGCTCGCGCTCTTTATGATGCAGGTGTTGACGTGGTTAAAGTTGGTATCGGACCAGGTTCAATCTGTACAACTCGTGTGGTTGCAGGTGTCGGTGTTCCTCAAATTACGGCTATCTATGATGCAGCGAGTGTTGCGCGTGAGTATGGTAAAACAATTATTGCTGATGGTGGTATTAAGTATTCAGGTGACATCGTCAAAGCTCTTGCAGCTGGTGGAAATGCAGTTATGCTTGGCTCGATGTTTGCAGGTACAGATGAGGCACCGGGTGAAACAGAAATTTTCCAAGGTCGTAAATACAAATCCTATCGTGGTATGGGTTCAATTGCAGCCATGAAAAAAGGATCAAGTGATCGTTATTTCCAAGGAGCTGTTAATGAAGCCAATAAACTTGTTCCAGAAGGTATCGAAGGACGTGTTGCCTACAAGGGCTCTGCAGCTGATATTGTCTTCCAAATGCTTGGAGGTATTCGTTCAGGTATGGGTTATGTTGGTGCTGCAAATCTTCAAGACCTTCGTGATAATGCTCAATTTATCGAAATGTCAGGTGCTGGTCTCAAAGAAAGTCACCCACATGATGTTCAAATTACAAACGAAGCTCCTAACTATTCAGTTCATTAATCATTCATCAAGAGAGTCTATGGATTCTCTTTTTATATTGATTTTAAAAAATAAGAAATGTTTTGATATTAGAAATAAATAAAATCATTGACAATGAGAATAAACTTTATTAAAGTATTCTAGTTACTATTTGTATAAAATAGAATCATACGATAAAACATTTAGGATACCAGTTTGGTCAAACTAAAAGATTGTTTTTAAGAAAGGATTTATTGTGGAAGGTATTATTTTTGCTTTAGTTCCCATGTTTGCGTGGGGATTGATTGGATTTACATCAAATAAGATTGGCGGGACAGCAAATCAACAAACATTAGGGTTAACCATTGGGGCACTTTTATTTGCCCTTGTTTCTTGGGTTATTGTCAGACCAGAAATGACATGGACACTCTGGATTGTCGGAATCATTGGAGGCCTACTCTGGTCAGCCGGACAAAATGGTCAATTTCACGCCATGAAATATATGGGAGTTTCAGTAGCTCAACCTCTATCAAGTGGGTCACAGCTAGTTGTCGGTAGTTTAGTTGGTGTTTTAGTTTTTAATGAATGGACGAAGCCCATCCAGTTTATTCTGGGTTTAGCGGCTCTTATTATTTTGCTAGTAGGTTTTTATTTTTCAAGTAAACAAGATAATCAAGGACAAAGTGATATTTTAGAAAGTAGAGATTTCCCAAGAGGATTTCGTGCTCTAACCTATTCAACCATTGGTTATGTTTCGTATGCGGTTCTATTTAATAACATTATGAAGTTTGACGCCCTATCTGTTCTTTTACCAATGGCCGTTGGAATGTTCTTAGGAGCTGTTCTCTTTATGAAAGGTAATATTAATTTTGAACCAGTTGTTTTGAAAAATTCTCTTGTCGGTCTTCTTTGGGGAACAGGGAACATTTTTATGCTTCTTGCTGCTGCTAAGGCTGGGCTTGCCATTGCTTTTAGTTTTTCTCAACTAGGTGCCGTTATTTCTATTGTAGCCGGTATTCTCTTTCTTGGAGAAAAGAAAACTAAAAAAGAGCTTCAATGGATTACGATCGGAACAATTCTCTTTGTTGTTGGTGCCATTCTACTTGGAATTGTTAAATCATATTAAAATTAAAAAAATCAGGGGTCTTTTAAACTCCTGATTTTATTGTACCTTTATCGATTGTAAATATGGTTATATTTTCTGGAATTTGCTTGAGGTGCTCAAGACTTGTCGTTGTGATAAAGGTCTGAACATTTTCTTTTAAAACGGCTTCAAGGAGTTTTGCTTGACGATGGTTGTCAAGTTCACTCATGACATCGTCAAGTAGAAGAATGGGATATTCTCCAGTTGACTGTTTGATAAGTTCAATTTCAGCCATTTTTAGAGATAAAATGAGACTGCGATGTTGTCCCTGACTGCCGAAATTAGCGTTCATCTCATTGATAAAGAAAGAAATATCGTCGCGATGTGGACCGATTCCTGTATTTTTTTTGAAAATATCACGTCTGTGTTGACTTGTCAGTTGTTGTAAATAATCTTGACGTAAAGTTGACAAGTCTGTAAACTTTATAGAAGAGTCATAAGTTACCTTGAGTTTTTCGGTTTCCTCCGAAATCGTCGCATGATGTCTATTCGCCTCTATTTCTAAGTCTTTAATGAACTTATGCCTATGTACCATTACACGGCTACCAAAATCAGCTAATTGTTCATCTAATACAGATAGAAAAGTGGTGTCAACTTTCTCTGTGTTTTTCAAATAGGCATTACGTTGTTTTAAGACATGATTGTACTGACTCAAATCTGACAAATAAATTGTTTTAATCTGTCCCAAATCAATGTCTAAAAATTTCCGTCTTAAACTTGGCGAGCCCTTAATTAATTGCAAATCTTCAGGAGCGAATAAGACAACCGTCAAGTTTCCGATGTAGTCTGACAAGCGATTTTGTTTTAAATGATTAACTTTTGTAATGCGTCCCTTATCTGAAAGGTGAATTTCCAGTGGGACTTTGCCATTTTGCTTGTGAACAATACCAGAAAGATGAAGTTTGTCTTGGTTAAAAGCAATCAACTCTTTATCTGAACGTGTGCGATGACTACGTGTCAAGGATAAAAAATAGATAGCTTCTAAGAAGTTTGTCTTACCTTGAGCATTGCGACCAATAAAGACATTTAGATTTTTAGAAAAGTTAGCCGAGATATTTTGATAATTTCGATAATGGTTGAGAGTAATGCTTTCAATCCACATGGTTTACATCCCAGGAAAACGTACAGGTTTTTTAGATTGTTTTTTAGCTTGTGACTTGGTGTTAGCTTGTTTAGTTAGTTTCTTATTGTCTTTGTTCATTTTTTTAACTAATTCAGCCACTCGATTTTTCTCTGCCAAATCAAGTTGATGTTGCTCAAGCTCTTCCTCGCTTGGCTGGATAAGTGTGATAGTGATTCCTTCGCTAAGGAGTTCGATCTTGTCACCAATGCGTAACTTTTTACCACGGCGCTTCTCATCTTCGCCATTGAATAGAACTGTGTTATCAGCTAAATAGCCCTTTATAGCGCCTCCACTTTGGATAATACCAGTTTCTTTTAAAAGGGCTTGTAGGGTAATATAATCGTCAAATAGTTTGTAATTCATCCGTCTCTCCGTATCTTATTTGAAGCCATTATACCATAAAAAATGGTATAATTTATGGAACTACCCTTTCCCAAAGGAGTCTAAATGGAAATTGTCAAAGGTGTCAACCTACACCTCATTAAAAACGAATCTTTAAAAACAGTTCAAGTGAAATGTCGCTTTAGTGGTTACTTGGATAAGAAAAATGTGGCTCGGA
The DNA here is from genome assembly GCF_000380145.1 of Streptococcus thoraltensis DSM 12221. Classification (GTDB taxonomy): domain Bacteria; phylum Bacillota; class Bacilli; order Lactobacillales; family Streptococcaceae; genus Streptococcus; species Streptococcus thoraltensis. Next base: position 37,593 of record NZ_KB904633.1, on the reverse strand, counting down.
GAGTTTTGGTTGCCCAAATGCTAGAGACTGCAAGTAAGGCTTATCCTACTAATCGTGATCTTAGAAAAAAATTAGCTAGTCTTTACGGAGCCAGTTTGTCAACTAATGTTGTCACAAAAGGTTATACGCACTGTATTGATATCGATGCTTCTGTAATTAGTGATGTCTATAGCTTTGAGTCTCATTCTTTGCTAGAGGAATTATTGGAAGTATTTAAGGAGATCCTGTTTAATCCTTTAATAACAACGGAACAGTACCAATCTGCTAGCTTTGAATTGGAAAAACAAAATGTTATGGCAGCAATTGATACTGAAAACGAGGATTTGTTTCACATAGCTGATCAAGAGCTTAAAGGGCAATTTTTTAATGATGATTGTCAAGCGTTATCAACATTGACAACCAAAGAGCTTTTGCAAAAGGAAAATTCCTTTACAGCGTATCAAGAGTTCCAACGCATGCTGCAACATGATCAAATCGATATTTTTATAGTTGGTGATTTTGATGATTATGAGGTGATTAAAACACTGCACCAGTTTCCATTCAAAGATCGCCATTTAGACCTGTCTTTGAGTTACAAGCAAGACTACACTAATGTCATTTCTAAGTATTTGGAGAAAAAAGATAGCAAACAGAGTGTTCTAACCATTGGTTATCACATGCCGTTTACCTACGGGGATAAAGAGATGGCTTCTATTGCAGTTTATAATGCTTTATTGGGTGAACTACCTACTTCCAAGTTATTTGTTAACGTTAGAGAGAAGAAGGGCTTAGCTTATGCTATCGGTAGTCATTATGATTCCTTTTCACAGTTGTTCACTATCTATGCAGGTATCCAGAAGGTTAATAAATCCTTAGCATTGCGACTTATTTTGAAGCAGACGAAAGAATTACGTTTGGGCAAGTTTACAAAAGCTGAAATTGAGCAAGCAAAAGTTGTTTTAAAAAATAGACTGTTAGCAGCTCAGGATTATCCGAAACAGGCGATTGAATTAGCCTATCATAGTCATTATTTCAATAGAGATAACTCGATTGACAACTTATTGACAGAGGTTGACAGTGTTAATAAAGAATCAATCGTTTCTGTCGCTCAAAGATTGAAACTACAAGCGATATATACTCTAGAAGGGAGCGCCTAGGATTGCAGAAAGAAAATCGTGAATATCCAGATTTAAAACTATCCGTTCAGGAAGTGAAACTTGATTGTGGATTAAAGTTGGTATTGATACCCCGTCCTAATTTTAATGAAAAGCAAGTCATGATTTCAACCAATTTTGGATCTACCGTTAGTTCCATTCAAACGGCTAATAGTCAGATTGATTATCCTTTTGGCGTAGCCCATTTTTTAGAGCATAAAATTTTTGAAATGGGCGATGGTAAGGATGCCTTGGAGGATTTTACAGCTCTTGGAGCGGAGGCTAACGCCTTTACGACATATCAGCAAACAGTTTACTATTTTTCGACAGTCAATGATATTGATAAAGGAGTTAAGCAGCTTATCACTTTGGTTAGAGAATGGCATATGACACAGGAGAGTGTTGACGAAGAACGTCCTATTATCCAAAATGAAATTTTGATGTATGAAGATGATAGTGACTACCAAATGAACAGGGCACTCTTAGCTAATCTCTATCCCCATACTCCCTTGAGTGAGGACATTGCAGGAAACAATCAGACGATTGAACAGATTAGTTTAGCTAATTTGACATCCGCTCACGATTATTTTTACCAATTAAATCACTTAACCATGGTTGCCGTAGGTAATTTCGATGTTGACAGGGTTGTAAATGAAGTTGACAATTTCGTAAAAGAAGATGCAACCAGAGCTGAGGTGTCTGTACTACCTCTTCAAATGGGATCGGTTGTTAAATCATGTCGTTTTTCCATGGATGTCATGCAACCTAAACTGGGTTTGGGATTTAGGGTTGTGGATGATTTAGAAGGGGTATCTTTTAGCTACTATAAATTAGGGTTAAGATTATTTTTATCGATGTTACTAGGATGGACGTCTGAAACCTATCAGAATTGGTATGATAAGGGGTTGATTGATTATTCTTTTGACTTCCAGCTTGAAGTCACTTCACAATTCAAATTTGTAACAATTACTTTTGATACGGATCAGCCAATTGCAATGACTGGAAAAGTAAAGAAATTATTTAAAAACTTTGCTAATAATACCGATTTTTCAGAAGAACACTTGACACTTTTAAAAAAAGAAATGTATGGCGATTTTATTGAATCTTTAGATTCGATTGATCAATTGGCAAATCAGGTAACCTTAGCTTTGGCGGATGGTAGAGATTACCTAGAAACTGGAGAGCTAATTCGTCATATTTCTTTAGCAGATGTTCAAAAGATAGCTGACCACTTTGTATCAAACATGGAAGCAACCACAGTCACTATTTTTCCAAAATAAGTCATGGGAAAATACTAGATTTTTTGTTATACTAAAGATTAACTAAACGGATTAGAAATGAGGGGATGGCAAATGATAAAAAAATCAGTTGGAACGCAGTTGAGAGATGGTCGCGAGTCTAAGAATTATAGTCTTGATGACCTTGAAACTTTGACTGGTATCAAATCCTCTTATCTTCTATCCATGGAAATGGATCAATTTTCACTTTTACCAAGTAAATCTTATGAAATTTCCTATATTAAAAAGTATGCTGAAGCTGTTGATCTAGATCAAGAGAGTCTTCTGCGCAATTACCATATTGCAGTGGCTGAAAAACAAGAGCGAGCGGTGTCTCGTCAAGAAAAAACGATTGAACTTGATAAGGATTCTGAATCCTACAGTCGAGCTCAAGCCGGCCAGCAGTGGACCAGTCATCGTCAGACAGCAAAATCTGCTAAAAAGAACCTTCCTTTCCTAGTTCTTTCTTTTTTAGTTTTAGTAGTTTTGTTGGCTGCGTTATTCTTTGTTTTTTGGAATCGTAATTCGAACAATTCGAACCCTGAAACGGCTAAGTCTTCTCAGATGAGTTCGACAAGCCCTTCAAGCAGCGAGGGTGAATCTTCAACGAGTTCCTCAAGTGAATCACCGAGCCTAACGGTGACGCCATCAGTTGACGGTGTTAATCTAATCGCTCAGCTATCTCATCCAAGTAAACCTGTTGATCTTGTCTTTACATTAACAGAAGGGGCAGTTGATCAATGGTTCTCAGTATCTAACTCAAACTATGAATCAGGGGCAACTCTCAGTCAGGAAACACCGACAATTCGTGTAGCCTTGTCTGAAGATACAAGTGAGACAGTTATCACTCTTGGAAATACTTCTGGTATTAAGGTTACTGCGAATGGGCAGGAACTTGATTTATCATCCTTATTAGCTGATACAACTGGCTATATTACATTAACGATTGAGTAAGGTATAATGACAAAAAAAGAAAACATCCCTAATTTATTAACTGTAATCCGCATTTTTATGATTCCCCTCTTTTTGCTACTAACTTCAATTTCTAGTAGCCTTTTCGGTCATATCGTTGCTGCTGTTATCTTTGCAGTGGCAAGTTTGACGGACTACCTAGATGGTTATTTAGCTCGTAAATGGCATGTTGTGACTAACTTTGGTAAATTCGCTGATCCTTTGGCGGATAAGATGCTTGTTATGAGTGCTTTTATCATGCTTGTTGGTTTGGAAATGGCACCGGCTTGGGTTACAGCAGTTATCATCTGTCGTGAATTGGCTGTAACGGGACTTCGTTTACTCTTGGTTGAAACTGGTGGTGAGGTGTTAGCAGCCGCTATGCCAGGTAAGATTAAAACAGTGACACAGATGTTAGCTGTTATCTTATTGCTTTGTCATTTGCATTTCCTAGGAACAGTGATGCTTTATGTTGCTTTGTTCTTTACTATTTATTCAGGATACGATTACTTCAAAGGTGCTAGTTTCTTGTTTAAAGACACCTTCAAATAATGAGTGAGCTTATGATTGAGGTTTCAAATTTATTTTTTAAATATCAAGAAGAGCAGGACGATTACACCTTAAAAGATGTATCGTTTCACGTGAAACCTGGAGAATGGTTGTCTATCGTAGGGCATAATGGTTCGGGGAAATCAACGACGGCTCGATTGCTTGATGGTCTTTTATTAGCAGAATCAGGTCATATTAAGATTGACGGCAAAGAATTAACAGAAGACAATATCTGGGAAATCCGTCAAGATATTGGTATGGTTTTTCAAAATCCTGATAATCAATTTGTCGGTGCTACCGTTGAAGATGATGTTGCCTTTGGGCTGGAGAATAAGGGTGTTAGACATTCTGAAATGACTGATAGGGTTTCAGAGGCTCTGTCGTTAGTGGGAATGACATCGTTTAAGACACGTGAACCGGCAAGGCTATCTGGAGGTCAGAAACAACGTGTGGCTATTGCAGGTGCCCTTGCAACCAGACCTAAAATTTTAATTTTTGATGAATCAACTAGTATGCTAGATCCAGACGGTCGTCAAGAACTGTTAGGAACGATTCAAAAGATTCGTAAGCAGTTTGATATGACTATCATTTCAATCACTCATGATTTGGATGAAGTGGCTCTTAGCGACCGTGTTATTGTCATGAAATCAGGTGAAATTGAGTCTATCTCAACTCCTAGAGAACTCTTTTCTAGAGGAAATGATTTGGTGGCGCTTGGTTTGGATTTGCCATTTACCGTTCGTCTGCAGGAATCTCTGCGGGACATAGGATGGAAGCCAAAAGAATATAGGACAGAAACAGAATTGGAAGATGACTTATGGGAATTTCTCTCAAAAATGTAAGTTATACCTATCAAGCTGGGACACCTTTTGAAGGGCGTGCCCTTTTTGATATTGATTTGACAATTGAAAAAGGCTCATATACTGCATTTATTGGACATACTGGCTCGGGCAAATCAACCATCATGCAGCTTCTGAATGGATTAAATATCCCGACTGAAGGAACGGTTTATGTTGATGATTTTGAAATCGCTTCGTCTGCCAAATCAAAGGATATTAAATCAGTCAGACAAAAGGTTGGACTTGTCTTTCAATTTCCTGAAAGTCAGTTGTTTGATGAAACGGTGATAAAAGATGTGGCTTTTGGACCACAAAATTTTGGTGTTTCTGCAGAAGAAGCCCAAGAGCGTGCTCGTCAAACCTTGAAGCAAGTAGGTATTTCTGAGGATTTATTCAATCAAAATCCTTTTGATTTATCAGGTGGACAGATGCGTCGCGTTGCCATCGCAGGAATTTTGGCTATGAAACCAGAAATTCTTGTTTTAGATGAGCCGACAGCGGGTCTTGATCCTAGAGGTCGAAAAGAGTTGATGGCCTTGTTTAAGGAATTACACGACTCTGGTATGACGATTGTTTTGGTGACACATTTGATGGATGATGTTGCTGATTATGCTGATTACGTTTACCTTTTGGAAAAAGGACATATTGCAGCCCATGGTAGACCTCTTGATCTTTTCCAAGACGTTGCTTTTTTAGAAGAAAAGCAAGTTGGAGTGCCTAAAATTACAAAATTTGCTTACCAGTTACAAGATAAAGGTTTAGCATTATCAAAATTACCGATTACGATAGAACAATTCAAGGAGGCGATTAAGCGTGGATAAGTTAATATTAGGACGCTACATCCCTGGTGATTCTCTTGTTCATCGTTTGGATCCTCGTAGCAAGCTGATTGCGATGATGTTGTTTATTATTGTCGTTTTTTGGGCAAATAATCTTTTAACTAACGTGATCATGTTGGTTTTTACCGTGATTGCAATTATTCTTTCTAAAATTCCAATAAAATTCTTCGTTAACGGTGTTAAGCCGATGATTGGGATTATTTTATTTACAACCTTGTTTCAAGTTTTCTTTACGACACAAGGAAATCCTCTGTTTGTTTTTTGGATTTTTAAAATTACTGATTTCGGGTTGGCTCAAGCCTTGCTGATTTTTATGAGATTTGTTTTAATCATTCTGATGTCAACGATACTTACTTTGACGACAATGCCTCTGAGTTTGGCTGATGCTGTAGAGTCACTCTTAAAACCTTTACGCATTTTCAAAGTACCAGCACATGAAATTGGGCTAATGCTATCGCTAAGTTTACGTTTTGTTCCTACTTTGATGGATGATACGACAAGAATCATGAATGCGCAGAGAGCGCGTGGCGTTGACTTTGGAGAAGGTAATTTGATGCAGAAAGTTAGGACCATCATTCCTATTTTAATTCCTTTATTTGCCTCTAGTTTTAAACGAGCCGATGCTTTGGCTACAGCTATGGAATCTCGCGGCTATCAAGGAGGAGAAGGTCGGACAAAATACCGTCAACTCCAGTGGCGTTTATCCGATAGTTTGACAATTTTTGTCTTTATACTTCTTGGTGTAACACTGTTTGTTCTCAAAACAAATGTTTAACAATAAAAAATATCAGGTTGAAGAAAAAGTCCATTTTGGATAATTTTCTTCAACTTTTTCGTTTTCTTGGGAGAAGAAAAACTATCAGAAAGGTTATTAAATCAATATTTCTAAGAGTTTTTTATTTACAGTCTTTTGAATTAACTTTGATACATGGTCACTTTCGACTCGCCATACTCAAGTACTGTCCGCGTCCTTCTGTTCCTTATTCTGAAAGTTAATTCATTTGATTATAAAAGCAAGATTTACATTTTTAATTAAAGGGTCTATCTACATTCTCAATCTATTGGGTTTTTAAAGCTCAATAGATTTTTTATGTGTTTAAAACTTCTTTGTCATATACTTAACTCCTTTTCAATCCAATCGAAATCCTTAGGGTGTATTCTAGTAAAGTTCTTGTAAAGCTTGAAGGTAATCTCAAACTTACGGAATATCTAAGTGCACAAGGAGGAAAATATGTTAAATCAGAAAAAAATCATTAAATTATCTTTATTGGGCTTGTCAACTTTAGCAACACTTTCAGTATCTCAACTTGTAAAGGCAGAATCATACACTGTCAAGTCAGGTGATACCCTATCAGCTATTGCAAAAAGTCATCAAATGACTGTCAATACCTTGGCACAAGTCAATCGTATCAGTGATATTAATAGTATTGAAGTAGGAGAGGTTCTTGAATTATCTCAAACGAAATTGGAAATAATTGAAACTAGTTTGTCAACCAACTCTATCTTTTTAAATCAAGAAGAGCAAGCTGCTAAGGATGAAATTGCACGGAGAGAATCAAGTGGAAGCTATGCTGCTCAAAATGGTCAATACTATGGTCGTTACCAATTAACACTTTCTTATTTAAAAGGTGATTTGTCACCAGAAAATCAAGAGAGAGTTGCTGATAATTATGTTAAAGAACGTTATGGGTCTTGGACGGCAGCGCTAGCTTTTTGGAATACTAATGGGTGGTACTAGGGCTAAAAAGTTAGTTTTTACCCGTTTTTTTGCCTTTCTTTATCAATTTTAAAACTGACTGACATATGTGTCATATAGCTATCATTATTAAGTAATAAAAAAAGAGTACGATAAATAAGGATTATTTTAAGAAAGAGATGGATTGTCATGACAAGAAGACCATTAAAGAAAGAAAATAAAATGAAGAAATTAGGTTTGTTTTTAATGTTGCCTGTCTTAGCTTTCGGAGCTGTTTTAGTGGCAACAGGTATTTTTAGCTCAAACAGTTACTTTTCAAAAGCTGAGTCTGAAGAGTTAAAAGCCAGTTCATCTCATCAAATTAAGGACCAAGGTTCATCTTCTAGTGAAGTGAAAAAATCGTCATCAAAAGCATCAAGTACGTCAAGCACCTCAAGCGTAGAAGAAACGACAACCCAAACAGATGCTTCCGTTACAGAAGTTGCTGAGGTGGCGACTCCGGAAGAAACTACAGAAGTTGCAAGTCAAGAAGCGGTAGCAACAAAAGTAGCTTACAATACCCAGACAGCAGTAACTTCTGTTCCTGCACAAACGCAAGCGACACAACAGCATGTTGCACTGTCGGGACGTGTGTTATCAAATGGGAATACTGCGGGCAAAGATGGCTCATATGCAGCAGCACAAATGGCAGCAGCAACAGGGGTTGACCAAGCAACTTGGGAACACATCATTGCTCGTGAATCAAATGGGCAAGTTGGAGCTCGTAATGCATCAGGTGCATCAGGTCTCTTCCAAACTATGCCAGGTTGGGGTTCAACAGCAACTGTACAAGATCAAATCAACTCCGCAATCAACGCTTACAATGCTCAAGGCTTAGCAGCTTGGGGTTATTAATAAAAATAGGTTGACAATTCTGTCAACCTATTTTTTGTATTCAATTTGTCTAGTAAAAGGATTTGTAATAGTAATGTCTTCTATCTTGCCATTATTGAAGATTAGGGTAGCAACGAATGGCATCAATTTTTTAATGTCTTGGAAGTTATCAAAACTAAACTGGTTATCATAATAGTTGATGATTGTTGAAATAGCTGTACCGTGAGATGAGATAAGCAGATTTTTTTCTTTCCTATCAAGAATTTTTTGGAGTTCTCGGATATTTCTATCTTGTACCTCTTGTAGACTTTCCCCTTTTGCTAATTGATAACTAAAATCCTGCCATTGACGTTTAGCAAAATCATTAAAATCATCAATCCAAACATCATCAACTTTGCGTTCTTTAAAGTTTTCGTTTACTTGAATAGGTAAATTTTTTTCGTTAGCAAGGTCATACACGGTTTGAATGGCACGCTTAAAGGGACTGGAATAAATGCTATCAATAGCAGTCGATTTAAAATAATCTAGCAAAAGTTGACAATCCTGTAAACCTTTTGGCGTTAATTCTCTTTCTTCATCATTATGGTTGTCATAGTTAGGCTCAGCATGTCGAATAAGATAGACGATCTGCTTCATCTAGATACCTCCAAAAATTTCTTGGGCGTAACGTTTGCCAGTTGGTGTAGCAGCAAGCCCACCTTCAGCAGTCTCTTTGAAGGCTGTTGGCATAGCTTTACCAACCTGATACATAGCGTCAACAACTTCGTCAACAGGAATTTTTGATTCAATACCAGCTAGTGCCATGTCAGCTGCTACCAAGGCAAAACTAGCACCTATAGCATTACGCTTAACACAGGGAACTTCAACTAAACCAGCGACGGGATCACAGACCAGTCCTAAGAGATTTTTAATGACAAAGGCGATGGCTTGACTAGCTTGATAAGCACTGCCTCCAGCAGCCATTGTGATAGCTGCTGCTCCAATGGCTGCCGCCGAGCCCACCTCTGCTTGACAACCACCTTCTGCCCCAGAGATGGAAGCATTATTAGCAATGACAAGTCCAAAGGCGCCTGCTGTAAAGAGGAAGTCAAGTTGTTCTTCTTGTGTCAGTTTTAATTTTTCAATGGCTGTTGAAATAATTGCCGGGATACATCCAGCACTGCCAGCCGTCGGTGTGGCACAAACCAATCCCATTTTGGCATTTTGTTCATTGACTGCGATAGCATTTCTTGCAGCAGTTAGAATGGTAGATTCAGATAGAGTATTGCCTGCTTGGATGTAATGGTGCAGTTTTACTGCATCACCACCTGTCAATCCACTAACAGACTTATCAGCATTTAGCCCATCTTTTACAGAAGCTAGCATGACTTCTAAATTGCGGGACATAATGAAACGAATTTCATCTGCTTGACGACCTGTCAATTTAATTTCAGTGGCAACCATTAAATCAGCTACTGAACCGTTGTAGTTTTCTTGCGCCTGTTGAACTAATTCTTCAATCGAGTAGAACATGGATTGCCTCCTTATCCAAAGTAATTGACATTGTAGAGATATGGAATGTCTTCAATCGCCTTGACAGCATCTTGACAGTCTCTTGAGTCCACTTCAATAATCATAATGCCTTTTTGACCTGCATTTTCCCGAGTAACATTCATCTGGGCAATGTTGATATTGTAATCTGATAGGATGTCTGTCACTCTTGCAATCATACCAGGAACATCCTGATAGACAACAATAATCGTTGGTGTGTTCATCTGCAAGGTTACCGCAAAGCCATTCAATTCAGCCACTTCAATATTACCACCACCGATTGAAATACCAGTTAGGCTCATGCTATTGTTGTCAGCATCTTTAACTTCGATTTTCACGGTATTTGGATGTGGCGCATCGCCTTCTTTCAAGATTTCCCAGTAGATATGAATACCTTTTTCATGAGCAATTTCTAGAGAATTTTTAATGTCAGGATTGTCCGTATCCATTCCCATAATCCCAGCAACGAGGGCACGGTCGGTACCATGACCTCGGTAAGTTTTGGCGAACGAATTGTAGAGGTAGAAAGTGACTTCCTTTGGTTCTTTACCAAAAATGGAGTGAATGAGTTGTCCGATTCGTACGGCACCTGCGGTATGACTGCTTGATGGGCCAATCATAACAGGACCGATAATATCAAAAACAGATTGAAATTTTAAGGGTTTCATACCATCCTCCTACGATTAAAGGTTGTCTTTATTATAACAAATAAAGCGCTTTAAAAATAGGGGATTTTCAGTAAGTTGTCGTTTTTTGGAAATCTATAAAAATCGTGTTATAATGTAGTCTGCCTTTGGGCATTCAAAATCGACCTTCAAATCGACTTTTGAAAACGACGACCTTCAAATCGTACGTTAAAAAACGAAAAGATGGGAGACTTATCATATGATTGATAATTCAAAGACTCGTGTCGTTGTCGGCATGAGTGGAGGAGTTGATTCTTCGGTAACAGCTCTTATGCTTAAAGAGCAAGGTTACGACGTTGTTGGTGTCTTCATGAAAAATTGGGATGACACTGACGAATTTGGCGTCTGTACAGCAACGGAAGACTACAAAGATGTAGCAGCAGTAGCTGATCAGATTGGGATTCCTTATTACTCTGTCAATTTTGAAAAGGAGTATTGGGATCGTGTCTTTGAGTATTTCTTAGCAGAATACCGCGCAGGACGTACCCCTAATCCAGACGTCATGTGTAATAAAGAAATTAAGTTCAAGGCTTTCTTAGACTATGCCATGAGTCTTGGAGCTGATTATGTAGCGACTGGGCATTACGCACAGGTTGCGCGTGATGAGGATGGGACTGTTCACATGCTTCGTGGTGCGGATAATGGCAAGGATCAAACTTATTTTCTAAGTCAATTATCACAGGAGCAATTGCAGAAAACTATGTTTCCTTTAGGACATTTGCAAAAGTCAGAAGTACGTGAAATTGCTGAGCGTGCAGGACTTGCAACTGCCAAGAAAAAAGATTCGACAGGGATTTGCTTTATTGGGGAAAAGAATTTTAAAGAATTTCTTAGCCAGTACCTTCCAGCTCAGAAAGGTCGCATGATGACGGTTGATGGACGTGATATGGGGGAACATGCGGGTCTCATGTATTATACCATCGGTCAACGTGGTGGTCTTGGTATCGGTGGTCAACAAGGTGGCGACAATGAACCTTGGTTTGTTGTTGGAAAAGACTTGTCTCAAAATATTCTCTATGTTGGACAAGGTTTTTACCATGAGTCACTTATGTCAACTTCACTTGACGCTTCAACCATCCACTTCACACGTGACATTCCTGAAGATTTCACGATGGAATGTACAGCTAAATTCCGTTACCGTCAACCAGATAGTAAAGTAACTGTCAAGGTAAGTGGTAACAAGGCAGAAGTTATCTTTGCTGAACCTCAACGTGCTATCACTCCAGGACAAGCAGTTGTTTTCTACGATGGTGATGAGTGTCTCGGTGGGGGTATTATTGACCAGGCTTACAAAGATGGCGTAGCTTGTCAGTATATTTAAGGCGATGTAAGAAAAGGTTTCTTATCCCTTGAATCGTTAGGTCTTATTTGATAAACTAAATTTAGTAATATCATGAAAGTCAAAGCTCATGATCTTGCAGGTCTTTTTGCCTTGCAATGATAAGGGTTTTGGCTATTTTTGTGTTTAATCTGGAGGATGAGGATTTTCAAAAGACAGTTGATAGTCAAGTTTTTAGTGTTAGATTTTCAGCTTCAATGGTAAAAGGTAATCAGATTTATTTGGCAGAATCTCTAAAAGACGAGTATTGTTGCTTGATGGAGTCACTTTAGTCAATGAGATGACTGAAGAATCCCTTAAACGTGACAATTTTAGAAGATATTTTGGTTGAAATGGGAATGTGACCACTAGCTTTTACAGTAGAGCGTCAATTGGTTTGGAAAAAATATCTGATTATTCAAATTGAATGTCACTGGGTTGCTCCTTTGATAGAGACGAATTCAGAGATAGAAGATGGCGGGGCCTCTTTGGCTAACCTTGAAACCATAAGTCTTAACCCTTAACCCTGCATGTCTTAAAACAGCATTTAAACACGAGGATGGACAGATAAAATATTTTATAAATAAAAATGGAGAAGATTAGAGTGGAACATACTTTCGTAGAAGAATTTGATGTTATCGTTGTTGGTGCCGGTCATGCTGGTGTGGAGGCTGCCTTGGCAGCAAGCCGTATGGGTTCAAAAACTTTGCTAGCGACCATTAACCTAGATATGCTAGCTTTTATGCCTTGTAACCCATCCATTGGTGGCTCGGCTAAGGGAATTGTGGTCCGTGAGATTGATGCCCTCGGTGGTGAAATGGGGCGCAATATTGATAAGACCTATATTCAGATGAAAATGCTCAACACGGGTAAAGGTCCTGCGGTTCGAGCCCTTCGTGCTCAAGCTGATAAGCACCTTTATGCTGAAGAAATGAAAAAGACCGTTGAGCAAGAAGAAAATTTGACTCTTCGTCAAACCATGATTGATGACATCTTGGTTGAAGATGGCGAGGTTATCGGTGTTTTGACAGCTACAGGTCAAAAATATGGTGCGCGCGCGGTTGTCATTACAACTGGTACAGCTTTACGTGGAGAAATTATTTTAGGTGAGCTCAAGTATTCATCTGGTCCAAATAATAGCCTAGCTTCCATTACACTGGCTGACAACCTTGTTAAACATGGTCTTGAAATCGGTCGCTTCAAAACAGGTACACCACCGCGCGTCAAAGGCTCAACTATTGACTATTCTGTGACAGAAGTGCAACCTGGTGATAAAAAACCAAATCATTTTTCATTCATGTCAAAGGATGAGGATTATATCACGGATCAGGTTGACTGCTGGTTGACATATACCAATGAAGAAAGTCATGAGTTAATCAAAGAAAACCTTCACCGTGCACCAATGTTTTCAGGTGTTGTCAAGGGAGTTGGTCCGCGCTACTGCCCATCAATTGAAGATAAGATTGTGCGCTTTGCTGACAAAGAACGCCATCAACTTTTCCTTGAACCAGAAGGTCGTAATACAGATGAAGTTTACGTGCAAGGTCTGTCAACGTCATTACCAGAAGATGTGCAGCGTGATTTGATTCACTCTGTTAAAGGCTTGGAAAAAGCAGAAATGATGCGTACAGGCTATGCTATCGAATATGACATTGTATTACCACATCAACTTCGAGCGACGCTCGAAACAAAGGTGATTTCTGGTCTCTTTACAGCTGGTCAAACCAATGGTACGTCTGGTTATGAGGAAGCTGCGGGACAAGGGATTGTCGCAGGGATTAATGCGGCGCTTAAAGTTCAAGGCAAACCCGAATTTATTTTGAAACGCTCGGATGCCTACATAGGTGTTATGATTGACGACCTTGTCACAAAAGGGACTTTAGAACCCTATCGTCTCTTGACGTCTCGTGCTGAGTATCGTCTCATTCTTCGTCATGACAATGCTGATATGCGTTTGACACCACTTGGACGTCAAGTTGGCTTGGTTGACGATGAGCGTTGGAATACCTTTGAAATCAAGAAAAACCAATTTGACAATGAGTTGACAAGACTTGACACGGTTAAATTGAAACCTGTCAAGGAAACCAATGAACGTATTGAAGCTCTAGGCTTTAAACCCTTGACAGATGCTATGACAGCTAAGGCATTCATGCGCCGACCAGAAATTGACTATAAAATAGCGACTGATTTTGTTGGTCCAGCCGCAGAAGACTTGGATAGTAAAGTTATTGAGCTTTTGGAAACGGAAATCAAGTACGAAGGCTACATTAACAAAGCTCTTGATCAGGTTGACAAGATGAAGCGTATGGAAGAAAAACGCATTCCTGCTAACATTGACTGGGATGCCATTGATTCTATCGCAACAGAAGCCCGTCAAAAATTCAAGAAAATCAATCCAGAAACTATCGGTCAAGCTAGTCGTATTTCGGGCGTCAATCCAGCCGATATTTCTATTTTGATGGTTTATCTGGAAGGGAACAATAAAGCTCGTAGAAACCCCCAGTAAGTAATCAAACTGTAATCTTAGATAGGTGCAAAGAGTCCTGATATTCAGGGCTTTTTGTGGTATAATATGACCTTAAGAGGTTATTAAATGAAAAGATTTCGTTTTGAAACCATTCATCTTGTGATGATTGGCATGATTGTATTTGGTTTATTGGCCATCAGTGTACGTCTAACACAGTCAGAAACCAGCTTATTGATTGCTATTTTTTTGGCGTGTTTATTTTTGACGGCATTGCTTTATTTTCAGAAAGAAAGTTATCAGTTATCTGAAGATGAACAAATCGAACTGTTAAATGATAAAACTGAGGTAAGTTTAAAGACGCTACTTGATAAGATGCCAGTTGGGGTCATTAAGTTTAATCCAGAAGCAAGTGAAATTGACTGGTATAATCCTTATGCTCAGTTGATTTTCAGCGATCAAGAGACAGGACAATTTGACACACAAGTTGTTCTTGATTTACTTGAAGCCCATAAACAGGGAGCACTTGCTCGTAGTATTACGATTGGCGAAGCTAGGTACAATTCCTATATGGACTTAGAAGCCGGTGTCTTTTACTTCTTTGACGCTAGCCAAGAAATTGAAGGTAGCCAAAAAACTATCAAAAAACGTCCTGTTATTGGGATTATGTCTGTCGATAATTATGATGATTTCACAGATAACATGGCTGATGCTGATATTTCAAGTATTAATAGTTTTGTTGCTAATTTCATCGCAAATTTTGCTGAAGAACATGCTATTTTCTATCGTCGTGTTGCGATGGACCGATTTTATTTCTTTACCGATTATGGCACCCTTGAAAAGCTAATCAATGATAAATTTGATATTTTAGATCGTTTCCGTCAGGAAGCTCAAGAATATGAATTATCATTGACCTTAAGTATGGGGATTGCTTACGGTAGAGGAAATCACAATCAAATTGGGGTTATCGCCCAAGAAAATCTCAATATAGCCTTAGTTCGCGGTGGTGATCAAGTTGTTCTTAAGGAAAATGAAGAGCATGCAGACTTGATGTATTTTGGTGGAGGAACGGTTTCAACTGTAAAACGTTCACGTACTAGAACTCGCGCGATGATGTCAGCTATTTCGGACAAAATCAAATCAGTTGATAAAGTATTTGTTGTTGGACATCGTCGTTTAGATATGGATGCCTTGGGGTCTTCTGTCGGAATGCAATTTTTTGCGAGTCAGTTGGTTTCAGAATCTTACGTTGTATATGATCCGAGTGACATGGGAATGGACATTGAGAGAGCTATCGATCGGCTTAAACAAGATGAATCAACAAATCTTGTGACGGTTTCGGAAGCTTTGCAGATGGTTGATCACAGATCGTTGTTGATTATGGTTGATCATTCTAAAACAAGTCTGACGCTTTCAAAAGAATTGTTTGATGAATTCCGTGAGACAATTGTCGTGGATCATCACCGTCGCGATGATGATTTCCCTGACAATGCTGTTTTAACTTTTATTGAAAGTGGTGCAAGTTCTGCGGCAGAATTGGTTACAGAATTGATTACTTTCCAAAATGCTAAATCTAGCAAATTAAACAAGCTTCAAGCTAGTCTCTTGATGGCTGGTATTATGCTTGATACGAAGAATTTCTCAACTCGAGTAACTAGCCGTACCTTTGATGTGGCAAGTTATCTTAGAACCTTGGGGAGTGATAGTGTTGAAATTCAATCTATCGCAGCAACCGATTTTGAAGAATACCGTCAGGTTAATGAGTTAATTCTAAGAGCGAAGCCATATAAAAAGCATATTATGATTGCTAGTGGTCCAGAGGATGTCCCTTACAATAATGTTATTGCAAGTAAGGCTGCTGATAGTCTGTTAATGATGGCAGATATTGAGGCAAGTTTTGTGATTTCTAAGAATTCTAAGGGTCAAACGACTATTTCCGCAAGAAGCCGCAACAATGTCAATGTTCAGCGCATTATGGAACAGTTGGGCGGGGGAGGTCATTTCAACCTTGCTGCCTGCCAATGTGATAATATTGCTGTTATTGATTTAGAAGCCCAATTATTAGATATTATTGATAAAGAAGTAGAAGAGGAGTAGATAATGAAAGTTATTTTTTTACAAGACGTTAAAGGCAAAGGCAAAAAAGGGGAAATTAAAGAAGTTCCAACAGGATATGCACAAAACTTCTTGTTAAAGAAAAATTTGGCTAAGGAAGCAACTAATCAGGCTATCGGTGAGCTAAAAGGTAAACAAAAATCAGAACAAAAACATCAAGCGGAGTTATTGGCAGAAGCAAAAGCAACAAAAGTTGAGCTTGAAAAAGAAGAAACTCGTGTGCAATTTACAGAAAAAGTTGGCCCAGACGGTCGTACTTTTGGTTCGATTACTGCTAAGAAAATTGCTGAAGAATTGCAAAAACAATTTGGCATTAAAGTGGATAAACGTCACATTGAATTAGCCCATCCAATCCGTGCGATTGGGTTGATTGAAGTGCCTGTTAAACTACACAAAGAAGTAACTGCTGATATAAAATTGGCCGTTAAAGAGGCATAATCGTCTATAAAGATTTACACAAGATTGACAAGGAGGTGAGAAGATGGCGGAGACACTAGAATTACGTGTACAGCCACAAGATTTGGTAGCCGAGCAGTCTGTTTTGGGATCAATCTTTATCTCACCAGACAAGCTGATAACGGTTCGTGAATTTATCGAAGCAGATGATTTTTATAAATATGCTCATAAGGTTATTTTTAGAGCTATGGTTACCCTAAGTGATCGTCATGATGCTATCGATGCCACAACTGTTAGAAATATTCTTGATAGTCAAGGAGACCTTCAAAATATCGGAGGCCTCTCTTATATTGTTGAGTTGGTCAATAGTGTGCCAACCAGTGCTAATGCTGATTATTACGCTAAAATTGTGGCTGAAAAAGCCATGTTGCGCAATATTATCAAGCGCTTGACAGATACTGTCAACGAAGCCTATGAGGGGGCGCTTGAGTCAGAGGAAATTATTGCTGGCGCAGAGAAGGCTTTGATTGAGATTAATGAGCATAGTAATCGTAGTGGGTTTAGGACGATTGCGAGTGTGCTTGATCAAAACTTTGAAAATCTTGAAATTCGTGCCCAACAGACGTCCGATGTTACAGGACTTCCAACGGGTTTCAGAGATTTGGATCGCATTACAACAGGTTTACACCCAGATCAGTTAATTATTTTAGCTGCTCGGCCTGCGGTTGGTAAGACTGCATTTGTTCTCAATATCGCTCAAAATGTTGGGACAAAACAAAATAAGGCTGTAGCCATTTTCTCTCTTGAGATGGGGGCGGAAAGTCTTGTTGACCGTATGTTAGCTGCAGAAGGTATGATTGATTCACATTCCTTGCGTACGGGGCAATTGACAGAGCAAGATTGGACTAATGTTATGATTGCTCAAGGTGCTTTGGCGGAAGCGCCAATTTACATCGATGATACGCCGGGTATCAAGATTACTGAAATTCGAGCGCGTTCTCGTAAATTAGCACAAGAAGTTGACGGTGGACTAGGTCTTATTGTAATTGACTATTTGCAGTTAATTTCAGGAACACGACCGGAAAACCGTCAACAAGAAGTTTCAGAAATCTCTCGTCAGTTGAAGATTTTGGCAAAAGAATTACGTGTCCCAGTCATTGCTCTTAGTCAGCTCTCCCGTGGTGTTGAGCAACGTCAAGATAAGAGACCAGTTCTCTCGGATATTCGTGAATCAGGGTCTATCGAGCAAGATGCGGATATCGTTGCCTTTCTTTACCGAGATGACTATTATCGTAAAGAAGGTGAGGAAGCCGAGGATGCTATTGAGGATAATACCGTTGAAGTTATCCTTGAGAAAAACCGTGCTGGAGCGCGTGGGACAGTTAAGTTAATGTTCCAAAAAGAATACAATAAGTTTTCAAGTATAGCTCAATTTGAAGAGTTTTAAACTTGATAGGTAAGTTGACAAGATTGTAAAGAAACTTGTCTAAGAAATAGGAGAAACCGTATGAGTGATGCATTTGCTGATGTAGCAAAAATGAAAAAAATTAAAGATGATGTCAAAAATCATGAGGGACAATTAGTTGAGTTAACTTTAGAGAACGGTCGTAAACGTGAAAAAACAAAAATCGGTCGCTTGATTGAAGTATATCAGTCATTATTTATCGTTGAATATAATGAACAATCAACTGAACCGGGAGCAATTAATAATTCTTACGTTGAATCCTACACCTACTCTGATATTTTGACAGAAAAAACCTTAATTCGTTACTTTGATGAAGGAACGCCAGAATGAGCCCAAAACCTCCATGGAGGTTTTTTCTTTACACTTAAGTTGACAGTGGTGTAAAGAAAAAGTCAACTAGAATAATTCTCTTTTTCTCTATTTTCAATGATTTCCTATACAAGAGACCTATTTTTAATTAAAATGTTTTTAAAAAATAGGAAAGAGGTGAAAGATTTTGGAAAAAGAAACGATTTTAGCCATCAAGTTAAAAGAGTATCGTCAAGAATATGCTTTAACACAAGCAGATTTGGCAGAAAAAATAAAAGTATCAGATAAGACTATTTCAAAATGGGAAAATGGGGACACCTATCCGAGCAAAAGAAATATGCTTGAATTGTCAAAAATACTAGAGCTTCCCCTAGAGGTACTGGTTGTTGAGGATTCATATCAGCAAGTTAATCTCAAAAAGCTAGCCTTTCGCTACGCAGTAGTCGCCTACGTGTTGATTTTTGGTTTGTCAATGCTTATCTTGAGTGGACGTTTGGATTATTCTGCTTTGTTTAATCAACCAGCTACCCTTATCAAGGCCATCATTGAAGTATCTATACAATGCAACCTCTGTGCTATCCCAGCAGCTATCATCATTGGTTTAGTCTTTTACTACTATATTTTTCCAAAAAAAGACTAGAGAAATTTCCTTTACAAAAGGGTAATTAAATGCTAAAATACTCTTTGTGTGAAATAATGGCAGTTCATTATGAAGCTCGTCAACAGATACCTTGAAATACAAGTAACCTTGGCTGTTTAGGCGAAGGGCATCTGCACGAATCAGGATTGAACAATCTTATTTCCTCAGAAATGGAAGCTAGTTAGCTAGTTTCAAAAAATAAAGAGGAGGACATTTTAAATGTCACGTTATACAGGACCATCATGGAAACAAGCCCGTCGTTTAGGCTTATCACTTACAGGAACAGGTAAAGAGCTTGCTCGTCGTAACTATGTTCCAGGACAACACGGACCAAACAACCGTTCAAAACTTTCTGAGTACGGTTTGCAATTGGCTGAAAAACAAAAATTGCGTTTCACTTATGGAATGAGTGAAAAACAATTCCGTAACTTGTTCGTACAAGCTACTAAAATCAAAGGCGGAATCCTTGGTTACAACTTCATGCTTCTTCTTGAGCGTCGTCTTGACAACGTTGTCTACCGTTTAGGTCTTGCAACTACTCGTCGTCAAGCACGTCAATTCGTAAACCACGGTCATATCCTTGTTGACGGAAAACGCGTTGATATTCCATCATACCGCGTTGAAGTCGGTCAAGTAATCTCAGTTCGTGAAAAATCAGCTAAAGTTCCAGCTATCCTTGAAGCAGTTGAAGCTACAGTTGGACGTCCATCATTCGTAGCATTCGATGCTGAAAAACTTGAAGGATCACTTACACGCCTTCCAGAACGTGATGAAATCCACCCAGAAATCAACGAAGCACTTATCGTTGAATTCTACAACAAAATGCTTTAATTTTAAGATTAAGTACTTTGAAAGCCCGTGGTTACGGGCTTTTTTGCTTTGTTTAAAATCCTGATTTTTTACCTAATTCTTCCTCTAATGTTTTGATTTGGCTAGTGAAAGTGGCAAATTGACGCCTTTGATACTTTGTTTTTTAATTGTTTTTTCTGAAAAAATTTCACAAAATATTGACAGCGTTTCCGTTTTAAGATACAATTCTTTGTGAAAGAAAATGCAAGGAGATTGACATGAAAAAAAATTGGTTTAAGATTTTAGCTTGCTTTTTAGCAATCTTTGTCTTAGTAGCTTGTGGAAAATCATCTAATGCTTCTAAAGAGACAAAATCATCGTCTTCAAAAGAAGAAGCTGTTTCAGGTGCTTCACAAAAAACGTATACAGATCCATCAAAGGTCAAAGATAGCTATGATGTTGTCGTTGTAGGTTCTGGTGGTGCTGGTATGGCAGCTGCTCTTTCAGCTCAAGAGGCTGGTGCAAAGGTTGCTATTTTTGAAAAAATGCCTATCATCGGTGGTAATACGAACAAATCATCAGGTGGTATGAATGCTTCAGAAACAAAATTCCAAAAGGAACAAGGTATCGAAGATACTAATGATTTGTTTTACGAAGAAACTTTAAAAGGTGGTAAAGGTACTAACAATCCAGAATTACTGCGCTACATGGTAGATAACTCTGCTGAAGCGATTGACTGGTTGGATGGTATGGGGATTACTTTGAGCGATGTTACATTCTCAGGTGGTTTCTCTAAAGAACGTATTCACCGTCCAGCAGATGGTTCAGCTGTAGGTGGTTACTTGGTAGATGGTCTTTACAACAACTTGAAAGAGAAAAAAATTCCAGTATTTGTAAATGCAGACGTAACTGAGATTACTGAAAAAGATGGTGCTGCAACTGGTATCAAAGTTAAAATGGCTAAGAAAACAAAAACAATCTCAGCCAAAGCCGTTGTTGATACAGCTGGTGGTTTCGGTGCTAACATGGAGATGATCACTGAATACAAACCAGAATTGAAAAACTACGTGACAACTAACCATACAGGTGCAACTGGTGATGGTGTTGCCCTTGCTGAGAAACTCGGCGCAGATACTGTTCAAATGGATCAAATCCAAATTCACCCTACTGTCTATCAAGAAAAAGGTAAAGATCCTTTCCTTGTATCAGAAGCAATCCGTGGTGAAGGTGCTGTCCTTATCAATGCAGAGGGTAAACGTTTCTACAATGAAATGGAAACACGTGATAACGTTTCTGCAGCTATCAACAAACTTCCAGAACGTTCAGCATATGTTGTCTTTGACCAACAACTTCGTGAACATTCAAAATCAATTGACACTTACGAAGAAAAAGGCATGGTTGTCAAAGCTGATTCTATTGAAGAACTAGCTAAGAAAATGGATGTTTCAGCAGAGAACATGAAAACAACAATTGATTCTTGGAACAAATCTGTTGCTGATAAGAAAGATTCAGAATTTGGTCGTACGACAGGCATGGACCGTGACATTTCAAAAGCTCCTTTCTATGCAATCAAGATTGCACCAGGTATCCACCACACCATGGGTGGTTTAAAAATTAATACTAATACAGAGGTATTGAAAAAAGATGGATCAACTATCCCGGGTCTCTTTGCCGCAGGTGAAGTAACTGGTGGTGTGCATGGAAGCAACCGTATTGGTGGTAACGCTGTTGCTGACATCGTTGTCTTCGGTCGTCAGGCAGGTACAAAAGCTGCTGAATTTGCAAAATAATCCCCTATAAAAAGCTTTGAACAGGTCTTCCTATCAAAGCTTTTTTCTTTTCTAGAATAAGAAAACACTAGCAATTTGCTAGTGTTCAACTGCTACTCAATGAAAATCAAAAGCAGACTAGGCGACACAGATAGCAGATAGAACTGAAGGTCATCACATCAAGTCAACAAGGTCTGCTTTTGATTTTTAAAGAGTATTATTTATTTACGACCATCGTTGGTCTTTAAACCACCTTGGAAATCTGCTTCAACATTATCAACATAGTCACGATAGTAATTGAGTAGGTCGGTTTTTAATTGTTGATAGTCTGCTTCGCTATAGTCTTTTTCCTCAAAGAAAGCATTGAATTTAGGCATTTTTAGCTCTTCACGTAGGCGCTTGATAACGGTATCTTTATTCATAGGTTACTCTTTCATTTTTCTTTTATTGTATCACATTATTGTGAATAAGTTAACATGTTTTTGATGTAAGAGACAAAATAAGTGCGATTTAGCTTTTTTTGTAATATGATAACAAGATAAAGTTAGTCTAAGTGAGGCTATTTCAGAAAAGAGGAAAGTATGTCAATTATTACGCTTATTTTAGCTACTTTGGTAGCTTTGGAACATTTTTATATCATGTATTTAGAGACTTTTGCAACCCAGTCGAAAGCAACAGGTCGTGTCTTTAATATGTCTCAGGAGGAGCGCTCGCGCGACTCGGTCAGCAAACTATTTAAGAATCAGGGTATCTACAATGGTTTGATTGCTATTTTTCTTTTATTTGGGGTTTTTACGGGAAATCAGACGCTGGTAGTAGTGTTTTTGCTTAATGTGGTTCTCGCCGCAGCTTATGGAGCATTGACGGCTGATAAGAAAATCATCTTGACACAAGGTGGTCTGGCTATTTTAGCCCTCGTTACCTTACTATTTTAAGAAAAAGTTTTCAAATTTGGAGAGTTTCAGGTTGAAGGAGACTCCATTTTGGACGATTTTATTCAATCTTTTGTGCTTTCTTGGAGAAAGAAAATACAAAAGGTTACTATAGTCAAATGAATTAACTTTTAGACAAGAAACAGAAAAGACGCCGAACAGTACTTGATACTCTTCGAAAATTAAAAGCAGACCTTGTTGACTTGATTTGATGAAGACAGTTCTATCTGCTATCTGTGTCGCCTAGTCTGCTTTTAATTTTCGTTGAGTATGAGTAGGGGAAGTCGAAAGTAACCATGTCTCAAAGTTAAGTCAAAAGAGTATAAATCAACATTTCTAAGAGTTTGTTTTATTTATAAAAATCTTACACTTTTAATTTCTCTATCGTTTAGAGGGTTTGTCTATATTCTGAGCTTTCCGAATTTGGGAAGCTTTTTCTTATCGTAACCTTAGTTGATAGAGATAGGACCTTCTTTGCTGTTGATGGTTAAGGTTGCGTTGTTATCTTTTACTTGTTTATTAAAACTATGATTTTCTTGATTCTCATCAGCAGTAATCTGATCTGAACCAGTGATGGCATCAGAAACTTTGAGTTCTTCATTTGTTACTTTTAGATTGAAGTTGGTTGTAGAACGTGTCTTCTCTTCTAGATGAATAGTGATGTTACTATAGTCGCTGGTGATTTCAATGAGATTTTTGAGAGCTAATTGTTTAGCAGTAATGGCATTGCTGTCACCGGATAGGTTGACATTATCTAGCTCAGTATCTGTTAGGGTGAAGGATCCATTTGCAATTGTAATGGAAGTATTTTGGAGATGACTTTTATCGACTTCTAGAATTGTAGATTCTCCATCGAGTTGTCCCTCCTTAATTGTAGAATTTGTTAAAGAAAGGTAGTCAGATGCATCTAGTTTCAATTGACTGATATTGCTATTGTCCAAGTAGAGAGAATTAGCTGAAAAGTTAGCTTTTGAAATTACTGTGTCATCAGTGTAGATGGAATCAGATGTTAGATCGACCTCTTCGATTGGGAAATTATAGAGATGAGTTGAGCCTGAAACATAGCCTTTTATGCTATCAAATTTAGCATTTTTAGGAACAGATAAGACAACATCATGGCTATCTATGTCTTGATTATTGAGGTAATACCCTAAAGCTGATAGTAGTCCTGTGACAGTGGTAGTTTCATCAGCTTGGTTGAGAGATAGTTTATCACCATCTTGTTTAACTGTTAATTCTCCTAAAACCTTACGATCAGTGTAGTATGTCAGATGCCATTTGTCATCTTTGGATGGTTCAATAATGAGGTCACGGGTGTTTAGTTTGAGTTCTAAGTGTTTAAAACTGGATAGCTCTTGTTCGACTTTTTTAGCTGCTGTTGCTTCTTTGATGTCTTTTAGACCATCATGGCTATTTCCCCATAAAATAGCTACTGTTCCAAAACTAATAAAGATGAGGGAAAGAATGAAAAGAAATTTATTTGATTTTTTCATGCTGCACTTCCTTTCTTAGTGAAACGACTAATAATAGCTAGGAGGACACGAGTCATTGCTTTTGCTAGTGCTATCAACAGGAGCCAAAGAAGTAAGCCTATTCCTAAGACTAACAGCCCCGTTCCAATCCCTAAAGCCATTGCTGCTAAAGAATTTGGCACCAGTGTGAAGCTTTCCCAAATGAGAACACCTAAAACAGCAATGCCAGCTATTAGGAGTGAAAGGGCTGCGACAACAAAGGCAAAAATCATAGCAATGAAGGCAAAGATAAGCCCTGCGACTAGAACGATAGCAGGAAGTGCCAAAGGTGCAGCAAAAAGTGCTAGGATGGCAATCCAGAGGATTTTAGCGCGCGATTTTTTGCTATGGTCTGCCTCACCTTCTTTTTTATCCCAAAGAGCATTGAGAATATCTTGTGCAGCTTCCTTAGGTGTTCCCAGCTCTTCGATAACACGGTCCTCGTTTTCAGGTCCAGCTTCGTCAAAATATTCGGTGAAGTATTCCATAGCTTCTTTGTAATCTTCTTCTGGTAAACGGTGCAGGTAGTTATCTAGCTGCTTTAAGTATTCAGTCCTTGTCATGTCTCAAACTCCCTTCCACAATCCCGTCTAGGGTATCTTTATAACTTTTCCATTGTAATTTTAAATAAGTGAGGTGCTCTTTTCCCTCAGTCGTTAGAGCATAGTACTTGCGTTTACGCCCTTGGTGTTCCTGACTGTAGTTAGAGACATAGCCAGCCTGCCCTAGTTTTTTTAAAATGGGGTAGAGAGTGGATTCCTTGATAGCTGCGACCAATTTGATGGTTTGGCTAATCTCATAACCGTAGGAATCCTCTTTTTCTAAAATGGCTAAAATCAAAAATTCAATCAAGGTTGATGATACTGGAAAGTACATGTCATCAGCTCCTTTTGGTATATATAATTATTCTACACATTGATTATAGAATGATTTTATATATATGTCAATATTTTATATATAAAAAAATAATATATTTTTAAAAGACAATTTTCACAAATGTCTTTTAGCTTAACTACTATTTATGTTAGAATAGAACTATTAAGAATATTTTGCTGGGTTTATAGCAAAATACGTTAGCCAACATTAGAAAGAGGTAGGGATGATTAGGATTTCACAACTCTCTAAGAGTTATGGGCAGAATGAAGTGCTTAGAGGAATGTCATTTGAAGTACCATCAGGCAGCATTTGTGGCTTGGTTGGAAAAAACGGTGCTGGTAAGACGACGCTCTTTCACTCCATTTTAAATTTTGTAAACTATGATGGAGAGATTCAGCTAGATGGCAATCCATTGACAACAAAAGTTAATAATCGGATTGGTTATTTACCGGAAGAACGCAGTCTCATGCCTAAGTTGACTGTTTTTGAGCAAGTTCGTTATTTGGCTAGTCTCAAGGGAATGTCTCGTAAAGAAGTAAGCAAGAAACTTCCACTTTGGATGGAAAAATTAGAAGTTAAGGGGAAACTAACAGATAAGATTAAAAGCCTTTCAAAAGGAAATCAGCAAAAAATCCAGTTGATTATTACGCTGATTCATGAACCTGATTTGATTATTTTGGATGAGCCTTTTTCTGGTTTGGATCCTGTTAATACGGCTCTTTTGAAAGAGATTATTTTAGCAGAAAAAGATCGCGGAGCGACGATAATCTTTTCAGACCATGTCATGACTAACGTTGAGGAGTTATGCGACTCCTTGGTTATGATTAGCGATGGTGAGGTCGTGCTTAATGGTAGTATTCAAGAGATTCGCGATTCATTTGGTCGCACTCGTCTCTTTGTTTCAAATGATGTGCCAAGAGAACGTCTGGAAAATCTAGCCCACGTGGCTTCTATTAGTAAGACTAAGCAAGGTCAGTGGCGCTTGGTTCTAGATGATGAGGCCGCTGGTCCGATGCTGTTTAGAGCTATTAGTGGTGGGCACTATATATCTACATTTGACCAACAGGCACCAACTATTGATGAAATTTTCAAAATGAAATCGGGGGTAGAATTATGAAACAGCTGCTATTAGTTGCTAAAGAAACCTATCTAAGACAAATCAAGTCATGGGCCTTCCTCCTCATGGTTCTATCTCCCTTTATCTTTGTTGGTTTTACAATGGGAGTAAGCTACTTAACAGGGTCTGCAGCTAACAATTCAGACAAATTAGCTGTAGTTTTATCGGATAGTTCTTTGAAGAAAGCTTTCAAAGGGCTTGATGGTGTTACTCTAAAGTATGAAACGGAAACAGCTGCAAAAAAAGCGCAAAAAGCTGAAGATATTCCAGGTTATGTCTTTGTTGATACTTCAGATAATAAAATACAAGCAACCTATCATGGTCATTCTAGCCTCGCTAAGGATATCAAAGGGCAATTGCTCCAAGTATTAGGAGGCTTGCAAAATCAATTGAATATTGCTGAGGCCAATCTGACTCCAAAACAAGTTAAAGCTTTGGCGCAAGAACCTCAGTTTAAAGAGGAAATCAAAGAAAAAGGTGACTTGAAAAAAGCAGGTAAATACATCACTTTCTTTGGCTTAACCTTCATCATGTACTTCATTATTTTGACCTATGCTGGTTCAACTGCTCAAGAGATTGCTAATGAAAAAGGAACCAAAATCATGGAAGTGATTTTCTCAAGTGTGCCTGCCAATCTCTATTTCTATGGGCGTATTTTAGGGATTTTTGGGATCATTACAAGCCATTTGGGTATCTATGCCCTTGGTGGATTCTTAGCCTACAAGCTCTTGCCTAACTTTGAATTTAGTAAGGACATGATTGACATTGTTAAACCTATGCTGGACACCATTATTGATAACTTAGACTGGACCATGCTCTTCTTTGCTATCTTTGGTATCCTACTTTATGTTGTTTTAGCAGCTCTTTGTGGTTCCTTGGTCGTGCGTATAGAAGATGTCAACAAGGCGGTACAACCTGTTATGTATCTGGTTGTTGTAGGTTTTATTGGTGCCATCGTTCTTGGGCAACAAGGTCATGATAACGTGATTTTAGAGATTGGTTCTTATGTACCTTTTATATCATCCTTCTTTATGCCCATTCGTCTAATTAATAGCTACGCTAGCACAAATGAAGCTCTGATTTCCTTAGGTATTTTAGCAGCGACAGCCGTTCTTTGTACGCTATACATTGGTAAATCTTATGCAGGTTTGATTTTGCAGACAGATGATGTCGGTCTTTTCAAGAGTCTTAAGCGTGGCTTGAATCATAAATAAAACGAGAGTGAGCTGGGAAACCGGTTCACTTTTTAATATCATCAGTATAAAGAGTATGTTGATGATATTAAGGATTTAAAGACATGAAAAAAGGTTTAACATCAAGGGTTATGCAACCAGATGTTAAACCTTTTGTCTTGATATGCGTTTTTCATTTTTTAATCAATGTCGCATTCTTTTATGATTTCTGTAAAGCGATGGGTGAACATGGCTGTTAATCCCCAAAGTGTTTCGGGACCTTGCTCGTAAAAGGGGATTTTATCAGAGCGTGATGTGAAACGATAATCTTTACCATTTTTATGTAGACGATCAACAGGAAAATCTTCCCCAGGCTTCATTTTGGCTCGTAATTTGTAGTAAGTCGGAGGTGTCTCCATGAGTGAGCTGAGAGGAATGGTAAAAACTTTTGCGACTTCATCCTTATTAGGGCAAATGGCTGAGAGACAGTTGATGTTAATCTCTCCGACAAAGCAATGGATGGTTCGGTGATGTTGAACAAGATAATCAATCTCTCCGAAGATTGTGATAGCTTTCTTGGGAAGATTTAATTCTTCCTGTGTTTCTCGAATAGCAGCTGCTTCTGGGCATTCACCCTCTTCGATACGTCCGCCAGGAAAGGCTACTTCCCCAGGTTGCGAAATCTTTTCACTGCGGACTTCGTAAAGCACATGCCACTCGTCATCAATGCGCATTAAAGGGAGGAGTACAGCATAGGCTCTATCTTGTCCAAGAGGCCTGGGGTGATATGATTTTAGTGTTTTTTCGATTGCTGATAGCATTACTTTCCTCCTTACCTCTATTTTAACTTAGTCTCGAGGGGAAAGCAAATAATACTAATTAGTAACATAAAAGAAATTGACCTTTCTGCGAAACTTTGTTAAAATATATCTACAAATGTAAACTTAAAAGAAAGGGCATTGCCATGATACATTTTCTCATCATAATACTTGGTTTAGCCATGATAGCCTTTATTATCTGGTGGTTTTTTGGCAAACATGAAGTCTCTCAACAAGAAGCCGTGGTGCGTGGCAACCATCAAGAAATTCAAGTATCAGTTGATGGTGGTTATATTCCGCAGACAATTGTTTTGAAAAAGGGGATTCCAGCGACTTTGGTCTTTCATCGCAAGGACCCATCATCCTGTTTGGACCAAGTGGTCTTTTCAGATTTTGGGATCCATGAGGACCTACCGATGAAGAAGGATTTTCCGATTACGATTACCCCTACTGAGGCAGGAGAATTCGGTTTTGCTTGTGGCATGAACATGATTTACGGCAAATTAATTGTCAAATAGAAACGAGGGTTTAGGATGTTTTTTAAAAAGAAAAATGAGGGCAAAGCTACTCAAAAAGGTGATTTTCAAGAAGTGCGCGTGCTTGTGGATGGTGGTTATAAACCAGAAAAAATTGTTTTAAAAAAAGGCGTACTTGCTCATATCATTTTTGACCGTCAAACAGACTCTGCTTGTTTCGACCAAGTGGTTTTCCCTGATTTTGATATCAAGGCTGACCTTCCTGTCAAAGAAGATTTCGTTATTGAAGTGACGCCAAATGAAAAAGGTGAATTTGGCTTTGCCTGCGGTATGGACATGTATCACGGAAAACTCATTGTAAAATAGAAAGGAGTTTTTGATGACGATTAGAGGTCGCTTCTGGATAGCTTTTATCTGCTCAATCCCCATGGTTTTTCTCATGATTGCCATGTTTACTCATATCATCGACCATAAGATTATCGAGTGGGGAACTTTCTTCTTTACAACGATTATCATGGTTTTCTCAGGTTTGCCATTTCTGAAAAGTGCCTGGGCTTCTTTTAAAAATCACAATGCCAACATGGATACCTTGGTAGCACTGGGGACTTCGGTAGCCTATCTTTACAGCGTCTACGCTATTTTCAAGGGCTTACCAGTTTATTTTGAGAGTGCTGGATTTATCATCATGTTCGTTCTTTTGGGGCAAGTTTTTGAGGAGCGGATGCGGAAAAATGCTTCTCAGGCAGTGGAGAAATTGCTTGATTTACAGGCCAAGTCAGCTAGTGTCCTCAGAAATGGTGACTTTGTAGAGATTGCTCTGGAAGACATTCTCATCGATGACCTGATTAAAGTTAAACCTGGTGAGAAGATTGCTGTTGACGGAGTTATTACAGATGGTAAAACCAGCATTGATGAGTCCATGGTGACTGGTGAAAGTATGCCCGTCAGCAAGACTGTCGGAGATACCGTGATTGGCTCAACCCTCAACACTAACGGAACCATCACTTTTAAGGCCACTAAGGTTGGTAAAGATACTATGCTGGCTCAGATTGTGGATTTTGTTAAAAAAGCTCAATCTAGTCACGCCCCTATTCAAGATGTGACAGATAAGATTTCAGGGATTTTTGTTCCTGTTGTCGTTATTTTAGCCATTTTAACCTTTATGGTTTGGTATAGTTTCTTAGGTTCTGGTAGTACGCAGGCCATGATATATGCGGTGTCTGTCTTGATTATTGCCTGCCCATGTGCGCTAGGATTGGCGACGCCAACGGCTCTCATGGTTGGTACTGGACGAAGTGCTAAGATGGGTGTCTTAATTAAAAACGGTACTGTCTTACAAGAATTGCAAAATATCGATACCGTGGTTTTGGATAAAACAGGAACCATTACCCTAGGTAAGCCTCGTGTGACAGATGTAGTCGGTGATCAAGAAGATGTCCTAAGGATTGCGGCAGCTCTTGAAGCGTCATCAGAACATCCTCTCGCAACAGCAATTATGGCTTATGCTGACGATAAAGGGATTAAAACTGGTGTTGTAGAGAATTTCCAAGCTGTAGAAGGGCAAGGCGTCACCGGACGTTATCAAGGTCAATCAGTCTTCTTGGGAAATCGTCGTTTGCAGGAAGGTAGAAGCTTCCCAGACTCTCTAGAAGAGCAAATGAAAGAACTGCAAAACCAAGCTAAAACCGTGGTTATCTTGGCCAAAGAATCAGAAGTCATTGGACTTATTGCCATCCAGGATGTGCCTAAAGAAACCTCACAACAAGCTATTAGAGCCTTGGAAGCTAGGGGTCTTAAGACAGTCATGTTGACAGGTGATAATGAGCGTGTGGCGCACGCTATTGCTGAGGAAGTCGGTATCAACCAAGTTATTTCAGATGTCTTGCCACAAGATAAGGCAGACCAGATTAAAGCGCTTCAAAAAGAAGGTAAAGTAGCCTTTGTCGGTGATGGAATCAACGACGCTCCAGCGCTTAGCCTAGCTGATGTTGGTATCGCTATGGGGGCAGGAACGGATATTGCCATCGAATCGGGTGGCGTTGTCTTGATTCAAAATGACTTGCTAGGTGTTGTGAGAGCTTATGATATGAGTAAGAAAACCTTTAAACGGATTCTCCTCAATCTTTTCTGGGCTTCGATCTATAATCTAATTGGTATTCCAATCGCCGCTGGACTCTTTGTAGCCATTGGCTTAACCCTTAACCCTGAATTAGCTGGATTGGCAATGGCGATGAGTTCCTTATCAGTGTTGATCAGTTCACTTCTATTGAACAAATCTAAGTTGCCGAAGATATAAAATGATTTGCTACAGGAAGTTATAATGGTTATAGCTGTCTACCTGATTTCATAAATGATGGGAATAGTTATGAAATGATAAACTAGAGAAATTGATTTTCGGTACGAATGATTTCATCTGCTATGAGCTTTCTAGGCTTATGTGAAACGAGCTACAGCATTAAAACATTACAGATAATAAAAGGCTGGGACTCTTGTTCCAGCTTTTTTAGTTATTAAAAATATAAAGTTTTTTTAGTTTATGATAATCAATGATATATGTTTGATGCCCTATCTTTTCTAAATACCCTTCTTCTTGAAATTCCTTAAAAATTTGCAGAAGATGGCGATAACTTACCCCCAAATAATCAACGATTGTTGTATGTTTCTCACAATAAATTTGATGATGCGATAAGTCAATAATAAGTGTTGCCAAACGATATTTGAGATGATATCCTTGATTCTTGATTAAATGATTCGTTCTTTCTAAAAGCTTCTTTCCGATAAATTGACTTAGTTCTTTCAAAAAATAAGGATCGTTTAAAAGTTTGGAAGTTACAATCTTCTTAGGAATTGCTAGAACTTCTACTGTACCAATAGCAGCAACGTATTTTGTTTTTTCTTCAATTTCTAAAAAGGTCAATTCCCCAATCCAATCATTTTGGTTTAAAAAATGAAGTAGGATTGTTTTTCCATTTTCAGTGTTGTGATATATCTTGGCTCGACCCTTCAGAATATAAAAGAGATAGTCAAGATTTTGATTTTCTTGAATGATTGTTTCGTTGTTATTAAAGGTTAATACTTTACTTTGGTCCAATATTGAGACGGGTAGCAATTCTTGAATAGGAGATGTCATAATGATTCCTTTTTATATGAGATTTCTCATATTTATTTTACGCTAATAAGGCTAAAATAGAAACTGAAAAGGAGGGCCTTATGATAAAAAAGACGATATTATCATTTTTATTTTATATGATTTCGGCACTTGGGATTAGTTTAACAATCAAGGCGGATATTGGTGTTAGTAGCTTCAATTCCTTCAATGTTGCTGTAGCAGAACTATTTGATATAAAGATTGGAACAGTGACGGGAATCATTAATGGTTTATTTTTGATCACCAGTTATTTTATGGATAAGCGAAAAAGTTTTAGAGATTATACTTTGATGGTGTTCTCAGTGCTATTCTTAGGTTACGCTATTAATTTTTTTGTTTATGATATCTTTATTGATCTGTTATTCTCTAACTATATTATGAAAATTGTTGTTTTCATTATGGGTACCTGCATTGCTGGCTTTGGAACGGGAAGAATAATCCATTTTGGAATATTAATTTTTCCAATAGAAAAATTCTGTCAACTGATGTCTTCATTGACATCAGGGGAATTTTCAAGCTATAGGTATGGCATTGATATTATTTGTGTCACATTATCCGTGCTAATTTCTATTGTTTTTCATCAACCGATAGTGGTCATAGAGGGAACTATAATTAGCTTAGTTTTATTATCTTATATTATTGGGAGAAGTAAATAAGATTGTTGTGGAGATGTTAGTATTAAGTATGATTAGAATAGTAGTCTCTAGCATATTATTCTGTAAAATGATTTTCTAAACTAAATCTTATCTATTAGTCATTAAAATGATAAAAATCTCAAAATATCCAAAAAAATGAAAATCTATTTCTATTTTTAGTGTATAATGGAGAAAAAAGTCGAGAGGATCTGAATATGAAGGTATTATTAAAATTAGGAATTAGCTTATCATGTGTCTTGCTATTAAGTGCTTGTCAAACTAATCCTGAATCGTCTAAGCAGTCAACTAAGAAAGAATCGAATGCTAGTAAGACTCTCAAACGATCTAAGAAAACGACTCAGTCATCCAAAAAAACGGTGACAAAATCGACATCTGATCAATCTGGTGCTACAGAACCATCAAGGTCACAGTCAGAGGAAAATGATTTAAAAGATTATGAGACTCTATATGCAGATACACTCTCTAAAATTGCTTCAGATATTAATAATGTCAGCCATTATGCTTTTTATGATATTGACAAGAATGGCAGTAAGGAGTTGTTTACAGGGACAGATGTTGGCAACGGTATTCATCCGATAGCTCTTTATTACTTCAAAAATAACGTTTCTACCTATTGAAGAATGGATTGAAAAATCATTGGTAACCATTAAGCATGGTGATAATCAAACCATTTTTGAGAGTGCAGTAAATGAATATCAATCAACAAAAGTATTAATAAAATCACTTGGGATGAACTTTGAAGATATGGCGATACTACATTCTTCATTTACAAATACATCATTTACAAGTGTCTATTTTATCAAACTTACTTCAGTTGACTCAAACACAAGATGTTTCGATGAGTTCTATCAGTCTTCACGTAAATTTAAAGAATTTATTGAGATTTTATCAAATACTCCATTATCATTTACCAATATTGAGTTTCTGGTTGATTATAAAATGCTAAAAGATAAGCACTTGCCGATTATAAAGGGAAAATACTTCGTTCAGCATGCTAGAAAGTCTAAAAAATGGAAAAATTATCAGCAAGATATTTCTTTGAGGAAACTAGAAGATAACTTTGAACATATTTTAAATCATTGGTTTGATAAATCTGATGAACTTGAATTTATAGTGAGACAATTTTCAAAAAATCTTCATGGTGATTTATATTTAGAAGACCAGTTAATTGATGCTATTAGGAATTTAGAAGTTTATTCTAGAAATTTTAAGAATTTTAAAATTCCACAGTGTCTATCTGATGATGAAGAAAAAGCTAGAAAATCGTTGGTTGATTTTATAAATACACATATTTTAGAAGAAATCAGAAGAAAATTTAGAAACAAATTGAAATTTAAGAAGAAAGAGCCTAGTCTTTCCGAACGCCTCAAAAATTTAATTAATTTAATAGATGAGCTTAATCAGACTAAAATTTTTTCGGACTGTGATAGAGAATTATTAATAACAAAATTAGCTCAAACACGAAATTACTGT
Source organism: Streptococcus thoraltensis DSM 12221 (assembly GCF_000380145.1). Lineage (GTDB taxonomy): Bacteria > Bacillota > Bacilli > Lactobacillales > Streptococcaceae > Streptococcus > Streptococcus thoraltensis. The sequence continues at coordinate 3,776 of NZ_KB904633.1, read as the reverse complement.
ACTCATGGTGATTCGAAAGATAAATATCTAAAAATGATAACTGATGTCCATGAGATGTATGAGACTAAATTGCTTCTTCAAGAAGTTCTGAGATATTATATCTATCAAGAATTAGAAATGAAATATAGATACAAAAATTTCTAAAAATAAAATTTTTTCCTAGCGTTATGTAGTTCTGAAAGTAAATTCTTTCCATGCTCATCGGCTCATTGAAGATTTAAAGGTAACAGTTAGCTTTGGGGAGCGCTCAATGGTATTCCTCGTGAAGATGGATTTGATATTACCGTGGCTTCTGAAATCATGGCGATTTTGTGTTTGGCGACAGACATCAATGACTTGAAAGAACGTTTGGCAAATATTATTATTGCTTATCGTTTTGACCGCAGTCCTGTCTACGTGCGTGATTTGGCGGTGGAAGGTGCTTTGACCCTTATTTTGAAAGATGCTATCAAACCAAACCTTGTCCAAACCATCTATGGCACGCCTGCCTTTGTCCATGGTGGTCCATTTGCTAATATTGCCCACGGATGTAACTCAGTTCTCGCAACAATTACAGCTTTGCGATTGGGCGGCTACACGGTCAAAGAAGCAGGTTTCGGAGTTGACCTCGGATCAGAGAAGTTCATCGCCATTAAGGTACCGAACTTGCTTAAGGCTCATGATGTTTCCGTGAATTTGTGCCAAAATTGGGTGCAGGCTTTATCGTTGCCTTAACAGGTGATGTCATGACCATGCCTGGTTTGCCAAAAGATCCCGCAGCTCTCAACATGGATGTGGCAGCAGACGAGACAGCTATCGGCTTGTTCTAACAAGAATGAATATAAAAAATCCACTCAAAGGCGGATTTTTTGTCTATTCAGATAGTTTCTCAACCGTTCGATAGGCAAGTAAGCCAAGTAGAATACTCAAGATAGGGAACACTGTCTGGAAGATACCAGTGTTGAATGGTGAGTTAAAGAGAAAATGGATTCCAAAGCTTGCACCAATCCAAAATACTCCCTGTGCTTTTGACATACCTGTATTTTTCGTGAGAAGGGCTACTAAGCCAATGGCAAAGAGAAGCGTGAAAACCCAATGAACCCAACCAGCTTGACCAACGCGTTCAAGAATGGTTTCAAAGCCGTCTAACTTATTCATGAACATGTCTCTAAATACAAAGGTGATGTCTTCCATGATTTGGAAGCCTAATCCAACAATCACTCCGCTTACCAATGCATTTTTTAGTGTCATTTTTCTACAAATAAGTAGTACAAGTAGAACAGTTAGCCCTTTACCGATTTCTTCTGCCAATGGACCTGAAATAGCTGCGCCCCAGTCTTTTAGGAAATTATCACTAGCTTTAACAATTTCGAGTAGGAAATATCCAATAGCTGTATGTCCCAGTTCAGAAAAAGAGATGCTACCTGTTAAGCCTAAAAGCCAGCTAAGACCTATAACTTGTTTAGAAATGTTATAGCGTTTAGCTAAGTAATATGTCAGTACTAGTAGGGGAATGAGGTAGATAGCGACCAAGGAAATGGTTAGGAGAAAGAGAGGATATTTAGCTTCCATGCCATTTGGCTTACCTAATTCTCCAAAGATAATTTTGCAACCGTTGACAAATCCAATCGTTGCTAAGACGACTAGAAGATAGGTTTTACACATTTGAAATTTTTCTTTCATAGTTTGACCTTTCTGTATTAATAAACTAGTGTATAGATACATTGTATCAAAAAAAAAGTACATTTCGTCTATTATTCACCTATTTTTTATCTAAACCTTTTCAGTTATTGTAATGTTTTTTCTGCAACTTGGACTCCATAATAGAGCCGTAACGGAATTGTGTCTAAAATTTTCTTTTTTGCTAGACTAAGGTTGAAAAAAAGAAAAGGAGCATGTTATAGAACAATATGATTTACTGGTCATTGGTTTTGGAAAGACTGGTAAGGGCTTTGTAGGTAAGCGGCTTTAAAGATTATGAACTAACCCAAGAGGAAGAAGACGCTTTAGAGTTATTTGATAAACAATACTGGCAAGAGTTTCGCAGGGGTGATTTATTTGATAGAGTTAAAATCAAGAAAAAAACCTCTAATCAATTGATTAGGGGGCTTTTTGCATATCCGAATTTCTAAATTTATTTCACAAAAAATGTAGTCATTCGGCTGATTTTTATTGCAATCTACTGAAATTTAAAATTTCAAAAATCGCATGAAATCAATGTTTTTCGTCTCAACTGACGTGTATTGAATGTCTACTTAACTTCAGTAAACACAACGTGCTTACGCAATTTTGGTGAGTATTTTTTCAATTGAAGACGGTCTGGAGTGTTACGTTTGTTTTTTGAAGTAAGGTACAAGCGTTCACCAGATTCTTTGTGTTCAAGTGTAATGTTTACGCGCATGGTATCTCCCTTCTATTATTTAGCTTCGTTAGCTTTAGCGATTTTACGTCCTTTGTAGTATCCTTTAAGTGATACACGGTGAGAACGTGAGTAATCTCCAGTAGTTTCGTCAAATTTTACAGTTGGAGCTGTTAATTTGTAGTGCGTACGACGTTTGTTTTTCTTCGCTTTTGAGGTGCGACGTGCAGGTACTGCCATTTTGGTTTCTTCCTTTCGATAAGTAAATATTCAGGGACTTATAGATTTACCTTAATGTTATCATTCTTGGTATTCAATCTGCCCAGTTAATATAGAGATGAATTTTCATCAACTATAGCATGATAACATATCTTTTTTGTAAAGTAAAGTTACTTGACACTTTTTTTGAGATGTTAAGTATAGTTTCCACCTATGACTTAATATAATAAAGTTATATTTGTCACTTATAGCTGGCTTTGTTATCCTAGACTCATATGCGGTAGTATTCGCCCTGCTAATTCCAGAAAAGAAAAAGAGGTAAGTCTATGTCTAAAGTACAGCATCATTTTGATCATGTCGGTTCTTATTTGCGTCCAGCCAAGCTCAAAGAAGCTCGCGATCAGTTTGCTAGTGGCGAGATTTCTCGCGAGGAATTGCTTGACATCCAGGATGAATTGGTTAAAGACTTGGTTCACCATGAAGTTGACAATGGTTTGAAAGTTGTTACTGACGGTGAATTCGGTCGTTCTTGGTGGCACTTGGATTTCCTGTGGGAACTGACAGGTTATGAAGCTTACTTACAGGAGGAGTCTTACAAGTTTCACGGTGCCAAGACACGGACGACTAACGTTCGTGTGGCTGGTAAAATTGCGGAAAATCCTAACCATCCCTTCTACCGTGATTTTGAGTATTTGAAATCAATTACGCCAGAAGGTGTGACGCCTAAAATCACTATTCCAAGTCCATCTATGGTTTTCCGTGATGGTCGTAGCGACTTAGCCTTGGATTTTTATGACAGTCGTGAGGACTACCTAAATGACTTGGCGCAAGCTTACCATGACACTATCCAACGTTTTTATGATTTGGGAGCACGTTATGTACAGTTGGACGATACGACTTGGGCATTTTTGATTGCCAAATTAAACGAAACTAGCGGAGAAGAACTTGATGGCTATCGTGCGCAAGCTCAAGAGATTGTGGATATCATAAACAAAGCCCTAGAGGGCTTACCTGATGACTTGACTCTTGCAACGCATATTTGTCGAGGAAATTTTAAATCAACCTACCTCTACGAAGGTGGCTATGATGTCGTTGCTAAATATTTGGGTCAACTCAATTATGACATCTTCTTTTTAGAATACGATGACAGCCGTTCAGGTGATTTTACACCACTTGTGGATATTTGGAATCATCGTGATCATGTGGAGCTTGTTTTGGG
>NZ_KB904632.1:67111-83057 GCF_000380145.1 Streptococcus thoraltensis DSM 12221 | reverse complement strand
TCACTCTATCACGGCTGACAACGGAACGGAATTTAGTCGCTTATCTGAGGTTTTTGACCCTGAGCACATTTACTATGCCCACCCTTATGCCTCTTGGGAGAGAGGNACCAATGAGAACCATAATCGTTTGATTCGACGGTGGTTACCAAAGGGAAGTAAAAATGCGACCCAAAAACAGGTCACATTCATTGAAAATTGGATCAATAACTATCCTAAGAAAGTATTAGATTACAAAACTCCCAGAGAGGTGTTATACGCTGGCTAACTTGGACTTGAATTTTGCCTCTTTCATGATGATACACATTCTTTATCAGTATGATAAGGAATTTGTATTTTACAAGCTTCCAACTAGCCTTTATACTAGTATTCAAAACTGTTGAGGAGCTAGAATTATGACAAAAATTCACAATCATATTACCGAACTCGTTGGGCAAACACCTATTGTCAAACTTAATCGTATCGTTCCAGAAGAGGCTGCAGACGTTTATGTCAAAATTGAAGCTTTTAATCCTGGTTCGTCTGTCAAAGATCGCATTGCTCTTCAAATGATTGAGGATGCTGAGAAAGCTGGAACTCTTAAAGCTGGTGATACCTTTATTGAACCCACTTCTGGAAATACTGGTATCGGCTTGTCTTGGGTCGGTGCTGCTAAGGGGTATAAAGTTGTCATTGTTATGCCTGACACCATGAGTATCGAACGTCGTAAATTAATCCAAGCTTACGGTGCTGAGTTAGTGTTAACACCAGGTATCGAAGGAATGAAAGGGGCTATTGCTAAAGCTAAAGAATTAGCTGATGAGCGCCAAGGCTGGTTACCAATGCAGTTTGCTAATCCTTCAAACCCAAAAGTACATGAAGAACAGACTGGTCAGGAAATCCTCGATGCTTTCGGCGAAACAGGACTTGATGCTTTTGTATCAGGTGTCGGAACAGGAGGAACTATTACTGGTGTTGCTAATGCACTGAAAAAAGCCAATGCTAATGTTGCAATCGTTGCGGTTGAGGCTGATGAATCTGCCGTTCTTTCGGGTGAAAATCCTGGTCCTCATAAAATTCAAGGGATTTCAGCTGGTTTTATCCCTGATACTCTTGATACTAATGCTTACGACCAAATTATCCGCGTTAAATCTGACGATGCTTTAGAAATTGGACGAAAAGTCGGTGAACAAGAAGGCTTCTTAGTCGGTATTTCTTCTGGTGCAGCTGTTTTTGCTGCTATTGAAAAGGCTAAAGAATTAGGAAAAGGAAAAAAAGTTTTAGCAATTCTTCCCGATAATGGTGAGCGCTACCTCTCAACACCACTTTATGATTTCAACTAATAGCAAACGATAAAAAAAGGGGCTACTGCAAGGAAACTGCAGTAAACCCTTTTTTAATCTTCTTTTTTTAAAAAATGTAAACTTTCTTTAATCCATTCTGGCATTTTTTCATCCAAGGGTTTAAAGCCTGTACGATGGCGATTACTTGAGAAACGATGGCGATGTGGCATTTGATGGCGGTCTTCCTCCAAAGTCCTCATTGATAAACTTGCTTTTTGAGTATATTCATCGACATCTAGCACCTGTACAGTAACCTCTTGACCAATTGATAGACATTTGTAAATATTATCAATGAAGCCGGGTTTTATTTCCGAGATGTGAATCAAACCAGTTGTGTCATTTTCTAATTGGACAAAAGCGCCATAAGGTTTAATACCTGTGATTGTTCCCTTAAGCTTATCCCCAATGTTCATCAGTCAACAACCTCGATAGTTTCAATCACCACATCTTCAAGAGGTTTGTCTTGCGCACCTGTTTCAACTGCCGCAATTTTATCTAAGACATCATAAGAAGCTTGATCTACTAATTGACCAAAAACAGTGTGACGACGATCCAAGTGTGGTGTTCCGCCATTTTTAGCATAGTACTCAGCGATTGCTGCTGGCCAACCACCACGGGATAATTCCTTAGCACTGTATGGGAAGTTTACATTTTGAACTACAAAGAACTGACTACCATTTGTATTTGGTCCAGCATTTGCCATCGAAAGTGCACCACGAAGGTTATAGAGTTCTTCTGAAAACTCATCTTCAAAACTTTGACCATAGATTGACTCACCACCCATACCAGTTCCAGTTGGGTCACCACCTTGAATCATGAAATCCTTAATGATACGGTGGAAAATAATCCCATCATAATAACCATCTTTAGCTAAGCCAACAAAGTTCGCCACCGTTTTAGGTGCCTGTTCTGGAAACAATTTAACAACTAAATCACCTTGATTTGTCTTAATAGTTGCAACAGGTCCTTCTACGTTTTCTAAATCTAATTGTGGAAAGTGTATTTCTTTTTCTACCAACCCTAATTCCTCCAAGGCATGTAAAATGCCATCTTCTTCTACATTATTCGTAACATAATCTGCTTTTGCTTTTAATTCTGGAACTGCATTGCCCATAGCAATTTTAAGACCGACATGATCAAACATTTCCATATCATTCGATCCATCACCAAAGAATAAGACATTTTCTGGTTTTAAGCCTTCTTTTTCTAAAACATGATCCAAGCCAGATGCTTTTGAAATCCCTAATTTTACCGTATCTGATGAATGCACGTGCCAAGGTACTAGCCGCACTTGATCCGCCAAATTCTCAGGCAAGACAAGCTCCGAATTGTTCTCGGCAAAAGTCCACATATGGTAAACATCATTGGTTAAATGAAAGTCTGGTTCCACATCTAAGTTCCCATAAACAGGAACCATGGCATTATCAATCAGCTCATTTCGTTCAGAAATAACGGCTTTTTCCTTACCAGCAAATCCGTAGGCAATCCCACTCTCTTGGCACCACGAAACAAATGACTCGACAATCTCTTTGGCTAATGGCAAATTAGCAACTTCATTACCTTTTTTATCAATGACATAAGTTCCGTTAATTGTGACAAAATAATCCGGATCAAGTTGACGAATTTCTGGAACAACACCGTAAATAGCACGACCGCTAGCAATTCCAGTTAAAATCCCTTTTTCTTTTAAAGATTTGAAAACTTTCGCAACCGATTGAGGCATGTATCCCGTATCTTTGATACGCAATGTATCATCAATATCAAAGAAAACTGCCTTAATCTTTTTAGCTTTGTATTTCGTTTTGACGTCCATTCTTTCTCCTTACTAAAAATATTATACTTATTCATTGTATCATAATTTTTAGTCTTCTTGGGGGACCAAATGGTGTCTAAAGGCATAGACAACTGCTTGTGTGCGGTCATCAACTTGAAGTTTGGCTAAAATATTTGAAACATGTGTTTTCACTGTTTTCAATGAAATGTATAATTCATCAGCAATGGTTTGATTATCATAACCCTTGGCTAATAAATGCAAAATGTCTTTTTCTCTAGCAGTTAAATCTTCATGAAGAGCAGGATTTTCATCATGATGCTTCATCTTTTGCTCAACCTCTGTTTCAATAGCCAGCTGGCCTTCAGCAACTTTTCGAATGGCATTGAGAATCTCTGGAGCATTAGAGGTTTTTAGCATATAGCCTTTAGCACCTGCTTGAATAACTGGATAGATTTTCTCATTGTCAAGATAAGACGTCAGAACTAGTATCTTGGCTTCTGACCATTCTTTTAGGATTTGTAAGGTTGCTTCTACCCCATCCATTTCAGGCATGACCAAATCCATAACAATGACATCTGGTCGCAAATCGAGAGCTTTCTTTATCCCCTCTTGTCCATTCCCAGCTTCTCCAATAACTGAAATATCTTGTTGGAGGTTTAAAAAACTTTTTAAGCCCATCCTAACCATCTCATGGTCATCAACTAATAATATCGTTAAATTATTCATCTACTTCTCCTATTAGTGGCAAGACTACTGTCATAGTGACACCTTGATTAGGTGCAGAGATTATCTGAAAAGTACCTGCCATATCTGAAACGCGGTCTTCCATATTTTTCAAGCCATAGCTGATTTTTTTAGCCTCTTCAACATCAAAACCTACACCATTATCAATCATTTTCAACTGAACTGAACTTGATGTCTGATAAAGATAAATATCCAGTTGATTTGCCTTTGAATGCTTTAAGGTGTTGCTAATAAACTCTTGGATAATTCGAAACAGGTGGTCTTCGATTGGCTTGGGTAAGCCTTGTAAATTTTCTTTGAAAGAAACTTGAATCGGACTCTTATCTTTAATTTCCTGTAAAATCATCTCTAAACCTTGTTTGAGAGACTTTCCTTCTAACTCCGTAGGACGCAAATGAAGAAGCATGACGCGCAGATCGTTTTGGGCATTTGTTAAAATATCTTCTGCATTTTTCAATTGCTCTTGAAGTGCTTCTTGACTCATATTAGCAAGGCTGTAGGAAATACCCGATAAAATCATGACTGCTGCAAATAGCTCTTGGCTAACAGTGTCATGTAAATCCCTTGCAATACGCTTTCTTTCTTCCTGTATAATACCTTCCTTTTGAGAAAGGTCCACATTTTCAGTGTTTTGCAACTGCTGAGTTAATGTCATCGTTTTTTCTGACAGTTGATTAATGATTTGTCCCAACTCATCGTCACCAGCTTGTACTGGTTGATTGTGGACAATTCTTCTTAAATTTTTAAAAATGTGGCGATGTGAATTGTAATTGAGTAGGGTTGAAACAAAAAGCAACATGATGGTTAAGGAAATAGTCAACAAGACGATTGAAAAAATAAACTGATTCAATCGTTCAACATCCATAACAACATCCTTTAAGGAAATGGAAAAAGAATCCAAAATCAATGAAACAATAGAAAAAATAATGACCAGAGCATAGAGAAACAGTAACATAATGTGGGATTTTTTCATCGGCTCACCACCTCTGTGTCCCCAGCAAAATTACTAATCACAATTTTGACACTGCGGCTACTGTCTTCATAATCATCACTTCTCAGTTTAATCGTTTCATTTCTCAAATCGTAAGGTGTATCATTAAAAAAAGAAACTGAACCATAAATGGAACTAACTGTTAAACTAACCGAAACGTCAAACGGTACAAGAATTTTTGTCGGCCCATAAACTTTTCGGATAAGGATAACATTATCTTGATTCCTTAAAATAACTTTAGACAAATCAATAGTATCATTGCCACTGATACGAATCACATCGATGTCATCAAAGTAATAAGTATCTGATGTTAAATCCTCTTCTTGTCCAAACCATTGATTACGATATTTTGTTAGGGTTACTGGCCTTGTTTCAAACGATAATTCAGCCAATCGATTACTCTTTTGAACTTGTGAAAAATGATTGATCACGATATAAATCAAACCAACTATCATTGCTAAAATAATAAAGGGATTGAGCATTATAATCAAGAAAAATATCAGTAAACATGCTGTTAAAACAAAATTAATCTTATCCGTATTGTTATAAAATTTAAGAACTAATAAAGTTAAGATGAAGATTACTATGAATCGTGGCACATCATCTGATAAAATGGTCATCATCGCTAGGAGCAATAAAATAGCTTCAACGATTAAAAAAAATTGAAATTTACGCATAAAACCTCACCGTTATCACTATGATTAAGTTTACCACAAGTTTCAGCAGAGAACATCAGCCTAAAGACTTACAAAAAAGTATTTCCCACTTAGCAAAGTTACTAATCAGGGAAATACTTCTATTTTTTTTATCATTTTAGAATCTGAAACGACTTCTTAATCAAGGATTATCGCCAGATGATTCTGTTTTACTACTATCCTCAGAATTATCCGTCGAGGAATGACTTGAACTTGATGAACTGCTAGAAGTGCTTGTCTCCGGTTGGCTTGTCATGCTAGTACTCGTATCACTTGATGATGAGGCACTGCTTGCTGTTGATGGCTCTGGATTACTCAAATATAGCGTCACAACTTCTCCAGAAGAGAGGTCTACTAAAGTACCCGCATATGGATATTGAGCGTAGACAGTCGCTGAAGAAGAAGGTCTAGCCGAATCTGTCTGAATCTGTGAAGATTTAAAGCCCAAATCTAACAGAGTATTTTTAGCATCTGAATAACTATAACCAACCAAGGCTGGCATAGTTACAGTAGCTGAAGTCGCAACTTCAAAGATGATTGTATCATCTCCAGAAGGATTGAAGCTTTCCCCGGCTTTCGGAGTCTGGCTAATAATTTCACCAGGTTTGTACTCATCACTTAAGACTTCTTTTTTTATGATTTGCTTCTTAGAAAGGCCATAATTTTCTGTTAAATCTTTAACAGCATCTCTGTAAGTCATCCCAGTATAATCTGTCATATCAAAGCGTTCTGTCCCTTTTGAAACTGTTAAATTAATTTCGCTACCTTCTTTTTTGGTAGCTCCTGCTTTAGGGGTTGTAGAGATAATTCTCCCTTCTTTGACGGTCTCACTTTCTTTGCGTGACACACTGCCAACTGTTAAACCAGCTTCTTCAAGGGTTGATTGCGCTTCTTTTATTGTTTGACCAGAAACATCTGGTACTACTATGCTGTCATTGCTACTTGACATGACAAAGTAAGCAACCCCAACTACCAGTATAACAATAGCCAAAATAAGCCATCTGAACAGGCGTCGCCAAAGTGGTCTTTTCGACTTTTTACTTGTCTTATGATTTGGTTTTGGACTTACCTTCTTAGAAGTTTCTTTTGCCTTTACTTCCTTGGTAGACTCTGGTGCTATAACTGGTTTAGGAGTCTCTTTAACAGGGGCTGGCTCAATCTTAGGTAATGTTTTAGTATCCGTCGAATCTTGGAAAACTAGCTTTCGTTCACGCGATCTACGAGGATCTAGAGCGGTGCCCAAGTCTTGATACATGTCTGTTGTTGAGACATAACGATCTCCTAGTTTTTTAGCAGTCGCCTTAATCACAACATTTTCTAAAGCTTGCGGAACATTTCGATTTTCAAAAATAATTGAAGGCAGTGGTTTTTGGAAATGCTGAAGCGCAATGGTTACCGCACTATCCCCATCAAAAGGAATGTGGCAAGTAAGCATTTCAAACAACATGATCCCCATGGCATAGATGTCACTTTGAATCGTTGCTTTTGAACCACGTGCCTGCTCCGGTGATAGGTAGTGCACACTCCCCAACATAGAATTAGTTTGTGTCAGACTGGTTTCTGCAAAGGCAACCGCAATACCAAAGTCGGTAACCTTAGCCACACCATCTTTTGTTAAAAGAACGTTCTGTGGTTTCAAATCACGGTGAACAATTCCTTTTTGATGGGCTAACTGCATGGCAGATAGCACCTCACTCATAATGCGAACTGTCTCAGCATTTGATAACGGAGCGTGATCTTGAATGTATTTTTTTAAATCTGGGCCATTAACGTACTCCATTGCAAGAAATTGTTGCCCGTCTTCTTCGCCAATGTCACGGATAGCAACAATATTGGGATGGCTCAATTCAGCCATCGCACGCGCTTCTCGTTGGAAGCGAGCAACAGCAATCTGGTCCGTTTGATAATTAGTTCGAAGCACCTTAATCGCGACCTCTTCGTTATCTAAAATCAAATCATGTGCCAAATAAACATCAGCCATACCACCGCGACCGATGGATTTAAGAATACGATAACGCCCAGCAAATAATTTGCCGATTTGGATCATTAAGCATCCTCCTCGTTATAGGCAATCAAGACAACTGTGATATTGTCCAGTCCACCTGCTTGGTTTGCCGCATCAACCAGATTTTCTACTTTTTCTTGTACCGTTTTTTCTGATAAGATAATCTCTAATTTCTGCTGACGACTAACCATGTTTGATAAGCCGTCGCTATTAACCAAGATAAAATCACCACTTTGGAGCGGTTGAATGCCCAAATCAATATCTAAAGGTGACGCTTGACCAATGGATTGTGTAATAACATTCTTTTGAGGGTGAACAGCAGCCTCTTCCTCAGTCAACTGCCCAGCCTTAACTAATTCATTAACTAAAGAATGGTCACTGGTCAACTGTTTATATTGTCCATCGCGAATTAGAGCAATACGAGAATCACCAACGTGAGCATATAAAACGACATCTTTGATAAATGCCAATACCTCAATCGTTGTCCCCATGCCACTAAATTCTTCAGAAGTCCCTAGAGCATGAATTTTTTGATTCTCAGATTCAATTGTTACTAGCATCCAGTCACGGATTTGATTAACATCAGTGTAATCTGTCGCTGCCCATTGATTTCCTAAATCTGTAACAGCCATCTCACTAGCAATATTTCCAGCGCGATGTCCACCCATGCCATCAGCTAAAACGACAAGTGTAATATCGCTCTGATTTTTGTATTGATTTACAAAATCTTGATTATTGGAACGTTTCTTTCCAATATCTGTTAAAAGTGAAATTTCCATAATCTGTATGTCTTTTCTGACGAATGCCAGCTTTCCTCCTATTAAGTCACTAGGCTTTCTTACGCAGTTGCGCGATGAAAAAGCCATCTGTCTGATATTGTTCTGGTGTGATTAAAAGACAACCATCTACTACAATATCTTTTTTGTCGTGATCTAAAGCTACTTGTTCAAAATCAGGATGACTTGCCAAAAAAGCCTTGATGACGTCTTGGTTTTCTTCCTTGAAAATAGTGCAAGTACTATAGGTCATTATACCACCTTTTCGTAAGGTTTGACAAACGCTAGACAGAATCTCTAACTGGATTGCCTGTAAACTAGCAAAATCCTGAAGATCTTTGTTGTATTTAATATCTGGCTTGCGACGGATAAGCCCAATTCCAGAACAAGGTGCATCAACTAATATTTTGTCAAAACTTTCTGCAGGAAAGGCATCAGCCACTTGTCTGGCGTCCAATTTTCTGGTATCAATCCTAGCAGCTAGTCCTAGTCTTTTGGCATTTTCTTGAATGAGAGCTAATTTATGGTCATATAAATCAAGTGCGGTAATTTTTCCAGACGTCAAGTAAGAAGCCATATGCACTGTTTTACCCCCAGGAGCCGCACAGGCATCCAAAATCGTTTCTGAACCTTGAATATCAAGAGTTGGGGCTACTAATTGGCTGGTCTCATCTTGAATGGTAATGTCACCGTTTTTAAAAGCCACACTAGAAGCAAAACGCCCTGATGATTTGGTTAAGCCAACTGGGGATAGTTGCGAATAATCTGCTTGAAAGTTATCCTTGAACTCTTCTAGACGACTGGCGTCTGTAACACGAATACTAGCTTTATTTCGCTCAAAGAGACTTTCAAAAATAGCTTCCGCTCTTTCTTGACCATATTGTTCAATCAGTTTTTTAACCAGCCAAACAGGCAGTGAATACTTAACTGAATAACGCTTATTGATACGTTTAATGACCTCAATATTCGGCAAAGTTTTAGAAGTCAGTCTACGAAGAACGGCATTGACTAACTTCTCAGCTCCTTTTTTATTTCCTCGATTTTTAGCAATACGAACCGCATCATTGACTACCGCATGAGCCGGTAGTTTATCTAGATAAATCAACTGGTAGGCACTGAGCATGAGCAAATCATAAACCCAGGGTTCCAACTTGTCTCTGTCTGCAATGAAATGCGCCAGATACCATTCCAATGTAATCTTGCGTGAAACTGTTCCATAGACAATCTCAGTGATTAAGCTCTTGTCTCTATCATCATACTGACGCTTGTTCAGTAGGGTATTGAGGGCAATATTTGAATAGGCATCTTCATGAAAGACTTTCTCGAGAGTAAGCAGAGCGCCACCACGTGCCATTTTTTTCCAATCATTCGCCAAAGCTATCACCAACTTCTAAGTCACGTCCAAGACCATTTAGAAAATCTGAAATAGCCATCTGTGGTTTACCAAAAGGTTGAACACGCCGCAATGAAAGGGCACCATCACCTGTCGCAACTACTAATGATTTCTTAGTTTTTTCGATGATTTGTCCTGGTTGCCCATGTCCTTCAACCAGTTCAACCTCATAAATCTTGAACCGTTTGTCATTCCAAATGGTATGAGCAATGGGCCAGGGATTTAAGCCACGAACAAGGTTGAAAATGTCACGATTAGATTTTATCCAATCAATTCGTTCTTCTTCTGCTGAAATATTAGGCGAAAAAGTAGCTTGTGATTCATCTTGAGGTTCTGGTGTGATATTGCCAGCTATATACTCAGGGAGTGTTTTCAAGAGCAAATCACGTCCAAGCACTGCTAATTTATCAAACATGGTTCCCAAGTTATCTTCATCTGTGATAGGAATAGAAGCCTTAGCAATCATATCGCCCGCATCCATCTGACGAACCATTTCCATAATCGTAATCCCTGCTTCTTTTTCACCATTGATAATAGCGTACTGAATGGGTGCACCTCCGCGATATTTGGGCAGAAGAGACCCGTGAACATTGACTGCAAAGTCAACCGAATCCAAAAGTTTTCCTGGTAAAAATTGACCAAAAGCAGCTGTCACAATACCATCTGCACCAAGAGCCATAATATCTGACATCTCTTGACTTCCAGAGAGTTTTTCCGGTTGGAGGACAGAAAGATGATTTTCCAAAGCAACTTTCTTAACAGGTGTCATTTGGATTTCTTTTTTTCGGCCAACGGCACGATCAGGCTGGGTCACAACGGCTAAAATATCATAGGAGCCATCATCAATGATCCCTTTCAAAACAGTTGCCGCCAAATCAGGTGTCCCCATAAAAATTAATTTTGGTTTTGTCATGTCATTCTCCTTACATAAGGGCTTTTACATCATATTTTGTGGTTCATTATCAATTGTAACACGAAGCTCTTTGTTTTCTGGTTTTTGGGTCCATTCTAACAGTGCGTTGAGTGCTGTTTCCAGATGTTTCTCAAAGCGGTACTTGATAATGATTTGATAGTGGAATTTATTGTGCGTACGAGCGATGGGCTTTGGAGTTGGTCCTAAGAACCTGACTTGTTCTGATAGATGCCCTTTCAAGCCCTTTAAGACATCATAGGCTTTCCGAACCGCCTCTTGCTCTTCTTGGTGAGAGAGGGTAATTCCCACCGTATAGTAATATGGCGGATACCCCATTTTCTGGCGAAGTTGCATTTCATACTCGTAAAAACCTTCAAAATCTTGTTTTTGAGCGAACCGAATCGCATAATGTTCAGGGTTATAAGTCTGCACCAAGACCTCTCCTGCCTTGTCAGCTCTGCCAGCCCTACCCGCTACCTGCGTTAGGAGTTGAAACGTTCTCTCACTAGCACGAAAATCCGGTAGATTGAGCGAGGTATCTGCATTTAAAACACCGACAAGAGTCACATTAGGAAAATCCAGTCCTTTAGCAATCATCTGGGTCCCTAGTAGAATATCCGCCTCATGGTTGCCAAAAGCCTTCAGAAGGCTCTCGTGGGCACCCTTACGACGCGTGGTATCCACATCCATTCGTAGAATCCGAGCTTCTGATAAAAGCTCGTGCAACTCATCATAGGCTTTCTGAGTTCCAGTGCCATAATAGCGGATACTTTTACTCTGACAGGACGGACATTCTCGTGGAATAGCCTTTTGAAAGTCACAATAGTGGCAATTCATCGTTTTTGTGTCCATATGAAGCGTCAATGAAATGTCACAGTTAGGGCATTCATCCACATAACCACATTCACGGCACATGACAAAACTTGAGTAACCACGGCGGTTGAGCATGAGTACGACCTGCTCTTTTTTCGCTAATTTTTCTTGAATTTTCTCCAACAACAGCGGTGTAAAGTTACTAGTCTCTTGCTGACCGATATAATCTCTAAAATCTACAATTTCTACTTTAGGAATATTAGCCTCTGGATTAGCCCGCTCTGTAAGTTGTAAAAAATGATAAACACCCTTACTAGCTCGCGCGCGTGTTTCGATAGAAGGTGTTGCTGAACCAAGCACTAGAGCTGCTCCATGACTCTTAGCTCTTAGAAGCGCTACATCTCTAGCATGATAGCGTGGATTGGACTCCTGCTTATAGGTTGCTTCATGCTCTTCATCAATAATGATGGCACCAATATTTTCAAGCGGAACAAAGATAGCCGACCTCGCCCCAACAACAACTCTAGCTTGACCTGACTTAATCTTACGCCATTCATCAAATTTCTCACCGTCAGAAAGTCCTGAATGCATAATAGCCACTTGTTTACCAAATCGTGAAATAAAGCGATGTGTCATCTGAGGGGTCAATGAAATCTCAGGAACGAGAACGATAGCTGTCTTTTCAGATTTGAGAACGCGGTCAATAACATGCAAGTAAACTTCTGTTTTTCCAGAACCTGTGATCCCTTCTAGAAGAAATGGCTTGGCGTTTTTTTGTCCAATGGAGTTGGAAATAGCTTCAACAGCGCAAGCTTGTTCCTCATTAAGAGGAAGAAAACCGCTACTTTCAACCGAGGCAAAATAAGCGGCAGATCGTTCTACTTCTTCTTGACGCTCAATGAGGGCACCCGCCTGAATGAAAAACTGAACAACTTCTCTTGAGTACTTTTTATTAAGTTCACTAGCTTTTATAGAAAATGGAACTTCCTGTGATAAGAGCCACTCCTTAGCTTCCTGACGCTTTTTAGCACGATTAGAAATCTCCAAGTCAGACAAAACTAACTTATCTAAATCTAGGTATTTCTCTGTCTTGATTTTCTTTTTATCATTCGCCACATAATCAACCAAAATTTGTTTGGTTACAATGAAACGATTAACGGCTTTTCGTTTTTCCACCGGAATATCCGAATAAGAAAGGCTAGAAGAATCCCCAAAAATCGCTTTTTTGTCATCTGCCAACATGTCATCGCTAGGTTTTAAGCGTTTATCATATTGCGAATTAAGTAGACTAGGAATCATGCTTTTTAGCAAGGTGATTTTGTAAGAAAAAACAGTCTTTCGCATATGATCAGCTAACTGTAGCTGTTCGTCATTTAGAACTGGTTCCAAATCAAGCACATCAGCAATAGATTTTAGTCCTTGATTGTCAGTATTTTCTTCAATTGAAATGACAAAACCTTGTAAAAGCCGATTGCCTTTTCCAAAGGGGACATGAACTCTTGACCCAACACGTATCAGTTCCTCAAAGGTTTCAGGTATTGAATAAGTAAAAGGTTTATCTGTTTGCATCAAAGGCACATCAACAATGATTTTAGCTTGCATATGTCTCCTTCTAGTTAGATTGTCAAAAGTCATAGTTTTTTTCTGTATGACTCTGAAAATTGAAAAAAGCTAAGATTGCAACCAACCTTAGACTTTTTGCCCTTCTTCTTGTTCTTCTTTTGCGATTTGTTCTTTAATTTTACGTTCTTCTTCTTCCTTTGCAAGACGCTCAACTTCTGCTTTACGACGAACAGACTCACGTTTTGCAACTGGATCTGGATGAATGGTTACATATCCCGCTTCAATTTCTTCCAATGCACGAAGTGTTGATTTTTCAGACTTGAATTCTTTAGTTGCTTTTGCTCCAGCTTCTAATTCGTGGGCACGTTTAGCTTGTAGAATAACCAAAGAATACTTTGAAGGGACTTTGTCCAATAATTTATCAATAGAAGGTTTTAACATCATAAGCGTTTTTTCTCTTTTCTAAATCCTATTTGCTTGCACTTGTCTTTGCAATCATCTTATCGTAGCGACCAATGACACGTTCCACACGGAAATGCTCCGCTTCGATGATACGCTTAACGCGCTCCGCAGCAAGTGGTACTTCATCGTTAACAACAGCGTAGTCGTACTCGCGCATAAGGGCTATCTCTTCACGTGCACGCTCGATACGGCGTGCAATGACTTCTTGGCTATCAGTTCCGCGACCAACTAGACGATCTTCCAACTCTTCCAGATCTGGAGGAGTTAGGAAAACAAAGACGCCATCTGGTACTTTTTGCTTAACTTGGATTGCTCCTTGAACTTCAATCTCAAGGAAAACATCAATTCCTTTATCTAAAGTTTCATTGACATACGTGAGTGGCGTTCCATAGTAATTACCAACGTACTCCGCATATTCTAACATTTGCCCTTGACGAATAAGTTCTTCAAATTCTTCACGGGTTCTAAAGAAATAATCAACACCATCAACTTCTCCAGGTCTTTGAGGGCGTGTCGTCATAGACACTGAGTATTCAAACTTATGATCTGGCGTCGAAAAAATTTCTTGTCTAACTGTTCCTTTTCCAACACCTGACGGTCCAGAAAAAACAATTAACAAACCACGTTCAGGCATGATGTTCTCCTTAAAAGTATTTTCTATCTATTATACCAAATAGGTCAGATATTTCAAGTCAATTGAGTAGCTTATCATACCATATACATGAAAAGTTTTCCACCCCTCTTTGTGACTTAGACCATTTTTTAACCAGTTAAAGGGAGACTTTTCAAAGGCTATTTCCTAGTTCCTAAATAACTGTGTAAATACTCAGCCAAATGAACAAAAATATAGCGTTGTTTGCGGTGATCATTCAGTCTTTCTTTGAAAATTGAATGACTTTCGTAAGCACCCCAATAGAGAGCCTTGAAACGGTCTTTGCGTCCATCACAGAAGAGAAAGACCTGACTTGAGAAAAGATCCAAGGCAAATTGACGTTTAACAAGATAAGCGAGCGAGTCAATACCTTGTCTCATATCCGTTTTCCCACAAACCAAATAGACTTGCCCTAAATCACTGAGTTGAATGGTCATAGAGCACTACCTTATCTAAAATAGTTTCCAGTGTTTCTTGATGAAGAGATTGGAACAAGCTTAGTTCAACTTTTCCAATACGCATTTTCAGCACCATCTCGTTTTTGTTTTTCTTATCAAAACGACGAGATTGTGGCGTTTCCAAAGGAACGATAGGTTGTGACATCACAATAACCTCCAATTCTGTTTTCTACTAACAGTATACTGGAGAACTACTGACAATCTCGGTAGATACCTCGTTATGGAGTGCTTACTGGGCGCTTACTGACTTTCAAGAAATAAAGATACAGTTTCTGTATGGCATAGGACTTTTACAATGCAAACAAAAAGGCAATCACAAGTGACTTCTACGAAATCACATGCGATCACCTCTATACATCGTCTCATTCGAGCTCATTACGCATAATCAAGTCTATGCTTATATGAAAAGACAACAGTTTTCTGTACAAATAGTCAGCATAGAAATACAGAACCATTCTTACCTGCTACATTTTACAGCGAAATGTAATGATTCATTTTTCTTTCTTTAATGCCTTCAATCCCAAAATACTTCCTAAAATGAATATTGGAGTCATAATGCAATAATAAACAGCACTTTGCGAATAAGAAGCTTTTACCTCCTTTTTGCTTTTTGCTTTAACAAACTTAGTCAATTTGGTTTGAGTTCGGTTCTTTCTAGCTACTTTATTATTGTTCATCTCGTAATTTGTCTCAGATGGACTTTTCGTATCAACACGATTTTCTTTTTTAAAGGAAATCACTTGTGCATTAGAACTATCATCACCCTTTGGTGGCAGAGAGACCAACTCAGTTTTAGAGCTTACTTCTGCAGTTGGTTGGACGGGAGTAACACTTGGAGATTGGACAACTACTTCACTTTTAGCATCAATCGCTACGTTTGAATCCTTAACATCCGTCAATGGGGTGTCTGGTGTTAAATCAGTCTTAGTTCCTGTTTCTGTATCTGGTTGCTCTGGAGTAACAATAGGAGATTGGACAACTACTTCGCTTTTAGCACCAACGGTTACAGTGGAAACATTACCATCTTTCAAAGATGAATCTGGCATCAACTCAGCCTTAGTTCCTGCCTCTGTAGTTGGTCGGACGGGAGTAACACTTGGAGATTGAGAAACTACTTCGCTTTTAGCACCAACGGTTACAGTGGAAACATTACCATCTTTCAAAGATGAATCTGGTATCAACTCAGCCTTAGTTCCTGCCTCTGCAGCTGGTTGGACAGGAGTAACACTTGGAGATTGGACAACTACTTCACTTTTAGCATCAATCGCTACGTTTGAATCCTTAACATCCGTCAATAGGGTGTCTGGTGTTAAATCAGTCTTAGTTCCTGTTGCTGCATCTGGTTGCTCTGGAGTAACTATAGGAGATTGAGGAACTACTTCACTTTT
>NZ_KB904632.1:0-66772 GCF_000380145.1 Streptococcus thoraltensis DSM 12221 | reverse complement strand
GCATCAGTCGCTACGTTTGAATCCTTAACATCCGTCAATGGGGATTCTGGTGTCAAATCAGTCTTAGTTCCTGTTGCTGTATCTGGTTGCTCTGGGGTAACGCTTGGAGTTTGAGGAACGATTTCGCTTTTGGTACCAACTGTTACTTCAGAATCAGTTGACGGTACAACTCGTACGATTGAAGAATCATCAGGTTGAACTGAAGAAACTTTCAAGTCGGGGTTAGAACCTACCGCTGTGTCATTTGAATGAGGTGTGTCTGGTACACTCAGAGCAACTGGAGTCGATTCTGTTGGAGTCTCTGGTACACTCGGAACAACTGGAGTTGAGGCGGTTGGAGTCTTGCTTATCAACTCGGGGTTGGGGCCTACCTCTGTATCTGGTTGCTCTGGGGTAACACTTGGAACTTGAGGAATGATTTCGCTTTTGGGACCAACTGCTACTTCCGAATCAGTTGACGGTACGACTCGTACGATTGAAGAATCATCAGATTGACCTGAAGAGACTTTCAAGTCGGGGTTAGAACCTACCGCTGTATCAGTTGAATGAGGTGTCTCTGGTACACTCGGAGCAACTGGAGTTGAGGCGGTTGGAGTCTTACTTATCAACTCGGGTTTGGAACCCACATGAGTATCAGTCGAACGGGGTGTCTCTGGTACATTTGGAACGACTGGAGTTGAGACTGTTGGCTTCATGCTTGTCAACTCGGGTTTAGTTCCTACTTCTGTATCTGGTTGTTCTGGAGTAACGCTTGGAGTTTGAGGAATGATTTCGCTTTTGGTACCAACTGTTACTTCAGAATCGGTTGACGGTACAACTCGTACGATTGAAGAATCATCAGGTTGAACTGAAGAAACTTTCAACTCGGGTTTAGGACCTACATGAGTATCAGTTGAACGGGGGGGCTCTGGTACATTTGGAACGACTGGAGTTGAGAATGTTGGCTTCATGCTTGTCAACTCGGGTTTAGTTCCTACCTCTGCATCTGGTTGCTCTGGAGTAACGCTTGGAGTTTGAGGAATGATTTCGCTTTTGGTACCAACTGTTACTTCAGAGTCAGTTGAGCGGGGGTTCTCTGGTGCACTCGGAACGACTGGAGTTGAGAATGTTGGCTTCATGCTTGTCAACTCGGGTTTAGTTCCTACTTCTGTATCTGATTGCTCTGGAGTAACACTTGGAACTTTAGGAATGATTTCGCTTTTGGGACCAACTGCTACTTCCGAATCAGTTGACGGTACGACTCGTACGATTGAAGAATCATCAGGTTGAACCGAAGAAACTTTCAAGTCTGTTTTAGGACCTACGTGAGTGTCAGTTGATCGGGGTGTTTCTGGTGCACTCGGAACAACTGGATTCAATTCTGTTGGAGTCTCTGGTACATTTGGAACAACTGGAGTCGATTCGGCTGGAGTCTCTGGTACACTCGGAGCAACTGGAGTTGAGACTGTTGGCTTCATGCTTGTCAACTCGGGTTTAGTTCCTACTTCTGTATCTGATTGCTCTGGAGTAACACTTGGAACTTTAGGAATGATTTCGCTTTTGGGACCAACTGTTACTTCAGAATCAGTTGACGGTACAACTCGTACGATTGAAGAATCATCAGGCTGAACTGAAGAAACTTTCAACTCGGTTTTGGGTCCTACGTGAGTATCAGTTGAGCGGGGTGTTTCTGGAGCCCTCGGAACCACTGGAGTCAATTCTGTTGGAGTCTCTGGTACACTCGGAGTAACAGGAGTTGAGGCGGTTGGAGTCTTGCTTGTCAACTCAGTCTTGGATCCTACTTCTGTATCTGGTTGTTCCGGAGTAACGCTTGGAGTTTGAGGAATGATTTCACTTTTGGGACCAACTGCTACTTCCGAATCAGTTGACGGTACGACTCGTACGATTGAAGAATCATCAGGTTGAACTGAAGAAACTTTCAACTCGGTTTTGGGTCCTACGTGAGTATCAGTTGAACGGGGGGTCTCTGGTGCACTCGGAACAACTGGAGTTGAGGCGGTTGGAGTCTTACTTGTCAACTCGGGTTTGGTTCCTACCTCTGTATCTGATTGCTCTGGAATAACGCTTGGAGTTTGAGGAACGATTTCGCTTTTGGTACCAACTGTTACTTCGGAATCAGTTGACGGTACAATTCGTACGATTGAAGAATCATCAGGTTGAACTGAAGAAACTTTCAAGTCTGTTTTAGGACCTACGTGAGTATCAGTCGAACGAGGGGTCTCTGGTGCACTTGGAACAACTGGAGTCGATTCGGTTGGAGTCTCTGGTACACTCGGAGCAACTGGAGTTGATTCGGATGGAATATCTTGCTTGTCAGAAATTGGCAATTTTAGACCAGGACTTGGAAAGCGTCCATCCCATTGCGTTTGTCCTTGTATGACTGATAAAGTATCTAAAGCCTTCCCACGAACTGATTCAAACTCGTCATCTGAAAAGTCCGCCTTATGAATTTTCTGAAGTAATTCTATATCTTGGTCTGAAAAGCCTCCACCCCATGGTTGCTTTGTTGCCTCAACAAGCTCTGCTTTGTTCTTAGTAGAGCGGACGACACGCATAATTTTTTCCCGAATAGCCTTGTCGCGATCTTCCTTGCTTTTAGAAAAATAATTTTGCCATTGCTGCTCACCTAAGTCTAAAGTGTATAGATTTCTAATAGCAACACCACCACGGTCACTATAATTATTAGAAATATAGGCTTTCCCATCTCTATTGACAACTGTGTAACGTTTTAAACTTTGTAAAGTTTCACCTTTCCCATTAATTACAGATGTGTAATCATCCGTATCAGTTACATAAAGCGCTTTTAGCTGATCGTTTTCATCAAACTCAGCACCCCAGACATTCACAACGTGACCTCTGCGAGTATTATAAAGATAATCAATCGCAAGTGCCTTTTTTTCTTTTAGAGCTTTCTTAATCTTAGTTCCAATAGCTGTATAATCACTTACATCTTCCAAATTCGTAAGTAGATGCTGTTCAAAGACATCCTTGAAGAAGCCACCACGTTTGTCCAACGCATTCTTCATCTCTTTGGTTTGGTAATCTGACTCCTTATTTACTTCATATTTACGAGCATCTGGGTAGCCACTAAAAAATAAATCTAATACTCTGTGAGCATACACTGATCTATTTGAAAAATATGATTTAAATAAATCAAATAATTTGCTTTGATGCGTTCCCGCAATGTATTCGCGGTGCTCACGTAAATCAATAGGCTTGATCTGATCTGGGGTCACAACACCATTTGTTGCTGATTCTTTTAAATATTTCTCCACATGGTCTTTATTGTTGACCAACCACCAATGAAGCATATTGGCTGCTACACCTGCCGAACACAATCCAAAGTCCCCACTAGACGAAGTATACTCCTTGTTGGCATCAAATAGCTGACTGCCATCTTTATAAGGTGCTGTGTAATAGCCCTGAATGTCCTCTTCCTGCCAGACAAGCTCTCCTTTTTCCGGCTTTGTTACTCCATGAGTCCATTCTTGCTGTTCTGATATTTTTTGAAGTGCTTGTTTTTGTTCTAACTTCATCAACTCAGCTTTTGATACAATTTTTTCAACAGCTGTGGTGGTAGTAGTGGAAACATCCGCTACAGGTTCTTGTGTGGTAATCGGCAAAGCATTATCTACTTCTTGCGATAGGTCAGGGGCTACATCAGTTGTTTCACTAATCGGCTCAGAGTTTAAATTCTCTAATTCAGGTGTAACTGCTGGTTCTGGCGTAACTTCTGTATCAGTTGAACATGTTTTTTCTGGAGCGCTTAGAGCGACAGGAATTGAATCAGATGGAGTGTCTTGCTTACCTGTACTTGGTAATTTTTGACCTGGACTTGGAAAACGTCCATCCCATTGTGTTTGTCCTTGCGTAATAGAGAGAGTTTCCAAGGCTTTTCCACGAAATGATTCAAATTCTTCATCTGAAAATTCTGCCTTGTGGATTTGCTGAAGCAATGCTATATCTTGGTCTGAGAAGCCTCCGCCCCATGGTCTCTTTGTCGCCTCAACAAGTTCAACTTTGTTCTTGGTAGAGCGGACGACATTCATAATTTTTTTCCGAATAGCCTTGTCGCGATCTTCCTTGCTTTTAGAAAAATAATCCTTCCACTGCTGCTCACCCAAATCTAAGGTGTATAGATTTTTAATAGCAACACCTTTACTACCATCATAATTGTTAGTAATATAGGCTTTTCCGCCCCTTTCAACAACTGTGTAACGTTTTAAGCTTTGTAAAGGCTTATCATCTTTGGCATCAATCACAGCCGTATGATCATCTGTGTCCGTTACATAGATTGCCGTTAGTTTTCCATTGCTATCAAACTCCGCTCCCCAAACGTTAACGACATGTCCCTTGTTTCTACTGAATAGATAATCCACTGCCAAAGCCTTTTTGGCTGCCAAAGCCTGCTTGATTTTTTCACCAAGAGATGCATGATTCCTCACTTCTTCTCGGCTAGTGAGTAGTTTCTGTTCAAAAACATCTTTGAAGAAACCACCACGTTGGTCCAACTTCCCCTTGGTCTCCTTTTCTTGATATTCTGCTTCATTATTTACTGCGTAATCAGAAGCTCTCGGATAGCCACTAAAAAATAGATCTAATACTCTGTGAGCATAGACAGCTCTATTTGAAAAATATGTCTTAAATAAATCAAATAATGGGCTCTGATGAGATTTTCCATTATAATTCTGATGTCCTCGTAAATCAAACGTTTCGTCTTTAAAAGTTGTTACAACCCCATTTGCAGCAGATTCTTGTAAATATTTCTCTACATATTCTTTATTATTTTCTAGCCACCAATGAAGCATGTTGACAGCAACTCCCGCTGAACACAAACCGTAGTCACCACTCTCTGCACTAAAATCTTTATTGACATCAAAAAGACGACTGCCGTCTTTATAAGGTGCTGTATAGTAACCTAGAAAACTTTCATGCTGCCATACTAGCTCTTCTTTCTTCGGCTTCGACACTCCGTGAGTCCATGCTTGATTCTCCGATATCTTTGAAGGTGTATAACTCTCTTTAACCGATTTCAAAGGTTCAGGTTTTGCTACAGTTTCTTCAACAGCTGTAGAGACAGTAGTGGAAACATCCGCAATAGGCTCTTGTGTGGCAACCGGCGAAGCATTATCTACTTCTTGCGATAGGTCAGGGGCTACATCAGTTGTTTCACTAACCGTCTCAGAATTTAAATTCTCTAATTCTGGTGTAACTGCTGGTTCTGGCGCCACTTCCGGTACTGGTGTAACTTCCGGTGCTGGCGTAACTTCTGGAACAAGATTTTCTTGATTTTGAACCAAGGTTGTCTGCTCTATATTAGCTCCGCTATCCAAAAAGGTTTCAGCACCTTCTGTTTCATTGGCTAATACAGGGGTAGCGCTTCCAATTGCAAGCGCGACTAAAACACTTGCTCCAAAAAGCCACTGTTTCCCAGATTTCCACATTCTAAAGTGTCCAATTTTATATTTAGCTAATTTGTTATACATAAGATATGTCCTTTCGGTTTTTAATATTCACCACTATTTAGAATATCACATTAGAAAAATAATGCAAGTAAATTATATATAAAAACACATAAATTATAAAATAATAAAAATTAGATATTAGATAACTACCGCTGAAACGATAAGCCGAAAGCGTCTGGACGTTTGATAATATGGTATGGGTACAGCAGTCATTCTACTATAATATGTAGGCTCTAATCTTAATCGTCAATGCTTCAAATGAGCGGAAATTTTGAGGGTAAACATTAAAGCCTAAAAGAACGATAAGCACTTCATAAGGACAAGGTGTCCTTCTCGTGTCTCATTTTGCTAAAAAGAAATCATTCGGACACTACTAGGATAGAATTTTTTTGCTCTGTTCATAAATAAACCCAAAATCAATGACTTTCTCTACTCGATGGAAAAAGTGATTTTCAGAAACCATTTGGTCAAGGGTAAAAAATCCGTACTGATTGCGATTATAGTCAGTTTTTTCTTTGTGACACATATAGCACCCTCACACCTCACAAGCTCTTTTCCGCCGAAAACGAGTAAAAAGCCCTTAGAAAATGAATTCTAAGGACTTTGTGTTAAACCCAAGAGAGCATTTACCGCTCTCTTTCTTATTTTGCATAATCAATCGCACGGAATTCTCGAATAACCGTAACTTTAATATTTCCTGGGTAATCCAAGTTGCTTTCAATTTTTTCTCGAACTTTATGTGACAAGGTTGTTACCTGATCATCACTTAATTTCTTAGGATGAACCATGATTCGAATTTCACGTCCGGCTTGCAAGGCAAAACTATTTTGAACGCCGTCAAAACTAGAGGCAATCTCTTCTAACTCACGCAAGCGTTTTATATAGTTTTCCATTGATTCGTTACGTGCGCCTGGTCGTGCAGAACTCAAAGCATCTGCTGCTGCAACTAAGACAGCAATAACGCTATCTGGTTCGACATCGCCATGGTGACTAGCAATAGCATTAACAACGATTGGATTTTCTTTATATTTGCGAGCAAATTCTGTACCAATCTCAACATGGCTCCCCTCGACCTCACGATCGATGGCTTTTCCCATGTCATGCAAGAAACCTGCACGACGAGCAAGCGATACATTCTCACCTAGTTCACCTGCCATGATTCCAGCTAGTTTACCAACTTCAACCGAATGACGAAGAACATTCTGACCGTACGATGTCCTAAACTGCAAGCGTCCCATAATTTTAATCAAATCAGGATGAAGGTTTGGAGCACCAATTTCATAAGCAGCCTCTTCACCATATTCACGGATACGATTATCCAGTTCCTGACGATTTTTCTCAACAAGCTCTTCAATTCGTGCAGGATGGATACGACCATCAGCAATCAATGCTTCTAGTGTCATTCTGGCAATTTCACGACGAATAGGATCAAAACCAGAAAGAACAACCACTTCTGGCGTATCATCAATGATGATGTCAATTCCAGTCAAGCTTTCCAAGGTGCGGATATTACGACCTTCGCGACCAATAATGCGACCTTTCATGCTGTCATCTGGTAAATGGACCGTCGTAATAGTCTGCTCGGTAACATACTCACCAGCCATACGTTGCATGGCTTGAGAGAGCAAGTTTTTAGCGATTTTATTCGATTTATCCTTAATTTCTTGCTCTGCTTCACGAATCTTAGTTGCAATCTCATGCGTCAACTTAGACTCCGTGTCCATCAAGATGACTTCACGCGCTTCTGCAATGGTCATATGACCAATACGTTCCAATTCTGCACGCTTCTCATCTTCTATTTTACTAATTTGATTTTCGCGTTCATCGATATGTTTAGATTTATCAAAAAGACTTTGTTCTTTAGACTCGAGTGTTTTTTCTTTTATAGCTAAATTTTCATCCTTGCGGTCGAGCGAGTAAGAACGTTCTGTTAAACGATTTTCTCTTTCTTTCAGCTCTTGTTTATCAGCTTTAAATTCCTGGTCAACTTCTTCTCGATATTTTCTCGCTTCTTCCTTTGCTTCTAGGAGAAGCTCTTTTTGATGAGCAATACTTTCTCTTTCAGCTGTTTGACGAATCGCTTGGGCTTCCATCTCTGCTTTCCCTCGCAGATTAACAGCATCCTGTTCAGCATTTAACAATGTTAATTCCGCTGCTTCCTTTGAAGATTTCATCTTCATCGTCATGATAGCGTAACCAACAACCAAACCAATGAGGGCAAAAATCAATGTTAAAATAAACATTTGTAACATCTTATTTACCTCAAAATTCTAAGGTTTTAATATAGTCAAAACCACTTTTAAGTTTATCATATTTTAAGTCTTTCCACAATGAAAAATCAGCGAAAGACCTCCCCGTCAAAATATGGTATGATAAGTTTAGAAAAAGAATTGGAGGCCCTTATGTCAAAAGAAGTTATTGTTGAAAGTTTTGAACTTGACCACACCATCGTTAAAGCACCCTATGTGCGGCTTATTTCTGAAGAAGCTGGTCCAGTAGGGGATGTTATTACCAATTTCGATATTCGACTTGTTCAACCAAACGAAGATTCAATCCCCACTGCTGGATTGCATACAATCGAACATCTACTAGCAAAGCTTATTCGTGAACGTATGGACGGATTGATTGACTGTTCGCCCTTTGGTTGCCGAACAGGTTTTCACATGATTATGTGGGGCAAACAAGATGCTACCGAAGTCGCTAAAGTGATTAAATCATCGCTTGAAGAAATTGCTAATGTCACTTCTTGGGATGACGTCCCTGGTACAACTATTGAATCTTGCGGAAACTATAAAGACCATAGCCTTTTTTCTGCCAAAGAATGGGCAAAAGCCATTTTAGAAAAAGGAATTTCTGACAACGCCTTTGAACGTCATGTCGTTTAAAATAGTAAAAAAGAGGGAATTCCCTCTTTTTTTTCATCTTATCCTCAATTCAAATCAAAATCAAACTAGGTTGACGTCGATGCAGATAGAACTGACGTTCAGCAAATCAAGTCAACAAGGTCGTAATTTGATGTTCAAAGAGTTTTAATAATCAAGGTTATCAGCATTACCCGGTTTGTTACCAACAAAGTAACCCGTTTTAGCATTAATCGAGAACAAGTAGGTACCATCTGGTTTAAACATATTGTAGTAACCATTACCATTAACAATATTTACACGTTCAAGAATATAGTTATTTCCTGAAATATTGCCACGGGCTTGAGCCTTGCTAACAACCGTTTCTAAAACGCCAGGTGCAAAGTTCCATGCGGCATTTCCAGCATCAGCAATGGCTGCTTCATTGTAAGGAACGCGACTAAGATTACGTTGTAAGCTAGCAGCATCATAACCCGAAATACCATAGGACGGCGCAGCAGGTGCTGCTTGGGCAGCTTCTTGATTATTTTGGGCTGGCACAGCAGCTTGACTCTCTGTTTGAGAAGATGCTGCGGCTTCTTCAGCAGCTTTCGATGCACTTTCACTAGCTGCAACGCTTGATTGACGACTAGCTTCCGCTTCGGCTGAACTACTTTCTTTAATGCCTTTTAATTCATCTCTACCTTTTTTAACAGCTTTTTGCAACAAGTTATCTAAAGTAGCATTGCCTGTATTTAAGGTTTCAACGGCTAAATCATCAAAGTTAGCATCTGCCTTAGGTTTGGCTGAATCAACCAGTTCCCCATCAACAATTACCGCTTTGTCAAATTTTGCATTGACAGCTTGGATACCATCAATTTGTTCTTTCAAATTGTCATATTTTTCTTTGGCAGCATCATAGAATTTTGTGCCCTCTAATTTTTTAAGTGCTGCTTCTAACTCAGGAAGTTTTCCAAATTCACTATTTTTAAGTTTGACTGCCTTGTTATCTGTGAAGAAACCGTCATACATTTCCCCGAAAGCTTCATTATCTTTAATAGCTTGAGCGGATGCATCCTTATCAGATGCATCAAGAGATTTGTGACTACTACTTGAGGCTGTTGAAGAACTTGGATTAGCCTCTTTTTTATTAAGTTGGTTGACACCATAGCTAATTCCAAAGATTGCTAAAAGAAGTAATAACAAACCTAATAAAATAGGTACTTTTCTCTTATAGAATGGCTCTTCGTCCAAGTCACTAGATTCTTTCAAAATAGAATCATCTTCAGGCTCAGCTGAAAGACTAGTCACCGTCTCCCGATCGTCGACATTTTCTGTATCCGAACCTTGTACTGCCACCGCTGCGGCTGTTGCTGTGTCTGCACCGACTTCTGAAACAGCTAAGTTAGATTCCGAGTCAATAGGCTCATTTTCGATTTCTTCGCGTTGTTTCTTGATGAAGTCATCCAAAGTCGCAGTATCCAACTCCTCTAAGTTTACTTCTCTGGTCTCAAATTTTTGAGACGCAACTTCGTCAGGATGCTGCTTAATGTACTTATCTAAGATACTATCTTCTTCTGTCACACCAGCCTTGATTTCAGCTTCTTTTCTGACAGCTTCACCAATCGTTAAATCTTTAGCCTTATCAAAGTCTAAATTATCATTCTCTTTGGTCATACAAGTCCTCTCTATTTAGCCTCTTGACGTTTCACGCGCTGGCCAAAATATTGGTACAAATCAACTTTCAAAGTACCATTGTATAATTTTCGTTTTTTGTCCGCTTGACTACCATATTTGGTTTCAAAAGCTTCATCACTGGTCAAGATAAATTTGCTCCAAGTCTTTAGTGGCGCAAAGGTCTGACCCATTTCATTATACAAGATGTCGATAGCTTTGTCATCAAGAAGTCGCTCGCCATATGGTGGATTAGAGATGATAACACCATTGATTTTATCGGTTTTTAAGTCCTGAAGACGCATTTGTTTCAATTTGATAACATCTGCAAGTCCAGCTTCTTCTGCATTCTTTTTTGCGATGTCAATCATACGTCCATCGATATCAAAGCCAGAGATGTCAAGTTCAATATCATAGTTGGCCTGTGATTCTGCTTCATCACGAACCTTTTGGACTAAGTCCTTAGATACCCAAGACCAGTTTTCAAAAGCAAATTCTCGGTTAAATCCTGGCGCAATATTCATCCCAATCATAGCTGCTTCTATACAGAATGTCCCAGAACCACAGGTTGGATCAATCAAGGGTTTGTCAGGGTACCAATTGCTTAGCATAAGGATAGCTGCTGCCATATTTTCCTTAATAGGAGCGCCTCCTTTTTCAACACGGTAGCCACGTTTAAAAAGGCTTGAACCAGTTGTATCAATCATAACAGTTGCCATATCTTTTAAGATGGAAACTTCGATTTTATATTCAGGTCCACTTTCCATCAAAGGGACACCTTCAGGACGGTGATAAATTTTTTGGAGTTTTTTAACGACTGCCTTCTTCGTTATCGCCTGAACACTCGGCTCGTTATGAAGCTTCGACTTGACACACTTTGCCTTAGAAATCGGAAAAGCCGCTCCCAGGGGTAAATAATTTTCCCAATCTAAACCATAAACACCTTGAAACAATTCTTCAAAGGTTCTTGCCGGAAATTGTCCAACCACAATTTTGATACGGTCAGCAGCACGCAGCCACAGATTGGTTTCTACAATCGTTCTAACATTTCCTTGAAATCTAACCTTGCCATTTTCGACTTGACAGTCGATTCCTAAATCCCTGATTTCACGTCCCACAACTGCTTCAAGTCCAGCCGCTGCTGTGGCAACCAATTCAAATGTTTCTTTCATTTTTACTTCTTTCACTCTTTTACTGTTAAATAAAAGCTAGCCTAAGCTAGCTAAACCTATTATGTAATTTTCTATAAGCCATGTTTTGTTCAGAAGTTGACTAGGAACCAACTTCCTCGATAATCATCTGTCTACTGCTAAAGCAGTCAAGATAGTTCTGTTCGTCTTCCAGCTATCTCATGCCCCGACCAAAGTTTGGGTTGCTAGCTTGAGGGGTTTACCGCGTTCCACTTTCTAGGTTTCCCTAGAAACTTCGTCACTGTGGCACTTTCAAGGTTACTGAGGCATATCCAAGGACTTAGCCATTTTACCTGCCGTAACGTATCATTGACACGTCCCTAGGCTTATTTTTTCGCCTAGCACAAACACTACCGGCATCACAGCCAGTGCTAGCATGGACTTTCCTCATAGTATCTCTATACTACGCGATTATCCGAAAATCACACAGGAATAACCTATTCCGTAATTTGTTTTCCAAAAACTTCTTTTTCTAAACGACTGATACGCTTCAAAATGTCAAAATTAGTCACTGGACTCTCTGATACATTTTGCGCACTCTCTAAAGCTCTGTGACCAAAGTTCACACCAGCTCTACTTGCTTGCGGTTGAGCAGTAACCTTCTTCAAACGCGCCTTTAATTGTTCGTTTTCTTCTTGAAGGTCATCTATCATGCTAGCATAAGCCTCATAGTCCTTAATCACATCATCTAAAAACTCATCAACTTCTCGTTGATCGTAGCCACGCATGACTTTTTTAAATTCTTTTTCAAAGATTTTTTTAGGGGTATTGATAATACTGGTCATTCTCTTATCTCCAACACTCGTCATTCGACTGATAAAATACGGTCAAAATAATAATTTAATCATAAAATATCATACAGAAATAAAAATTAAAAAGCAAGTATTTTCCACTATTATAAGGGGATTTGTTACTCATTTTCCATAGCAATGTCATTTAAGTCATCAAATCGTAACTGAGTCACCTTATAATCTGATTCCTTCATCATATTGTATAAATATTTTAAGTTAGTCTCATTATCACGATCGTAAAATAAATAAGCTTCATCCGTATTGGCAAGTAAGAATTGATTATACTGTTTGAATTGTCCAGGATTTTCATAAGTATCGAAACTATATTTCACAAAGTCAACTTCTTTGAATGCAGCTAATTTAGTCTGATTAGCTTCATTCCAATTGTCACCTTGGTTTGCAAAGCAAAATATGGTTGCCATCTTCAAATCGTAAGCCTCTTTCATTTCATTAGCGACCTCTAAAACCCAGTACTCAAATCCTAAATCACCTGTAAAAATAAGCCACTCTAACCCTTCCGAGCAAAATCGCTCCAAATCTCGCCTGATAGCTTTTTTGATGATAGCAATACGTACATCATCTTCCTTAAAAATTCCTAAATCAAAACTGCGATAACCAGACACTAAAAGAGTGGTCATAATTTTGTTGTCCTCTCAAAAATATGATATAATGATACGTGTTTATCTTACCATTATTTGGAATACTTTAGGAGAAATATGGTTAATTATCCTCATAGGATTTCTAAAAAAACACGACAGCTCTCTTCTTCTAGGAAGGAGTCAAAAATTAACTTTGCCAATCGAGGTATGTCTTTTGAGAGCGCTATCAACGCAACCAATGACTACTACTTGGCTCATGGTGTTGCCGTCATCCATAAGAAACCGACACCTGTGCAGATTGTTAAAGTTGATTATCCCAAAAGAAGCCGAGCAAGAATTGTTGAAGCTTATTTTAGACAAGCGTCAACAACAGATTATTCTGGTGTTTATAAGGGGCACTACATTGACTTTGAAGCTAAAGAAACCAGACAAAAAACAGCCATGCCTTTGAAAAATTTCCATGACCATCAAATTAGTCATATGAAAAATGTCATCGCCCAAAAAGGTATTTGCTTTGTTTTAATGCATTTTTCAACATTAAAACAAACATATTATTTGCCTGCAAAACACTTGATTGCCTTTTATCAAGCTGAAGGTGGCAAACGGTCTATGCCATTAGATTATATTCAAAAGCATGGTTACTCTATTAAACTCTCAACTTTCCCTCAAGTTCCTTATCTTGATATTATCGAACAAAATTTTTTAGGCGGAATCTAGAATGAATAACATTTCAAAAATCGCTAAGTATATCCTGTTAGGGATTGCTAGCCTTGCTATCCTAGTAGTTGTCATCGGAGGTCTTTTATTCACCTTCTATGCGAGCACAGCTCCAAAACTATCTGAAGCCAAGTTAAAATCCACCACATCTAGCCTCATTTACGATAGCGATAACAATCTCATTGCTGATTTAGGGGCTGAGAAACGTGAGAACGTTACAGCTGATAGTATCCCAGTTGACTTGGTCAATGCTATCACTTCTATCGAAGACCATCGTTTCTTCGAACACCGTGGTATTGACATTTATAGGATTATGGGTGCCGCTTGGAATAACTTGACTAGTCATACAACCCAAGGGGGGTCAACCCTTGATCAGCAGTTAATCAAACTCGCTTACTTTTCAACTAACAAGTCTGACCAAACCCTTAAGCGTAAGGCTCAAGAAGGTTGGCTCGCCTATAAGATGGAGAAAGAGTACACCAAAGAAGAAATCCTAACTTTCTATATTAACAAAGTTTATATGGGAAATGGTAACTATGGTATGTTGACTGCCTCTAAGGCGTACTTTGGCAAGGATCTAAAAGACCTATCCATCGCCCAAGTTGCTTTGTTGGCTGGCATTCCACAAGCACCGAGTCAGTACGATCCATACAACAATAAAGAAATGGCGAAACAACGCCGAGACACTGTTTTGTCAGAAATGTATGAATTGAAAAAAATCGATAAAGAACAGTACGATACAGCACTCGCAACTCCTGTAGATGATGGTTTGCAAGCTTTGAAAAAAGAGGCAAGCTATGAACCCTATTATGACAACTACCTCAAAGAAGTTATTTCACAGGTAAAAGAAAAAACGGGTAAAGATGTCTACACTGCTGGTTTAAAAGTCTATACCAATGTCAATTCTGATTTCCAAAAATTCCTCTGGGATATTTACAATTCAGATACCTATGTGTACTATCCAGATGATAAGTTCCAAGTAGCATCTACAGTCATGGATGTTACAAATGGTAGTGTCGTTGCTCAACTAGGTGGACGTCATCAGGAAAAAGTAGCTCTAGGAACAAACCAAGCTGTTCTAACCGACCGCGATTGGGGATCAACAAT
The DNA here is from genome assembly GCF_000380145.1 of Streptococcus thoraltensis DSM 12221. Classification (GTDB taxonomy): domain Bacteria; phylum Bacillota; class Bacilli; order Lactobacillales; family Streptococcaceae; genus Streptococcus; species Streptococcus thoraltensis. Next base: position 52,389 of record NZ_KB904632.1, on the reverse strand, counting down.
GAAACCTGTCACGGACTATGCTCCAGCTATTGAAAATGGTGTTTATTCAGCGACTTCTGCTAACACTCAAGATAGTTACTATACATGGCCGGGTACTGATCAACAAGTCTATAACTGGGACCGTAAATACAATGGTAACATGACCATTCAACGTGCCATTCAAGAATCACGTAATGTACCTGCAATTAAAGCTCTCGAAGAAGTTGGCTTAAAAAATTCATTGAATTTCTTAAAAGGCCTTGGCATCAATTACCCCGAATTACATTATTCTAATGCGATTTCAAGTAACACAAGTAGCTCTGACCAAAAATATGGGGCTAGCAGCGAAAAAATGGCCGCTGCCTACTCTGCATTTGCTAATGGTGGTACTTATTACGAACCAATGTACATCAATCGCATCGAATTTAATGATGGAACTAAAGAAGACTACACTGCACCTGGTAAACGTGCTATGAAAGCTACTACAGCCTATATGATGACTGACATGATGAAATCAGTTCTTTCATATGGTACAGGAACTAACGCTGCTATCAGTGGTTTATACCAAGCTGGTAAGACAGGGACATCATCGTACTCAGATGATGAATTAGCAAAAATTGAAGCCGAAACCGGTATCTATAATAGCGCTGTCGGTACAATGGCACCTGATGAAACCTTTGTTGGATATACTAGCCAATACGCTATGGCAGTTTGGACCGGTTATAAAAATCGTTCTACTCCTCTCTACGGGAGCATGCTTGATACTGCTACGAATGTCTATAAAACAATGATGTCTTACATCACTGGTGGTTATAGTGAAGACTGGCTTATGCCTGATGGCTTGTACCGTAGCGGAAGCCATGTATACCTAAATAGCTATACTGGTAATACAAACCTTCGCAATTATAACTATAATTCATATGGCACTAATGGTAACACCTTTGGCACCAGCGGCAACGCTACAGGGGAAAGTAATTCCAATAATGCTTTGAATACTCCTGAAAATGGTGCAACGACAAATAGTTCATCCGCTGCATCCACCCAAAACAACGGTAATACATCCTCACAAAATGCCGAACAACCAAACGTAAACCAAGGCAATAGTCAAGGAAATGGCACCAACGATAGTACTCCTCAACCAGCCACTCCTGGAAATGGAAACTAACAAAAATCCTAGACCATTTGATCTAGGATCAGACTGGAAAATAAATTCCTTAGAATTGAGGACACTCAACTGCAGTTGAGTGACCTATAGCTAAACATAAGAGAGAATCGATTGGTTCTCTCTTTTTACATATTCAAAGCGATGGGTGTTTTATACTCTTCAAAAATCAAAAGCAGACCTTATTGACGTGATTTGATGGACTTTAGTTCTATCTGTGTCGGCGTTGCCTAGTTTGCTTTTGATTTTCATTGAGTATTAGTTTTAAAGAGTTTGTTGGTGGCTTGATCTTTTGCTTTAGAATAACGGGATTCAAGAGTGTTAGTGATGATGCAACCTTTTTACTTCTCAAACGTTCTGAAGGCAGTTGGAAAGATAGGATTGACTTGTGTCACATGGTTCTCTATAAATTCGAAAGAGTGTTGGTGATTTTTCTTAAAAGTAAACTGTTCTAACTGTCGTTGTGTCGTTGGATGGCAGAGATGGAGCTATGAAGACGTTTCGCGATGGCAGTGTTCATTAGTTTTTAGTCTGGAATCAAAGTCTTCTAACTTGGAAATGGGCGATTGTGTAAATCCAGAAATATATTGTGGCAAAAAGGCAAAGCAATTTTTCTACAAGCTAATTGTCTTATTCATCAAGTTATTATAGTCAAATGAATTAACTTTCAGAACAAGGAACTGAGACGCAGACAGTACTCGCGTACGGCAAGTCGAAAGTAACTATGTAGCAAAGGTAATTCAAAAGACTACATCATCTAGGGAACGAGTTTAGTATAACGCTCAAGAATCTGCGATTGATGTTTGGTTACATAACCATAATCCTCTTTAATAGTTTTGATGTCTTCTAAAGGTTTCATACTAGGATTAAGCTGGGCTTCCTTATGAATAGGACGATTGGTGGTTAACTTTCCTAAAGCATCCTGTACTTCTTTGGATACCATAAAATCAATAAATAATTTAGCGTTTTCTAAATGCTCTGCTTTTTTTAAAATTGCCATTGAAGACGGGGCAAAGACAGTGCCTTCTTTGGGATACACAAGAGACAAATTAGTTTCATTTTCAATTAATTTTAAACTTGGCGCCTCATAAGTCAAACCAACTGCCATCTTCCCATCGGCTACTGATTGATAAACAGCTGAAGAACTTGTAGGAGAAACACCCCCATAGTTACCTGTCAGTTTTTTGACAAATGACCATGCTGCGTCACTCTCGTAACCGCCTTTAGCAATCAACATGCTAGTTAATTGTGAAAAAGCGCTTGATGAACTTCTTGGATCAGCATAAGCAATTTTACCTTTTAGTTCCGGATTGAGTAAATCTTGATAGCTTTCAATAGACATGTCCTTCGTTAAATCTTTATTGACTAACAACACATTGCCATTAATCGTATAAGCGGTTGCTATCGCACTTGAATCCCTATAGTTTTCTAATAATTTGTCTACTGCTTCGGAACGATAGGGTAAAAACAGGTCTTCGTTATTGGCAAACTGAGTGTAAATGCCTCCGAAAAAAACATCCGGTGTTTTTCCAAGTCCTTGTCGTATCTGACTGACCAATTCGCCTGTTCCGTTTTCAACAAGTTTTACATTAATGCCATATTTTTTTTCAAAAGCTGGAATCATCTCGCGTAGCATTGCAGGACTATTAGGGGAATATATGGTTAACTCCGCTGGTTTTATATAGGTTTCCTTTGAAAAGTAACCACTTTTAACCAAAGCCCCTACTATTAATATCGCTAAAATAATAATATTCACTAACTTAGCAGTTAACGTAAATCGACGCAAGATAACCTCCTTTCTCTACTTTTCTACTGTATGCCGCTTTTTGAATTGGTTAACAGTCATTCCGACATATTTTTTAAAAACACGATCAAAATAGCGGTAATCACTGTAACCTACTTCTTCGCCTAATTGATAAACTAATTTATCAGGCTGGTCCATCAGAAGCTGAATTGCTAAACTAATACGGTATTGATTGATGTAATCGTTAATGGTCGTCTGTAAATACTTTTTGACAATATTATACAGATAGCTTTCACTATAGCCAATATCGTGCGCCATTTGTGCAATCGTTATCTTTTCTTTATAGTGCTTGTGAATCCATGTCACAACCATTTCGACAGAGTCTGGCATCGTATCTGTTAGCGCAGGGAGGTCTATATAAGTTTGGGTAATGGCTTGAGTATTCAACTGTTCTCTTTCTCTTAATTGGGAGATGATTTTTCCGAGACAACTAAACAAGGCATCTTTATCTAATGGTTTCGTTAAAAACTCAACAGCACCATGGTGAATCGCTTCTCTAGCATTGCTAAAATCAGCATAGCCAGAGAGAATAATTTTTTTGTAGTTGTGGTCTTTGCTAGCTTCAAACATCTCAAAAGCAGACATAATTGGCATATTAATATCCGTCAGAACAATATCTGGTTTTAGCTCTTTGATTTTTTGGGCACCTTCTTGCCCATCTTTTGCCTCTCCAATCACAATAATTCCCAAACTATCGTAGTCAATCGCGTATCTTAGCCACTTTCGGATGAGATGTTCATCCTCTACGATTAATAATTTATACAAAACCATCCTCCTTTACCTTAAATGTGATACTAAAGCCAAGGCTTGTGCGCTCAAAGTCAAGCTCGACATGATGAAATTGATGAGCCAAGCGACGATAAGAATTAATCAAGCCATGGTGACTATCCATTGTCTGTAAATTAGCCAATATTTGTTCCTGTCGTTCTTTGCTAATCCCTGGACCATTATCCTCTACAGTTAAGTATAGATAACCAGCTATTTTCTTGATAGTGATATTAACAATTAGGTCATGTCGATAACGGTATCCATATTTTATACTATTTTCCACAAGGGGCAAGAGTGCCAGTTTTGGTATCGTTATGTCTTTAAGGCTATCATCATAAGTGAGATGGTAACTTAACTGCTCGAATCGCACTTGATTAATCTGTAAATAAGACTCCACAATAGCCATATCGTTAGCAATGGTTTCTTGCTGATGGTCATGATTCAGGCTATAACGCAGCAAAGTCGTTAAACGAAGAACAATCGTTTCAGTCAGTTCAGGATCAAACTGACTAGTGATTAAAATGGTTTCTAAAGTATTATATAAAAAATGCGGATGAAACTGTGCTTCCAGCATACGCCTTTCAAAAGTTTGCCTTTCCTTTTCTAGCTGCAAAGCCTTTTGACTCAATTGGTAGAGGCGCTGAATCATCTGATTCATCTGATCCGCCAAATAAGTAAACTCATCGTCTGTCTTTAAGTCGATGTTTTGTTTTTCACCTTGTGAAATAGCCTCCATCTCTGATACCAACGTTTCAATTGCCAAGGAGTTCTTAGTAGCAATTTTATCTCCTAATTGTTTCGACTGCCACCATAAAGCCGTAAAGATGCTAGCTGATAGACACATGGCAAATACCAGCAGGGCTGTCAAAGGCAGTAATTGGCGATAAACAGTTACTCTCATTTCTGGCGTCAATGAAGAGGTCTGACTCAAGTAAGCTTTATGCTTAGAAAAAAATAACCGCTTAGGCATGATCTTCTCGTCCACTTTTCCTAAACTACCAGTCATAAATTGCTCGCTATTACTTAAAAATGGTGATTGATAATCATCAAAAATAAGGTATCGCGAATCCAACGATTTTAACAAAGTCAAAAAGTCATCGCCATTGATCACTAATACTGAATAGCCAACTAAACGATTAGCATCCTCAATCGCAGCAATCATTGCGAGGTAATGGTTTCCTTCCCCATCTATAATAACACTGGTTTTTATCGGCTTATCAATGCTTTGTTCCATCACCAATTTTAATTGTAGGGACTGAGCCAGAGGTGTTAATTGATGATCTGTAATGAGTTGAAGATCCTGTGCGGCATTAAAAACAAGCAGATTAGAGCGAACATTTAACAAGGAGCGCTCACTATAAAAATCATGAAAAACCTCTCGCTCAACCGGTTTATGAGAGAGGTATTGCTTGATAGAACCTTGACTAAGGTCACCTAATAAGCGCTCGTGATGCGTCACAAACTTGTCGTAGGTTTTTGAGATTACCCTAGAATCACGATAAATACCATATTGTTGTGGGACAAGCGCAAACAATAAGAAAAAGGCAATTAAGAGAGCTGATAATAATAATGCCTGGTGTGAAAAATGATTGACAATATCCTTTTGTAAAGTCAGTTTAAACTTTTCTTCCATAAATCTCCTACTTTAGTCTGAAACGCTTCCATATCCATTATAGCAAATTGGCATTGAAATAGTGAAACACCTTTTCCGACTATTTCAATCTCTCTTTCATTGCTCTTTTCGGCTCAAGCTAATAAGACATTTCTGCTTACTTGCTTCTTCAATCATTGAACAGTGCTATGAATTATAGTAAAATCTAGCCCCTATCTTTTTATCCGATAAGAAAGGCTGACCCTTGCCTAAGCTAGCAGGAGGCTTCTTCCCATCTTGAGAAGTCACCTTATCAATTTAACTTATTTTGTGTGTTTCGAATTTTTCTGCCTTATACTTTTTGGAAATCAAATTCAGACCGTTTTGACTTGATTTGATGAAGACAGTTCTATCGGCATCGGCGTTGCCTAGTCTGATTTCCATTGAGGATTAGCTAGCGAAAAACGTTTGAGATAAATACCTCAAACGTTTACAACGATGAATAATTAGCAAATACCAAGTAAACCAAGTGCAATACCAAGTAACATGATACCGAACATAATCCAGTTGATGTTAACTTTTTTACGTAGCAACCAAAAGGCGGCAAGTGTTACCATTAATGGTACGATTCCCACAAATAGTTGATCAAGATAAGTCTGAATTTCAGCAGCTTCCTTAGCTCCTTTAGCCGACACTGTCAAAATTGTTTTAAATTTAACACTAGAAGCAGTCATTGAACCAACCATCATCAACCCTAACATGCTTGATGCTTTGGTTACAATTTTCATACCACCGGATTCGTATAATTTCTTAATGAAGTTAGCTCCAACAGAGTAACCACTATAAAGACTATAGTAATGCACCAAAAAGGCAGGAATATTGTACAGAAGTAAGAAGACAACAGCTCCCATAGCAGAACCTGTACTAGCTAAGGAAATCCCTATACCTGCGGCAATAACACGTAGAATCCCCCAGAAAAAGGAATCACCGACACCTGATATAGGTCCCATAAGAGACGCTTTGACAGCTGTAATAGAACTAGGATCAAAGTTAGGATCCTCGCTGTTTTTCTTCTCCATAGATGCTACCAAACCCATAATGAAATTATTGATATGCATGGTAGCATTAAACCAAGTCGTGTGACGGATAATGGCTTCCGCCTTTTCTTTATCTGTTTTGTAAAAACGGTTAATAACAGGTAATAACGTATAGATGACACCGATAGCATGGTATTGGGTGGCACCTGTACGGCTGGCATTCATCGTCCATGAGCGCCAGAAAACTGAACGCAACATCTTTCGCTCTTCGACGGTAAGATTTTCTTGAGATTTCATGCGAAAAAGTCCTCCTCTTCAGCTTCTTTTGAATCGTAAGTCGTAGCAACCTGGTTAGCCCCGCGACTAACGGCATCAAGTTCAAGGTCACGTTGCGAAACTAGCACACAGATAATTACACCCAATACAGCTACAGCTACCGCTGGCAATTGTAAATAAGCTGTTAAAACAAACCCTAAAAGGTAAAAGACAGCTAGTTTATTGGACCACAATAATTTCATCAACATAGCAAAACCAACCGCAGGAAGCAAGCCACCAGCTGCACTCAAACCATTCATCAATGGTTCAGGGATATTTTCAACAAAGCTATTAACTGCTCCACTTCCAACTAAAATACCAATAAATGAAATCATGGCAATAATCAAATAATAGATGATCCATGTTCCGTAATGCAAGCCAACTAGAGCTCTCTGATTGTTTTCTGCTGCTGCCTTATCAACCATTGGAGCAAAAATATTCATGAAAACATTCTTCAAAAACATGACAACAAAAGCTGCTAACATACCGATAGGAACAGCTAGCGTCATCGCTGCTTTTTGATCAATATTGGAAACAATGGCAAAAGTCGTCGCCATAGCTGTTGCTGTTACAGGCTCTGCAGCAATAACGCCACCAATATTAACATTTCCAAGGAACAGTGCTTCCAAGGAAGCCCCAAGTAAAATACCAGTCTTCATATCACCAAGGAGCAAGCCCGTTACTAAACCAACGACAAGCGGACGCTCCATCATGCTTTGCCCTGTTAAATAGTTCCCTCCAAAACAGATTAAAACAGCTAAGGCTGCCATTGTTGCAGGTACTAACATATATTAACCTCTCTCTTTCTATCCTAGTAATTGCGCTAAGCTGACTTTAGTATTTGTCGGTAGCACTTGATTGTAAGCCTCTACATGAGATAAGCTAACCAATTCCTTAGCTGCTTCAAGTTCATCTGGATTCAACAATAAACTAGATGCCAATTTGACTTTTGAGGCAGGATCTGACTTATCAAAACGTCCTACGTTTGCTACATTAACAGTTTCTACACTTGGTACCTTCTTAGCAATTTCAGTCGCGTCTCGGATGGTGTTTACAATAACAAAAATCCGTTTATCTTGTGCGCGTGGATCATTGAAAACAGCGATAGCATCTTCTACCGAACGAATAAGTAATTTCATACCATTTGGCACTGCCATCTTCAACGTCATTTGGGTAATCTCATTAGCTGCTGCTTCATCATTAGCAACCACCAACAGTGGAGCATTCAATTCCTTAGTCCAAACAACTGCGACCTGTCCATGAATTAGGCGATCATCTACGCGAATTTGTGTAATCATTTTCTTCTCCTCATCTTATTATTAGTCAAAAAAATCAACTTCGTCATTGTTAGTCAAGGCTAAATCTACAGCCGTCACTTGTGATTCTGCAATCACCTGATGGATATCTTCTAGCGTTAATTCTTCATCTGGCTTAGCATATGCTAATGACAAAATAGTTGCCAAGTTCGTATTTGAAATTAAAAATACATTGTCTTTAGGGGTATCCATCAAGGTCTGAACCACTTTTTGGTTCACGCTACCTCCCAATAAATCGGTAAAAATAAGTCCTTGTTCATCTGAAGCTAGTTGCTTAACAAAGTCCGTTAAAGTAGCAGTATAGTCACTGTCATCAACATAAGCATCAATGACCGTAAATTCTTCACCGCGTCCCGTCAATATCTGCAGTGAATGCTGAAGACCACTGGCTAAATGACCATGACTGGCAATTAAATAATGGCGTTTCATAGCTCCTCCTTCTAAGAGATCGGTTTATTTGTGATTAACTATTGATATGCTTTTATTTTAGCAAATGTAAGCGTTTTTACTATGGTCGATTCTTTATGAAATGTGGACTATTCTCCACAAAGAGCATTATTTCCTATCATTCATCGTCTCCCATACTCTTTTAGTAAGCATAGATGACAATGCCTCAAAATTAGAGTCTTCTAGTTTCTGACAAATGCTCTTGTCTGCTACTTTTATGTTAAGATTAGTCTAGCTTTGAAAATTAGCGGAACTGTTCTAAAGAAAAACACTGTATTAGACAAGCAAGGACAATGACTACCAGAGCACTTAAGTTTTAATAACCCTTGTTAAGGCAAAAGGCTAATAGAAGCTGACGAGTCTTGGGACTGCCGTAGCCCCATATAACTCATTTTGCTTTTCTAAAAACATATCTTTAAACAACCAAAAGATACCACCTAATCCTCTCACCATTTATACTCAATGAACATCAAAAACAGACCAGCCGCCGCCGATGCCGATAGAACTGTCTTCATCAAACCATGTCAACAAGGTCTGCTTTTGATTTTCGAAGAGTATAAGCACTCATGCAGTCTGCTAACACTGCTGACAAAAGCGTAAAAAATAAGACAATGACTTTGCTTTGTCATTGTCTTAACAGTTTTTCTTTTAAAAAAGCACGCTAGACCTAAGAAAAGGCTGAAAAAGAGTAACATGCAAAATTTTATTCTCGATTCTTTTTCTAGCGATGGGTATTATCATGAGTAAGATAAACTCCACCTAGATATGTTTTACTCAACTTTTCTAATTTACCTGATTCTTGAAGTTTTTCTAAAGCCTCGTTAAAAGATTTTTGCAGTTCTTCTTGATCATCTGCGAAAATAATGTAATTATTTGGATTATCTTTAGTCTTAATTTCAGTGACGTGTAAATCCAAGCTTTTCTGTTTTATAATTGTTTCAACTGATAGTTTATCAAAGATTAAGTAGTCAAATTCGCCATTTTCCAAGTCAAATAATCTTTTAGAGACATCCTCACCAGAATAATCAATTGTTGAAGGATTATCCTTATGCTTGCTATTCCAATCTGAGACTAACTTAGCTGTCGAAGTTCCTGTATCATCTTGCGTTGTTAAACCACCAATATCATTGAGTTGATTCACTTTGGCATTATTTGGGCTCACAAGAACTAAGGGATTGGTTGCAATCGGTTTAGAGTAAAGATACTTATCCGCACGTTCTTTAGTGTAACTCAAATTATTAGCTGCGACTTGGTAATGACCACTATCTAAACCAACAAAAATACTTTCCCAACTGGTCTTTTTATAGGTAAATTGATAGTCATCAATCAGCTTATCTGCTGCTTTTAAAACGTTAATATCATACCCTGTCAACTGTCCCTTCTTTTCAAAAGAAAAGGGGCGAATATCTCCCGCTGTTGCCACAACTACCTCTTTTTCTTTGGCATGTGCCAAAGGTGACATCACTAAACCTGTTAAAATTGTTAATCCTAAAAATAGATTCTTCCGCATATACAAGCTCCATTCTAATATTATAGTCTTTTGAATTAACTTTGAGACATGGTCACTGTCGACTTGCCCTACTCATACTCAATAAAAATCGAGTACTGTCCGCGTTTCAACTCCTTGTTCTGAAAGCTAATTCATTTGACGATATTATAGGTTTAGTTGATATGATAACAAAGTTTACAGGAAGTGACTAATGCTTCTTTTTTATGATAAGTTATCAAAAACAGTTATAACAAAAAAAGAGGCATGAGCCTCCATCTCTAATTAGAAATCTGCCACATTGTGGTACACTTTTTGAACATCGTCGTCATCTTCAAGAGCATCAACGAGTTTTTCAAATGTTGCTAACTCTTCACCCTCAAGCACTACTTCAGATTGTGGAATCATCTCAAGCTCTGTTACTTGGAATTCTTCAATACCTGATTGGCGAAGGGCTTCAAGTCCTTTGTGAAGATCAGTTGGCGCTGTATAAACAGTGATAGTTCCTTCAAGTTCTTCCACATCATCCACTTCGACATCAGCTTCAAGCAATTGCTCAAACACTGCGTCAGCATCATCACCTGCAAAAACGATAACACCTTTTTTATCGAACATATATGAAACAGAACCAGCAGCACCCATGTTACCACCATTTTTACCGTATGCTGCACGAACATTAGCTGCCGTACGGTTAACATTTGAGGTCAAAGTATCAACGATAATCATAGAGCCGTTAGGTCCAAAACCTTCGTAACGACCTTCTACGAAAGTTTCATCAGTGTTACCTTTGGCTTTATCAATAGCTTTATCAATAACGTGTTTTGGTACTTGTGCTTGCTTAGCACGATCGATAACGAATTTTAATGCTGAGTTAGTCTCAGGATCTGGATCACCTTGTTTGGCTGCTACGTAGATTTCGACGCCAAATTTAGCATAAACCTTAGACGTTGCACCATCTTTAGCTGTTTTTTTTGCAACAATATTTGCCCACTTACGTCCCATGGGATTCACCTCTTATATTTGTTATGATTTTGGTCTTAAAATAAGAACCAATGACTTTATTATTATAGCACTTTGGCAGGATTTCGTAAAATTCCCCTAGGGTCAATGATTAGATTTAATTCCCAGTGGAATTCTTCCCAAATTCTGTTCCTTGAGTTGAGGATGACCCAGTTGATAGATAGCATCAGCCCTTTGAGTGGTTTCATCCCAAGGTCTAGCCCCAATACGACTAACAATATCCACAGACTTTTTCACACTTTTCAAGTGTTCCTGCCCTTTTTGGGAAAATCCTAACAGCCGAATACCTTCTGGTAATGGTTTTTCCACAGCATTGACTAAAATGTAAGTCAAAAGCCGCCTTACTCTGGCTTTAGTAAAACGTTTGGTAGTCACTTTATCCACAAGCTCTTCAACAGACGAGGCTTGCTTTATTGCTGCCTGAATACGGCTAGCCAATTCATCGTTAACTTGGAAAACTTTAGTTAAATCAGGATGAGTCAGTATTTGATATTTCAACAATTGAAAATAGTTATCCCATGAAAGCTGTGGACAAGCCTGTAAAAGCGCTGCATTAGGCACCGACTTTTCCACAAAATCCTGATCACTTCTATGCTTACGGATGGCTGTTGCTGAAGCGATGGCTCCTTCTTTACTTTCCGAATGAAATCCTGCTCCAAGGCGTTTAATCGGCTGCAAGCCTACCTTTCTGACTGCACAAGCTTTAGTATAAGCCAATCCCAGAATATGATTTGGCGTATTTCCCGTAAAAGAAATGCCCGTAAAAGTTTCCCACATCTGCTGGCTTTTTTGGGGATAAGTCAGATGAACTGGCAAGGAGTCAAGGTAAGCCTGTATATCCTTTTGCTTTGTCGCATAAATCTCAGCCATGCGATTATAGTCAATCAATTCTTCCGTGCCAAAAGCTAGCTGGTCAATACCTAACTTTGATAAAATGCTCACCGCACCATCCGCAAAATAATCAGCTGATTGGACGGTCACTAAAAAGGGTAACTCAACAACGAGGTCTGCTCCATTTTTCAACGCCATCTCAGATCTGGTCCACTTATCCACAAAAGCAGGTTCACCACGTTGCATGAAGTTTCCAGACATAGCTACTATTTTAAGACCTTCAGCTTTTTCAAGTAAGTATTTGTGCCCATTGTGGAAAGGGTTAAATTCTGCAATGATACCGGTAACTATCATAACCACCTCATTATTTTTGAGCTACAAAAAACCATCTCTTACTGGTTTTCGTTGGTTCCTTGTCTTCAAAGTCAGCATAAAGTTTGAAGGACTTAAATCCTGCTTGTTCAAGGAGGATATCGTAGGTTAAAATTTCGTAAGTGCGTTCTTCGTGGACTTCATCAAATCGCGTAAAGCGACCATCTTCATCTTGGATAAAGAAGGTTAACTCGTGAACCACAGAATGGGGAGCTTCATCCTCAAAAGAATCCCAAACCATAGCGAATTCTTCCGCATTTTCATGATAAGAATATCCCGGAAAAATCTCATCTATTTGATAGGTTGAGTGAACATCAAAGATGAAAACACCATCATCTTTCAAGCAATCATAAACTTGCTTGAAAACATCCCCTACTTCAACTTCATCTTGCATATAACAAATTGAATCTGAATAACAAGTCACAAAATCATATTTACCAGCTTTTGATAGATCGAGCATATTGCCTTGTTGAAAAGCAATCTTTTCCTTAGCTGATTTGGCACGCTTTTCGGCGATAGCCAGCATTTCCTGACTCAAATCCAAACCAGTGACATCAAATCCTGCTTGCGAGAAACGAACAGACTGGATTCCAGTTCCACAAGCTAATTCCAATAATTTGTTACGGTGTTTAGATTTTGGTAAATGACGCAGTGAAAAATCTGTCCACAAATCGTATAAGGCATCATCCATGATAGCATCATAAACCGATGCAAAAGTTTCGTAATTTTTTTTCATGATACAAAGTGCGGCCGTGATAACATTAACTGCAAAAAGAAAAGAATAACCTTTTATCAACTAACTCGAGAGAGTCTGTCGTTTTTCCAAAGTCCTTGGTAGGTATTCTAATTGACGCGTCGAAATAGCCGCTCCATCCTTTCAATTTTCAAAAACCTTGCTTTTAGCAAGGTTTATTTTTTTATGCAAGATACTCTGCTACATCTACTTCAGGCGCTTCATGCCAAAGCTTTTCAAGATTATAGCGGAAACGTTCATCTTCTGAGAAAATATGAACCACAACATCGTTAAGATCTAATAGAACCCAGCCCGTTTTACTATCACCTTCGATATGACTAGGATCCCCACCAGCCTCTTTAACTTTCTCACGGATATTATCTGCAATAGCTTCTAATTGACGACTATTAGTTGAGCTAACAATGACGAAATAGTCCGTCACACTTGTCAAGCCAGCTAAGTCAAGGGCGAGAATATCTTCGCCACGTTTTTCATCAGCTGCTTTGACAATCAATTCAAGTAATTCTGTTTTGTTCATTCTTTTATTAAACTTCTTTCATATATTTCAAAAAACTGTTGTAAGTTTCGATGGTTTTTGGGTAAATGGGCTGCGCTTTTTGTGCTAGAAAGGCTACCGTATTAACCGTTTCGTAAGCCACAGCCTGATTAAGATCTTGCTGCGCAATCTCTCGCGCTTTTGCAACCAAAGGAAAATCACGATTGTGTTCAATATAATCGGCTACATAAACAATTTTATCCAAGGTTGTCATCTCCGCCGCACCAATCGTATGGATTTCAATAGCACGCAAGATTTCTGGATTTTTTAAGCCAAGCTCTTCTTGGATTTTATATATGCCAACAACACCATGCCAGACATTATTGTTCCAGTGTTTTAAATCAGGATCCAAGTGGTATTTATCAATCAGATTTAAAAACTCTTGATCAGAACTTTCTTTGGCGTAATCATGTAATAGCCCTGCCAATCCTGCTTTGACCTCATCATAGCCATTTAAGCGAGCTAATTCTATAGCTGCCCGCTCCACTCCTAAAACGTGAGTAAAGCGTTTGGCACTCATGACTGACTGCAGTTTTTCCAAAAGTTGATCCCTGCTATAGGCTGTGTAGGATTGGTAACTCATCGGTAAAGTCCTTCTTCTTCAATATAATCCAAAACTGGTTTTGGAAGGAGGTAATTAGGTTGACGGTCTTTTTTGATGTAATCGCGTATCATGCTTGATGAGATGTCCATGAGAGGGACATCAACCCAGATGACTGGATAGGATGTTCCTGCCTTATATTTAGGACGTTGAACACCGACAAACTGAACCATTTGAACAAGTTCATCAATCTTATGCCATTTTGGTAAATAATCAACCATATCGGCACCGATGATAAAGTAGTAATCCACATCAGGATTCTTCTCTGTGAGAAGTTTCATGGTTTCATAGGTATATGAAATGCCCTTGCGTTCAAGTTCAATCGTTTCAATAGCTAAACCTTGAACATCTTGAATTGCCAATTCCAACATTTTAAGCCGATGCTTCTCATCAATAGTCTCTTTATGATCTACATGTGGTGGCTCAAACTCAGGCATGAGATAAACTTGATCCAATCCTAATTGTTGGCGAACCTGGTCTGCGACTACCAAGTGAGCATTATGAACAGGGTTAAAATTTCCCCCTAAAATACCGACTTGCTTGCGGTCAGTTTCTTTTTTCTCTTCTTCTAGCTCCACTTTGGTAAAGGGAGTTAAGAGCTCAATGGGCATAGCTACTCCTTACACGATACGATTATTTAGTTTGTTTAGTTTGATTTTAAGGCTTTCACTTTTGGCGAGAGTTTGCGATTTTCTTTTTTGGCTGATTCTTTAAAGAGAATTAAGATACGACCAATTTTGAGGACTGTATCACAGCCGATTTCGTCTTCGAGTGTTTCAGCTACATCGTGAATGTCCTCATCAGTATTTTGAAGAAGCGTTACTTTAATCAATTCACGAGCATCTAAGGCATGACGAACACTGGTTTTAATTTGATCATTAAGACCATTTTTTCCAATTTGAACAATGGGTTTTAAGGAATGCGCTTCTGATTTCAGGAAGGCACGTTGTTTACTTGTTAGTGACATAAAATCTTTCTTTTTCTATTATTTAAATCAAGGCTTTTCGGACCAGCACTGATACACCTTCTGGTGCCCAAGCAGCGACGACTGTCGGATTTTCTTGAGTCGTATTGACACGAACCCAACCAAGTCCTGAAAAGACAATATCCGTTTTATCTTTGACAGTGAACTCATGACGAACTAATTTGGGAAAATCAGCTTTTTCCTTGTTAGATGGTGGCGTCAAGAGACTTCCTGCATGTTTTTCGTAAAAAGCGTCTGCCCCATCTAATTTGGTGCGGTGTAGTTCTAAATTATTATCAAAATAAGCTGTAAAGCCTTGCTTTTGACCTGAGACAAAGTCAAAACGTCCCAAACCGCCTAAAAAGAGGGTCTGTCCTGAATTTAACTGATAAGTCTTAGGTTTGATTTCCTTTTTGGGACTAATATATTTGAGGTTTTTAGCTGTCAGGTAATGCGCCATTTGATGACGGTGAATAATTCCTGGCGTATCATAGATGTAAGAACCATCGTCAAGCGGAATTTCAATCTTATCAAGCGTTGTCCCTGGGAAACGTGAGGTGGTAATCACATCCTTGTCTCCAGTAATTTCTTGAATAATAGCATTGATGAGGGTTGATTTACCAACATTAGTTACCCCAACCACAAAAACATCTCGCCCGTGACGGTATTTTTCGATAGCATCAATCAAATCACGGATGGCTGTTTTATTCTGCGCACTCGTCAAAATAGTATCAACTGGTCTAAACCCTTCTTCATGGGCTCTTTCAGTAAGCCATTGCGTCACCTTGGCGTCTTTGACTGACTTAGGTAAAATATCTTTTTTATTCCCAACAAGAAGAACGTCATTTCCTGATACAAAACGAGGCAAGCCAGGAATCACAGAACCATTAAAATCAAAAATATCAATGACATTAACAACCAGAGCATCGCTGTCACCGACTTCATGTAAGAGTTTTAAAAATTCATCGTCTGAAATATTGACATCAACTATTTCATTGTAGTGACGTAATCTGAAGCAACGTTGACAATAAAGTTCTCCTGTTTCAAGTCCTTTTTCCAAGGCACTCTTCGGGGTAAATCCCGCTTTTTCTTTGTTCTCGGTTTGAATGATGGCTCCACAGCCAATACATATTAATTCTTCCATTAAATTCCTTTTTGATAGATAATTTTGCCGTATTTGTCTTCTAATCTAGCCCAGACACGGCGTTCTCTCGCACGATTGATTTTGGTATTCCAAGCATCAGATGCTACGATTGGTTTCACTAGTATAGAACGAATGCCTGCACGGTGTGCTGCGCGAATATCTGTCATTAATTGATCGCCAACCATAACAACTTCTGATTTATCAAATCCATAGCGACCGATAGCAATGTCAATTCCACGTGTGAAAGGCTTTAAGGCTCGACTAACAAAGTCTACACCAAATCGTTCTACTGCTTGTTTAACACGCGCATGATTGTTATTCGACACAACAACAACTGGAATATCTGCCTGAGTCATTTCATCCAACCAAGCTCTCAGCTCATCTGTACCATCAGGATTATTCCAGGCAATCAAGGTATTGTCCAAATCAACTAAGACCGCACGAATACCTTGGCGAAGCAAATCGTCCGCCCGCAAATCATAAACAGCCTCAACCACATGGTCTGGCCTATAATCTTCAATAGCCAATACATTCTCCAAAAAATATAATATTACTCTTTATTATAGCACACTTTGATTTCTTTGGGAAAATAGCAAAGCTCTTTTTACGGAAAGTCCCTCGTCAATAATTGGTCAAAAAATCTCCTGCGCCTAACTTCTAGACCTCTTTTTTGACACTCGAATACTATAATATAATGATCAATTATAAAATTCTAAAAGAGTAGCCAATGTAACGAATCATTAACAAAGTTGACGACATGCCCTACCTATGTTTTATTCTTAGGAGAATTTGGCTCGCATCAATGTGACACTAACAAAATTGATAGAATGTTCCTCTCATCTAATCTTCTCTTGGACATCCTTACTCCTTTTATTGAAGTAGCTGAAGATATTTTAGTCACTTTTTAACATCAAGCTACTCTCTAGTAAGGTTCATCTTTAGATTATTGATAAAAAAGCCAATTCACTTACAAATGTGAATCAGCTTTCGATTATAGACTAAATCTTCTCTGAAATTTTCCCTAAGCGAGAAACAATTTCCTCTAGGCTCCATACCTCATACCTAAGATTTGAACCTAGATTCTAACATCATCCAACTTCCTAAAATTAGTAAGTTTCAAGAACTTTTATCACATCGCAAACATTTCAAATATGGAACACTTTGTTCGAAAAGAATCAAATTTTTAACTTTTAAACAGATTATCAATAGCACAATAACATCTAAAAGGTGTATGTGCTCTCTCAATTTCTTAATCATTTTAGATCGTTCAGAAACTCATCCCATAAGAAACATCAAATAGTAAGGTTACTGGAAGATAAATTCTAACTTAGCTTCTGAATCAATCATCTTGAATAAATTATTGTAGTAATCTTTAGCAGATTCTTTAATCAAAGCATTGTAGTCTTTTAAGTATTTTTTCTGCTTCTTAGAGGATAATGACTTGGTTACAATACTTCCTGTATCAATATCATTTGTTCCTATACTTAGCAGTTCTCCTGACTTATCGTATACTTCATAGCCATTCTTATCATTCAATTCATGACCTATAAATTCAAATTTAGGAACAATAATTTGATAGGTATTATCTGCTTTTTTATTTATTTTGACAGGCTTTTTGATACCAAATTTAGCTTTATAATTAAGAATTATGATGGCTTTCTTTTTTGAAAACGGGACTTTTATTGCATCAAAAAGCTCCGTATCGTCAGATTCAGTCTCTACAGTTTGAATGCCAGCATTCAAAAAAACAACTTCTTCTGCTTTTTCTAACGATGTTATCATTGAATAAGATTTTTCCACCTTATTACTGTTTTGAATGTACCCCTTGACATAGGAACCTGCTGCGAACAATAAAACAACTAGTAGGCACCACAAGGGTACCTTTGAATTCAAAATTTTCCAAATAATTTTCATTTATTTTCCTCCTGAAATGGCATCACTATTATATCTATTGTCAAACCTTGCCTAGCACGTTTTTGACAACATTTTTTCCCTGCCCTCCTTACTCAGGGCATTTATTTTGGGGGATAAAAAGGCATTTTCTATGTATCATTTGATGATACTCCAAAGACGATTTTTATCAGAAGATGAGATTATAAAGAAAACAGCCCGAGGACTGTTTTTCGTTCACCTAACCTTTTGCTTGATTGGCTAAATCTTCAAGTTTTTTTAATTGTTCATCTGTTAGGTAAGGTTTTGATTCTGTAATAAATGCTTCAAGACTTTCTTTAGAGGTATTATCTAGTTCACCTTTAATGTTATTGTATATCTCATTAAAATCTTGATCTGATAATTTTGTATTATCCATTAAAAGACTTTCCAATTCTTTTTGGCTAAGAATATCAGAAGATTTTGGTAGCTTAGGAGCTTTGTACGCTGCTTTTTTAGCATTAACATCTATATCAATGGATTTTACAAATGTGTCCATCCCTTTAGCATAAATCATGGACATACGTGTCTTAAGATCACCATCTTTTCCAAGTGTCAAGGTTGCCTTAGACTTATCTGATAAAGATGCCTTTGCCAAGTTCAAGTAAGTCTCCAATTGCTCAGCTGTTTCCTTATCATCATCAAGTTGCTTCAAGGCTGATTTATAAACTTTGAAAAGTTGGTTCATGGTCAAACTTACACTAACATCGTCTCCATCTTTCTTAAAATGCTTCTCATCAATCTTATCCAGCCATGACAAGTCTGCTTTGCTATCTTTAGTAGCTTCTTTGAAAGACGGTATTTTTTCACCAGATATTTCTTCGATATCAACGTACTTACCTTCTGCCTCTTTAGTAGAAACATTATTCATAGCAAGCATAGGCTGAACACTCATATAGCCTTTATCACCTTTATAAATCAAATCAAAATCAGAAAATTTTGGATCAATGTTTGATAAATCAACCGAAATAGCAAAAGCATTTTTCGTCAAGTCTTGACTCAATTTGGCTTCGAGTGTTTTACCAACAATATCGTCAATACCTTGAATCGAGGCTGCGTTTTGACCAGGTTGGAAATCTTTAACTTTAATTTTATAATGATAAGCCGCTTTTTTCTCTCCCTGCATTGACTCTAAACGAGACTTAAACTCCTCTTTTGGACTCTTAGCACAGGCAACTAGTACAAAAACTAGAGACAGGAGTAGAGCAACATACCTAAACTTTTTCATTTTACATCCTCCTTTATGAAAAGCTTTTGCTTTATTATAACACTACTCTATCAATAGTGACAATAAGCATTTTATGCTTAAAACGCCTTTCAATAAAGACGGTAACTGACAGATAAGATATGAAAAAAGAGTAGTAAAAATCTCTGACTAATCAAAAAGAGACCTCTTGAGGTAACATTTTTCTCTAAAATCTACTGAATAACCCCTAAAATGATTAAATATTCCTTATTTTATTGCTTTTGGCAACATTCGCCATCACCAACGCCATGCTCCACCGAAAATACTCTTAGCTGCACCATCTTGACGAATATCTTGAGTCATTGGTAAAATGAAAGCCCTTGTTTTTCTGATGAATTTCATTGGCAAACTATTCCAAAATGAATATTTTTTTAAAAACCAGCTCCAAATTCCATCCAGCCTCTATATATTTTCCCGACAAACCTTTACTAGTACTGTTTCATACACGTGAAATGAATATTATAGCCTTTTGAATTAACTTTGGTACATTTGACTATATTTTTAACATAAACAAACCTCAAAAATAAGTGGAAAGGATTAAACATGAAAAAAGACGAACTGACAGAGACCCAAAAAGACATCCAGCAAGCCTTCATCACCCTATGGGAAACCATTCCAGCAGACAAGATTCGTGTAAAGGGAGTTTGCGAGGCAACGCCTATTGCCCGTTCGACATTTTATACCTACTACGACAGCATTGAGGAGCTAAAAGCCGATATTGAGGAACGAACGATTCAAGACCTTGTTGCCATCAATCGTAAGCTCTTTCGGCGTCCAATCCAGCAAGTCACTGATATTTTATTTGTCGAAACGACCTTGGCTTATGTGGCTGCCCATCATCACATCTTTCACGCCTTTTTGGTCGCACAGACCAATCTTGCTTTTACAGAACTCTGGAAAAGAGCGATTAAGGAGCAATTTACCCTACTTTTTCGGGACAACGGTATGAGAAAAGATGACTTTCTACTAGAAATCTTTGCCGCCAGTGTCATCGCTGCCATCAGCTACCAATTGAAAAAGCCGGAAATGTCGCTTGATAGCAAGGACATTAGCCAGCTGATTTTCAAGATATTAAGCTAAGCGCGCTTTTTCCCCCGTCTTCTTATATAACCATTTAAAGATAAAGCCTGGGATAATAAAGCCCATAAAGACTGCAAAACCATGCACCAAGTGTGCCCAAGGTTCTGGGAAAGTTGCCACTATTTTCATCGGTGAAAACCACGGAGACATGTTAATCATAAGGAGCCCCATAAAGAGAAGTTGTGGCCAGATATTTTCGCCATATTCCTTGCTTTTCTTATAAGCGTAGTAAAGGAGCCCTAGGGAGAAAAAGACTTCTAAATGCCAACCGTACTCACCTAGCAATCTCCACCAGCCCCAGCCGAGTTTGATAGAAGAGCCAGGATAGAGTGCCATATCTCCATTATGGAGCGGTAAATCTAAAAGCCAGTGCGAGAAGGCAACTAAGCCCGTCGTTAAGCCGATTTTCCTGTCCTTTTTATAGACCGCATAGGCTAGCAAGCCCGCCAAAACAGACCAAATAATTCCCATGAGGAGCGAATGATCCCAGTCGATATAGGTCAAATCAAAATAAAGGTAAGGCTTTGTGTTCAGATTAGCATCTACCTTATCAATTCCAGCCATGATAAAGAGACCATTCATAATATCAATGGCACCTGTTGCCAAAAAGATAGGTAAAACAGGCATTTCCGGTTCTTTTGCTTTTACGGCTGTTGCCACAGCATAATGTCCAAAGTACATAAGTATCCTCCAATAGTTCTGTTATGATGTTGTTAGTTTACTAGAGAGATCGGAGGAAGTACACGACAATTTTTGAAAAAATGTCTAGAGTTTGAAATTCTAGACATTTTTTTAGTAAATATAATGAAAATATGAGAAAGCCTATTTTGTAGGTTCCTTTAAAAATATAGTCTTTTGACGATACTTGGACTGACAATGATAGAAACTGGGATAAAGTTTCATTTATTATGATGAGGCAACTTCTTCCTTTCATAAAACTAGTGACATCACCTGTCAGAGTTAAAAGGTTTCCTTATCAGCAACCCTTTCAATCTTGCTTCAAAGCTGGTATTTAATCCAACAGTTTTTGCAATTCTTGCGCTAAGAGTTTAAGCGCTACTTGTGGGTTGGCTTGTCCTTTAGTTGCCTTCATAAGGAAGCCTGTGAAGGCTTTGTCTGCATTACGTTTTCCGGATTTGAAATCAGCAACTGCTGCTTCATTATCAGCGAAAACTTGGTGAATAATTGGAATCAAGACTTCTGGATCAGAAATCTGAACAAGTCCTGCTTTTTCAACGTATTCACGTGCTGAACCACCGTTTTTAGCCAAGTGGACAAAAACTTTCTTAGCAATTTTAGATGAAATCGTGCCATCTTCAATCAAGGACAACATTTCAAGAAGATTTTCAGGTGTCAAACCAATTTCCGGCAAGGTTTTGTTTTCAGCATTGAGGAACTGTGCTACTTCACCTTGGAGCCAGTTAGAAATTTGCTTAGCATCGCCACCTTGTGCCACGGCTGATTCAAAGAAATCTGAAGTTGCTTTAGTTGCTGTCAACTGGCTAGCATCATAGGCTGTAAGACCATATTCTGATGTGTATTTAGCACGGCGTTCTTTTGGAAATTCTGGCAACTCTGTACGGATTTCTTCAATCCAAGCATCATCAATTTCATAAAGTGGTAGGTCAGGTTCTGGGAAGTAACGGTAGTCCGCAGCCCCTTCTTTAACACGCATGAGAATAGTTTCGCCAGTTGATTCATCATAGCGGCGAGTTTCTTGTTGAATCTGTCCACCCGAACGCAAAATTTTAGCTTGACGTTCAATCTCATATTGCAACCCTTTACGAACATAGTTAAATGAGTTAAGGTTTTTCAGCTCAGTCTTAGTGCCAAAGGCTTCTTGACCATAAGGGCGAAGAGAGATATTGGCATCGACACGCATTGATCCTTCTTCCATCTTGACATCTGAAATACCAGTGTATTGGATAACTTCTTTCAAAGCTGTCAAATAGGCATAGGCTTCTTCGGGCGACCGCATATCTGCTTCTGAAACAATCTCAATCAAAGGGACACCTTGACGGTTAAGATCAACATAAGAATAACCATCTGTTCCGTGTGTGTTTTTACCTGCATCTTCTTCTAGGTGAGCGCGCTCAATACGGATTTTCTTGGTTGAACCTTCCTCTAACTCAACTTCAATCCAACCATTGTAACCGATCGGCTCATCAAATTGAGAAATTTGGTAGGCTTTTGGATTATCAGGATAGAAATAATTTTTACGGTCAAAATGCATTTCTTGATGGATATCCATATTTAAAGCCAATGATGCTTTAATCCCAGCATCAATAACTCCTTTATTGATAACAGGAAGAACACCTGGGAAAGACCAGTCAATGATATTGGTGCTGCTATTAGCTTCTTGCCCAAAATGCGATGATGATGGTGAAAAAATTTTAGAATTCGTGTTTAATTCAACGTGGACTTCAAGTCCAATGATCGTTTCAAAATTCATTAGTTTTCACCTCCAAAAATTTTAGGTTGTTGTTTGTGATAGTCAGTTGTTGCTTCAAAGGCTGCAGCTGCTTGATAAATCGTTGCCTCACTGTATTTAGGTCCGATCAATTGCAAGCCAACTGGCAAGCCATCCACAAATCCTGATGGGATTGAAATTCCTGGAAGACCTGCCAGGTTAACTGGAATAGTCAAGAGATCAGCCAAATACATAGAAACTGGATCTTTTGATTTGTCGCCAAAACCAAAGGCTACGCTAGGTGTCGTTGGACCCAAAATCAAGTCATAATCTGCAAAGACTTTTTCAAAATCACGAATAATCAAAGTGCGCACTTGACCTGCCTTTTTATAGTAGGCATCATAATACCCTGATGACAAGCTGAACGTTCCAAGCATGATGCGGCGTTTCACCTCATCGCCAAAACCTTGACTACGTGTGTTGACATAGATTTCATCGAGATTTGTTGCATCTTCAGCACGAAAACCATAGCGAATACCATCAAAGCGTTGCAAGTTTGACGACGCTTCCGAAGACGCAATAATATAATAAACCGCCACACCGTACTTGCTATGAGGAAGACTAACTTCTTCTACGATAGCGCCAAGTTTTTCAAACTGCTTAGCTGCTGCCAAGATATTGTCCTTGATTTCAGGATCAATACCTTCGCCAAGGTATTCTTTAGGAAGAGCGATTTTCATACCTTTAATTTCTTGACCGATCTTGCTAGTGAAATCAGCCACTTGGTTTTTAGTTGAGGTCGCATCCTTAGTATCATAACTTGAAATCACATTCAGTAATTGGGCATTTTCCTTAACCGTTGGTGCAAATGGTCCGATTTGGTCAAGTGAACTACCAAAAGCAATCAAGCCAAAACGCGATACCATACCATAGGTCGGTTTCATCCCAACAACGCCATTGAAAGCAGCTGGCTGACGAATAGAACCACCGGTATCAGAACCAAGTGACAAACGCACTTGACCAGACGCAACAGCTGCCGCTGAACCGCCTGAAGAACCACCAGGGACTTTTGCTTGATCCCAAGCATTCTTGGTTTGTTTGAAGTAAGATGTTTCAGTTGAACCACCCATGGCAAACTCATCCATATTTGCCTTACCAATGACAATCATGTCTTTGTCATAAGCATTGGCAACAGCAGTTGCATCAAAGATGGGTTCGTAGTTATAGAGCATTTTTGATGAAGCTGTTGTCAAAATCCCTTTAGTAGAGATATTGTCCTTAACAGCAAGTGGGATACCACTCATGATATTATCTGCATCAATCCCTTTGGCATCAATAGCTTGAGCCTGCTTCAAAGCAGCTTCTTCAGCAATGGTTACAAATGATCCCATGAGATCTTCACGAGACTTGATGTCTTCTAAAGTCGCTTGTGTCAATTCGACTGCTGAAATTGCCTTATTAACGAGGAGATCGTGCAACTCTTCGATCGTCTTATGATTAAATGACATTAGGCATCTCCTCCTTCTTCAAAAATGGCTGGTACTTTGATGAAATAATCTTTTTCTTCAGGAACATTTTTAAAGAGTTCCTCGCGTGGTTGACCGGCTTGTGCAATATCTTCACGCATAACGTTTTTACGATCTGCCATAGTCGTTGTTACTGGCACACCTTCTGTGTCAACTTCATTTAACAATTCAACCATATCAACAATTTTTGTCAAACTTTGAGCAAATTCACTGGTTTCTTGGTCGGTGAAGCTCAGCTTAGACAACTTGGCAACATGACGTACTTCTTCTTCAGAAATTTTCATTGTTTTCTCCTCTATCGTTTTGTAGATTATTTTAAGCAAAAAATAAGAGCTACATCCAGTCTATCCGTTAAATTATACCACAAAAATGAGGATAGTCCTATCTCCTAAAATCAAGAAAATCACCCTGTCCAGTTTAGACAAGGTGATAAATTTAATCGATTATTCTAGCACCTAAAACATGTTCAAAATGTTCCAAGGCCCATTGGTTTCGTTCTTCTGTAAGACTTGCAACGGATGACTTAGAAACTTCGATTTGATAACCAAGATTATAGGCATCAACAGCTGTATGCAAGACACAGATATCCGTCAAAACACCTGTTAATATCACGGTATCAACACGACGTTCCCGCAAGCGCATGTCCAAATCCGTTCCAGCAAAGGCTGAATAATAACGTTTGTCCATCCAGAAAACCTTGCTATCTTCTTTTATTGATTCATATAAGGAAGCAAGCCCTCCAAATAAATCTCGACCAGAAGTTCCTTGAATGTTATGAGATGGAAAAAGTTTAGTTTCAGGATGAAAAACGTCTCCCTCATCGTGACAATCGATGGCGAAAAAGATATAGTCGCCATCTTCATAAACTTTTTTTGTCAATGCAACAAGCGACGACTCAATCTCTTGAGCTGGTTTTCCCGCCGTTAACTTACCCTTATCGGCAACGAAGTCAACAGTATAATCAATTGAAACAAGTGCTTTCGCCATTAATTATATTCCTTAATTTTATCAAAGATTCCCTCATTGATAACTTTGAGGTAAGTCCCTTTCATACCAAGCGAACGGCTTTCAATAATACCAGCGCTCTCAAGTTTACGAAGAGCATTGACAATAACAGAACGTGTAATGCCGATACGGTCCGCAATAACGGAAGCTGTCAAGCGTCCTTCTGTACCGTCAAGCTCACCAAGAATAGCTGCTACAGCTTTCATTTCTGAGTAAGAAAGTGTATTGATAGCCATAGTGACAGCCGTTTGTTTGCGAATGGTTTCTTCAAGGTTTTCAGTTTGAAGATTCAAGAGTTGGATACCCACTACTGTTGAGGCAATTTCTGCAAGAATCAAGTCTTCATCCTTGAAATCTTGGTCATTGCGCCAAATGATGAGCGTTCCTAGACGCATCCCACCACCGTAGATTGGTGCCAAGGTGGTCAAACCATCTGGGAAGTCTTCTTGAAGTTCGACAGGGAAAATACTTAAATCATGAGTTACAGGCAAGTTAGCTTCTGTATCGTAGACACGACTTGCAGCTTTTACATACTCATCGATTAATTTTTTCTCTTCGAACATCGCTTCAACGCGGTCGTTATTAGTTTTGTATTTAAGTGCAAAACCAAGAATTGTACCACCTCCATTGATGATACATACGTTACAATCAATGATGTCTCCAAGTTGAGTCGCCATCAAGTTATATGGTAAATCTCCTTCAAGACTATCAACTGAACGTTGAAGAATAGAAGTGATTTTACGAGTTTGTGACAATAAATTAGGCATGATGACCCTTTCTATATTGAAAAATATATTACGAGCTATTATAACAATTGCAGAGTAAAAAGGCAAGTAATTATCTGAAAATTACTTACAATAGTGACAAAAATACGCAATTATCATCTTAGTAACATCTAACTACCATTTTACCAATCTTAACGACGATATTGTCTCAGAAAGCGTTCCATTTTTGTTTGAATTTCAGCTAATTCTTCAACTCTCGGTAAGTACACTATACGGAAATGATCTGGATCTTTCCAGTTGAAGCCTCGGCCATGAACTAGCATAATCTTTTCTTGTTTCAAAAATTCCAATACAAATTGTTCATCATCTGGAACATTGTAGACGGTTTTGTCAATTTTAGGGAAAAGATAAAGTCCAGCCTGTGGTTTAACAGCAGACAAGCCTGGGATGTCATTTATCGCTTTGGTTACAAATTCCCTTTGCTCATAAAGTCGTCCACCGGGCATCAAAAGTTCATCTACTGATTGATAACCACCTAAAGAAGTTTGAACGACTTGCTGTGCTAGAACGTTGGAACATAGGCGCATATTTGAGAGCATATTTAAGCCTTCAATATAACCTTGCACATAGTTTTTACGCCCTGAAAGCACCATCCACCCAACACGGAAACCACAAATACGATGTGATTTTGATAAGCCATTCATGGTTACAACAAACAAATCAGGTGCTAAAGTTGCTATTGGGATATGCTTTGCACCATCAAATACCATGCGATCATAAATCTCATCAGAAAAAATTATCAAGTTGTGGCGACGTGCAATATCCACGATTCCCTCTAGGATTTCTTTAGGATATAGAGCACCCGTAGGGTTATTAGGATTGATGATAATAATAGCCTTTGTTTTTTTAGAAACCTTGGACTCCATATCTTCTAAATCAGGATACCAATCAGCCGCCTCATCACAGACATAGTGCACCGCATTTCCCCCAGCTAAACTGACTGCTGCTGTCCAAAGTGGATAATCTGGCATAGGCACTAAAACTTCATCTCCATCATCAAGCAGACCTTGCATTGACATGGTGATTAATTCTGAGACACCATTTCCGATATAAATATCATCAATGTCTACATTTGGAAAATTCTTGGTTTGACAATATTGCATAATCGCTTTGCGAGCTGAAAAAATCCCTTTACTGTCAGAGTAGCCCTCACTATCACGCGCATTCATAATCAGATCTCTAATTACTTCATCCGGTGCGGTAAAACCAAATTCTGCAGGATTTCCCGTATTTAGGCGAAGAATTTTTTCACCGTTTGCTCGCATTCGGTTGGCTTCATCAAGGACGGGTCCTCGAATGTCATAAGCGACATGTTCTAATTTAGATGATTTTTCAAAAGTCTTCATTTTATTATTATATCGCAATTTTTAGAAAATAACACAATTTTTCACTTATCTTAAATTGAATTTTTTGATAAGGCAGACTTTTCAGAAAACAAGTATGAAACGCTTTCATTTTTTTAGAAAATAGGTTATAATAAAAACATAGAAATAAGGAGGTCACTTATATGTCTCATAAATACGAAAAAATCCTGGTCGCAATCGATGGCTCTGCAGAATCCGAACTTGCCTTTGAGAAAGCTGTTAATGTTGCCAAACGAAATGAGGCTGCACTATTGTTGACCCATGTTATTGATACACGAGCTCTTCAAAGTGTTGCTACATTTGATGCAACTGTCTATGAAAAGTTAGAGCGCGAAGCACATGAATCACTCACTGATTTAGAAAATAAAGCTAGAGTCGCTGGGATTCAAGATGTCCGCCAGATTGTTGAATTTGGTAATCCAAAATCACTACTAGCCATTGACATTCCTGATAAAGAAGGAGCTGACTTGATTATGCTCGGCGCAACAGGTCTCAATGCCTTTGAACGACTTTTGGTGGGATCATCATCTGAATATATCCTTCGCAACGCTAAAATAGACATCCTAGTTGTTCGTGATAAAGATAAAGTTTTGTGATGCTGTCAAACGAAAACTTCTAGCTTGAAGGCTAGAAGTTTTTATTATGTTCGCTGTAATGATTTTTGGATTTGACGATCCAATTCTTTTTTAATAGCCGGTTCTGGCGCAAACTTTTCCTCCCAATCATCTGGTTTCAGAATTTTATGGGTTTTAGAATCATAGTGTGCCTTACCATCTGGGAATATCTTGCCCATGTTTGCCTCGTGAACAATATCAAAGAAAGGTTTTGGATCAACCCCCATCAATACGAATGACCCATACGTAAAATAAAGAAGATCTGTCAAGGCATCAACTTCCCCCACCAAGGGGGTTTCTGGATGAGGTTTACTCTGTACTTTTTGAGCTGCCCTATCCACTGCCGCATGAAGATTCAAAATAGATTGGGTAAAATCATGGTGGTCTCCTTGACTAGCTGCATAGAGAAATTCAACAATTTCTTCTACCTTGAAATTTGCTCGATTCCCACCTTCATTAATACTGTACAAACGAGGGGTGTGGTTAACCGAACCATCCATGAGAAGATGGAAATCCTTAGCCTTATTGAAGTTTTCATCTCGACTTTTAAAGCCTTCTTCAGGATCTAGATGAATCAAGCCATGGTGAGCAAGGGCTTTTGAAATTCCATCACGATTATTACTATCTGTCGTGTAGTCAGCAATAGACTTAAGTTTATCCTGACCATTCCCCATAGCAACTCCAATGCCAACTCCTGTCAGCATCTCCATGTCATTCTCTGAATCACCAAATGCCATGACCTCGTCTAAGTCAAAATCAAACACCTTACCGACACGCTCAATCCCTTTCACTTTCGACTGTCCATACGAAATAAGGTCGATAGAGTAAGGACTTGATCTAGTAATTGTGATTTGTGGAAATTTGTCTCGAAGTTTTTGCCCCTCCCCTTCAGTCGCAACTAGAACAACCTGAAAAATTGGCTCACGCATAATCGTTTTGAGGTACTCTATATTCTGTGGTTTGATGCGCCTAATAATCTTTTTAAAGCTATTTTCCACAGTTTTGGTTAACTTTTTAGGCACCATTCGGCTAACAATCTGTCCAAAAGTACTGGTTCCCATTTCAATCAAACCAGAACCCACCAAACCAGAAGCCGTCCCTAAAGAAATTTCACGTTTTTTATCCCCAGCATAGCGGATAACGCGATAAATAAGCGATTTAGGTAACTGATTTTGATAAAGAACCTTATCTCTTGTAAAAATATACTGACCATTATAAGTCACCGCAAAATCAAGACCTAGATTATCCATAAAAGGTTGCACAAAACCAGGTCCTCGTCCAGTCGCCACACCGACAAGAATCCCTTGCTCTTTTAAATTCTTAATGGCTAAGACAGTTGCTTTTTCAACGCGCTTACTGTCATTTAATAGGGTACCATCAATATCAAAAAAAACTGCCTTGATTGCCAACTTAACTCTCCCATTTTCTCAATTATGTTAGAATAAATTATAACATAATTTTGAAAGAAGTTTTTTTAATGACTAAAAACATACTTGTTCTCCATACTGGGGGTACTATTTCCATGACTGCGGATGAAATGGGAAATGTCAATTCATCTGCAGATAATCCAATGAATCACGTTGCAGTTGAACTTGATGATTATAACATCACAACCATTGATATTTTTAACGTTCCTAGTCCTCACATCACTGAAAAACACATGTTTGAACTCTATCAGAAAATTAAAGAAATCGGTGGTCAATTCGATGGAGTCGTTATTACCCACGGTACTGACACTCTAGAAGAAACAGCTTATTTCCTTGATACCATGAATCTTCCTAATATCCCAATTGTCATTACTGGCGCTATGCGCTCATCCAACGAGCTTGGCAGTGACGGTATCTACAATTACCTCTCCGCTCTTAGGGTTGCTGGAAATAAAAAATCAATTGATAAGGGAGTGCTTGTTGTCATGAATGATGAAATTCATGCTGCCAAGTATGTTACAAAAACTCATACAACCAATGTTTCAACCTTCCAAACACCTACTCATGGTCCCTTGGGCATTATTATGAAAAAAGAAATTCTCTTTTTCCAGATTGCTGAAAAGCGTGTTCGATTTGATTTGGCTTCTATTAATGGAACAATCCCTATTATCAAAGCCTATGCAGGTATGGGAGATGGGATTCTAAATTTACTGAAAGCTAGCCATATTGATGGTGTGGTCATTGAGGCACTTGGTGCAGGAAACCTACCGCCAGAAGCTGCAAAATCACTAACAACACTAGCGAACGAGGGCTTGCCCATCGTCCTAGTTTCTCGCTGCTTCAATGGTATCGCTGAGCCTGTCTATGCTTACCAAGGGGGTGGCGTTGATTTGGCTGAAAATGGTATCATGTTTGTCAAAGAACTTAACAGCCAAAAGGCACGCCTTAAATTATTAATTGCTATCAATGCTGGTTTAAGGGAGCAAGCATTAAAAGAATATATTGAAGGGTAATGAAATACTCTTATATCATCTGTTGAATTAACTTTGATACATGGTCACTTTCGACTTGCCGTATTCATACTCAATGAAAATCAAAAGCAGACTAGGCGACACAGATAGCAAATAGAACTGTCTTCATCAAATCAAGTTAGCAAGGTCTGCTTTTGATTTTCGAAGAGTGTCATGTACTGACCGCGTCTTTTCTGTTCCTTGTCTGAAAGCTATCATTTGACGATAACAATTCTTCATTCTGAAATATAGTCTTTTGAATTAAGGTTGAGACACCGTCACTTTCGCCTTGCCCTAATCAAGTGCTGCCCGCGTCTCAGTTCTTTGTCTCAAAGTTAATTCATTTGACTATAATAGCGAAAACTGTCCTAGAAATCTTATCGTTTCTAGGACAGTTTTATTTATGATTTCTTTACTAAGTGATGGTCACAACAGTAATAGCTAATCACTAATACAAGATAAGGCTAAAAGGTCTAATGGTTAATCATTTCCATAAATCGGTGATAACAGAAAGTAACCAAGGGAGAATGGCTACTAAAAATCCTATAAAAATAGAGACAAAGCAAGGATATGAGAGACTTTTTCGTGACTGAACGGGCTGAATACCAAGTGGAATAACTGAACGCCTAAGGCAAATCCTACTGAAAAATCATAATCTGTTAGATTGAGTGACAAGGCAAGCAAACCGTCTATCACTCATGACCCACCATTAAAATGTGTATGTAAAAGCCAAAAGTCACTCAAAAGCGTTGTGTCTTAAAAAAAATCCTTTTTTCTTGTACCACGCGCCATTACGGCAAACTATGTCCTGCTTTAGTGTAAATCTCATACCATTCAGGACGTGTAAGTTCAATTTTTTCAGCTTCTGCGATACGCTTGATGCGATCAGGATTCATCGATCCAACAACCGTTTGAATCTTAGCAGGATGACGTAAAATCCAAGCTACAATAATGGCTTCATCAGAAACCCCATATTTCTCTGCTAATCTTGTAATAGTATCATTTAACTCCTTGTAATCAGGATTCCCTAAGAAGAGACCTTTTGACAGATCAATCTGGAAAGGCGACCAGGCTTGAATGGTTACCTTATTCAGACGGCAATAGTCGATGATACCACCATCTCGGTCGTTTGCCCCCGGTGTTGTCATATTCACTTCAAGACCTGAGGAAATCATTGGCGCATGAACTGGTGACAATTGTAACTGATTGACAGCCAAGGGCTCATCTAAATAAGACTGTAAGAATTCCATTTGACTACGATTTTGGTTGCTGACACCATAATGACGGACTTTCCCAGCAGTTTTCAACTGCCTAAATGCTTCTGCTACTTCTTCAGGTTCCCACAGAGCATCTGGACGATGAAGCACTAAAAAATCAAGGTATTCTGTCTCCAAACGTTCTAAAATACCATCCACTGATGCTAGAATATGGGCTTTTGAGAAATCAAAGAAGCCTTTGCGAATACCACATTTTGATTGTAAAATCACATCTTCACGCTTAATATTAAGGTTTTTCAAGGCACTATGAAAACGTTTTTCAGATTCTCCACCGCCATAAATATCCGCATGATCAAAAAAATTAATACCATTTTCAAGTGACGCTGAAACAACTTTTTCTGCCTCTTTGACTTCGAGAGCATTCATGCGCATCGCGCCTAAAGCAATTCGCGATCCTTTTACACCTGTTTGTCCAATATCTTGTAACATAGCTACTCCTTTAAAAGACTAATTTTACTTTAAGAAAAGTATAGCATTTTTCAGATAAGTTTTCAGTAGGAAAATAAGAAAAATCAGATAAAATAATTTAAAATGCAGCCACTATTTTTTGAAAGCGATTCAAAACCGTTTGAAATTTTTATTCATTCAATAAAAAATTCGCTTTTTATTTAAAAACTAGCTTGAATTTTAGCAACTTACATAGTAAACTAATTATGGACATATTTTACTATTTTCACTAATTTAATTAAGGAGTTGCGATGAAAAAGAAAGTTGTTTTAAAAAGTAGCATTTTAGCTGTTGTAGCTGGCTTTGGTCTTTTTGCTGGCAGTGTTTATGCAGATCAAGAAGCTATTCAAATCTTAGGGGTTAACGATTTCCACGGGGCCCTAGATACAACTGGCTCAGCTTATATGCCTGATGGCAAGGTTTCAAATGCTGGTACAGCTGCACAATTGGATGCTTATATGGATGATGCCGAGAAAGAATTTACCGCAGAAAATCCAGATTCAACATCACTTCGTGTTCAAGCTGGTGATATGGTGGGGGCTAGTCCTGCTAACTCTAGCTTACTTCAAGATGAACCAACGATTAAAGTCTTCAATAAAATGGGATTTGATTATGGAACACTCGGTAATCATGAGTTTGACGAAGGATTAGATGAGTACAATCGTATCACAACAGGTAAGGCGCCATCTGCCGATGCTGGCTTCAATAAAATTGTTCATGATTACCAACACGTTCCTGCAAAACAGGAAATTGTCATTGCCAATGTTATTGATAAAACAACAGGCGAAATTCCACATAACTGGAAGCCTTATGCTGTCCGAGAAATACCAATTAACGACAAGGTTGTTAAAGTCGGTTTCATCGGTATCGTTACAAAAGAAATCCCAAATCTAGTATTACGTCAAAATTATGAACAGTATAAATTCTTAGATGAAGCTGAAACAATAGCTGCCTATGCGCTAGAATTACAGAAAAAAGGGGTAAAAGCCATCGTTGTTCTCGCCCATGTTCCAGCTATCAATAAAGGGGATGCTATTGAAGGTGAAGCAGTAGACATCATGAAACGTGTTTCTGAAATTTATCCAGAACATAGTGTTGATATCCTATTTGCAGGACACAATCACAAGTATACAAACGGTGTTGTCGGAAACACCCGCATCGTTCAAGCTCTGTCACAAGGTAAGGCATACGCCGATGTGCGTGGTATTCTTGACACTGATACACAGGATTTTATTTCTGTCCCAAATGCTGAAGTGATTGCTGTTGCTCCTGGTGTCAAAACAGGAAGTGAAGATATTCAGGCTATTGTTGATGAAGCCAATACTATCGTGAAACAGGTAACCGCTGCTAAAATCGGTACTGCTTCAACTTCAGATTTAATTAGCCGTGATGTCAATGAATTCAAAGAAAGTCCTGTTGGAAACCTTGTCACAACTGCCCAATTAACTATCGCTAATCAAAAATCCAAGATTCCAGTAGATTTTGCAATGACTAATAACGGTGGTATTCGCGCAGACCTCCTAGTTGCTGAAGATGGAACTATTACTTGGGGAGCAGCTCAAGCGGTACAACCATTCGGTAACATCCTTCAAATTGTCCAAATGACCGGCGAGGATATTTATAAGGTTCTTAATGAACAATACGATGCTAAGCAAAATTATTTCCTCCAAATGTCTGGTCTTAAATACACCTTCACTGATAATCCTGAAGGTGGTGAAGAAACACCATATAAAGTTGTTAAAGCCTATAAATCTAACGGGGAAGAGATTGATCCAAGTAAAACTTACACTCTAGTCATTAACGACTTCCTCTTTGGTGGTGGTGACGGCTTTGCAAGTTTCCGAAATGCAAAATTAATTGGCGCTATCAATCCTGATACAGAAACCTTTATCGAATACATTCAACAACAAGAAGCTAAAGGCGAGAAAATTACAGCAGGTATTAAAGGCGTTAAAACTTACTTAGCTGAAGTTCCTGTTGATGTGGTTGATCCAAGCGACACAACTACTCCAGAGAATAATCCAAATGAAACAACTGATTTGCCTAAAGATGGCCAAATGCCTCAAGTATCACATACATCTGGACATACCATCCAAAACAAAGCAATCGTCCTAACACTTGGAAATAAAAAAGCTGCTGTTAAATCAGAAAACAATTACGGAAATGGAAGTAAGGAACAGAGTCTTCCAGAAACCGGCGACAATGCTTCTGCAAGCTTTATCCTAGCTGGTATCAGCATCTTAGGAATGGCTGGACTAGCTGCAAAGCGCAAAAACAGCTAACCCCTTAATCTAGTCCCATCAAAATACTCCTCCTTGAACCACCAAGGAGGAGTATTTTTATTATTAATGATGATGACAAGAACATTGACCAGGAAGACATTGGCAAACGACCTCGTCTACCGCTTCAGACTTTTTAGATTGTAAAATTTTCTCAAGATCTGCGACATCTTTTAGGCTCATCGGGGTATCCAGCAATAGCCTTTCAATCAATGACTTATGATTTGTAACACAAATTTTAGCAAAGGTATCTGAAACACAAGTCCATTGCCCCATCTCTTCAGAGATTAAGGCTCTGTACCAGAAACGACGACCCTCCCGACGGCTAGCTAACATCTCTTTTTCAACTAGGCGAGTTATCATTGTCTTTATGGTCGAATCCGACCAATCATGATTCTGTTGTAAAACATCAATAATATAAGAACTAGTGACCTCCTTAGATGCCCAAGCAACCCTCATAACCTCCCATTCAGCATTCGAAATGTGTGACATGGTAATCTCCTTGTTTACAATTGTAAATTAATTGTATCCTATCCAAATTTAAGTGTCAAGTTCAAAATACTAGGCAACCTAATACAATAGGCACTCGCCTTAACGGTCAAATCGATTCTCAACCCCGCTAGTTTAAGTATAATGTTTTGAATTAACTGTGATACACCGTCACTTCGACTTGCCGTACTCAGGTACTGTTCCGCGCCTTTTCTGTTCCTTGTCCAAAAGTTAATTCATTTGACTATATATGAGGTCTTAAAAACTTTTTACATTTTTTAGGTAAAGAAAAACTCTTAGAAAGCTTCATAATCCTCTTTAAGAATCAGATTCAGACCTTGTTGATTTGATGAAGACAGTTCTATCTGCTATCTGTGTCGCCCAGTCTGATTTTGATTCTCATTGAGTGTGAATTAACGTTTCTAAGAGTTTATTTATTGACAATCAGGTTTTACGGTTTCAATGTTTCTATCGTTTAGAGGGATTGTCGACATTCTAGAGGCTCTACCTTTTAGAATGTTATTTATCTTTACGGTCTAAATTGCGTAATAATTCGTCAATTTTATTGCCATATTCAATGGATTCATCTTTTTCAAAAGATAAATCAGGAATTTTATACATCTGCAAGTTTTTACCTAATTCACGTTTGATAGTTCCTGTGGCTTTTTCTAAGCCGATTTGCGCTTTTTGATTATCAGAAGCTAGTTCACTATGGATAGTATAGTAAACTTTTGCTGCTGATAAATCACCCAACATTTGAACATCAGTGATAGTAACATCTTGAACACGGGGATCGCGAACCTTGAGACGTAAGATTTCATTGACTTCGCGTTTAATTTCCATTCCAACACGGTCAACACGATGATTTGCCATAAATATGATACCAAGTCCGTCAAAAGAGCTATTCTAGAGAGCTAGGGGATTGAAAAACTGATTTTCTATCCTAGATGGCTTTTGAAATAGCTCTTAAAACAGGGCAATTCCTTTCTTCTTATTCATTGGTACTCGAAAAAAGCAAAAATTAGTCACACTTGACCTTTATCAGGTTTAAAGGTAAGAACTACCAATTTAAGTTTCAAAGAGTATTTAATAGCTCATGAAATTCATGAACCAATTATCTTTAAGAAAAGCTAGGCTATTCACCTAGCTTTTTAGTTATCTATAACAAGGATAGATTATTTTCTAACGATTTCTTCCATGATGTAAGCTTCAATAGTATCGTCAACTTTAAGATCGTTGAAGTTTTCAATCATAAGACCACCCTCTTGAGCGTTTCCAACTTCTTTAACGTCATCTTTATAGTGTTTCAAACTAGCAAGTTTACCATCGAAGATAACAACACCATCACGGATAACACGTGCGTTTGAGTCACGTGTAATTTTACCGTTGATAACCATAAATCCGCCAATAGTTCCAACTTTAGAAACTTTGAAGGTTTCACGGATAATCGCTTCACCAAGAATTTTTTCTTGATATTCAGGATCCAACTTACCTTTCATCGCTTCTTCAACTTCTTCGATGACTTTATAGATAATGCTATGAAGGCGAATTTCAACCTCATCCGCATCGGCTTGCTGACGAGCTTGTGGTGTAGGACGAACGTTGAAACCAATGATAACAGCGTTAGACGCTTCTGCCAAGGTAATATCTGACTCGTTAATCGCACCTACAGCTGAGTGAACTACATTAACACGAACACCTTCTACTTCGATTTTAAGAAGTGATGCTGCCAAGGCCTCAACAGAACCCTGAACATCAGCTTTGATGATAACATTAACAGTCTTAACTTCTCCTGCCTTAAGGGTATCAAAGAGGTTCTCAAGACTAACGCGTTGTGTATTTTGGCGTTGCTTCATAAGAGCACGTTTAGCACGTTCTTCACCGGCCGCACGAGCTGCTTTTTCATCAGCGTAAACGGCAAAGTGATCACCTGCCATAGGCGTTTCATTCAAACCAGTAATGGAAACTGGAGTTGACGGTTCAGCAGTTTTAACGCGACGACCAAGATCATTTACCATAGCACGAACACGACCAAAAGTATTACCAACAACGATTGGATCTTGAACGTTAAGTGTACCTTGTTGAACAAGCAGAGTTGCAACCGCACCTTTACCTTTATCAAGACGAGCTTCAATTACTGTACCAATCGCACGAACTGTTGGGTCAGCTTTTAACTCTTCCAGTTCAGCTACCAAGAGAACTGTTTCTAATAATTCTTCAATGTTTTGACCGAATTTCGCTGAAATTTCAACGAATTCTGAATCGCCACCCCAAGCCGTTGAAATAACCCCGTGTTCAGCCAATTCACCAATAACACGTTCTGGGTTAGCTCCTGGTTTATCAATCTTATTGATGGCAACAATGATTGGCACTCCAGCAGCTTTAGAATGATTAATCGCTTCAATCGTTTGTGGCATTACTCCATCATCAGCAGCTACAATCAAGATTGTAACGTCCGTTACTGAAGCTCCACGTGCACGCATCGATGTGAAGGCAGCGTGTCCCGGTGTATCCAAGAAGGTAATTTTCTTACCGTTTGTTTCAATTTGATAGGCACCGATATGCTGAGTAATACCACCAGCTTCTCCAGTTGCAACACGTGAGTTACGTAGTGTATCGAGAAGAGTTGTTTTACCATGGTCAACGTGCCCCATAATAGTAACGACTGGCGCACGTTCAACTAATTCATCAGCATTTAGGTAATCTTCATCGGCAAAGAAACGTTCAATATCTGCATCGTCCACTTCAACTTTCGCATGGGCTTCAATACCATAATCAACCATCAAGAGTTCAATGGTATCACCATCCAATGATTGGTTTTGTGTTGCCATAACACCCATCATGAAGAGTTTTTTGACAATTTCAGCAGGTTCGCGTTTAATACGTTTTGCGATTTCAGCAACCGTCATTCCTTCGGTATATTCAAATTCCTTAGGTAATTCATGGAATTTACGCTCTGTTACTGGTTTTGGAGCGTTATTGGCATTACGGTTGTTTTTACCTTTTTTATTTTGTTTGTTTTTATTCCAGTTACTATTTCTTTGATTTCTCACTTGGTTTTGTTTCGTCCAATTTTTCTTATTTTTACTTTGTTTAGGACCATCTTCGTTTTGAGATGAAAAATCACGCGATTTTTCAAGACGACCCTGTTTTTTACGACGGTTATCTGATTGAGTAGAAGCTACTTGTGTTGGAGCAGCCGCAACCTTAGGTTTTATAGCATCTGCAGCTAAACGTGCACTTTCTTGTGCTTTTTGTTCTTTCTCAGCTTCAGCTTGTTTTACCTTGCGAGCTTGCTCTTGAGCTATTTGAGCCTGACGTTTCGCTTCTTCTTGTTCACGGAAACGTAGCTCACTTTGGCGAGAATACTCTGCATTTTGTTCAGCTTTTAGAGCGGCAGCACGTGCTTTGAAATCTATTTTAGGTCCAG
Organism: Streptococcus thoraltensis DSM 12221; assembly: GCF_000380145.1. Lineage (GTDB taxonomy): Bacteria > Bacillota > Bacilli > Lactobacillales > Streptococcaceae > Streptococcus > Streptococcus thoraltensis. The sequence continues at coordinate 13,945 of NZ_KB904632.1, read as the reverse complement.
ATTGTTGCTGACGACTTTGTGAGCGATTATTGTTGAATCGGTTATTTCGGTCACGATCATTGCGATTTGAATGTTCGAAACGACGATTATTGTTTGAACGATTGTCTTGTTGGCGACCAGCATTATTATGACCTTGTTGGCTATGGTTGTCTCGTCGTCGGTCGTTTGAACGATTATCTCGACGATTTTGAGCATTCCCACTACGATTGTCTCGATTACCGCCATTAGCACGGCGCTCCGCTTCAGCCTTAGCCTTAGCTTCACGCTCTGCTTTAAAGTTACGACTTTGTGGACGCGCTTTTGCAACTGTTGATTCTGTCGCTACAGTTTTTTGACTAGAGTCTTCAACCTTTGGAGCAGCTTCAGCTCGTGATTTTTCACTCACCACGGGCTTACTAGCTTCCTGAGTTTTTGGTGTGCTTGACACTTTTTTCTCAGTTGCTTTTGGTGCTGTGTTACCTTTGAAAGCTGCTGTAAGACGTTCAGCGTCATTTCCTTCAACACTTGACGCATGGCTTTTAACTGCCAATCCTAATTCTTTAGCCTTAGCAACAACTTCCTTACTTGCGACACCGACTTCTTTCGCAATTTCATATAAGCGTTTTTTTGACACGTGATGTCCTCCTATTCCTTATTCCATAAGAGTCCTCATTTTCTTTGAAAATCCAGCATCAACAACGGCGACTGCCTTTCTTGGCTTACCAATTGCCATGCTTAATTCCAGTGTATTAAACACTGTGGAGACTTCTATTTGATAGTATTTACTTTTATCTGTTATTTTTTTAGTCAAATTATCGCCAGCATCATTGGCTAGGAAAATTATTCTTGCCTCCTGATGTTGAATCGCTTTAATTACTAATTCTTCACCAGAGATAACTTTTCCAGCTCTCTGTGCTAATCCGATTAAATTGGCTAATTTTTGATGATTATTCAAGACCGAGCTCTCTTCTTTTCACCTTGTGATCAACGTAAGCAATCAAATCATCATAGAATCCATCGGCAACCTTCACTTTAAAACTACGATCAAAGACACGTCGTTTTTTAGCTTCCTGCGCTTCTTGATTATCTAATTTGATGTAGGCTCCGCGACCATTCGCTTTTCCAGTTGGATCGATAAAAATGTCCCCCTCTTTGTTTTTAACAATTCGGAGCAAGCCACGTTTATCAATCACTTCCCCAGAAACAAGAGACTTTCTTAAAGGTATTTTACGTGTTTTAGCCATAAACACCTCTGTTATTATTCTTCGTCGTTAGATGCTTCTTCAAGTGATGTTACATCTACATCTTGTTCTTCTAATAACTCTGCTTCTGTAAGTGGTTCTTCAACAGAAACAACCTCTTCATTCTCAGATACCAAAGCTTGTTGTGCTCCGATCTCTTCGTACTCACTAGCAGACTTAATATCAATACGATAACCGGTTAAATGCGCTGCCAGACGTACGTTTTGACCACGACGACCAATCGCCAGTGATAATTTACTATCTGGAACAACGACTGTCGCACGTTTGCTATTTTCTTCATCAAAGAGAACCATGTCAACTTCCGCAGGGGCAATAGCATTATAGATGAATTCTGCAGGATCTTCAACCCATTGGATTACATCAATATTTTCTTCAACCGGTACTTCAATGCCTGTTTTAGCATCAAAGCGTGTTGGGTGGAACTTGCTGATAACTTTTTTGATGTTTGACCCACCGCGACCAACAATAGTACCAATAGCATCGACGTTAGGGTTGTGGCTACGCACCGCAACCTTTGTACGATCACCAGCTTCACGAGAGACACTCATGATTTCTACTGTACCATCAAAGACTTCTGGAATTTCTTGCTCCATAATACGTTTGATGAATTCAGGGTGGCTACGACTAACAAATACATTGACACCACGAGGGTTGTTTTCTACTTTGTAGACGTAAACTTCAATACGATCATGCGATTTGAACGTTTCACCTGGAATCTGATCTTGATGTGACAATTGCGCTTCTAGCGAACCAAGGTTAACGTAGATAAAGCGTTGGTCAAAGCGTTCGACAGTACCAGTCATGATTTCACCTTCATGTTCTTTGTACTCGTTGAAAGTAACTTCACGCATTTGTTTACGCATTTTTTCCATAATCGTTTGTTTAGCTGATTGAGCAGCTACACGCCCAAATTCAGCAACAGATTCTTCAAAGCGAATTTTATCACCAAGTTCGTAGGCTGAACTGATGGCTAGAGCATCTTTCAAACTGATTTCAAGTCGACTATCGAAGACTTCATCAACAACTTCGCGAACCGTATATACTTGGAAATCACCTGTTTTCTCATTGAATTCAATAACACAGCTTTCTGACTGACCATAGCGGCGTTTGTAAGCTGATTTCAAAGACTCAGTTACGGCATCAATGATGTCTTCTTTATTAATGTGCTTTTCTTCTTCCAAAATACGGAAGGCTTCTAACATTTCTTTGCTCATGTTTGTCTCGCCTCAATTGTTAAGGCAATTCCTTTCTTCTCAATAACTAGCGTTATAATTTTACTGCTAAGCGGGCTTTGGCTACGGTTTGATACGGAATGTCAACGGTTTTATGACGCGTCTTATCCAAGTAATCAATGGTCAAGTTTTCACCATCAAAGGAAATTAAATCTCCTTCAAAAAACTTAACTTTGTCAATCGCCTTATAAAGACTGACATTGATATATGAGCCAACCGCATTTTCCAAAGCTTCCTTAGTCTTTAACGGACGTTCCAAGCCGGGACTAGATACTTCCAAAAAATATTGTTCTGGGAAAGGATCTGGTTTAATGGTATCTAACAATGGGCTAATAATATCTGTTAATTCTGCCGTATCGTCTACCGAAATACCACCAGGCTTATCTACAAAAATACTAAGGACGTAATCGCCACCCATTTTTCCATATTCAACATCAACCAACTCATACGGAGCGTTGATATGAGGCGTAACTACTTCAGTTACCTGTTCAACTATTGTTGCGATAATAATCCCTCCTTGCACAGACAAGAGGCGAAGTTATTACCTCGCCCCTTTCTCATTATTTTAACTAATCATATCATAATAACAAACAACTTGCAAGCCTAAAAAGCCCACAATACTTGTTACACCAGCACCTAATCTTCTTTAGCTAGGTCTCCTTTAATATCAAAAGTATACTTGTGACCCTGAGTTAAACTTTGATAAAATCCTTTTCCCTCGTATAATTGGAAAACACGGACATTTTCCCTTTCCTTATGGTCTGGATATACCTGCTCTACAAAAGCATTCCCTGCCAACACTTCTTCTAATTTTTCCTCACCTAATTCGCGAATTTTACCTTCAATACGAATCACTTGAATCAAATATTCCTCTTGATACATGCCTGTTATGGCTATATTCGGATTGGCTTGCAGCTGATTGTAAAATCGAGTTGTTGGACTTGTCATAAAAAAAATCCCTTTTTCATTAGCCAAACCAATATGAATAAAACGAGCATGAGGCTGTCCTGTCACATCAGTAGAAGCGATGACTGATGGGGACATTTTGGTTTCCAATAAATTCAAAATTTCCTTAACTTTCATAATAACCTCTTTCTTTTTGTAAGCGCTTTTGATATTATTTTATCATATTATGTACATTTTTTCACTCGGATATAGAAAGAGCTCTTATGGAAATAAAAGATATAGAATATGTCAAAGCCATTGTCAAGTATAAAAGTATTACGAAAGCTGCTGAAGCACTATATATTTCACAACCTTCCCTAAGTGTTTACATCAAAAACATGCAAGAACGACTTGGTTTTGAGGTTTTTGAACAAGAAGGAAAAAAACTCTCTTTAACCTATCTTGGGGAGGAATTTTTATCGTTTGGAAATCAGATATTAAAAGTTCGAGAAGATTTTTTTGATGCCGTCCAAAACATTCAAAAGAACCAATTCGGACGTCTAAAATTAGCCATTCCTCTACTTCGAAGTTCCTACTTAGTCCCAGAATTGCTACCAAAATTCTATCAGCTTTATCCAAATGTTGAAGTCATATTAAAGGAGACCTCTTCTGCAAAATTTCCAAAATTAATCAAAAATGGCGATGTCGACTTAGCTTTGATGAACCGACACCACGATGATAAATATCTAACAACCGAAAAGATAAAATCAGAAGAAATGGTGATTGCTTTACCTAGCAACCACCATCTCAAATCTTTGTATCAAACTAACAAAACTCAAAATTGTCAATACCCATCCATAAAACTTGACATGCTCAAAGATGAACTCTTTATACTTCATCAACCAGACCAATTTTCAAGACAAATGGCTGAAGATATCTTCCAACAAAATCATTTTCATCCGAAATCAATCTTAGCAACGCGAAATATCGAAACAGCTACTAATTTGGTAGCTAACCAAATGGGAGTCAGTTTTGTTAATTCGTCACACACAAAGCATCTTAATTCCAATGATAAAGTCATTTTGTTTTCACTGGAGAAAAAGGTAACTGTCGATTTAATTGTCGCTTATCGGAAAGGCAGAAAACTCCCAAGTTATGCCAATGATTTTATTGAGATTTGCAAAAATAATATCTAGATAGGAATTGCACCAGTAAGGATGGCAACAAGGGTTTGGAGAGCAAAACTAATCAATCCCCATTTCATATATTCCTTTTGGTAATCCACAAAGCTAACTTCCGTCTTATCTACCAAAACGTAAAGGAAAGCTACTAGTGGACTTGCAAAACGTAGAGCTTGTCCCATCAAGGATGCTACCCCAATTTGAACTGGCGTTGCTCCGTAGGAATAAGCAATCGGAGCAATAACCGGTAAGATACCAAAATAAAACGCATCATTTGGTAAAAAGAAAAGACCAGGTAATGAAATCAGTGCTAGAATAAGTGGGATATAACCACCGAAACTTTCTGGAATCATTGAAACAAGCTGATTGGCGATATCTGAACTCATGCCACTACCATTCAGAATTCCCATAATAACCCCCGCCCCAAAAACTAATGAAACAGGTCCCAGAGCTTCTGCACCATTTGCTAATAATCTAGAATTTTGTAATGAAATATCCTTGTAGTTAACAATAAGAGCAATACCAGTTCCTAAAAGGAATAAAATACCGCCATTGATAACATCCATAATGAGCAAAACCATGATCGCGATCGTTAAAATAAAATTAAACCAAATCAGCCTTGGTCGCTTATACTCAACATGAGTTAAGGTTACATCTGCAATAATTTTCTGAGTGTCTTCTTCACTCAAATGCGCTTTCCCGGCAACGTAACCTAAACGTTGTCTTTCTTTTTTTCCATAGTAATAAGCTTGATAAATAGCTAAAACACCAGCAGCAAACATTCCTGGTAATACGGGAATCAAAAATTCTTTGGGTCCAATATTTAAAACGGGCATAGCACGCGCCATTGGACCACTCCAAGGCACTAAATTCATAACAGAATTACCAAAACCGATAATAGCTGCTAGATAAATCTGTTTCATATGCATTCGCTTATAAAGCAAGAGCATGGCTGCTGTAACGATCAGTACTGTTGTTGTCCCATCACCATCAAGAGATACTGATAAGGTAATGACTGCCGATGCAATAGTGATTTTCATTGGGTCACCTTTAGCCCATTTTATCATGGCAACCGCCAAAGGATCGAAGAGACCTGCATCTAACATAACTGAAAAATACAAGATAGCAAATAATAGCAAGGTAATGGTAGGCGCAACCCCTGATGATACTTTCCCAGCATCATTGATACTATAGTATAGACCTTGGAAAATCCATTCGAAAGTATCTAAAACTGGTAGACCCTTAACCAAAGCTGCGATAATACCAAAAGCCACTGGCACTAAAACTAAACCAGCAAATGGACTGATTTTTTTAGCAAGAAGCAATACCATGAAGATGATAATCATTAAATAACCTAACATTGCTAACATCTATCACCCTCCTCAATAAAGACTGTCCCCACCATTAACTTCCGAGCTGTTCTAAATCCCGATACCGAATCAATGTTAATACTTTTATCATTCAAATCGTAATCGATTGATACGGGTATAATTCCACTACTATGAGCAATCCTCAATTCTTTATCTAAGTTTTCATGATTTACTAAGGCATAAGGAATGGTCCCTGGAATGCGACACGCAGCACTGGTGCAAAGAGCACCCGTCAAGGCAATGGATTTATGGGCTTTTTGCATACTCATCATCCTAACAGCAATATCAAATGCCTCTTTTTTTATTTCTTGACCTTCAGATGTCAAAAAGGTTTCAGGTGCTGAAACAATCGTTAATTTAGGAACCCCAGGTGTCTTCTTGGCACTGTCTTTAAAATCCTCAATAATTCCCATGAGTACAGCTGCTTTTCCTCTAATTTCTTCCAAAAGTCCAAGGAGGGTTGGGTCCCCATCAATTGCTTTTGGCGTTTCACTGCCTCTTAAGCCAAGCTCTTTAGCTTTGATATAAACTAAAGGATTAGCTACATCAACGATTGAAACAGCAACTTCATCACCATTTTCTAGCGAAATCTTATCAATTAAATGATTTGTTGGAAATAACTTCCCAGTAAAAGCCCCTTCTGGCTCCTTAAATGCTAGTTTAATTTTTAATCCTTTACCAGGAACTCCAGCTATTTCAAAGTCTCCCTCGTAGGTTAATTGACCTTCAGGAGTTGGGATAAATTCTTCAATTATTTTTTTAGTATTAGTATTGTAGACACGAACACATGTTACTGGAGCAGTCACCTCTACTAAGTTATTTTCAATCGCGTAAACACCAACTGCTGAAGAGATATTGCCGCAATTTCCAGCATAGGAAACAAGAGCTTTATCAATGGCTACTTGAGCAAAGGTATAATTGACATCCCATTCCTTAGTTTGCTCTTTAGAGATAATTGCCACCTTGCTTGTGGTAGAAACTGCACCACCGAGCCCATCTATTTGACGAGAATCTGGACTTCCCATAATTTTCAGCAATATATTGTTTCGATTTTCCAAATCCTCAGGCAATTCTTTCTCATCAATAAAGACACCTTTGCTTGTTCCGCCACGATAAATACTTATTGGTATGTCTTTCAACATAAGCTAACCTCATTTCTACGATTAAACTTGAGCTAGCAATTCAGTCAATTCAGTAATATCAATATTTTCAAGATTGGCAATACTATTAGCAATCTTGTCAGCTAAGTCGCGATCAATACCTTGCGTTAAGAGGTGATATTTCTCTAGCAAAATATTCCATGAAGCAGGACGAGACGTAAATCCTTGATAATCATCTTTTTCAATAGTATAAACCTGACCATCATTTGTCTCAATCTCAAGTTTGATAGCCATTTCAGCAGGGAAGCGATCACTAAGTGCTGGATCTTCTTTAACATTTACTTTTTGTAAAAATTCTTGAATATCTTGTTTAAGAATTCTATCTTGTTCATACTGTGCTGGTAACACTTGTCCATCTAAGTAAGCTGCTGATAGCATGTAAGGAAGAGAATGGTCTGCTTCTTCTTTAACACGAATAACTTTTTTGTCCCCTTCTTCACCACCACCGATAATATGAAAGGCGACATCAAAGGTATCTAAGCGAACCTCTTTAATATCTTCTGGTGCGATTCCATGTTCGTTTTTAAATTCAATAATTCCTTCAATAGATGATTGAGAATGAATTTCAGCATTGTAGCGCTTGATAATAGTTCCTAAGACACTATCAAGCCCTTCTTTTGTCCAATCAATATCAAAGTGTCCAGCAACAGTTTCAAAAAATCCCTTATTTCCCTCAAAAACTTCACGAGGACCTGTGATACCATACTTAGCCAAGAGTGCTGACGAGATGGCTCCACGCGCTGTATTTGGTGCTGCCAATCCTTTCCAGTTAGAAAGTTCACCTGTTCTTGTAACACGAAGTGAGTTATAGCTTGTCCCAGAAATAGCTATCGCATTTGCAATTTGCTCTGCCGATAACCCCAAAGCCTTTGCTGAACCCGCTGCTGCTCCGTAGGCTTCTTGAACTGTATGATCAAACCCATGTTTACGAACTGGTGCTACATCTGAAAGGCGACATTGAATCTGGTAAGCAATAGCTAAGCCAAGTAGAAAGTCTTTTCCAGTTCCGTGATTATGTTCTGTAGCTGCCAAAACAGCAGAAACATTGTCTGATGGATGGCAAGTTTCACCTTTAGCTAGGTAAGAGTCATTATAATCCAAATAACGAACAGCTGCACCATTGTAAAAAGTTGCAAATTCTGGAGCTACTTTGCCTCCACCAATAAGGCTCACGCTACCATCTTTTGACAAATCTGTCGTCATCTTTCGAATACTCTTGATGGTTTCGCTATCTAAAGCACCGATTGCACAACCAATAGCATCTAATACCCGACCTTTTAATGCCTCAACAGCTTCACTACTCAAATCTTCATAAGTTTTGCTATCAACCCATGCACCTAAAGTTTCTACAATTGTTTGGTTTCCCATGATTTTTCTCCTTTATTATTTTTATACTTACAGTTTATAGCAATCGCTTACATATGTAAAATATATATTTTTTATGATTTTTATAGCTAAAACCTATTATTTTATAAACCAAAACCACCTCATTCCTGACCTGCTTCCCAACAGTTAGACACAAAATCTAACGATTGGGAAATGATCCAGTAACGGGTGGTTCTTTGTCTCTTACCTACGGAGTGAAAGTCTATAATAAAAAGACAGATTTCTCAACCTGTCTCAACGTTATTATTTAAGGAGAGGAGGGGATTCGAACCCCCGAGCCCCGTTAAGGACTACACGCTTTCCAAGCGTGCGCACTCAGCCACTATGCGACCTCTCCATAAAAAGTGGAAAATGCCACTTATCTTTTAAAATTGTGCTTCAACACGGTAAATGACCTGACCTTTTGAAGAGAACTTTTGTTCATACTCAGTCATCACATTGCCTTCGTAATCACTAGCGTGTAAATCAAGCCAGACCTGTTTCAAAAGCATGCCGTACTGTGAAAAACTAGCTAAGCTGTATTCAAAGAGACCTCGATTATCTGTTTTGAAATGAATTTCACCATGTTCGGGTAAGATTTGCTTATAGGTATCTAAGAAAGTCTTGTAAGTCAATCGACGTTTTTCATGCTTAGTCTTAGGCCATGGATCTGAAAAATTCAGATACATGAGAGCAACTTCTCCATCTTCAAAATAGTTGGTCAAACTTGACCCATCAACACGAAGCAAACGAACATTTGGTGCCTGACTCTCGATAACCTTGTCTAAAGCATAGCTAAGAACAGAGACTTGAATATCAATACCGATGTAGTTAATATTTGGATTCTGCAAGGCCATGCCTGTGATAAATGCACCTTTTCCAGAACCGACTTCGATATGAATAGGGTTGTTATTACCAAATACTTGATGCCATTTTCCTTTTGCATCTTCAGGATTTAAAATGACATATTGGGGATGATTTTCTAAATAGTCTTCAGCACCTTTGCGCTTACGAACTCTCATTTAAATAACTCTCTAAATTTTCTAAGGGCATAAATTTCGCGGTTTACACGCTCCATGTCACGATTGTCAAAATACTTCTGAATCTGTGATAAATAAGATAATTGGCCATACCAATAAACCTTATCCATCACGGCTTTAGGATTATCATAACCATAATAAATTAGCCAGTCTGACCAAGCCATGCGAGGAACGTAGTGACTGAGAAGATGACCAATATCATACATAGGGTCAGTCAAACGAACAGAATCCCAATCGACAAGGTAGATTACGCCACTCGTAGTAATAATCCAATTGTTATGTCGAACATCACCATGGACAATCGTAGCATCATCTCGATCAAAGTTTGGTAAACTTTGTTTCAAGCCTTTAACAATCGATTGAATAAAGGTGTTCTCACGCAGTTGTAGCGGCATCTCGCGTTCTAGTTTAGCAAGAAGTTCATAGGGATTCTCAATCTGATATTTAAGCTGTAAAAGCTGATTGGCTAAATGTTTTGACTTATGCAGGCGTAACAAAACTTGAACAATCTGTTTACTCATCATGTCTTGTTTAATCAAGGTGCGACCATCAAGCCACTCTTGTGCACTCATCATATCGCCATTACCCAAACGCTTAGCCCATAGCAACTGAGGCGCAATTTGCTCTTTAGCTAAGGCAGCTAAGATTGGGGTGGTGTTTTTTTTGACAAAAACACGTTCTCCAGATGGGTAGGTTCCCATATAGGCTTTATTACTTTTTCCACGCATGGGTGTCAATGTTAAATCATTATCAATAACTGTCACCATACCCTCCTTTTTCATGGCGTTTCAACTTTTATTTTACTTGTTTTTTAGAACTTAGTCAACAAACTTCTTCAGCTTATTTGGCAGGTACACTAGGTTTAGTACAAACATGATAGGAAGAATTGCCAAAAAACGCCAATCTAGTACCATTAGACTTAGTTGAATCAGGCTTACTCCAAAAGAAATTTTCATTAATAGGGTTTTAAAAGCCTGTAATTTGACATCATCCTCAACTGGGTATAGGCGTGTCATGACTTGGTAATCGTAAACTCGATATAGTCCAAGGAGCTGGAAAAGCAAGAGATAATTGAAGAGTCCAACCATGGCTACTCCCCACCAATTTGGTATTATAACCCCTAAGAGCAGACTGATGGTAAGTAATCTAAGGCTGAGCCAGAAATAATCTCCATTTCTTAAGTAAGCACGCGCATACAGTTCCAGCCATACATTTTGGCTTTTGGCTTTTGTTAACAATCCTAAAAGTGGATTGAGGTATTTTCTTGGTTTTGTCGTGCTAGAAATTCCTTTTACCGTTGTAAATAAGGAAAAGAAGGTCAAAATCCCTTGTTGTCTTTGTTTTTCGTGATGGATTAATTTTTCTAAGTTCAATACAGGACCTTGATAGAATCCTTTTAAATGACGATGTAGTCGCAAACCTCTCAGAATCAAAAGAAAGACGATGTAGGCAATGAATTGCCATAATGCCCAGCCCGACAAGAGAAAAATAGGAGCTAATAAAATAGTGACAAACACTTGGAGGCTCCCCCAAAGGACGAATGATTTTTTCGCAGCTTTCTTTAGATTTATCTGCAATAAAGTCTCCTGTGGCAACAGAAATACCTGATCAGCAGCTTCCATATAGGTTGCTAGTTTGCCAAAAAAAGTCAAAACAACCGTTGCTAAGATGGAAAGCCCCAAGGGGAGAAAAGACCCTTTGGGAAAATGATTAACAAGATTTGTGTACTGAACTACTAAAAATCCCAAAAGAAACATTAGGACTAAAATAAAATGATCGTTAAAAACATAGCGTAGATACTTCGCACAATGCTGATTAAATGCTAATTGCCGCTTTTGAATGAGCTTTTCCATTTTAATTCTCCTGCGTCAGTTGCATGTAAATGTCGGTTAAATCAGCCTTTGGCAAACTAAACTGCTGACGCAATTCTTCTAAACTACCATACGCTAAGATTTCACCATGGTGAAGAATGATAAAACGGTCGCACATCTTCTCCGCTGAATCAAGGACATGAGTACTCATAAGCACTGCTGTTCCTTTTTGTTTTTCTTCTGCAATGATATTAGTCAAATCTCTAATAGCCAGTGGATCCAGTCCTAAGAAGGGTTCATCAACAATCAATAAACTTGGCTCAATTAAAAGAGCAGCAATAATCATGACCTTTTGTTTCATCCCTTTTGAAAAGTTAATGGGATACCAATCTAACTTATCTTCCAAACGAAAAAGATTTAAGAGTTTCTGACGCAGTTCTTTTTGTTCACCTAAACCATAGGCTTGTGCTACCGTGTCTAAATGTTCTTGCAGGGTTAATTCTTCATACAAGATTGGTGCTTCAGGAATATAACCAATTCTACGGCGGTAACTTTCAGGATCCTCCAATAGTTGCAAGCCATCTAAGCTCACACTTCCTTGATAGGGTTGCAAAAGTCCGATAATTTCACTGATGGTTGTTGATTTACCAGCACCATTGAGACCGATTAAACCAACAACCTCACCAGAAGCCACTTCAAAGGAAATATCCTTTAAAACAGGAATATTGACATAACCACCAACTAAGTGATCTATTTTTAACATGACGATTTTTCCTAACTTTGATATACTAGACTTAATTATAACAAATTCAATCGAAAAGGTGGTTTTGCATATGGAAAATTGTATTTTCTGTCAAATTATTGCTGGCGACATCCCGTCTTCTAAAGTATATGAAGACGACAAAGTGGTTGCTTTCTTAGATATTACTCAAACAACAACTGGCCACACTTTGTTAATTCCTAAAGAACATGTTAGAAATGTGCTTGATATGGATAAGGCAGTCGCTCAAGATGTTTTTTCACGTTTGCCTAAAGTAGCTCGAGCTGTTCAAAAAGCTACCGGAGCAGCTGGTATGAACATTATAAACAACAACGAAGAGGTTGCAGGTCAAACCGTTTTCCATGCCCACGTTCATCTGGTTCCTCGCTTTGATGAAAATGATGGCATCGAAATTAAATACACCACTCACGAACCGGACTTTCAAGCTTTAGGAAAATTGGCAGAACAGATTGCAAAAGAGGTTGTCTAGATGGGACTTAAGAAAACGCTAGCTGCTGGTGTTGCAGCCTTTTTGGCATATAGAGCCTTTCAAAAACGACGTGAAATAGCCGAAACTTACAACACTGAAAAAGATCGCTTTGCCAGTATGAACAAGGATAAAGAAAACATCCAAAAACAATTGTCTATCATTAAGTCAGAACTAGCCAAAGTCAATGAATTAAGTGAGGATACCCAACACAAAGTTCGAGTTTTCCAAAAAGATTTAGAACCAAGACTTCAAATAATCAAAGAAAAAACCGATCATCTACAAAATCATCTCGATACTAAATCATCATAAAAACAGCTAATGCTCAACACGGCACTAGCTGTTTTTTATACTCTTAATAATTTAGAGATGAGATATTTTAAAGAATGGTAGACCTAACGCAGTGTCATCTTTATCTGTACTTTTAGTGTTAAATAAGTAGGACATTGCATACCATCCAGACAGAGATTTTGTATAGGGATCGGTTACGTAGACCTTACCATTATTGTATCCTTTTAAGACTAGCTCATGCGATCCTCTTGAGACAAAAACATTATTTTGAATAGCAGCCAAGACGTGATGTCCCTCTCTTAAAGCTGATGTAAGACTGGCATAACTAGTTAAATTAGTCGCCTTCAAACCCCATGCATTAGCAGCTTTTACAATACCTGGCGCACGAGTTCCAGGTACAAGGCGATCGAATTCTTTAGTATTATAGTATAACCAATCTGCCACAGTTGTCGGCAGCACTGTTTTGCCTGTCAAAGCAGAAAAGACCATGCTTAAAGAAGTTGGAACGCAGCCAGTGTCTCCCATTGTGTAGCGACCATAGTATTTAGAAACCCAACGAGGATCACGCTGACTAAAATACGGCATTGGGAAGGTTTTTGAAGTTCCCTTAGCCACAGCCGCTTTCTTCTCGAAAGGTTTAACCGTTGTCCCAGGAGCAGGACCTCCTTTTTTAACTAAGGTAACCTCGATACCTTCAACACCTAAAGAAAGCCCTTCTGTTCCTGCATCAGAACCATTCTTCGCCCAACCTAACCAACCTTTATTCTGGCTATGAACGCGATAATAAACATCATAGTACTGACTAATCTCACCAACTAAGGAAATTCTCACTGCCTCAACTTGGCGATTAGAACTTCCTTGACCACTTGCTTGACCTTCACCAACTGCAGCTATCCAGCCAACATTCTGAATGTGAGTTTGATACGAAAGATGTCCCAAATAATCGGAATGAAGTCGAAGTTTTAAAGATTCTATCTGTTGATNCTGACCCGTACTACCACTTAAATGACCATCAGAAACCAAGGCTTGCCAACCTTTTTTCTCAATATAAGTTTGATAACTAATCGAAGCTGATTGAGCACCTTTCTTTATAAAAGAACGACTCATAGTCCCTGTGAAATG
>NZ_KB904631.1:63039-123256 GCF_000380145.1 Streptococcus thoraltensis DSM 12221 | reverse complement strand
CAGGTCTTTTCAACATGGAGTTGCAAGCCGCCACAACCATATTTGTGGTTAATATGAAAAGGATTGTGGCTCTAATAAATCAAAAATAAGGAAAAGCAAAGAGGAATCTCCCCAATTATGAGATAGATTCCTCTTTTTTCATTTCAGTCAAACTGTAGAACTTTGACTTTTTCAGTGGGCTCTNAGATTGGTTCTCTCTTTTGTTGTGTTCAAAGCAAGGTAAATCCGTTTTTTGAAGTTTTCAAAGTTCCTAAATCCAAAAGCATTTCGCTTAATGACTTTAATAAGGTTGTCGGTCGCCTCTAGTTTGACGTTGGAATAAGGTAGTTTCAGAGCATTGATAATCTTCTCTTTGTCTTTTAGAAAGGTTGAAAAGACGGTCTTGAAGATGGGATGGACCCGTTTGATGGTATCAGAAATGAGATCAAAGAAGTGTTTCTCTTGCTTTTCTTGGAAAGGGTCGTACTTTGTCATTTTTCCTTGACAAGCAGGGCATTGCGGGGCATCATAATCTAACTTGGCATGATACTCTCTGTGAGTGAAGAACTTNTCAAATGTCTTTTCAAAAGTGATGTTAGGGTCTTTAATGTTGAGCGAATCTTTGATATAATCTAGCTGTTCCATATGAGTCTTTCTAATGATAGTTTTGTCGCTTTTCATTATAAGTCATATGAGACTTTTTTCTACATTCAAAAAGACTCCATAATCTCCGAGGGGAATTTACCCACTACAGAAATTATAGAGCCATTTTGCTAAAAATTTATTAATATGTGAAAAGGAGATCAAGATGAAAGCATTGGAAATGTGGCAAAAATATCAACAAATAAATCCCAATATTGGTGAGGAAATGGATGCTTGGGCTTTTGGTGCTGAACCGGATTTACTTGCAAACTTAGTTTTGGAAGGAACAAAAACAGCGACAGCATCGGCTTTTGATCTATATGAAGTTGACGATGAGCCACTGCCAAAAGCTGGAACTTATGATGTTATCCTAAATAGTCAGGATGAGGCGGTTTGTGTCATCGAGGTTACTAAAGTTTCAGTTCTCCCTTTTAAAGATGTCTCTAAAGAGCATGCTTTCAAAGAAGGTGAAGGTGATAGGAGTTTAGCCTATTGGCGACAAGTTCATGAAGCCTTGTTTAGGGAGTGGTTAGCTGAAGTGAATCAAGAATTTAATGAAAACTCCAAAATCGTTCTAGAGGAATTCAAAGTGGTTTACCCTAAAAAATAACAAAGAACTTGATAGGGGGAGACCGAAGGCAAACTTCTGAAAATGTGATAATTTGGGAAATCTTGCAGGGAGATGGCTAAACATTAAACTTTTATAAGTACTGTTATTTCAATGTGTTTTTATATACAAAGAAAAAAGATTGGGACTTGATAAAATGAACTTTTTTCTTCAGTCTGAGACAAACTTCAAGTGAGGTTTGTCTTTTTTCGTTATGTGACTTTCGGTGCTGGCTGGTGATATGGACTTATAGCCCTTGTCCAAGCCATCCGTTTGAGGGGGAGTGATCATCTCTTTTGAAAAAATGGTCTCTAAAGGGAACAAATCTGATAGTTTACCTCCTTGTTCTAAAAAGCACAAGGTCTTTTCCATCATTATTTTAACTCGTTTTTTTGAGTTTAAGCTCTATCAAAGGCAATCCCACCTCATCTTCTATGTTTGACTTGCCGATTTCTCTGCTCTAGCGCAAATTATAGTCAAATGAATTAACTTTCAGAACAAGAAACTGAGACGCAGATAATATTCGACACTCTTCGAAAATCAAAAGCATACCTTGTTGACTTGATGAGCGTCAGTTCTATCTGCTATCTGTGTCGCCTAGTCTGCTTTTGATTTTCATTGAGTATGAGTATTTGAGTAGGGCAAATCGAAAGTGACCATGTATCAAAGTTGATTTAAAGGACTGTAATATTTTTATTGGTTCCAAGGAGCTGTTTTTTCGCTGTTGCTAGAAATCCTTTCTTCTCCTCTGCTCTCTAATAGCCTTGCAAAGCTTCAAACAATACTTCCCAACGGACTTTGTGACAAACTTTTGAAGAGTTTTTCTCTCTCCATACAGCTAGCTTTGCACTCTTCAAAAATCTTGCTGACTTGATTTGATGACCTTCAGCCCTATCTATGTCGGGTTTGGCTAGTGTAATGTTGATTTTGATTGAGCGTTAGATAGGAACAAGCTACGCAGATTTGCGGGTCGTTCTTGCACTTCTGCTAGCCTGTCTCATGTGCTTTGATAACCTTCTTTTTTCGGATAAATCTAGTTTAAAAAAAGTTGTCTTCAGTCAGTACACGTCGGGTAGATTTATGAGCTATTTATTGATAAAATGGTGAGAAGAAAAGGATTACAGAAAGGGTGAAGTCGTTTTATGAAATTAGCATTATTGGGCACTGGTATGATTGTCAAGGAGGTTTTGCCAGTCTTAACAGAGATTGAAGGAATTGCCTTAAAAGCCATTGTGTCGACACCGAGATCTATTGAGACAGCGTGTGATTTAGCAAAAACTTATAACATTTCTCAAGCAAGTAGCGATTATGATGAGGTATTAAAAAATCCAGAGGTCGATACAGTTTACGTTGGACTTCCCAACCATTTGCATTATGACTATGCCAAAAAAGCACTGGAAGCGGGTAAACATGTTATCTGTGAAAAGCCATTTACCTTGCGTTTGGCAGAATTAGAAGACCTGATTGCTCTAGCAGAAGAGAAGGGACTTTTCTTACTGGAAGCCATTACTAATCAATATTTAGAGAATTTTACCTATATCAAAAAAGAGCTGGAACGGCTAGGCGAAATCAAGATTGTGAATTGTAATTACTCTCAATACTCGTCGCGCTATGACGTCTTTAAACGTGGTGAAATCGCTCCTGCTTTTGATCCAGCAAAAGGTGGTGGCGCTCTACGCGATCTCAATATCTACAACATTCACTTTGTTGTCGGACTTTTTGGACGTCCTGAGCGTGTTGAGTATCTGCCAAACATGGAGAGAGGTGTTGATACATCAGGGATTTTGGTGCTTGATTATGGCACATTCAAGGCAGTTTGTATCGGTGCTAAAGATTGCAGTGCTGACATTAAATCAACTATTCAAGGAAACCAAGCTTCTATGGCGGTGCTTGGTGCTACAAACACCATGCCAGAGATTAGTCTTACCCTAAATGGTCAAGAGCCAGAAGTGATGAACTACAATAGCGATCGCCACCGTATGCATGCAGAATTTGTCGCTTTTGAAGACATGCTAGCAAATGGAAAGGTGGATCAGGTGAAAAAAGCCTTGGATCATAGCCTATCCGTGATGAAAGTGCTAGAAGCCGCAGTAGAGAGCATGCCCTCTTAGTGCCAATAATCGTTTAATTCGTCAAGCTTAGTAGCTTGGCTTTTTTATATCCTTTAATTATGCTATAATAACTATCGTTTAAAGATGTATGAAAGGCTATCAGACTATAGGTCTGATGAGAAAAAACAAAATGACAAATTATGCGATAATTCTGGCTGCGGGTAAGGGAACTCGTATGAAGTCTGACCTTCCAAAGGTCATGCACAAGGTAGCAGGTATTACCATGCTAGAACATGTTTTTCGTGCTGTTTCAGCCATAAAACCTGAAAAAAATGTGACCGTCATTGGACACAAAGCAGAATTGGTCAAGGAAGTGCTTGGTGAACAATCGCAATTTGCCATGCAAACCGAGCAATTCGGAACAGGCCATGCAGTTATGATGGCTGAAGAAGAGTTGGCGGATCTTGAGGGGCAAACTTTGGTTATCGCCGGTGATACTCCCTTGATTACAGGTGACAGTCTTCAAAGTTTGATTGAGTATCATATCAGTCATAAAAATGTGGCAACTATCCTAACGGCAGAAGCTGACAATCCATTTGGTTACGGTCGCATTGTCCGTAACAAGGACCAAGAAGTGACCAAGATTGTTGAGCAAAAAGATGCGAATGATTATGAACAAGCCATTACCGAAATCAACACAGGAACCTACCTCTTTGATAACAAACGTCTTTTTGAAGCCCTTAAAAATATCAATACGAACAATGCCCAAGGTGAATACTACCTAACAGATGTTATCGGTATTTTTAAAGAAGCAGGTGAAAAAGTTGGTGCCTACAAACTTCGTGATTTTGATGAAAGTCTGGGTGTTAATGATCGCGTTGCTCTTGCGACAGCTGAAGGTGTGATGCGCCGTCGCATCAACCACATGCACATGGTTAATGGGGTTTCTTTCCAAAATCCTGATACCACTTATATTGATATTGATGTTGAGATTGCTGAAGAAGTTGTTGTGGAAGCTAATGTTACGCTTAAAGGTCACACTAAAATTGGTCGTGAAACAGTCCTAACCAATGGTACTTATGTCGTTGATTCAGAAATTGGGGCAAATGCTATTATTACTAATTCGATGATTGAGGAAAGTGTTTTAGCTGACGGTGTGACGGTTGGTCCTTATGCACATATTCGTCCAGGTTCTGAGTTGGCTAACAATGTTCACGTTGGAAATTTTGTAGAAGTCAAAGGGTCAAAACTTGGTGAAAATACCAAATCTGGTCATTTGACTTACATTGGTAATGCGGAGATTGGTAAAGACGTTAATATTGGTGCTGGTACCATTACCGTTAATTACGACGGTCAAAACAAATACAAAACAGTCATCGGTGACAATGCCTTTGTTGGCAGCCAGTCAACATTGATTGCACCGCTTGAAGTGGGCGACAATGCCCTAACTGCTGCAGGTTCAACCATTACTAAGGATGTTCCTAAAGATAGTGTGGCTATTGGACGTAGCCGTCAAGAAAACAAAGAGTTTTACGCTCTTAAATTACCACATCATCCAACTAAAAAATAAGTTATAGTCTTTTGAATTAACTTTGCTACATGGTCATTTTCGACTTGCCGTACTCAAGTACTGTCCGCGTCTTAGTTCCTTGTTCTGAAAGTTAATTCATTTGATTATAGAAAGTAGTTTTGAGGATTTATTATGGATTTTGAAGAAAAAACGCTAAAACGTGAAATAATTTTCGAGGGACACATCTTTACCGTAGCGGTTGATGACGTGGAATTGCCCAACAACTTAGGTCAATCTAAGCGAGAACTGGTCTTTCACAAGGGTGCCGTAGCAACACTTGCTGTTACCCCAGAAGACAAGATCATCTTAGTCAAACAGTATCGCAAGGCTATTGAAACCATTTCTTACGAGATTCCAGCTGGAAAGTTAGAAGTTGGAGAAGCGGGGTCTGAAAAAGAAGCTGCAGCGCGTGAGTTGGAAGAAGAGACTGGTTATGTCGGTGACTTGACTTTCTTGTACGAATTTTACACAGCGATTGGCTTTTGTAACGAAAAAATCAAACTCTACTTGGCAAATCATTTGGTAAAGGTGCCAAATCCACTTCCTCAAGATGATGATGAAGTCCTTGAGATTTTAGAATTAAGTTACGATGAGTGCATGGCGATGGTAGCTTCTGGTCAAATCCAAGATGCGAAAACCATCATCGCCTTGCAATATTACGCACTTCATATGGGGAAATAATCAGTTATGGGAAAACCATTATTAACAGATGAAATCATTGACCGTGCCAATCGTGGTGAAAATTTTGACGATTTCTACGATGATGACTTTGATGGGCAAAAAACAAAGGTAATTTCGACAGAGGAGACCTTTGATGCTTCCGCCAAAAGAGGATTCTTTTCATCTAAGAAGGATAAGCCTATCATCAAGAGCCGTCGAATTGAAAATGCCAGAAGAAATGCTTTTCAAGCTAAAATCAATCGTATTCTTTTGATTGTCATTCTGCTCATTGCCATTTTACTGGCAGCTATCTTTTATTTATAGAAAGTATTTATGAAAATTGGAATTATTGCCGCTATGGAGCAGGAACTGCGTCTTCTAGTGGAAAAACTTATGGATAAAACTGAGGAACGGGTTCTCGGAAATACCTATTACACCGGACATCTGGGAAATCACGACCTGGTCTTGGTTCAATCAGGTGTTGGAAAAGTCATGTCTGCCATGTCAGTGGCTATCTTGGCGGATCACTTTCAAGTAGATGCTGTCATTAATACCGGTTCAGCTGGCGCAGTAGCGAAAGGTTTAGCTATTGGTGATGTGGTTGTAGCTGACAAGTTAATTTACCATGATGTTGATTTGACAGCTTTTGGCTATGATTACGGGCAGATGTCCATGCAGCCCCTCTATTTTGAATCTGATGGTCAATTTGTGTCGGTTTTCCAAGATGTCTTAAAGAAAGCTGATGTCAATGCTCAAGTTGGTTTGATTGCTACTGGTGATAGCTTTATTGCTGGTCAAGACAAGATTGATGCTATTAAAGGTTACTTTCCTCAAGTCTTAGCTGTTGAGATGGAGGGCGCAGCCATTGCTCAAGCAGCAACAGCTTGTGGCAAACCCTTTATCGTTGTTCGTTCGATGAGCGATACAGCAGCACACGATGCCAATATCACCTTTGATGAGTTTATTATTGAGGCAGGAAAGAAATCAGCTGAGATATTAGTAGCATTTCTTGAAAAATTGTAACGAAAAGAGGTTGGATTAAGTCCATCCTCTTTAACTTATTCTAGTACAAACATAGTTACCATTTTCCATAATCAAAATCAAATAGCCTTAGCGGAATGCGAAGCAGATAATGGTAACGGTAGATTCTACTACAGTGTAGGTTCTTTGGTAATTGGTGATATTCATTTTCCAGTAGTGGAAGCATAGGAGGTTTATAATGTTAGAGTTATTTATGTTAATATTATATATAGG
The DNA here is from genome assembly GCF_000380145.1 of Streptococcus thoraltensis DSM 12221. Classification (GTDB taxonomy): domain Bacteria; phylum Bacillota; class Bacilli; order Lactobacillales; family Streptococcaceae; genus Streptococcus; species Streptococcus thoraltensis. Next base: position 116,493 of record NZ_KB904631.1, on the reverse strand, counting down.
ATTCGTTATAGCAAATATTTTTGTTTTGGTAGTTGGTGTAAAAGCCCTTATTGACTGGATTAATATGTGAATTATGGAAACTAAAGGTATATATATTGACTATCTAGAAGTTGAAAAAGAGGTTAAATATTTAGCATTTACTTACAATATTTTATCTGTAGACTCTTTTATGGAAGATGTTTTATCTATACTAGAGAGGAATGAGACTGATGTACAAAATAACAGAAGAGAAACATAGACAAGAGCTTGATTATTTACCTGATACTTTTAAAAATAAAAATCATGACTACAGTAATTCTTCTGAAACCTCTTTAAATTCATTTGGGTTTGTAGCTGGTATGGTATCCTAAAGAAACCTAAACAGGTTGAAGAATCTGTCTAAAATGGACTTTTTCTTCAACCTGACATTTTATTTCATTTGAAATAGGATTTTTAACATTTTTCAACAAATAATTGTTCAGTGACTATTGATGGGAGAATAAGTCTTTTTTGGTCCATACGAATAGTCATGGTTTGCGTAAAGGTATCTATTTTTTCAAGTTCAAATCTGTCGGATAGTGAGAGTTGATTTTCTTCAAGGTAATTTAGAAGTTCAAGTTGGTCATGATGTCTTCTGAGACTATAGGTGCCTAATTCAGTGACGTCAGCTAATCGGTTAGTATAGACTTCATTGAGACTTTCATCTTTTCGGGGGATACTACCTCCATGAGGGCAGGTCTCAGGGAAATCAAGGATTTTTTCTAAACGATCGATAAATTTATCAGAAACGCTGTGTTCTAAAATTTCGGCTTCTTCGTGTACTTCCTTAAAGCTGTAACTGAGGTTCTTAATTAAAAATAGCTCAATCAAGCGGTGTTTGCGATAAAGTTTGGAGACTAGGCGCATCCCTTTTTCAGTAACAAGATAACCTTTTTTTTTGTCTTTTGTGATCCAGTTTTCTTGGATCATTTTTTTGACCATTTCAGAAGCAGCTGGTGGCGAAACGTTCATTTGTGCTGCAATTTCTTTGTTGGTAATCTTAGCATTGTGTTCACCTAATTCATAAATGCGTTTGAGGTAATCTTCTTTATTTGGAGTCATATTACTACTTTCTTAATTCATATGTTGAATTAAGTATAGCAAAATTTTCGGAAAATTGTTGACAAAATGAAGATAAAAGGGTAAGCTATTTATAAAATTAAGTATACCTAATTTATTTAATAAACATATTTAAGGAGTTTTTTGATGAAAAAAATACTAAAAAGCCTATTGCTGTTAGGTTTGGTTTTTGTCGGTTTGACAGCTTGTAGCTCAAAAGAGAGTAGTCAAGCGTCAGGTTCTAAGCATAAGCAACCAGTTGTTACAGTTACAACCTCTTTTCTAAATGATATGGTAAAACAGTTAGCAGGTGACTATGTCAAACGTGAATTGATTATTCCTGCTGGTGAAGACCCACACCTTTATGTTGCCAAATCAAGTGATTTGAAGAAACTACAAAAAGCTGATTTGGTCTTGTATCATGGTTTACACTTCGAAGGAAAAATGGTGGATGCCTTAGAATCTAAAGGTAGTGCTGTTACTAAAGGATTTTCAAAAGAAGATATTGGAACCATGGATGAAGATGGTGAAAAAGTAGTAGACCCTCACTTTTGGTTTGATATTGACTTGTATAAAAAGGCAGTCAAGGAAGCCTCTAAAGAGCTTAAGTCACTGGTACCCGAGCATAAAAAAGAGATTGCTAAAAACACAAAAGAATACCTCTCAGACTTAGACGAGTTGGACCAATGGAATAAGGAAGCCTTGTCCGTCATTCCAAAAGAAAGTCGTTACTTGGTAACGCCACACGATGCCTTTAATTATTTTGCTCGTCGTTATGACTTCACCCTATATGCGCCACAGGGTGTCAGCACCGATTCTGAAGTGGCAAACAGTGACATGATGGAAACTGTTAACTTGATTAATGAACACCACATCAAAGCAATCTTTACTGAGTCAACAACAAACCCTGAACGCATGAAAAAATTACAGGAAGCTGTTGCTGCTAAGGGTGGTAAAGTTGCCGTTGTGACTGGGCACGGTAAAGAACTTTTCTCAGATTCTCTTGCACCTGATGGGCAAGATGGAGATACTTATATCGACATGTACAAACACAACACCAACCTTATCGTGGAATCATTAAAATAAAAGCGATTGAGAGAAAAATCAACTTCTTCTCAAGTAGTCATGCCGTTTGGACTCATCGTCGAAAAAACAAGTTGTACAATCATCTCGTCTCGACAACTCATTAGAAAGGAAGGGCACTCTGAAAAGAGTGCTTAACTATTATGTATGGAAACAGCTATTCAGATTAAGGATTTATCTGTATCTTATCAATCAAATCAAGCCCTCTCTCACCTAGACTTGGAGATTCCTAAGGGGAGTCGTACGGCTATTGTTGGTCCAAATGGGGCTGGGAAGTCAACTTTATTTAAGAGTATTCTTCAGTTGGAGAAGGCACAATCTGGTCACATTTCCCTACTTGGCAATGACCAGCCTTCTACTCAGTGGTTAGCCCAAAAAGTTGCTTATATTCCCCAAGCGAGTCAAGTGAATTGGCAATTTCCAGCAAGGGTTTTTGATATTGTTTTGATGGGGCGATACTCCTTGATTGGAAACTGGTTTAAGAAACCTGGGAAAAAAGACAAGGAAGCAACCTTACTTGCTCTAGAAAAATTGGATTTGTTAGATTTACAAAAACGTCAGATTGACCAACTATCTGGCGGACAGAGACAACGGGTATTCTTAGCTAGAGCCTTGGCTCAAGAAGCAGAATTATATCTGATGGATGAGCCGCTGGCAGGTGTAGACATCAAGACAGAACAGAAGATTATGGACATTCTTTGTGATTTTCAAAAAGAGAAGAAAACTTCAGTCGTTATTCACCATGATCTGCAAAGCGTGAGGAATTATTTTGATTACCTTGTTTGGCTAAACAGAAGAACGATTGATCAAGGAGACATAGAGCGAGTCTTGACGCAAGAAAATTATCAAGCGACCTATCAAGCCATATCAGAGTCACCATTTTTGAAATCAAGTAAGGAGGTTTGAGATGCTATCTGTTTTGATGGACTATTCTTTTTTAACTGTAGCCTTTGGAACATCGGTTTTTGCACTCGCCTCCAGTTTGCTAGGTTCGCTTAGTGTCTTGAAACGCCAAAGTCTTATTGGCGATGCTATTGGTCACGCTTCCTATCCGGGGGTTATCTTAGCCTTTATGGTTTTTGAATCGCGCAATCCGTTACTTCTGATGCTGGGAGCGATGGTGACAGGCCTAGTCTCTTATGGGTTGATTTACATCATTAACACTTATAGTAAGCAGAGCTTTGTCAATGCTCTATCCTTAGTATCAGCCTCGTTTTTTGGCTTAGGGATGGTACTTAAGAACCTTCTTCAAGGCAATCCTCATTACCAAAACGCTTCTCAGGCTGGACTGCAGACTTATTTATTTGGTCAGGCTGCCTTTATTCAGAAATCAGATATTTATTTGATTTTAGGCGTTTCTCTTTTATCATTAGGACTTTTCTTTTGTTTTTTCCAGCGTTTAACCCTTTATCTCTTCGATGAAGGCTTTGCCCAAGTTAGTGGTCTACCGCTAAGCTTGATAAAAGGAGGTCAAGTTATTTTGATGACAGCCTTAATTGCCGTTGGTTTGAAGGTGGTAGGTGCCATATTAATGAGTAGTTTCTTAATTGCACCGAGTGTCTTTGGTTTACTCTTAGGAAAGACCTATAAACAAAGCTTAGTTTTAGGAAGTCTGATGGCAATTGCTTCAGCTTTTCTGGGGAGTTTAATGAGTTCTAGTATCCGTGGTATGTCTACGGGACCTGCCATCATTGTTTGCATGACGTGCTGTTTAGGACTTGCTTTTTTCTGGTCTACTTATATTCGAAAGGAGAATCGACGTGTCTGAAGTGCTATTAATAATGATTGTCATTGCTATGTCTTGCAGTTTGATTGGCAATATTTTAGTTATTAGCAATCAAAGTATGGTTGCAGATGCCTTGTCGCATTCAGTCCTTTTGGGAATTGTGTTGGGCTTTTTTCTGACACAAGATCTAAATTCACCCTTGCTCTTAATAGGGGCAAGTGTCTTTGGGGTTCTGACGATTGTTGTGATTGAAGCCATTCACAGTCAAAAAATTGCACAAGATGCAGCGACAGGTTTAGTTTTCACGTTCTTTTTTGCATTGGGAGTCTTGCTGATTTCATTATTTGCTAGAAATGTGCATCTGGATTTAGATATGGTCTTGATGGGAGAAGTTCTGTTTGCTCCTTTTGTTAGAAGTCAATTTCTAGGAGTGGATTTGCCGTTTGCCTTACTTAGAGGGATCATACTTTGTCTTTCTCTTATGCTCTTTTATGCCTTATTTTTTCGACGCCTATCTCTTTATTTATTTGATAAAACACAGGCTAAACTAGTGGGAGTAAAAATTAGGTTACTGAAAATTTCTCTCATGTTTTTGGTTTCTCTGACGATTGTGGCTGCTTTTGATAGTTTAGGTTCTATTACAGTCATTAGTTTCTTAGTCGCTCCTGCCATGATAGCCAGCTTATGGGCACAGACTTTTCTGAATTTTACAGCACTTAGTCTCATTTCATCCATTCTACTGGCTAGTTTGGGATATTACTTGGGCATGCTGTTTGATGTGACAGTTTCTGGCATGTCGGCAGTGGTTGCTTTGACTAGTTTTCTAGCCCTTTTGTTAGTTAAAAACATCGTGGTTCTCATTTCAAAGAGAAAATCAATCTAAAAAAACACAGGTAGAACATGGTCCTAACACCATGTTCTACCTGTGTTTTTGATGATAAGTGCACAATTCAAAAAGTTATCTTTGACCTATCCTTGATAACCTCACCTTATATCTGTGGGTAGCAGGCTAGTCACAGTTTGATTTTTACTGAGTATTAGTTGGTTTTGGCTTCTTGTTTAATCGTAATTTTTTTAATCGTGACGTCTTCTTTTGGCTTGTCGCCATCGCCAGTTTCGACGGCAGCGATTTTATCCACAACATCCATACCAGAAATCACTTGACCAAAGACGGTATAGCCACCATCTAAATTCAAATTACCACCATCTTTGTAGGCCTCGATGATTGGAGCAGGATAGTCTCCTTCTTTGATTTGATTGGCTTGGTTGTTGGGATTTTGATTGATGAAAAATTGACTACCATTGGTATCTGCTCCAGCATTGGCCATAGAAAGAGCCCCTCTAAGATTGTAGAGGTATGGTGTGATTTCATTTTTGAAACCAGTGCCTGAGTCAATTTTAGCATCTTTGCCATTCCAAATTGACTGGCCTCCACTACCATCACCATTTGGGTCACCTGTTTGGATCATAAAATCTTTGATAACTCTGTGGAAAGTTAGACCATGATAGTAACCTTCTTTAGCATGGGTCATAAAGTTTTCCACAGCTAGTGGAGCGTATTTAGGGAAAAGTTTGATGTTAATATCTCCCATGCTTGTTGATAGGATGACTTGACTCTCATCTTTTGCCACCTTGTTAGATAGTTGAGGAAAGGCATCTTTTCCTGATTTCAACGCTCTTTGGATTTCTTTTTGATATTTTTCGTTGGTTTCTTTGGCTTGTTTCAGTGCCTCTTTTTGATTGACATAATCATCGCCCTTGAGGGTTCGCTCCACCTTGTCGCAACCTGTTAAAAAAGCAAGACCAATTAAACTGATTAGAAATAATTTTTTCATAGTAACCTCTATTTAACGGATGAATTAGTGAAATTATACCATAATTGCGGTTAAATTTGATGAAAAATCTATGGAAACGATTTTAATTATGATAAAATGTATGGGAAAGAGAAAGGAGATACTTATGGCTACAAAAGAAGAATGGGTAGGATTATTTGAAACTGTTGTGGGGCGCAAACCAACAGCAGATGAGTTTATGGCAGCTAAGGAGGGGGGATTTGACCCATCGCAAATAATGAGTATTGCTGGTTTTCATCAGAATCAGGCGGATTCAGCAAAAGCGACTCCAGGTAAGAATACAGAGGCAGTGACTCCTTCTAAGCAACCAATGGGCGGTGTTAATTCGCAGATTCCAAGTGCAAGCCAACCTGCAACTGGAACTACTAAATCATCCGTTGATATTGGCATGGTTTTAGCGATTGTTTCATTAGTTTTATCATTGATTTTCTTATTGGCAGCTTGGTTAACACCATTTGCAGTGACTTTCTTGGTGCTTTCTGTCTTAAATCTCATTTTTGCTGGAGTTGTTCTTTTCTTAAATCTTAAGAAACAAGGAAAGCTCTTATCTATTGTTGCAACGGCGGTAGCTGGAATGGTTCTTCTTTCTTCACTGGGTGCTTTGGTTTTCCATAATTCACAAGAAAATCAAGCTACTGTTGATGAACGAAAAACCAGTCAAAAAACTGATAAAGATGCAGCAGATGATTCGGATAATGATGATAAGTCAGATGGCAAGGATTCAAAAGATGCAGCTGATGATGACAAAGCAGATAGTACAGACGTTAATGACTATATTGATAAGAATGCAAAATTTGATTGGACGGAAAAGAATTTCACTGCCTTAAAATTTGCAGGTTATGATAGTAAAGAAGGGACTAGCCTAAAAGAAATTATCAAAGAACATGGTAAGGCAAATGATGCTGAGGTTTCAGGCAATGATTTGACTTTGACTTACGAATCAGGAACAGGTACAAACCGTAAGGAAGCACGTCTTCGTTTTGAAAAACAATACGATGGTCGCTTTATTTTATCTAGTGGTAGTGCTTATGGTATCAGTGAAAGCGTTAAAGTTAATAACAACTACAAATCAAATTGGACTAAAGCAGAGTATGACGAGCTAGCAGAAGGCGATAGTGAAACAGGTGATGGTGGAAGTAAGTGGACTGATATTCAGAAGAAATATGGAGATCCAAAAGATGCTTTTATTCACCTATCTAACTATGGAAATGGTTTTTCAAAAATGTTAGATGTCACCTATAGTGATTATGACTCGGATGATTCTAAGTTGTCCTATGTTGCCCTTGATTTTGTAGAAAAAGACGGCGAATACTACCTTGTTCATAAATACTCAGATCAGGATAACGATTAAGAAAAAGCAGGCTGATGCCTGTTTTTTTGATTGTGTGTCAAGAGATACAAAAACGGTTAAATAGTGTATAATAAAGATTATTTAAACAGGAAAATGGCTAAAAATGTTTTAAAAGAATGAACTTAGCTGATAACAAGAAAGGATTTGCCTTGCGAAAAGAAGTTTTACCAGAGCAACTTAATTATAATAAATTCCCGGGTCCTACTTTTCTTCATTTTGGTGACGTGGTTAAGAGTGAAGATGGGGCTATCAACTTTAAACTGCTTCAGAATGAGAAGAATGCCTTTAACCCAGAAACGTTTGGACAGCGTTTTTCAGAGCTCCTTTTGAAATATGATTACCTTGTTGGTGACTGGGCGAGCGATCAGTTACGGATTAAAGGTTTTTTTATTGATAATCATAATATCCGAAAATCAAGTCGACTGTCTAGAATTGATGATTATTTGAAAGAATACTGTGCTTTTGGGTGTGCCTACTTCATTTTAGAGAATGAACAGCCTGTGGAAATTGCCTTTGAGGAGGAAAAACTTCCCAAGCGCAAACGTAGCCGCAAACGCAAATCTACTAGAGCGATAGCGACTGATATTGCATCTTCAAAAGAGATAGAGAAACCTAGAAAAGCAAAATCACATAAAAACAAGCCCAAACAGTCCACGCTTTCAAAAGATAATGAGCATTTTTCAAGTCGAAAACGCCGACCAAAAACACAAGGTCAACAGCAAAAACAAAAGAAAGACAATTCAGTTAAGACCTCAGGTAAATCAGGTGGGCAAAATCAGCATTTTACCATCCGCAAGAAAAGTTAGGCTGATAGGACAATGCTAGGACATTTTTTAAACGAACAAGCTCAATTAAACGAAAACTATCGGAAGCCTATTTACGTTGCATTATTACTTTACGCATGCTTGATTGGCATCATGTGCTTTGTACCTCAATCATCAATAGCTGGCATTACAACACCCAATATCATTTATTTTGGTCGTTTGCGATTGCTCCTTGTCCCTTTCAATTCTTTTGTGAATTTCAATGAATTGGATACTTTTTGGGAAAAGTCTTGGGTTGTTGGGCAAAATATTGCCAATGTTTTTTTACTCTATCCCTTGGGGATTTGTATTCATCTGCTTTGGGATAAATGGTCAACACCACGAAAAGCCCTGCTATTAGGCTTTTGTGTGAGTGTCTTTATTGAAACAACCCAGCTTGTCCTAGACTTATTATTTGATTTCAATCGTGTATTTGAAGTGGATGATTTGTGGACAAATGCTTTAGGAGTATTTTTAGCCTATCTTACGATAAAGTGGTTAAAAAATAAGCGGTTGTCAAACAAGCATCATATGGCTTGATATGCTACAATTTAAAAGATAAAAAATTCTAATAGGGAAGTTTCGTCTCACTAAATGATCAAACTTATGAGAGAGTATGATGGTTATCAAATGATTCTTTGAACAGAATCAAATCTAACGCAAAAAAATGGGAAGTGGAGATATGCTCAGCATTACTGGGCTCAATCCACTCCCTTTTCCTATTGATAAAAAGGAGAGTTATGAAAAATAAAGAGAAAAAAGCTAGACCAAAGAATATTTTGATTCGGTTGGGTTGGTTCTTTAAATTTGAGAAAAAAGCCTATTTAATTGGAATTATTTCCTTAATTTTGGTTTCAGTGCTTAATTTAATTCCCCCGATGATTATGGGGAGGGTCATTGATAAGATTACAACACAAAGTTTACAAGAGTCAGCACTTCTGTGGAATCTCTTTCTGTTAGTTCTGGCGGCGGTTGGCATGTATGCCTTGCGGTATGTCTGGCGTATGTACATTTTAGGAACTTCCTACCGTTTAGGACAAATTATGCGCTCACGTCTTTTTGAGCATTTCACACGCATGTCGCCATCTTTTTACCAAAAATACCGTACGGGTGACTTGATGGCTCATGCGACTAACGATATTAATGCCCTAACACGTTTAGCAGGTGGTGGAGTCATGTCAGCAGTTGATGCGTCTGTCACAGCAGCAGTGACTCTTTTAACCATGTTTTTAAGCATCTCGTGGCAAATGACCTTGATTGCGATTATCCCCTTACCATTTATGGCTTATGCAACTAGTCGACTTGGTCGAAAAACACATAAGGCTTTTGGTCAATCTCAAGCAGCTTTCTCAGAACTCAATAACAAGGTTCAAGAAAGTGTAGCAGGTATCAAGGTAACCAAGTCTTTTGGCTATCAAGCTGAAGAGTTGGCTTCATTCCAAGAGATTAATGATATGACCTTTAAAAAGAACATGTACACTAAAAAATACGATGTCCTTTTTGATCCACTAGTTCTTTTATTTATTGGAGCATCCTACACTCTCACTTTGGTCATGGGATCTATTATGGTATCAAAAGGTCAAGTCACTGTAGGTAATTTAGTTACTTTCATTACCTATCTTGACATGTTGGTGTGGCCTTTGATGGCGATTGGCTTCTTGTTTAATATGGTTCAACGTGGAACGGTCTCTTACGATCGTATCGAAAATCTGTTGAATCAAGAATCAGATGTTCAAAATCCAGAAAAACCACTGCCAAGTATTCAGAACGGGGATATTACTTTTGACATTGATCATTTTGATTATGACGATGCTTCTTATACAACCTTAGAAGATATTCATTTCACCTTGAAAAAAGGTCAAACTTTAGGTTTAGTTGGCCAGACGGGTTCAGGTAAAACAACTCTCATCAAGTTACTTCTACGAGAGCATGACGTGACAGAAGGTCGGATTATCTTGGATGGACATAACATCAAGGATTATAATTTAGCTGATCTGCGTCAATTGACAGGATATGTTCCCCAAGATCAGATGCTATTTGCGACAAGTATTATCAATAATGTCCGTTTCGGAGACATTAATTTGGATATTGATAGAGTTGAACGTGCGACACAACTGTCACATGTTTATGATGATATTAAGGCCATGCCGGAAGGCTTTGATACCCTAATTGGAGAAAAAGGGGTATCCCTTTCTGGTGGTCAAAGACAACGTATTGCCATGAGTCGTGCGATGATTTTGGATCCTGATATTTTGATTTTAGATGATTCTCTGTCGGCAGTTGATGCTAGAACAGAACATAGCATTATCGAAAATCTAAAAGCAAGTCGTCAGGATAAGACAACTATTATTTCTGCCCATCGCCTATCAGCAGTGGTGCATGCAGACCTAATCTTAGTGATGCAAAATGGGCGTATCATCGAGCGAGGAAACCATGAAGAACTCTTAGCGCAAAATGGTTGGTACGCGCGCACTTATGAATCACAACAATTGGCTGAAGCAGTAGAAGAGGAGGTGGGTTATGACATCTAAAGGTCAACAATGGCAAGTTTTTAAACGATTAATTGGTTATTTGAAGCCTTATAAATTATGGACAATCTTGGCGCTAGCCTTACTATTACTCACTTCGGTGGTTAAGAGCTTGATTCCTTTGGTAGCTTCACATTTTATTGACCAATACCTTTCCAATATCACAAGTGTCGCAATCATGGTTTTGGTTGGCTACTATGGCATGTATCTTTTGCAGACGCTTATCCAGTATTTGGGCAATTATTTCTTTGCGCGTGTGTCTTACAGCGTTGTGCGTGATATTCGTCGCGATGCCTTTTCTAATATGGAAACCTTAGGCATGTCCTATTTTGATCAGACACCGGCAGGTACCATTGTCTCTCGTATAACGAATGACACTGAAGCTGTTAGCGAGATGTTTTCAGGCATCCTATCCAGCTTTATTTCTGCGATTTTTATTTTTACTGTAACGCTTTACACCATGTTAACTTTGGACGTGCGTTTGACAGGATTTGTCGTTCTCTTTTTGCCACTTATCTTTATTCTGGTGAATCTTTACCGTAAGCGTTCGGTAGTTATCATTGCTAAAACACGTGCCTTCTTGGGTGAAATCAATTCTAAGTTGGCTGAGAGCATCGAAGGTATTCGTATCATCCAAGCATTCGGGCAAGAAGTTCGTTTGCAAGAAGAATTCGATGCCATCAATGACCAACATTTTGAGTATTCAAGACGGTCAATGTCGCTGGATAGTCTCTTCTTGCGCCCAGCGATGAGTCTGTTAAAACTCTTAGCCTACACCGTTTTGATGGCATACTTTGGCTATCGTGGTAATGAGCTTGGTATCACGGCAGGTATGATGTACGCCTTTATCCAATACATTAATCGGCTCTTTGATCCGCTTATTGAAGTCACACAAAACTTTTCAGTTCTTCAAACCTCAATGGTATCAGCAAGTCGTGTCTTTGAATTGATTGATGAAACAGTCCATGAGCCAAAACAAGAGGCTCAAGATATTCAGATGATTGATGGCAATATTGAATTTAAGAACGTTTCTTTCTCATACGATGGGAAACGCCAGATTCTTAACGATATTTCCTTTAAGGTGAATAAGGGAGAAACGATTGCCTTTGTTGGTCCGACAGGGTCTGGAAAATCATCTATTATTAACGTCTTTATGCGTTTTTATGAGTTCCAATCTGGTCAAGTTTTAATCGATGGCATTGACATTCGCAACTACCCAGCTCATGAGTTGAAGAACAATGTTGGTCTGGTTTTACAAGACCCCTTCCTATACCATGGTGATATAAAATCAAATATTGCCATGTATAAAGATTTAACAGATGAAGAGATTAAAGCAGCAGCAGAGTTCGTAGATGCCGACCAGTTTATCCAAAAACTGCCAGACAAATACGACCATGCAGTTGCTGAGCGCGGTTCTGGATTTTCAACAGGTCAACGCCAACTTCTTGCTTTTGCAAGGACAGTTGCCGCCCAGCCTAAGGTACTCATCTTAGATGAAGCCACTGCAAATATTGACTCTGAAACTGAGAACCTCGTGCAAAATTCTCTCGCGAAGATGCGACAAGGTCGAACTACCATTGCCATCGCTCACCGCTTGTCAACTATCCAAGATGCGGATTGTATCTACGTTTTGGATAAGGGACATATCATTGAAAGTGGTCGCCACGAAGAACTCCTTGCTCTGGGAGGAACCTATCAGAAAATGTACCAATTACAAGCTGGTATGATGGAAGAGTAACAAAATCACATAAGCCAAACTGAGATAGGGGACAAATGCTAGTTCCCTATCTTTTTTACTGCTCAATATCAAAATACCCATGAGGGAAGCGATTTGAATAATCCATAAAATTTCTTCAAAAGACATAGCTAAGGAAAGCAGGGCAAGATAGAGAAAATCTCCGCTCCCCATTTTAATGTCTTGGATTTCAGCCAAAATGCCTAGAAGAATAAAGACTGATGTCACAGGCTGCCAATGATTTATTAATGCCATAGGGATAAAAATCATCAACCAGATGACTAAAGGAAAAGAATGTGATTTGAAATCGTAAAGAGACAAGCACAAGCTAGCTGCTAATAAGATGACTTGACTGGGGTTCAGGATTTGCCAAAAAGCTAGTAAGCTCAAAAGGCCGTAGCCTATTTCGATGAGGGCATAATGTATGGGAATGTTTGCTTGACAATAGCGACAGCGACTTTTGGTGAGAAGTTGAGAGATGATAGGAAGGAGGTCGTACCATTTGAGGCGGGTCTGGCAGGCAAAACAATGACTCGAAGGCGAGACGATGGATTTCTCGGGAAAGCGGTCAAGGACAAGCCCTACAAAGGAACCGATTGTGGCACCGATAAAAAAGATTAAGATAGTCATACCTTATTATTCGAAAATAAAATAGCTTTTTGCTTGACTTTTATTTAGAATGATTCTAAAATAGAGTTATAAAAAATAAAGGAGAACTTTCATATGGTATACGAAAAAACACAAATAGTTCTTAATCAAGCAGTTGCAGATCTTTCAAAAGCAGCATCAATTGTTCACCAAACACATTGGTACATGCGTGGATCTGGTTTCTTCTATCTACATCCTAAAATGGATGAATTGATGGACGAATTGAATGAAACACTTGATATTGTGAGTGAACGTCTAATCACTATTGGTGGTGCACCGTACTCTACTTTGAAAGAATTTGACGAGCATTCTAAATTAGTAGAAGAAGTGGGATCTTACGATAAGTCTATGACGGAACGTTTAGAAAAGTTAGCTGATGTTTATGCTTACCTTTCAGACCTCTTCCAAGAAGGTTTAGAGATTAGCGACGAAGAAGGAGACAACCCATCAAATGGCATTTTCTCAGATGCTCAAGATGCCGTACAAAAAACATTGTGGATGCTCCAAGCTGAAATTGGTCGTCCTTCAGGATTGTAAGAAATGAAGAGTGCTGTTATGAACAGTCCTTTTCTGCCATTTGTCAAGTAGACAGTAAAAAATTTTAAGCCACGGTCTTGGTTCTCAGTTTAAGAGGTGCAAGGTCGTTTGGCTTTTTTAAATCCCCTTGCTTATATAGTCAAATGAATTAGCTTTCAGACAAGGAACTGAGACGCAGACAGTACTCGCGTACGGCAAGTCGAAAGTGACGATGTATCAAAGTTAATCAAAAGACTATTTTCGAGTTTTTGATATGGAAAACAAGCCTTAAAATTTCGAATGAATACTGGTTTTTCCACTGTTTCTTAGAAGGGGAGTAGGTTACTAAGTTTTTTTGTGAGCGGAAGTGCAAACGATTGCGAAAAAACTTGAAAAAAGCCTCTAATTTTGCTAAAATTCTTCTATGAAAACTCTCTACGATGTCCAACAATTACTCAAACAATTTGGTATCTATATTTATGTCGGTAAGCGTCTTTTTGATATTGAACTCATGAAATTAGAATTGGCTAGGCTCCATGATAATGAACTGATTGAACGTGACCAATATTTACAGGCTGAATTGATTTTAAGGCGAGAACATCGTTTAGAACTAGAAAAGGAAGAGAAAAATGGGTAAAAAATTATTAGGCATTGATCTTGGTGGAACAACTATTAAATTTGGTATCTTAACAGAGGCTGGAGAAGTTCAAGAAAAATGGGCGATTGAAACCAATATCCTTGAAGATGGAAAACACATTGTTCCAGATATTGTGACTTCCATTAAACATCGTTTGGATTTGTATGGTTTAACCAGTGAAGATTTTATTGGCATTGGTATGGGATCCCCTGGTGCGGTCGATCGCGATAAAAAAACAGTTACAGGTGCTTTCAACCTTAATTGGAAAGAAACGCAAGAAGTGGGTTCTGTTATTGAAAAAGAAACAGGCATTCCATTTGCTATTGATAATGATGCTAACGTTGCTGCTCTTGGAGAGCGCTGGGTGGGTGCTGGTGCTAACAATCCAGATGTTGTTTTTGTAACATTAGGAACTGGTGTCGGTGGTGGTGTTATCGCTGATGGAAACCTTATCCATGGTGTTGCTGGCGCTGGAGGTGAGATTGGTCACATGGTCGTTGAACCTGATACAGGATTTGAATGTACCTGTGGTACGATTGGCTGCCTTGAAACGGTTGCCTCAGCTACAGGTGTTGTTCGTGTAGCCCGCCGTTTAGCAGAAGGTTATGAAGGGGACTCATCTATTAAAGCAGCTATTGATAATGGCGATAATGTATCAAGTAAAGACATTTTTGAAGCGGCTCAAAATGATGATAGCTTCGCCAACAGTGTTGTCGATAAAGTTTGCTTCTATCTTGGATTAGCAACTGCCAATATTGCAAACCTTTTGAACCCTGATTCAGTCGTAATTGGTGGTGGAGTTTCTGCGGCTGGCGAGTTCTTGCGTAGCCGTGTTGAAGCTAACTTCAAAAAATACACTTTCCCTCAAGTTCGCCAATCAACACAAATTAAATTGGCAGAGCTAGGAAATGACGCTGGGATTATTGGTGCAGCAAGCTTGGCAAGACCTGAGAACTAAGAAAGAGGTTGTTAGATAATGATTTGGATTATTTTAATTGTTGTCAGCTTGCTGATTCTCGCTTACTCAGCTTGGAACTATTTCCGCTTGAAAAAAGCTGCAACTTTTTTGGATAATGCAGAATTCACCCAGCTCATGCGAGTTGGTCAGCTGATTGATATTCGTGACCCTAGTCGCTTTCATCAAAAACACATTCTAGGAGCACGTAACTTTCCTTTTCAACAGTTTGAAGCATCACTTGGAGCTTTGACTAAAGAAAAACCAGTTCTCATCTATGATGACAATCGTGGGGCTTTGATTCCTCGAGTGGTAAATATTCTTAAAAAGGCTGGATTTGAACGTATCTATGTTTTAGAAAATGGATTTGACGGCTGGGATGGCAAAGTAAAATAATATAGAATTTTTTAAAAGGGCTATATTATTCAGATTGAAGGAAAAGTTCATTTTGTACTTTTTTTCTTCAATCTTTTTTTTGTAGCCAAAAACAAAAAAGCACTCAAAAAAGGGGATAACAAGGTTCCTAAAAGTTTATACTCATCCAAAATCAAAAACTAACTTTCTGTAACCATTGTCTGTTGACGATGATTTTTAATACTCTTCAAAAATCAAAAGCAGATCTTATTGACGTGATTTGATGGACTTTAGTTCTATCTGCATCGGCGTTACCTAGTTTGTTTTTGATTTTCATTGAGTATTAATTATTATCTGAATCCCTGCAAAATTTCCTCAATTATCACATTTTCAAGGGTTATCTACGTTCTGGAACTAATAATATAGCTCTTTTTTGTTAAATTTTAAGAATTATGCTGATATTTTTCGTGAAAAGTAGTACAATACTCTCATTATCAAAAAAGTAAGGAGAATGGTATGCAGAAAAGTTTCATTCATCAGCAAGAAGAGATTTCTTTTGTAAAAAATACATTTACGCAATATCTTAAAGATAAACTTGATGTTGTTGAAGTTCAAGGTCCGATTTTAAGCCGTGTTGGAGACGGCATGCAGGATAATTTATCCGGTATTGAAAACGCGGTTCGGGTTAATGTGAAATTGATTCCTGACGATGAGTATGAAGTTGTCCATTCACTTGCAAAATGGAAACGCCACACTTTGGCTCGCTTTAACTTTGGTGAAGGAGAAGGGCTTTTTGTTCATATGAAAGCTCTTCGACCAGACGAAGACTCTCTTGATCCCACCCATTCTGTGTTTGTGGATCAGTGGGATTGGGAAAAGGTTATCCCAAGTGGACAGCGTAATTTGGCATATCTGAAAGAAACTGTTGATCAGATTTATAAAGCGATTCGGTTGACAGAATTAGCAGTCGAAGCACGCTACGATATTGAATCAGTTCTTCCTAAGAAGATTACATTTATCCATTCTGAGGATTTGGTCAAGGCGTATCCTTTCATGACACCAAAAGAACGTGAAAATGCCATTACTAAAAAATACAAGGCAGTCTTTTTGATTGGGATTGGTGGAGAACTTAGTGATGGTCAACCTCATGACGGACGCGCACCAGACTATGATGACTGGACATCAGAGACTGAAGGTGATTACAAAGGTTTAAATGGTGATATTCTTGTCTGGAATGACCAGCTAGGTGCAGCTTTTGAGCTATCTTCTATGGGCATTCGTGTTGACCAAGAAGCCCTTCAAAAACAAGTTGCCATCACAGGAGATGAGGAACGCCTTCAATACGATTGGCACCAATCACTACTCAATGGTGACTTTCCATTGACCATCGGTGGGGGTATTGGTCAGTCTCGCTTGGTAATGTTTTTACTTCGTAAACAGCATATCGGTGAAGTTCAATCAAGTGTTTGGCCGACAGATGTTCGCAATGCCTTTGAACATATTTTGTAAATAGAAAATCAAAGCTCTGTAAGTTCATGTAATTTATGGAGTTTTTTCGCTGCAATTACCATAAATAGACGTGAAAACATTTACACTTGACTTGGTTCAGCTTTTTAAACATTTTTGTGATATACTTGTACAGTTAATAAAACATATTACAGAGGAAAACATGACAAATTTAAGAACAGACATCCGTAACGTTGCGATTATTGCCCACGTTGACCACGGAAAAACAACCCTTGTTGATGAGCTTTTGAAGCAATCACAGACGCTTGATGCTCGTAAAGAACTTGAAGAACGAGCAATGGATTCTAATGATATTGAAAAAGAGCGTGGTATTACCATTCTTGCGAAAAATACAGCTGTTGCTTATAATGACACGCGTATCAATATCATGGATACCCCAGGTCACGCGGACTTCGGTGGTGAAGTAGAGCGTATCATGAAAATGGTTGACGGTGTTGTTCTTGTCGTGGATGCTTATGAAGGGACAATGCCTCAAACGCGTTTTGTATTGAAAAAGGCGCTTGAGCAAAACCTTACTCCAATCGTCGTTGTTAACAAAATTGACAAGCCATCAGCTCGTCCAGCAGAAGTTGTTGACGAGGTTCTTGAGCTTTTCATAGAGCTTGGTGCAGACGACGATCAGTTGGACTTCCCAGTTGTTTACGCTTCAGCTATCAATGGAACATCCTCACTTTCTGATAATCCTGCAGATCAAGAAGCTTCAATGGCACCAATCTTTGATACTATCATTGATCATATCCCAGCTCCAGTTGATAACTCAGATGAGCCACTTCAATTCCAAGTATCTCTTCTTGACTATAATGACTTTGTTGGTCGTATCGGTATTGGACGTGTCTTTCGTGGAACAGTCAAAGTTGGTGACCAAGTTACACTTTCAAAACTTGATGGTTCAACTAAAAACTTCCGTGTTACGAAACTCTTTGGTTTCTTCGGTCTTGAACGCCGTGAAATCCAAGAAGCTAAAGCAGGTGATTTGATTGCCGTTTCAGGGATGGAAGACATCTTCGTTGGTGAAACGGTAACGCCGCAAGATGCGATTGAGCCACTTCCAATTCTTCGAATTGACGAGCCAACGCTCCAAATGACGTTCTTAGCGAATAACTCACCATTTGCTGGTCGTGAAGGTAAGCACGTGACATCACGTAAAGTTGAAGAGCGTCTTCTTGCAGAACTTCAAACGGACGTATCCCTTCGCGTTGAAGCGACTGATTCACCAGATAAATGGATCGTATCAGGTCGTGGTGAACTCCACTTATCAATTCTTATCGAAACAATGCGTCGTGAAGGTTACGAGCTTCAGGTATCAAAACCTGAAGTTATCATCAAAGAAATTGATGGTGTGCAATGCGAACCATTTGAGCGTGTGCAAATTGATACACCAGAAGAGTACCAAGGCGCTATCATTCAAGCCCTTTCTGAGCGTAAAGGTGATATGCTTGATATGACCATGGTCGGTAACGGACAAACACGTTTGATCTTCTTGATTCCTGCTCGTGGTTTGATTGGCTTCTCAACAGAATTCCTTTCAATGACCCGTGGTTATGGTATCATGAACCATACTTTTGACCAGTACCTACCGCTTGTTCCGGGTGAAATCGGTGGACGTCATCGTGGCGCCCTTGTCTCTATCGACGCTGGTAAGGCAACTACTTACTCGATCATGCGTATTGAAGAACGTGGTACCATCTTTGTTAACCCAGGAACTGAAGTCTACGAAGGAATGATTATCGGCGAAAATGCTCGTGAAAATGACCTAGGTGTTAACATCACAACTGCTAAACAAATGACCAACGTGCGTTCAGCAACGAAAGATCAAACATCAGTTATCAAAACGCCACGTATTTTGACTCTTGAAGAATCTATTGAGTTTTTGGATTACGATGAGTATATGGAAGTTACGCCAGAATCTATTCGTTTGCGTAAACAAATTTTGAATAAAGCTGCGCGTGACAAAGCAAACAAAAAGAAAAAATCAGCTGAATAAGAAGCAGTGATTGAAGGGTAAAATAGTAAGGAGAGACATGTTTTATTTATTAGTATTACTTGCCATAGTGCTTTACTATTTCTTTATGGCTCCCAAAACCATTCGCAATACTATTAATTCAATTGTTCTTATGGCTGTGATGGCCTTGTTGCTTATCTTAGCGGGAATGAGTTTTATGAAACTCATTCAGTCCCCAGGAGAAGTTTATATCATTGCTATCATGCTTGTCTTTGGATTTTTAGCGATTCGAGATGTGATTCGCTTGTCCTCAAGACCGATTCAGCCCCGTTTGCCTTTCAAAAAAGAAAAATAGCGGAAAATCACATCTAACATATGTTGATTTGCACCCCAAAAGTTAGACATAAAATCTAACGATTGGGGTGTTTTTGCTTAACTGTCTGAGCCAAAAATACCAAATGTATGAAGAAAGTTTGGCTTTTAAATAACGCATAGCCTTTTGAATTACCTTTGCTACATGGTCACTTTCGACTTGCCGGACTTATACTCAATGAAAATCAAAAGCAAACTAGGCGACACAGATAGCAGATAGAACTGTCTTCATCAAATCAAGTCAACAACGCCTGCGTTTAATTTTCGAAGAGTATCAAGTACTGTCTGCGTCTTAGTTGCTTGTTCTGAAAGTTAATTCATTTGGCTATATTTTCATAAAAACTATATTTTAAATGATGACATTTTGTTACAATAGCGATGAAAATGAGGGAATCCCCATGCTAGAATATAAAAATCATAGAAACATCTAAAAAAATGCATGCCATCAGAAAAATGGTTTCATGTATTTTCTTTGAGCCTATACCGTACTGAGAAAAGTAGTCTTCTTGAAAAATGCCTTGATAAAAGGTAAAATAAGACAATAGTATTGAATGAAAAAGGAAATAGACAGTTGTGATAAATGCGGCAAATATCAACGAACTGACAGGTTTTATAATAATATGAAAACTATCTCAAATTTTGAAAATAAAAAAGTTCTTGTTCTAGGTTTAGCTAGGTCTGGACAAGCGGCAGCTCGCCTTTTAGCTAAGTTAGGCGCCATTGTTACTGTTAACGATGGAAAACCGTTTGAAGAAAATCCTTCTGCACAAACTTTATTAGAAGAGGGGATCAAGGTTGTTTGCGGAAGTCATCCTTTGGAACTATTGGATGAAGATTTTGCCTTGATGGTGAAAAATCCAGGTATCCCTTACTCTAATCCCATGGTACAAAAGGCTAGTGAGCGAAAAATCCCGATTTTGACAGAAGTAGAGCTTGCAGGACTTGTTTCTGACGCTCCAATTGTTGGCATTACAGGATCAAATGGGAAAACAACAACAACGACCATGATTGCAGAAGTTTTTAATCATTCTGGTCAATCTGGTCTTTTAGCTGGTAATATTGGTTTTCCAGCATCAGAAGTGGCTGTGGATGCTAGTGAAAACGATACCCTGATTATGGAATTGTCTTCCTTCCAACTGATGGGGGTTGATGCCTTTAGACCCCATATTGCTGTTATTACAAATCTTGAACCAACGCATTTGGATTATCATGGCACTTTTGAAGACTACGTTGCTGCTAAATGGAATATCCAAAATAACATGACTGCCTCTGATTTTCTTGTCCTTAATTTTAATCAGGGCATTGCGCATCAATTGGCTGAAAAAACCAAAGCCACAGTTGTTCCTTTTTCAACGATTGAAGAAGTAGATGGTGCTTATTTCAAGGATGGTCAGTTATTCTACAAAGGTGAACTGATTATGGCAGCTGATGAAGTTGGTGTACCGGGTGAACATAATATTGAAAACGCCCTAGCAACAATTGCAGTCGCTAAATTGTCAGGTATTTCAAACCAAGCTATTAAGGAAACACTTTCAGCTTTTGGTGGTGTTAAACACCGCTTGCAAGATGCTGGTTCAGTCAATGGCGTTTCTTTTTTCAATGATTCCAAATCGACTAATATTTTAGCGACACAAAAAGCCTTGTCAGGCTTTGATAACAAACACTTAATTTTGATAGCAGGTGGTTTAGATCGAGGTAATCCCTTTGATGAACTCCTTCCTCATATCAAAAATCTAAAGGCAATGGTTGTTCTTGGTGAAACAGCAGATAAGTTAGCTGAAACAGCAAAAACAGTCAATATTCCAGTAGAATATGCCAAAGACGTTGCGGATGCGACAAGAAAATCATATGGATTGGCTGAAGCTGGAGATACAGTACTGCTAAGTCCTGCAAATGCAAGCTGGGATATGTATAAGAATTTTGAAGTTCGTGGAGATGAATTTTTAAGGACAGTCAGCTCCTTGAAGGGGGCTGCTCATGAATAAACGCAAAATTGTCCTGACAGGTGGCGGTACAGTAGGACATGTAACGCTTAATTTGTTGCTGATTCCTAAATTAATCCAAGACGGCTGGGAAGTTCATTACATTGGAGATAAGCACGGAATTGAATATGAAGAAATTCAACGTTTAGATGAAGGCGTTATTTTCCACGCTATAGCAACTGGGAAACTAAGACGCTACTTCTCTTGGCAAAACTTACTGGATGTTTTCAAAGTTAGTTTTGGTGTCCTACAATCACTTGTGATTATTGCTAAATTAAGACCAAAAGCTCTCTTTTCAAAAGGCGGATTTGTCTCTGTTCCCCCTGTTATTGCAGCTAAACTGCTCGGTGTTCCCGTTTTTGTTCATGAATCTGATCTATCAATGGGTCTGGCAAATAAAATTGCTTATAAGTTTGCAACAAAAATGTACACCACTTTTGAACAAGATTCTTCTTTAACAAAAGTTGAGCATATTGGTGCTATCACTAAGGTTGAACCCTATTCTGTTCAATACGACCAGATGGTTGAAGATATAAAAGAACAATTTGATGATTCTAAAAAGACTCTTCTTTTTATTGGTGGATCGGCTGGTGCCAAAGTTTTTAATGATTTTATCACAAAACATCTAGCAGCATTAACAGCTAACTACAATATCATCAATATCTCTGGTGATTCCAACTTAAATACTTTAGAAAAGAATCTATATCGTGTAGACTACGTTATAGATTTATATCAACCTTTGATGAATCTAGGGGATTTAGTTGTTACTCGTGGTGGCTCAAATACTATATTCGAACTGGTTGCTCTTCAAAAACTACACTTAATTATTCCTCTCGGGAAAGAAGCAAGTCGTGGTGATCAATTAGAAAATGCAGCTTATTTCGAAAAGAAAGGCTATGCTCTTCAACTAGCAGAAGAACAGTTGTCTTTGGAGAGTTTAAATCAGAAGATTCAAGAATTGTTTGTTCATGCTCCTAAATTTGAAGAAGCTATGAAAAATAGTCAAGAGCTAACGTCTCAACAAGCCTTCTATCATGAATTGACAGAATCTATCAAGAAGGTAAAGGGATAAGAATATGGCAAAAGATAAGGAAACAACTAAAGATTCTGAAAAAGAAGAGCCAGTTTTAACTGAGTGGCAAAAACGCAATCAGGAATTTTTAAAGAAAAAAGAACAGGATAAAGCTGAACAAGAAGAAGCTGAAAAACGTCTCCAAGAGCTTAGACGTTCTCAATTTCTAGGTGACAAAACAGAGGAAAAAGAGCAAGAAAAGAAGCCTAAAAAACTGAAGAAGCGAAAAGAAAAGAAGAAAAAAGAACCTAAACCTAAAAAAGTTAGGGAAAAAAATCCACATTTTAATCGCTTTATCATAGTGGTTTCGTTAGGGGTTCTTGTGTTTTTGTTTTCCGCTTTCATGATTAGCCCTTTGAGTACATCAAAAACTGTCATTGTTTCAGGACAGCATTTCACGAACACGGCTACGATAAAGCAGGCTTCTGGGATTAAAAAAGATGATTATTTAGTCAGTGTCTTCATGAACCGACACCAGATTGAAAAATCCATCGTAAAAAAAGACCCTTGGGTTAAGGACGCTAAAGTTAATTTTGAATTACCAAATCGTTTTAACATTAAGGTCAAAGAGGAACGTATTGTTGCTTACCGTCAGGAAAAAGACCTGTATTACCCCATTTTATCGAACGGTATGGTAGTCCAAGAAAATGTCAAAAAATTACCAGCTACTTTTTTGAGTGTTAATTTAGATACCCAAAAAGATGTTAAAGAATTTATTGAAGCAAGAAATTCTTTGGCAAAAAGGATTCGACGAAACATTCAATCCGTTTCAAAAGAAGAATCAAAATCGACGGATGACTTGGTAAGGTTAACCATGTATGATGGCAATACGGTTATTGTTCCGCTTTCTAAGATTAAAGAACGTTTACCGTATTATTCCCAAATAGCCAGCAAAATGGAAGCTCCAGCTACCATTGATATGGAAGTTGGGATTTATGTCAGAAATGAAACAGTAGACGATTCTGAGGAACAGTTGAAACAGGCTCCAAATGAAACTTCGGTAGAAACTTCTATTCCTCAAGAAAAACCAGAAAGTCAAGAAAGTCAAGAAAGTCAAGAAAGTCAAGAAAATCCAGAAGCACCAACTGACAGCCAAGAGGTTGAAGCGGGTGTGGAACAACAAGCTGAAACAACAGTGCAATAAAGGTTGAAAAGAGATTTTACTTGTTTACATTTATATAACAAAAAGCACAAAAGTTATTTATTTTGTGCTTTTTTATGATATAATATGCTTTGAATAATTCCGCCCTTGCGTGGTTTTTAGAATAGTAAGTAATGGAAAGAATGAGAGGTTGGGTAATGGCAAGAAACGGCTTTTTTACGGGCTTAGACATCGGTACTAGCTCGATTAAAGTACTCGTTGCAGAATACATCGATGGTGAAATGAATGTTATCGGTGTTAGCAATGTTAAAAGTTCTGGTGTAAAAGATGGCATTATTGTTGACATCGATGCAGCAGCAAAAGAAATTAAATTAGCAATTGAACAAGCAGAAGAAAAATCAGGGATTTCAATCGAAAAAATAAATGTTGGGCTTCCAGCAAATCTTTTGCAAATTGAACCTACACAAGGAATGATTCCTGTCACCAGCGAATCAAAAGAAATTAAAGACGAAGATGTTGAAAGTGTTGTGAAGTCTGCATTAACTAAAAGCATCACCCCAGAACGTGAGGTGATTTCTTTAGTTCCTGAAGAGTTTATCGTTGATAGTTTCCAAGGGATTCGTGATCCTCGGGGAATGATGGGAATTCGTCTAGAGATGCGTGGTCTTCTCTACACAGGTCCAACAACAATCCTGCATAATCTTCGTAAAACAGTTGAGCGTGCAGGCATCTTAGTTGAAAACATCATTATTTCTCCATTGGCAATGGCCAAGTCAGTGCTTAATGAAGGAGAACGCGAATTTGGTGCAACTGTTATCGACATGGGTGGTGGTCAAACGACTGTCGCTTCAATGCGAGCACAAGAACTACAATATACCAATATCTATCCAGAGGGTGGAGAGTATGTTACCAAAGATATTTCAAAAGTCTTGAAGACATCTGTACAAATTGCGGAAGCATTGAAGTTTAATTTTGGTAATGCTAATGTTAGAGAAGCAAGCGCAACAGATAGTGTTCAAGTTGAAGTTGTAGGGAGCGATACTCCAGTTGATGTTACCGAAAAATATCTTGCAGAAATTATTTCAGCTAGAATTAAACATGTCTTAGAACGTGTAAAGCAAGATTTGGAACGCGGTCGCTTACTTGAACTTCCTGGAGGAATTGTCATCGTCGGTGGTGGCGCTATTTTGCCAGGAGTAGTTGAAATAGCACAAGAAGTGTTTGGAACTAAGGTTAAACTTTTTGTACCACATCAAGTTGGTATTCGTAACCCCATGTTTGCAAATGTCATTGGCTTGGTTGAATATGTTGGAACCTTGACTGATGTAGATATTATCGCTCAGTTAGCCGTTACTGGAGAAGAAATTCTTCGCCGTAAACCTATTGACCTTGGTCCAAGTGACACGATGCTAAAACAACCGCAACAACCTATCCAAAATGATTTTACTTTCAATGAAGCAGATCATTTTGACCAAGATGTGAACATCCAAGAAGCGCCTAAGCCACGCGAACCTAAACAAAATATTGGAGATAGAGTTCGGGGAATCTTCGGCAGTATGTTTGATTAAAAAAGTGAGGAATTAAAATGTCATTTTCATTTGATACAGCGTCTATGCAAGGTGCCATCATCAAAGTTATCGGAGTCGGTGGCGGTGGTGGCAATGCCATCAACCGTATGATTGATGAAGGACTTGCTGGCGTAGAATTTATTGCAGCTAATACTGATATTCAAGCACTAAGCTCGTCAAAAGCTGAGACTGTTATCCAATTGGGTCCCAAATTAACTCGTGGGCTCGGTGCTGGAGGACAGCCTGAAGTTGGACGCAAAGCCGCTGAGGAAAGTGAAGAAGTTCTAACAGAAGCTCTTAACGGAGCAGACATGGTCTTCATTACTGCCGGAATGGGTGGTGGATCAGGTACTGGTGCGGCACCTGTCATTGCACGCATTGCTAAAAGTTTAGGTGCTCTTACAGTTGCGGTAGTAACTCGTCCTTTCGGTTTTGAAGGCAACAAACGTGGAAACTTTGCGATTGAAGGTATTCAAGAATTGCGTGAGCAAGTAGATACACTCCTTATCATTTCAAACAACAACTTGCTTGAAATTGTTGATAAGAAAACACCACTTCTTGAAGCACTTAGTGAAGCTGACAACGTTCTTCGTCAAGGTGTGCAAGGTATCACGGACTTGATTACAAGTCCAGGTCTTATCAACCTTGACTTTGCCGATGTTAAGACAGTTATGGCCAATAAAGGGAATGCTCTTATGGGTATCGGTATTGGTTCAGGTGAAGAACGTATCGTTGAAGCTGCTCGTAAAGCAATCTACTCTCCATTACTTGAAACAACAATTGATGGTGCAGAAGATGTTATTGTCAACGTAACAGGTGGTCTTGATATGACTCTTACTGAAGCTGAAGAAGCATCAGAAATTGTCGGTCAAGCAGCTGGTAACGGTGTTAATATTTGGCTTGGTACATCCATTGATGACACGCTTAAGGATGAAATCCGTGTAACTGTTGTTGCGACTGGTGTTCGTCAAGATCGTACAGAACAAGTGTCAGGTATTCGTTCAACGCCACGTACGTTTAATAATCCGACTTCAACACCATCATCATCTCAATACGACAACCAACGTTCTGATGAGCCAGCGCCATCATTTGATCGTCGCCAAATGAACTTCGATATGGCGCAAAATGTTGATATGCCTTCTTCTTCACGAACATCTCAAACTGATTTTAATCAACCTAACCAAAATTCTGCGTTTGGTAACTGGGATCTTCGTCGCGATAATATTGCTCGCCCAACAGAAGGTGAACTTGATGGAAAACTAAATATGTCAACTTTCTCAGGTGCTTCTGAAGCAGATGACGAACTTGATACACCTCCATTCTTCAAAAACCGTTAAAAAAACGATGGATTTAGCAAAAAATAAGGCAAAGATTTTCAAAAGTGTAGAAGAAGCCGCTGAAGCTGAAAATAACACTCAGGGAGTTAATGTTATTGCAGTTACTAAATACGTTGAAGCAGAAGTAGCTCATCAATTAGTTGAAGTCGGTGTCAGACATATTGGCGAGAATCGTGTTGACAAATTTTTAGAAAAATACCATGCCTTAGCGGGTCAGCCAGTTACCTGGCATTTGATTGGTAGTCTTCAACGCCGAAAAGTTAAGGATGTGATAAATCTAGTAGATTATTTTCACGCCTTAGATTCGGTAAAATTAGCTAAAGAGATTAACAAACGGGCAGACCATAGTATCAATTGCTTTTTACAGGTAAACTTATCGGAAGAACCGAGTAAACATGGTTTCCTAAAAAACGAGATAGAAGAAGCTCTACTTGAAATAGCAGAACTGCCTAATATTAATCTCGTTGGATTGATGACAATGGCTCCGCTAAAAGCAAGTCAAGCTGAATTAGAAGCTTTGTTTGACGAAACTTACCGATTAAAAGAAGATATTAAAGCTAAAAATATAAAGAATATGCCGATGACAGACTTGAGCATGGGAATGAGTGGTGACTATTTAGTAGCCATCAAGCATGGTGCAACATTTGTTCGAATTGGTACAGCTTTCTTTCAATAGGGGAGAGATATGGCATTTTTAAAAGATCTGTTTGAAAAACTATATTCATACTTTGCTACAGATGAAGTTAGTGATGTTGAGGAATTTGAGCAAGCACTACCTCAGCAAGAAGAAAAAAGAGTTTCTTCAGCACAAACCTCTTCTGTATCACAAGAACGAACATCGCAGTCAGCTGCGATGCACCGACAAGCACAAGCGCGAAGTCAAAGACAAGCACCTTCTGGACAATCAGAAAAAGCTCATCGCGAAAGTGTTTCTTCCACACAGTATTATAATAGAAAAGAGCAAATGAGTAATCCATCACAAGAGCATATGCAATCACGAACAGCAGCATCCCAACCAACTATCGCTTTAAAATATCCACGTAAATACGAGGATGCAACAGAAATCGTTGATTTGTTAGCTGGGAATGAATGTGTCTTGATTGACTTTCAATATATGTTAGAAGCTCAGGCACGTCGCTGCCTAGACTTTGTTGACGGAGCAAGCCGTGTCTTGTCTGGCAATCTTCAAAAAGTGGGCTCTTCAATGTATTTATTGACACCACAATTTGTTATTGTTGATGTAGAAGAAATGAACATTCCAAATGCAGGTCAAGATGTTAATTTTGACTACGATATGAAACGACGTTAATTATGTTTTTACTATATATTATACTAGCTAGACTAGTACAAGTTTATTCGACACTTTTAGTAATTTATGCTTTACTCTCTTGGTTTCCAGGAGCTTATCAAACTAAGTTAGGGGAGATTCTTGTTGCAATTGTTGAGCCGACCTTGGCTCCGTTTCGACGCTTAAGACTTCAATTTGGTGGAATCGACTTTACGATTGTTGCAGTTTTCTTTGTACTTCAGTTACTACTTAGACTCTTTTCATACTTACTATTATTCTAATGGAAAAGCAATCGAAACACCTATATCAACATTATGATGTCAGTGAACATGCCTTTATAGACAAAGTCCAAGACATGATTTATTCTGTTGAGAATACCTATAGCATGTATTTGACAGACTTTCTTAATCCGAGAGAAGAAGTCATTGTTAATGAGCTGGTTTCTCAAACAACTTTGACATTTTATTCAAGTCGTGATATTCTTACCGAGGAGTATCATAGGGTCATTATTGCTCCAGATTATTATCAACTAAATGTCGATGATTTTGAAATAAGTTTGCTTAACATCCAATACACTAAAAAATTTAATCACCTCAATCATTCCCAAATTATGGGAACGTTGATTAATCAATTAGGTATTAAACGTTCTGTTTTCGGTGATATTTTAGTAAACGGTGATGATGCGCAACTATTTCTTGAGAAATCAATGGTTACTTATTTTGAAACAAATGTCAGCAAGATAGCTAAGGTCCCTGTTAAACTTCAAGAGATTGACTTTAGTCAGAAGATTGAGTATTTTGAGGAGGGGAGAGAGCAGCTTTATCTTGTTTCGAGTTTAAGATTAGATAAAGTAATTGCTACAGTCCACAAACTACCGAGGCAGACTAGTCAAAAGCTGATTGAGTCTCAGAAAGTAAAAGTTAACCATAAACTAACGACGAAAACGACTGAAATAGTACTTGTTAATGATTTACTCAGTGTTCGAGGATACGGTAGATGTCGTGTCATTTCAGACAATGGTGTAACATCAAAAGGAAAACATAAATTGGTCGTCAAAAAATTAGACAGAAAATAGGGGAGGTTGTAATGGCTATTACAGCACTTGATATTAAAGATAAAACGTTTAAACTAAAATTCCGCGGATATAGCGAAGAAGAGGTTAATGAATTCTTAGACATCGTTGTTGACGACTATGAAAAACTAACCCGTGAAAATCGTGAGCAAGAAGCAAAAATTAAAATGCTTGAAGAAAAGTTAGCCTACTTTGATGAAATGAAAGAATCATTGAGTCAGTCAGTCATCTTGGCACAAGAAACTGCTGATAAAGTGAAAGCCTCTGCTCGTACAGAGTCTGAAAATATTTTGACACATGCTAATAATCAAGCGACGCTTCTTTTAGAAGAAACAAAACAAAAAGCGAACGACATGCTTCGCGATGCTGCTGATGAGGCTAAACGAGTTGCTATTGAGACTGAAGATTTGAAACGTCAAACTCGTGTGTTCCATCAACGTCTATTATCATCTGTTGAAAGTCATCTAGCATTGGTTAATTCGCCTGAATGGGATGAATTGTTACAACCTACTGCTTCATATATTCAAAATTCAGATGTTGCCTTTAGAGAAGTTGTAGAGTCAGTACTTGATACTGATGCCGATCACGAAGCGCCACAAGTAGCTGATACAGCAGCTATCGATGCAACTCGTCAGTTCTCGCCTGAAGAAATGGCAGAATTACAGCGTCGTGTTGAAGAAAGTAATCGTCAATTGGAAGAAACAATTGCTGGTCAAGCTCCATTGTTAACTGATGAACTTTTATTTGAAACCAGTTCTTCTGAAGCCTTTACTTTTGAGTCTGATGTAGCTGAAGAGGAATCTTTGAGTTTTGAGAATGAACCAGTAATCTCTGATTCCGAGACACATTCCGATAATCCAATACATGTTATCGATGAGTCAGAACTAAGCTTAAACGAGACACAAACTTTTAAATTGAATTTCGAAGATTAAGAAAAACGCGATTTTTTAAGTACATGCTAAGCGAGTAGGAGTTGGTGTGAGTCCTGTCATCACTGCTTAAAAAATTATCATTTTCTATCTTTCTAACTGAAATCAGTAAGTTAGGAGGGGTGAACTCCCTTATCGGTTCAAGAGGGAAAATATCGTCAATTTTTAGTGCGTCTTGCTCTTCAAAAATTGGCATAATGATATTTTCTGAATTAAGGTGGTACCACGAGCTTTCGTCCTTTTTGGATGAGAGCTTTTTTATTTTTTAAGGAGTTTTATATGAAGTTAAAAGATACATTGAACCTCGGAAAAACAGCATTTCCAATGCGTGCCGGTCTTCCAAATAAAGAACCCCAATGGCAAAAAGCTTGGGAAGAAGCAGCCATTTACCAAAAACGTCAAGAATTGAATGAAGGAAAACCGTCTTTCCATCTTCATGATGGTCCTCCCTATGCCAATGGTAATATCCATGTCGGACATGCTTTGAACAAAATTTCAAAAGATATCATTGTTCGTTCTAAATCAATGTCTGGTTTTTCAGCCCCCTATGTACCCGGTTGGGATACACATGGGCTTCCAATTGAACAAGTCTTAGCAAAACAAGGCGTCAAACGTAAAGAAATGGATTTGGCTGAATACCTTGAAATGTGTCGCCAGTACGCCCTATCTCAAGTTGATAAACAACGTGATGACTTTAAACGTCTAGGTGTTTCTGCTGATTGGGAAAATCCATATATCACGCTTGATCCTAAGTTTGAAGCAGATCAAATTCGAGTTTTTGGTGCAATGGCTGATAAAGGGTATATCTACCGTGGTGCCAAACCTGTCTACTGGTCATGGTCTTCTGAGTCAGCTCTTGCAGAAGCAGAAATTGAATACCATGATATTGAATCAACATCACTCTATTATGGAAATAAAGTAAAAGATGGTAAGGGTATTCTTGACACAGATACCTATATCGTGGTTTGGACAACTACGCCATTTACCATCACAGCTTCACGTGGCTTGACAGTCGGTGCTGATTTAGATTACTTGGTTGTTAAAACTTCTAATGATGACCGTAAATTTGTCGTAGCGGAAGCTCTTGTTGATACACTTGCTGCAAAATTTGGTTGGGAATCATTTGACGTTCTTGAGCGCCACAAAGGTTCAGCCTTAGAATACATCGTTACCGAACATCCATGGGATAAAGAGGTTGACGAGCTTGTTATCCTTGGTGACCATGTTACAACCGACTCTGGTACTGGTATCGTCCATACAGCCCCATCATTTGGTGAGGATGACTACAATGTTGGGATGAAATACGGTCTTGAAGTTTATGTAACAGTAAACGAACGTGGACTTATGAATGAACTTGCCGGACCAGATTTTGAAGGGCAATTTTATGACAAAGTGGTTCCAACAGTACTTGAAAAATTGGATAATTTACTTCTTGCTAAAGAACTCATTACTCACTCATACCCATTTGATTGGCGTACCAAAAAGCCAATCATCTGGCGTGCAGTGCCACAATGGTTTGCTTCAGTTGCGAAATTCCGTCAAGAAATTCTTGATGAAATTGAGAAAACGACCTTCCATCCATCATGGGGTAAAACTCGTCTCTACAACATGATTCGTGACCGAGGCGACTGGGTTATCTCTCGTCAACGTTCATGGGGTGTCCCTCTTCCAATCTTCTATGCTGAAGATGGCACGGCAATCATGACCAAAGAAGTAACTGATCATGTCGCAGATTTGTTTGCTGAACACGGTTCTGTTATTTGGTGGCAACGTGATGCTAAAGACCTTCTTCCCGAAGGCTTTACACATCCAGGTTCTCCAAATGGTGAATTTACTAAGGAAACTGACATCATGGATGTTTGGTTTGATTCAGGATCATCATGGAATGGCGTTATGAATGCCCGTGAGAACCTTTCTTACCCAGCAGATCTCTACCTTGAGGGCTCTGACCAATACCGTGGATGGTTTAACTCATCACTCATTACCTCTGTCGCTGTTAACGGCTATGCGCCATATAAAGGCATCCTTTCACAAGGTTTCGTTCTTGATGGTAAAGGTGAGAAAATGTCTAAATCAAAAGGTAACATCATCTCACCAAATGATGTGGCTAAGCAATACGGTGCTGAAATTCTTCGCCTTTGGGTAGCATCTGTGGACACTGACAATGATGTTCGTGTGTCTATGGAAATTTTAGGTCAGGTTTCTGAGACCTACCGTAAAATCCGTAACACCCTTCGTTTCTTGCTCGCCAACACGCATGATTACAATCCTTCAACTGATGCCGTTGCTTATCAAGATTTAGGTGCGGTAGATAAATACATGACAATCAAGTTTAACAAGCTTGTTGAAACAATCAACAAAGCCTACGAAAATTATGATTTCATGGCTATCTATAAAGCAGTTGTTAACTTTGTGACGGTTGATTTATCTGCATTCTACTTGGATTTTGCTAAAGATGTAGTATATATCGAAGCAGCGAATAGCCCAGAGCGCCGTCGTATGCAAACTGTTTTCTATGATGTCCTTGTCAAAATCACTAAGTTATTGACGCCAATCCTGCCTCACACAGCTGAAGAAATCTGGTCCTACCTCGAACATGAGGAAGAAGAGTTTGTTCAACTATCAGAGATGCCTGTAGCTCAAACTTTTGAAGGGCAAGAAGCTATCTTAGAAAAATGGGATGTTTTCATGGAATTCCGCACCCATGCGCAAAAAGCACTTGAAGAAGCACGTAATGCTAAAGTTATCGGTAAATCATTAGAAGCTCATCTGACAGTTTACGCTAGTGAAGAAGTGAAAACGTTATTAGCTTCATTGGATAGTGATATTGCACTTTTATTGATTGTGTCACAATTAACGATTGCTGATGAAGCTGACAAACCAGTAGATGCTGTCGCATTTGAAGGAGTAGCCTTCAGCGTAGAGCGTGCAGAAGGTGAAGTTTGTGAGCGTTCTCGTCGCATCGATCCTACAACACGCATGCGCTCTTATGGTGTTAAAGTATGTGATGCCAGTGCAAAGGTAATCGAAGAAAACTTCCCTGAAGCGGTCGCAGAAGGATTTGAAGTCAAGGCTTAATTTTATGATATTAGCCTACATAGTCAAATGAATTAACTTTCAGACAAGGAGCTGAGACGCGGACAGTACTTGAGTACGGCAAGTCGGAAGTGACGATGTTTCAAAGTTAATTCAAAAGACTATATATCTGATAATGCAGACGAGTTATTAGATTTTAGGCTCATTATTAAGAGTAGTAGTGGAAATTTGTCAAGAAATAGACGAGAAGACGATTTTGTCTTCTCGTTTTTTAGGCTCATTGTCAACTGTAGTGGGGAGATGAAAAGCTAACACCTAGAGAGGACCAGATTGTTCGCAAGCGCTCCATAACGGAGTATATTAAAAACGTTCCACAGGTTGGAACGTTTTGTTACTTGCACGTATTCTGAATGTTTTTGGACCATGGAAATCTTTTTGGTTTCGCACTATAAAGGCTTAAGAATCAAGCCTCTAAGACGTTTAATGAAGTGATGGAAATGCTGCCAGAAAGTTATTTAAAACTTGCATTGGTCTGACTTAATACTCTTTTAAAATCACCTTCAGCCCTTGTTGATTTGATGTGATGACCTTCAGGTCTAACGACATCGTCTAATCTGATTTTCATTGAGTATAAAATTATAGTCACATGAATTAACTTTCAGACAAGAAACTAAAACGTGGACGGTACTTGAGTACAGCAAGTCGAAAGTGACGATGTTTCAACGTTAATTCAAAAGTCTATCATTATGGTTGCATTGCAGTTTTCAACTCATATCTTGCATGATTTGAATCGTTTTCTTGTAAAAAAAACAAGCCTTCGCGGCTTGTTAAACAGTTGTTGGAATAGAGATATTGATGAGATTTTCAGTGTGTGATGTCTTCAAGTTTTCTTTCAAAACAATAGTTCTATCTATTTTACGTTTTAGGAAGAATTCTCGGATAGCTTCTAATTCAGAATCTTTGATGGCACGGTATTTATTTGAAATGAGGATTTCATAGTGTCTTGGTGCCTGTGAAAAGATAACGTCAGTGTTACCTGCAGAATAGACTTCAACTAAAGTTGCATCAGTATTTCGGAGTTGGTTTTTAACGAGCCTAGGGTG
Source organism: Streptococcus thoraltensis DSM 12221 (assembly GCF_000380145.1). Classification (GTDB taxonomy): domain Bacteria; phylum Bacillota; class Bacilli; order Lactobacillales; family Streptococcaceae; genus Streptococcus; species Streptococcus thoraltensis. Next base: position 82,897 of record NZ_KB904631.1, on the reverse strand, counting down.
GCTACTTGTAACATTGATAAGTCTCATGTGTATCCTCCAATAGAACTTTTTCTGTTTATATTATAACACTTATTAGCTTGAAAACGTCATTTCTTGTGCTTTTTTTCCCACATTTCAATCCCCCATTTATGACTGCCACGTTTTAATTTTTCTATAGCTTCTTGAATAGGAAACCAAGCCAGATTATTAAAATCTTCCAAAGGATTTCCCAAATCTTCGAAGGAAGTCACCTCGTAGATATAAGCGGGATTGTAAAAATGCGTATCACGATGGCTGGAGTAGAAGTACTCATCGGCTTGTCCAAAATAGTCTCCAAGTTTTGCTTTAAAACCAAGTTCTTCAATAAGCTCACGTTCGAGAGCTTGAAAATGATCCTCATCTCCCTCAATTTCGCCACCAGGGAGGAACCAAGATCCATTTGGTGCTTGAACTAGAATGATTTTATTTTGCTCTTCATTTGGAATAACAGCGTAAACGCCGTAACGATTTTGATAGTTAACATTGTCTTCTTTGTGACCGAATGTAGGATTTGTCATAGTTTTCCTCGATAGTTTTTTTCTTATTATACTAAAAATTAGACTAATAAACTAGAAAAGTTTCCGAAAAATTTTGACATTTCTTGAAAATGTTGGTATAAATGATTACAAGGTTTAAAGCTTCAGGAGGTTGTCTATGTCAGCAAGGCGAGTAACGATTTCAGCTCTTTTTATGGCGGTAACGATTATTTTGAGTGCCAGTTTCTTATCGATTCCTGTACCTGGAGGGCATTTTTATTTCAATGGTATTGTCATATTTTTAGTAGGTCTTTTGTTTCCACCTCTGGAAGCGATGATTGTTGCAGGAATTGGATCATTTTTAGGAGATTTTTTCTTTTATCCGGCACCTATGTTTGTTACTCTTGTAACGCATAGCTTACAAGTGTTGGTCATTTCTGTTGTCGTTGGCTCCAAGTTAAAAAAAGCAGGCAAGGGACGTTTTTGGTTGGTTATGTCTCTGGGGGCTTTGGTTGATATTATTGGTTATGGATTGGGGAGAGCTTTCGTCTACGCCAATGTTCAATATGCCATGTTGAAATTACCCTTTGATTTACTGGCAGTTATTCTCTCAATGGCAGTTGTTTATTTTCTATATTTTAAAACATCAATTTTTAAGGATTTTCAGGCTTACTGGAATCGTTGAGCATACAAAAGGTTGTGTCACCAATATGGATGACACAACCTTTTTCTAGTTTTCTTCGACAACAGCTTCAGATTTTGTGTCTGATTTGATGACGATGTTTCCATTTGAAGTCATGATTGCACGGAGATTTTTCTCTGAAGGATTTTCAAGATAAAAATCTGTGATGGCATCTTCGATATGGTCTTGAATGGTTCGACGTAGTGGGCGAGCCCCCATTTTTGGATCGTAGCCAAGGTCAACCAGTTTTTCCTTAACTTTATCGGTCACATCAAGGTGAAGACCGTTGACAGAGAGGCGGTCGTTAACATCTTTAAGCATAAGGTCAACGATGGTAAGAAGATTTTCTTTTTCGAGGGCTTTGAATTCGATAATACCATCAAAACGGTTCATAAATTCTGGGCTGAAGAAATCGCTAAGTTGGTTAAGAACGGAGTTTGTCCTACCTTCACGAGCAGCACCGAAACCTACAGAAGCTTCGACCTTACCAGTACCGGCATTAGAGGTCATGATGATGATGGTATCTTTGAAGCTAACGGTACGGCCTTGACCATCGGTCAAACGACCGTCATCAAGAACTTGAAGGAACATGTGCATGACATCTGGATGGGCCTTTTCTACTTCATCAAGTAGAATGAGAGAGTATGGGTTGCGGCGGACTTTTTCGGTTAGTTGTCCAGCTTCCTCATAGCCAACATATCCTGGAGGGGCACCGACAAGTTTGGCAACAGCGTGTTTTTCCATGTATTCAGACATGTCGAAGCGAATCATGCTGTCGGCTGAACCGAAGAGTTCGATAGCTAATTGTTTAGAAAGCTCTGTTTTACCGACACCAGTTGGCCCTACAAAGAGGAAGGAACCGATTGGACGATTTGGTGAGCCAAGACCTACACGATTACGGCGGATAGCTTTTGCAATTTTATCGACAGCATCGTCTTGTCCGATGACATGTGATTTAAGATCATCAGCTAAATGAACCAATTGACTTTGTTCTTTTTCTTTAAGATCACCAACAGGAATATTAGTTTTTTGCTCGATGATGGCTTCGATATTTTGTTCAGTAATAACAGGGATGTCGTGCTCATCGATTTTTTGAGCTTGCATTTCCTTATATTTAGCGATTTGATCGCGGAAGTAAGCTGCACGTTCATAGTCTTCATCACGTGTTGCTTGAGTTTTGAGATTCTCAGCTTCGACTAGACGTTGGTCTATTTCTTGCGGATCGACAAAATTCAAGGTTAGATTCATTTTAGATCCAGCTTCGTCAAGAAGGTCAATAGCTTTATCGGGAAGGAAGCGATCTTGGATATAACGATTAGAAAGGACGGCTGCTGCTTCAATCGCATCAGAGCTGTATTTGACATGGTGATAGTCTTCGTATTTTGGTTGAATTCCCTTTAAGATGGTGATAGTTTCTTCAACACTTGGTTCATCGACTTTAACGGGTTGCATACGGCGTTCCAAAGCGGCGTCTTTTTCAATAATACGGTACTCATTGAGAGTCGTTGCACCAACTAATTGGAGTTCACCACGTGCAAGAGCAGGTTTTAAGATATTACCAGCATCCATATTGCCGTCTCCAGCATTACCGGCACCGACAATTTCATGGATTTCATCGATAAAGAGAATCACATCTTGGCGATTACGGATTTCTTCCATGAGTTTTTGCATGCGCTCTTCAAATTGACCGCGGATACCAGTTCCTTGAACAAGACTGACAACATCCAAGCGGATGACTTGCTTGCCTTGGAGTTTTTGTGGGACATCAGCATCGACAATTTTTTGAGCTAGACCTTCTACAACAGCTGTTTTACCAACACCGGGTTCGCCGATAAGGACAGGATTATTCTTAGTTCGGCGGTTTAGAATTTCAATGACACGAAGGATTTCATCGTCGCGACCGATGACAGGGTCAATATCACCTCGGCGAGCGATGTCAGTGATATTGATGCCGAATTCTTCTAGAAGACCTTGAGGTTTTTGTTGGGTAGAGCTGGGACCATTTGGACGACGATTTCCAGGACCCTTATTTCCCCCTTGGCCGCCTGATTGTGTTGTCGGACTATTTGGTAGGTCGCCACTGAAGGCGCGGAAGTTATTTAGATCACCAAAGAAATCATCAAAAAATGGGTTCATAGATGATGATGCTTTTTCTTGGCCTAGATTTGACAAAAGGCTGTTTTTAGGATCAGTTTTCATGATTTGATAACAGTTTTGGCAAAGATCAACTTGTCTTTGTTTTCCGTTAACATTAGTGTATAAATGGATGGTTGATTCGTTTAATTGACAATTTTGACAAAGCATAGATATACCTCGCTTTTTGAGAGATTTTTAAAATGAAATATTTAAATAGATAGATATAGGACTGATATTGAACCGAATTAGGTTTGGTCAAATATAGTCAAACTTTATCTGACTTTATTATAGCACGATAGTTCTGCATTGCAAGTAAAAAGTTTAAAAATTAGCACTCCGACCAAAAGAGTGCTAACGACTATTTTTATTTACGCTTAATATCAGGAAATTGGTGTATTTGGAGTTACTTTGCCAGCTATTTGTGGTAAAATAATAGAAATTAATAGAAATATAGGAGTATGATATGGAATCACATTTGGTGAGAATCATTAATCGTCTTGAGCTTATGGCTACAGATGGTGGTAATTTAAAACGTAATTTTGAACGTGAAGGAGTTGTTGTTGCAGAAGTGTCGTTCAGTAACGATCCAGAAAACGGATCAGTTTTCACTTTACGTGATGTTGAAGCTAGAGAATCATATTCATTTGATAGCATTGACTTGATAGCAATGGAAATTTACGATTTGCTTTATTAAGTTGATCGACATGAGTTTGGAACATGATCCCAAGCTCATTTTTTTGTATTTTAGTTCAAGATGAGACAGACAGTAGGGATATTGCTAGAGAGTAATCCTAAATAGATGGCGATTGGCTAATAACAAAAAAGTTAGGACTTGGAAATGTATGAGTTGTCTGAGTGTTTCAATACATTTTTATCTATTTATATTAATTTTGATGTTATTTTTGCATAAAAATACTAAATGCATTGTATTTTTCGAGCTTATATGCTATGATTGCTCTTATATTTAATTAACAGGAGTTCATTATGGATTTTTCATTCCTTCCCAAGTATTGGGCTTATTTTAACTACGGTGTCTTAGTGACAATCATGATTTCGGCCTGTGTCGTTTTCTTTGGGGCGATTATTGGTATCTTAATTGCCTTACTAAAAAGAAGTTCTTTTAAACCCTTGTCATGGTTGGCAAGTTTTTACGTGTGGATTTTCCGTGGAACTCCGATGGTTGTTCAAATCATGATTGCTTTTGCTTGGATGCATTTCAATGGTGCACCAACCATTGGCTTTGGTGTATTAGATATGGACTTTACTCGTCTTTTACCCGGTGTCATTATTATTTCATTAAATAGTGGGGCATATATTTCGGAATCTGTTCGTGCCGGTATTGAGTCTGTGCCAAAAGGACAGCTTGAAGCAGCTTATTCCCTTGGTATTAAACCTAAGAATGCCATGCGTTATGTCATCTTGCCTCAAGCGATAAAAAATATCTTGCCAGCTTTGGGTAATGAGTTTATTACTATCATCAAAGACAGCTCGCTCTTACAAACAATCGGGGTTATGGAACTTTGGAATGGTGCTCAATCAGTAGTCACAGCAACCTATATTCCTGTTGAGCCACTCCTATTTGCGGCATTCTACTATTTGATGGTTACAACAGCTATGTCTGGTTTATTAAAACTCCTTGAAAAGCGTATGGGTAACGGGGGAACATTATAATGACAGAAACCTTAATTTCAATTGAGAATTTACATAAGTATTTTGGTAAAAATGAAGTATTAAAAGGGATTGACCTTGATATTCATAAGGGTGAAGTTGTGGTTATCATCGGCCCTTCTGGATCAGGGAAGTCAACTTTCCTTAGAACCATGAACTTACTAGAAATACCAACTAAAGGCAGTATTACTTTTGAAGGTGTGGATATTACGGATAAAAAGAATGATGTCTTTAAGATGCGTGAAAAAATGGGAATGGTTTTCCAACAATTTAACCTTTTCCCCAATATGAGCATTTTGGAAAACATCACCTTGTCGCCGATTAAAACAAAAGGTTTGTCCAAGGCTGAAGCAGAGGCAAAGGCCTATGAACTCCTAGATAAAGTCGGTCTTCGTGACAAGGCGCATGCCTATTCACCAAGTTTATCTGGTGGGCAACAGCAGCGTATTGCTATCGCGCGTGGCTTGGCTATGGATCCAGATGTTTTGCTTTTTGATGAACCAACATCAGCTCTTGACCCTGAAATGGTAGGAGAAGTTTTGGCTGTCATGCAAGATTTGGCTAAATCTGGTATGACTATGGTCATTGTCACCCATGAAATGGGATTTGCACGTGAAGTGGCTGATCGTGTTATCTTCATGGATGGTGGTAGTATCGTGGAAGATGGCACACCCCAACAAATCTTTGAAAATACTCAGGAAGAAAGAACGAAAAATTTCTTGAGTAAAGTATTATAAAAAAGCTAGGTATCGGCCTAGCTTTTCGGTATAATGGATAATGGTCAAAAAGTATAGTATAGGAGTGTATGATGGTAAGATTAATCGATGGTAAGGGCATGGCTCAAAAGATGCAGGCTGAATTGGCTGAAAAGGTTGCTCGTTTAAAGGAAAAAGAAGGACTTGTTCCAGGATTAGTAGTCATCTTAGTTGGTGCTGATTCCGCCAGTCAAATCTATGTTAAAAATAAAGAACGTTCGGCAACAAAAGCTGGATTTTACAGTGAAACGGTTCGTTTGTCAGCAGATATTACTCAAGAACAGCTCCTTGAAGTGATTGAACAGTATAATCGGAACAGTCGTTTCCATGGTATTCTAGTGCAGTTACCCCTGCCAGATCATATTGATGAGGAAGAAGTTGTTTTAGCGATTGATCCTAATAAGGATGTTGATGGCTTTCACCATGTTAATACTGGTCGTCTGTGGTCTGGAAAACCGGCTATGATTCCTTGCACCCCTGCTGGTATCATGAAGATGTTTGAAGTTTACGGTGTTGATTTGGAAGGTAAAAATGCGGTTGTCGTTGGTCGTTCCAATATTGTTGGTAAACCGATGGCTGCCCTTCTTCTAGAAGCTGATGCCACCGTAACCTCAACGCATTCAAGAACGAAAAATTTGGCTGATATTACCAAGACAGCTGATATTTTGGTGGTTGCTATTGGGCGCTCAAAATTCATCACAGCTGATTATGTCAAACCCGGTGCAGTCGTTATTGATGTGGGCATGAATCGTGATGAGAACGGTAAACTATCAGGTGATGTTGATTTTGAAGCGGTTGAACCGATAGCTGATCTGATTACCCCAGTTCCCGGTGGCGTTGGTCCAATGACTATCACTATGTTATTGGAGCAAACCTATGAAGCTGCTTTAAGAACCTTAAAATAACAGTCAAATGAATTAATGTTCAGAACAAGGAACGGAAAAAGACGCAGACAGTACCTGATACTCTTCGAAAATCAAAACCGGACCTTGTTGATTTGATGTGGTGAAGACAGTTCTATCTGTATCAGCGTCGCCTAGTCTGTTTTGATTTTCATTGAGTGTGAGTAGGGCAAGTCGAAAATGACCATGTATCAAAGTTGATTCAAAAGACTATAACAGTGAAATCTTGTCTATGGGCAAGGTTTTTTCTTGTTTAATTTTATATAAATGATATAATCTAGTTATGAAAACTAGATGTAATATTTTTGAGGAAATTAATTTAGAAAAATTACCACTGTGGGAAGATTTACCAGAGTTGGAACTCTATTTAGACCAAGTGCTTTACTACGTTAACAAGGTTAGTCAGACATGTGTTGATAGGGATGCTAAAGGGATTACATCTTCTATGGTAAACAATTATGTCAAGCATGGTCATTTGGAAAAACCGTTTAAGAAAAAATACCAACGTCATCAGGTAGCTCGTTTAATTGCTATTGCTTTTTTGAAAAATGTTTTTAGTTTGCAAGAAATTGGTGAAACCTTAAGTATTTTGAAGCAGAACTATAGCTCGGAAGATTTATATAATTTGTTTGTCACTTGTATGAATGAAGAGGCAGAGGTGCCAGAGGTTATTGCTTACTCTTGTTTGGCTGTAAAGTCTTATTATAAGGCTCGCTTGCTGACGATTGAACTGGGAGGAAAAAACAGTGAATCAAACCTTTAAATTAAGTAATCCATTATCGTTTGGAGAAGAAATTGCCAATGCTACAACACATGGGGTGGGATCAGTTATTATGCTAGGTCTTTTACCTGTTACAGCTATTAGGGCTTATCAAGCCTATGATCTGACAGCAGCAGTAGGGATGTCTATTTTTGTAATCAGCCTTTTCTTGATGTTTTTATCATCAACGGTTTATCATTCGATGACTTATGGGACGCCGCAAAAATACGTCTTGCGGATTATTGACCATAGTATGATTTACATCGCTATTGCAGGCTCTTATACGCCAGTAGCTCTCTCTCTGGTTGGTGGATGGCTTGGTTTTACCATTATCGTTTTACAGTGGGGAGCCACCATTTTTGGGATTCTTTATAAAATCTTTGCTAAAAATATTAATGAAAAATTTAGTCTTTTTCTTTATCTCTTTATGGGCTGGCTGGTCGTTTTTATTCTCCCAGTAATTATCCAGAAGACTAATCCTATCTTTGGACTGCTCATGTTGGCGGGGGGATTATCCTATACAGTTGGTGCCTTCTTTTATGCGAAGAAACGCCCTTATTTTCACATGATTTGGCATCTCTTTATCCTTTTAGCATCAGCTTTGCAATATATCGCTATCGTCTTTTATATGCTTTAACAGTCAGATACTATCTGATTGTTTTTGTTTTATCATGAAAACGCTTGACTTGGAGTTGACTCTAAGGGGTATAATGACATTATATTAACAAATGGAGGTCAATCATGGAATACACAAGATTAGGAAATACAGGATTGGACGTTTCAAAATTATGTTTGGGTTGTATGAGTTTTGGTGATGCAAGCAAAGGGTTTCATTCTGGTTGGTTACTTAATGAAGAAGACAGTCGCCATATTATCAAAAAAGCTCTGGATATGGGAATCAATTTTTTTGATACAGCCAACACCTATGCTCAAGGAACTAGTGAAGAGTATCTAGGTCGTGCGCTTCATGACTTTGCCAAGCGTGATGAGGTGATTATTGCTACTAAAGTCTTTTTTGGTGATGGGCATTCTGACAGTCCAAATACTAAAGGCTTGTCTCGGAAGGCTATTTTTAACCAAGTGGAGGCTAGTTTAAAACGCTTGGGGACAGATTATATTGATATTTTATATATCCACCGTTGGGATTACAATACGCCGATTGAAGAAACCATGGCAGCTTTGAATGATTTGGTGCGTGCGGGTAAGGTGCATTATCTTGGCGCTTCAGCCATGTATGCTTGGCAATTCCAAAAGGCACAATATGTCGCTGAAAAGAATGGCTGGACAAAATTCTCAGTTATGCAAAATCATTACAATATGCTTTACCGTGAAGATGAGCGTGAGATGATTCCATTTTGTAAAGATTCTGGGGTTGCCTTGGTGCCTTATAGCCCCTTGGCAGCTGGACGCGTTGTTCGAGATTGGAAGGCTGATACAGCTCGTAGTCAAACGGACCAAGTTGCGCAGGCTAAGTATGATTCTACAGAAGACCAGGATCGCGCTATTGTGGAGCGTGTTGCAGAATTAGCAGGTAAAAAAGCTGTTTCCAGAGCTCAAATCGCCCTGGCTTGGCTATGGCAAAAGGGGATTGATTCGCCCATTGTTGGGGTTACTAAGGAGAAATACTTGGATGATTTCATAGGAGCTTTTGATGTCCATCTGACAGAAGAAGAGATGGCATACTTGGATGATTGCTACCAACCACATCGCATTGTTGGTGCCTTGTAGATAGATTTATAAGAAAGATTTTAAAAAATAGAGTTGGGAGTGCTTGTTTGAAAAACGCTTCCAACTTTTTTTAAACTGTCAATTTCTACCGTTTGCTTTTCTGTTTATTTATTTAAAAAATGATATAATGAATAAAGAATTTTGCATAAAAATGGAAAGGGAGTAGATGTCGGATTATTTAACGGTTAGCCATTTAACCAAATATCTTAAAATGAAATTTGATCGCGATCCCTATTTGGAGCGGGTTTATTTGACTGGGCAAGTCTCTAACTTTCGACGTCGTCCCAATCACCAGTATTTTTCGCTCAAGGATGAAAATGCGGTTATACAGGCTACCATGTGGGCTGGTCAATTCAAAAAGTTAGGTTTTGACCTTGAAGAAGGCATGAAAATTAATGTCATCGGTCGAGTTCAGCTCTATGAGCCGAGTGGTTCTTATTCTGTAATTATTGAAAAAGCAGAGCCAGATGGTATCGGTGCTCTTGCCCTTCAATTTGAACAACTTAAAAAGAAATTGACGACAGCGGGTTATTTTGATGATAAGCATAAACAGCCGCTTCCACAGTTTCCCAAAAAAATTGGGGTAGTAACTAGTCCTAGTGGTGCTGTTATTCGCGATATTATCACGACAATCTCAAGGCGTTTTCCCGGGGTAAACATTCTGCTTTTTCCAACCAAGGTTCAAGGAGAGGGAGCTGCTCAAGAAGTGGCAGCTAATATTGCTAAGGCTAATGAAACAGAGGACTTAGATCTTTTAATCATCGGTCGCGGTGGTGGCTCTATTGAAGACTTGTGGGCATTTAACGAAGAAATTGTGGTGGAAGCCATTTTTGAATCACGATTGCCTATTATTTCAAGTGTCGGACATGAGACGGATACCACTTTGGCTGATTTCGTAGCAGATAGACGTGCTGCCACGCCAACAGCAGCAGCTGAATTAGCCACACCTGTTAGTAAGGCAGATATTCTAGCGTGGATTGGTGAGCGCAAGCAACGAGCTTATCAGGCTACTCTTCGGCAGTTAAAATGGCAGGAAGATCGTTTGAATCAATTACGGCAGTCTGTTATTTTTAGACAACCTGAACGCCTTTATGATGGAATTTCGCAAAAATTAGACCATTTGACTAGTCGTTTGACACAGTTAATGACTAATGAACTCAATCAAGCACAACAGCAGGAGAGGCTTTTAAACCAACGCCTCTTGACAACAGGATTGTCTGAAAGAGTTAACCGCTATGATGAACGCCTAGCCGTTTTAAAGCGGCTTCTCATGTCAAATATGACGAGTGTTTATGACGGTAAGGTCAATCGATTTGAAAAGGCTCAAGATGCGCTTTTATCGCTAGATACGACCAGAATTGTAGCGCGTGGCTATGCCATTGTCCAAAAAAACCAAAAGGCTATTACAAGTATTAGTGATGTCAAAAAAGGAGATCATCTCTCTATTCGAATGAAGGATGGTCAGATAGAAGTAGAGGTAGAAAATGCCAAGCAAGAAAAAAACATTTGAAGATAATTTAAAAGATTTAGAAACCATTGTGGCTCAGTTGGAAAATGGAGAGGTGCCTTTAGAAGAAGCTATTGAACAATTTCAAAAAGGAATGCTTTTGTCTAAAGAACTCCAAAAAACGTTACAGGATGCTGAAAAGACTTTAGTTAAGGTGATGCAACCTGATGGTTCAGAAGTGGAAATGGATGTCTAATGGATAAGATAAAGCAAGTTGATCAAGCCATTCGTGCTTATTATCATAGTCAAGATAGTGTCTCAAAAGACTTGATTGAAGCCATTCTTTATTCGATTGATAGTGGCGGAAAACGGATTCGCCCGATGATTTTACTGGATTTGTTGGAAGGTTTTGGTCTCGAAGTAACGGACGCACATTTTGACGTTGCAGCAGCACTTGAAATGATACACACTGGAAGCCTGATTCATGATGATTTGCCAGCTATGGATAATGATGATTATCGTCGCGGTCACTTGACCAGTCATAAAAAATTTGATGAGGCAACAGCCATTTTAGCTGGAGATTCCCTTTTTTTAGATGCTTCAGGACTGATTGCTGAGGCTGACTTGGCGACAGACATTAAGTTAAGTCTCATTCAAAGTTTATCACGATTTTCAGGAACTTTTGGCATGGTCGGCGGGCAGATGCTTGATATGAAGGGTGAAGGAAAAAAATTGACACTTGAGCAAATTCAGCTGATTCACACCAACAAAACAGGTGCTCTCTTAGCCTTTCCTTTTATTGCGGCAGGTTATATTGCTGAACAAGATGATGCAACCATGAATCAATTAACGAAAGCCGGTCGTTTAATTGGTCTTGCCTTCCAAGTTCGGGATGATATTTTAGATGTGACAGCAGATTTTGAAGCTCTAGGTAAAACGCCGAATAAGGACTTGCTTGCTGATAAATCAACCTATCCAGCTCTTTTAGGTTTGGATAAATCTTATGAAATTCTAGAAGATTCTCTTAACAAAGTAGTAGCTATTTTCCAAAAACTAGAGCAGGAAAGAGCTTTTAAGGCTGATGCCATCATGGTCATCATAGAAAGGTTACGACTTCATGCCTAAAGAAAGAGTAGATGTTTTAGCCTACAAACAAGGGCTTTTTGAAACACGTGAGCAAGCCAAGCGTGGGGTCATGGCAGGATTGGTGGTCAATGTCATCAATGGGCAACGCTATGACAAACCGGGTGAAAAAATTGATGACACCACCGAACTAAAACTAAAAGGTGAGAAACTCAAATATGTTAGCCGTGGCGGTCTTAAACTAGAAAAAGCCCTTGAGGTTTTTGACCTCTCAGTTGAAGATGCGACGACGATTGATATTGGTGCTTCAACAGGTGGTTTTACCGATGTCATGCTACAAAATGGTGCCAAACTAGTCTATGCTGTTGACGTAGGAACCAACCAACTAGTTTGGAAATTACGTCAAGATGAACGTGTGCGCTCGATGGAGCAATATAATTTCCGCTATGCCCAAAGTCAGGACTTTGCGGAAGGCTTACCGTCATTTGCCAGCATCGATGTGAGTTTTATATCGCTCAACTTGATTTTGCCAGCGTTAGCCAATATTTTAGTTGACGGCGGTCAGCTTGTCGCTCTTGTCAAACCGCAATTTGAAGCGGGGCGTGAGCAGATTGGAAAAAACGGCATCGTCAAAGACAAGGCTGTTCATGAAAAAGTTTTAGAAAAAGTGACTTCTTTTGCTGTGGATTGCGGATTTACTGTTAAAGGGTTAGATTTTTCTCCAATCCAAGGTGGTCACGGGAATATTGAATTTTTAGCATATATGGAAAAATCAGCAACACCTGAACAGCTAGTATCGGCTGAGATTTGGCAGGTTGTTGCAAAAGCACACGAGGAATTTAAGAAAAATGCGCAAGAGTGAACGATTAGAGTTAATTCGAAAAATTGTTACTGAACAAGAAATTGAAACGCAACAAGAATTAGTAGCTATTCTAGAGACTAAGGGTGTCGTGGCGACTCAGGCAACGGTTTCTAGGGACATCAACACCATCGGTATTATCAAGGTAAAAAGTAATCGTGGTGGCTATGTTTATGGTCTATCCAATGAGGCTGCCAAACGTTACATGAGCCCCTTGCAACGTGCAGCTGAAAATATTCTGGAAGTGACACAAGGACAGTCCGAGTTTGTTAATATGATTAATATTGCGGTAGTACCTGGCTCAACAAAATATTTAAAGCGATTGATTTTAGAGGAATATTCCGATCATATTTTTAGTTTAATTGGTGATGATGATAGTTTGCTTTTGGTTGCGACAACTGCAGAAAATGCTCGTGAACTGACAGTGACTTTTCAAAGTTGGATAAAAAAGAAATAGAAAACGAGGACATTCATGTTATTAGAAATTTCCATAAAAAACTTTGCTATCATTGAGGAGATTTCATTGACTTTTGATAATGGAATGACAGTCCTAACTGGTGAAACAGGGGCCGGTAAGTCTATTATCATTGATGCTATGAACATGATGCTTGGCGCGCGTGCTTCAACGGAAGTAATCCGACACGGACAGCCCAAAGCTGAAATTGAGGGATTGTTTTCAGTTGAAAAGAGTCCTCAGCTTGTTGCTATTTTGGAAGAAAATGGTATTAATTTTGAAGATGACCTTATTATTCGACGAGATATTTTCCAAAATGGTCGTAGCGTCAGTCGTGTTAATGGTCAGATGGTCAATCTGACAACATTAAAGTCAATTGGACAACATTTGGTTGATATCCATGGGCAGCATGATCAGGAAGAATTGATGAAACCGAGTTTGCATATCCGTATGTTGGATGAATTTGGTGACGCTGATTTTTCTGGCATCAAGGCAACTTATCAAGAAACCTTTGAAGCCTACCGTTTATTACGTAAACGAGTTCTTGAGCAACAAAAAAATGAACGCGAGCATAAGGCGCGGATTGAAATGCTAGAGTTTCAAATGGCAGAAATTGAAGCAGCAGCTCTCAAATCAGGTGAAGATGAAAAATTAGTCCAAGAACGTGATAAGTTGATGAATCACAAGCAGATTGCTGATACCTTAACCAATGCCTATGCCATGCTTGATAACGAGGAGATGTCCAGTCTATCAAACGTTCGTTCTGCTATGAATGACATGATGACCTTGGAAGAGTTCGATCCTGACTACAAAGAATTATCAACACATCTCTCTGAAAGTTACTATGTTTTAGAAGATGTTGCCAAGCGGTTGGGAGACTTCGTTGATAATTTAGATTTCGATGCAGGGCGCCTGTTAGCTGTTGAAGCCCGTCTAGATATCTTGAATACTATTACACGTAAATATGGTGGTAGTGTGGATGATGTTCTGGATTACTTAGACAATATCACTAAGGAATACAATCTCTTGACAGGTAACGATGGTAGCTCAGAAAGTTTAGAGATGGATCTTCGTCTTTTGGAAAAAGATCTACTAGTCGCTGCTGCTAAGTTATCCGAAGCCAGACATGACATTGCTCTGTCGCTTGAACAAGAGATTAAGGCTGAACTAAGAGAGCTATATATGGAAAAGGCTGATTTTCAAGTGCAATTCAACAAGGGAAAATTCAGTAAAGAAGGCAATGAGTTAGTTGAATTTTACATTTCGACCAATCCGGGTGAAGGCTTTAAACCACTTGTCAAAGTAGCGTCTGGCGGAGAACTCTCCCGCCTCATGTTAGCCATCAAATCTGCCTTCTCACGCAAAGAAGATAAGACAAGTATTGTCTTTGATGAAGTGGATACTGGGGTTTCGGGACGCGTTGCGCAGGCGATTGCTCAAAAGATTTATAAAATCGGAAGCCACGGGCAGGTGCTGGCTATTTCGCATTTGCCACAAGTTATTGCAGCGGCAGATTATCAATTTTATATTTCTAAAGAAAGTGATGAAACATCAACGGTGTCTACGGTACGGCTTCTTAGTCAAGAAGAGAGAATTGAAGAGATTGCCAAAATGATTGCAGGCAGTGATGTTACCACTTCGGCGCGTGAGCAGGCTAAGGAGCTTCTTCGAAAATAAGGGGTCAATAGCTTGATGACTTGACAGGAAACGTAAACGGTTCCTAAAAAGACTGTTTTTTGATATAATGTAACACACATAACAAAGAAATTAAGATTAGAACAGGTTTTGACATGAGTAAGATAAAAATCGTAACAGATTCATCTATTACAATAGAACAAGACATTGTAGAAGCGTTGGATATTACTGTTGTTCCACTTTCTGTAATGATTGATGGTGAGTTTTTTTCTGATGCTGACTTAAAGGAAGAAGGAAAGTTTCTTTCTTTGATGAAATCTGGTAAGGCATTACCAAAAACAAGCCAACCACCAGTAGGACTTTTTGCAGAGGTCTATGAAGGTCTGGCATCAGAAGGTGCAGACCACATTGTATCGATTCATTTATCTCATTCTTTATCTGGAACTGTAGAGGCCTCTCGGCAAGGAGCAACAATTGCGGGTGTTGAGGCGACGGTTATTGATTCTAGCTTTACAGATCAAGCCATGAAATTTCAAGTTGTCAAAGCTGCTAAACTTGCTAAAGAAGGCGCTAGTTTAGAGACAATTCTAGCTTCTATCGAAGAAGTTCGTAAGAAGACGGAACTTTATATCGGTGTTTCAACTTTGGAAAATCTTGTTAAAGGTGGTCGTATTGGTCGTGTGACTGGGCTTTTGAGTTCCCTATTAAATATTCGTGTTGTCATGGAAATGACAAATCACGAGCTTGTTCCTATTGTTAAAGGACGCGGGGCTAAAACCTTTACAAAATGGTTAGATAGCTTTCTTGCTAGCGTTGAGGGCCATGCAATTGCAGAAATCGGTATTTCCTACGCAGGAAAAAAAGATTTTGCTCTAACGCTGAAGGATAAATTACAAGGTTTGGTAAATCAAGAAATCTCTGTTTTAGAGACTGGCTCAATTATCCAAACTCACACAGGTGAAGATGCTTTTGCGGTGTTGGTGCGTTATGACTAAAGCGATTAAAAGTGAACTTGCTGTATTTTTAGCAAGTCTTTTATTATTTATACTTATTTTCTGGTTCTTAATCCCAGCTTCAAATGCTCAATTAAAGAAGTCGGATTTTTTAAAGGAAAAGCAGGAAGAGTTCCATTTGTTGGCAATTGGAGATTCATTGACCCAAGGGGTAGGAGATACGACCAATCAAGGTGGTTTTGTGCCTTTATTAGCCAAGCGTTTGGATGAGACTTACCGGTATCATACGGTCGCTAGTAACTATGGCATTTCAGGAAATACCAGTCGCCAGATTTTGAATCGTATGAAGAAACAAAAAGCGATTCAAAAAAACCTAAAAACGGCTAATTTAATGACCTTAACTGTTGGCGGTAATGATGTTATGAAAGTGATTCGAGAGAATTTGGATCACCTAAAGTCGGATAACTTTAAAGCTGGTTCAAAGGCTTATAAAAGCAATCTTAGACAGATTATCGATTTAGCTAGAAAAGAGAATCCAGATTTACCAATCTATATTATTGGTATCTATAATCCTTTTTACCTTAATTTTCCTGAGATGACCCAAATGCAAGATATTGTTGATAATTGGAATCTTGGAACAGAAAACTTAACAACCGAATATGATAAGGTTTATTTTGTGGGCATTAATGATCAACTCTATAAGGGGATTGACGGACAAGAAGGTGTTGTCTCAGTATCAGGCGATCAGACAACTGTTGTTAATGACGCTCTCTTTACAGAAGATCATTTTCATCCCAACAATACTGGTTACAGTATCATGGCAGATGCTATCATGGAAAGGATAAGTCAGACACATGAAAACAAATAAACTTAGTTTATGGAAATACCTCTTCTTGATTTTATTGGCGATGAACCTAGCTTTTGTAGGAGTGGTTGCTTACCGAGTGATACAACCTCGCGAGCAAAAGATTAGTCAAAAATCAGAGTCAAAAGGTAAAGCAACCGCAGTAAAAGCTGGGAGTTTTGTCACAACAAGAGAAGAGTTAAATAATACAGCTGCTGCCTTTTTGGAAGATTATCAATCAAAAGGATTGAAGTATGAATTTTACACGACATCGAGTCAAGTACTTTTTCAAGGTTCTTATCGATTACTAGGTTATGAAATTCCGCTTTATGTTTACTTTGAACCATATGTTTTAAAGAATGGTGACGTTCAATTAGAAGTGACATCCGTCTCAGCTGGTACCTTAACCCTACCTAAAAAAGAAATCTTAAGTTACATTTCAAACGCATATGATATTCCTGATTTTCTTGCTATAAAACCCAAGAAATCTGAAATCATTTTGTCATTGAAAGATATTAAATTGTCAAATGGTCTTTATGCAAAAGCAACAGAGTTTGACTTGGCAAATGACCGAATTAGCTTTGATTTATTTAAAGGGTCTTAAAGTTATAAAAAATAGGGAAATAACTCTCATAGAGCGTTAAATACTTGACCTTACAGGCTTTTTCCGATATGATAGAGACTGTTAATAAGCGTTAAGCTTAAAATTTATGGAGGATTTGTTCAAAATGGCAAATAAACAAGATTTGATCGCAAAAGTTGCTGAAGCAACAGAATTGACTAAGAAAGATTCAGCTGCAGCAGTTGATGCAGTGTTCGAAGCAATCGAAGGCTTCCTTGCAAAAGGTGATAAAGTTCAACTTATCGGTTTTGGTAACTTTGAAGTTCGTGAACGTGCAGCCCGTAAAGGTCGCAACCCACAAACTGGTGAAGAAATCTCAATCGCAGCTTCAAAAGTTCCAGCATTCAAAGCTGGTAAAGCACTTAAAGATGCAGTAAAATAATGCAATCTAGAAAAGTCTATCGTATCAACCTTCCAGCGTTGCACGGTAGGCTTTTTTGCTTTAAGATTGAGTATTTTGAAAATTCATACTTAACAAAAAACAAAAATAGGTATATCATAGATACTGTGATATACTCCCTTTAATAGCGGACAGTGACAAAATAACTCCCTTCCTACGACAGTCCTATCCAATGCATTCTTCTACGTCATGCTTAACCTTTTTAGTTATTGGCAAGCTTCTTAGTTTTGCGCCACAAACGGTTAAGAATCAAGCTTGGAAAACACTTGATGAAGAGATTGAAAAGTTGCGTAAAGTCTTTCAAAACTTGCATTGGGTTGGCTTAATACTCTTCGAAAATCAACTTCAGACCTTGTTGATTTGATGACCTTGGGTTCTATCGGCATTGGCGTCGTCTAGTCTGCTTTTGGTTTTCATTGAGTGTAAAATCAATTGTTCAGAGAAGTTGGAGTGGAATCCATTGTTGATTTTTTAGTATCAATGGTCCTTTTATTAGCAGAAAATGCTAATGGGTCATGTTTTTAATCCTATTTTTTATAAAAGATATTAAGATTATTTTGTTCTATTTTATTGTTATATAGTCAGATGAATTAGGTTTCAGGCAAGTCGAAAGCGACGATGTATCAAAGTTAATTCAAAAGACTATCATAAATGGGATTTGAGTAAACTTTTCATCTTTTTGGATATTGTATCACTTATGAAACTTTCATTTCTAAGAGCTGAATAGTTCTTTAGCAAAATATCTTACTTTCTCTACATTTTTGTTACAATCTAAAGATTTTAGATGTTCTGACCATTTCGTTTGAAATAGGAGTGGTCAGAATTGTTTCTTTAGTATTTTTTGAAAAAATAAGTTATAATAATAGGACTATAAAGAAGAGAGAAGCGCAATTTATTGGGAGATAAACGAAATAAACAGGAGGTAAGCGGTTATATGGAGGGAGAAAATTCTCGTTCCAATTTAGTATTGCCGTTATTTTTTGATAAGTATAGAACTACTCAGGGCGTTGCTGCATTGTTAGCAATAACAGCTCTTTCAACAGGAATTGTATCAGGGCGAGGATATGCGGATGAGTTAACGGAGTCAGATGAGCCTGTTGTTTCTGTAACGAGTGAGACGGCAATTCCAAATGGTTCAGAAGAACATAGTGATGTCGATGATAATCAAGTTGTTGTTAATAGTGATGATTCTGAAAAAGTAGAGAGTAAACTTGATTCGACTGCTAGCGAGAAGACTTTGGGTGATGATAATAACCCATCTACTAGTCAAACATTATCGGAAGATACTATCGAAACAACTAATTCTCAAAAATTAGTGAATGAATCATCCTCTCAAGATACAACAAAAACCATAACAGATGAAGAAGTGAGGCAATTTGATTTATGGACTGCTGTTGGTTTTGAGCGAGCAGCAGCTAATGATCCTACAAAAATAGCATTAGCTAATTTCCCAATTTCATCAACCAGGTCTGATATTCCTTTAGTCATTTCGCCAAATGTAAAATCTACAATCCTTGAATTTTCAGGAGCTAATTACTATTCCGAAACTGAAGGTGTCTTAACTGAGAAAGATGCTAGATATGACCTGTTAGTTACTTACGATGATGTGACAGACACTTGGTGGGGGCAACCTTATTTTTCCAATTCCCAAATAAGAAGTAGCGCATTTGTCGTTAAATCTACTCAAAATGAAAATGGTTCAATCACGCTTTATGTACCAGTAACGAAAGAGCAAATTTCTGTTTTTGAAAAAGGCTTATATACTGTGACGGCTATTCATTCAAAAGACCTACATGTTACTGCTAGTGATTGGATTATAAATACAGAGCCAACTATTGACATTTCTAAGAAAACAGTTGTTGCAGAAGTTGATGAGGTTGTTGATTTATTGTCAACGGTCACTATCACTGATAAGGAAGATGATTTTTCAAACAATGATGGTTACACGACGCGCATTGAAACGTTATCATATGAGAATCTATCCACAGGTAAAATCACTGTTTTAAAAAGTGGAACAACTACTGTAAAAATAAGTGATCCGGGGGATTATCGAGTAAGAATTTCTGTGAAAGATTCTGATGGTCAAAGTGTTCAAAAGGATTATACATTGACTGTCTCATCGCCATCTCCAGCACATCCAGAGACTGATCCAGATTCTCCCGAACCTGAATCTCCTGTAGATTCTACCCCTGAAGAGGCTGATTCCTCACCGCAGCCTCCAGCAGATACTTCTGAAGTTTCATCAGATAGTGATAATGAGTTAGTTGATAGTGATTCCAATACTAAACCTGAATCGCATCCAGAGACTGATCCAGATTCCCCCGAATCGGAAGTTCCTGTAGATTCTACCCCAGAAGAGGATGATTCCTCCCCGCAACTTCCTACCGATACACCTGAAGGTTCATCAGATAGTGATGATGAGTTAGTTGCTAGTGA
>NZ_KB904631.1:0-62564 GCF_000380145.1 Streptococcus thoraltensis DSM 12221 | reverse complement strand
CTGAAGGTTCATCAGATGGTGATAATGAGCCAGTTGCTAGCGATTCCAATACTAAACCTGAATCGCATCCAGAGACTGTTCCAGATTCCCCCGAATCGGAAGTTCCTGTAGATTCTACCCCTGAAGAGGCTGATCCGTCACTGCAGCCTCCAGTTGCTACTTCTGAAGTCTCATCAGACAGTGATGAAGAAGTATTTGGTAACGATTCCCTTCTTTCTAATATCATGCCAGATGGTGCTCATGGAGCTCCTTCTAATTCTAATGAGCCTCTGACAGATGATAGTCCAGAAAAAGTAGTGGACGCGATAAATGACACTCCTTTGGCTAAGTCGTCTCCAAAGACAATAGCAACTAAACTCCCAAACTCTAAAGGTAATGATAATCACACTCAAAGTCGCTTGACCAATGTAACAACTGTTCCTGTAACTTTTACTTTGAACAATTTAGAAGTGTCAGTAAAAATTGCTCAAAACGTTTTAGATTATTTTAGTGCTTCAACTTATTTCTCCGAGCAAAGAAATCATGCGCCATCTGATCAAAACGAGTTCGAACAAAGCAATAATAAAAAATCACAGAAATCAACAGCAGCTAAAAAAGTCATTAATAAAGATTATAATGATGTGAATCTATTTGATGAAACAACAAATAATTTTTCCTCTGTGGAGAAGAAAGTTGACTTAAAATCACTGCTTGTTCATCTTTTGATTTTTACGATGATTATTGCCTATAGTTTGGTTGGATTTCATTTTCTTAAGAGAGACCATTAAGCGATAAGGTTTCTTTTTCAAAAGCAATAACGTATAATAGAAAAACGACAAGGTAGGAGGTGATAGTGATGATTGACTTAACAGAAGAGCTAGAAGTAGAATATCAGGCTGTTCTAGCGCATTTTCGTAAAAAACATAGTCGTATTACTGAGTCTAGAAAAGCGATTCTAGCTTACATGATTGCTGCAAATCACCATCCTAGTGCTGAACAGGTTTACAAGGACTTGAGTTTCAAGTACCCCAGTCTTAGTTTGGCAACTGTTTATAATAATCTCCGTGTCTTGGTTGATGAAGGTTTTGTAACGGAGATAAAAGTGACCAATGACAAAACCACTTATTTTGACTATAAGGGGCATGATCATATTAATGTTATTTGTGAGAATTGTGGAAAAATCAGTGATTTGGAAGTTGAACTACCAGATATTGCTCATGAAGTGGCTTCTCAAACGGGTTATCATATTACCAAGAGCCAATTTCTGATTTACGGCATTTGTGAAAATTGTCAAAAAGAACAAGAAGAGAGGTTATGAGAAACGTGTCATCTATTCAAATTATTGCCCTCATTCTACTTGTCTTTTCGATTGTTAAAGCCATTGCGTTAGTTAAGGTGTTCAATATTTTCAAACCAGATCCCAATGCTGAAGCAGAAGAAGTGCCATCAAAAACCGAAGACGAATTACGTCAAGAAGAAGACGAAGCGGAGGATGATTCCTTGTTTTAAGGGATTCCTTGCTTTGATAAGAGAGAATCTTAATGATTTATTCTCGTTACAGTGGACAATGAGCCAAAACAGTAAAAAAAGAGTTGACTCCTTGAATAAGTCAACTCTTTTTTGCTTAGTCTAGATAGTGTAATTTACCGCGGAAATCTTCGAGAGTTTTGTAGCCTTTTTCTTCCATAATGGCTTGCAATTCTTTTTGAACTCGCTCGAAAATGGCAACATCTTCATATCCAAAAGCTGATCCAATCTGTACCATACTAGCGCCACAGAGGATGTGTTCGAAGGCGTCTCGTCCAGACTTAACGCCTCCAGTTCCGATGATTTGAATCGATGGTTTTAAGCGTTGGTAAAAGGCATGGACATTAGCCAAGGCAGTTGGCTTGATGTAATCCCCACCGATACCACCAAAGCCATTTTTGGGTTTGATAACAACAGTTTCATCATTAATAACTAAGCCGTTTCCGATAGAATTAACACTGTTGATAAAGGTAAGTGGGAATTTGTTTAAAATATCAGCCATTTGGTCGAAATGGACGATGTCAAAATAAGGGGGGAGTTTGACACCGAGAGGTTTTTTGTAATAGGTAAAAATTTCTGCTAAAAGTGTTTCCGTTGTTTCAAAATCATAAGCAATTTGAGGTTTGCCTGGAACATTTGGACAGGAGAGATTGAGTTCAACAAGTCCTTGGTAGTCACTGTTTTGAATGGTTTGTAGAATAACATGTGTTTCCAGCTGAGACATGCCAACGACAGATAAAACGTTAGATTGCTTAGCATTTTCCTTTTGAAGTGATAAGACATAGTCTAAGTAATAAGGAAAACCTTTATTTGGTAGTCCCATTGAATTGATTGTTCCTAATGGTGTGCTTGCCATACGTGGTGAAGGATTTCCAGCACGCTCTTCCAAGGTAGCTGTTTTGGTCACAAAGGCACCGGCTTTGGAATGGCGAATTGCTTCTAAATCCTCGATAGACATGCAGCGAACACCAGCTGCGTTCATAAGGCAGTTATCAAAATGAAAGTTACCAATTTGTGTTGCTGTTGAAGTCATGATTTCCTCCTGTAAAAACAAAGGCATAGCGCCGTATTTTAGACAAATTTTTTCTATTCTATCACCGAGAAATGAGATGAGCAAGTCTTTTTTGAAGAAAAAAATAAAAAGTTCGTGTTTTTCAAAAATACAATCAAAGCGGCACCGGTATTGAGGAAACGTTATCATGGAGAAAATTGTGATTTTGCTAGCTTTTTAGCGCTTTTTTGGGTAAAATATAGGAGTAATTGGCATTAGCCAAGAATATGTGATTAAGGATGATCTTAATCCGTAAAATCTAAAGGAGTTACTCTAATGGTAAAATTAGTTTTCGCTCGCCACGGTGAGTCAGAATGGAACAAAGCTAACCTTTTCACTGGTTGGGCTGACGTAGATCTTTCAGAAAAAGGAACACAACAAGCAATTGATGCTGGTAAATTGATTAAAGAAGCTGGTATCGAATTTGACCTTGCTTTCACATCAGTATTGAAACGTGCCATCAAAACTACTAACTTGGCTCTTGAAGCAGCTGATCAACTTTGGGTACCAACTGAAAAATCATGGCGTTTAAACGAACGTCATTACGGTGGATTGACTGGTAAAAACAAAGCAGAAGCAGCAGAACAATTCGGTGATGAACAAGTTCACATCTGGCGTCGTTCATATGATGTATTGCCTCCAGAAATGGCAAAAGATGACGAGCATTCAGCACACACTGACCGTCGTTATGCTTTGCTTGACGATTCAGTTATTCCAGATGCTGAAAACTTGAAAGTAACTCTTGAGCGTGCGCTTCCATATTGGGAAGATAAAATTGCTCCAGCTCTTAAAGAAGGCAAAAACGTCTTTATTGGTGCACACGGTAACTCAATCCGTGCCCTTGTGAAACACATCAAACAATTGAACGATGATGAAATCATGGACGTTGAAATTCCTAACTTCCCACCACTTGTATTTGAATTTGACGAAAAATTAAACGTTACTGCAGAATACTACCTTGGCGGTGAATAATTTCTATTCTTGGAACTTTCATCAGAAAACCTTTTGATGGCACTCGGCTATATGTTGCTATATATGAGGACCGGGTTCATCTAAGGATGATTTTCCGTGAAAATAGTTAAAAGGACTGGCTTGAGCTGGTTCTTTTTTATAAAAAATCTTTTGGTTTATTGCATCTGCATTATCGTTATCAGAACATATTTGTGATAGAATAAGAGGTAACTGTCAGCTATGGAGAAGAAAATTGAAGCAATTATTAAACAGTCTATTATCTAGTTATCGAAACTTTCCTTTGATTGCAAGGAGACTTTATTTGATTTTTTTGACAGTTGTAATGCTTTTTACCATTTTAATTATTCGTTTAGCTAATATGCAACTGATTAACGGCGATTTTTACCTTCAAAAGTTAAAAGCTACGACGACCTATACTGTTTCAACATCAACGGAACGTGGTCAAATATATGATGCTAAGGGTAAACCTCTGGTTAAAAACACGTCAAAAAAAGTCTTAACCTTTACGCGTAGTAATACGATGACTGCTGAAGATTTAAAAGACATTACTCAGAAACTAGCTGAAATTGTAACCTTTACTGAGACTAAGGTTTCTGAGCGTGATAAGATTGATTATTACTTGGCTAGCGATATTAATTTTGACAAGGTGGTTGATAAACTTCCTCATAAACAGAAGTACGATAAATTTAATAATAGTTTATCATCAACGGAAATATACGCGAATGCAGTCGCAGCAGTTCCAGAGGAGGCAATTGCTTTTGATGAAGAAACCTTGAAAAAAGTAGCTATTTTTAGTCAGATGAATGGAACAGCTACATTTGACACAAGTCGATTGATTGTTGAAGATTTAACAGAGGAACAAATCAAACAAGTCACTGACCATGCTTCTGAATTGCTTGGTGTGACAGTGTCAGATGGTTGGGACAGAGAGGATAGCTCTAGTTCTTTAGCGCCGCTTCTGGGACGTATTTCTAGTGAGAAAACAGGTCTCCCACAAGAAGACGCTGAAGAATACTTAAAAAAGGGTTATTCGATGAATGATCGTGTCGGAACATCTTATCTTGAAAAACAATACGAATCTGTACTGCAAGGTAAACATCAATCTAAGACAATTACTGTTAATAAGAATGGTAAAGTCATCGACGAGCAGACAACATCCGAAGGAAGCAAGGGTGAAAATCTGAAATTAACGATTGACTCGGATTTCCAAGCTGGTGTTGAAGACATTCTTCGTCGCTATTATCAATCGGAAATCGGTTCAGGAAATGCGGTTTATTCAGATGGTATTTATGCCGTTGCCATGAACCCTAAAACAGGAGCAATTCTATCAATGGCAGGTCTCTCTCATGACAAAGGTAGTGGGAAAACAGAAGAAGATGTCTTGGGAACTATCAACGAGGTCTTCACACCCGGTTCTGTGGTCAAGGGAGCCACTTTGACATCTGGTTGGCAAAATGGTGTTCTGTCTGGCAATGAAATCATGATGGACATGCCGATTGTTTTTGCAGGTGACAGCACTAGCATCAAGTCTTGGTTTACGAATGGTTCTATGCCAATCTCAGCGACGCAGGCTTTGGAATATTCATCCAATACTTACATGGTTCAATTAGCTCTTCGAATGATGGGGCAAAATTATAGCTACAACATGCCCTTGACGGAGGCAGGCTATAAGGAAACTATGGAAAAATTGCGTAACACATACGCAGAATACGGTATGGGGACATCAACTGGTATCGACCTTCCAAATGTAACAGAAGGATTTGTCCCAAAAGGTTTCACGGTATCAAACACCTTAACAGAATCATTCGGTCAGTTTGATAACTATAATACCTTGCAATTAGCCCAGTATGCAGCAACGGTTTCTAATAATGGTAATCGCATGTCTGCACATTTAGTGGAAGGGATTTATGGAGATAAACCTGATGGTAGTTTGGGGGACTTGACCAAGTCAACAGATGTCAAATCTTTAAACAAGGTCAATATCACCCCGGATCAGATGGGAATTATTCGCCAAGGTTTCTACGATGTTGTTAATAGTAACAGTAGTCTTGCGACTGGTTCTGATATGAGGGGCAGAAATACAGTTATTAGCGGTAAAACGGGTACTGCAGAAACCTTTACAAAAGATACAAGAGGTCAGACGGTTAGCACTGTTAACCTCAATGTTGTGGCTTATGATCAAAACAACCAAATTGCCGTGGGCGTCATGTATCCTAACTCTTCTAATTACCTTTCAAAAGCCCATCAATACATTGCGCGTGACATCATTGATCTCTATGTCTCAAGCTTTGCTCAATAATTTTGATAGAAGGAGAACAACGTGTTATACCCAACACCAATAGCTAAATTGATAGATAGCTTTTCAAAGTTACCAGGTATTGGTATCAAAACAGCAACCCGTCTAGCCTTTTACACTATCGGGATGTCTGATGAAGATGTTAATGAATTCGCTAAAAATTTATTAGCGGCAAAACGTGAGTTAACCTACTGTTGTGTTTGTGGGAATTTGACAGACGACGATCCTTGTAATATTTGTACGGATGAAAGCCGTGATCGTTCAGTACTTCTCGTGGTTGAAGAGTCTAAGGACGTTTCAGCCATGGAGAAAATCCAAGAATATCACGGACTTTACCATGTTTTACATGGCTTGATTTCTCCTATGAATGGCATTGGTCCTGATGACATCAATCTAAAGCCGCTTATTACTCGCCTGATGGATGGTGATATTAATGAAGTTATCATTGCGACAAATGCCACAGCAGATGGAGAAGCAACTTCGATGTATATCTCTCGTGTGCTGAAACCAGCAGGGATTAAAGTCACTCGTTTGGCACGTGGTTTAGCTGTCGGTTCAGATATTGAATATGCGGATGAGGTAACCTTGCTACGAGCGATTGAAAACCGAACAGAACTTTAAAATGATAAGATTCCAAAGAGCATTTGGAATCTTTTTTCTCTGCAAAGAATTCAAAAATGCTTATGCTTAACTTTGTCTTTTATTCGAATTATGATATGATAAAAAGGATTGAGACGTTACTGAAATAAGGAGCGTTAGTTCATCCAAGTATCATGTTTTCGGATTCTCATATTATAGTTAAATGAATTAGCTTTCAGATAAGGAGTTGAGATGCGGACAGCACTTGAGTAGGGCAAGTCGAAAGTGACCATGTCTCAAAGTTAATTCAAAAGACTATATTTAAACTAATGATAGAAAAGAGTAATTATGGTTAAACAAACACTAGTATTGCTTTATGGTGGCCGTTCGGCTGAGCGTGAAGTTTCTGTATTGTCTGCTCAGAGTGTAATGCGGGCTGTAAATTATGATAAATTTCAAGTTAAGACATACTTTATCTCTCAAAAGGGTGAATTCATTAAAACGCAAGAGTTCACTAGCCAGCCTGATGAGAATGAAAGTTTGATGACTAACCAGACGATCAACTTGGAACAAAAAATCAAACCTTCAGACATCTACGAAGACAATGCAGTTGTTTTCCCAGTGCTTCATGGTCCTATGGGAGAAGATGGTTCTATGCAGGGTTTCCTAGAAGTTCTGGGAATGCCATACGTTGGCACAAATGTTCTTTCTTCAAGTGTTGCTATGGATAAAATCACAACAAAACAAGTTCTCGAACATGCAGGTGTTCCTCAAGTTGCCTACACGGTTTATATCGAAGGTGATGATTTGGAAAAAGCTGTTGCTGAAAGCATGGCAAAATTGACATTCCCCATCTTTGTTAAACCAGCTAATATGGGGTCATCTGTTGGGATTTCTAAAGCCGAAGATGAAGTGGAACTTCGCGAGGCTATTGCTGAAGCCCTCAAGTTTGACAGCCGTATCTTGATTGAACAAGGGGTCAATGCGCGTGAGATTGAAGTTGGTCTCTTGGGAAATACAGATGTCAAAACAACTGAGCCTGGTGAAGTAGTCAAAGATGTAGCTTTTTATGATTACAAGGCTAAATATATTGATAACAAAATTACCATGGCTATTCCAGCGTCTATACCTGTAGAAGTGAAGGATCAAATGCGTGCCTATGCATCAAAGGCATTTAAAGCTATTGGTGGTTGCGGTTTATCACGCTGTGATTTCTTCTATACAGAGTCTGGTGATATTTTCTTAAACGAACTTAACACTATGCCTGGCTTTACCCAGTGGTCAATGTACCCATTGTTATGGGAGAACATGGGCTTGGCTTATTCTGATTTGATTGAAGAATTGGTAAGTCTGGCTAAAGAGATGTATGATAAACGCGAAAGTCATCTACAATAAGAAAAAGTTTCCAACAGGAAACTTCTAAATGTAGGCAAACTCTCTAAAATGATAGAGAATTTGAAAATGTAAGACCTGATTGTGTCGTCAAAGAATTAGCGTTCAGACAAGGAACAGAAAAAGACGCGAAACAGTACTTGAGTAGGGTGAGTCGAAAGTGATCATGTCTCAAAGTTAATTCAAAAGACTATAAATAAAACGAACTCTTAGAAGTGTTACTTTATATTCAATTCAAATCAAAATCAGAAAAGGCGACGCCGATGTTGATAGAACTGTCTTCATCAAATCAGGTCAACAAGGTCTGAAATTGATTTTCGAAAAGGATTAGTAAGCTTTTTGAGAGTTTTTCTTTACCCCAAAAAATAAAACAAGTTGAAGAAAATTGACCAAAATGGATGTTGTCTTCAACTTGTTTTCTAAGTGTAACTTTTTTCAGCCTAGGCTGAGGGCTTGATAGCTTACTAATTTTTTGGATTTAAGAGTTTGCGGTATTCTGGTATACGGGTTAACTGGGGCAAGATTGCCATAGTCACCAAGATACGAATGGGGATTTCAAAGATTTTGATCCAACGTCCTGCGACGAATTGTGCCACAATAGGAACATGGTAATAGTGTTGAATCAACCAAGGGGTCATAATGAAACTCCCTAAGATTGTGATGACAGTCATAGCTAAGGAGACATAAAGCCAGTCTTTCTTAGACGACCAGGTAAACGACTTGCCGTAAAAGAAGGCTCCGTAGAGGAATCCCATAATGGCTTCCATAATGGTCCAACCAATGAGGAACATGCCAGCTTTCTCAGAAAAGAGGGTATCGATAATATCAAAAAGCCCCAAAGTTAAAAATCCTAGTAGAGGACCAGTAATACTACCAATAATGCTTTCGAAGATAAAGGTGAAACTAATTACTAGTTGTTTCGGGATAATAGTGATGGAAAACCGTCCAACCAAGTAGTTCAGAGCAAGCAAAATGCCGATAGTTGCTAAGCGACGCACGCTTAGCTTTGGAAAAGTGAATAAAGTTTTCATGATAAAAGATCCTTGAAAAAATAGTAGGGCTGTTAATGCCTATTCAGGTCTCTTTTTATGAGAACGTTGAACATAGCTAACAGCAGCTGCAATGATTAATCGCACGATTTGGTATGTGATGTCATCTCATTTACAGACACATGACGCAAATCGTTTACACAGTTGATTATAAGAATAATCTTATATATCATATCATAAGTCTTCAAAATAGCAAGATGTGACAAAGTTTATGAAATAAGTTGGACAAGTGGGACTTTTTCTCATTAAAAGTTCTTTTAAAAATTATGATATAATGGAAACATTACTGAACAACAAGAAGGGTTGTAAGATGAAATTGCGATTACATGAAGTCGCCAAAGTTGTCGGCGCAAAAAATGATATTACAGAATTTGAAGATGTGGACCTGAGTCAGATTGAATTTGATTCGCGGAAAATTACAGTAGGGGATCTCTTTCTTCCTCTAAAAGGTGCGCGTGATGGTCATGACTTTATTGAGATAGCCTTTGAAAATGGTGCCCTAGCCACTTTTTCAGAAAAAGTGGTTGAAGGTCACCCTTATATCTTGGTTGATGATTGTCTAACAGCCTTTCAAACGCTAGCCAGTTATTATATTGAGCGTAGTCGGGTTGATGTCATTGCGGTAACGGGTTCAAATGGTAAAACAACGACTAAGGATATGATTGCCCAACTTCTTGCAACAACTTATAATACTTATAAAACACAAGGGAATTACAATAACGAGATTGGACTGCCTTATACTGTCCTTCACATGCCAGACAATACAGAAAAGCTTGTTTTGGAAATGGGACAGGATCATTTGGGTGACATTAAATTGTTATCAGAAATAGCCAGACCACATATTGGAGTTGTAACCTTGGTAGCAGAAGCCCATCTGGAGTTTTTTGGCAGTCGTGACAAGATTGCAGAAGGTAAGATGCAAATCACTGATGGCATTGACAGCGATGGTATTTTGATTGCCCCAGCGGATGTCATCATCAATCCTTACCTCCCTGAAAACCAGACAACCATTCGTTTTGGAGCGGATGAAGACATTTTTATCACAGAACTTCAAGAAGCAAAAGAATCTTTGAGTTTTAAAACCAACTTCCTAGAGGAGTCAGTGTTTCTACCAATTACCGGAAAATACAATGCCACAAATGCTATGGTGGCAGCCTATGTGGCTAAATTATTGATGGTCACAGATCAAGATATCTATCAAGCATTCCGAAACTTAGAACTCACTAAAAATCGTACTGAGTGGAAAAAAGCTGCAAATGGTGCTGATATTCTATCAGATGTCTACAACGCCAATCCAACAGCAATGAAACTGATTTTAGAAACTTTCTCAAGCATCCCTAAAAATGAGGGTGGGAGAAAACTTGCTGTTCTTGCTGATATGAAAGAGCTTGGTGATGCTTCAATTGCTCTTCATGAAAGTGTTATTGAGAGCCTATCTCCTGAAAGTCTCGACATGCTTTTCTTCTATGGAGATGATATTAGGTCTCTATCAGACTTAGCTATAGAAAAATTTCCAGAGAATCAAGTGTTCTTCTTTGAGAAATCTGCTGATAAGGATGACTTTGAAGCATTATCTGAAGCTATCCTTGACAATTTAGAGAAAAATGATCAAATTTTACTCAAGGGTAGCAATTCGATGAAATTGGCTAATATTGTGGCAAGTCTAGAAACAAACTAGGTAGGTAATTATGTTTACAATTCAATCGATGATAACTGGTACGGCTAGTCATGCGCCTAGGGTTACGCCTGTGGTATGTAGCTTTCTTGTGACGTTAGTGATTCTTTCTATTGGAATGACTCGGATTTGCTGTAGCATGTCTGGCTATCAGACTTTTTGGAAGAAGATACAATACCTTCAAATCATTTCTTTGTATTCTTGGTACCTCTTTGCTCATTTTGATGTGGTAGAATGCCTCCCTTTTTACCATTGTAGAATGGCTACGCTAGCCATTCTTTTTCTACCGAAGGGAAGACTTAAGACTTATTTTGCCTATCTCGGAATAGCAGGAGCTATCTGTGCCCTTTGCTACCCTGTTTTTGATCCCTATCCATTCCCTCATCTGACCATTTTGTCTTATGTTATTGGGCATATGGCTTTGCTAATTAACTGTCTAACTTATCTGTATCAAAATGAAGCTAGTATTCAACTTTCGTTTAAAAACATTCTTCAAATGACATTTTTGATGAATGTCGTTATTGGTGTGGTTGATCTAATCTTTCAAGCCAACTATGGATTTTTACGTGAGACACCGATTTTAGCAAGTAAGAATGGCATGTTTAATCTTTTAATCGTTAGTCTGGTCATTTCGATTTTAATGACACTGATTCAAGGAATCATGTCAAGAGAAATTGAGCGTCTGACAGTGAGAGTCTGACTTGCTAGACTATCCTTATTTAGCTATAATAAAGGAGTTGCAGATAGTGCAGCTCTTTTTATGTTGCGCCTAAAGCAAGTAAATCAATTAAAAACAGTAATCTAATACTCTTCGAAAAGCAAAAGCAGACGTTGTTGCCTTGATTTGATGAAGACAGTTCTATCTGCTATCTGTGTCGCTCAGTCTATTTTTGATTTTCATTGAGTATAAAATAATTATTTAACAGACTAGAAAAGGATAACTATGTCAATTCAAGACGAAATTAAACGCCGTCGTACCTTTGCCATCATCTCTCACCCGGATGCTGGTAAAACGACAATTACAGAACAATTACTCTATTTCGGTGGTGAGCTTCGTGAAGCTGGTACCGTCAAAGGAAAGAAAACAGGTAACTTTGCTAAATCTGACTGGATGGACATCGAGAAACAACGCGGTATCTCTGTAACGTCATCTGTCATGCAATTTGACTACGCAGGTAAACGCGTCAATATCTTGGACACGCCTGGTCACGAGGATTTCTCAGAGGATACTTATCGTACCCTTATGGCTGTGGACGCTGCTGTCATGGTGGTAGACTCTGCCAAAGGTATCGAGGCTCAAACCAAAAAACTTTTTGAAGTTGTTAAGCACCGTAACATTCCAGTTTTTACTTTTATCAATAAATTAGACCGAGATGGTCGTGAACCGCTGGACCTTCTAGAAGAGTTAGAAGAAGTCTTGGGAATCGCCTCCTATCCGATGAACTGGCCAATCGGTATGGGTCGAGCTTTTGAAGGACTTTACGATATTCACAATCAACGCTTGGAACTTTACAAAGGTGATGAACGTTTTGCAGAAATTGCTGATGGCGATACTCTCTTTGCAAATAATCCTTTCTATGAGCAAGCAAAAGAAGATATTGAACTGTTAAGTGAGGCTGGTAATGAATTTTCTCAAGAAGCAATCCTTGATGGTGATTTGACGCCAGTGTTTTTCGGCTCAGCCCTTACTAATTTTGGTGTACAAACTTTCCTTGATACTTTCTTGGAATTTGCGCCAGAACCACATGGTCACAAGACAACTGAAGATAAGCTGATTGATCCGCTGGACAAGGATTTTTCTGGTTTTGTTTTTAAAATTCAGGCAAATATGGACCCTCGCCACCGTGACCGTATCGCCTTTGTACGTATTGTTTCAGGTGAATTTGAGCGCGGAATGGGTGTTAATCTTCCACGTACAGGAAAAGGCGCTAAACTTTCCAATGTCACGCAATTTATGGCAGAATCTCGTGAAAATGTTGAAAATGCCGTTGCTGGCGATATTATCGGTGTCTATGATACGGGGACTTACCAAGTTGGAGACACTCTAACAGTTGGTAAAAATAAATTTGAATTTGAACCATTGCCAACCTTTACGCCAGAGATTTTCATGAAGGTTGCAGCTAAAAACGTCATGAAACAAAAATCTTTCCATAAGGGAATTGAGCAGCTGGTACAAGAAGGAGCTATCCAACTTTACAAAAATTACCAGACAGGAGAATACATGCTTGGTGCTGTTGGACAATTGCAATTTGAAGTCTTCAAGCACCGCATGGAGGGTGAATACAATGCAGAAGTCGTTATGACTCCAATGGGTAAAAAGACGGTTCGTTGGATTAAACCAGAAGACCTTGATGAACGCATGAGTTCAAGTCGAAACATCCTAGCCAAAGACCGCTATGACCAGCCAGTCTTCTTATTTGAAAACGACTTTGCTCTTCGTTGGTTCGCAGACAAATACCCAGAAGTAGCGCTAGAAGAGAAGATGTAGCGAAAGACGAGATTAGCAATCAAGGAAGATGATTGTGACGTCTTTGTTTTGTTATGACTTCCCAAGAATTCAAGTGATAGAAAGTGATGGTTGGATTGGTTAAGGCCTACTGTGATAAGATTTGTTTATTATCCTAGCTAGTGAAAAATACACAGTAAATCATTTGTAAAGGTTAGTATTTTTGGTAACTCACTTAGTCTTTTTTAAAGTCCCATTATTTATCGAACCTTATTCAAAAAACTATAAATAATATTTTTTCATCACCTCCCAATACCTGGCTTAGTCAGGTATTTTTTGACAGTAAAAGTCAGAATCTTGTTTTTATTTTTGATACAATGGTAGAAATAAAGATAAAGCGAGGAAAGATGATGGGTTTATTTTCTGGTCTTTTAGGAAATGCATCGCAAAAAGATAATGACAAGGTTGAGGAGCAATTGCGGGATGTGCTTGTTTCAGGAGAACAAGTGGAATTAGCATTTGCTTTGATTCGTGATTTAGTTGTATTTACTGAAAAGCGTCTTATTTTAGTGGATAAACAAGGAATGACTGGAAAGAAAACTTCCTATAAATCAATTCCTTATCGTTCCATTTCGCGATTTAGCGTTGAAACATCTGGACATTTTGATTTGGATGCGGAGTTAAAGATTTGGATTTCATCTGCACTGGAACCAGCAGAGGTATTGCAGTTTAAGAGTGATAAAAATGTCGTTCAGATTCAACAAGCCTTGGCAGCAGCCGTCTTGAAATAAGTTGAAGAGGCTAGGTTCAAGCCCATCCTCTCCAACTTATTCTAGTAAAATCAAATTGGCACAGTAGCGGCTTCTTGTCATGAGGTTTGCTTTTTAAGTTCCAAAGTTAGTATCACCAGCTGTGCGGTGGGAGTAAATGATTCAACGGATTGTTTTAGCTTGAACCTAGAAACCAAGGAGTGAGGTCTATATTTTTTATTAGAGTTCCTTTTTACTTCCTTTAGATTGAAGAAGAAGTCCATCTTGGACACTTTTCTTCAATCTTTTTTCTTTGCAGTCAAAAAAACTCTTCAAAACGTTGACATAACAGTAGTTCTAAAAGTTTAATGATTATCTGTATCCCTGGAAGCTTTCCCCAAATAGCACTTTTTCAGAAAGTTATCTACATTCTGAGTCGTATCAACTTTCTTTTATAGTCTTTTGAATTATTTTTGCTACATGGTCACTTTCGACTTGTTGTAGTCATATTCAATGAGAATCAAAAGCAGATTAGGCGACACAGATAGCAGATAGAACTGAAGCTCATCGTATCAAGTCAACAAGGTCTCTTTTTGATTCTCGAAGAGTATTAAGCACTGTTTGCGTCTTTTTTGTTTCTTGTTCTGAAAGTTAATTCATTTGGCTATAGTTTCGAAAAAATAGAGAGTTTTTAGAATATTATATTTCATTATTGTTACAAATATTTCAAAAAGATGTTGAAAAAGGGAATGAAAAGATGTTATACTAGACGATGTCAGTGAAAAAAGTCGAATTAACAGTTGACATTTCTATTAGACATGCGATTGGAGATGAGATGATTTTACAAATAAAGAGAGAGGCCAGCATTAGAAATGCTATTTTTAAAAATCTTATATTTGCTTGCGATAATTGGATGTTTCGCACTGATGCCACACACGACCAAGTCTTGTCGATCATTGAAGAAGATTAAATTATTATTTTTATGGTCAGTTCTATTTTTGATGCTTGCTAATAGTTTAAACTTCATTTATATTTGCCAATGGTTAAGCCTCTTAGCAGCCCTTACCGGCTTGGTAGTTGTAGCCAATGTTCCATTTAAAACCTTATCACAGTTAAAGCGGTGCTTATTTATCTTAAATTATATTGTTTTAGTAATCATTCTTTTTAGATTATTTGCCTATGTCGTACAGCATTTAGTTTTATAGTCCAGTTCAGTATCTGAAAAAGGATTTTTAAAGAGAATAAAGTCCTCTATGAAAACGTATTTATAATCTTTATGAAAAGAATTTCTATCAATTTGAAACAGATTGTGTTACACTAGATAAGTTGTCATAATTACTAGCAGATGTGTTGGCTAGAAAAGTTACAAAACTTTGATTTGCCAAATTTTTATCATTAAATAAGGATTTGAACTGGCTTTTAGTGAGCCAATTATCTGCACCAGCCTAATAGAGTGGCTTCGTACCACTTTTAGAAAAGAGAAACATTTGAAATTTACAGAATTAAACCTTAGTGAAAATATCCAAGCAGCCGTTGTAACCGCTGGTTTTGAAAAAGCATCACCTATCCAAGAGTTGACGATTCCACTTGCACTTGAAGGAAAAGACGTGATTGGTCAAGCTCAAACTGGTACAGGTAAAACCGCTGCTTTTGGTTTGCCCACACTTAATAAAATTTCGACTGATAGAAATGTCATTCAAGCTCTTGTCATTGCGCCAACACGTGAGTTAGCCGTTCAATCACAAGAAGAACTTTTCCGTTTTGGACGTGATAAAGGTGTGAAAGTTCGCTCAGTATACGGTGGATCATCCATTGAAAAACAAATCAAAGCTCTAAAATCAGGTGCCCATGTTGTGGTCGGTACTCCGGGGCGTTTGCTTGATTTGATTAAACGTAAAGCATTGAAGTTGGATAATGTCGAAACCTTGATCCTTGACGAAGCTGATGAAATGCTTAATATGGGCTTCTTGGAAGACATCGAAGCCATTATCAGTCGCGTTCCAGAAAATCGCCAAACCCTTCTTTTCTCAGCGACAATGCCTGATGCTATCAAACGTATTGGGGTTAAGTTCATGAGAGAACCTGAGCATGTTAGGATTGAAGCTAAAGAATTAACCAATGTAAACGTTGACCAATACTATGTTCGTGTTAAAGAGCATGAAAAATTTGATACGATGACTCGTCTTATGGACGTTGATCAACCGGAGTTATCAATTGTCTTTGGTCGTACAAAACGCCGTGTTGATGAACTGACACGTGGTTTGAAACTTCGTGGTTTCCGTGCAGAGGGTATCCATGGTGATTTGGATCAAAATAAACGTCTTCGTGTTATCCGTGATTTCAAAAATGACCAAATTGATATTCTTGTTGCGACAGATGTAGCAGCACGTGGTTTGGACATTTCTGGTGTTACACATGTTTACAATTATGATATTCCACAGGATCCAGAAAGCTATGTCCACCGTATTGGTCGTACAGGCCGTGCTGGAAAATCAGGTGAGTCAATCACATTTGTTTCACCAAATGAGATGGGTTACTTGTCAATGATTGAAAAATTGACTAAAAAAGCTATGAAGGGGCTAAAACCTGCAACAGCAGAAGAAGCCTTCCAAGCTAAGAAAAAAGTAGCCCTTAAGAAAATTGAACGTGATTTTAAGGATGAATCTATCCGAGCAAACTTTGAAAAATTCAAAGGTGATGCTATCCAATTGGCGCAGGAATTCACTCCTGAAGAATTGGCGCTCTATGTCTTGAGTCTAACGGTTCAAGATCCAGAAAGCATGCCAGCTGTTGAAATTGCGCGTGAAAAACCATTACCATTCAAACCATCAGGTGGTGGTAAAGGCAAAGGCGCACGAGGTAATCGTGATCGCAACCGTGGTGGTCGTGATAATGACCGTCGTCGTGGCGGACGTCGTGATTTCAAACGTCGTGACGATAAGTTCAAAAAAGATAACCGTCGCCAAGATAATAAAAAATCACACAAAAATACCTCAAGCGAAAAGAAAACAGGATTTGTTATTCGCAACAAAGGTGAGAGATAAATAAGTAGGAAAACTCAAAGTAACATCTACAAATCGTATAAAACCAGCAATCAAGGAGAGAGGATTGCTGGTTTTGATTTGTCTTTTTATTAAAAAATAAGATGGCGGCAGATATAGTCATCATGACCTCACATCTTATTTTTTTTTATATATTCTAATTTCTGCCGTCGTGTTTTTTGTTTGAAATGGGCTTCGGCGCTTTGTGCCTCTTGTTTACTGGTGAAGCTTTCTTGATAGAGTAGTTTTACGGGTAAGCGAGCTCTGGTATATTTGGCGCCTTTGCCAGCATTATGGGTTTTTAGGCGTCGTTCAATATCTGTCGTATAGCCAGTATAGAGGGTCTTGTCGGCACATTCTAAGACGTACATGTAGGCTTTTGTTTCAGTCATGGCTCTGTCCTTTTTTGCCGAAGTAAATCTCAAAAATGTCGTCAGTATAATCGCCATTATCTTTGTGAACAAAGAGTGGTGGTAGGATTTTCAAACCATCGGTAGAGCCATCTTTGATGGCTTCAATCAAGAGCATATTAGCATCTTTTCCCATTTTAGGATAGACAAACTGAACACGCTTGGGCGCTAAGTTATAACGTCTTAGGGTATCAAGGATGTCCAAAAAACGATCGGGGCGATGCACCATGGCTAACCGACCATTAGACTTAAGAGCATGTCTTGAAACCTGGCAAATTTCTTCCAAATTGGTCGTAATCTCATGTCGTGCTAGAAGGTAGTGCTTCGAGAGATTCTTCTTGGATGTTTCGGTTGATTTGAAATAAGGCGGATTGCAGAGGATAAGATCAACCTGAGAGCGAGGCACGTGTTCTAGGAGGTTTTTGAGGTCATCTTGAACCATTGTCACTTGCTCTGTTAGTTGATTGAGCTGGATGGAGCGTTCTGCCATATCAGCCAGCCGTTCTTGGAGTTCAACCAAGGTAATTGGAGCTTTAGTTCTTGTGCTAGCAAAAAGACCGACAGCACCATTTCCTGAACAGAGGTCTACAATAAGCCCTTTTGATGGAATTTTTGGAAAGCGAGATAATAGTACGCTGTCAATGGAATAGCTGAAAACAGCCTTATTCTGAATGATTTTAACATCTGTTGAGAAGAGCTGATCGATGCGCTCTCCCTCTTTTAGTAGAATTTGAGACATGACCTTATTATAGCAAAAATTAGGCTGACTGTACTTGATAGTTGTTTTTCATCCTTATTATGTTATGATTAAAATTTTTAAAAAAAGATGTGGAATTCAGAAAAGTTAAAGTCCTACTTTCTTTGATAAATTGGTTTGGAGTATACCTAAAAGATTCTAAATGGGAAGTTGTCAGATTCTAAGGGCAAAATTTACCTTGACAGTTAAACTAATTTCCACTAAAATTTTCCATATATTTGCTCAAAAGGAGAGTCTATGTCTTTAATATATTTATTTCTATGCTTAATGTTTGTGATTCGTTTGCTCTTTTTACGTTTATCTATTCGAAACGAAAAAGCGATTCTAGCAAACGGTGGTCGAGAATACGGGGAGAAAGTTTCTAAGGCAATTACCATTTTGCATATTAGCTTTTACCTAGCTGTAGCTATTGAAATCTATCTTCGCCAACCCGCCTTTGATGCGCTATCCTTATTAGGCTTAGCATTGATGATTTTTTCAGTTGTTATCTTGAAAGTAGTCACAAGTTTGTTAGGGGATATTTGGACGATTAAATTGATGTTGGTTAATGACCATCAGTTTGTAGATCATTGGTTATTTAAGACCGTCAAACATCCTAATTATTATTTGAATATTATGCCGGAGTTAATTGGTATCTGCCTTTTGGGGCATGCATGGATATCAGCAATGATTATTCTTCCATTCTATGTTATTGCTTTGATGCTTCGCATTCGCGAGGAGAATCGTCTTTTGGCAGAAGTAATCATTCCTAATACACGTGTAAATCAAGAGTAATAAAAAAACTTAGGTCCGCTGACCTAAGTTTAGGGCTTACTATTGAGCCATTCATGGTACTTTTCAACAAGATTGATTGCCATGTGGGTGGCTAAGGCTGCTGAAAAGCTCTCTGTGCCTTCTAAGTTATCACCAGCAACTTCAAGTTTTGTTTCATCGTAAATAGCTCTGAGACTATCTTCTGAGAGAGTTGCTTTAAACGCTTCGAATTGATTCATAAAACTTCCTCCTTTAGTGATTTCCTACTTACTGTCATCATATAGAAAAGGCTTTCAATAGTCAAGTGAGAACAGCATGATATTTTCTTACAGTTCGGCTATTTTCCAAAAATCCATAACATGTTATAATAGTAAGACTGTGTATGGAGGAAGTAACATGTTTTATGCCTATTTACGTGGTTTAGTGGTTTTTTTGCTATGGGTTTTTAATGGCAATGCTCACTACCACAATGAAGAGAAAATTTTACCCGCTGATGACAATTATATCTTAGTAGCACCTCACAGAACTTTCTGGGATCCGGTTTACATGGCGTTTGCAGCACGTCCCAAAGAGTTTATCTTTATGGCTAAGAAAGAACTGTTTACCAATCGTATCTTTGGTTGGTGGATTCGCATGTGTGGTGCTTTTCCAATTGACCGTGACAATCCAGGTCAAGAAGCAATCAAGTATCCTGTTAACATGCTCAAAAAGGCTGACCGTTCGCTGGTTATGTTTCCAAGTGGCAGTCGCCATTCGCAAGACGTTAAGGGTGGTGTTGCTGTCATTGCTAAGATGGCTAAAGCTAAAATCATGCCAGCTGCCTATGCTGGTCCAATGACCCCTGGCGGTCTTTTAAATGGTGAACGAGTGGATATGAACTTCGGAAATCCTATCGATGTTTCGGATATTCGTCGTATGAATGATGAAGGAATCGCTGAAGTAGCACGTCGCATTCAAGCAGAATTTGATCGCCTTGACGCTGAAAATGACAGTTTCCGTACGTCAAAAAAAAAGCGCAACCCATTGACCTTAATCTATCGTATCCCATTAGGAATTGTGGCTCTGTTTGCTGTCTTTCTAACCCTTGTTTTTAGTTTCATTGCTAGCTTCATTTGGAATCCTGAACGGACTGTCAAAAAACCATGATGCGCAAAACTTCAGATTGTCTGGAGTTTTTTTTGTTTTTCTTTCGAATAAATAAGTAGGAGGAAAATCATGTTTGAGGATATTTTAGAAAAAATCCGTACCAACAAAGTTATCGTGGGGCTGGGAGGATTAGTTGCTTTACTCTTTGTAGTCTGTCTTTTTCTTCTGGTAAATCCTTCAAAGAAAGCTCAGGAAGAGCTGTTACCATCATGGTCAGGACAGTCAGAAAATTTCAGAAGCACAGCCATGTCTTCAGAAAAATCTTCTCAAGAGGAAAAATCACAATCATCGGATATGATAACTATTGATGTCAAAGGAGCGGTCAAAAATCCTGGGGTTTACGACTTACCAACTGGCAGTCGTGTCAATGATGCTATTTTATTAGCGGGTGGGTTAAAAGAAGAGGCAGACCGAAAGTCTGTCAATTTTGCTCAGAAATTAAGTGATGAAGCCGTTATTTATGTGGCGAGTCAAGGCGAAAATATCTCAGTCATTACATCAAGCGCTGCCCCTTCAAACGCAACTGACTTCTCAGAAGGCTCTGCCGACAAAGTCAACCTCAATAAGGCTACGCTAGCTGATTTACAGACTATTTCTGGTATTGGTCAAAAGCGAGCTCAGGATATTTTAGACTATCGTGATAGCAACGGCGGCTTTAAATCGGTGGATGACCTCTCAAATGTCTCTGGTATTGGTGAGAAGACGCTTGAAAAACTGCGTGAGGAAGTGACTGTTGATTGAAAATATGACGCTAAAGCCAATGTATTTGGCTTTTTTAGTAGCTTTGAGCTACTTCATTATTTTTACCAAATCTTGGCTAGCCATTTTATTGGCAATGATTGCTTTTACATGTCTTATCAAACAATACCATAAAAAGACGATTTGGCAGACTGTAGTTATTATCGTTTCATTTTCGCTTTATTTTGCTTTCATCGACCACAGACAAGATAAGTTAGAGAAGAATTTACCCAGTCAGGTTTCAGAATTACGCTTAATTCCTGATAGTCTCTCGGTAGACGGTGATTTGCTTTCGGCGCGTGCTGTTCAGGGGAAGCAAACTTATCAGCTTTATTATCAACTGCAGTCCATATCGGAGAAAACGTATTTTCAAGAGCTTAATCAAGTGGTTATTTTAAAAGTAGCAGCAAGAGTTGAGAAGCCGGTTGGTCAACGCAATTTCAAGGGATTTGACTATGCCGCTTACTTGAAGCGTGAGGGAATTTATGGCATTGCGCAAGTCAAAGCTATTGAGTCAATCAAATCAGATAATCCTAAAAATCCAAGTGAATGGGTTAGATTATGGCGGCGACAGCTCCTCGTTCATATCAATCAAAACTTTCTTCCACCTATGAAGCATTATATGACGGGGCTTTTATTGGGCTATTTGGACAAGTCTTTTGATGAGATGAGTGATATTTACACGGACTTGGGGATTATTCATCTCTTTGCTCTTTCAGGCATGCAGGTGGGCTTTTTTATAGGAATTTTCCGGACAATCCTTCTGCGATTAGGCATTTTGAGAGAGCATTTTATCTATTTTCTCTTACCATTTTCTTTTCTTTATGCTGGTTTAACTGGTTTTACCATCTCTGTTGTGCGTAGTTTACTTCAAGTTATCCTTAGGCAGTTTGGTTTTCGTAAGTGGGATAATTTAGGTCTGACGATGCTGATACTCTTTTTCCTTTCGCCTCATTTTCTTGAGACTATAGGTGGTGTGTTATCTTTTGCCTATGCTTTTATATTGTCAAGACTGGATTTAGAGTCACTCTCAGGTTGCCGCAAAGCAGTCGCTGAGAGTTTGGTTTTATCCTTTGGTATCTTGCCCTTACTTATCTTTTACTTTGGGACTTTTCAGCCCTTATCGATCCTTTTAACAGCCTGCTTTTCAGCGATTTTTGATGTGTTCATTTTACCCTTGTTAAGTCTGGTTTTATTAGCGAGTCCTTTGGTGCCTCTAAACTTTTTTAATCCCTTCTTTTCTTTTTTAGAATTAGTTATTAAGTGGGCGGATCAGCTATCGCCTAAACCTCTGGTTTTTGGCAGTCCTAACTCAGCAGTTCTCGTCTTAATGCTTGTTCTTTTAGCTGTTTTGCATGATTTTGGTAAAGAAAAAAAGCTCAGACTTTGGCTTTTGTTAGGCATCATCTTTTTGTTTGCTGTGACGAAAAATCCTTTGGAAAATGAAGTGACCGTCATGGATATTGGGCAAGGTGATTCCATTTTGATAAGGGATATGAGAGGGAAGACGCTTTTAATCGATACTGGAGGTCGAGTTGATTTTACCCAGAAAGAGGAATGGCGCAAACGACAGGTAACGGCTAATGCTGAAAAGACTTCAATACCATATTTGAAAAGTCGTGGGATTTCAACTATTGACCAACTTTTAATTACCCACACTGACACCGATCATATGGGCGATATGACCGTTTTAGCCAAGCACTTTAAGATTAAGGAAATTTTGATTAGTCCTGGGGCGATGACGAAGTCATCTTTTGTGAAAGAACTACAAGCCTTAAAAATAAAAGTGCGCTTGATTCAGGCAGGAGATCAGATTGCTATTATGGGGTCATCTCTTCGTGTTCTCTACCCGTGGTCTCAAGGGGATGGAGGTAACAATGATTCACTTGTCCTCTATGGTCAATTGCTTGATAAACGGTTTCTTTTTACTGGTGATTTGGAGGTTGAAGGGGAAAAAGCCTTGCTTTCCCAATATCCAAACTTGCCAGTAGATGTTTTAAAAGCGGGTCACCACGGGTCGAAAGGGTCTTCTGATCCAGCATTTTTAAAACATATCAACGCAAAAGTAGCTTTAGTCTCAGCAGGTCTTAATAACCGTTACCATCATCCCAATGATGAAACGTTGGAACGATTTGAGGTAGAGAAAATGACAACCTATCGTACAGACCAAGAGGGGGCTATTCGTTATAGAGGAGTATCTCGTTGGAAAGTTGAAACAGTGCGATAAGTAAGTAGCATGATGACCTATCAAAATTTTTCCGCTTGTTGATTTATAGTCACATGAATTACCTTTCAGAACAAAGAACTAAGGTGTGGAAAGTACTTGATACTCAAGGAAAATCAAAAGCAGACTATGCGAAGCCGATTCAGATAGAATTGAAGTTCATCAAATCAGGTCAGCAAAGTCTGCTTTTGATTTTAGAAGAGTATGAGTAGGGCAGGTCGAAAGTGACCGTGTATCAAGGTTAATTCAAAAGACTATATTTTTTGCCCCGTTGGAAAAGAAAGTCAATGCTAGCATTGAAACCGTGACGATTGTCAAAGAAAAAGACTGGATTGAGTCATAAAAAACTGATAATGCTAATAAAGTTGGTAGCCTTATATGAGCAAGACAAAATCCACATGAGTGTGAACATCTTCAGTTGTCATAGAATGCGTTTTGCTAAACTCATTCTATGACAATTTAACGTATTTAAAGTGAGATATAATAATAGTTGAAGAGGAGGATGAACGATGAAGCGGCAGTTAAATCAAGAAATCATTAACTTTTTGAATCATCAATCAGATTTTGTTACCTCTGAACAAATTGCAATTGAACTTGCTGTCTCTAAGGCTACGGTATCAAGGCATATTAAAGAGATTAATTCACAATTCAGAGGGGCAGGGGATACTCAAACAATTCTTTCTAAAAGAGGCAGAGGTTTTAAGCTAAATCAGGGAGTTTATTTGAAACAAGATAACATGACTGAGGAGTCGGCAATTGAAGAGAGGTGCAATGAAATTATTAAAGAGTTACTTTTTGTTGCACCAAAACGAAAAAGAACTTACGATTTGTATGAAAAATTTTATGTTAGTGAATCGGTCATTTCTAAAGATAGGATGATAATTTCAAAGAAAATTGAAAAGTGGGGTCTTAACTTAGTCAGAAGCAATCGGCATATGTCAATTGAAGGGAATGAGAAAGATATCCGTGCAGCAATTATGGAAACTGTTTTAAACCTCAATCAAACGACAGATATTTCTGCCTTGGAAGAATACTCTAATGGGCTTAATAGTTCAGAGGACTTTCT
Organism: Streptococcus thoraltensis DSM 12221; assembly: GCF_000380145.1. Taxonomy (GTDB): domain Bacteria; phylum Bacillota; class Bacilli; order Lactobacillales; family Streptococcaceae; genus Streptococcus; species Streptococcus thoraltensis. The sequence continues at coordinate 38,714 of NZ_KB904631.1, read as the reverse complement.
TTTTACCATACAACAAATTGAATATGCTTCAACAGCCTTAGGAATATCTATCAACTACCCATACAATATTAGTTTGTTTGCTCACATCTACGTTTTAATTGAACGAATAAGACTGTTTCGTCACATCAGTCCTCACGATCAAGCGACAATCCTTCTCCGGGAAGAAAAACTGTTCTCACCCGAAATTTACAGTGTTTGTAAGAAAATTGTTGACAATATTGGACAGTATATCGGTGTTGTTCCAAACGACTCTGAAGTAGTTTATCTTTTCGAATATCTTAGCACAGCTCGAATATCTGATGATGCTACAGAACGTATTTATATTCCAAAATCTAATCAAGTCGCACTAAGTTTTATAGAAAGAGTTTCAAAAAAACTGAATAAAAAGTTTTCTCGGGAATTATTCCAAGAACTTGAAAATCATATTAAATACTTACTTCAACGTTTATCAAATCAGGTTTATCTCCCTAATGCCTTGTTAAGTGACATTCAAGTGGAGTATGGAGATATTTTTAGAGCAGTTTCTGAGTCCTCCCTTGAAGTTGAAGAAGAATTTCATCTATCAAAAATATCGGAAGATGAGTCTGGATTTATCTGTTTATATTTTGCTAGGTATATAGAATTAGAGAGGAAAAAAGTAAATGCTTATATTGTATGTACAACGGGAATAGGAACTTCTGAACTCATTGCGGTTAAAGTTCGCAAATCATTTCCAATGCTTAAAATTGTTGGAGTCACTTCCAGCATAGCCATTCAAAAAATCGTAGAATGTATGGACGAGCAGATTGATTTACTAATAACTACCATACCAATCATACAGCAAGTGGACATTCCGATAGTTCTGGTTAGCTCTATTCTGACAAATAGGGATATAGAGTCTTTAACCCATGTCATTGAGGAGATTGTAAATAATGGTTGATTTCTTACTATCAGGTGATTTGAATGGTATCTATGATAAAAATGGAGCTTTATATAAAGTTGCATTATTTTTATCAGATAAATTGGAAGCGGATACAAATGTGATTTTTAATAGCATGGTCGAAAGAGAAGAAATTTCTAGTACAGGACTGGAAAAAGGAATTGCAGTTCCACATGTATTTCTCACCAATGATATTGTCAGAGATGTGCATCTGGCTATCTTAACGTTCGACAAATCTGTGATTGATTGGAGGTGTGTTGATGGAAGCAAAGTTAATAAAGTATTTTGTCTAATTACTCCACATAGTAGAAGTCCAGAAACTGAAAATGTAAAAAGAATGATTTCGATAATGCAGTCTCTTGCGTCAGAAAAATTTACTAATAGCATAGAGTCTATAAAAAATAGTAAAGATATTGTTAACATTTTAGAAACGTACTTAATACAAGGAGATATAAGGAGGTAATATATGGGTGTAGCGGAGAAGGACGGAATAATCTTGGATCAAGTGGTTCATAAAGAGTTGATGATTGTACCTTCTGCTTCAAAAACTAAGGATGATGTCATACATGAATTAGGAAGTTTATTATTTAAGCAAGGATACACTTCTGATGAGGAGGCTTTTATCGATGATGTGTATGTTAGGGAAACTGAAGGGATGACAGGGATTGGTCAAGGTATTGCGATACCTCATGGTAAATCTAATGCTGTCAATGAGACCACAATAGCAGTAGCGGTACTTGAAAATGAAATTGAATGGGAGACTCTAGATGGTAAGCCCGTCAAGGTAGTCATCATGTTTGCCGTAACCGACCACGATACGAATATGACACATATCTTATTATTACAAGAAATTGCCAAACTCTTAGCTCATGAAGAGTTTGTTGATGAACTTGTAAGAGTCAAATCTAAAGATGAGTTGCACGAACTATTTACAGCTAACAAATAAAAAAATTTAGAAAAGAGGAAATATATTATGGTTTTAGTATCAGGAAAAGAATTATTGACAGTTGCTCAAAATAATCACTTTGCAATTCCAGCATATAACTGTGGTTCAGGTCAACTACTTAATGCTACTGTGAAAGCATGTGAGGAAACAAAGACGCCGTTTATTATTGCGATTCACCCAGATGAATTAAGCTTTTTGACAGACAGTTTTGTTGCACAATGTATTGACGAAGCTCATAAAGCAAAAGTACCAGTTGCCATTCACCTTGATCATGGTGCAAGTTATGAACAGGTTATTCATGCGATTCAGCTCGGTTTTACGTCAGTTATGATTGACCAGTCGTTGGCACCTTATGAGAAAAATGTTGAAATGACAAAAAAAGTAGTAGAAGCTGCTCATGCTGTAGGTGTTTCCGTTGAAGCAGAACTTGGAACAATTGGTAACACAGGTAATAATGTTGAAGGTGGTCTAGAAGAAGGGATTTATACTGAACCAGATGTTGCTAGAGACTTTGTTGAACAAACTGGGTGTGATAGTCTGGCAATTGGTATTGGAACTTCGCACGGTTTATATCCGAAAGATATCAAGCCAAAACTTAGAATTGATATTTTAGACGAAATCGTAAGCAAAGTTTCAGTGCCCCTCGTCCTTCATGGAGGTTCTGGTAACCCAGATGCAGAAATTAGTTCAGCTGTTGAACATGGTATCTCAAAAATTAATATCTCAAGTGATATAAAAATTGTATTTGCTGAGAAGCTTAGAGAACTTTTGAATGATGGAAACCTTGAAAAACGTGAGCCAAATGTGATTTTCCCAGAACCAATGATTGAAACAGAAAAAGTCGTACGAGCTAAAAATGAATTATTTAATGCAGTAGATAAGGCTAAATATTATTTCCAATAAAAACTATTAAATTGCTATCAAGAATAGGAGGTAAAGCATCATGAATATTGTTGGAATTGCTGCATGTACAGCAGGTATTGCACATACTTATATTGCTAAAGAAAAATTAGTACAAGCAGGTCTATCTCGAGGACATAACGTACATATTGAAACACAAGGTTTAGCTGGAAGACAAGATTCATTAACTGATGAGGAGATTGCCAAAGCTGATATTGTCATCATTGCTGCTGATATAAAAATTAATGGTCGTGACCGTTTTGAAAATAAAAAGGTTGTTGAGGTTCCAACTAGTCTAGTTGTGAAGTCACCTAATAAGTTAATCGAAAAACTTGAAGAAATAAATAAAGGAGATTAGCCATGAATTCTTTATCAAATTTAGGCTTTAAAAAACATTTGATGACAGCAATCTCATTTTTCTTACCAGTTGTCTGTGCTGCAGGATTCTTGCTAGCAATTGGAAATATAATGGGGGGAACATCTATTACGGACTTCTCAGCAGGTTTTAATTTTGCAGATACGATGACAACGATGGGTGGATATGGTCTAGGCTATTTGCCGATGATTGTATCCGTAGCGATTGCTTATTCTATAGCAGATAAACCTGGTATTGCCCCAGGACTGATTGTAGGTTTTGTTGCCCACGGAATTAATACTGGATTTATTGGGGGTATTGCTGCAGGATTTGTATCGGGGATTATAACCTTATTACTTTATACAAATATAAAAGTTCCTAAATGGATGGAAGGCTTAATGCCAACACTTGTTGTACCATTTATTTCATCCTTCTTTGCTGGAATGGTTATGTATTATGTTCTTGGCTCTCCTATCAATTACCTAGTTGGACTCTTAACCACTTATTTGCAAGGATTGAATAGCTCTCAATTAATTTTGTATGGTCTCATTATTGGAATTCTTTCAAGTATTGATTATGGTGGACCAATTAATAAAACAGTATTTGCTGTAGTATTTGCAATGTTTTCAGAGTCAATTTATGAGCCACTTACAGTTCTGATTGGTGCATCTATGATTACACCTTTTGGATATGGTGTGGCATATATTTTACAAAAAATCGTAGGGAAAAATGTCTTTGACAAACAAGATGTTGACACCCTAAAATCAGCTATTCCTATGGGATTTTGTCAAATTACTGAAGGTTGTTTCCCAATCGTATTTAAAAACTGGCTTAAAAATATGATTGCTACAGGTGTAGGTGGGGGCGTATTTGGTGCTCTTTCAATGTATTGGGGTGCTGATTCCCACATTCCTGCCTCAGGCATGTTTGCTGTTCCTACTATGACTGGTAATCATGGAATGATGTTTGTCATTGCGCTTCTAATTGGTTCTATTGCCCATGCTATTACCTTTATCGTATTAATGAAACCCGTTGATCCGAATGAGTCATTCGAGGAAATCATTAAGGAAGAAGATATTGACTTTAGTGATTTGAAAATTAGCTAATTTCTAAGAGAGGTTTTAGTGATGAATTACAAAGAACGTGTGCTTAAATTTTATGAAGAATCAGGTGTTGTATTTAGCGAAAATGAATTATCAAATATTGAATTTGCTGATTTTGGTTTAAATAATATTGAGCAAGAAGGACTTAATCTCATCGTATATGTCAACAATGACCGCTATTGTGCTAAGGAGATGGTTTTACTTCCAGGTCAAACATGTCCTGAGCATCGCCACCCAAGACGAGGAAATCATTTGGAAATTGAGGGCAAGCAGGAGACATTCCGTGTGAGGAAAGGTCTAGTTTATCTCTATGTGGAAGGGAATGAAACAGATACGATTTCTGCTGTAATTCCTGAAAAGTCGAAAGATTTTTACACTATTTTTCACGAGGTAGTGCTTCAAGCGGGAGAACAGTATACTATAAAACCAGATATTAAACACTGGTTCCAAGCTGGGTCAGAAGGCGCAATTGTTTCAGAATTTTCGTCACAGAGTGATGATGCTTCAGATATTTTTACAAACCCGAATATTAAACGGTAAACCTAAGCTAGGTCGGGTATATCTGACTTAGCTTTTCTTTTTTAAGATAAAGAGAAATGAAAATGAAAGAATACATTCTTGAAAATGACAAAATATGTATAAAGTTTCTTGATTATGGTGGTATCATTACTGCTATAATTAAAAAATCAAATAATATTAACTATGTGTTATCTTATGAAGACTTTACTAATTATGAAAGAAATCCATATTATTTTGGTGCAACCATTGGTAGGACAGCTGGTAGAACTTTTCCTCCAAATTATAAAAATTCAAAGGGCGATGTCATTAATCTGGACATCAATGAAGATTTATTAAATCTTCATGGCGGAAATGAAGGACTCCACAAACAGTATTGGGACGTTAATCTAATTGATAAGGATACTTATGAATTGACATATAATGACACCGATTCACATTATGAAGAAATGCTTTTAAAAATTCGTTATCGTATTGAGGATAATTCATTTATTCTTGAGTATTTTGGTTTCTCAGATGAACCAACTGTTTGCAACCTTACTAATCATACCTATTTTAATTTGAATAAAGACAAAAGAGATGGAATTGAAGCACACTGGTTACAAATGACACCGACTAAACTGCAGATCATAAATGACACATTTGTTCCAACAGAAGAATATAGTGATATGTCTTCAAAGTATTATTCGTCTTTTGATTTTACAGAAAAAAGAAAAATTGGAGATGCCTTTAGAATTTCTAATGAACTTTCCAAAATTTGTGCCGATGGTATTGACTTGGCGTATATTTTTGACACGGATTTCCCAGAGATAGTATTACAAAGTTTTGATAAAGAAAATGTATTGCGCATTACTACCGATAGGGAATGTGCGGTTATATATACCCTTAATAAAATTAATGAACGACTTAAGATAAAGGATGGAGGGATTATTACAAAATACAATGGCATTACTTTTGAAACTCAGGAAAGACCAAATCATCTCCAAACAAAGAGTCACCCACTAATTAGCCATTATCATGCAAGGACAAAATATACTATTGAGTAGGAGGTAAATTAAATGTCAAAATACGTTTTAGGCATAGATATAGGCACAAGTTCCTTAAAAGGAATTCTTGTAGACCAAAATGGAAAAGTAATTACTGATTCAGCTGCTCCATACAAGGTATACACTCCATACAAGGGTTATTCTGAACAAAATCCTGAAGATTGGTATTTGGCAACTGAGTCAGTATTTGATGATTTTTGTAAAAGAGTCGATGATTTTGCAGATAATCTTGAAGGTATAGCTTTTTCTGGTCAGATGCATTCTCTGGTGCTATTAGATGAAAATATGGATGTTGTTAGAAATGCTATTCTTTGGAATGACACTCGCTCCACAAAGCAATGTGACAAATTAATGAAGTATTATGGCGAGGAACTTTTATTTATTACTAAAAATAAAGCATTGGAAGGTTTTACTTTACCTAAAATAATGTGGGTTCAAGAGAATGAGCCCGAATTATGGAGCAAGGTTCGGCATATACTTCTTCCTAAGGATTATGTGCGTTTTCGCTTGACTGGCACACTGGGAATTGACCTTTCTGACGCATCAGGGACTTTACTATTAGATTTGGAGAGTAACACATGGTCGAAAAATATCACCAGTAATTATAATATTCCTATAGATTATTTACCGAATTTACTCAAATCTCAACAATATGTGGGGAAATTAAAAGGATCAATAAGTAAGAAATATAAATTCTTAAATAAGATAGACGTTTTTGCGGGTGGGGCAGACAATGCCTGTGCAGCACTGGGAGCTGGAGTTTTATCAAATGATACTGGACTTTGTTCAATTGGGACTTCTGGAGTAATTCTGGGCATTGATCAATACAAAAAGACTATTGCAGATGGCAAGATACATCATTTTTATCATACAATTCCATCGACGATTTATTCAATGGGAGTAACTTTAGCAGCTGGTAGTGCTTTATCATGGTATAAAAATTTAATGACTCCGACCTCTTCTTTTGATGAATTGCTTAACGCTTCAAAAAGGATAGCGATAGGAGCTGCAGGGCTATTATTTTCACCGTATATAGATGGGGAAAGAACACCCTATTCAGATTCTAAAATACGAGGATCATTTATTGGTATAGATAGGCATCACAGTCTTCCTCATTTTACTAGAGCAGTTGTTGAGGGGATCACTTACTCGTTGAAAGATTGCTTGGAACTTATAGAGAAAGAGAGGGATTCGGCATTTAAAGAAATTGTTTCGATTGGTGGAGGAGCAAGAAGTGATTATTGGCTTCAAATGCAGGCTGATATTTTCAATAAAGAAATCGTCTGTTTAGAAGAAGAACAAGGACCAGCTATGGGAGCGGCCATGCTTGCTGCTATTGGACTAAATTGGTATTTATCATATGAGCAAATTATTCGTGATTGGGTGAAAATCAAAAGGCGATTTGTTCCAATATCAGAAAATGTAGCAGAATATCAAGAAATTTATAGCAAATATCAAAAAGTTTATAAGGCTTCTAAAACTGTGATGAGTTGATGAGAAATAATAATATTTATAAATAAGACTAGAATTTTGATGTTCCTTTCAGATTTCCTATGGATTTTTGATAAATTTAAAAATAGAGTCACATGAATTACCTTTCAGAACAAGGAACTAAGGTGCGGAAAGTACTTGGTTTTAGAAGAGTATGAGTAGGGCAGGTCGAAAGTGACCGTGTATCAAAGTTAATTCAAAAGACTATATTTTTTGCCCCGTCGGAAAAGAAAGTCAATGCTAGCATTGAAACCGTGACGATTGTCAAAGAAAAAGACTGGATTGAGTCATAAAAAACTGATAATGCTAATAAAGTTGGTAGCCTTAGTTGATGCAAAACAAAATCCACATGATGATTACGTTCATGTGGATTTTGTCTTTATTCAGCCCCTTGTGCCCACTTCTTAGCAAGTCGACGGGAATAGGTCGATATGGCGAAGTTGATGACAAAGTAGATGGCTGTGATGATGAGGTAAAGAGTGAACACTTGGCTTGGTTCAAAGTATTTCCCCATAAGAATTTGGCTTTTTCCGAAAAGCTCTTGTAAAGCGATAACAGAATAAAGGAGCGAGGTGTCCTTGATGACTGTTACGAATTGTGAAATAATAGCTGGCAGCATTTTACGGACAGCTTGTGGAAAGACAATGTAAATGAAAATCTGCCAGTGTGTCATTCCTTGCGATAAACCAGCTTCGGTTTGACCGTGATCCACACCGTTTAAACCACCTCGGATGATTTCTGCAAGAGCAGCTGAGGTGAAGACGGTAAAGGATGTGATACCTGCTGGTGTTGATTTCATTTGGAAAACCAAGAAAATAATGAAAATCCAAAGAAGATTGGGAACGTTACGAACAAATTCAATGTAGATGCTTGATACCCAGCGAAGGATTGGATTCTTCCCGTTACGCATAACGGCTAAAATTGTTCCAATAATGGTTGAAAATACAATTGATAAGAATGAGATGTAAAGTGTCAACCAAAGTCCTTGAAGGATAAAGCTAATATTAGTTGGTGTTAAAACTGACATCATTTATCCTCCTAAGTGTATGCTTTTTTATTTTCTTCTTCTTTGCGTCGTGCCCAAGTTGCAAGTGGGAAGCAGACGATGAAGTAGAGTAGTGCAGCGCCGGCAAAGGCAGGCACGTAGTTAGTGGTTTCATAGGCCCATGCTTTTGAAACGAACATAATATCAGCTCCTGAAATAATGGCAACTGTTGACGTATTTTTAATCAAGTTAACCACTTGGTTGGTCATAGGAGGTAAGATAGTCCGAATAGCTTGCGGAAGGATGATGAGTTGCATGGTTTCTTTGTAGGTAAATCCTTGAGAAAGTGCAGCTTCGGTTTGACCTTTGGGAACGGCTTCAATCCCAGAACGGATAACTTCTGATATGTAGGCACCGTGATAAAGACCAACACAAATAACTGCTGTCCAGAAGGCTGAAATCATAACGAAACCGTTAGTCATGATTGCCAAACCGTAATAAACAACGACAAATTGGACCAGAAGTGGTGTGTTTTGATAGAGTTCAACATAAACACGAGCGATAGTTCTTAAGGTTTTATTTTTAGAAGATGACATGGCGCCAAAAATTAGCCCTAGGATAAGGGAGAGAAGTAGGGCGCCAATTGACATGCCTAAGGTATATGCGAAACCTTTGGCGAAATCACCGAAGTTGGCGAAAAAGTCACCCCAGCGAGAAAGGGCGAATGGACTTGTCACTAAATAGTTCATAAATAATTCTTCCTTTCTCTTAATTTTGTGCCTTAGCTGGTTTTAAATCGTATTTTTTGTAGATTTCTGCCAAACTACCATCTTTGGACCAGTCTGATAGGAGGTTGTTGATGTAATTTGTTAAGGCTTTATTGCTTTGTTTGCTGGCAATACCGTAACTTTGCGTATTGAATCCTTGCTCAAGAATTTCAGTTTTCTTGCTGCGGTAGCCTGTTAGAATTGATTTATCAACTGAGAAGGCTTGAATACGTTTTGAATAAAGCGAGATAGCTAATTCAGGATAAGAACCCAATTGAACATAGTCAAAGTGTAAATCATTAGCTTTAGCATATTCTTCAATAGCCATCTTTGTGGTAGAACCTTGCGCAACACCGATTGTTGCGCCATCCATGTCTTTGATCGATGAATAGTTGCTAGATTTATTAACCAAGAAGCCCACTTCATCAGTGTAATAAGGATCGCTAAAACTATAAGATGCTTGACGTTCAGGGGTGATGGTGTAGGTACCAATAACGATGTCAACTTGGCCGTTATCAATAACAGCTTCGCGAGTCTGAGCTGTCACAGCAGTGAATTCTACCTTAACCCCAAGACTTTTGGCAATTTTACGAGCAATGTCAATTTCCATACCTTCGTAGCTATTTGTTTCAGCACTAAAGTAACCAAAATTGGGAACATCCTGTTTAACCCCAGCTTTTAGAACGCCAGCCTTTTTTATACGTTCAATGACTTTAGAAGACAGTAGCTGCTCGTTTGTTTCTGCCTTAACTTTTGGTGAAAGGGCAATAACAGACAAGACAAGAGTTAAGGATAAGCAAGCTATTAGAAGTTGTTTGATTGATTTCATCTTACATCCTCCTTGCTTACGCTTTGCGCTCTTTTTTCTTGGCAGGAACTTTTTCACTGGCATGATTAATAATTTTGCTGAGGAATTGCTGTGCGCGTGGCTCTTTTGGATGATCAAAGAAGCCGTGGACATCAGTAGTATCTTCTAAGATTTGGCCTTCAGCCATGAAAATGATACGATCAGCTACTTCACGGGCGAAGCCCATTTCGTGAGTCACAACAACCATGTTCATCCCTTCAGCAGCTAGGTTTTGCATAACAGCCAGAACATCGCCGATTGTTTCTGGGTCAAGGGCAGAAGTTGGTTCGTCAAAAAGAAGTAGTTCAGGATTCATAGCGAGTCCGCGAGCGATAGCGATACGTTGTTTTTGCCCCCCAGAGAGCATGCCTGGGTAGGAATCCTTGCGATCCCACATGTTTACGTAGGTCAAGTATTTTTCAGCAACAGTTTCGGCTTCAGTACGAGACATTCCTAAAACTTTAATAGGTGCCAAAGTAACATTTTCTAACACTGTTTTATGAGGATAGAGGTTAAAGTGTTGGAAGACCATGCCAACTTCCTTTCGAAGTTGAACCAAATCCTTACTGCTAGCATTGGCTAATTCATGACCGTTTACTTTTAAGCTACCTGTTTCAATGGATTCAAGAGCATTCATGGTACGGATAAGTGTTGATTTACCTGATCCTGAAGGACCTAGGAGAACAACGACCTGACCTTTTTCAATCTCTAAGTTAATGTTACGAAGAGCATGGTAGTCACCGTAATATTTTTCAACATTTTTATATTCGATAAGTGCCATTAGAAACTCCTTTTAATATTAAATTGTTACGTTAGAAAACATAACATAGATAAGTTAATATAACATATCGGATTTAACTTGTCAACTCATCGTTTGAAATATTCTGAAAAATTAATATAAAATACGGTTGTCTATTTTTTAAAAAAGGTGATAAAAGTCTATGATATAAGGCTTTTTATAGTCAATATTTTCCATTTAAAGGATAATCTGTTATAATCAGAAAAAAGGTAGGTATTAATATGAAAACAATTCTTGTCGTGGATGATGAAAGACCCATCTCAGACATTATTAAATTTAATCTCAGTAAGGAAGGATATAACATCGAGACAGCTTTCGATGGCAATGAAGCCGTTCAAAAGTTTGAAGAAGTTAAGCCGGACTTAGTTATCCTAGACTTGATGCTTCCAGGTATCGATGGGCTTGAAGTTGCTAAAGAAATTCGTAAAACAAGTCATACGCCTATTATCATGCTGTCAGCTAAGGATTCTGAATTTGATAAAGTTATCGGATTAGAAATTGGTGCAGATGACTATGTCACAAAACCTTTCTCTAATCGTGAGTTACTGGCACGTGTTAAGGCACAATTACGTCGTGTAGAGACTATTGAAACAGTTGCTGAGGAGTCACTTCAGTCCTCACCGACTGAGCTTGAAATAGGTAATCTGCAGATTTTGCCAGAAGCATTTATTGCTAAAAAGAACGGAGAGGAAGTTGAATTAACCCACCGTGAGTTTGAGTTGCTCTATCATTTAGCGCAGCATATTGGTCAGGTGATGACGCGTGAACACTTGCTTGAAACCGTTTGGGGCTATGATTATTTTGGTGATGTTCGTACAGTTGACGTGACCATTCGTCGTCTACGTGAAAAAATCGAAACGACACCGAGTCGCCCAGAATATATTTTAACTCGCCGTGGAGTGGGTTACTTTATGAAAGCTCATGACTGATCAATTTATTTTTACTTTTCGAGATTTGATTATTGCAGGACTAATGTCTATTTTAGTCCTGATTTATGTTTTCTTGATTATTAATGACACGCTAAATAGTCGGCGGGTGCAGCAGTTGACGGAACAGGTTCAGTCATTGATTTCAGGTGAGTACGTTGTTAATCAAGTAACACGTGGTTCGGCAGAGGTTAGGACTTTGGCGGAGCATCTTAATGATTTGTCAGAGGTCTTTCGGTTGACTCATGAGAATCTGGGGCAAGAAAAAAACCGACTTGCCAGCATTCTTTCTTATATGAGTGATGGTGTGTTGGCGACGGATCGTCGCGGCAATATTATCATGATTAATGACATGGCGAAACAACAGTTGAACCTGACAGATGAAGAGGAAGTTTCTGTCAATATCATGACGTTATTGGAAGAAACTTCTTATACGTATCATGATTTGATTACGAAAACGCCTGAAGTAACGCTCAATCGTGTCGATGAGTTTGGTGAGTTTACCGTTTTAAGGGTTAATTTTGCCCTGATTAAACGAGAAAGTGGCTTTATTTCCGGTTTGGTTGCAGTCCTTCATGATACAACTGAACAGGAAAAAGAAGAGCGTGAACGTCGTCTCTTTGTTTCTAATGTTAGTCATGAATTACGAACCCCTCTAACCTCAGTAAAGTCCTACTTGGAAGCTCTTGATGAAGGTGCTCTTAAGGAGTCGGTCGCACCTGGTTTTATTCGTGTGTCTCTGGATGAGACGAATCGAATGATGCGGATGATTACCGATTTGCTTTCTCTGTCACGGATTGACAATAACAACTCGCATTTAGAAGTTGAATTGACTAACTTTACAGCCTTTATTACCTACATTCTTAATCGTTTCGATCAGATTAAACTTCAGGAAACTCAAGCTGGCAAATCCTATGATATTATCCGAAATTATCCCTTAGTCCCTGTTTGGATTGAGATTGATAACGATAAGATGACACAGGTTATTGACAATATCATTAATAATGCTATTAAGTATTCACCTGATGGTGGTGAGATTACAGTTAGCATGCGAACGACTGACACCCAGGTGATTATTTCGATTTCCGATCAAGGTTTGGGGATTCCTAAAAAAGATTTACCGCTTATTTTTGATCGATTTTACCGCGTTGACAAGGCTCGCAGCCGTGCACAAGGTGGTACAGGTCTGGGGCTTGCCATTGCTAAAGAGATTATTAAACAACACAATGGCTTTATTTGGGCTAAAAGTGATTATGGTAAGGGCTCAACGTTTACCATAGTCTTACCGTATGAGAAGAATATTTTAGAAGTAGATGAAGAATGGGAGGTAACTGAAGACTAAGGTGACTGATAAAGGATTTAAGTACAGTATTTTAGCTTCAGGGTCGACAGGTAATGCTTTTTATCTGGAAACACCGAAAAAACGTCTTTTGATTGATGCTGGCTTGACTGGTAAGAAGATTACCAGTCTTTTAGCTGAAATTAATCGACGTCCTGAAGATTTAGATGCCATATTAATTACGCACGAACATTCAGACCACATCAAAGGTGTTGGCGTCTTGGCTCGTAAATACAATCTTGATTTGTACGCTAATGAAAAGACATGGGAAGCTATAGATGCTCGTAACATGATTGGTAAGGTTGATAACAGTCAAAAACATATTTTTTCTCGTGAAAAAATGATAACTTTTGGAGATATTGATATTGAGTCTTTCGGTGTCAGTCACGATGCGGTTGATCCTCAGTTTTACCGTTTTATGAAAGATGACAAAAGTTTTGTCATGTTAACTGACACGGGCTATGTTAGCGATCGAATGGCTGGGATTGTGGCTAATGCAGATGGCTATCTGATTGAATCTAATCATGACATTGAAATTCTTAGAGCTGGTTCTTATCCATGGAAAACCAAACAACGGATTCTTTCTGATTTTGGGCATTTGTCCAATGAGGCAGGAGCTCAAGCTATGATTGATACCCTTGGAAATCGTACCAAGAAGATTTACTTGGGACACTTGAGTAAGGAAAACAATATCAAAGAGTTAGCTCATATGACTATGGAATCCAATCTCATGCAGGCTGATTTGGGTGTTAATCATGATTTCAAAGTATTGGATACATCCCCTGATACGGCAACGCCATTAACAGATATTTAATGTAGAATTTACAGTCTGGCTATAATAGCTAGACTATTTTTTTGGTATAATGGAAAGGATTATGATGATAAGTTATGGTCGCTTTTAAAAAATGTTTGAGTGAAACGCATTTTTAAGTAGAAAAGAGGAATCTTATGGAACAGTTAGAAGGGCTAAAAGCAAAATTAAAAGCAGATTTTCAAATTGAATTTGCGGACGGTGGTTTGCTTGATACTGCCTTCACCCACACGTCATACGCTAATGAGCATCGCCTCCTAAACATTTCACACAATGAGCGTTTGGAGTTTTTAGGAGACGCCGTTCTACAATTGATTATTTCAGATTATTTGTATCGAAAATACCCTAACAAGCCAGAGGGAGATTTGTCTAAACAACGCTCTATGATTGTTCGTGAGGAGAGTTTGGCAGGATTTTCTAAAGATTGTGGCTTTGATGCTTTTATCAAACTAGGCAAGGGAGAAGAAAAGTCTGGGGGTCGTCATCGTGAAACAATCCTTGGAGACCTTTTTGAAGCCTTTTTAGGGGCTTTGCTCTTAGATAAAGGTGTAGAGGCAGTTAAGACTTTCCTTTATTTGGTGATGATACCTAAAGTAGAAAAGGGGCAGTACGAACAAGTCAAAGATTACAAAACAGCCCTTCAAGAAGAACTTCAAGTTGATGGTGACATCAAAATTCGCTACGAAGTTATCGGCGAAGAAGGGCCTGCCCATGCCAAGTGGTTCGAAGTTCGTGTCACTGCAAACGGTAAAGAATTGAGCAGTGGAAAAGGGCGTTCTAAAAAAATGGCAGAGCAGGAAGCTGCTAAAAAAGCGCTCCACCAGTTGGGTGAGGACTAAGATGTATTTAAAAGAAATTGAAATTCAAGGGTTTAAATCCTTTGCGGATAAGACTAAAGTCACCTTTGACCAAGGAGTGACGGCTGTCGTAGGACCTAACGGGTCGGGTAAATCAAATATTACAGAAAGTTTACGATGGGCGCTGGGGGAATCCTCTGCTAAGAGTCTGCGTGGCGGTAAAATGCCTGATGTCATCTTTGCAGGAACTGAGACGCGTCGCCCTCTTAATTATGCTCAAGTTCGTGTCACTCTTGATAATAGTGATGGCTTTATCAAGGATGCACCGCAGGAGTTGTCAGTTGAACGTCATATCTACCGTAATGGAGATAGTGATTATTTGATTGAAGGCAAAAAAGTTCGCTTGCGTGATATTCATGATCTCTTTATGGATACTGGTTTGGGTCGCGACTCTTTCTCGATTATTTCCCAAGGTCGTGTTGAGGCGATTTTTAACAGTAAGGCTGAAGACCGTCGTGCTATTTTTGAAGAGGCCGCTGGAGTTTTAAAATACAAGACTCGTAAAAAAGAAACTGAAGCAAAATTAGCTCAGACTCAGGATAATCTAGACCGCTTGGAAGATATTATCTATGAATTGGAGCAGCAGATTCGTCCTTTGGAGAAACAAGCGCAAACGGCTAGACAGTTTCTAGCCTTGGACGAGGAACGTAAAGAACTACATTTGCAGGTTCTTGTTCATGATATTTCCACAGGTAAGAAAGAGCTACAAGTGCTAGCTGATCGATTAAGTGAGGTTAGGGTCAACCTTGAGACTTACTATCAGGAACGTCAAAAACTGGAAACGTCCAATCAAAGTCTCAAGACCAAGCGTCATCAGCTCTCCCAAGATTCTAGGCGACATCAGGATGATTTGGTTGCTTTGACTAGCTTGATTGCGGACTTAGAGAAGCAAATCCAAGTGAGCCAGCTACAACAGTCACAATCGCAAGAAAAAGAAAGTGATTTAAAAGCTCGTCTAAAAGAGCAAGAGACGCTGATTAGCAATTTGGAAGTTTTCATAAGAGATTTAGAGGAAAAGCTGACCACAGTTCTCAGTGAGAGTCAGGAAAAAGCAAGTGCGATTAAACAGCGAGAAGCTGATTTGAAAGACTTTGCCCAATCACCTGATCAGATTATCGAAAGTTTGCGTGAGCAGTTTGTGGATCTCATGAGTCAGGAAGCTGATTTATCTAACCAATTGACCGCTTTGGAAAACAGACTCTTACAGGAAAAACAACAGTCTGAACAAGCCCAAGCTGAATTACTAGACTTGGAAGACCGTCGGTTATCAATGACTGAGATGGCTAAAGAAACCTTGGCTAATTTTGAAGCAGCTAAGGAAGCTGTTAAAGCTTTGTTGGATGATTACCAAAAGCAACTTGAGGAAGTTAAAAAGTATGAAGAAACGTATCAAAAAAAGCAGAAGGCTCTTTTTGATAAGTATGATAGTTTAAAGGGCAAGACGGCTCGTCGTAATAGTTTAGAGGCTATCCAAAAAAACCACAGTCAGTTCTTTGCTGGAGTCAAAGCTGTCTTGCAAAATAGCGAGCGTATTGGTGGCATCGTTGGTGCTGTTAGTGAGCACTTGAGCTTCAAACCAGAGCATCAAACAGCGATGGAAATTGTGTTGGGTGGGGCAGCGCAAAATATCATTGTTGAAGATGAGAGGACGGCTAAAAAGGCCATTCAGTTCTTGAAAGAGGGGCGCCATGGTCGTGCGACTTTCCTTCCTTTGACAACCATAAAAGAGCGTTATTTGAAGCCTGCCTTTAAAGATAAATTATTGCAACAAGCTGGATTTCTTGGATTGGCTAAAGATTTGGTTAGCTATGATAGCCGTTTGAACAATATTATGGGTAATCTTTTGGGGATGACAGCGATTTTTGACACTATTGATCATGCAAATCAGGCTGCGCGTGATTCTCAGTATCAAGTGCGCATTGTCACACTTGATGGTACTGAATTGCGTCCGGGTGGCTCTTTTGCAGGTGGTGCCAATCGTCAGAAGAACACGACCTTTGTTAAACCAGAATTGGATCAATTAGAGACCGAAATAGCGCAAATGTCTTCTGAAATAAAAGCTGATGAAGAAACTTTAGCTAGCTTGAAAGATGTTTTAGACCAATCACGCCGACAGTTATCAGAATTGAAACAAGACGGTGAAGAAGCCAGACTAGCCGAACAAAAAGCAGATTTTGCCTATCAACAAGCTGCTAGTCAGGTTGCTGATCTCAATAAGCTCTACCAAGCTAAACTTGCTAATCAGAAAGGTTTGACATCGTCAGATGATAGTCAGCTCAAGGAAGACTTGCAAGTTCAGTTAGAAAGGATTCGTTCTCAGAAAGACCAACTTAATCAAGATATTGAAGCAATCAAGACTGATAAAGATAGTATTGAGGCGAAACGTCAGGAACTGCAAGACTCCTTATCTGAATTAAGATTGTCAGAGCGTGAACTTCAGGGAGAAAGGCAGTATCTTTCCCGTGATTTAGACAAGCAGAAAGAAGATTTGCAACAAGCTAGAGAGCTGGCTGAGAATTTAGCTTATAGTCTTTCGCACCATAATGATACTTTAGAGGCGGACAAAATTCCTGAGTGGCAGAGACAACTAGAGGAAGCCAAGGAACGTAAGACAGTGTTGGAACAAGAACAGATTCGTCTGCGTTTTGAACTGGAAGATTTGGAAGCGCAAGGTGAAGATATTGCAGAGCATTTGCAAAAATTAAGCCAGCAAAATGAAACCTATATCCGCCGTCAGGCTGAACTGGAGACACAAGAAAAGCAGGTGAAACAGAGCTTGCAGTCATTGGCGCAAGATTTGGTTGATTCGTATCAACTCTCTTTCTCAGAAGCACAAGAGCAGGTTGCTTCACTTGAAGATATTAATCAGGCTAGATTAACCCTCAAGGATTTGCAAAAAGCCATTAAAGCCTTGGGACCAGTTAATCTGGATGCCATTGAACAATACGATGAAGTTGGGCAACGCTTGACTTTCTTGTCTGATCAGAAAGCTGACTTGGATAAGGCGAAGGACTTGCTTTTAGAGACGATTTCTGAGATGAATGAAGAGGTAACCAGCCGCTTTAAAACGACTTTTGAAGCGATTCGGAATTCCTTTAAAGAGACTTTCACTCAGATGTTTGGTGGAGGTTCAGCTGACTTGTTATTGACGGATGGGAACTTGCTTTCTGCAGGAGTTGAGATTTCGGTTCAACCTCCCGGTAAGAAAATCCAGTCACTCAACCTCATGTCGGGTGGTGAAAAAGCCTTGTCGGCTCTGGCTTTACTTTTTGCCATTATCCGTGTAAAAACCATTCCATTTGTTATTTTGGATGAGGTCGAAGCTGCCCTTGATGAAGCCAACGTTAAACGCTTTGGTGATTATCTCAATCGTTTTGACAAATCTAGTCAATTTATCGTAGTCACTCACCGTAAGGGAACAATGGCAGCAGCTGATAGTATTTATGGTGTGACCATGCAGGAATCAGGTGTGTCACAAATTCTGTCAGTTAAGTTGAAAGAAGCAGAGCAGATTAAGGGTGTAGATTAGAGCATTCTTTTTGATAGAAGATGATAAGAGTTAGCAGTGGCTAGCTCTTTTTCTTCTAACTATTTCCTTGTAAGCGGATTTTTTGGTACAATGGTAGGGATTATATAGCCGATACTCAATGAGAATCATAGTCAAATGCATTAACTTTCAGATAAGGAACAGAAAAGACGCGGACAGTACTTGAGTAGGACAAGTCAAAAATGGCGATGTAGTAAAGTTAATTCAAAAGACTATAAAATCAGAACAGGCAAGGCTGATGCAGATAGAACTGCAGTTTATCAAATTAAGTCGGCACTGCCTAATGTTGATTTTCAAAGAGTATGACTAAAAAACAATAGGATAGTATTGAAAAGCTGGAGGTATGACGTGTTTAAAAAAATAGTAGCGTCCGATATGGATGGGACTTTTTTAAGACCGGATGGGTCTTATGATAAAGAAAGATTTGCGGCACTTCTGGACAAACTGACTGAAGCAGGTTATCTTTTTGTAGCCGCTAGCGGCAGGTCACTCTTAACTTTGAAAGGATTGTTCCATGAATTTAAAGATAAGATGGCTTTTATCGCTGAAAATGGTTGCATTGTTGAATGCGCGGGGCAGGTTATTTTTGAGGCTGAGATGATGCCTGAGGACTACCAGCTTATTTTGGCTGAATTACGTGCTCATCCTGATTGTCAGGGCTATCTTTTATCTGGTGAGAATGGAGCTTATGCTGCTTTGGATGCTTCAGATGACTATATTCAAAGGGCAAACTATTTTTATGCCAATGTTCAGCGAGCCGACCTCAATAAGGTGACTGATAAGATTTTAAAAGTGACTGCTCGATTTGATTCAGATAAGATTCATGATTTTTCGAAGCATTTAAATGGCCGTTTAGCCGATTTTCAAGCTGTTGTTACTGGCTTTGATGGAATGGATATTATTCCAAAAGCATATGACAAATCAACTGGCTTGGCAGTACTTTGTGGCAAACTAGGTTTGTCAGCCTCTGATGTGTATGCTTTTGGGGATAACTATAATGACCTTGAGATGCTAAAGTTTGCACGGACAGCCGTCGTACCTGAAAATGCTGTTGAAGCTGCAAAAGAATTAGCTGAAGAGGTTATTGGAGATAACAGCACAGATGCTGTTTTGAGCTATTTGGAAAGTTTGGTTTGAGATGACAGAGATAAAATTAGTTGCTTTAGATTTAGATAATACTCTTTTTGACGATGAGAAGAAGGTGTCAAAGGCTAATAAAGAAGCTATCAAGAAAGCCACACAATTAGGTGTCAAGGTTGTGATTACAACAGGTCGTCCTTTGAAAGCCATTGGTGATTTGCTGGAGGAGTTAGACCTTAATCATCCTATGGATTACAGTGTGACCTTTAATGGAGGGCTGATTCAGCGCAATGATGGGCATATCTTGGCTCAGCAGGCTTTGTCGCGAGATGAGGTAACCAATCTCTATCAGCAACTATCTGCGATGGGCTTGCCGGTTGACATCTTGAGTGAAGAGACGGTTTATAGCCTATCTGAGCCAGACCGTCCATCTCGCTACCCAGAAGCCAACCCTTTATTGACCTTTAAAAACTTGGATCGATTGGCTGATTTACCAGAAGACATCATTTATAATAAGATAGTCGTTGTGACGGATAAGGACTTCTTAGATGACAAAATCAAGGAAATGCCAGCCATGATTTTTGATGATTTTGAAGCTTTTAAATCACGAGAAATTATCTTTGAAATCATGCCAAAAGGTGTTCATAAGGCATCTGGTTTAGCTAAACTATGCAATCTCTTAGCCATTGACCGAGAAAATGTCATGACTGTCGGCGACGAGGAAAATGATTTGACCATGATTGACTGGGCGGGGTTAGGAGTTGCCATGAAAAATGCTGCGCTCATTGTCAAAGAAACAGCTAACGTCGTCACAAACAAAGATAATAACCATTCAGGAGTGGCAGAAGCCATTGAAAAATACGTATTAGGTGGAGAGTAAGATGGGATTATTTGACCGTTTATTTGGAAAAAAAGAAAAAACAAAAGAGCAAGAGCTTAATCAAGAAGCGTTTGAAAATCAGGAAAATGTGGCTATAGAGTCTCATCAAGCAGAGCAAGAAGCTATTCAAGAAGAGATTGTAGAGAATACCTCTTCCGAGCAAGAAAGCCTGGTTATTGTTTCAGAAAAAGATGACAGAATCAGCCAATCATCAGAGGATGATTTTGTGACGCAAGTCGATTCTGCTCTTGATGAGGCTAATAATGACAGTGAAGCAAGTTTTGAAGCAGTTGCAACGGACCTCGTTTTAGAAGATTCTGAGCCAGTTGAGTGGAAAGATGAGTTCGATTTTGAAGATTCAAAAGAAACAGACTCTGATAGTCGTCCTACATCTGACAAGGCTGTGCCAAAATACCAAAGGGATTCATCAGTTGAGTGGAAAGATGAGATAGCAGTTGAACTGAGCCAAGAAGAAACAAGAGACACTGAGGAGCAAGACTCATCAGAGCCATCTAGTCAAAGTCTGGATAAGTCATCGCCATCTTTTGATGAACAAGGTGATTCATCAGAACTTTCTAGTAGCGAAGTAGACAGTGTATCTGTTAGTGAAGTAGCATCACAATCGAATGACCCTCGTTTCGAATCCATTATGGCAGATTACTATGCGAAAAAAGCTGCCGTTGCTGAGGCTGCTGAGCGTGGTGAGACCTTAAGTTTTGACGCCATGCCAACACGCCAAATCGAGGAACTCTCTAAAGAAAATGCTCCGGCAAGCACGCCAGAAATCGAAGAAACGACTGAAGAAAAATATAATCGCAGTTTGAAAAAAACGCGAACAGGATTTGCCGCTCGCCTCAATGAATTTTTTGCGAATTTCCGTAAAGTTGATGAGGAATTCTTTGAAGAATTAGAAGAAATGCTCATCATGTCTGACGTCGGAGTGACTGTTGCAACGCAGTTAACTGAAGACCTACGTCAAGAAGCACGCCTAGAAAATGCTAAAAAACCAGACGATTTACGACAAGTAGTCATTGAGAAACTGGTAGACATCTACGAAAAAGATGGTATTTATAAAGAAAACATTAATTTCCAAGACGATTTGACCGTCATGCTCTTTGTAGGCGTTAATGGTGTTGGTAAAACGACTACTATTGGGAAATTAGCTTATCAATACAAGAATCAAGGTAAAAAAGTGATGCTAGTTGCTGCAGATACCTTCCGTGCAGGAGCGGTTGCTCAGCTGGTTGAGTGGGGACGTCGCGTTGATGTGCCGGTAGTGACAGGTCCGGAGAAAGTCGATCCAGCTTCAGTTGTCTTTGATGGGATGGAACGCGCTGTGGCTGAAGGTGTTGATGTTCTTATGATTGATACGGCGGGTCGTTTGCAGAATAAGGATAATCTTATGAAAGAGCTGGAGAAAATTGGTCGTATTATCAAACGTGTTATTCCAGAAGCACCACACGAAACGCTCTTAGCTTTAGACGCTTCAACTGGTCAAAACGCCCTTAGTCAGGCTAAAGAATTTTCAAAAATCACTCCACTAACAGGATTAGTCCTAACCAAAATTGATGGAACTGCCAAAGGTGGTGTCGTTCTGGCTATCCGCCAAGAGTTGGATATTCCCGTTAAGTTGATTGGTTTTGGCGAAAAAATCGATGACATCGGACAATTCAATTCAGAGAATTTCATGCAGAGTTTATTAGAAGGCTTGATTTAAGTGTTGTTAGCTGACACAAAAATACTAAGCAGCTGTCGCCTGCTAACTCATGACAGAAAATAATAATCGGCTTATAATGACGTTGAACAATACAAATCCGTATCCGTAAATAGAGCTTTACCTAACCTGTACCAAAATGCTGGATAAGTAGGAGTTATGAGCTAACCCGACTACGCCTTGGGTATTTGACTATAAAATGATAACTAAGGAGTCTAGGACAAAAAAGATTTTGATTTTTGAAATTCTTTATCATCCATTCTTAAAATTGATAAATTAAATATAAAAAGCGAACAAAATTAGTTTTCTGACACTCAGAATTCTGTCTTGTTTGCTTTTTATATTTAGGGTTGGATTTTTTCCCAGACTCATTTTTTATAGGGAAGTCATGATTGAAACTTGCCGTGGTAATGATGTCCTCTAGAAATCCCCTGTGTGTCGTAGTCTGGCTGGTCTACCAATACTGAACAAAAATAGATATATCATACCTACTGTGAAACTAAAGCATTTTTTTAATGATGAAATGAATGAAAACAAGCATAAAAACCAAGTCTTATGGTTTCTACCACAGATTTAGTCCATGGGTTCTTCTAGGCTATGAGGGCTTAATGTTTTTAGATATTGCCACTGCACCACAAAATCTTAAGAATAGGCTTTTCAGACGCTTGATGAAGTGAGTGATAAACTGTATAAGTCTTTCGAAACTTTTGCCTTAGTCTGGCTTAATACTCTTCGAAAATCACATCTAGACTTTGTTGGCTGGATATGATGAATTTCATTTTATAGTCAAATGAATTAACTTTCAGACAAGGTACGGAAGATGCGGACAGTACTTGAGTACGGCAAGTCGAAAGTGACGATATACCAAAGTTAATTCAAAAGACTAGCGTTTTATCTGCATCGGCGTCGCCATACCTGATTTGGATCGTTATTGAGTATAAAATCGATTGTTTATAGAAGTCGGGATGGCATTTATTTTTTGATTTTTTATTTAGCATAAATACCAACAAATCGACAACAATCAAAAAGTGCTAGGACTGTGGTAACAGTTCTAGCACTGAAACTTAAAAAATTTTCAATGTCAGTATAGCACAGGGAGTAATTTTTTGCGCTTTTTTACTATTATTGTTTCATAAGGAGTTTTTTTTATTGCTAAGCATTTTTTTGTTTATAAAGATAAACTGGAATACCGATAGCAGTGAGTAAGATACCAATCATGGCTAACATAAATTGACTCTTAAGTGTCAATACAAGGATGAAAATACCACCAATGATAGCTATTATTGGAACGACAGGATAAAATGGTACTTTATATGGACGTTCGAGGTTTGGCTCATCTTTTCTAAGTTTGATAACTGCAAAGAAGACAAGTGTGTAGAAAATCCAAATAACGAAGATCAACATATCTGTCAAGACATTGAAACCACCAAGGCAAACCATGATAACTGCAATGAGAACTTGTAACCAACCTGCGATATGTGGAACTTTATTGTTGTTTAATTTTGCTAAATAATTTGAGAAAGGAAGAGTGTTTTCACGAGCCATTGTGTATGGTAGACGCATTCCTGTCATTGTATAACCATTGATTGTACCGTAAACAGAAATTAAGATACCAATAGTGATAATTTTTCCACCGATTGGTCCAAAATAGTGCTGAGCAACTTGCATAGCGGCAGCATCGTTTCCAGCTAATTGTTCAACAGGCATAGCCTTGAGGTAGGCAAAGTTAATCAAGCCATAAACAATCATAATGCCTAGCATTCCTAGACCGATAGCCCTAGGTAGGTCACGAGCTGGATTTTTTAATTCTCCAGCAATATTTCCGACATGAATCCAACCATCATAAGCGAACATGGTTGCTAGTAAGCCAGCACCTAAAGCAGTTACCATACCACCTGTGTTTGCACCGGCTTGAACTGGGAAAAGACTAACTTCGACAGCAGCGTTTGAGAAAAGACCAAAAACAATGATTGCACCGATTGGAATCAATTTAGCAACAAGCGTTATAGATTGGAACGCCCCACTAGCTTTTGCACCTAAAAAGTTAATGAGAGTAATAGATACTGCTGCTAAAATAGCAATTGGTATCAGCATGGCACCATCTAAACCAAATAAATTTTTAACTTGAGTTGCAAAGATAATTGCTAAAGCAGCGATATTAGCAGGAAAGTAAATAATGACTTGTGCCCAACCAAGAAGAAACGCAGGGAATTTACCATAAGCTCGTTCAATATAACGAATCATTCCCCCTGTTTCAGGGATTGCAGCAGCGAGTTCAGCTCCTGTTAAACCAGCGCAAAGTGAAATGATACCAGCTAGAACCCAGACGAGCATGTGCAGACTAGTGGAACCTGTTGCACTTGAAACACTAGCTGCCTTAAAGAAAACACCTGCTCCAATAACAGTTCCCATAACCGTTGAGAGAGCTGGAAAGAAAGTCATGGTTCTTTCAAGTTCATTGTGTTGTTGACTCCCTACATTTTGAGGGCCATTCATTTCCGACATAGGAAAATCCTCCAAATAATATTCATTAAAAAGCTAGCAGCTTTCGTGTGATCACTGCTAGCATAAAACAGAACTTAAGTATACCTTATTATACGAAATTATCAAAATGATACTTTTGTATCAATACCTTCATCAGCGAATTTTTTTGATAATTGTTTAAGCATCTCTTCAGTCATTTTATCGAGATCAAATTTAGGGTTGAAATCCCACTCTTTTTTAGCACAACTTGCATCAATTGAATTTGGCCATGAATTTGCAATTCCTTGACGAACAGGATCAACTTCGTAGCCCATTTCAAAATCTGGAATGAATTTTTTGATTGAAGCAGCGATTTCTTCAGGATCAAATGACATAGCAGTAATATTGAAACTATTTCGATGTTCTAAACGCTCAGGATCGGCATTCAACAAATCAACAATAGCATCGATAGCATCATCCATGTACATCATATCCATGTAAGTGCCTTTATCAATGAATGATTTGTATGATTTGTTTTTGAGTGCTTCGTAGTAAATATCTACAGCGTAGTCGGTAGTTCCTCCACCTGGCTCAACTTTATAGGAGATGAGACCTGGGAAACGTACAGAGCGTGTATCAACACCATATTTAGTATGATAGTAATCTTCTAATAATTCACCAGCAACTTTGGTAACCCCGTACATCGTTGTTGGACGCATGATAGTATCTTGTGGCGTATTGTCCGCTGGAGAGTTAGGACCAAATGCCGCAATAGAAGAAGGAGCAAAGAATAGCGCGTCCATTTCACGTGCTACTTCAAGAGCGTTCATTAAACCACCCATATTTAGCCCCCAAGCAAATGCAGGACGTGCTTCTGCAGTAGCAGAAAGTAGCGCTGCTAAATGAACAATCGTATCAACTTCGTATTTTTTAGCGATTGCTAGATATGCTTCATAATCTGTTACATCAAGAGTTTCAAAGATACCGCCTTCAACGGTTTTATTATTTTCAGGTTTTCGAATATCTGAAGCAATAACGTTATCTACTCCAAGATCTTTACGAAGACGTTCTGCAAGTTCTGAACCGATTTGTCCGAGTGATCCTGTAATCAATACTTTTTTCATTTAATAGTCCTCTTTTCTATAGTTAAGATTATCAATTATTTGAGAATACCAAGTTCTTTACCAACTTTTTCGTAGATGGTAATAGCTTGATCAATCATTTCTTTTGTATGAGATGCATTTGGCATATTCCGAACTCGACCAGTTCCAAGTGGAACAGTTGGGTAAACGATTGGTTTTACGTAAACACCATTTTCAATCAATTTTTTAGAGAATTGTTGAGCCAATTTTTCATCACCAACAATAACAGGAGTGATTGGTGTTTCAGAAACCCCAATATCATAACCGATACGTTTTAATTCTGATTTGAAGTAATTAGCATTTTCCCAAAGACGATCAACAAGTTCAGGCTTGGTTTCAATTAATTCAATAGCTTTGATAATTGCTCCAGCAGCGCCAGGTGTTAATGAGGTAGAAAATAGGAATGGACGTGCTTGAGATTTGAGCCATTTAATGAGTTTGCCAGAACCAGCGATATAACCGCCAACAACCCCAATCCCTTTTGAGAGAGTACCAAGCTGCATATCAATGTGATCTTGCATACCGAAATGTTTCACAGTACCATGTCCATGTCCCATAACACCAGTACCGTGAGCATCATCGACGTAAGTGATGAGGTTATATTTTTCAGCAATCTTAACAATTTCATCAATTTTTGCAACATCCCCATCCATTGAGAAGACGCCATCAGTGATGTACATTATTTTATTGTATTCGCCACTTTCAGTTGCCTCTTTAGCTTTAGCTTCAAGATCTTCCATATCTTGGTGTTTAACACGAATAATTTTTGCACCAGATAAACGACAACCGTCAATAATAGAAGCATGGTTCAATTCATCAGAGAGAATGGCATCGCCTTTTTTCATTACAGCAGGAATGCCCCCCATGTTTCCATTAAAACCAGATTGAAAGGCGATAGCTGCTTCAGTTCCTTTAAACTCAGCTAACTTTTCTTCTAATGTTCTATGGATGTCGAGTGTACCATTGATTGTGCGAACAGCACCAGCACCAGCACCGTATTTTTCAGTTGCCGCGATATCAGCAGCAATAATGTCATCATAAGTCGCAAAACCGAGGTAGTTGTTGGAAGCAAAATTGATTAATTCCCTACCTTCAACAGTGATCACAGGACCATTTCCTCCCTCAACCACATCAATTGTGTTTAAGAGACCGCGACTCTCCAAGTCATTTAGATTAAAATCTAAAAATTCTTCTAACTGTTTAGATGTCATAATGACCTCCTTAATTTTTTTGAGCTTCTTGCTCTTGACAATTTGTATTCTAACATTGTGAAAGCGCTTAATCAATGTAGAAAAAGCGCCATATACCCATTTGTGAAATGTTCGAAAAATAAAAAATAATCCAAAAATAATAACTAAATAAGAATTCATCAACAAAAAAAGATAACGTTTTCAAGAGATACTGTAATTTTACTTGAAGCGAAAAATTATCTAAATAATCTGACAAAACTTTATTTTTATCTTTTTATTTTTTATTTAAAAAGAAAAACTTATAGGCCTATAAAAAAGAACTATAAAATTAAAATTAAAAATACCAGTATCTATTTCTTTTGTTTTTGACAAAAATATATAGGTAATAGCTGATATAGCAAGACTTATCGCTGTTTTGGTCTTTCTCAAAAATTAAGTTTGTGAAAAAGGAATTACTTCACAAATTCATTGACACGAAATTTTGTAAGTGCTATCATTTCTTCGAAAACAAATATTTTTAAAGGAGAATCAATTATGAGAATTGGTGTTATTAAAGATCCAAAACAAGGTGAAGCACGTGTAGGGATGACCCCTGAAAATGTAAAGATTTTAGTTGAAGCAGGTAATGAGGTTCTAGTAGATAGTAATGCAGGAGCTGGTTGCGGATTTACAAATGATTTATATGAAGCAGCTGGAGGTAAGATCGTAGATACTGAGACAGCTTGGGAAGCTGATTTAATTGTTAAAGTTAAAGAGCCAATGGAGTCAGAATATAAATATTTCAAACCTGGCCAAATTATTTGGGGCTTCCTTCATTTAGCAGCTAATAAAGCCTGTGTTGAAAAAATGATGGAAGTTGGCGTAACAGCTATTTCAGGAGAAAACATCTCAATTAATGGTGTGCTTGAATTACTTAAACCGATGTCTGCTATTGCCGGACGTCGAGCTGTAAATATTGGGCAATATTACCTTGAAAAACAACATGAAGGTCAAGGAATTCTTCTACCTGGTATACCAGGAATTGAAGCTGGAACAGTCGTTATTTTCGGTGGTGGTAACGCTGCGGAGAATGCTGCGGATATGGCAGTAGCTCTTGGGTGCAAAGTTATTATCATTGAACTTGGTGACGAACGTATCGCTCAATTGAAAGAACACTATGCAGGTAAGACAGTTGAAATTGTTAAATCAACCACTGAAGCTTTAGAAGAAAATATCAAAATTGCTGATATCTTCATCTCAACCATCTTGATTCCAGGAGCTAAACCACCAAAATTGGTGAAAGAATATATGGTTGAGTCAATGAAACCAGGTTCTGTACTTGTGGATATTGCGATTGACCAAGGTGGTACTGTTGAAACAATTGATCATGCTACAAATCATGCTGATCCAGTGTTTATTAAGCACGGTGTTATTCACTATGCGGTACCAAATATGCCGGGTGCTACACCACGTACAGCTACAATTGCTCTTGCTCAAGGTAATATTTCATTCCTAAAAGCTATTAGCACTAAAGGCTTAGATGAGGCTTTGAAAGATGAAGAACTCTTCTCTGGCTTGAGTGTTTATAAAGGAAAAGTTGTTTCTAAAGCACTTGCTGATTCAATTGATGTTGCCTATTCAGAGTTTTAAAAAGAAGGGTGAGGAGAATGACTATGTCAAATGTAACTAATTTACCAATTTCAATTAAGGATGTGAAAAGTGCACAAAATGTTATTAAACGATACGCACGAGAAACACCACTCATTCAGTCAATGTTTTTGACCGCTAAAACAGGTGGTGAAGTCTATTTGAAACTGGAAAACATGCAACTCACTGGTTCTTTTAAATTTAGAGGGGCTTTTAACAAAATCGCTCAACTAACACAGGAAGAAAAAGATCGTGGTGTTATTGCCTGTTCAGCAGGGAACCATGCACAAGGTGTTGCCTTAACATCAAAACTGCTAGGTATTAAAAGTATTATTGTAATGCCTAAAGGTGCACCACAAGCAAAAGTTGATGCAACACGTGGCTATGGTGCAGAAGTAATGCTTGAAGGGGAACAATTCGATGATTCCAAAGCATTCTGTGAAGCCTATGCTAAGGAACATAACATTACTTACATCCCTCCTTATGATGATTCAGAAGTCATGGCAGGACAAGGTGTTATCGGTCTTGAAATTTTAGAAAATCTCTGGGATGTAGACACTGTTCTAGTACCTGTTGGTGGTGGTGGTTTGATTTCTGGTGTAGCAGTCGCCTTGAAATCATTTAACCCTAACATTAAAGTTATTGGTGTGCAGGCTGAAAATTGTCATGGTATGACAGCATCATTTAAAGAACGTAAAAAAGTTTTCCATGATGAAGCACCAACAATAGCAGACGGTTGTCATGTAGCCTTTCCAGGTGAATTGACATTTGATGTTGTAAATCAAATTGTTGACAATATGGTCTTGGTAACAGAAGAAGAAATTGAAGTTGCCATTAAGGACTTAATCCAACGTACTAAGATTGTCGTTGAAGGAGCTGGTGCCTTAACAACCGCAGCCATCCTTGCTGGAAAAGTTGATGACTATGTCAACGGTAAGAAAACTGTTGCAATCGTCTCTGGAGGTAATGTTGACTTGGCTCGTATTGAAGACATTGTTGACCATTTCCTTATTGCTAATGACGAGGAACACTAAACAGTATAACAAACATAAAATCGCCTGAAGTTTCTCTCAGGCGATTTTTATGCTAATTCATTTTTTATCAGAAGTTTGAGCCTTTTGGGTTCAATCGATTGGATGCAGTCTTTTGAATTAATGTTGATGCATGGTCACTTTCGACTTGCCGCATTCATACTCTTTGAAAATCCAAAGCAGACCTTGTTGACTTGATGTGATGACCTTCAGTTCTATCTGCTATCTGTGTCGCCTAGTCTGCTTTTGATTTTCATTGAGTACCCAAGCACTGTTTGCGTCTTTTTTGTTCCTTGTCTGAAAGGTAATTCATTTGATTATATAAAACGTCTGGAGCAAAAAGATTTTTCTTTAGAAATGCTTTACTATCTGGATGTATGAAGTTGATAAGACTATAAAAAACGAACAAGATAGTTTTTTGTTGGCCGGAATGCTATCTTGTTCGTTTTTTGATATTTTGTGTCAGACTTTTGTCTAGACTCTTATTGTGAAGAACCATTAAAACACACGATAAACATATGGATTGTCTGGTTGAGAAACTTCTTGACTGTCTTCAATATGGAGAACAGGCAGGGTTTCTTCGAGTTGGTTATTGTATTCGGTTGAAATGGTACCAGATACCCTTACCCAAGTATTGTTATCAAATGTCTTAGGGTTACCGGTCGTAGAAAGACCGTAGACACCGGAGTCGGCGATACAATGAATGACCCCAAAGCGGAAGAGATATTGATAACCTTGATGACCAGGCTCGTTATAGACAAAGCCTGTATAGGAAATCTGTTTACCAGTAAAAACATCAGGATAGAGATAAATCAATTCCATAATTTCCATATAGTTTTGGGTCGTAATCTCAATCGTATCAAGGTTTTGATAAGTTTTTAACTCGCGTTTCATCTCCTTCTGATAGGCATTTTTGGTGAAATAAAGACTGGTATCAGGTTTTAGGTATTGAACGCGGGTACCATCATCTGATGCCCCTTTTCCGACAGATCCGACAGCCGTTGGAAAGGTGTACCCCTTAGC
Organism: Streptococcus thoraltensis DSM 12221; assembly: GCF_000380145.1. Taxonomy (GTDB): domain Bacteria; phylum Bacillota; class Bacilli; order Lactobacillales; family Streptococcaceae; genus Streptococcus; species Streptococcus thoraltensis. Next base: position 8,411 of record NZ_KB904631.1, on the reverse strand, counting down.
CGAAACAGTTGTAGAATCAAGGGTTACAGTGGGGACAAGCAAACCAACTAAGACTGGAAATACTAGAATCATCGGACTGGTCAGCTTTGCTATTTTTCCAGATAAATGAGAATGGAGCTTGAGATTTTTCATCCAGATCATCAGCTGAACCACAGCTAAAATAAAAGATAATATCATGGCGATAAAAGCAAGATATGAGTAGTGAGTATTAATGTACTGGTCTAATTTACCCGACAGGTAAAGATACATACTAAGCTCAAAATAACCAGTTAGGATTAAAAATCGAATCATGTAAGAACTCCTAAAGCGAGACAATAAAGGGACACGATAACAGCAGAAACCGCGATAAACTGAAGGATGAAGCCCTTTTTAAAACTCGTCCACATCATCATTAGGTTTTTGATGTCAATGATGGGACCGATGAGTAGAAAAGCCATGACAGGTGCTGCTCCAAAGCTAGAGAGGAGGCTGGCACCGATAAAGGCATCCGCTTCACTACAAAGTGAAAGGACAAAGGCTAAGGCCATCATGACCAAGATTGCTGTTAAAGAGTTTCCAGCCAAAGATGTCAGAATGCGAGTTGGCAGGTAAATCTGCATGGCAGAGGCAATCAGAGTCCCAAAAATCAGATAGCGTCCTGTGTCGAAGAATTCATCAATGGCATGAGACAGGGAGTAAAAGATTTTTTTCAGGTGGCTATGCCCACTGTAATCATGAAAATGCAGGGCTTCTTTTGAAGGATTTTGAATATCTTCATCCGTTAGGTAGGCTAAGAGTACTCCCAGAGCAACTGCGACCAGAATAGCACCCGTTAAGCGCCAGATGACAAACTGCCAAGAATTCCCAAAAGCAGAATAAGTCGCCAGAATAACAATGGGATTAATCACCGGAGCCGTAGCCAAAAAGGGAACAGCTGTATAACTGGGCACTTTTTTCTCCATGAGACGATTGACAATGGGGACAATACCACACTCACAAGAGGGAAAAATAATCCCAATAAAAGTACCGAACAAAATACGCAAAAAGCGATTTTTGGGAAGGTGTTTGGTCACTTTATCAGGGGTGACGTAAACTTCGATAAAGCCTGTTAAAATAGCACCTAAAAGAACAAAAGGGAGTGCCTCAATGATAATGGACATGAAAATAGCCATCCATTGAAGCACGCTGTCAGGTAAATGATTAAAAAAAGACACGAGCAACCTCACTTTATCCAGTATTTAAGATAATGGAAAAGACTTCCTAGATAACAGGCTAATGCTGTTATCTAGGAAATTGACAAATTGATAGAAAATGACCATGGCAAGATCTCTGATAGAAATGCACTTAATCCTCCAATAACCATATAAAATGTAGGGGCAATTTTAGGATAATGCCTTATTTTTCTCTTTTTTGCCATCGTCTTTTTTCCCTTTTTTAGGATCTGAATCCATATTGTCGGGCAATTTGGCAAAACTGGCAAACATGCTTTCTAGTTTATCGTCTTTTTTATATGAAATGGCCATAGATAGCACCTCCGATTTTATAGTATTTCTATTATACTATCATTTTTTCAGATTAGCTTAAAGCAACTATAGTTTGATAGAAAGTTGACAGTAGAGAGAGTTCCTTTCTAAAAGAACCTGAACGTAGACAAACCTTGAAACTTTGATGAATGGGACATCTTGCACGATGGATAATCATTAAACACCCAAAAAACTGTTGTTTCAACAGTTTTGGAAATTTTTATTTTTGAATCCAAAAAAAGATTGGAGAAAAATGTCCAAAGTCGACTTTTTCTTCAATCTGAAGAACCGTTTGGATACGGCTCTTTAGTTATTTTCAATCTTTATGATATTTTATTGATAGGAATTGATAGAGAGAATTTGCTGCCTTTAGCCTTTTGGCTATCAACGCTAATAGAACCGCCAAGTTGCTGCGCTAATTCTTGAGCAATGTAAAGTCCTAAACCATGTCCGCCTGTTGTCATATTTCGAGAACTTTCCACACGATAAAGGCGGTTGAAAATTTTAGCTTGATTCTCTGGGGCAATCCCTATGCCTTCGTCAGAGACGGTGACGGTGAGATTCTCCTTATCTTTGATAAGATTGATAGCAATTGGTGTCTTAGCAGGAGAATACTTGAAAGCATTACTCACCAAGTTTTGAAGAATGCGATACAATTTATGATAGCTACTGATAATATAGGCAGATTCAGGCTGCACGGAAATATCAATATCTCTTTTTTCCTCAGAAATTTGTAAGTGAAATTCTGATAAAATATCTAAAATCAACTTGTCTAAATAAATGACTTCTGGCTTTTCAAGACGTGGTTCTGTATCGTAGACTTTCGAAGCAACAAAATCTAATTCTTCAACGAGATGGTTTAACCGTCCTGTCTGTCTATGGATGGTTTGCAAGTAACGAGGCACGTCATCATGTGGAATGACCCCATCAAGTATGCCCTCAATTCCTGATTGGATGGAGGTAATGGGGGTTTTGATGTCATGCGATAGCTGAGCAATCATCAAGGCTTTATCACGTTCACTTTCAATGAGGGAATCAAAGGCTTCTTCTAAAGATTGTGCCATACGACTAAAAGCCGTGCCCAACTGGGCAAACTCCAGTGGCGAAGTGATATTGATGTCACCTTGAAAATCTCTTTGCGAGATGTCATTCATTCTTGAAACGAGTAATGACAAGGATTTAATGATTTTATTAAGTAACAGCAGGCTAAAGAGCGCTCCTAAAAGGCTGGCAAGGATAACGATTGTCATAATGAAAATAACTTGCTTTTGCTCGATAAACATATAATTGAGACCGATGAAAACCCCAATTAAGGTAATCAAGATAGCTATCAGGTGCCCTGTGATTAAGTAATATCTGAGTGTCATGGTGCCACCTCGAGTTTGTAACCCAATCCCCAAACCGTTTTGATGCTTGGCGTTTGGGGAGTGCTGTGTCTGGCTAAGTCATTTCGCAAAGCGTGGATATGAACATTGAGCGTATTGGTATCTTCGATAAAAGTTTCATCCCAGACACTTTCGTATAATTCTGACTTGGAAAAGACACGATTTTTTTGATGGGCTAAAAGCCACAGGATGTCGAATGCCTTATTGGTTAATTCAAGAGAATGCCCGTTGACCGAAACGGCTCGTGTTTGGTGGTTAATGACTAAATCACCAATAAGCAACTCTTCTTGAGCTTGTTGTCTACCATAAAGTCTCTTTAAAATATTGGTGACTCTAAGAACCAACTCTCTCGGACTAAAAGGTTTACAAATAAAATCATCAGCTCCCAAACTTAGAGAATAAATCTTATCAGGCTCGGCAGTTTTAGCTGTGATGAAAAGGAAGGCTTGCTCCTCCTTGATACTCAATACTTCTGAAATAAAATCATATCCATCCATCTGGGGCATCATGATGTCACTAATAATGAGGTCAACAGGATGCTTTTGGAAAATCTCTAGCGCCTCAAGACCATTATTTGCGGTCAACACCTCAAAACCAGCTTGATTCAAATAACGTTTGTTGATGTCGATAATGTCAGGTTCATCATCAACCAAGAGAATAGAATGTGTCATAGTTATAATCCTTATTTTTCAAATGAAATGTGTCGAAGACGTAGTTAAAATAGTGCTATACTTTGCTAAGTATAACACTATTCTGATATAAGACCAAGCGGTTTTTTTAGTTGTAAAACCTTAGCAAATAAGGTCTTTTAAAATTTGTTTATTGAGGGCGTTTAGCTCTCTTTTTTCTTAGATAGAAAACTTTTAAGGGAAATCCCAAAGGCTACTAAAAGAGTGACGAGTCCAAATCCAGTTAACAAGTGACGGTTTGATTCACCAGTCATAGGGAGGTTATTTTTGGCCATTTCTTTTTTACCTTGATCCATCATGTCAGATTTTTGATTTGTTTTCATCATTTTAGATGACATATCATCATTGGATTGAGCAGACGGCATGCTTTCTTTTTTAGGCATGTTCTTCTTGTTCATTGTTTGCTCATCCATCTTGTTATCCATATTTTTACCGGTATTATTGTCATCCATTTTGTTATTCATGTTTTTGCCGGTATTATTGTCATCCATTTTGTTATTCATGTTTTTACCGGTATTATTGTCATCCATTTTGTTATCCATATTTTTACCAGTATTATTGTCTTCCATCATTTTTTCTTTATTCGAATGTATGGTGACCATTTTGCTAGCAATGATGTTGGATAAATCTGGCATATTATCTTTGGCTGCATAGACAAGAATCTTACCTGTGATGGTTTCATCGGTCATTGCTTTTAAGGCTTTTAAAAGATCACTGTCCATTTTTCCTTGAAGCGATCCAGTAAGCTCTAAGCTGTAGAAATATTGTCCTTTTGAAAGATTTTTCAGAGGAAGTAAGGCGGGATTCATGGCTGTGCCATTATCAGACCAAGCGGCGCCATCAGAAGATTTTAAGAGTAGGCGTGTTAACATACCGTCGCCCCCGAAAGCTTCGAATGGAATCACTTGATTGACACCGGCAGTGAATGATCCAGGGAAGTTGGCATTTTGAATATAGGATTTAGGAACAGTAATGTCTTCATGAATAGCCTGTTCAACAGCTGATTTGACTGCTTCAGGAGTTGTAACAGTAGTTTCGGTCATTTTAGTAGTGGACATGTCATCAGAGCTAGCTTTTGGCTGAGAATACATTGCTTCTGACATTTCTTCCATAGGTTTTGTTTCAGAAGTATTAGGCATATCAGGCGTCATTGTTGGCTGATTAGCAACTTTCATGTCTGACATTTCCATGCTCATTTCTGTAGTGGCATCAGCACTTGGACTTGTAGTAGTTACACTGGATGCTGGTTGATTGCTCATGTCGTCAGCCCTAACCTGATTTCCCTGTGCTAAGACAAGAACACCTCCGCTAGCGATAATCATTGAAGCTAAACTAACCTTGCCATGATGGAGTGACCATTTCATGAATGATTCCTTTGTTTTGTTTGTTGATAAGTTTGACATAAACTTCTCCTTACTTTTTGTGATACCTCTATTGTAAGAAGTAACCTTAAGTATTCGTAAGTTATTTCTTAACTAAATCTTAAGTAAGCGTTAGGAAAGCCTTAAGTAAATAGTTTAGAAAGTCTTCATATTAAATCCAAAGTCTTCATTTGACAGTGATGACGGGCGGCACGATTTTTTATGAAATGTTACACTTAAAGAGTGACTCAAGGGTCTCAGAACTTTCTAGTAGGTGAGTTTTAACTACTGCTATCACAACGGCAAGTTTTAGTTAGCACTCACCTATCTGTCAATACCGTTTTTTGCATAATACTTAGTCATTGGAAGGATTTTTAAAATATCATTTGTTTTTGTTTGTTATCAGTCTTCTTTTTTATCACATTTCTAAATTCCAGACTAAATTCTAGTAATTGATAGCAGAAACTTTAGTAGTCTCATGTTATACTAGAAGTCAGAAAGTGACGAGGTTTCTAATGATAACAAGAGAACATTTCGACAGCTTTAGCTGGATTGATATTGATATTGATGAAGTTAGAGATGCTGAGAAAATTGCCATGGACTACGGTATTGACCCAGAAGTAGCTGCCTATGCCCTAGACAAAAATGAACTTGCCCATGTGGAATACAGTCGCAAAACAGGCCAATTACTTTTGATTTACAATGTGTTAAAATTGATTAAAGAGGATAACAATTTCCAGACAGTCCCCATCACCTTTATCGCTCAGGGAGATCGTCTTATTAGCATGTCTACCAAGGACACCGACTACATTGTCAGACGCTTGCAAACTTTAGCACAGGATAATCATGACATGAGTCTGTATGATTTTCTTTTCTCTGGTCTTGTGGAAATCTCAACGCATTATTTTTCAGTTATTGAAAAATTGACACACGAACGTCAAGTGATTAACCATCAACTTCGTGCTAAGACGACTAAACAAGGACTGTTAGCCCTATCCGATATTGAGACAGGTAATGTCTTTTTAGCTTCTGCCTGCCGTCAAAATGCTGTTAGTATTGAGCGTATCAAGAACCAATCCTTATATTTTAAGCTAAACGAAGAAGAAAAAGAGCAACTAGATGATGCCTTGGTTGAAGCTAAGCAACTGGTTGAAATGACCGAGATGACTTCGGAGATTTTGGGGCAATTAAGCGCAACTTATAATAACATCCTAAACAATGACCTAAACGATACCATGACCATGCTGACAATCGTGTCTCTTCTCATGACTATTCCAAGTATCGTGACAGGCTTCTTTGGGATTAATGTACCGCTACCGACTGTTTTTACCCAGAGCAAATACGGCTGGATTTTGGTCATTCTTTTGTCCATGTTTTTATGGGGGATTATGTCTAAAATCTTGACTTACATGATGGGAAAATCTTTCCTGATGGGCTTCAAACAGTTTCTTAAAATGGTTTTCAAAGGCAGACGAAAATCATAAGCTAGTATCAAAATGCGTTTATAACACTACCACGTTTTTTGAGATAGTTCTATAATAAGAGGTATTTTTGTGAACCGTTCAATCGAACGTATTTGACTATGGTGACAGGATTTAGAAGCTAGGCGTGCCTTTTATGAAACTTATTTTAAGACCAGATTATCAGAAAAATATCACCATCCAAAGCCTGATTTTTCATCTTACTTTTTAGCCTTCTCATCAGGTGTATGTTTGGCATTGTGCCACCGCACTGACAGTAAATACGGTGATGAAGCGACGTTTGGTTTAACACAGCTAGCCTTTTCATCGGCTTTAAAAGAAGCGGCAGATGCCTTCTATTATGCCATAGAGGGCAAGGTGGTTCCTAGCGTAAATGCCCCACGAACCACCGAGGATGGTTATTATGAAGCGGTGATTTTTGACCCAGAAAGCAACCAGTTAGAACGAACTATCTAAGAAAGGAAAATTTTTTATGACAACACCTAATTTGAAGCATTTCCAATGGACGCGTCCACCAAAAAATTATAAGGTGAGCGATCATCAAGTGTCCATCACGACAGAGCCACATACAGACTTGTGGCAAAAAACCTACTATCATTTTGTTAATGACAATGCACCACTTTTTCAGATGGCAACGCAAGACAAGTATTTTTCATTTACGGTTAAAACAAATTTTGAAGATAGTCACCATCGTTTTGACCAATGTGGTGTTATTCTCTACCAAGATAGTGAGAACTGGATTAAAGGGTCTATCGAGTACGAAAATGAAAACTTTCAGCACTTGGGCAGTGTGGTAACCAATCACGGTTACTCTGATTGGGCCACGACGGAAATTCCGACACAGGTCAAGAGCATGTGGTATCGCTTGAGTCGTCGCAATCAAGATTTTTGCATTGAATCTTCTGTAGATGGTGTGACTTTCCAGCAGATGCGCATCTGTCACCTTCATGAAACAACTGGAACAGTTCATTTTGGTATCTATGCTTGTTCACCTGAAGAATCCAGTTTTACGGCTATTTTTAGCCATTTTGATTATGGAGAATGCCAATGGCAAGCTCACGATGGGCAGGCACCTGACTAAAGAGAACATAGACGCGCTTTAACGTGTATAGAATTGTTGCCAATCTTTCTAATCGCTATTGCCTCTTAGTTGTTTGTGTTATTGTCATTGCTTATGCTACATCAGGTACTCTATTATGAGTTGTTTTTACGAAAACGTTCTAGCAGTTTTAGTAATTCAGCCTAGCCACATCAGCTTGACAGACTTCTTATCACTAGTGACAATGCCTGTTATGACTCACAACTATTTATTTGATTAATAAAGACAAAAAAGGACTTTTTCCGGTCCTTTTTAGCATGTAGACGAAGTAGTTTCGGGTGCTCTTACCGTTGCTAAGTTCAGGAAGAAAAAATTGACTTAGCAAGCCAGTTCTAATCAAAACTTATTTCCGCGATATAGTCTTTTACATTAATTTTGACACATCTATACTTTCGACTTGCTCTACGCATATTCAATGAAAATCAAAAGCAGACTAGGCGACACAGATAGCAGATAGAACTGAAGGTCATTATAGTCAACTGAAACAAGAGCAGGACAAAAGTGCCTCAATGAAAGTATGGCCATTTGGCAATATTTTTCTGAGGTGTTTTTTAATGTGAGCCCATGTTTTCTCAATGGGATTGTACTCAGGTGAGTACGGAGGAAGTGGTAAAATTCTATGCCCCTGCTCCTTAGACAAGGCCTTTAGCCTGCTCATTCTATGAAACTTTGCATTATCCATAATGATAACTGATGGCGTCTCCAAAGTGGGTAGTAAGAATTTTTGGAACCAAGCTTCGAAAAAATCACTAGTCATAGTATCTTTATAAGTCATCGGAGCTATAAGCTCACCATTTATAAGACCTGCAACTAAAGATATCCGCTGGTATCTTCTTCCAGAGACCTTACCTTTTATCAACTGACCTTTCAAGGAGCGACCATATTCTCGATAAA
>NZ_KB904630.1 GCF_000380145.1 Streptococcus thoraltensis DSM 12221 | reverse complement strand
GAATTCTCTAATTGGAAGACAATAGCCAACCAACACGACATTGATATTTTCTTTGCGGATCCAGGTTGCCCTGGTCAACGTGGGTTAAATGAACATTCAAATGGTTTATTAAGACGTCATGGACTACCAAAGCAAATGGATTTCAATGGTATTCCTCAGAAATATTTATCAGCTATCACTGATAAACGAAATAGAATTCCTAGGAAATCTTTAAATTATCGAACACCATATCAGGTTTTTCTGAGTTACGTAAAATGTCTAGCTTAATTTGACAATTTGGGTTTAATAAATATTAGCATATAATAATTTAAAAAAAAACTAAAGCGAGGATTTTCACATGAAAAAATATAATCGTTTAACACTCTTTCTAATCATACTAGGAAGCATTATTGTTATCGGTGTGGGATAATCATGACCACCCGTCTAACGGGTGGTTTGAATCGGGGCTATAAGCCCAAATTCCCAGCCAGCGCCTAAAGACGCTGGCTTTCACTTTGTTTAAGCCTCACTGCTCTTGACTCGTCACCAGCCTCTCAAAGAGGCAGTTGTACTACTTACCATTATCCCTAAAGGGATCTTCATACTCTTTCACACTCAGCTTGTCTAGTGCGATATCATGGAACAAATAATCTCCCAGATTATTTGTTTACTCTTGGATGTATTTCTTTATGGTGGCTTCATTGAGACCAACCGTACTCACGTAATATCCCCCTGCCCAAAAATGGCGGTTCCCAAATTTATATTTTAAGTTGGCGTGTTTATCAAACATCATTAAGGCACTTTTACCTTTTAAGTATCCCATGAAACTTGATACACTTATCCGTGGTGGAATGCTGACTAACATGTGAACATGGTCTGGCATCAGATGTCCTTCTATAATTTCCCCCCTTATAACTGCATAATCGGCGAAATATCTCCCCCAAACTACTTCTATATTGATTATAGATGATTTTTCGTCTATACTTAGGGGGAAACACAATGTGATATTTACACATCCATTTTGTGTGCGATAAACTATGTGCCTTTTGTGCCATATTATTATCTCCTTTCGCTGTACAGTAGGCTTGAATTCCTTTATTGTGTCGCGTTTGGAGATTTTTTGTATAACATTCAATGCGCACCCGCATAGCGAGTGGTTTATTTGTCTCGCACCTATCGGAGCGAGACTGGGCTTAAAGCCACATAACTAAAAATCTAGTTGCTCAAAATGAACAACTAGATTTTTTCCTCCCTAAAATATATCCATTGCATAGCAAAAAAAGATTGGTTCAAAAACATCCCTTTACATAGGTATTGTCTTCGAACCAATCTTTAAAAACTGACCAGCAGTCCCAATATTAGAGTGACACTATTATGCCTTCTCGTATTAAATCCAGATTATCGCTGCTAATGCTGCTAATAACGGTGTCTCTTTTTTCAGTTAATCTGTTCCGTGTTTTCCAGATTACCAACAAAATTCATGTCAATATCATCAAGAGCCGACGGCTTAACCTTTTTAACAAATTTCATTGTTTTTAGAGTCGCCACAATGTCTTCTTCTTGCTCTTTATCAATATACATCATTAGGTATTTAAAACGTTTTGAATGGTAAAGAATATCACCAAGTTTACTTAACTTTCTAGCGTCGCGATTATAATAAAGATAAATCGCAAGGCCAACTCTTTCTTTGATTTTCATAGTACCCTTTTTCTAATTCAGTCTTATTTCTACTATTATAGCAAAATTTTCAAAACAAACATACTAAGAAAAAAGATTGAAGAAAAAGTCCAAAATGGACATTCCCTTCAATCTGAAACCTGCCAAACAGGATAGGGCATATTCTGAATTATTTTAATTCGTTGTTATCCATAATAGCATCAATGAAGCCATAAGCAAGTGTTTCTTCAGCATCCATCCAACGATCACGTTCAGCATCAATGTGGATTTTTTCCATGCTTTGTCCGGAATTATCAGAAAGAATTTTTTCCAATTTGTGACGTGTTTTCAAAAGATGCTCAGCTGCAATAGCCATGTCGGTTTGTTGCGTACCGCCACCAGTACCGCCCATAGGCTGGTGCATCATGTATTCTGCATTTGGCAACATGAAACGTTTACCTTTGGCACCTGATGATGCGATAATTGTTCCCATTGAAGCTGCCATCCCCATAACAATGGTTTGAACGTCAGCCTTAATAAAGTTCATAGTATCAACAATAGCCAAACCAGCAGATACAGAACCACCTGGCGTATTGACATAAAGGTAAATATCTTTAGTTGGGTCTTGTGCGTCCAAAAAGAGCAACTGTGCAATAACTGAGTTTGCCATGTTGTCTTCAACTGGACCAGTCAACATGATAATACGGTCTTTTAAAAGACGTGAATAAATATCATAAGAGCGTTCACCGCGTGATGTTTGTTCAATAACTACAGGAATCATATTTTTCTCCATTTCACTATTTCACTATTTCACTATTTCTTAGCAAACAAAGTTGCCAATTAAATGATTGATTTTATTATATGACTTTGGTCAAAAAAGGTCAAATAAAAAACTCAATTTTTAGCATTCTATGTAGCAGAGTGCTAATTTTACATTTAAAAGGAAAGAGCAATCTCTTGCTCCCCTTTGGCTAATGCCAACACTATCTCTACTTTGTACCAAAGAGACGGTCACCTGCGTCACCAAGACCAGGAACAATGTAGCCATGCTCATTTAGTTTTTCATCAAGAGATGCTGCGTAGATGTCAACATCTGGATGAGCCGCTTGCAATTTTTCAACACCTTCTGGAGCAGCCACTAAACATACAAAGCGAATATTTGTCGCACCGCGTTTTTTAAGCGAATCAACTGCTAAGATAGCTGAGCCACCAGTCGCAAGCATTGGGTCAACTAAGAAAATTTGGCGTTGATCAATGTCTTCTGGTAATTTAACCAAGTATTCAACTGGCTCAAGTGTCTCCTCATCACGGTACATACCGATATGACCAACTTTGGCGGCTGGAACGAGGCTCAAAAGCCCATCTACCATACCAATACCAGCACGAAGGATGGGAACAATGGCTAATTTTTTACCAGCCAATTGTTTTTGAACGGTTGTTGTCACTGGAGTTTCAATTTCAACGTCTTCAAGAGGCAAGTCACGAGACACTTCGTATCCCATCAACATAGCAATTTCATCAACTAATTCTCTAAAATCCTTTGTCGGAGTTGTTGAACGACGTAAGATTGAGAGCTTGTGTTGAATGAGCGGATGTGAAATGACTTGGAATTTTCCCATGATTTAAAACCACTTTCTATTGTTTTTATTTATTATATCAAAAAATCCTCCTCGAGGGGAGGATTTGAGCAAGGCAATCACATAAAATTCATCTATCTTTTGGGAAATGCTTTTACTAAGCGCTTCAAAGCCTTTTCTAATAAAGATATTGGTGTTGCCACATTTAGACGAAAGTGATATTCTCCCTCTTTTCCAAAGGTTACCCCATCGTTTAAAATCAATTTAACGTCTTCTTGGAGAATTCTTCCTAGTTCATTATGATCAATACCATACTCAGAAAAATCCAGCCAAACCAGATAGGTTCCCTCCGGTTTCATAACCTTAATATCTGTTTGTGCGATCAAGGTTTCAGTCAGTAGATTTATATTTGTCTCCAGAACTGTTTTTAACTCATCCAACCAGTCCTTGCCATACCTTAAAGCTGTTTCGGTAGCTAAAAAGCCCAGCGTTGAAACTTCGTGCTGATTATTAGCCAACTGCGCATCCATAAAAGCTTTTCTTAACTTCGGATTTGGAATAAGCGCAAAGCTATTCTTAGTTCCTGCAAGATTGAAAGTCTTGGTCGCACTTGCCAATACCAGTGCAAAGTCTTGATAGTCAAGACTGACAGCCAAGAGGCTATGGTGCTTATTTCCAAAAAGGGCTAAATCTTGATGAATCTCATCTGAAACTAGATAAACACCGTGTTTTCGGCAAAGTTCTGCTACCTTAACCATCTCCTCTCTGGTCCAAACTCGTCCTCCAGGGTTATGAGGACTACAAAAGATATAGAGTTTAACAGCATTATCAACCAAGTCTTTTTCCAGCTGGTCGAAATCTATCTCAAAATGCCCATCATTATCCACTAAAGAATTGGTGACTAAAAGGCGCTCTGCCAATGTGACGCTTCGTGCAAAAGGTGGGTAAACGGGTGTGTTGATGAGCACAGCATCCCCTTTATCCGTGAATGCCTTGATAGCTACTGAAATAGCCGGTACCACTCCTTCAATCAAGACAATATCTTCCTTGTTAACGGCAACTTGATGCTGTGTTCTTTCCCAATCTTGAATAGCCTGATAGAGGCTATCTTTTGGAGCATCATAGCCAAAAACAGAAATCTTGGCAAATTCCTCTAACGCCTCTGTCATGGCTGGAAAAACATGGAAGTCCATATCAGCAATCCAAAGAGGAATAATCTCCGAATCCTGCTTCACTTTTTGCCACTTGATAGCGTTGGTTTTTATACGTTCTGGAACATCTGTAAAATTATACTTGGTCATACTATCTCCTTACTTATTCAAGGCTTGTTCTAAATCAGCTTTCAAATCTCTTATATCCTCGATTCCTACAGATAATCGCAACAAATCGTCGGTCAAACCATATGAGGAGCGTACTTCAGCAGGAATATCAGCATGGGTCTGTGTAGCTGGATAGGTAATCAAGCTTTCCACACCACCCAAACTTTCTGCAAAACTAATGATTTTGAGACTGTTTAATAGTTCAGGAATTTTCCCTTGATCTTTAACTTTAAAAGAAACCATACCCCCTCTTCCCGTGTAAAGAACTTCTCTAATAGCTACATGATTTTCTAAAAAAATCGCCAACTCTTGAGCATTTTTTGTTACAGCTTCCATGCGGATTTTTAGAGTTTTGAGACCACGCATTAGAAGATAGGAATCCAAAGGAGATAAATTAGGACCAGTTGTGTTGTAATGATACATCAGCTCGTCAAAAAGCTCTTCATTATCTGTGACAACAACACCTGCTAAGACATCATTGTGACCTGATAAGTATTTTGTCGCTGAATGAATGATAATATCAGCACCAAGCAGAATCGGATTTTGATAAACAGGACTATAGAAAGTATTATCAACTAAGACTTTTGCTCCATTATCATGAGCCACCTTAGCCACTTTTTCAATGTCAAATTCGACCATCAAGGGATTGGTTGGGGTTTCGATGTAAACCACATCAGTTGATTCATCAATAGAAGCAATCATTTCCTCTTCGGTATTGGTATAAGTGAACTTAAAGCGTCCTTGCGCTTCCTGATTATTAAACCAACGGAAAGAACCGCCATATAAATCACGCGCTGCAACCACCTTACTTCCATACGAAAAGAGTGAAAATGCAAGAACAACAGCACTCATGCCTGAACTTGTGGCAATAGCAAAGTCTGCTCTTTCAATTTTTGCTAGCGTTTCTTCCAAAATGCTTCGCGTCGGATTCTTAGTTCGTGTGTAATCAAATCCAGTGGACTTGCCAAATTCTGGATGTTGATAAGTGGTTGATAAATGGATTGGAGCAACCAGTGAGCCGGTTGCATCATCTGATTTGATGCCTGCTTGCGCTAAAACAGTAGCCAATTGATAATCTTTAGTCATAAATCTCCTCTATTTTTCTGATTCTAGAATACTTATAATAGCCAATTTTAATCAAGTACAATTATTCTAACATTTCTCAAAAAAGATAACAGATAAAGGATTATACCGATTTATGATAGAGTGATATAGTTTTAAATTATAGCGATTAACACTCTTCAAAAATGAACCCAGACGTCGTTGACTTGATTTGATTTGATAACGTTCAGTCCTAACTACAGCAGCGTCGCCTAATCTGTTTTGATTTTCATTGAGGATAAACAACACGAACCACCCTGATGGCTTGAGATAGGGTTATTAAGCAAAACAAGCAACCTCAACTAGCAAAAAAACAGGTTTTCAAGCAACTTTATAATCAAATGAATGGACTTTCAAACAAGGAACAGAAAAGACGCAGACAGTTCTTGTTTTTCATTGAGTATGAGTAGGGCAAGTCGAAAGTGACCATGTCTCAAAGTTAATACAAAAGACTATAAAAGGCTGGACAGTGGTCCAACCTTCAATATAGTGATTTATGAAATCTTAAATTTCTCACGAAGACGATTGGCACGGCCACCAATCAACTTATCCAGCATGCGAGTTTTAAGTGACATGTAGCCATAACTTAGAACACCAACAGCACCAACCACAACAACATAAAGCACACTGTGAACACGGCTGGCAGGATCCAGCACAAAACTTAAACCAAGTGTTACAATCGCGGTCAAAACAGCCATAGCAAGCGTCATTAGATTAATTAATTGCAAACGACGTGTTAAACCAGAGGCATTGATGGGCGTTAGATGTTGCAAGCGAAGATAGCTTAACGCAATCGGAACCGCTAAAGCAATAGAAGTTGACAAGAGTGGACCATAACCATGAAAAAGGTAGATCATGGGAATCTGTAGGACAATCTTGGTAATCAATCCATAGATGAAATAGCGCATGGCTTTTCGATTTTCAAACATGGCTTGAAGCATGGGTGACAACATGATATAAAGAGCTAGAAATACTGTTTGAACCATGGCTGCCACAAACATACCAAGTGCCATCTGACTAGGTGCACCGTAGAAGATTGTATAAACTGGTTTGGCTAAAACAAGGATTCCAACAATGGCTGGCATAATGAACATAAAGAGCATTTGTAGATTATTAGTAATCAAACTAGCAGCCGCCTTCATATCTTTTTTGACATAATTCTCAGTCAATAGTGCGATTCCAACCCCCCCAATGGAGCCTGCAACAGACACCAAGAGCATGACAACCTTATTAGGATTTGAAGCAAAATAAGCGAAGTGAATTGAAAGTTCTGAGCGACTATAACTTGTAATAAGCGTCATAAAATTAATATAGGAGAATTGATCAATCAAACTAAAAATTTGAATGGCTGATCCAGTCACAATAAACGGAATAGCCTCTTTCAAAGTCTCAATCAACAAGCCTTTAGCATCAACAGATACGTCTTTTGTCTTTTCAAAAAAGATTGGCTTTAACAAGTTTGATTTGGCTAAATAATAGAAAAGCACAGCCATACTAGCCAGCATTCCAAGAAAAGCCGCAAAGGTTGACTGAGTGACAGCCTTAACATAATCACCAGAACCAAGTTGCATGATAAAGTAGGCTGTCAAAAGCATCCAAATAACACGGATAAATTGTTCTGCCACTTGACTCTTGGCAAATGGAGCCAGGTCATTATGGCCTTGAAAAATACCACGAATGACACTCATCATCGGAAAAATAAAAACAGACCAAGACAGGCTTTGAATAACCGGTATTAGCTCATCTCCTGCCCCTGAAAGTCTCGCAATAACTGGAGACAGGAAAAACATAATCCCGGCACTGATGAGACCAAGAATCAGCATGAACTTGAGGAATTCACGAATCAACTGCATCGTCTCAGCTCGCCTGTCCATGGCATTATATTTTGCAATCTGTTTCGCCACTGCCACATTTAAGCCCGATGTGGAAATCAAAAGAAAGAGCGAGTAGATGTTATAACCTTGCGTAAAAAGCGCGTTAGCCTCATTGGCATGCTCGCCCATCCACAGGTACCAAGGAATGATATAGACCACTCCTAATAAACGACTGATGAAACTTCCGGCTGCCGACCAGGCAGTCCCACGCATCATCTGCTCCTGTTGGGAGACTTTGGATTTGCTTTCAGACATTTTCTTATCCTTCTAAATTTTCTTCAATTTATTATAAACTTTTGCATAGGACTTGTAAAACTATAGCCATAGGTCTAAAATAAGAAGTATGATGCAAATAGAAACCGTATTAGATATATTAAAGAACGATCAAAATTACCGTCAAATCAATCACCCTCAAGGTTATTTCTTTAACTGGCAAGGGGTTAGTTTTGATAAATTAAGCTATGACAGCCGAGATGTCGATGCTAGGACACTTTTTTTTGCCAAAGGCGCATCCTTCAAAGCTGAATTTCTAGAACAAGCCATCTCTGAGGGACTTAGCTGGTATGTTTCTGAAATTGATTATGAAGTCGGTATCCCAGCAATCTTGGTCAATGACATCAAACAAGCCATGAGTCTGATTGCTATGGATTTTTACGATAACCCTCAAGAAAAACTCCAATTACTGGCATTTACAGGTACTAAAGGTAAGACAACTGCTGCCTATTTTGCCTATCACATCTTGAAAGAAAGCCATAAGCCAGCCATGCTATCAACAATGAATACGACTTTAGATGGCAAAACCTTTTTCAAGTCAACCTTGACCACACCTGAAAGTTTAGACCTTTTTAAAATGATGTCTGAGGCTGTCTCAAACGGCATGACTCATCTGATTATGGAAGTCTCCAGTCAGGCTTATCTGGTCAAACGTGTCTATGGCTTAACCTTTGATGTCGGGGTCTTTCTCAATATCAGCCCTGACCACATTGGACCCATTGAACACCCAACCTTTGAAGATTATTTCTACCACAAGCGTCTGCTAATGCTCAATAGCAAGGCAACCGTTATCAACAGTGGTATGGAACACTTCCAAGTTGTTAAAGAACAAGTTGAAAATATCCCCCATGATTTCTATGGTCAAGATTCTGACAATGCTATTCAGAACAGCACTGCTTTTTCTTTTGATGCTATCGGGAAACTAGCTGGACATTACGATATTCAATTAATTGGAGACTTTAATCAAGAGAATGCCATTGCCGCCGGATTAGCCTGTCTACGTCTGGGAGCAAGCCTTGAGGACATCAAAAAAGGCATTTCTAAGACCCGTGTCCCTGGTCGCATGGAAGTTTTGACACAAGAAAACGGTGCAAAAGTATTTGTCGATTATGCTCACAACGGCGATAGCCTAACCAAATTACTGGAGGTTGTCAGTCAACACCAAAAAGGGCAGATTACTTTGATTTTGGGTGCCCCAGGTAACAAAGGAGAGAGTCGCCGTGCTGACTTTGGTCATGTCATTAATCAGTACCCCAGTCTAGGTGTTATCCTAACGGCTGACGACCCCAACTTTGAAAATCCACAAACCATCTCTGAAGAAATCGCTAGCCACATCAGCCGTCCTGTCAAAATCATTATTGACCGTAAGGAAGCTATTCAAGCCGCTATGAAAGAAACGGTAAATGAAAACGATGCCGTCATCATTGCTGGTAAAGGAGCAGACGCCTATCAAATCGTCGAAGGTAAACGCGCTGAATACGATGGCGATTTAGAAGTTGCAAAAGCATTTTTATGATTATTTAGAATGATTATCACTCATTTTTATAACTATTATTGATATTTTTTTGAATGATTATTGTTAAGAAAATTTTCTGCAAAAAGAGGTAAAAAGGGCTTTTGAAAGCCTTTTTACTATGCTATAATCAAACACGGATTAGTCAAGATCAGACCGAATAAATAGTTAAAAAATTGGATTTTTTAATCTTTAAAACACGTCATAGATTTCGTCGATGAAATGTTACTTTAAGAATGGAGGACCTACCTTGTCAGAGATTCAAGCCCACGATATTGATGTGGCATATGATCACACTACCATTATTGAAAATCTTTCGGTCAGTCTTCCTAGAGGTGCCATAACTACCATCATCGGCGCTAACGGTTGCGGGAAATCTACCTTACTCAAAGCCTTGACGCGTATCCATAGCATCAAAAAAGGACAGATTTACCTTGATGGTCAGTCTATCGCAACAATGCCCACTAAAGAGGTTGCAAAAAAAATCGCTCTGCTCCCTCAAGTTCTAGAAGCAACTGAGGGCATTACAGTTTATGAATTAGTATCCTATGGTCGCTTTCCTCACCAAAAATATCTGGGAACTCTGACAGCTCATGACCGCAATCGCATCCACTGGGCAATGGAAATGACAAAGGTAACAGAACTTGCCAATCTTGAAGTAGATAGTCTCAGCGGAGGTCAGCGCCAACGTGTCTGGATTGCCATGGCTTTGGCTCAAGATACCGATACTATTTTTCTAGATGAACCAACGACTTATCTGGATCTCAACCACCAACTTGAAGTTCTTGAATTGTTGGAACGCCTAAATAAAGAATCTGATAAAACCATTATCATGGTTCTCCATGACCTCAATTTATCAGCCCGTTTTTCCGATCACATCATCGCTATGAAGAAAGGGAAAATTCGTTATCAAGGACCTGTTAAAGAGATTATTACCTCTAAACGTATTGAAGATATTTTCCAAATCAAGGCTCATATTATCGACGATCCTGTTTCCAAACGTCCCATTTTACTCTCTTATCAATTATTATCACATTCGGAGGATTTATGAAAAATCGCAAATTCCTAACGCTCATTTGTCTTATTACTGCTTGTTTTCTTCTGGTAGCTTGTAGCTCTTCTAAAAAAGAAACCGCAAAATCAGAAGAAGTTAAAATCTCTAGCATGCCTAAGATAAAAGGATTTACCTACTATGGTGATGTCCCTGAAAACCCTAAAAAAGTCGTCAACTTTGCTTATTCATACACGGGTTATCTTTTAAAACTTGGTGTTGATGTCTCTTCTTATTCTCTTGATTTAGAAAAAAATAGCACTGCTTTTGGCGATAAATTAAAAGGATTGCCACAACTGACATCAGCTGATACTGAAGCTATTGCTGCCGAAGATCCTGATTTGATTATTGTTTTTTCACTTGATGAAAACATCGATAAGCTCAAAGAAATCGCACCTGTACTAGCTATTGAATTTGGCGCTAGCGATTATCTTCAGGTCATGGATCAACTAGGTCAGGTTTTTGGTAAAGAAAAAGAAGCCAAATCATGGCGTCAAGATTGGGACAAAAAAGTGTCTCAAACGAAAAAGAAACTGGCTAAGCAACTCAAGCCAGATACCACTTTTACTGTGATGGATTTCTACGATAAAAGTATCTATCTCTATGGTCCAGAATTTGGTCGCGGCAGTGAGCTAATATACCGCGCTCTAGGCTATAAAGCACCTGAAAAAGTTCAAAAAGATGTCTTTAAAAAGGGATGGTTTGGTGTTTCTCAAGAAGTTCTTGGCGACTATATTGGTGACTATGCTGTCGTCAATATCAATAAAGATAATAAAAAAGCCGCCTCATCACTTAAAGAAAGCGATGTTTGGAAAAACATTCCTGCGGTTAAAGAAGGACACGTTTTAAATGTTGACTACAACCTCTTCTACTTCGCTGACCCAATGTCACTTGAGCTACAACTAGATGCTTTTACCACTGCTGTCAAAAAAGCTAACTAATCATTAGAAAGGCTATCATGACGCCCTTAATGACTCATCAAAATAGGCCAAAATTACTTTGGCTTGTTTTTTTCATTCTCACTACCCTTCTCCTATTTGGGAGCTACATTGGTTTACGCTTTGGAGCTGTTAATTTTTCTCACAAAGAAGTGTTAACTGCTTTGCAACACCCTCTCACCAATTCGAAAATTCAAGATGTTGTGATTGATATTCGTCTGCCACGTATGCTAGCTGCCATCTTTGTTGGGGCTGCCATGGCTCAAGCCGGGGCTCTTATGCAAGGGATTACACGAAATGCCATCGCTGATCCAGGGCTTCTTGGTATCAATGCTGGAGCCGGCTTAGCCCTCATCATTGCCTATGCCTTTATTAGCAATCTCCACTATCTCCAAATCTTATTAATTTGTCTCTTTGGCTCTACTCTTGCTGCTCTGATGGTGTTCATCCTATCCTATCAGAAAGGGAAGGGCTACAATCAACTGCGTTTAATCTTGGCTGGAGCTATGGTTTCCACACTATTTTCTGCACTCGGTCAAGCTATAACTATCTATTTCAATCTTGAAACCACCGTTATTGGTTGGCAGGCAGGTGGTCTGGCACAAATCAACTGGTCTATGATTAGCTTGATTATTCCTATTATTATTCTTGGACTTGTCTTAGCTCAATTATTTGCCCATCAATTAACCATTCTCAGTTTAAATGAGACCGTGGCTAAAGCCCTTGGTCAAGAAACTTTTCTCATTACCTTATTATTATTAGTAATCGTTCTAGTTATCTCATCAGGCGCTGTTGCTATGGTCGGTTCGATTGCCTTTGTCGGTTTAATTATACCTCACGTCATCAAACTCTTTGTTCCAAAGGATTACCGCCTTATTCTTCCCTTATCAGCTTACGCTGGGGCGGTATTCTTACTTTGGGTCGATATTGTCTCACGAATGATCAACCCTCCCACAGAAACGCCTATTAGTGCCATTATTGCTGTTGTCGGCCTTCCTTGCTTCTTGTGGCTCATTAGAAGGGGGAAATACTTATGATTGTACAGCCTAAACGCACTAAGCTAACCTTTCTTGCCTTAATTTTCTTATTGGCTACCTGTTTTTTCATTGCCTTATCAGTCGGTTATGCTAACGCTTCTTTTATGGATCTTATTGATGTCTTAACCGGTCAAGCTTCTAGAGGAATGACTCTGATTATCACCAAAATTCGTTTGCCACGCATTATCGCCTGTCTTTTGGGTGGAGGATCCCTTGCCTTAGCCGGCTTGCTCCTGCAAAACCTTACCAAGAATCCCTTGGCTGATTCTGGTATTTTAGGTATCAATTCTGGTGCAGGACTAGTTGTTGCACTTGTTGTCGGCTATTCTGACTTGTCAGATGTTAAAGCCATAGCACTGACACCTTTTTTGGCAATGTTGGGTGGGGCAGCAACGATTGTCACTGTTTACTGGATTTCTCGTAAAAAGAATCACGGTGTAAATCCAACACGCTTAATCATTGCTGGTATCGGCATGTCCAGCATATTGTCAGGACTCATGGTTACCATTGTTTCTAGCATTGATGATTTTAAAGTTGATTTCATTGTCAGCTGGTTGAGTGGCAGTATTTCTGGAGGGTCATGGGCAAGGATATTAGTCTTTGCACCGGCTTTGCTTCTTCTTTGGCTCATCACTTATACCAAAAGTCAGTCTCTTAATATCATGAATCTCAACGAACAAACCGCTCTAGCTCTAGGCTTAAATCTTCATAGGGAAAGACTAATTGTCCTCGTCCTATCAACTGCTCTAGCCTCTCTCAGTGTTGTCCTAATTGGTAACATCACCTTCGTCGGACTTGTTGCTGGGCATATCACACGGAAACTATTGGGTGGTGATCATCATTTGACGATACCAAGCAGTATTATCCTTGGCATGATTTTACTTTTGGTTGCTGACACTATCGGGCGCGTATTACTTGTTGGAACAGGGATTCCAACCGGAATTGTTGTCACCTTAATTGGGGCGCCTTATTTCCTTTATTTAATGACGAAAGTGAAACTGTAACAAAAAGTCTCTATAATTTCTGTAGTGGGTAACACCACCACAGGGGTCATAGGGCTTTTTCAGTTTTGACTTTATAGTCAAATGAATTAACTTTCAGACAAGGAACTGAGGTACTTGATACCCAATGAAAATCAAAAGCAGACTAGCCGCCGATGCAGATAGAGCCGGTGTTCATCAAGTTAAGTCAACGAGGTATGCTTTTGATTTTCGAAGAGTATGAGTACGGCAAGTCGGAAGTCATGAGGTATCAAGGTTAATTCAAAAAACTATACCATAAAAACTCACCTTAGAAAGACTCAATACTCATCGCTGGAAACATGCAAAAAAAGAGGACCAATATGATTCTCTCGCATACTTGACCATCAGTCACCACTACAGTGTACAAAAGGCTAAAAAAGGTAGACAAACTCCTTAAAATTTGATAATTCGGGAAATCTTGCAGGGAGATGAAGAATAACTAATACTCACTGAAAATCAAAAACAGGCTAGCCGCCGCCGATGCAGATAGAACTGAAGGCCATCAAATCAAGTCAACAAGGTCTGCTTTTGATTTTCGAAGAGTATAAACTTTTAGAAACGCTATTATTTCAACGTTTTTGGGAGTTTTGTTTTTAGCTACAAAAAAAAAAGATTGAAGAAAATGTCCAAAATGGACTTTTTCTCCAATCCGAAAGGTAGAAATTGAAAATGATTTCTACCTTTTGTCATCTTTTAAGCATTGAAGCTTTCTGTTAATTGTGGTACCACTTGTTTCTTACGTGAAACGGCACCTTCAAGAAATGCGTGATTGTTTTCAAGTTTGAAGTTAAACGCTGCTTCAACCTTGTCCATATTTGAACCAAGTGCAAGGATTTCTGAGTTTGAGTTAAGAATATCAGTAATCATCAAGACGAAGTCGGAGTAACCTTCTGATACAACAGCTTCTGAGATTGCCGCTTCGATTTCCTCTTGGCGTTCCAAGACATCATTAATATCAACAGTGTTTACTTGAGCTACACGGACATTGTTACCGTTAAGTTCAAATGTTTTTGCATCAATATCAATCAATTCTGCCGCTGACTTGCTAGCGAGATTTGTACCTGCTTTGAGCAATTCAAGACCGTATTCTTCCAAGTTGATACCAGCAATTTCTGCCAATTCTTTAGCAACCTGTGGGTCTGATTCGTGAGTGGTTGGTGATTTCAAAAGAAGTGTATCGGAAATCAATCCTGAAAGCAAAAGACCGGCAACTTCTTTTGGAAGTTCTACATTGTTTTCTTTGGCAGCACGAAAAACGATTGATGACGCAGATCCAACCGGTTCTAAGCGCATGTAAAGAGGGTTTGCAGTCTCAAAATTAGCCACACGGTGATGATCAATAACAGCTACCACTTCTACGTCATGGATGTCTGAGATTGACTGTTGAAATTCGTTGTGGTCAGTCAAGATAACTTGGCTAACACCCTCAGCTTTAGCTGATTCAACCACACGTGGAGCCTCTACACCAAAGTAGTTTAGCGCAAAAGCTGTCTCCTCATTTGGTGTACCAAGTGCTACTGCTTCAGCGTCACGACCAAAGGCTGTGCGCTCCAAGTATGCCCATCCATATGATGATGCAATGGCATCTGTGTCAGGATTTTGATGACCAAAAACTAAAAATTTAGACATGTTTGTACCTCTTTATTATTTTAAATTCTGTTACATTATACCATAAGTCAGGCTAACTACCAAAGGGCTTGCTGGTAAATAAGCTACTTCATCTTACAAAAACTATAATAAAAAACTAGGACTATTGTCCCAGCTGAATTCAATTAAGCACCTTGCATGCGTTTCATGTATTCTGTGTAAGTTTCTGTCTTCATGATGTCCTTGGCATTTTGAACACGCGCTGGTGTTGGCGGTTTAACACCTTCAAGTTTATACGGAACTCCTAATTCACGCCACTTAAACTCACCCATTGTATGATAAGGTAGGACTTCAAACTTATCCACATTTTTAAGTGTTTTGACAAATTCACCCAGTTCTTCCAATTCTTCATCGACATCTGTCAATCCAGGAACCAAGACGTGACGAATCCAAACAGGTTTCCCCTTGTCAGAAAGATAGCGAGCACAAGCTAGGATATTGCGGTTAGATTGACCTGTTACAATTTTGTGTTTCTCAGGACGAATGGCTTTAATATCAAGAAGTACCAAATCAGTCACTTCTAAAAGCTTGTCAAAAATCTCATGATAGGCTGGCTTGTCACGAAATGGTAGAGCACAAGTGTCCAGAGTGCAATGGATACCATATTTTTTTGCTTCATGAAAAAGGGCTGTAACAAACTCAATTTGTAGAAGAGCTTCTCCACCTGAAACGGTAATTCCACCATGTTTCCCCCAGAAATGACGGTATTTCATTGCTTCATTTAAGACGTCTTCGACTGTTCTTTCCTGTGAATTATTCGTCTCCATTTGCCAAGTATCAGGATTATGACAATACTGACAACGCATTTTACAACCTTGCATGAAGACAATAAAACGAATACCTGGACCATCAACAGACCCGAAACTTTCTGTTGAATGTACCATTCCCGTTACCTGTGAATAATCAATTTCAGTCATTGCAACCTCCCATACGTGAAAACTTTATGTAACCGTTTTTATATTTTCTATTATACACTTTTCATCATTAAAATAAAAGAGTCACAAGAAAATGGTGCGACTAATACGACAAGTTCTTTTATAGTACAGTCAGAAAGTCTTTCCCATCAACTTCCTAAAATAAAAATCCAGAGCTCTTTTGAACTCTGAATGTGAAATCTAGGCTTCTTCTTCCTCCTTAGGAACTTCAGAAACCAATAATTTTAATTTGTTAATGCGTCCATCCTTAACCTTATCGTTGATCAAGGTCAGTTGCTTATCACCACTGTCAACTGTGTAGGATTCTTTAACTTCTTGACTTGGAATCGACCCGACCCCTGTTAGATAGTAACCAGCAATGGTATCAACGTCATCACTTTCTAAGGTTGTATCGAAATAACCATTGAACTCATTAAGGGTCATCGTTCCTTGAACAATATAGGTATTTTCAGCGATTTCGCGAACTGACTCAGCCGCAAGATCTGTTTCATCATCAATTTCACCGACAATCTCTTCTAGAAGATCTTCTAAAGTCGCAATACCTGCCAATCCACCGTATTCATCTAAAAGAATAGCCATTTGGTTCTGGGTTGCTCTCAGCTGCGTCAAAAGATCATCTACAAAAATAGTCTCTGGAACAAATAGGGGCTCTTGCATAATACGACGAATATTGATGTTATCAAAGCCGTTAGCAAAGGCATCATTAAGGATTTTCTTGGTATGAATAAGACCGATAACCTTATCCTTATCCCCATCATAAACAGGAATACGAGAATAATTCTCTTTTAAAATAGCTTGAACAATTTCCTTGATGTCATCATTGATGTCTACCATGAAAGCATCTGTACGAGGTACCATAACCTCACGCGCCATCATCTCATCAAGAGAGAAAATCCCTTGAAGCATGCCAATCTCGTCTGCATCTAGTGAAGCTTCACTGTTAGTCAAGATGTATTCAATTTCATCACGTGTCATCTGCTCATCTGCATCATCAAAACTCATTGGTGTGATACGACTGAGAAGATTGGTTGAGGCTGATAACAACCAAACAAAGGGACTTACAATCTTACTCAAAACCAAAATAACTGGTGCTGAAATAACAGCAAGATTTTCCTTAAGGTTCATGGCAATTCGTTTGGGATAAAGTTCACCAAAAACAATAGAGATGTAAGTCAAGAAGATAAGGGAAACCACACTCCCAATCGTATCTGCAAGTCTAGAGTTGCCAAACCAACCGGCAACAACCTCACCTAAAGAATCTGCAAAATTGGCACCAGCCAAGAGGTTAATAAGGGTAATCCCAACCTGAATGGTTGATAAAAAGTTATTAGGATTTTCTAAAACCTTCACCAAACGAATGAACTTCTTATCACCCTCTTCGGCTTTTTGATCAACACGAGATCGGTTCAAGGAAACAAGAGCCATCTCGCTGGCTGAGAAAAAGGCATTGAGCAGGGTTAAAATAAGTAATAAAATAAATTGTAAAATCAAGGACTGACCGGGGTCTTCCATCAATGTTCTCCTAAAAAGTAAGTATAATGCTTATATTATAGCATAAAATCTAGCAATAAGCTAAACATTTCAGCCCTAAACCTGCTAGAAAACCTTTTATCAAGGCGTTTTTAACAAATCCCATCACCAAGAAAGCACTGGATTGATTTAAATTTCAGAAAAGTCATAAAGTTGAGGGTATTTGTGACATTCTGGATTTTTAGGATGACAGATGGCACGACCAAAGTAAATCATCGCCTGATGAGCCGCTAGCCATTCTTCCTCAGGTAGTACCTCCATGACACGTTTTTCAATGTCAAGTGGAGTGGCTGATTTTTTAACAATATCATGATGCTTACAAATTCTGGTGACATGGGTATCAACCGCAAAAGCTGGTATCCCAAAACCAACACTCATAACCACATTAGCTGTCTTACGTCCTACACCTGCCAAACTTTCCAACTCAGATCGAGTTCTGGGCACCTCTCCACCAAAGTCTTCCAAGAGCTGTTGGGAGCATTTTTTCAAAAACTTAGCCTTATTACGATAAAGTCCCAGACGTGAAATATACCTAGCAATCTCTTCTTCCTCTGCTAAAGCCATATCAGCGGGAGTCGGAAAGGCTTCAAAGAGAGCTGGCGTCACCTTATTGACCGCTGCATCTGTTGTCTGTGCCGACAGGGTCACTGCTATTAACAATTCAAAGCTATTACGAAAATCTAAACTGGGCTTGGCATCTGGAAAAAGAGCGATAATCTCTTCAATAACCTTACGTGCTCGCTTTTTTGATAAAACCATAAACATTCCTTTTTGTTTTTTTCTTATACGCAATGAAAATCAACATCAGACTAGGCGCCGTTGGTGCAGATAAAACTGAAGTTCATCAGAACAAGACAACAAAGTCTGCATTTGATCTTCGAAGAGTGTGATTATAGCATAACTGCTAGTTTCAGATTCAAAACAGCCCCTCGATTGAAGAGCTGCTCGACTGCCTTTATGACTTAAATAGCCTTTTCTTTACCTTTGCTAAACCAAGCATAATAGATGATAAGCCCAACATCATAGCAGTCGTTGATTGCCATGTAGATTTATCCCCAGTTTCTGGCAACTGCTCTGGTGACAATCCTCTATCACTCTCTTTTTGCACAGGCTTTTTCACATCAACGCTTAATAAGACTGCAAATTCCTTAGAATGCACTTCGTTTTCCACAGTTTTTACCCCATTAACCTTTTGGGAAAGTAAACCGCTAGAAGGAGACATCTGATTATCTAATTTTTTTGTTCCAATCAAATAAATCATTTGCTGAGGGCTGACCAGAAGACTTTCACCAACCAAGCGTGCCTCCACCAAGCTCAAACCTTGTTTCCATAAATGATAAATCAATTGCTTTTTACCCTTCTGCCCAACTTGAAGCAATTCTTTATAACCAAACGGCAGACTGTCTGTCTGGATATACTGAACACTGTACGGCACCTCAACAGTATCCAAAATTTCCTCAAGACTTGTAAAGGTCGTTAGCGCTTTTTCCTTTTCAAATAATTCCCCGATTTGTAAAAGAAGACGATCTTGGTTTGCTGAACTATTAAAGAGTACTCCCATTGGAAGTCCATCCTTTGTCAGGTGCGTTGGTAGGGTTAAAGATGGTGTGCCTGTCAAATTAGCTAGCTGTGTAAACGGCGTTAACGTCCACGCTGGAAGCCACTGTTGATAGATTAAGTCCAACTGTTCATCTTTCGATAAAAGAGACATGTCCTTCAGTCTTGCCTTAAGTTCTTCTGGAATATGTTGATAACCTGCTTCTGGAGCTGCATAAGCAGTCGTTGGGGTTAGAAAAATAGGATAACGCTTATAAAAACGATTCAATTCTTCAGTCATAAGAGCGACATCATTCCACGCCTCAGCCACATCTTCCCGAGTCAAAGATTGACTGGTTTGATAAAGTGCCCATGTCAGTAATTCAACATCATCTGCGCTCAAATGACGTTTTAATTTTTGATGAATCAAGTAATCCGCAATAGCAGTACCACTGGCTGCGATGGTGTAGTAATCCATCATCATTCGCTTGCCATCAATAGGATAATTGACCTCCACAGTCTTATAACCTTGTTGCTTCAAGAAAGCCACTGCTTCTTCCACAGCTTTTACTGCTTCGGGACTAATCGGGGTACCTGCAGGGGTTTTTGTCGTATAGGCAATCACCTGATCTGTGGATAAGATTGTATCAGTCTGATTTTCTTTTGCTTTGTCTTTCAACAAGGCTTCAAAGAGATGTTTAGTATCTTCAACTGTCTTTGTGACCGCAAAATGACTGACCTGATTTTTCAAACTTGGCGAATTGCCTTCTAAAACACCACGCGTTGGATGAAGCCCGACAAGGCCAGACCAAGACGCTGGGATACGTGTAGAACCGCCACCGTCACTTGCTGAAGCTATAGCCACCTGACCACTAGAAACTGCAGCCGAAGCACCACCAGACGAACCGCCGGGATTGTAAGCCAAGTTCCAAGGATTGTGGGTAACGCCGTACAAATCAGAGTTAGTCACATTAATTAAACCGAGCTGTGGAAAAGCTGACTGACCAATAACAATAAAACCCAATTTCTGTAATTGTTTTACAAAAGAACCGGTAGAACGAGAGGTTTGATCGCTTAAAAAAGTAAACCCTTGAGTATTTTGTCCGCCTGCAACAGTATGCCCCAAGCCCTTAACAACAATTGGAACCTTATAAAAAGGTTGTCCCTCATCAACTAAATTTGCGAGTTCTTGTCGTGCGGCTTCTTCTCTAATGGAAATAATATTATTAAGTTCAGGATTGGTTTCTTTGATTGTCTCAAAGGCAAAATCAAGCAACTGCTCTCCGCTTACTCGAGCAGACTTAATCCATTGACTCATCTCACTGGCACTTGCTTTTCGATAGTCGTCAAGTGTGATTGGAGTCATGGCATCCACTTCTAAATCCTGACTCGCGTCCGCTCCAAGAGCTAAGTTAGGCTCTATTTTTCTGGTGACTAGACCTGTTGATAAATGAGATGCCTTCTCATTCCTTGCTGATAATTCTGAATCAGTAGCAGTCATCACCTCTATCAATTCAGCATTATCTAATTCAGCTACTCCTTGATTACTTCTGCTGTCATTTTCGAAAGAGCTTTGGGATGGTGGATTGTTACTCAAAAGACCAGTAGCTTCTGCATTTAAAGTCTCGCTACTTGGTTCTGTCATAACTGTTGTCATCGCAGTTTCAATATCTGACGTCTCATCTGCTGAAACCAAATCAGAAACCACCAGTTGACCTGCTGATAAGGCTAGGACAACTGCTAAAACATAAGAACTTTTAAAACTGTAAAATGGTTTACGAGACATGACAACTCCTTAATAACTTTGATAAAAACATTTTTATTATAGCATATATTTTTTTCGAATATGTTTCCTAATTCCCCAATAAAATGTCATCTCTTTAGGAAGATACTATAAAAATGGTTATTAAAATAGTAAAAAAATCAGCCTTTACTGACTGATTTCCATTCTTTTCTGATTAAGATAAACCCAATTCTTCATAAGGCGTACGGTAGCCGATTTGCAGAACCTTGTCATCCTTGATAAGGATAGGGCGTTTGATTAACATACCATCTTTGGACAAGAGTTCCAAAGCCTCATCAACTGTCAAAGTATCAAATTTGTCTTTGAGACCCAACTCCCTATAGGAATTTCCCGAAGTATTGAAAAACTTCTTCAAATCAAGGTCGGAATGCTCCAAAAGTTCCTTGAGGAGACTCACCTTGGGTGGATTAGTCTTGATATCAACAGAACTATAGTCCAGACCAAGCATATCCAGCTCTTTCTTAGCCTTCTTGCAGGTCGTGCATTTAGGGTATTCGTAAAAAGTATACATCATTTCTCCAATTCTAAAAGCGCTGCCTTGCGCTCAATCCCGCCAGCATAGCCCGTCAAAGAACCGTCAGCCCCTAAAACACGGTGGCAGGGAACGATGATGGATAGGGGATTTTTTCCAACGGCAGAGCCAATGGCTTGCGCAGACTTGCAGTTGAGTGCTGAGGCAAGTTGACCATAGGTCGTCGTTTGACCGTAGGGAATGGCCGCTAGCGCTGACCAGACTCGATGCTGAAAAGCAGTCCCATGCGGAGCCAGTCTCAATCGACTAGGATTGGGCTTGCGCCCCGCAAAATAGTCGTCCAGCCAAAGTTTAGCTTCTTGGTGAGGAGCGACTTCCTGCTCCATAATCTGTACTCCTTCAAAACCACGCTCAAAGTAAGCCTGCCCCACAAAATAAAGCCCCAAAAGCGACTCCTCATCAGCTAGAAGACTGATAAGACCTAGGGGGGATGGGTAGTAAGATTTAAATGGCATGAGTACATTATAACAAAAATAACACACCTTACACCAATTTCAATCCACGCACCCGCAAAGGGTGCGACGACAAGGGAAACACCAAGTATTATACAGGTATCTAATTTCAATCCACGCACCCGCGAAGGGTGCGACTTATCAGCCAAGTGGAAATGTTGTTGCAAGCACTAATTTCAATCCACGCATCCGCAAAGGGTGCGACAAGTTGAGCTGTGAGCGACACCGTCGGGGATGTAATTTCAATCCACGCACCCACGAAGGGGGCGACTACTGTAAGACTTCATCTACTTCCGTTTTTTCCAAATTTCAATCCACGCACCCACGAAGGGGGCGACATCACCATCAAGTCATTTATTGGATGTCATTCCCAATTTCAATCCACGCACCCACGAACGAGGCGACGTATGCCTTTGGAACAGGCATTACATCAGAAGAATCATTTCAATCCACGCACCCGCGAAGGGTGCGACAACAGAATTCATCATTCCTAAGAAACGTAATAACGATTTCAATCCACGCACCCGCGAAGGGGGCGACCCACGGTTTTTTAGAATCTTACCACACTTTTTTGATTTCAATCCACGCACCCGCAAAGGGGGCGACATTTGAGTAACACAGAGTTGCTTGAGTTGGCGCTTATTTCAATCCACGCACCCGCAATGGGGGCGACGGAAAACACTAGATACTATAATATCATTACAGATATTTCAATCCACGCACCCGCGAAGGGGGCGACAATGTGAAACCTGAATTTTTAGCAGAAACGATGTATTTCAATCCACGCACCCGCAAAGGGGGCGACGGTCATTTTGTTAGAAATTGCTAGAACTCTACCCGTATTTCAATCCACGCACCCGCAAAGGGTGCGACTGAACGTGAGAAATATGCTGATTACGATGACTTATTTCAATCCACGCACCCGCAAAGGGTGCGACGACTCCGAATAACAGATGATTTTTGTAAACCATCTATTTCAATCCACGCACCCGCGAAGAGTGCGACCCTGACTATACTTGGATTAGTTTGAAGGAGCTAATTTCAATCCACGCACCCGCGAAGGGTGCGACAGTAGGTTGGGGCTGTACAGCCTTCCACATAGTGCATTTCAATCCACGCACCCGCGAAGGGTGCGACTGTGTTGGTATTTATTTCTCAACCAGAGAAGGTATTTCAATCCACGCACCCGCGAAGGGTGCGACAATGGTACGAAAATGGTGGGGAGGTTTATAAATATTTCAATCCACGCACCCGCAAAGGGTGCGACGATCCTTTTTTGATTCTTGTTTTGGTTGTGACTTTATTTCAATCCACGCACCCGCGAAGGGTGCGACATTTTTTTCCTCAATTTGTTCTAGATTTGTTCTAATTTCAATCCACGCACCCGCGAAGGGTGCGACACTTCTGTTTCAGGAGCAGGCGCTGATTCTGTTGATTTCAATCCACGCACCCGCGAAGGGTGCGACTCAATGAATCCATCATTTATTCGGATGTTTTTAGTATTTCAATCCACGCACCCGCGAAGGGTGCGACAGGGTTAAGCTGGATGGCAATTATCGACATGGGATTTCAATCCACGCACCCGCGAAGGGTGCGACAGATTTAGTCGAAAACACACCAGAATATCTGCTTATTTCAATCCACGCACCCGCGAAGGGTGCGACAAAAGACTCGCTTTGTCTTGCTTCTTTTCTACAATTTCAATCCACGCACCCGCGAAGGGTGCGACAGTACCTAGATAAACACTAGCCCTATAAATTATTATTTCAATCCACGCACCCGCGAAGGGTGCGACGTCTTACAGCTGATGATTAGTTTGTTATAGGAGTATTTCAATCCACGCACCCGCGAAGGGTGCGACGCTTATTGACACAACAGAAACTCTTTTTTATGAGATTTCAATCCACGCACCCGCGAAGGGTGCGACTTCACAGTTTTTTCGGTAAATATACCTTGTTTCCATTTCAATCCACGCACCCGCGAAGGGTGCGACAGCGCAAAAATACACTGTTTCGCCTCATTTTAGCAAATTTAAACGTCCTTTTTCAAGGTAAATTTATTAAAAATCGCACATTTTCAGGTTATTTTAGGAACGAACCCATCAGTTTTCACTGAGTAACTCAGGTTCGCTCCCATTTTTTATAAGAGTAAGACACCTGCATCAGGGTCGTAGCTGTCATCACGACCTATCGTTTCGATTCGTTTTTGCCAATTTTTACCAAGCAAGTAAAAACGAATGCTGTCAGATTCTACGTCTATGATTTCCAGTAATTTTTCCTTAACTTCGACAAATTCAGCAGGTGTGACTGAGCACTCAAATACAGAATTTTGTACGCGCTGCCCGTAATCTATGCACAACTTTGCCACATGACGCAGTCTTTTACGTCCTGCTGTCGTATCAGTGTTAACATCATACGTCACTAAAACCAACATAAGCGTCTCCTAAATCAAAAATGGTGGATAACTCTCCAAGTCGCCACGAATAGCTTTCGCCAATAGCTGAGCTTGGACGTAAGGTAAGAGCATTAGTTTTACTTTTTCCTTAGTAAAAGGATGGTCAACTTCTGTGTGTTTACGCTTTTGCCAGGCTTCGATAAATTTAGCCCGACCATTATCTGTTAGCAGAACACTGCCGTTTTCCTTAATTTCAAAATCTTTTTTGGTTAATTGATTGCGATTGATAAGCGAAAAGACAAAGCGATCAACAATATAAGCGCGAAACTCCTCCACCAAATCTAGCGCAAGACTAGCTCTACCAGGGCGATCTGTATGGAAAAATCCCACATAGCTATCCAAGCCAACAGCTTCCAAAGCGGCCTGGCATTCATAGGTCAGCATGCTGTAACCAAAAGAGAGAAGTGCATTAACGCAATCCAACGGTGGTCGCCGTGAGCGAATATTAAATGAAAAAGTTTCCTTATCAGTCAAGATAAAATGATTGAAAAGTCGGAAGTACTGATTTGCTGCCTGCCCTTCAATACCAAGTAAAGTCTCCTTATCTGGTGCAGCTTGAATTTTCTCCAATGCCCAAATCAGATTAGTATTGACTTCTTCAAATAACTGCACATCAATACGGTCTTTGTGGTCACGTTTAAAGCGCAGAAGGTACTTTCGTGCATTAGAGATCTTAGCTAAGATAAAACGCTTGGCATACTTGAGCGACTTCTCATCGTCAGCTAAGCGATAATGTTCACGTCGTAACAAAACATTACCATTGGTCGGCCCAACAAAACGACCACAAAATTGACCTTGTGGAGTATGAAATGATAGATTGATGTTTTGTTCTGCGCACAACTTTATCAAAGAAGGTGACGCACCTAAGTAAGAAAAACAAACAATGCCGTCAATAATCCGATAGGGAAAGCGTTGGACAACCTTGCCTTCCTTCTTGATAACGATATTATCCCGCTCTCGGGTCAGGTAGAAATTTTCCTGCGTCAGATATAAGGTATTCAGTAATTTTTTCATAAACTGCCCTCATCTTTCAAAGCCAGTGCGATGTAATTATCAATATTTCGAGATTTCTTACTTAATCGCGGCAAACAGATATTTGCTAGGGAGCACAGTTGACAATTTTTGAAATATTCTGCCTTGGTCACTTGTTTACCTTCATAATAAGCATGCATTTCCTGTGCTAACTTAAAGACCTCCTGCCTCAAGGTTGGCGTTATCTCGATTTTCTTTTTCTGATTAACCTTATGATAATAGAGATAACCCACATCAATCGTGCAACTCAAGGTCTCTTCAAGGCAAATTGTCTGTGCCACTAGTTGCACAATATCCCGTGTATCCTTTTTAGGCTGACCACGCTTGTATTCTACAATAGCGGGACGCCATTTTCCACGTCTCCCCTTTAGCGTTACACCTGCTGCATCCTTATGAAATTCTACCACATCTAAAATACCATAAAGTCCTAAATTGGGAGACGAAACATGAATAGCTCGTGAAATAATCACATTTTTGCGTTTTTCTTTGACGTAGGGGTTATCAGCTTTTTTGTGTAAAACTTGTCCATGTGCCGTGGCCTCATTATCTTCCCACTGCTGATCAATGTGAATTAGCCCCCACTGACGCTTACAAAACTGAAAATGCTGAATGCCTGATAACATCAAATAATCTTCTTCGGCATAGACCATATTACAGTCCTTCTAAGATATCAACTTTCAAACCTTTCGCTACATACTCTGCTAATTTTTCTTGATTAAGCACAATGTCATAATCTTCATAGCTGTTCTTGTCTGGATTTTTTTTATTAAATTCTAATAAGTCAAAGACACGTCCGCTTGAAACATTACCTAACTTGCTGGCATGAGTAAACCAGAAGACCTCACGCACACGCATAGATCCTTCAGGACGAGCTGATGAAGCATCATTTTCAAATAGACTAATCAGAGCCTCCTTAAGTACTTCTGCGTCTTCTTGGCTAAAGCCTGTCTTTTCGGCAAAATAAGCATTGATAGAACCTTTAACTACGTAAACACCGTAGTCAACAAAAGACTTGGTTCCCATGGTATCAGACGAGCGACCACTATTATTTTTAGCTTCCATACCATTGGTGCTACGCGTAATTTGTAGACTGGAAATCACGATAGGCTCCAAAGATTTAGCCATGCTAATAGAAACTGGGCCACGTACCCCAATGGATTTTTTCAGATAAGTAAAAACTTGCCCAAAACTGCGTACGTCAAGCCACATTTGATTAGCTTGCTTTTCAATCTCATCATTTGGTGTTTTAGTTGTAAAATGCTTAGAAAAACGCTTTTCAAGGGACTTGAACTCGTCCTCAATGCGGTCATTAGCTTGAACAAAAATAGGATGCCCCATATCTTGCATACGATTACGGATTTTACGTTTAATAGCGACATCACTCATCAAACCGTAACTTTTAGCATCTGTTCGTGGCATATTTCCCGATAAGGGATCACCATTGGCATTCGCCTCACGTACCTCGAAGGTTACCATAAAATCAATTTTATTTTCTAACATCTGCTATTCCTCGCTTTCTATATTTGTTTTTGATGTATAGTAAAATTCCTTTTCAGCGTAATAGCCAAAGATAAACCTATAGTTCAAGGCATCTATAAATTCTTTCGTTGAAGAAGCTGGCGCTAGTAATTGAAGGATTTCTGCACGCTCTTTTTCCAATTTATGCCAAATATCTGGATGATTTAACTTTAGGAATTCCTCGTAAGGCTTCATTTTATTTTCCAAGAGCATCATCATTTTTGCAGGTTGCCCTGTGTAGGCAGTCCAATAACGCTCCGCATTTGTGATGCGGTCCTGACTACGTCTATCAACAACATAGCGTTGCGTTTCAATCAGCTCATAAATAGCAAGTAAGCGTCCAAATAAATAGGAACGTTCACTATTTTCGTGGTCCAACATAGGGGTAAACTCCTCTCCGTTTTGTTTGTGCAGGACAGCCAGTGCCACCTGCTGAATCTGATACCAGTTTTTAGGGTACCTCTGGCGATACTTCAGGTTACTTTCTAATTTCTTAACTAGATGACTAGGAACCAAATGGCCATCTAACAAGGCTGTAACAAGTTGTTGATACTGGTCACTTCGGAAACTATCATTGTCCAATTCTAGATAACGGTCTCTGTCAGTTCCATAAGCCGCCAAAATCATATCATTTAAACTCGGTGTTTTTAAAACCAAGCTATCATCCTGTTTTCTACTTATCCAACTGTAATTGCTCTGCCAATTTTCCAAATGTTGCAAAAGTTCTGAAACCTGGAGGTGCCGGAAATATTTAAGGGCAATTCGACCATCATTGGTTTTATTTAAAATGGCTACATAGTAGGTTGAAGCGTCACTAAACTTCTTCTGACCATGAATAAAGGACTGATTAATATCACGGTTAGTTTGCGTAACAGAAAAAGCTGACGCTTCCACCTCATAAACATCCGGTAACATATTGTTCCAGCTAAAAACATCGCGTTCTGTAGACCTAGTCACATCAATCTGACTATCATTAGCTATATCGTCACTAAACCAATTGATCATCTGCTGTGCCCCCCCTAACCAGACATGGGTCTGGCTATTTTCTAGCAAATATTTTGCCATAAGGTGAATCTTCTCGGAAGTCTGATTGCCAACGGTAAAGACATCATCGCGCTCTCTAAAGCGACCTTTGTAGGTTTCGTTGTTGTTACTGACCGAAATCAATTTAGCATTTCCAATCAAGCCGCGATGCTTTGTTGCAAGAGCTTCTTTTCTTCCACTGATATTGCAGATAATTTTGTCTTCTTGATTGCTTTCGACGTAAGAGATAAAATCTTGGTGTAATTCTTGATAGTTAGTGACAGATACTGTTCGATTGCCAATGAAATTATCAATACTAAATTCCAAGAAACACGTCGACAAATCAGTTGTCTTCTCCTTGCTTTCTATCCCAGTATAGGTCACTTTCAATCCCTCTCTCGTATAAGATTTACCATACAAAGACTGGCAAATCTGAGATACAAATTCAGGTTGTAAGATAAAAGTTTGGATAAGCGTCAAATAATTTTTTACTTGCTCATCGCGGCAAGCTGAGCGCCAGCTTTCCAATTGGTCATGATAAACATTATACTGGTCTTGATTCATTTCAGACACATAATAGCCAAACTTGTCAACCAGGGGATGCGGAGCGGGATTCTTACCAGAACGTGCCACAGAATTGGAGGTAACAGGGAAAACAACCGTTTTTTCTCTCTCCATATAATCTGCTTTGATAAACTGTCCCTTGTTATTAAGAACAACTGAGATGATATTTTTTCCATTCGATTTAAGACTGGTATGATAAATCGGCAGCAATATTGTACCCTTACTAGCATCATCAACCCAGCCCTCTGCTTCCGCATTTTCATAAGCTTTGAGTAGTGAGGTAAAGAAATCCATCAGTGACCTCCTTTTTCCTTAAATTCATCGGATTGGTAAATGTCATATTCTTCATCAACTGGCTTGACTTGTCCCGGTGTCTTAAAGGCATAACTAGATAGGGTATTCATGATTTCACAGTCTTCTTGATTCTTAAAACAAACGGTGCCATTTTCCATAACTGTCTGAGTAAAGTAGGACCGTAGGGGTGTTTGCTTATCTGTTGGATAGGCAAAAGAATGGAACATAATACCGAAGTCAATACTCTGACCATCATAATAAGAAATCGTAGCGTCATACTCTTCTTGACTAATCTCATCAACCAGTCCGTAGCATTCTCGTGTCCCTAAAAAAATGTCTCTGCGTCCGCCTTTTTTCAAAGACCGTGTC
This sequence comes from Streptococcus thoraltensis DSM 12221, assembly GCF_000380145.1. Taxonomy (GTDB): domain Bacteria; phylum Bacillota; class Bacilli; order Lactobacillales; family Streptococcaceae; genus Streptococcus; species Streptococcus thoraltensis. Next base: position 104,323 of record NZ_KB904630.1, on the reverse strand, counting down.
ATGATAGCTTCGTGCTTATTAGGTGAGCGATCCTGCTCAAGATCGGGACGATTACTATTCCACGTAAAGTGAAATTTAACCAAATACTCCACATCACTGAGATAAGACACATAACTCAAATCCGCCCCATAGTCAGCAAGCAGAGCACGAACGCCATGCAATTCAGTCTGAATCTGATTGATTACTTTAACCTCTGTCACCACATTGACAATTGTAGGTTTGTAATAAACTGCATCAACCACACCCTGTAGCGCCTGACGAGTAGGAATTAAATACGAACTACGCTCTCCGCCACCTTTGGTCGCGGGATTGGTAAACAAGGCCAAATCTCCTCGCACTCGCATGTAAAAATTTCGTGAACGATACAAATTAGATACCTCCTTATTTTTATAGAGAAATTTAGAAAAGCAAATCATTTCAACGATAAAAAGAATTTATGAAGAGAATCGTTCTAAACTCTTCCCTTCTGTTCTTTTTGTTTCTTTGCTGTTTTAGAGCGATAAACGTTCAAAAATGTAGCCATTGATAGAATAATTTCTGGCATTTTATCAATCAACTTGCTCAACAGCTGAAAAATATACTCGTTGATATGTTCTTCCCTCCTTTTGGTTTAATACAATAATACGGCATAGATTTGCTAGTTTTAAAACAATCACCGGTGTTTCCATTTGTTATTCAAAATAGATTATGTCGTATTGTTTTTTCTCAAACTTTAAGTAACAACAACAAGAATACCCTTGTCTACATCTTTATTAACAAACCTTGTCTTAGACACAGTATAACAAGGTGTACTTGTTAGATTGCTAATATCAAATATTAAATTTTAATCATATACTCCTCCTATCCTATTCTATTCACTTAATCAATACTTTTACTATGACAACTATAAGCATCATAGAGGCAAAAGAATATTCAATAAAGAATAATAAAAATAATAGTTCCACTAACGTTATTTATGCACTTCTCTATCATCAAACCACATTTCAGCAAGTAACCTTTAACTATGTCTCTCATGGATCCAATCTTCAAGCGTATCCTCTTGGTATGTGATATATTTCATACTCATGGTACGAGTTAATCTCAAAATAATTTAAATTGTCGGCAAAGACAATTTTTTCAATCCGCAACTGTAGTCCAGTCATTCCCTCGCCAAAGTTTGTGCTGCATCAAATAGCCTGCAAAGTTTAGAGAAGTGTGCTTCAATGGTTCTCTAAAATCATAACTGAGATAACCTAAATCAGCTAGAATAACAGATTGTTTACACCCTCTAATAGGTCACGAACCACGTTAATATTATGAACAGAGGCTGGTGTGACTATATCACTCAGGATATAACCTGATAAGGTGACGAGCACATGCACCTTGAAGCCATAGAACCACAAGCGTTTAGACGCATTGTAACCAATATCAGTCCCCTTTTTAAAATCCTTGCACGACCACGATGATTGCGAACGGTTTGGCAAAGTAGCAGAGGGAAACTGTCCATGATGGCGATAGTATCGGACACCTTGCCATTCATTTATTTTCAAATCAATTGTCTTAACTAGTTCTTTGTTTTCATAAAAGTTATTGATAACCTCTTTTTCCTCTATGATTTGAGAGAGACTAAAAAAGCCTTTTCCCTTTTGATAGAATAATACAATATTATTTTATCATATTGTGTCAATTATGTCTATTCATAATAGAATTGCGTTGTATATATTATTCATTATGATATACTAATTTTGTCATAACTTTTGGTTATGTGGATTGAAATATAATTGAATTACATGTTTTTGAGTTCCAGCAGCTAGCTTTTCTTCTCTTACAAGATAAAGCTAGCTGCTTCTTTTTTTACCCCAATTACCTTATCATAGTACTGCTCCTGCAAAATCAATACTCGCCCGTCCAAATAAGACTTTGTTGCAGCCAACAACTCATCGTCATTCCTAAGGTTAACGGTATAGAGTTGCAATTCGTTGAGAAGTTGTTTGATATGTAACCACTGCTCACTGGTTGGATAGTCTGTGCTATTTAGTAAGTCTTCTAAAACCGCTATTGCCTCCTCAGCTTTACCATAACTTACCAAAACACTAACACTGTCATCTTTAATCAAATCAATTTTACGACCAGCTCTCTTGAACGATTGGCACAAATCTGCTTTTGTTTTACCACCAGCAAACGTATTACAACTAAGATAATCATAACCAGTTTCGTTATCTCCGATAGGATAATCCATATCATCCTTATGATCGGCATAGTATTTTTCAAAAAAGCAGTCATTAAGCGCTGCGACATCGATCGGTGAACGATACTGTTCAATAATATTTTCAGTCGCATCTTTTTTATGTCTGATTTCCTTCAGACGTGACAAATTTTCTTCGTTATCTGTAAGATTTACCAAAGTGACATGGCCCTTATCACGCTTACCCTCACGGTTACAGCGACCACTGGCTTGAACAATGGAATCAATCCCTGCATAAGACCGCACGACTTGCTCAAAATCGACGTCAACTCCCGCCTCAATCAGCTGAGTGCTGACACAAATCAAAGGTATCTCCTCTTTGAGTTGTTTTTTAATTTCCTTAATCACGTCCAGGCGATGTTGAGGACACATATTGGTGGAAAGTTGATAGAGCGGGCGTTCCGTCTGATTTTCCAAAAGTTTGTACAGCTTATCTACCGATTTTTTGGTGTTCAGAATAATCAAGGTTGACTTCTCCTCACTCAGCACAAAATCAGCAATTTCACCGAGACTGGTTTTGCCATTAGTTTCATCAAACTTCCGAAGTTCTGTCCGCGTAAACACCTCCAACTCTTCAGGAGATACCGTGACAATATCCGCTTCTTCTGCATAAAATAAACGGTGCTTAATCACATCAGACCCGTACGTGGGCTGCGTCGCTGTGCACAAAACAATCGTTGTATTCATAACTTGACTGAGAAAATTAAGGGTTAGGTTAAAGATCGTCGTCACTTCAATTGGTAAAGATTGGACTTCATCTAAAATAACGACACTGTCAATCAAGCTAGCGAAGCGACGAATATTGCTGGATTTAGTCTTAACAAGTGTCTGGAAAAACTGCACCATGGATGTCAAGACAACCGGACTATCCCAGCTATCTAAAAGGTAATCAGACAAAAGCACTGCTTTTTCATCACTCAGTTCTTCTTTAGTGCTTTCTTTCACGACGTTAGAATGGTGTTCAAGTACCCCCTCCTCACCTAGAACCTTTTTCATTGCACTAGCATTTTGCTCTAAAACAGATAAAAATGGTGTGATGTAAAAGAAACGTTTTTTTCCTTTCTCCGTCATCTGTTGCGTCGCATATTGCAAACTAAGGTTAGTTTTACCTGCACCAGTTGGCAGATTGAGGCGATAAACGCCCGTCAAATCAGATGCACCACGCTCTTTTACACGATTCGCAATAGTGGTGCGAATGCGATTAATAGGTGTTTTAGCTTGTCCAAAACTAGCGTACAGCTCTTCAACTGAACGCCGATAACCCTGAATTAGCATCTGTTTTGCGGTCAGACTAGGTAGTTCAAGGATAAAGTCATACGCATTAATCGTGTCTAAAATATCCGCATTTTTGAGCAAGGAGAGATACAGTCTAACTATGCAGCCTGCATAAAAAGCTTCTTCACTCTCATCACTAGGAGATAATTTTTCCCATAATAATTGAAAATTACGCCAAGCTTGCTCCAGTAAGTCTTGTAAATTATCATACCCACAATCAGGTAAGGAGCTTTCTAACTGCTGTGCATACTGAAGGACATCTGGATTAAAAGCATAGTTTTCTCTTGACTGCATTATTCTATGAAAAGTTTTGTTATAGCCAAATCTTTGCGCATCTTGGTCACCATCAAAAGGAATATCATACATACCATGATGAGCCGCAATAACATATGTTACGATGTCTTTAAAAAGGCGGAGTTTTTTATTGGAAAAAGCTGCTTTCGGGAAAATTTGACTCATCGTGCCGTAGAGATACTTAGCGCCTGCGTAAGAATGATCCACCTGTAAACTGGGTTTCTGATAGAGCTTATTTTGAAATAAGGGATCCGTCTTACCTAAGTCATGATACAGGCCTAAAAGAAAGAGAACATCTCCTTGATCAATTGATGAAGCACCTTGTCTGGCATCAACGGCGACATTGAAAGAGTGCTCCTCCAATGACTGTTTTTGATTTGTTTCTTGGTTGTAATGTGCCCACATATTCATTATCCTCATTTTTTTAATGTTAAAAACATTATATAATAAAAGCGTTTTCTTTACTAGTTGTCAAAAAAATTAACCCAATCTTTCGATTAGGTTAGTTTTTTGGCTCTATAATTTCTGTAGTGGGTAAATTCCCATCGGAGATTATAGGGCTTGTTGTATGCAATCAAACATACTAAGATTAGTGAGGTAATATCATGCGAGCAGTATTTGGGATTGATGTGAGTAAAGCAAGTTCAGAGGTAGCGATTTTAGTCAACGGCGAAAAGGTTCATCGCTACACAATACCATTTTCTCGCTTATTAGATGACCTGAAAACCGTCCAAACCCCTGAAATTATCTTTGAAGCGACAGGCGTCTATTCTCGTCGCCTTCAGGCCTTCCTCGAGGAAAATAGTTATGCCTATACACGGCTCAATCCTCTGGAAGCCAAAAAGCAACTGGACAGCTTGCAAGTGCGTAAAACAGATAAGATTGACGCTGAAAAGTTAGCTCAGTCTCAATTTATTCTCAATCGTCAACCATCTTATGTCCAAGAAGAGGTTTATCAGGAGCTTCGTGATTTAAGTCGTTTCTATCGGATTCTGACAGAAGACATTGTTCGGACTAAAAACCGTTTGCACAAACTCCTACAAATTAGCTTTCCTGAACTAAAAAATCTCTTATCAACACCAACTAACTGGTGAGCAATACTGGCATTTGGTTACGACCTTTCCCAACAGCAATATGGTGTTGAAATTATCGTTATCGGAGGTATCTGATATTATCCGTCAATTCACTGCAAAGCGCATCTCTAATAAGCATGTTTATTTTCTCACGAATAAACTCATAGAACTAGCTGAACAATCTTACTGTACTGTTCAGGAAACATCACCAATTATTGAAGAAGTACGATATTATGCTCAAGAATTGCTTAGGCTTTCTGAACGTAGGTAAGCTATTCTAGTCAAAATGGTGACACTAACTCAGCCATTTCCAGAGTATGATATCTTACAGTCTATTCCTTGCATTTCGGAAAACACAGCGACAAGTATCATTGGCGAATTAGGAGACATTCGCCACTTTCAGTCTGCCAATCAAATCAACGCCTTTATCAGGATTGATCTTAGCCACTACAAATCTGGGAATTTTCTTGCCAAGGAACACATCACCAAACGTGGAAACCCTTATGCCAGAAAGTTTCTCTTCAAGTGTATTCACAATATCGCTGCAACCAGCCACACTAAGCCGTGCCATATCGCTGACTTTTACGAGAAACAAAAAAGACAATCGCAAACGACTTCAACTAAGCCGCATACGATTGCCTCTATACATCGCCTCATCAGGACAATGTATTACCTCATAACGCATAACAAACTTTACGATTATACTTCGACCCAAAATCATTAAAGTCGTTGATGCTTTATCATTGTAACACCTTATCAGAAAATTTCCAACATAAGGTGTTGTTTTGGTGTACACTTTTTAACTAAATGAGTCAGCAATCTCTATACAGTCGCTGTATTATCATATTTTTTAACTTAAACCCTTGATAAACTTGACAAATGGTAGAAATAAAGCCCCCAAAAGCGAATCCTCATCAGCTAGAAGACTAATAAGACCTAGGGGGAGGGGTAGAAGGATTTGTAGATCATATTATTTGTTCCTTGCTACCCAACCAATAGCATCTATAGGAGGATTATCTGGATCAATCCAAATAAACTCAATACCAATGATATTAGAATTTTTATACTTAGTCAATCTAATACCATTAATGTTTAAATCAATCAACTTTTCATATGTTAGGACTTCTCTATCTCTGAGCTGAAATACACCTCTTAGTAACCACTCTCCTAATATATCTTGCTTTTTAGTTGATTGAATGGCTTTTCCATTTTCTTGATTGACGTAAGCTTCAATTTCATCTCCGGATGCTAAAAATTTTAACGTAAAAATTCTATCCGTTTTACTCAAAGCTAACTTACGTGGATTTTTCTCATCAAAGGTTCCAATATTTCTTCCAAAAAAGTTAGGAAAAGAAGTATGAAAATTTCTAGCATCTGGTATAGGAATATAAACTTCTTTAGAATCACGATAAATCATTTTTTCAATATCTATAATAAGCTCAGAACTACTGAAAGTAGATATTTTAGTCATAAACTCTTGTCTAATTTCACGCATTCTTATCGTTTCTTCGTGCGAACGATATTCCGGAAGTAAGAGCAATTCCAAATAATTTTTTACAACTAAAGATTGTTCAGATGTTAAAGATTCCTGATACTTTTGCAACAACTGCTCGATACGCTTCTCTCTATATCTATCTTTTCTTGATAGCTTAGAACCACCGTTAAAACCATTAAAACCAGAGCTCAATTCAACTTCGTGATGTTTATTAGGAATCATCCAGGAAACAGTTTGTTCAATATTAGTTTCCTCACCACGATTAAGTAAATGGAGGTTTTCAAAAACATAGAATGGATCTTCAATATAGTTGACATCCCACGTATCCACAACAATATCTTTATTATTAAAAGCCATATGTAGCTGACTATCTGCAGCTGTATACTTATAGACATGCTGACCATCAGTAAATCTAAAATTAGTAGGATTATTTAAATTTGTTGCTCCTAAAATTTTTAAATTTTCAATATCGATAGGTAGATAACTTGTTTCACCAACAAAAATCTGAGGTTTCTGACCTTTTGAAGTTGGCATTAAAACATGGTAAACAGATTCAACTGTAACATTATCAGATTTAAACCCACGAATTTGTGCTTTTGAAGATTCAATTCGCTGATTTCGAAGTTCAGAGATGTTTTTCGCTAACAGTTCATAATGGATCAAATTTTTCTCATCAGAAATCTTTTTATCATTTGAAATAGAAGCATTAAATCGAATATCAGCTAGAAGTTCGTTCCACTCTTGAGAATTTTTCTTAAACTGAGCAATTTTTTGATCCCCTGAATTTATACCAAAGGATTTCAAACCAACTAAGTATTTATGTTTTTCATCGAGCTCTAAAGAAGCATCATAAGAGGTATTAGCAATATCCTCTGCTACTGCACCAAATGCCTTTTGAAATACCGTTTCTTGAAATTTTGAATTAACAATGGGTGCTACAAATTCTTGTACATCCTCTGCATCAGAATTCTCAGATTTTTGAGAAAATGCTTCACTTAAACTAGCAAAATTAGTAATTAATTTTTTATATTTTTCTTTCTGATCTGATTTCAAATATTCCCACATAAGAACCTCCTTTTGATAACTACTTAAGTATAACAAAAGAAGATTAGCATTTCACTAATCTTCTTGTGGTTATTCATCATCCTATCGTATAAAATTCTCCAGATTTCTTTCGCTTCACAAAAGACAAATAATTTTCATCAGAGAATAGAGGAATTTCAGTATTCGATGTTTCAATATATTGTTCTAAGGCAACGAGATTTTTAAAAGTTTCTTCTATAAAGGACTCACCTTCAAATGGACCATCCATTTTTGTGTAAATAAGAGAATACTTATTAGTGCTTTCTTTAGGTGCAGTATATTTAGAAAATTTTAAAGCCTCAGCAATTTTCTCAGCGATTCGCCGTATAACTGGAACAACAACACTGTTCCCAGCCTGTTTATAAAGTTGCCCATTCGATACCCCTTCAGGTAACTGAAAATCTTTTGAATAACCTTGCGCATTAAAGGTTTCTTTAGGTGTTAATTTTCTAATTTTTCCACTATCGGTTAATATAAGTGGGACATTATGCCCACCAGTACCCATATTGGCTGTTAGCGTAGGAACAACACCACTTTTATTCTCACGAACATACTGCCGCCTCCACTGGTAGACAGTGTCTTGACTTATCATACTCTCTTTTAGTAAATCATAAAAAGGTTGTCTTCCTTTTTCATAATGGTATACGGTATCTTCATCATCTGAAAAATCAATAATATCACGTAGAGTAGTCGTCAAATCAACCTCTTCAGGAAATTCAAAATGATTAAAACTATCTTTATTGTCAAAACCGACAATATAAATACGCTCTCTATTTTGAGGAATATTACCGTAGTCTTTCCCGTTTAAGACTTTCCATTTGATAAAATAGCCATTTTCAGTCAAAGCTTCACGAATCACTTTAAAAGTATTCCCATGATCATGACCAACCATATTTTTGACATTTTCAATAAAAATAGCTTTTGGTTTCTTAGCCTCTATCATTCGTAAGAGTTCAAAGAATAAATCACCACGATCATCATCAAAACCTTTTCGGTAACCTGCAATCGAAAAGGCCTGACATGGAAAACCTCCGACTATAACATCAATATTTTCGCCGATTTCATCGGCCGGAACAGCGTGGATATCACGTGAATCCAAAAGCGTATCAGGATAATTTAACGCATAAGTTTTCCTAGCATACTTATCGAACTCATTAGCAAACACCACTCTGAACTCGTTGGTCTGTTCAAAACCCAACTCAATTCCACCAACACCAGAAAAGAACGCAGCAATATTGTACTTTTTCTTGATCGGGGAACTTACAGAATTTGACATGTTAGCTCCTTTAAAATTTATTTTTGATTTAACTTTAACTAGTATAACATAATTTGAATATGGAAATGAGTAAACGTAATTATTTTACAAATCCACACTATATTTCAAACAAAGCCTAGAAATATAGTGTAACCGGAAGATATAAAACTGTCCACCTAATGTTTTAGGTAGCCAATTTCATTTTATAGGAGAGGTTCGAGCGTTTAACATTGTAGATTAATTACATTAAAACTTCACTTTTATTGCTCTAGCGATTTGATTTGTTGTTCTCTTCTTAAAATCGAATTCGGCTTAAATTTAAATAATTGTTCAATTCGTTGCTTTTCACTAGCATTATAACTGTGTCGAGATACGTGATTAATAACCATAAGCCTCATAATACTAACCGCAATATTTGACATTTCTTTGTCTTTAAGCTCAGAGGCAATTTCTCTCTCTGCTAACTGCTTTTCATACTGCATCGCTAGCCCTCTCATAATTAGAAGATACACAGGAGTCAGTTGAATATCATTCTCTATCAACATTTCAGAAAAATATCTTGAGACTGCTTCTGAACCAATGGAATTTATTGTTTTTAATACAAGAGTAAAGATAGTTGAAAAATTCATAGTTAATATTATATGTCGAATTTCATTTTTTATTTTCTTTTCATCTATATCACTATTGCTTTGTTCCGAAATTACATTTTCAGCAATATAATTCTCTAAATATATTATAAATTCACTATCCGACACAATTTCAATAAAGGATTTTAACAAGCGCAAATTTGCATCTACGGCATTTTTTAAAGTTTTTTCAAAGTCTTTTAATTTTATTGAGCCGTGCCTATTTTTTAATATTACTCCAACCACCTCAACTGTCTGCATCGCCCTCCTGATTTCATTTTGTCTATCTACCCCATCGTCATCAGAGTTATTCAAAATCTCTGTCTCTTCAGTTTCCGCATCATACTTATCTTCAAATTTATCTAAATCTTCAAGCTCTCTTTTTCTTGCTATTCGGTGATCTTCAATTTTAATTTTGAGTCCACTTAGTAACTCCCCTAAATTTTCATCGAAATTTCCTAATTCCTCTCTGTTAAGTGTTGAAACTGAAAACTCCTCAAAAACACTATTCAAACTATCATTTAACATATCAATAAGTTTGTCATTTTTACTATGATGAGCGATAAAAATGCAAATATTACCATTTTTATCTTTATCTAAATTCTTCACTAATTTGCTGATTTCATCTAAATTACCTTCAAAGTTTTCTGCGAAATATTTTCCAATAAAGAAATAGTATAAATAATCGTATGTGAATTTATAATATGATGAATTATCTTTTTTTATCAAGCCCGTTTCCAATAATTTATCTAAGTAAGGTCTAATTTCAAAAATCTTGTAATCTTTCTTATACTCACTTATGAATTCCTCGAATTCTTTTTCAGAAATTTCAAGTTTGTTACAACTATATAGAAATTTAGACAAATATGTCAAAAAATTAATATAGGAATCAATTTTATCATTTTGAACTCCACAGTTTTGAAAAGATAGACTAATCAATAATTGATAAACATGCCCATATGATGACATTGGTGAATCTAAACGTCCTCCCACTTCAGAAATAGAGCCAAGAATAACTAAGATATATAAAGGGAAAGCTGGAATAATGCTATTTTTATATCCTCTCCCTAATCCAAGACTTGTATCTATAAGTGTCCGACTTTCATCTATTTTTTTCAGTCGATCATTTGGTGTTAAAAGATTAGTTTCATTTCTTGTATCAACAATCTTTTCTATTAATTCTTGTCTTAGTGTCGGTTTAAATGGTTGTATAACAAATCTCGAAAATTCAAAATCTTGAGTAGAACTAATGTCAAATATCTCATCAACAAATAATATAATTCCTTTGTAACCTTCGATTAATCGAATTTTTTCTTGATATGTTTTTTTCAATTGATGAAAATCATCAATAATAACAACAATATTAGATTGACTTCTAGAATGTAGAGATAGATAAGTTTCTACATATTTCATATTTATCGCCCTAATAATATTTCCAGATTTAATGTCCGTTTTATCTAATAGCACCGGTTGGAGACCACTTTCATATAAGTCTAAAAATATTTTCTTGGCAAAAGATGTTTTGCCACTTTGTCTATCACCAACTACTATATTTTTTCCAAAGAATCCACCATTGTTAATTTGATTCTTCGATGGAACGAATCTACTCGATCCTTCTTCATCAACTCGTAATTCAGGATATGTATAAATATCTGATAGACGAGACGAGGTATTTACTATATTAGAAAGTTCTCCCAATGAATCTATCTCAATTCTTTTTTCAACCCTAATTTCATCTTGTGGAATAAGTGAATTAATATTGGAAACTTTAGCAATTCTTATAAGTAATTTTTTTACGGAAGAAATCTGTTGGTTATTAAAATCAGCTTTCATATCAATGTATTCAACTGTTCCAAAATCATACGGTAAATCAAAATCAGATACTTTTAGAGGAATAACTTTTTCTAGTAAATTATGCTCCCTGATTTCTTGCAATTCATAATACACACCCGTATCTTTTTGGTCAGATTTTTTCCAATAATATTCATCACAAAGAGCTAAAATCACATCACTATAACGGACGTTTTCTCTCATAAAACGATTTAAACTACCTTTGTCAATCGTATTATCATCAAAAATAATTTTAATTTTTTCTTCCAACTCTACTTGAAGCAAATGAAGAAACTTTAAGATTTTTTCATCGTATTCCTCATTGCCAGACCATGCATGTGCTATAAAAACTTTCAACATATCAATACCTCGTAAAGTAACAAATTAATTTTCTATATTATACCACAACACCCAACCTTTCTAGGCTGGGCTTTTTGTGTTTTAAGCTTACTTAACCAAAGCTTTCATCTCTGTAATTCGCTCTTGTGTTGCATCATATTTAGCTTGGTAGTCGGCTTGTTTGTCGCGTTCTTTTTGGACGACTTCTGGTTTGGCGTTGGCGACGAAGCGTTCGTTGCCAAGTTTTTTGCCGACCATATCCAATTCTTTTTGCCATTTGGCGAGTTCTTTGTCGAGACGAGCCAATTCTTCTTCGACATTGAGCAAATCTGCTAGTGGCAAGAAGATTTCAGCTCCTGTGATAACAGATGACATTGCTAATTCTGGCGCTGTCAAGTCAGCTGAGATTTCCAAGGTTTCTGGATTTGTGAAGCGTCTGATGTAGTTGATAGTTGACTTGAAGAAGTCTTCTAAGTCTGCGTCACTCGTTTTGACCAAGATTGTGATTGGTTTTGATGGCGCCACGTTCACTTCCGCACGCGCATTACGAACGGCACGAATAAGATCTTTCAAGCTCTCAACACCCTTATGAGTGTCAGCATTTTCAAAGGCTTCATTGACCACTGGGTAATCAGCTGTCACAATAGAGCCTTCAGCATACTGGGCAAAGATTTCTTCGGTCACAAATGGCATGATTGGATGAAGCAAACGGAGGATTTTATCAAGCGTGTAGAGCAGAACCGCACGCGTCATAACCTTTTCTTCTTCATTGTCACTATATAGCACTTCCTTGGTCAACTCAACATACCAGTTGGCAAACTCTTCCCAAATAAAGTTGTAAAGGATGTGTCCCGCCACACCGAACTCGAACTTGTCAAAGTTTTCCGTGACTTTAGCGATGGTTTCATTGAGATTATGGAGAATCCAACGATCCGTGACATTGCCAGCCTGACCGCCGACCACCTGCGCAACCTTGTCTGTCGCAGTGTTTAAGTCAAGTCCTTCATTGTTCATGAGAATATAGCGTGAGATGTTCCAAATCTTGTTAATGAAGTTCCAAGAAGCATCCATTTTTTCGTAAGAGAAACGCACGTCTTGACCTGGAGCAGATCCGTTTGATAAGAACCAACGAAGGGCATCAGCACCGTATTTCTCGATAACATCCATTGGGTCGATACCGTTACCGAGCGATTTAGACATCTTACGCCCTTCTTCATCGCGGATAAGACCGTGGATCAGAACGTTTGAGAAAGGCTTGCGTCCTGTGAACTCGAGGGATTGGAAAATCATACGAGAAACCCAGAAAAAAATGATGTCATAACCCGTTACCAAGGTTGATGTTGGGAAATAACGCTTGAAATCTGCTGAGTCGGCATCAGGCCATCCCATAGTTGAGAAAGGCCAGAGGGCAGATGAGAACCATGTGTCAAGCACATCCTCGTCTTGTACCCAGCCGTCGCCTTCTGGTGCTTCTTCGCCGACGTACATGTCACCATTTTCGTTATACCAAGCTGGGATTTGATGTCCCCACCAAAGCTGACGAGAGATAACCCAGTCATGAACATTTTCCATCCAGCTCATGAAAGTATCATTGAAACGTGGCGGATAGAATTCGACTTTGTCATCTGTATCTTGGTTGGCAATGGCGTTTTTCGCCAATTGATCCATCTTAACAAACCATTGTGTTGATAGACGTGGCTCAACCACGGCTCCTGAACGTTCAGAGTGACCAACAGAATGCACACGTTTTTCAATCTCAACAAGGGCACCAATTTCTTCTAACTTGGCAACAACTGCTTCACGCGCTTCAAAGCGATCCATACCCACAAATTCGCCCGCAAGGTCATTCATGGTACCATCATCGTTCATAACATTGACTTGTGGCAAATCATGGCGCCCGCCAACCAAGAAGTCATTGGGGTCATGGGCAGGTGTGATTTTAACGACACCTGTTCCAAATTCTGGGTCCGCATGTTCGTCCGCAACGATTGGGATAGCTTTATTCACAATTGGCAGGATAACATTTTGACCAATCAAGTCTTTGTAACGGTCATCTTCTGGATTAACCGCAACAGCAACGTCACCAAACATGGTTTCAGGACGCGTTGTCGCAACTTGTAGGGCGCGTGAGCCATCTTCCAGCATATAATTCATATGGTAGAAGGCACCCTCAACATCCTTGTGGATAACTTCAATATCTGAAAGGGCTGTGCGTGCTGCTGGATCCCAGTTGATGATGAACTCACCACGGTAAATCCAACCTTTTTTGTAGAGGTCTACAAAGACTTTACGCACTGCTTTTGACAAGCCCTCATCAAGGGTGAAGCGCTCACGTGAGTAATCCATAGAAATACCCATTTTCCCCCATTGGTCTTTGATGGTCGCTGCGTACTCGTCTTTCCACTCCCAAACTTTATCTAGGAATTTCTCACGACCAAGGTCGTAACGTGTAATGCCTTGTTCGCGAAGGCGCTCTTCAACCTTGGCTTGGGTCGCAATTCCTGCATGGTCCATACCAGGCAACCAAAGCGTATCAAAACCTTGCATACGTTTTTGGCGAATAATAATATCTTGTAAAGTCGTATCCCAAGCGTGACCTAAGTGCAACTTACCAGTGACATTTGGCGGTGGAATAACGATTGAATAAGGCTTGGCTTTCTTGTCTCCTGACGGTTTGAAAACATCCTCGTCAAGCCATTTCTGATAACGCCCAGCCTCAACCTCGGCTGGATTGTATTTTGGTGATAGTTCTTTTGACATTTAATACTCCTTATTTGATGTTCTATAAAATTGGGTTTATGCAACTCATGGTGTGTGCTAAGCTGTCTGTATTTTTTGAAATAATGCGATAGTCACCATTTTTCTAGCGACCCCTACCATCGAAACAGTTATAGCTAGTAAACGGACTCATTTGAGCATTGACAGAAGAGCTTTAATCACTTTTTTTCTATCTCTCAATAGCCGCATTCTTAGATCTAAATGCACCTCGGCTAGTCGTTGGAGCATTGACTATAAAAATTCGATAAAATGTTAGAAACTTCTTTGTTTTACCAACGATATAGTCAATTTCCGTTCATAGCACCATTCTTTTCTCAAAAAACAGAGCCAATGTTGCACCTATTGATTTTTTCTGTCTTATCTTAAGTTTTGAATCTTTTTGCGATTTAATCGTGCATTGCCATTATCTGTTATTTTCTCCTATTCAAAGGTTATCATTTTACTTCTGATAAATCTTATAACGGTATAGGGGGATAAAATAGCCTTGATAGTAACAGTTACACTATTAATGATTACTCAGCGTTCTATCTGCCTGTCATTTCTAATCTTCCTTGAAAACTACTCCATTATCCTTTAGTTTTTTGAGCGTTGCTTGTCCAATCCCTTTAATAGCTAACAAGTCTTTTTCGGTAATTTGCCGAAAATCTTTAGCTGTTCTTAGATTTTCATAAAACAATGTTCTATAAATATCAAGTCGTATTCCATCAAACAGGGGATTGTTATAACCATAATAATAGGATGCTACCCCATCAACTGTTGAAGTTCCACCAAATTCTCTTGAAAAACGGCTTAAGTAGCTAAGTGCTGTGAGATTTCGTTCAAAAAAGTCTAGTAAGTAGTACGTGGTCACTGCAAGAGATTGACGAGAAAAGGGCATATACATTTCAATCTCCTCTACATCAAACAACTCATCTAACCAGTCTTCACTTGCAAAGAAATCAGCTGCTTCCTCATTGACGTCAAGCAAGTCTTCAAATAATGACTTGGCTTCAACCATCTGGCCTTGCAGTAATTTTGATAGCATAAAGTGAAAAATTAAACTGTCTTTATTTTGCGGAAGAAGTGGTAAATAACGATGATAGAGGGATTGAACTCGGTCGAAACGCCCCAATTCATTATAAAGTGACAAACTCAAATGAAGGAAGTCTGGCGCAAGACGCTTCGGTTGTTTAGAGAGAACAAATTCAACAACTTCAGCAGCAAGACCTAGGAAGCCTTCACCATATAAGTAAGTGACCATGTAGTTTATTGCTGTTAAGTAAGGGCGAGCCTCCCAATAGTTCCAATCAAGATAACCTTCTGACCGCCAGCCCTGCTTAATCTCATCATAAAAATGCCAAACTTGTTCAAAATAATCTGCATCAAATGGTTTTTCTTCGGTCAACAAGAGATGATACTTGGCTAAGAAATAATCGGGATCCAAGTCTAGGACTTGTCTCAATAGCTTACCTCTTTGCTCATTGTTTGGCGTCCGAACAGCTTGACGATAGATTTGAGTTACCTTATTAAATGGAAATTCATCGAACAGTAGTAAGCGCTGAATATCTTGTAATTCTTCGTGCTTAATATCTACTAAATCATATCCTTTATCAGCTGCATAAGCAACCAGAGCTTCATGCAGTTCATCAAAATGTGGTATTTGCCGACGTTCCATAAAAACAGGAGGAGATGTCGTCAAGTATCCGGAGAGATCTCTCACTTTCTCTGATAGCCCTTTGGTATTAAGCTTTTGTTGTCGACGCAGTTCCTTCTTTCGGTTTTTCTTTTTAGCCATCCGTATTCTCCTTAACTTATTAGTAGTCGCAAATCTTAAATTAGGGGACAATGACATTATTTTCATAAAACAAAAAGTCCCTGCCATTAATGACAGGGACGAATTTTTTATAAAATCCGCGGTACCACCCACATTCGGATGTTACCATCCGCTACTTACTCTATTCATTAGTATTGGTATTGCTTTATTTTCTTTTATCAGACGACTGACTCGGGCTAATTCAGCCTACATTAGTTCTAACTTCTTGAAAACAGTAAAATACCACTCATCAGCAACCAGTTTTGACATTTGTGCGGATTTCTCAACGCTACCGCTTTCTGTAACAAACGCCCTTCAAAACACCTCTGATAGACTTATTATAGCAGACACCTTGGACAAATACAATCCTAATATGCCCTTACGAGCATAATTCATCTCATGTTTTTCGATATTGCGCTAAAAATTGATTATAGGCTCTTTGCAATTGATTGGGCGCCTCAAGATAGGTAGTCTGACCAGCCATGCCATAGTCTTTAGCATAGTAAACTCTACCATTATTTGCCAAAACAATGGATAGGCTATCAGCCTCTTGATCTACTCGATTTTGGTAAAAATCGCTGTAAGTGGAAATGCCCAGTGCTTCTCTTTCTTCTTTAGCTGATTGATAGTAGCCCGTATCTTGAGATTTGGTGCGATAAACTCTAAAAGTTGCCTGTGATTGAAAATCAGACAGTTCCTTCCCAGACTGATCAATATCCACTAGGCTAGTCGTATAAGATTGAATGTCACTATCCAAACTCTCAAATCCAGTCATATCATCACCCGATAAGCCTGCCAAAATTTTGAGACTATCTACTTCAAACGCCAATATCCCAACAGGTCCAGAAGAGTTTGAGAAGGCTTCGTTAAAAGCTCCTCTAACGACAACAGCATGCTTGGCATACGAGCTATTGACCAACCAGTCTCCAAAATCAGACACCATCTGGTCAACTTGGCGTGATGTCAATTGTACCTGACTTCTCACTGTTGTATCAGCAGCTGGTTCAGCACCTGTCAAGTCATTTTCAGTTAGGGGAGTTACCTCAGTATGGGGAACCACTTTAGAAGTCCCCGGCTTTTCCTGATACTTTCTAGACGTCAGTACCCCTAATCTCGCCTCACGCCAGGGTAGTATACTGGGCTGGAGTGCCAATTTCCCATCTTCATTAGGTAATTGAATAATCCAAGCACCGTTTTCACGTTGATTTGACAATTGACTCGAAAAAACTTCGCCTGTAGATAGTTGAATTTTTAAGCGTTTCTGGTCAAACCGTTGAACTTGAAATAAGACCTCTTCCCCATTTTGTTTATTTTCAGCAGTCACTTGAAAAGCTTTTTGAGAATCCTTAAGTACTGTTTCTTGACGATAACGGCCACCTAAGATTCCTAGAAAAAAGGCTCCTAATAATGCTACTGTAAAAATCTTTTTATTGTTTAACATCGTTTTTTCTACTCTTTAGTAAAAGTTAACATTTCTGAATAACGATCATTCTCTGGATTAAAATCAGAGCCTACAGCACGTGTCCATTGAACAAACGAGAATTTATCACCATCGAAACTAAATCCAATTTCGACTTCAAATCCAGCTCCTCCCATACCATTTGGCGTAATCCCATCAACTTTATCGTAATCAACGAATCTGTACTGTGTATCGTTAATTTTTTCAATCTTCGACACTTTTGATACGAAAGTCTCTTGGTCTTTACCATTGTCGTAATACTTGGTTACAGTGCCATCTTCGTCAACAGTCACCTTGGCATCAACCCCATCAGGATCCGTATTAAGCCAAGTCCCAATCAATCCCTGTGGGAAAATGCTATCTGTCATCTCAGTCTCTGACTCTGAACTCGTTGAAGAACTTGAAGCCTCATTAGTTGAGGGTGCTGAGCTGCTAGATGAAGCTTCAGAATCATCTTCTTTTTCTTCTCCAAATTTTTCTAGTAACTCCTGATAAGTTTTTTGCATGTCAGCTGGCGCCAATTGGTAGGTTTCTAATTCATAGGTTCTTACTGGTTTATCAGCAAGGCGATAATCCGTTACATAATAAACTTTACCATTTGAAGCTAGTGCGATTTGATAACTTGGCTTTTTATGATCAACTTTTTTCTCGTAGAATGGCACATAATAATCCGCTACAGCATTAGTTTCTGATGAAGATAGGCTACCATCATCCACCAGATTCTTTAATTCATCTGAAGTGGAATCAAAGCGATGTGCTTGCGGCTGCTTCAAGGTGTAAATCCTAAAACTAGCGGTTGATTGAAAATCTTCTGCTTTTGAACTGGTAAGGTCATTGCCTAATAGCGTCAAATCAAACTCACTACGACTAGCATCTAGAGCTTTCCCATCCGTATCAGATCCATCTACCATTGTTTTTTCAATCGCTGCAATCTCACCACTTTTAGCGCCATAAAGATGGGCTATTGCTGGACCATCTTCTGTATTAAATTGCCAAAAATATGGGTTTGATGTGCTTTCACTTTCAGTATCATCAAACTGACTCTGTACTAAAACACTACCCTTAGCATAAGTGCTAGTTTCTAACCAATCACCAAATGATTTTGCAATTTTAGCAGCACTCTCACGTGTTAAGTGGTTAGTATCTGTAATCTTGTATTCAACCCTTTCATCTTTAACTGACTCGGTCTTAGAATCCTTGGTTTCTGTCTTAATAGACTGGTCAGTGTTAGCTGTTTGTGGGGTCGTAAGGTAGATAAGGTTTAGCCCTTCTCCTGAAGCAAATGCTCGATCTTTACTTTCATCGTCAAATTCAGCAAACATCGATGATGAACCTCCATTAACTTCACTTGGAGTTGCCATACCAGCTGGAACAATGGTAAACGCTATCGGAAAATCTTTAGCACGGAAAGTTGCCACCCCATTTGCCTGAGCAAAATCTGTGAAGGTAACGTCGAAGTTATTGATATTACCTGTCCCATCTGGATTAAAAGTAAATGGCGTCTTACCATTCTCACCTTGGTAAGAACCACTCATTGATGAGAGGTCACCTTTAGCAATCGCTGCGATGTCAACTCCAGAACCTTCTGTCCGTGTTGAAGTAGACTTGCTGGTTTTAGCACTAGTAGAGGTTTCAGAACTAGCCTTTTTAGCAGCGCTACTTGTCTTTGCTGTAGAAGAATTAGCGTTACTGTCTTGAATAGAAGATGAACTTGGTTTAACGTGATTAACAGGAACTGTTGAAATTGTTGTCGCTTTTTTAGTTGCCTGAACGTAGTTAGGCTTATTCACTTCAAGTTTTGGTTCTGCCCAAGGCATTGCAGGAGGCATCAAATGAATAGCAGCACCATCATCAGCAGCCACCTTAATCCCGTCGTTCGGTTTACCTTGATATACTTCTTCAAAGACCGTTTGTTTGCCTGAAGCAAGATCTGTCTTTGTTACCTTAGCTTTTTTATCACCGACTAAGGCGACTTCATAGCGATATTCTTTGCCTGTTTTTTTATCCTTAACAGTAGTCGCATAAACATAGTTTGAATTTAGCATGGACTTACTTTGTGTGTATTTTCCAGCTACAAGAAAAACTAGAAAGACCACTAACAAGCCTGCTATAAATTTTTTATTTTTCA
This sequence comes from Streptococcus thoraltensis DSM 12221, assembly GCF_000380145.1. Lineage (GTDB taxonomy): Bacteria > Bacillota > Bacilli > Lactobacillales > Streptococcaceae > Streptococcus > Streptococcus thoraltensis. The sequence continues at coordinate 84,672 of NZ_KB904630.1, read as the reverse complement.
TATGTCACCTCAAACAAATAAGTAACCAACAACATAACCAAAAACAGCCATCAGAATAATAAGAGCTATTTTCAGAAGCAGATTTGAGTCAAACTTCGTTAGTCCTGCTGAATTAGTTTTTTGAAACTGATTAGCCATTGCCGCTTGAATCTCGGCTTCCGTTGGAAACCGACCGTTTAAAACTTGGAATTCTGTAATCCACTCTTCTTTTGTCATGACTTCTCCTTTTTATAAGTTAAGACGAGTAAAAATAGTAAAGCATGGATAAAAGCATGTCCTAATAACGAAGTCCAATGACTAATCATTGCCGATGAACTCGCTTCAAACAATTCTAATTGACTTTTTGGTAGTGGTACTTGAAACTTAGCCATTGCCGACTTTATCGTAGCTAAGTGATTGGTCATTCCCATGGCTTTATGACCATAACTTAGAAAGATAAACGAAGTGATACCACTAATCCCTTTTGGGAGTTGCAGAACTGTTCCTGACAAGGAGAACTGCATAATTCCTAAAATAACGGACAAAATAACCGACGTATTATCATTACTCCCTACGAGAGAGGAAATTAATAGTGCCATAAAATGTGCACAGATAAAAACCAGAAAGACGGTTATTCCAATTTCAACAGAAAAATTCCCAAGGACTTGCCCTTTTGTCTCTAACGTTTTATCGAATAACTCGCTAAACCAGTGAAAACCGCTCACAAACACCATCGTCTCCACTAAAGCAAACAAGGTATGAAACACCAAACTCGCAAGGACAAAAGCCCAACGATTTAAGGTGGAGAAGAAATCACGATTTAAGATAGCTCGTTCTTTGCTGATGTATATACTATTTTGAACTAATATCAAAAGACTAGATGAAAACAAGAGCAAAAAGAGCGTCATTCTCGTATTCTCAAACGTTGTTAAAAATTCTTTTTTCTGGATATAGATAATCAAACCTTCAAAAATGAGGATTCCAAATAAAACTTTAATAAAATCCATATAGTGATGTTTGAATTTATACCAGCTTAATCGTAAAGCAGCCATTCTTTACACCTATATTCTATAAATTTTTCCGGATGTTAGCAACTCTTGATAAATATCAGCAATATTTAAATCTAAGTATTTCCTAAGGGTATAGGGATCAGTTGTCTTAAACTCATGAAGTAGCTCCTCAAAAGAACCGACAAATTTCGGAAGACCTTTCGATAAGAAAATCAAACGGTCAAAAATAGCCAAATTCTCTGTATTATGAGTCACAACTAGAATAGCCTTATTAGACGTTTTCGCCAAAATACGAAGTGTCCGCAAAAGATTACGGTCACTCAAGGCATCCAAACCACTGGATGGTTCGTCTAAAATGAAGTAAGCGGACGGGCTAAGCAATTCAATACCGATACTAACGCGTCGCTTTTGCCCCCCCACTAAGTTGGCTGACTTGTTTGTGCCAAAATTCTGATAGTCCCAAATCCTGAACTACTGATTGAATGCGTTCTTGACGATCACTTTTACTCAGCGTTTTTAAGTAGCTATCACCATAAACGGTGAAAATCTCACTGACTTTGAGGTAGTCTCTCAGCAGATTCTGCTGAGGAACATAACTCCATCGCGGCTTTTGATGAGTCACTAGTTGCCCATCTTCATAAATCTGAAAGTCTTGACAGGTCGGCTTCAGGCGTTCTAACAAAATTTCAGTCAGAGTTGTTTTTCCACTCCCTGAACCTCCTAAAATTCCGACAACCTCTCCCGTCTTTAGTGTCATGTCAAGATGGTCAAATAACAACTCACTGTTTGAGCGATATTTAAAACAAATGTGCTTGAATTCTAAAATATGCTGTTTCATACCTCTCCTAATTCGATAGAAATAAACTCACGATGAGAACAACCAGTAATATAATAAGTGCTAAGCTAGTATCTAAGTCTAAAAATGCCGTCATCGCTAAAACAACAAGGACAATCACAACTTGTAAAAACCACTTCTGCCACCAAGGAGAAGAGACTTCTTGTGATAAGGTAGTCTGAGAGATTGGAGAAACTATTTCCTGTCTTATCTCTACTTCTTCAATAGGTAGGGGATAAACATCTTCATCCTCACCATCACCGTCTGATTGTTTCAAATAGTGCTGTACAAGTTGGTAATCATAGGCGGTCTTCCACTTCTCACTTAAAAAATGCCGTTTAATTTGAGGTAAGGCTTGTGATAAGGCACGGCTATCAGCGTTAAAATCACCAAGCGTTTCCCGATTATCAAGCTCCTCACCAAGTGCGATTAAAACTTGATAAATTTGTTTAGCAGAATCTTCTTGACGAATTTTCCCACGCAACTCTGCGAGGTAGGAAACGGCCTCACCTGTCCTAACATTAATTCCTTTGTAATAATCAATCATGATATCAACTCATTAAATAAGGCTTGTGCTTCTGATAGGTCTTCCTCAGCCACTTCTTCAATCTGATCAATCGTTGCATTGATTTGATAAGAACTAAGCATTTCCTGAGTGAAGGCATCAATAACATGAACATGAATAATTTGTTCCTCATCAAATGACAAACGAATTTCGGCAACTTCCTGCCCCTTTTGTCGTTTTTGACTCAAATACTCAATAATTTTCAAGATTGGCTTGACGTTTATCGGATTTTCATAGTTTCCTTCGGTCAAACGGAGCTGGAAATTAGACTGCCCATCGGCAACAGCATAGATTTTCTTAGTAAAAACAGCTGGAATCGGTGTATTACGAGGCACTACAACACTATTAAAAAAATCTCCAACAAACGAATAAGTTTTTCTAGGATTTTTCCGTAACAGCATACCGATACCTTGTGACGTCACATCTCGAATAACAATCTGTGAGGGCAAGGTAGCCTCTCCTTGATGGGTTTCGCTAAAGGTAACTTGCTCATTTACTATTAAGTTAGCAATGATACTAGCTCCTTCTGCTACAATCGTGTCTGGATTTATATCATATTTAAGTTTTTTACCAACCAAATTTTCCATCATCTCTCTAACAACTGGAAGGCGCGTTGACCCACCAACCAAGATGACGTGATCAATAGCCGATAAGGATAAGCCAGCTTCAGATACTGTTGAGATGACTTTCAATTCTGTATCCTTGACTAAATCAGCAATAGCCGTTTCAAACTCATCTCGTGTTACTTCAACGCCATAAGCCTTGTCGTCAGAAAATAATTCATAAAAAGCCACGTCATTAATGGAGAGAGTGATTTTCATTTTCTCCACTTGATAGCGCATTTGCATTTCTTCTTTTGGCGTTAGCATGGTCATATTGACACCTTGATTTTCAAGTTTATCCTTAACAAGTTTAACCAAGCGTTTGTCAAAATCCAAGCCCCCCAAACGCTGATTGCCATCTGTCGCCAAAATATCATAATGATCTTGCTGAACATTCATCAAGGTCACATCAAAAGTTCCACCGCCTAAATCATAAACTAAAACATTGCCCTTAACGCCCTTTTTACTAGCATAGGCAATGGCTGCGGCAGTAGGTTCATTGATAATCCTCAAGACATTAAATCCTGCCAATTTACCTGCCCTTTTAGTAGCAACTCTCTGCTCTGAGGTAAAGTAAGCCGGGACGGTGATAACAACATCTTGAATCGCATCCAATCCCATTTCCATAGCCAATTGATTTGAGCGAAGTTTGAATTCATGTAAAATCAAGGCTGATAAAATTTCTGCACTCACACGCTTGTGATCGATGACTTCATTTTCAATTTGCCGTGCCATATCCCGTTTAAAATCATTTTTAAAATAATCAATTTTTCCAATTTCAGTTCCACGACTGATGGCATCTTTTCCATAGAAAACACGATTTTTCCCATTGATTTTTGAAAAATAAATGGCCGACCTTAGAATCGTCTCATCATTGGCACCAATTGGAATAATCTCTGACTGACCATTTTTAACAATAGCCATAGCTGAGTTTGTCGTTCCTAAATCAATTCCTAACGCTTGTTTCATGCTCATATCTTTCTCTCATGTAAAATAAGGGAGCGAGGGGTATCTTGCCTTGAGCGTTAAAACTCACCTCGCTTCCCTAAACTCTATTCTATCGTGTATTATAGTCAAATGAATCAACTTTCAGAACAAGGAAGGCAAGACGCAGAACAGTACTTGAGTACGGCAAGTCAAAAGCGACCATGTATCACAGTTAATTCAAAAGACGATAACCTTTCTAATAACCTTAGTTAACCGTATCTTTTCGGTTTATTAGTTTTGAATCACTAGCTTTACCAGTAATACGATAATCACTGAAGTAAGAATTACTCTCATCTGATTGCTCTTTTTTCCCAACATAGTCAACCGTTACCGACCAAGCTGTTTTATCATCATAATAACCTGAATTTTTAAATTTTGAATCATAAGCATAGTAAAAACTATTCACAACCGTAAAGTCAACCACATATTTTTTAGCGCTGACTTGTTTGACATTGGTCACATCAATATCATCAAAACTGATACTTTCTGCTGGACGGTTCTTTGCATTGGTGGTATTAGTCTCAATCATATTAACAACGTCTTTATACATGCTATTGGTTGCACCGCCTTGGAAAACATCTGTCAATCCGTCTGGGGTGGTATGATTATCCTCATAGGCATCTAATTTACGATAAGCTGCCGTTAAAAGTTGATCAGCCGTATCGCGATCTAGAACCCCCTTGGCATCTAATGTCACACTATCACCATCTTCTATGTCTTTAATCAAATAGGTGTTAGAGGTTACTTTTGAAGCATCTTCAAAGGTTTTTTGCACCGATATTTTTGCATTTTTGGTCACCGCTAAATTAGAAACATCAGCTTTGCCATTACTCAAGCGGGTGATTTTTTTAGAGCCGATGTACAAGTCCCCATCTGCCAAATTGCTATTGACGGTAAAGGATAGATAGGCAATATCTAGGGCAACATGCTCATTCCCCTTCAAAGTCTGCTTAGAACTTGTTGAAACTTCTTGGTCATCTAACTTACCAGTCAGTGAGAAATGATAATCACCTGGATAGAGACGAACAGTCTTTGAAAAATGATTTGAATCCGATTTTTCCCACTGCTTGCCATTTATCGTAATTGTCATATCTTTAGTATTGGTAGAAATAGTCGTATCAGCTGGTTGAACCGCCACTTTCCAATCAGGAAATACCAGCCATTTTCGCCCTACTTCAACCATCGTGTTTCCTGAAATGAGATCAACCAATTCGGGTTTTGGACTCTTTGATTTTTTCCAATAGCTGACTTCCGATTCCTTGATTGGTTTTTGGCTATCTGACCACACCTCATACTCCAGCTGCTTATCCAGCTTACCAGAAGTCTCAAGATAACGTGTGGCAACCGATTCTCTTGAATAATAATGATTTCCAATTAAATAAGCGCATAAAGTTACTGTGGCTAAAACACCTCCAGCAATGTAGAGATAGCGTTTCTTATCTGTAAGAGGTTTTCCAGCTTTTTTAGAGGTCTGCCCCAAAAACTGATTAATGATTCGTAAATCAAAACTACTCTCTTTACCTGCTTTAAATTCTTTAGGGCTGGGTTTACGCCCAACAAATTTTTCAAAAGCAGCAATCCAATCAGTCTGTTTCTCTTTAAGAGATTTTACAGAACCAATGTGTTGTGCTTGAGTAGGGTGCATTTCTACTTGCGCGTCTGGCGCTTGGCTAGCATGTTGTGAGACAGCATTAACCTCATTTGAATGATCACGCATAGGAGTTAATAGCTGAGATTGCTCGTTTGACGCAAAAGAAGTCTCTTTAGCTTCAGCGTAGGTCTCATCAGAAACATCGTAGATGATGTCATCTCCCTCTGCCTCCTGCAAGGCTTCTTTGGAGTCTTCGCTCAAGCTATCTTCTTGATCAAAGTCTTCTTCTGCGACGTCGTAAATCACCTGAGTTACTTGGTTTTCAGCAGATTCTTCTCCCTTAGTTGCTTCTACAGTAGCAATTGGTTCTGATGATTCTTCCAAACCAACAATCCTATGAATGCTATCCGAAGCAAAGCCACTTTCTTTACCTGCTTTGAACTCCATAGGACTTGGTTTTCGACCGGCAACTTGCTCAAACAAAGCAATCCACTTTTCTTGACTTGTCATTATCCACTACACTCCCTTTCTCTTAAAATGCAACTTGGTCTTTAAGAGAGACAAAAGAATCAAGGATAGAAGCCATCATCCATTTATCAATAAAATAAACCACAGCTAATAACAACCCTACAGCAACAATAGACAAGTAAGTATTGTTTAAAAACGATAGTTGACCTTTTATCGCTTTAACCATAGAAACGAGTAAGACCACTAAACCTACTACTGACAGAACAAGCAAATAGGTCATCACTGACACCATAGATTGCAAGGCAGGAATTTGTTTTACTAATGTTAAGAGGTTAGACAAAACATCACTAGCTTGTCCATTCGAGTCGGTTATTATATTGGTAATACTTGAAACGTACTTTTCACTCACAATGAGAGCATTTTTGACTAAAAAAGTTGATAGAAAAGCGACAACATTCAACACCAATAATAAAGGAGTCGTCCCTAGTAAAACACCAAAACCTTTCATCCAGTTTCTAGAATCTTTATGCAAAACAGCCGGTAAACCATAAGCTACTAAATAGATAATCAGAATAAGCACAAAGAAATATAGGAATTTTCCAAAGCCAAATTCACGCGAGATTAGATTTAGAAAGTGGTCGTAAGCTTCTGGAAAGTTTGTTTTAAGAGACCCCGCCACTGTTGACATATTGGCAATAGACATCAATAATCGGCGGCAATAATTAAGAAGAGCGCCGGCTAGAAAACCTGCTGCTAAGATAAGAGTTATGCCTCCAAAGACCAATTGCTGATTGTCTCCATCAACTTGTGGACGTCTAAGAGCATTTAAAAGCCATGACAAATAGTGCTCACTATGCGCTTTAACTTTGTCAAACCTATCGTTTGTCTTGGCATCTGCTGAAGTATCAGGTTTTAACGGAACAGACTGCTTAGGCAGTTCCTGATGGTGAGGTTGGGCAGTTTTATCATCTTCAGCCACATCATAAATAATCTCTTGATGGTTGGAAGACGAACTAACTTGATCATCCTCAAATTCACCTGCTGCTAATGCTTGCGCCAACTCAGCTTCTGTCGCTGCCCGACCATTAATGGCTTCAAAATACTCTAACCACTCAGTTCTTGTCATTATAATCTCCTAATGATGTTCTTAAATTTTTTGTTAACATTGTAACATAACTCTTTTTAAGTTTCAATTAAGCTTTCTAACAATTCTAAAGACTAATTGCCTATGGTCTTGTTGAGCGTGTACTAGTAGAGTAGCTCTTTTAACGCCCACTTTCAGCTATCCAACAACCAAATCTCATTATTCTCCCCAGCTCAACCCCGTTCTTTATTATCTAGCCTTTTGTCATAATCATTCATTTATAGTCAACTGAACTAACTTTAATACAAGGAACAAAAAAGACGCCGAACAGCACTCATACTCAATGAAAATCAAAGCAAAGGTTGTTAACTTGATGTGATGAAGACAGTTCTGGTTGCTATCTGTGTCGCCTAGTCTGCTGTTAATTTTCGAAGAGTATGAGTACGACAAGTCAAAAGTGAGCATGTATTAAAGTTAATTCAAAAGATTATAACTGGCTATGACACTGTTTTAGTATTTCCCTTTCTGAACTCAATTTTTTACAAGCTCCCCTTTGAAAGCAACGTACTTATCGAATGAACTTAGCTTACCAACTGCATCGGCGTCACCAAAAATCACACATCGATAATGACCAATAACAGGTGAAAAGTCCATTACGTCACAAACCTTAGGCATAGGAGACAAAAACAGCCTTAAACAGAAAAAAAAACATCTGTGCTATCAACGGCTACAGATTTGCCATTATCCACAAAATCAAGATTCTCACACCTAAGACCAGTCGTAGAAAAAAACACCCTCCCAAAAGGGAAAGTGTTTACTTCTTCTGACTGGCAAAACTTAAAAATTCATAGGAGAGGCTAGTCGTTGTCGCATTAAGCGAATAGTTTTCCAACTCATTGACATTGCTACGCAATTTTTGCGCATAGGACTTTGAAATAAGACCATCTTCTTCAAACTCAGCAATTGTTTTACGCTCTAAGTAGTAACCTCGCAAAATATCATCGTTACTATCTGGGATCATATGCATGATAACCCGCTCCACAAAAAGCCCTGACTTAATTAACTCTGCATCACGCAAACGCGCATTCTGAAGATAATCCACTAAAGAATGATTGTAATAACCTTCTAATTCTTCAAGGGCTTCCAAAATAATCTCTGTATTAGAGAGATAAAGCTCCGTGATATTTTCTCGATTTTCTTCTGTTAATTGACGTGGGGTTCTAATGCGTTTTCTCATCGCACGAAATCTAGAACCAAAGGTCATTACTTCATGCAAACTTGCCCTTAAAACACGCATGAAAATCCTAAAACCATAGGTAAAGCTAGACACAAAACTACGATTAACTTGTTTCTCCAAAACTTTTAAATAGCCCTGATAAATACGATATTCTTTAAGACCAATCACCCCTTCATCGAAGGCATACTCTAACCCCTCACTCTCAATTCCAATAATAAAGAGTTGCAGAGCTGCCAAATCTTTTTTGACACTGTTGGGTTCTTGTTCTAAAATCAGATGTTCAATACGGGCATTGTAATTATCAATGACGGCATAAAGTGATGCTTTATCTGGCTTCTCTTTACTATCTTGTTCAAGAATAGTCAGAACTTTAGATAAGATCGAAATTTTCATAAAATTATCAACAGGACGCTCAATAGACGGAGCTAGCAAGGGTAAAATAACCAGACCTGATAGAAAACTGAGTAGCGTAACAGCTGCGACCATAAAAAGTAACAAACTGTACTGAAAATTGTCAAGGCGCGGTAACAACAATATCGTCGCGATAGAGACTGTTCCTTTCACTCCAGAAAATGTAAGCAAAAGAATATCTTTAAATGATTTTCTTAATGGCTTATGATGGTAGAAGTGCTTAATAGCATGGTAGATACTAATCATCACAAAACGAATCAAAATCAATATAAGCGTTAAACCAACGACAAGGGCAAATAAATAAAGATTACTATATCTTGGACTGGTTAAGACAGGCACAAGTATGGATGTTAATTCCGATCCAAAAATCAGAAAGACTATCCCATTAAGCATAAAATTAATGGTCTCCCAAACTATTTGTCCCACACGATAAACCTGTGCATCAAATAGTGTCACTTTTCTCAAGCGACTGGCTTGCATGACACCAGCAACAACAACAGCAATGATAGCTGAAACATTGGCTGCAGAAGCGACAAAATAGGTCACAAACGGTAGGGCTAGCTCTAATAATAGCGCACCTGTCACATCAGCTGCGTCAAATTTTTCTAATAACGACAGCAGGATACGATTTAAAAAAGCAAATAGCAAGCCAATGATAATCCCACCAAAAATCGTAATAAGAAGTTTAACACCTGCTTGAGCCAAGGAAAAATAACCTGTTAATAAAGCTGTTACTGCAAATTGAAAGGCAACCAGACCACTTGCATCATTTAGCAAACCCTCTAGCTTAAGAATGTTCTCAATACGTTTTGGAAAAGCAAATCGTTTTGAGATGGAAATAAAAGCCACCGCATCTGTCGGCGCTAAGGCTGCACCCAAAGCAAAGTAAGCCGCCATCGGTAGCTCTATAGGAAGAAGATAGCTAGCTAGCGCTCCTATTCCTAATGCTGTCACAAAAACTAGAGGAAGAATGAGAAAGCTAATAAAACTACGATACTTTAAAAAACTACCAACATCCGCTTCTTCACCCTCACGAAAGTTGAGTGGTGCAATGACAAAAGCAAGAAATAAATCTGGATTTAAGTCGATTCCTTTTCCACCTTGGAGAAGCCCATAAGCAATCCCCAGTAGAAGCTGGACAAAAGGAAGGGGAATTTTTGGAAAAACCCTGTTGACCACATTAGAGACAATTAATGAAAAAAGGAAGATAATCACCAGGATGGACATCTCCATATTGATTAACCTCCCTCATGTTTTTCTGCAAATGACTCTTTTAAGTCAGCAATTTTTTGATCAACAGCTTTGCAATCTTTTTGAGCCATTTTTAAATAACAGCGTTCTTTTTCCAACGCTATCAATTTCTTTTTCATTTTAGTCATTTGGGGCGAATCGACAAAATGACTATCATTTTGAGACGGCTGTTCAATATATTTTTGACGTAATTCTGATAAACGTTCAATAACCGATTGATGAGACATAACTACTCCTTTTCATTTTGCCATTGTAACAAAATTCTCATCAGATGACTAGTTAGAAGTTATCTTTTCCACCATTACTAAAAATGGTGGCGTGTTGACTTGATTAAGTGCCTGATAAATCATCACCGTATAGTTTTTTTGATCCAACTGGCTGACATAATCTAACACATCATCTTTTTCCATTTGACCACCTTCATGACCATAATAAATCATGATAGCCAGACGACCGCCTCTTTCCAATCGTTCAATGACCTTTTCAATTGCCAAAAGCGTCGTGTGCGGCTTAGTGATGATTGTTTTATCTGCACTGGGAAGATAACCCAAGTTAAAAATCGCTGCTTTGATAGGTTCATAAATGTACTGATCAAGATTTTCATGACCATCTAAAATTAACTGAACATTTGTCATTCCTAACTCTTCCAAACGCTCTCTTGTTCTAGTGACAGCTTGCTCTTGAATATCAAAAGCATATACCTTTTTAGCACTTTTTGCTAAAAATACCGTGTCATTCCCATTTCCCATCGTCGCATCCAAGGCGACACTCTGACTATCCAATACCTCTCTTAAAAAATCATGGGAAAATTCAAGTGGTCGTTTCATTCCTACCCCTCCTTCAACTGTCTTATAAAAGAAATTTAAAATATTCTTTTTATTACCTATACATTTATCGCACTTAGCACTATAATTAAAACAAAAACATGGACAGGAGGCAACTATGTCTACTTTAAAATCACGCCTGCCAGGACTGATTCTTTGCCTAATTATTGCCACAATCGCTTGGTTTCTAGGCCAATGGTTACCACTTATCGGAGCACCCGTTTTTGCAATTTTTATCGGAATGATTGTAGCGATTTGGCATACCGATCGAACCCATACCCAAGCTGGCATTAGCTATTCGTCAAAGACTATCCTTCAAGGAGCAGTTGTCCTACTTGGCTTTGGATTGAACCTTAAGCAAGTTTTGGCTGTCGGCGCCCAATCACTCCCTATCATCCTTGCGACGATTGCAGCATCCTTATTGGTGGCTTTTCCCTTAAGAAAATCCTTAAACCTTGATCGCCACACCGCTACACTTGTTGCGGTTGGATCGTCTATTTGCGGTGGCTCCGCCATCGCTGCAACCGCACCAGTCATCAAGGCAAAAGAGGAAGACGTTGCTCAAGCAATTTCTGTTATCTTTTTATTTAACATCCTAGCTGCCCTACTATTTCCAACATTAGGTCATGCACTTGGATTATCCAATGACGGTTTTGCGCTATTTGCCGGTACGGCAGTTAACGATACCTCTTCTGTAACCGCAACGGCAACAGCCTGGGATAACCTCCACCACGCCAACACACTTGATGGCGCTACAATCGTTAAACTAACCAGAACATTAGCCATTATTCCAATTACATTAGGCTTATCTATCTATGAAATGAAACGCCAACAGACAACTGACAACCAAAAGAGTTTCAACTTCAAAAAAGTCTTTCCAATCTTTATCCTCTACTTTATCCTAGCATCACTGATAACCACAATTCTTCCTCTGCCAACTCCACTAGTTAGCTTTTTAAAATTCATCTCGAAGTTTTTCATCGTCATGGCTATGAGTGCTATTGGACTAAATACGAACATAGCTAACCTTTTCAAACGTGGGGGCAAAGCTATTATTATGGGCGGTATTTGTTGGTTTACTATTTCCTGTGTAAGCATACTCATGCAAAAATTCATGGGACTTTGGTAATTACTACTCAATGAAAATCAAAAGCAAACTAGGCGACACAGATAGCAGATAAAACTAAAGTTCATCAAATCACATCAATAAGGTCTGCTTTGGATTTTTGAAGAGTATTAAAAAACCAGGTTGAAGACAAAGTCTATTTTGGACATTTTCCTCCAAGCTTTTTTCTCAGTAGTCAAAAACAGAAACTCTCAAAAACGTTGAAATAACAACATTTTTGAGAGTTTAATTATTCCCCATCTCCCTGCGAGATGTTCCGAAATATCAAAGTTTCAGGGGTTTGTCTACGTTCTGAACCATCGTCAACAGACAATGGTTACAGAAAGTTAGTTTTTGATGAGTATTAACTCCTTGATAAACTTGACAAATGGTAGAAAAGAGCCGATTTTGGATGATTATAAAAACGAATTTGGAATAGCCAAATTCGTTTTTATAGTTGTTTTATTTTTGCTTCCCTTGAAAACGTGCTTCAAAACGCTTTTGATCATAGAAAGGGAAAATTAAGTTTAAGCAAGCAAATCCTAAGATAAAGCCTCCCAACACATCCGTAGGGTAATGAACACCAACATAAATACGTGATAAACCAATTAAAGCAATCAATAAGACAATTAAGGTTTCTACTAAGACTCTCAATCCTTTTGATTTGATCCGTTGATGAGCGATGATAAGCATAAATCCGTAGATCATCATGGAACCCATCGAGTGTCCACTGGGAAATGAAAAACCAGCTGCAGACACCAAGTGTTCAATACTAGGTCTTTGTCTTCCATATAGGTATTTGACACTGACTATCAAAAGGCCAGCCGTCACACCAGTACCTCCAAGAAAGATTCCTTCCGTCTTCCATTTTTTAACAAAGTAGAGTAAGGCAACCACAAATACCAGAACAAAGACAAAGGTTAGGGTATTTCCCAACACTGTTACCGTGCTAAAAAAGGATGTTGCTGAAGACGGCAGAGACCCACGCACTGTGGTTTGAATGGACTCGTCAAAGACAGTCAAATTCTCAGGGTAAAACTTGACTGTGTAGCCGAGTATCATAAATAGGACGAGTGCAATGGATGCTCTAAAAAGATAGGTTTGTTTGTTTTTCATTTTAAATGTATCGCTTGATAACTGGTTTTAAGACAACAAAAACAACAGCAAAAGCAAGCGACAAGATAACTCCTTCAATTAAGTTAAAGGGAATAACCATAGCCAGAAGATAGTTAGCGACACCGATGAATTTTGCAATGTCAAAGTTTGCGAATTTCGCATACAAAGGAATAGCAAAAACATAGTTAAGCGCCAACATCGAAAGCGTTAAGAAAGTAGTTCCCACAACACTGGCTGTGATATATGAACGGCGTGTTTGATCCTTTTTCCAAAACATAGCGAAAGCAAGTACAAATACTCCCATGGCAACAATGTTCATTGGTAGACCAATTAATTCACCGACTCCCTCATTGTTTAAAATTAATTTTAACAAAGTACGCAATAAAAGAACAGCGTAAGCACTTTTCAAGTCATAAATAACCAGTCCCAACAAGATGGGAATGATGCTAAAGTCAATTTTCAAAAAGCTAGCCGTTGGTAGCAAAGGAAATTGAAAAAACATCAATACAAATGAAAGTGCCGATAAAATAGCGATAATCACTAATTTACGAGTGTTAGTGTTAGACATAAAAAAATTCCTCCAATTTAGACAAATTGAAAGAAGTTCCCGATTTTTAGGCATCTAAAAGACACTGAAAAAAGCGGTCTTCTCCCATCCAGACTTTACTGTCGGTTGTGGAATCACACCACATCAGCTTACGCTCGCGGACTCCTAGTTTCCTAGACACCGCCGGTCGGGAATTTCACCCTGCCCTGAAGACCTCTACATTATATCATTGTTTTGTTACGGTGACAAGCTATCTGCCACTAAAAACCACGCATTTATCATTCGAAAGTGAAAATGTCCTATTCTGTTAAACTAGAAAGATGAGGAAAATAGAATTAACCATGACAGAGTCAAAGAAATACTTAGTGATTAAAGCCGTATGTGACGAAAAAAACAAAAAAATAGAGCCTGTGTAGAGCTGGCTCTAAGTAGAAAGCAAGTCAATCGTTTAATGATAGCCTATCAAGAAAGGGGCAAAAAAGCCTTTGTCCACGGCAACCGACAGAATAAGCCAACTCATGCATGCCACTAGAAATTAAGGAGAGAGTCATTAAAAAATATCAAAGCTATGGGGGATTAAAACCTAATGTGGTTCATTTCTGTGAGCTACTAGCTGAAGAAGATGACATTATTTACTCTGATACTACTGTCAGAAAACTGCTCTATCAAGCGGGGTACTTATCGCCAAAAACACAACGAAAGAGGAACCATATCACAAGTATAGATGAAGCTAATTGGTATCTGGACAGATGGATAAAGAGATTTAATAAACAGTTTGGCAGAAAGGCAACTGAGTCTGTCTTCGAGAAGGCTCCAAAGCCAACTCAACGAAACCTTCTACTTGCTAGAGTCTCTGAAAGGGGCGTGGATAGCGGTCACCACATCCGTTATCAAAATAACTTTTACCTACCTGTAGAGGGGCAAACCCAAATCTTTTTCATCTGAAAAACAAAAGCCCTTGTGATTGAAGCTTTTGATGGTGAGATTTACTTAAATATCGCTGATAAGATTTTTCCTACAGAGAGATTGAATAAACATGAGATACAATCTCATGAGTTTGAACTGGTGCTTGAAACAAAAAAAGAAAGACGCAAGTACATTCCCCACAATCTCACCCGTGGAAACTGACATCTTTCAATCAATACCTTCATAAAATCGGAATATCTTATGAAGAGTTTCAAGTTGAGAAGAACAAATCTTCCCAGCCACAATTATAGCAGATTTTGTCACTCGCTAACCTGATTTTTGGGGGACAAAATCAGGTTCGATTGACACGCTATACGCATGAAACAGCAGGTTTTTGAATTATAGCACAGATGACAATTCCTTTTAGAGAGTTATCTCTAGTAAGAACTCTAAAAGATAATACTTATTTTAAGAAAAACTGAACATTGAAATTCAGACAACTTCTTTTTCATACCAAAAAACTCTCATACGTTTGTCGTGCACTAAAGACATGACGTGATGAAAGCAAGTGCCACACCTCTCATCAAATACTTCTTAACGAAACATCTGCACAAATAGTTATTTTAATCATGCTAAACATTTCTATAGTGTTCCTATTTAACTGATAGTTTTCAAAGATTTGTCATTCGACATCTGTTTGTATAAGATGAACTAGGATTAAATAAAATATTTTGTGATAACTTCATTTTTTTGTAACATATTATGTTAAACCTATGTGAAATAGCTGTTTAATTTCCTAAAAACCAATGCTATTATCCTTTACCAGAATTTAAAAGATAGTAGCTATTTCAAAATAAATTTTAGCATCAACTCAAAAGTTCAAAACCATTATTAAGCCCCTTTTTCATAGATTCTAAAAGATTGATTTAATCGTCATATTCCACTCCTTTTTCCGTAATAATTGAACCATAACGATGCTTAATGATCTTATAATTAGAATTGATGGAATTTTTATTGTTTTAAGAATCTAAAGACATATTTGGTAGCGCTTGCAGTGACAGTGAATAATTGATATACTAAAATTGTGACGTCATTAACAAAACAATTTTCCAACACTAAAGGGGGCTATATGAAAAAGATTTTAGGACTCATAACAACTATCTTTCTAGCTATCTTGCTAGTTGCTTGTTCAACAACTAAAGACAGCGGTACTTTCAAAGGAACTGGTCAAGGAAAGCACGGTAATATAGAAGTTGAAGTTTCTATTAAAAAAGGGGAAATTACAGGCATCAAAGTTCTGGAACAAGATGAAAATAAGGTATTGTCTGAACCAGTTTACAAAGACTTACAAGAAATGATTATTTCACAGAATTCTACCGATGTCGAAGCTGTATCAGGGGCTTCTGCTACTAGCCAAGGCTACCTAAGCGCTGTGAAAGATGCTGTTGAGAAGTCAGGGATTGCCCTAACAGCTAAAAAAGCCAAGAAAGAATCAAACAAAAACAAAACCGCTAAAGAACAAGATTATGATGTTGTCGTTGTCGGTGCTGGAGGAGCTGGCTTCAGTGCTGCTATTGAAGCTGCAGAAGCTGGCAAAAGTGTTGCCATTCTTGAAAAACTACCAACTGTCGGAGGGAATACCTTACTCTCTGGCGGGGAAATGAACGTTCCAAATAACTGGGTACAGAAAAAACTAGGTATTAAAGGAGACTCTGTAGATGCTTACTATGAGGACACTATGAAAGGTGGCGACTATGTCGGTGATCCTAAGTTAGTGCGCATCATGGCTGAAAATGCACTCGCTTCAGCAGAATGGCTACGTGATGACATCAAGGTGGATTTCCTATCAGACCAACTCTTCCAATTCGGAGGACATAGCTACAAGCGTGCTCTAATCCCTGTTGGTCACACTGGTGCCGAACTCGTTTCAAAATTAAATAAAAAAGCTGAAAAATTAAAAATTCCTATCTTTTTGAACGTTAAAGCTAATGACTTGATTCAAGATAAAGATGGCAAAATCACCGGTGTTAAAGCTACTGATCAAGATAATCGCCAACTAACTTTCAATGCCAAAAACGCAGTTATTCTAACAACAGGTGGCTTTGGATCAAACGTAGAAATGCGTAAAAAGTATAATCAAGAATATGACGAACGCTATCAGACAACCGACTCAATCGGTACTACTGGAGATGGTATTGTCATGGCTGAAAAAGTCGGTGCTGCTGTGACCAATATGGAAAGTATCCAAACTTACCCAATCGCAAATCCAAAAACAGGACAAATTTCACTGCTTGCTGATACACGATTTGATGGGGCTATCTTAGTCAATCAAGAAGGCAAACGCTTTGTAGAAGAACTAGAACGACGTGACGTTATTTCAAAAGCAATCCTAGCCCAAACTGGTGAATACTGCTACCAAATTTGGAACGATAAAATTGATGCTATCTCAAAAACAAAGGAAGCTCACAAAGCAGAATACGATGAACTAATCAAAGCTAAGCTGCTCACCAAAGCTGATACGATTGAAGAAGCTGCTAAATTCTTTGACATTGATGTCAAAACACTGAAGGAAACCATCAAAAAAGTAAACAGCTATGCTGAATCTGGCAAAGATAAAGATTTCAATCATCGTGCTGGACTAGTCTCACTGGAAAAAGGACCTTACTACATTCAGAAAGCTGTTCCTTCTGTCCATCACACGATGGGGGGACTTGTTATCAATGAGAAAACTGAAGTTCTTGACAAAGATGGTAATGCCATCTCTGGCTTATATGCTGCTGGTGAATTAACCGGTGGTATTCAAGGAAAAAATCGTCTCGGAGGTAATGCTATTACTGACATTATCACTTTTGGACGCATTGCAGGACAAGAAGCTGGCAAAACCAACTAAACAATAGTTGATACACATAAAAAGCAATAGCTGGTTTATTAACTCACCTTTGTAGGCTTAACAGCCAACTATAGTTTCACTCAACCAATCAGTC
Source organism: Streptococcus thoraltensis DSM 12221 (assembly GCF_000380145.1). Classification (GTDB taxonomy): domain Bacteria; phylum Bacillota; class Bacilli; order Lactobacillales; family Streptococcaceae; genus Streptococcus; species Streptococcus thoraltensis. Next base: position 67,170 of record NZ_KB904630.1, on the reverse strand, counting down.
TCTGAGGACTATAGCATAGTCTTTTGAATTAACTTTGATACATGGTCACTTGCTACTTGTCGTATTCATACTCAATGAAAATCAAAAGCAGACCTTGTTGACTTGAGTTTCGAAGAGTATCATGTACTGTACGTGTCTTCCGTTCCTTGTCTGGAAGTTAAGTCTTTTGACTATATTACAAGGTCTTTATCTCACTTGAAACCCACTATTTTTTACAATAAAAAACACGAGCAACAATCAAAGAGCCTTAGGCTTCTAATCCTTGTTCGTGTTTTTTTGAGTAATTAATAGGCTGGCTGGATTGTTTCACTGTACTGACCTTGATTTGCAGGTGCTTGCTCATTATAAATCCCTTGTGAGCTAGAGTTTGGCACAGTTGTATCTACAGCTGGATATGATTCTTGTGGTGTTTGGTAGTCATACGTTTCAGAAGGGACTGACTGAACACCATCATCAACTACTGCGTTTTCTGAATATGTGGAAGCATCTTCGCTTTCTGTCGATTCTTCACCATAGTCAAGCGCAATACCATACAGTTCTTCATAAGTGATGACATTTGTCTTCAAATGTTTTAAGGTTTTTGTCTTCCTACCTAGCTGCTTCTTAATGCGATTCTGTGTTTTTAAAATCGCTTTAGCAGTTGGAATTTGGTAAGAACCACCATTAATATCTGCATCCTCACCTTTCAACTGATATTCTTTCACATGATTAACAGTATCTGCATACTTAAACAAGCTGGGAATAGTTGAAGAATTAATCTTGATGTCCGTTTGCATATTCCCCGCAACTGCGTTTAGAATCTTCTTGTAGGAAGATACGCTATTGCCAAGTTTTAAAACTTTTTTCATAACCTTTTGAATCACTTCGCGCTGACGCTTTTGACGACCATAATCCCCTTCGGGATCATCGTAGCGCATCCGAGCATAAACTAAGGCCTGTTCACCGTTTAATCGATGAGTACCCGGAGCTACAGTAGCAGTATAGTCCGGCTCATTCTGTGCGATAGAAATCGGAAAATCAAAATGATTGGTTACCGTAATACCATCAACAGCATCAACCAAGTCCATCAATCCTTGCATATTGATTTGCATATAATAATCAATATCAATATCAAGCATCTCTTCAACGGTCATCATAGCCATTTGAGCGCCACCTGCTGCATAGGCAGCATTTAATTTAGCTTCCTCACCGTTCTGGTCATTTGATTTAGGCCCCTTTAGTTTCACCATGATATCACGCTCTAAACTTGTCATAGTCGTCTTTTTAGTTTTAGGATTGACAGTGACTAGAATCATCGAATCACTGTTACCCTCCCAAGTAGAGCCACGTTCGGCAGTTCCCGTGTCTACCCCCATTAAAAGGACCGAAAACGGTTCATTTTTATCAATAGCTTTACTGATTTCCTGACCATCAAATTCCTTAAAGGTCTTCGATAAAGTCCCTGTAGAAAAGACATAGGCTGACCCAAAATAAACGCCAATAGCAATTATTGTCGTTGCTACAATTAACGACAACATTAAAAAGATTTTTTTTCCTAGTTTCATTATTTAATATTACCTATCAATTTACTCATCATCAAAAGATTTAGATACGTATCTTCATCTAATTTCAGTGCCGCTTTCTTCTCGCCTTCAATCTCAAATCCAAAATCCTGATAAAGCTTGATAGCTCTAGTATTACGAGTTTGAACAGATAACTCCAAGCGTTTAATTTGAGGGCTGTGTTCTGCCCAATCACAAACTAATTCCATTAAATAATGGCCAACTCCATGACCACTATAGGCTTGTTTTACGGCAATAAAAAGGTCACCAACATGATTGAAATTAAACTCATCACTGCTAGTGACATTAACCATTCCTATAATATTGTCATTTACTTTTGCCAGCAAACAAATGCGATTCAAACTATTTAGACTAAAAGAGAGGGCATTTTGTAAGTCCTCCACCGAAATATCCTGACCATCATTAATAATAAAAGATGTTTCTTGACTGACCTCGTCTAGAAACATTTTAATGGCTGGTGCATCACACATTTGCGCTTCTTCAATCACTAATTCATTATCAGCCATATTTAAGCAAATTCACCTAACAATTCTCTATATTTAAGCCCTTTGCCGGTTAATGATAACTGACGTCCTTGCCCATCTACTTCAATTTCAATCTTGATATAATTTTCTGGCAAATGGTACTCAACCAATTCACCCCACTCAATGACAGTCACACCATCACCAAATAAAAAAGTATCTAAATCTATTGAATCTGGATCATCGCCAATGCGGTAAACATCCAAATGGTAAAGGGGGAGGCGTCCTTCATATTCTCGAACAATGGTGTAGGTAGGACTTTTTATCATTTGTTCAATATCAAGTCCTCGTGCAAGCCCCTTGGTAAAAGTCGTTTTTCCAGTTCCAAGCTCACCAGTCAAGATAAGAATATCCCCTGCCTCTAATTTTGAACCTATTTTTTCTCCAAAAGCTATTAACTCAGACTCATTATTAACCTTATACATAGACTACATTATACCATAGGGAATGGGCTTTGTCACAATTCAATCGCAAGTTTAAGCTACAAAAAATCACCAGCATTTGCGCTGATGGTTTGTAATGTCACAATAAGTCTTAAAGAATTGCTAAGATAACAAAATTGAGAATAAAGAGAGCTGTCGAACCCCAAAGAATTGGGTGAACTTCCTTAGCTTTGCCTTTAACAACTTTAACTAAGCAATAGAAAATAAAGGCAGCCGCGATACCATAAGAGATAGAATAACATAGTGCCATAAAGAAGGCGGCAAAGAAGGCTGGAAGCGCATCTTCGAAATTACTCCAATCGACATCAAGAAATGATGATACCATCATGACACCAACAATGACGAGGGCAGGAGCTGTTGCTGAAGCAGGCACAATTCCGATAACTGGTAGAAGAAAGACCGACAGTAAGAAACCTGCTGCTGTTGCTACAGCCGTCAAGCCTGTACGCCCACCTTCAGCAATACCAGCTGCTGATTCAACATAGGTTGTTGTATTAGAAGTACCAAAGAGAGCACCAATTGACGTTCCAATAGCATCCGCGAAAAGAGCGCGATCCATTTTTGAAGAGAAACCTGAAGAATTTTCAAGAGATGCTTCATCTTCTGCTGAGAAGATACCTGTCCGACGACCTGTACCGATGAAAGTACCAAGTGTATCAAAAGTATCTGAAAGCGAGAAGGCAAAGATGGTCATCAAAACGAGTGGAAGGCGGGTTGAATCATTGAAAAGAGATTGCATACCCGAAAAAGCTGCAAGGAAAGTTGTTCCTAATTCACCAAAGGCTGAACCCATATTGTTTGAAAAATTTACCGTAGAAAGGTCAACAACGCCCATAGGAATACCAAGAATCGTTGTTGTAATAATACCAATGAGAATGGCTCCACGAACATTCTTAATCACAAGGATAGCAGTTATGAAAAGTCCGATAATAGCAAGAATAACGGCTGGATCAGTAAAAGTTGAAATAGCAGGCACAACACCTCCTCCAGCCAATACTGACGTCACACCTTTAGACAAATCAGCCGACGCTGGGGCTGAACCATTGAGGCTAATGATGTCTTTAGCTGAAGTAGAAAATGTAATGATATTAGCGTTTTTAAAACCAAGATAAGCAACAAAGACACCGATACCACCACCAATCGCATGTTGAAGACTCACAGGGATAGCCTTGATGATGCTCTTACGAACTTTGGTTACAGTAATAAAGATGTTAAACAAGCCACAGATGAAAACCATCGCTAAAGCTTCTTGCCAAGTAAACCCTAAGCCAAAAACAACTGTGTAGGTGAAAAAAGCATTTAATCCCATCCCAGGGGCAAGTGCGTAAGGAACATTGGCGAAAAGTCCCATAATCAGGGTTGAAATAACAGCTGAGATAATAGTAGCTAAGAAAACAGCTTGTGTTGGCATTCCAGCAGCACCCAAAAGACTTGGATTGACAAAGAGAATGTAACTCATGGCAAAGAATGTCGTTAATCCAGCCATAATTTCAGTACGAATGTTCGTACCATTTTCTTTTAAGTTGAAAAATTTTTCCATTTTTAAAAATAGAACTCCTTTTAATTGAACGATAATTCTATTTTATATTAAAAACATTCGTATTTCAATATATTTTTACCTAAAAAACAAATTTTTATTAGGTTTATCTTGAAGAAAAAGCCAATTTGGGACAATTTTCTTCATGTTTTTTTTGTTTTTTTAAAAAAGAAAAACTCTCAGAAAAGGAACTAAATCAACATTTCTAAGAGTTGTTTTATTGACAATCCAGTCTTACATTTTCAATTTCTATAACCTTTTAGGGCTATATTCTGAAAATTTTATCGATACTTCCTTATTCTTTACCCACCAAAAGCCATAAACACAAGATTTGCATAAACGTAAACCCTAATACGAAATGGATTTCTGAATAGGAAAAGACTTTCAGAATCTCGTCAATAACAAGGCTTGGGTGTGTTATCGCATTCCAAGAGTTAAGCCTTTCATACCGACCTATATGAATAGCTAGACTAGAGATAAAGGATACTATCCCCATAAAGGAATACTGGAGAAGCCAATTTCTCATTTTTAGAATGTTTATGACATAACGAACACTTAAGACCCCAGCAACAAGAGCTAATAAGATGCTAGACATATAAATTAAGTAGTAGATGAAGCTCAATTTATCCGTTAAAATATCTCTTGCAAAAGACATGTGGACAACATCCGTTAACATATAAAAAGTATTGGGATAAAAAAGTAACCAAGCTAGCAATAGAATCGCTTTTAGCCACTGATATTTAGTGACACGTGCCAAGCAACTAAAATCATAGGCAACCAAAGCCAAGAAAATATTCCAAACCAGACTAGGGCCTTTAAGGCTATAGTACCAAAATGCAAGAGCGATGATCGCAAAGAATCCATGAGCCACTATAAACTGCCTTTTCATCTGAAAACCTCCTTTTTAATTGTCTTATTGTAACATAAGAGCAGTCAAAATCTCCTTATACATCATTTTTTGCTATAATAACCCTATGACTAAAAAAATTATTGCTATTGATTTAGACGGAACCTTACTTCACAATGATAACACAATATCAGATTACACCGTCAATACTATCCAAAAAGTTCGCAAACAAGGACATCAAGTTGTTATCGCAACTGGACGCCCGTATCGTATGGCGCTTGACCATTATAAACGCCTCAAATTAGATACTCCTATCATTACCTTTAATGGTTCACTGACTCACTTACCCGGAAAAAAATGGGAGTATGAACAGTCTATCACTTTGGACAGACAATATCTCTTTGAAATTCTAAAAGCAAGCGACCTCTATGAAATGGACTTTATCGCTAGTGAATATCGTAAGAATTTTTATATCACGCTCAATTATCCTGAACGCATCACACCGTCATTATTTGGTGTCGATAAGATTACTGAGCAGATGAGATTAGACCCTGCGAAAATCACTCGCGATCCTAACGCCTTACTCATGCAAACACGCGCTGCTGATAAAATGGCTCTTGCAGATACCATCCGAGAACATCTCAAAAATGAGATTGAAGTTGACTCTTGGGGAGGACCGCTCAATATCCTTGAAGCATCTCCTAAAGGGATTAATAAAGCCTTCGCCTTGTCTTACCTCTTATCTATTTTTAATAAGACAAGAGATGATTTGATTGCTTTTGGTGATGAACATAATGACACTGAAATGCTGCATTTCGCTAAAAAAGGCTATGCTATGAAGAATGCAAGTCAGGTACTTCTCCCACATGCAGATGAACAATTAGCATTCACAAATGAAGAAGACGGAGTGGCTAAACAACTCGAAAAACTTTTTCTCTAGACACCCCTATTTCTCACACAGAAAAATATGACAATTTAATCAAATCAATCAAAAAAGAGCAACAATAATGTGGTTGTTCTTTTTTTCTATCATTTTCAACCATAACATCTGATAGCTATTGAAAAATATCGGCGCCTTTTGAGTTTTTTTTGCAAATAGACTTGATTTTCAACTGAAAACGTTTTAGAATAAAGTGTTCTAACTTTTTAGGATAAAAAAGAGTGCCTATTGGCCATATCTGGAGAGATTCTTCTTTATCCTAAGAAAAATAACTTATTAGGAGGAAGAACACGAATGGGTATCGGTATTATTATTGCCAGCCATGGTAAATTTGCTGAAGGTATTCATCAATCTGGTTCTATGATTTTTGGTGATCAAGAGAAAGTTCAAGTCGTAACTTTCATGCCAAGCGAAGGACCTGACGATTTGTATGCACACTTCAACAATGCTATCGCTCAATTTGATGCTGATGATGAAATTCTTGTCCTTGCTGACTTATGGAGCGGTTCTCCATTTAACCAAGCAAGTCGTATCATGGGTGAAAACCCTGATCGCAAGTTCGCCATCATCACTGGTCTTAATTTGCCAATGTTGATTCAAGCCTACACAGAACGCATGATGGATGCGAATGCAGGTGTTGATCAAGTTGCTGCAAATATTATTAAAGAAGCTAAGGACGGTATTAAAGCTCTTCCAGAAGAGCTAAATCCAGTTGAAGAAGCTTCTCCAACTGAAAAAGTTGTTACTGCACTTCAAGGTGCCATCCCTCCAGGGACTGTCATCGGTGATGGACAACTTAAAATTAACCTCGCGCGTGTTGACACACGTCTTCTACACGGTCAAGTTGCTACAAACTGGACACCCGCTTCTAAAGCAGACCGTATCATTGTTGCATCTGATACAGTTGCCAAAGACGATTTGCGCAAACAATTAATCAAACAGGCTGCGCCTGGTGGTGTCAAAGCAAACGTTGTGCCAATTGATAAACTTATCGAAGCAGCTAAAGACCCACGTTTTGGTAACACACATGCACTTATTCTTTTTGAAACACCTCAAGAAGCTTTACGTGCAATTGAAGGTGGCGTGCCAATCAAAGAACTCAACGTTGGTTCTATGGCGCACTCTACTGGTAAAACAATGGTTAACAACGTTTTATCTATGGATAAAGATGACGTTGAAACATTTGAAAAACTACGTGATTTGGGCGTTGAATTTGACGTTCGTAAAGTTCCAAGTGACTCTCGTAAAAACCTCTTTGACTTGATCAAAAAGGCAAATGTTAAATAATAACCGATTCGAATAAAGGTAAACTTTATTTCGATATTCTTATTTCTCGAAAGGATTTCAAAATGTCAGATATTTCAATTATTTCTGCTATTTTGATCGTTGCCGTTGCCTTCTTAGCTGGTCTTGAAGGTATCCTCGATCAATTCCAATTCCATCAACCACTTATTGCTTGTACCCTAATTGGTCTTGTTACTGGTAACTTGACTGCTGGGCTTATGCTTGGTGGTACACTTCAAATGGTTGCCCTTGGTTGGGCTAATATCGGTGCTGCTGTTGCACCTGATGCTGCGCTTGCCGCTGTTGCTGCTGCTATCATCATGGTTAAAGGTGGCGATTTTACACAAAAAGGTATCACTTTTGCCTATTCAACAGCTATTCCTCTTGCCGTTGCAGGTCTTTTCCTTACAATGATTGTTCGTACATTGTCAACTGCTATGGTTCATGCTGGTGATAAAGCTGCTTTAGAAGGGAATTTCGGTAAAATTGAACGCCTTCACTTCACAGCCCTCCTTTTCCAAGGTTTGCGTATTGCTATCCCAGCTGCTCTTCTTTTGGCTGTACCAACTTCAGTTGTACAATCAATCTTGAACGCTATGCCAGATTGGCTAACCGGTGGTATGCAAGTTGGTGGTGCCATGGTGGTTGCTGTAGGTTACGCTATGGTTATCAACATGATGGCTACTCGTGAAGTATGGCCATTCTTCGCCCTTGGTTTTGCATTTGCTGCACTTTCTGACCTTACACTTATTGCTATGGGTGTTATCGGTGTTGCTATTGCCTTTATCTACCTCAACCTTTCAAAACAAGGTGGTTCAGGTAACGGTGGCGGTTCAGGCTCTATGGACCCAATCGGCGATATCCTAGAAGACTACTAAGAAGGGAGAGCTTAAAATGACTGAAAATCAAATTAAATTATCAAAAGCAGACCGTCAACGTGTTTGGTGGCGTTCAACCTTCCTTCAAGGATCATGGAACTACGAACGTATGCAAAACATGGGTTGGGCATACTCATTGATTCCTGCTCTTAAAAAATTGTATACAACAAAAGAAGACCGTGCTGCAGCTCTTGAGCGCCACATGGAATTCTTTAACACTCACCCATATGTTGCTGCTCCTATCCTTGGGGTAACAATGGCTCTTGAAGAAGAAAAAGCTAACGGTACTGATATCGATGACACAGCTATCCAAGGGGTTAAAATCGGTATGATGGGACCTCTTGCTGGTATCGGTGACCCAGTCTTCTGGTTTACTGTTCGTCCTATCCTTGGTGCTCTTGGTGCTTCACTTGCGTCTGCTGGAAACATCATGGGACCAATCATCTTCTTCGTTGCATGGAACGCTATCCGTATGAGCTTCCTATGGTATACACAAGAGTTTGGTTACAAATCAGGTAAAGAAATCACTAAAGACATGTCTGGTGGTATCCTCCAAGACATCACTAAAGGGGCTTCTATCCTTGGTATGTTTATCCTTGCTGTACTTGTACAACGTTGGGTATCAATCAACTTTACAGTTGATCTTCCTGCTACAAAACTGGCTGAAGGTGCTTATGTTGAATTCCCTAAAGGAAATGTGACTGGAGCTGAACTCCAAGGTATCTTAGGCGATGCTTTGGGTGGACTTAGCCTTACACCTGAAAAAGCGAACACATTGCAAGGTCAATTAGATTCACTGATTCCTGGATTGATGGGACTCATCCTTACATTCGTATGTATGTGGTTGCTTAAGAAAAAAGTGTCACCTATCACAATGATTGTTGGACTTTTTGCACTAGGTATCCTTGCTCGTCTTGCAGGTATTATGTAATCAAAAAGGGTTTCCATTTGGAAACTCTTTTCATTATGCTAAAATAGTCTAGTAGAAACAAAATAATATAGTCAAATGAATTAGCTTTCAGACAAGGAACGAAAGACGCAGACAGTACTCGCGTATGGCAAGTCGAAAGTAACGATGTATTAAAGTTAATTCAAAAGACTATACTCAATGAAAACCAAAAGCAGACTAACCGCCGCCGATGCAGATAGAACTGGTGTTCATCAAAGCAAGTCAACAAGGTTTGCTTTTGATTTTCGAAGAGTATAAATTGACTATTTTCAAACACTTGTCATTAGAAAGGAAATCATGGCCCAATCACAAAATAAAGAGATCTTACTACAAACAACTGGTGTTTCTTACCTTGGTATGGGAGGAAAAGTTGGAAAATTCTTGATTGGCGATGTCGCCTTGGAGTACTATAACGACCGCAATGTCGAAGACTATATTCAAATCCCATGGACGAGTATTCAACAAATTGGGGCTAATGTCTCTGGTAAAAAAGTCAGCCGTCATTTCGAAATTTTTACGGATTCCGGGAAGTTTCTCTTCTCATCGAAAGATTCAGGTAAAATCCTTAAAATAGCTCGCGATAAAATCGGTAATGATAAGGTTGTTAAATTACCTACATTGATTCAAATCATTGCTAGCAAATTCAAACGTCGTTAATTAAAATGCTTAAACAAGCTTGGTATCAAGCTTGTTTTTCTTTTGGCTACTATAGTCAAATGCATTAACTTTCAGAACAAGGAACAGAAAAGACGCCGAACAGTACTTGATAGATACTCAAAAAAATCAAAAGTAGACTAGGCGACACAGATAGCAGATAGTTCTGTCTTCATCAAACCAAGTCAAGGACGGCTGCTTTTGAATTTCGAAGAGTATGAGTAGGGAAAGTCGAAAATGACCATGTAGCAAAGTTCATTCAAAAGACTATAAATAAGCTTTTCAATCTCCTTTAACTATAACATAATAATTTTAAACGCCATTATCTGATGATTATGAGACCTATATACCAAAGAGAGGATAGGCTTTTTCCTAACCTAAATTTTTAATCAAAAAGTATGGCTAATATTCTTAAAAATACGTACAGCCCTTTGTTTTTAAAGAGTGGGGTTCAATATTTTAAAACAAGCATCAGGTGAGTTAAAAACAAGTAATTTAGAAAGCGGTATAGCTCGCAATCTTTAAGGTTACCATGTCTAAGTAATTGCGAGTACAAACACCATTACCATTGATACAGGCTTATTATTTGGAAGTTTAGGTCGAGTCCTTGCCCTCACTGTTATCCTCTTATTCTTACGAGAATCAGATTTCATCGACTCCCTTAGATTTCCTATCTAGATTAGCGTATTCAGTATCTACTGCAATATCAAGTCCAAAACAGAATCAGGAAAATGGAGAGGACTATCATAAATAGCTATCCGCATTTCATTAATAAAAAAACTCCTAAATTAGCCATGATTAAGCCAACTTAGAAGTTATCTTTATATTTTTTTGACTTTATTCTTGAAGGTCAACCAATTATCAATTTTAGCCGCAATTTTTGATACCTGAAGGGTTTTAAAGAGCCAAATTCTAACTTTTTCAATCAAGATAGAACCTAAGAATATTAGGAGACTAACCCCTAATATTATGATTGGAAAAACGAGTGGAGATTGGTCCACAAAGTTTTCTGCAAAATCTCGCATGGCAAATTTTACAATTAAGGGATGCAGATGAACCAAATAAACACCAAATGTCGCTGGCGCAAAGAATTTAATGAATTTAACCAGTATCCTTGATGATGAAATGTCCAAATTAGCAAATAAAACAAAGAGAGCTAGAGCCCCTAAACTAATGGTTGGCGAGGTGTACCAATACCACTTCTCACTAACTGCATGCTTCAAAACCAAGGTCGCTGCAATTGATAATACATAAATACCAATCAATATGAGGGGTTTATTGTACTTTTTCAAGTCAATACGTGCTAAAAAAGCGCCGACGACATAAAGAAGAATTAACCAAGTCATACTAAATCCCTTAGATAAAGAAAACTCCGAAACACTGGTGTCAAGCAACACAGGCAATAATGAAAAGACAATAAAACCAGTCGCTATCATTTTACCTAAGTCAGAAAGTTCCATCCTCGGAAGGGCAATATTAAAGAATGGCATGGTCAACATTAACCCAAAATAAGCGGTAACATACCAATATTGACCCCTAATAACGGGGAAAAAGGCATCCAACCAATCGTTACCGCTAATCTCCTTACCTAATAGAAGGAAAAACAAAGTGATACCGATGGAATAAAAGGCCACTTGAAGCCACAAATTAACCACTTTTGAGTACCTAAAGTTGGAACGAAAACCAACATAGCCACTAATCAAAGCGTAACAGTTTACGGCAACGTAAACACTGGCTTGAATAACCCAAGTTTGCACAAAATGAATATCAACTGTTCCGGCGACCGAATCACGAACACCACCTTTACCTAACACATGGGTCACAACAATCATGAACATGGCAAAAATTCTTAAAAAATCAATTCCTGCATTATAAAGTCTCTTTTCCATGGTCTTATTCTAACATAATTCAACAAAGTAAGAAAAATCCTTGTTTTAGGGTTTACACCTGCTCTTATTTTGTGTATAATAACTCCAACGGATAAGTAATAATGCTGAGCGTTCAGAAAGTCTGCGGTTGCTGTGAGCAGATCTCTTTGCTTTATGAAATTCTACCGTGTTATTATTATTGATATTAATTAAGTGCACAATCTGTGAAGTTGGATGGAACCGCGCAAGCTAGCGCTCCAACGACAAACAGGTTGTGTTTTTTTCTACCATATTAGGAGGTATTTATGTTAGATATTAAACGTATTCGTAACGACTTTGATGCTGTTGCGGAAAAATTGGCCACTCGTGGTGTTACTGCGGAAACCTTAAATGAGTTGAAAGACTTAGATGCTAAACGTCGCCAACTCTTAACAAAGTCTGAAGAATTAAAAGCTGAACGTAACCTTGCTTCAGATAAAATCGCCCAAGCCAAACGCAACAAAGAAGATGCTTCTGAGCAGATTTCTGCAATGCAAAATGTGTCTGCTGACATTAAGGCTGTGGATAGCGAATTAGCTGATATTGATGAAAAATTAAATGCGATTATTACAGTCTTACCAAATACACCGCACGACTCAGTTCCTGTTGGTGCTGACGAGGAAGAAAACGTAGAAGTACGCCGTTGGGGAACTCCTCGTGACTTTGACTTCGAGCCAAAAGCTCACTGGGATCTTGGTGAAGATTTAGGCATTCTTGACTGGGAACGTGGTGCAAAAGTCACTGGTACTCGCTTCCTCTTTTATCGTAACTTGGGTGCTCGCTTAGAGCGTGCCATTTACAACTTTATGCTGGACGAACACGCTAAAGAAGGCTACCAAGAAGTCATCCCCCCTTACATAGTCAATCAGGATTCTATGTTTGGTACTGGGCAATATCCAAAATTCAAGGAAGATACTTTTGAATTAGCAGACACTCCTTTTGTCCTTATCCCAACAGCTGAAGTTCCGTTAACCAACTACTATCGCAATGAAATTATTGATGGAAAAGAACTCCCTATTAACTTCACTGCCATGAGCCCTTCTTTCCGTTCTGAAGCAGGCTCAGCTGGTCGTGATACGCGTGGTTTGATTCGTTTGCACCAATTCCATAAGGTTGAAATGGTCAAATTTGCCAAACCTGAAGAATCTTACGAGGAATTGGAAAAAATGACAGCCAATGCCGAAAACATTCTTCAAAAACTAAATTTGCCTTACCGTGTCCTAGCTCTCTGTACTGGCGATATGGGATTCTCAGCTGCAAAAACCTATGATTTAGAGGTTTGGATCCCAGCTCAAAAGACCTATCGTGAAATTTCTTCATGTTCAAATACAGAAGATTTCCAAGCCCGCCGTGCCCAAATTCGTTACCGTGATGAAGCTGATGGCAAGGTCAAACTTCTTCATACTCTTAACGGTTCAGGTCTCGCTGTTGGTCGTACAGTTGCAGCTATTCTTGAAAACTATCAAAATGAAGATGGCTCTGTCACAATCCCAGAAGTTCTTCGCCCTTACATGGGTGGTGTTGAAGTTATCGCACCAGAATAAAGAAAAAATGAGTTCCTTTTGGAGCTCATTTTTGAGTGGCTTCATAATATGGTGACAAGTCTTTAAAGGCGTCTAGTAGCTTCGGAATAAGCTCTTGAATGGTCATTTGTTCTGTCACTGGAATATCTTTTTTGACTAAAACTTTTCGAACATCCCCTTTAGCTACTTCAGTCAGTAATCTCTGTCGATTACTTTCTGTACCAGCTTCACGATGGCTAACTCCATTAGATTGAACTAAATAATAAAGTGGTTCATGGATTGGAACTGTTAAAACTTTGGCTTGCTGGCCCAAGGTGTAATCTGATTTCTTTCTCTCAATAAAGCTGACTTCGACAGAAATACCAAAATTATCCTTTTGACCGTAAAGGCGTATGGCAAAACCAACAGAATCCTTCTCTTCTTCAAGGCCATGGAAATAAGTCCAAAAATGTGGTCGCCCCACTTGAGCTTGGTTAGCCCAATTACTAACACGATCCATTTTAAACTCGGACAACTCCTCTGCAAGCACCTTTGACAAGGTCATCATCTCAGCACGCGCAGCCTGACCCTGACTTTTAAAGTCTATCATGGCTTGCGCCTCTACACCAGCTTTTTCTGGTTTGATGTATTTGAGGCCTTGATAGGCTAGGTAATTATTTATTTGGGTAAACACATGACCTCCTTACTATGATGCGACTAGTCTTTAGCAATGTTTTAAAAATCAATCATTTTTCCTTGAAGATTTCCGCATTAATAGTAGGAGAGCTAATAAGGGGCTAGTCCTTCATGCAAAACAATCAAATGATCCTGCAGCCCGCTTGATAGCGCAGGGAGCTGCTATATCCATAAATACTAACTGTATTTTCCTAAAAACTATGCGACTTTTATCGGTTCAAAAGTTTCTCGATTTTCTTTCAAAACAACTCTTTAACTGTTTCTACTTTGTCCTTTGAAAAGTACACAATGGCTAGATTATAAATTAACAGTAGCCTCCCCCTCTTAATTTTGTAGTCAAATGAATTAACTTTCAGAACAAGGAACAGAAAAGACGCGTGCAGTACTTGATACTCAATGAAAATCAAAAGCAGACTAGGCGACACAGATAGCAGATAGAACTGTCTTCATCAAATCAAGTCAACAACGTCTGCTTTTGAGTTTCGAAAAGTATGAGTACGGCAAGTCAAAAGTGGGCATGTAGCAAAGTTAATTCAAAAGACTATAATAGACTAATTCTCATTAATTTATCTACCATCGTGATAATTCTAGCAGTTTGGAGAGTGGGATAGCTAGAGGTCATTCCACCTTGAACTTAAAAATGAGAAAACAAAGGAAAAGACTACTTACGCACTAATTTCACTACAGCCTCAACCGGTGTACTATTGTCCAAACTAATTTCTAAGTCTTCCTCAATGATTGGAAGCTTGAAATGAATGGCTTTCACCCAACGTCCTGCTTTATTTTTGTCATCATAAATTTCGACTTTTTCAATCAACATCTGACACAATCGCTTCTTGTCGATATCTTCCATAACGTCCATAAATGATGCAAAATTGACTAATATTTTATAAATATTATCAGCGGTCATTTTATCTTTTAAGATTACTTCTCGTTTAGATTCACTTGTCTCAATTAGTATCTCTACATCTGCTATTTTATCATAAATAGTATTTAATCTCATATCTAAATCAATTGACTTTTGCTGAAAATGAGGATCTTCAAAATTTAAGGAGTCAATTTGTTGGATTAAATTCAATTTGGTTGCATTGAGTTGGCGAAAGAGACTCTTATATTGTTCAATTTCACTGTCTATCCTACTTGTATCAACCTGAATATTTATTTTCTCTTGCAGTTTTCGTGCAAAATCAGGTCTTGAAACTAACTTACTAATGATTGATAATACTTCATGGTCTAAATTTCCTGTTTTAAGCTGTTTATTAAATGTGCACTTATGACCATCTACATGTTTTCTATGTTTACAAGCATAGTAGTAATAGTTTTTATAGTATTCATCTTTCTTATTTTTATTTCTCTTGATACTTTTATTTCCATAAAGCCCAGCATGGCATAATGGACATTTTATCAATCCCGAAAGTATATAAATAGAATCGCCCTTACTTGGGTTCTCACGTTTATACTTATGGGCATTAGCTTCTCGTTTTTTCCTCACTTTATTCCAAATCTCATCGTCAATAATTGCTTCATGTATTCCGTCTGTTAGAATATAATTTTCAGACTGTATGACTTTCGTTTCACCAGAAATTTTATCTCGAGTGCTTTCACGCCGTCCAAAAGCAATTTTTCCATTGTAAACTGGATTGTCTAAGATTCTTGCAATGCCACTTGATGAAAAATATGGAAGGGTGCTATTATGTCGAATTGGTTTCTTTATATCTAGGTTGGCTAAATGCTTGGCAATAGCTATAGTACCCATATCACTGTTAGCAAATAAATCAAAAATCATTTTTACTGATTCAGCTTCTTCTTGATTTACTTGCAATTGACCATTAACAAGGGAATATCCTACAGGCGCAAATCCACCATTCCATTGACCAGCTCTCGCTTTTTGTCTGCGACCTTCCATAGCTTGAGAAATAATATTCTCTCTTTCCATTTCAGCAACAGCCGACAAGATAGTAATGACTAACTTTCCTGAATCCTTTGAACTATCTAGTCCATCATCAACACAAATCAGATTTACACCATGAGATTCCATGATAGCTAGAGATTTTAAAGTATCCGCAGCATTTCGACCAAAACGTGATAATTTGAATACAAGTACATAATCTACTTTATCTTTCTCTGCTTCGATATCTGATATCATAGCCATAAATTCCGTTCTACCTAGCATGGTTTTACCAGATTTCCCAGCGTCTTGATAGGTTTTCACAATCTCAATATCAAAAGCATTGGCATATTGATGAATTCTTGTTTCTTGAGCGTCTAATGAAAATCCTTCAACTTGCATATTTGTAGATACCCTTGTATAGATATAGGCTTTCTTTCGCTTCATTTAATTTCTCCTTGAAAAGTTTGACCAAAAAATACCCTTATAATCTTAAGGGTATTTTAACTCTTTTTAGAAAAGAACACAAGCAACTACTCATCAGTATACAGGTTTTCTTCCTTGATTGGTAAATTTGAGCAATCAATGTTATCTCCATATTTCAGAAGCATTTCTTCCAAAAATCTCACTAGTTCATCCATAGATGACCTCCAAGTGAAACTATTATTCTCTGATTCCTCATAACAAAAGGCAGAAGTAGTTGCTTGTAGAAATGTAAATCATGTATAATCATGATAAACTCCTTCTATAACTCAACTATATTCTGCCATTTTTTGGAAATTATAAAAAAACTGTTAATGAATTTGATATTACATTTTAATTCCATGCAAAAAATCTTCTTACAGAAGGTAAGAAGATTTTAGTTTTAAAACATTGTTAGAGGTGTACTAGAAGTATATATACAGTACGATTAAACACAACTCTTGTCAACATTTTAAAAATTATTATCCACTTAAAAAAGTGCCTCATTCATCAACTTCATTTCATAAGGAATTAGCTTTGAACTTATTTGCGAAATATTATCCTTTAGATATTGGATAATATTAGGATAACCAGTTAACTCCTCTGGTAATTTTACTTTTTTGACTGCTGAACAAGGTACCCCATAATCAATTAAGAATTGTAATCTTTCATCAACTTGTTCATTTTCTAATAAAGAAGCAAACACGCTATAGTCCCCGCACTTCATTTTTGATTGGCTAAAAACATATTTTTGAATAGAATCAACAATAGCAAGAAGCTTGGGAATCTCAAAATTTGCATCAGTTCTCTGAAATTTCAGCATATAATCGATAGCCCGATCCAAAGGATCTTTCTTATTTTTTTTTAACATAGTAATCGTATTGTTCATAAATCAATTCTTTGAATGATAGATTTATATATTTCAAGGCTGTTACTGCCTTATTTTGACTATAGCCATACTCATCTCTATGCTTCAGGTACTTATATCCTAAAAATAATCAGTTCTATAATAAATTAAAAATCGTGTTGGTAGAAAAATCGTCTACTTCTACCAACACGATTTTACAAAGAGCCAGTACTTACATCTCTTTTTCTCCTGTAAAACTATTGTATCTTGATACTTTAAGGAGTTTCAATCATTCGATCTGTTAACCGTTATTTTTTGGATCTAAACTTAATAACATAGCATTAATGGCGACGATGACTGTTGACACAGACATTAGGATTCCTCCTAATGCAGGGCTTAATGTGATACCAATAGGAGCCAAAATTCCTGCAGCTAGAGGGATAGCTATAAAGTTATAACCAGCTCCCCAAAATAGGTTTTGTTTCATTTTACGAGTTGTTTTGTGTGCTAATTCAATGAATGATTCAATATCTCCTGGATCGGATTGAGTCAATATGACATCAGCTGAATCCAATGCAACTTGAGTTCCAGCACCTACAGCTATACCAACATCTGCTAAGGCAAGAGAAGGAGCATCATTTACACCATCACCTACCATGATAACTTTCTTTCCTTCATCTTTAAGTGTTTTAACTAACTCATATTTGTCTTGTGGAGATTGATTTGATCTATACTCAATCCCTAAAACTTCTGCCGCGCCTTGAGCCGCTTTTTCATTATCACCTGTTGCCATAATTGGTTGAATATTGTTCTTTTTAAGAGCTTTAATTAACTCTTTACTCGTTGGTTTTAATTCGTCCCCTAAAGCTACAGCACCAATGGCATCATCGTTTTCTACTAAGACACTAAGAGTTGCTCCTTTTGGAATATCCATATCAAGATTACGTCCATAGGCTTTTTGACTGATTAATTGGTAACGGTGCCCACCTGCTTTACCCTCTACTCCAGAACCGGAAATCACATCAATCGAATCAAAAGATGCTGGACGTATATCTTGCTGCTCGGCGAACCTTATAATTGATTGAGCAATTGGGTGGCTAGATCCTCCTTCAATACCTGCCAATAAGGCAATGATTTCCTCTTTTGTATATTTGTCATTAAGAAGTTTTACATCTAATACTTTAAATTCACCAGTTGTTAAAGTACCCGTTTTATCTAAAATTATCACATCTGCATCTTGAGCTATTTCTAAGGCTTGGCGGTCTTTTACTAGTAAGCCACGGCTAGCCCCTAAGCTTGTGCTTCGGGCGGTTACCAATGGAATAGCCAGACCCAATGCGTGCGGACAAGCAATAACTAATGTAGTAATAGTAAATATAACTGCCGTTGGGATATCTCCAATAATCATCCACACTACAAAAGCAATTAGCGCGACAATAACAGCAATATAGAAGAGCCACCCTGCAACCTTTTGCGCAATATTTTCTGCCCTGGAAGGCTGACTTTGAGCTTGGCTAATTAAAGTCTGTACTTGAGAGATAAAGGATTGATCACCTGTCTCATTCACTTTAATATAAAGAACCCCTTCTCCATTTGTTGAGCCTCCGATTACTTCATCGCCAGGACCTTTTTTAACTGCTTTTGATTCTCCAGTCAAAAGAGCTTCATTTACACGTGATTCGCCACGCTCGATAGTTCCGTCTGCTGGCACATTTTCTCCGGCTTGAACACGAATTAAATCGCCTACCTGTAAGTCAGCAACTGGACGTATTTCAATTGAATCATCTTCTAACACAACGTGAGCATCTTTTGGTACCAACTTAGCCAATGCTGCTTGTGCGTCTCCTGCTTCTCCAATAGCTTTCATCTCAATCCAGTGACCTAATAACATGATTAATAATAATGAAGCAAATTCAAAGAAAAAGTCCATCACGTGTCCACCCGTTACGTAGGTAATGATAACAGCATAAATACTGTATAAATATGAAACACTTATACCTAAAGAAACTAGAGCCATCATTCCAGGTTCTTTTTGTTTAAATTCGTCAACTGCGCCTTGATAGAATGGACGTCCACCATAAATAATTAATATAGTAGATAAAATAGCTACTACAATATCAGAATATGGAAAAGTAAACTGGAATGGTAGGTCAAACCCAGCCATAGGGGATAAGAGCATAATAATGATTCCTAGTGGCAATGATTTTAAGAAAAGTTCCTTAAAGTTACCGTGATGATGGTGTTCATGCCCTCCGTGATGCCCACTGTGGTCATGCCCACTGTGCCCGCTGTGATCATGCTCAGCATGATGTTCTTGATGTTGATTCTTATGGTCTCCATGTTCTTCCGTGCTTACGTGCTCATGTTTTGAATGATCCATGTCGCCATGATTATGGTGACAGTGGGATAAATGTTTGTTGTTATTGTTCATTTTAAATTCCTCCTTATTCTTAATGATGATGTAAATGACACTCGCATTGTCTTTCTGGACAATTGCAATCCACTTCTTCTACTGCGAAAGATTTTTTTATCTCTAATATTTTTTCTAGTCGATCTATATCATCGAAGCTTAAGACATGATCTTCAATATTATTTATTATTCTACTTTAATTTGTCCCATCATACCTGCTTCTTCATGTTCAAGAATGTGACAGTGGTACATATAACTACCCTTCTTATTAAACTTAACTATAAGTCTTACTTTTTCGTTAGGCTCAATATATACAGTATCTTTCCATCCGCTCTCCTCTGGAGAAGGCGCATTACCGTTTCTTGATAGAATTTGAACCTGGGTGCCATGAATATGGAATGGGTGTCCCATTTCATGCATCATAGATCCTGGGTTTGTAATTTCCCAAATCTCTGTATCTCCAAGCCTCACTGTTTCATCAATTCTATTCATATCAAATTTTTTACCGTTTATTGATACCATGTGACCCATACCTTGAAGCTCAAAACTTCTTATCTTAGTAGCTTGTGCTTCTGACATTCTTTCTATATTCGTTAAAGTGCTAGGTACTTCAGTATCATCTTTCCCATCGCCTTTAACATTAAAGGTCATAATGGCTTCCTTATTACTCATAAGTGATAGCTGCGTTCCCTTTTCATACTTTGAAAAGTCCACTATTATCTCTGCTCTTTCCCCAGGTGATAACATAATATTTCTCTGGCTAACCGGTTTTTCTAAAAATCCACCATCAGATGCTATTTGATAGAATCCATCTCTATTATCTAACTTCAAATTAAAGTTACTTGCATTAGCACCATTAACTATTCTAAATCTCATCTTGACTCTATTAACCTCTAAATTAGGTTTAATAGCTCCGTTAACTATGATAGTATCCCCTGTTGCTCCATCCATCATATTTGTATTATAAATAAAACTGCCGTCCTTGCCAAAGCTTCTATCTTGAATTACTAAAGGTATATCATTTACTCCATATTCCTTAGGAATATTTAAGCTTTTTGATACTTCATCATCCACATAGAATAGTCCTGCTAAACCTTTATAAACTTGGGTAGCAGTATTTCCTCCAAAGTGCGGATGATACCACAATGTTGCAGCCTGTTGATTTACTGTAAAACTAGGCTCCCAAGTTGTTCCTGGTTCAATTCCTTGATGAGGGCCCCCATCCTTTTCTCCTTCTACCTCTAGTCCATGCCAGTGAACTGTAGTTGCTTCTTTTAGCTTGTTATTTACGTGCACATTTACTTGCTCACCTTTACTTACTCTGATGACAGGGCCTAAGAAACTTCCGTTGTAACCCATAGTTCGTGTCTTGGTATTTGGTAAAAATGAAGTTTCTCTTTCTTGAGGTTCTAAAGTAAAATCCGCAATATTAGGATCTGGATTTTTATCCTCTAATAGTGGTGGTATAGGAAGTGTACTTTTTGTTTTACTTGTTTGAATATCTATATTAACTGCACTCTGGTTTATTTTAAAATAACTAATCATTGGTTCTAAAAGTGTAATATATCCAACTGCAGTTAATACGACTGTAAGTCCAATACCTAATAACATATGTTTATTCTTACTCATTTTTATTCCTCCTTATGTTAATGATGATGTAAATGACACTCGCATTGTCCTTCTGGACAATTGCAAGCCACTTCTTCTACTGCGAAAGATTTTTTTATCTCTAATATTTTCTCTAGTCGATCTATATCATCGAAGCTTAAGACATGATTTTCAATGATGCTTCCTATTACATTTCCAACTTTCTTATTGCAAATACGGTTAAAAATATCTTCTGCATAATCCCTTACGGCTTCTTTCTCTACAATATTGGCAGTGTAAATAAACTTTCTACCTTCTTGCTCTGTATTTAGTACGCCTTTTTCAACTAATCGACCTAAGATCGTTTTGATAGTGGATTCTGTCCAGTCCATTTTTTCTTTCAATACAGAGATGACTGTTTTACTAGTTACTCGATCATTTGCCCAAACTACACGCATTACTTCCCATTCAGCATCTGTGATAGAAGTATTAAGTTCTATTGTGCTCATTTTCCTTTACTCCTTGTCGTTTACAAATGTAAACGAATATATTCAAAATAAGTCTACTATTGTAAACGAAATTTGTCAAGTCTTTTTATTAAATTCTCACTTTTTGGGGTCAGTCCCTTAAAACTGAAAGTTTTAAAATGAAATTAGCCATCTACCTATACTGTGAGATGAAGGCTACGACTCATTCTGATAAGTCATCGATTTCATTTGATGACAGGTTTGGAGCTGTTAGGCAAATTTGCCAAGGCTAATCATAGCCTTGCTTTAGCCCAAAAAAGACATCCAAGAGATTTCTCTTGAATGTCTGTAAACGCTGATATAATCGTAGGTCGCTTTGCTTTAAATTATACTTTTTTCTTAAACATTTGATACGAGTAGGTATTTCTTGTGAGTAATTTTCATCAAAAATTTCATATATAATCTCCCTATAATCATGGAAAAGTAGTAAAAATAGTTGTTATCCTAGTTGATTAAAAAAATCTCTGATTTCCTCATCTTTTATAAAATAATATATAATTTTCCCCTCTCTTCTAGTGTCCAAGATGTTTTGATTGGCTAGTTTACGAAGATGGTGGGAGGCAGATGCCATACTGAGATTTAATAAACAGGCTATATCGCAGACACAGAGTTCTTCAACAGCAAGGAGATAAAAGATGATATTTATCTGTTTATTATCGGTAAACTTTGATAAAATGCGAAGTGATTTTTGGACTTTTTCCTTTTCAAGGTAGTTCGTTGCGGTTGTAACATTTTGTTGATTTATAACATTCACTTGGCAGATACTATCTTTTTTCAAAATATTTTCTCCTAGCCTAACACAGTCCATAGCATGTCAAAACTGTTGTTTTCAATCAGGATATATATCCCCAATCCTAAATAAACAACGGCAATAAACCATCTGCTATATTTTTCCAAAGTTTCTCCAACAGAAGGGACTTGTGACAATTTTTGGGCAGAAAAAACCAAGAGATAAATCATGACTAGAAAGGTCAGTAAAGCCACTATCAAATTCGCTAAATTTAAGGTAGTAAAATATGGGACAAAGACACCAATATTGTCAGCACCACAACTTGCAAAAGTAATCATAGCGACTAGAAAAATCAGGTTTTTATTATCTTTGCTCAAACCTTCTTTGGCAATAGCTTCTCCATCAGAATCTCCTAAAAGCAAAACTTTGAGGCCTAGGAAAATTGGAATCAAACCGAGCAAACCTAAAATCTCTTTACTAGGAATATAATCTAAGACAAATGCAAAAAGCAAACTTAGCAATATTAGACTAACAGAGCCTAGAAATTGTCCTAAATAGATGTTAATGATGTCTTTTCTGCTTTTTCTTTTGGCAAAAAATAACATTAGGATAATAAGTAAGTCTACGGCTGTCCCAGAATACAGGATTATTGAAGTAACAATATTTTGAATCATAAAACACCTCATTCAAATATATTTTTGAATGTATTCTAACATTAAACTTTATAGATGTCAACTTAAAATCCACCAATTAATAATTGCATGTCAATATTTGTATTGTGTAGTTTCAGAAATATATTGTAATTCAAATTGTAGAAAATTACATCAAATATTATAATGAAAAAAGAATCCAACAAAAATTGGACTACCTGTCTCCGGTTGAATACCGGAGACGGTAGCCCTAGGGTGTTTTTATTAAATTCTCACTTTTTTGGGGTCAGTCCCACGACCGTTGATTGAGTTTAAAACTATTTCGATTTATGAGCCATTGGAAATCTCGTATGATGAATATATGTCTAATTGCAAACATTAACTAGAGTAATAGCCTAGTTAATAAGCATGGGAGGGAGTTATAAGATCTCTCTTTTTTGTCTGCGCTGTTCGCGGACAAATCGCACGTTGATTCGTGCGACGGGCGAAGACCATTTTTTGCTGATAATTTTAGCGCAGCTGAAATTATCAGCAAAAGATGGGCAAGCAAAAATTGCGTGAAGCAATTTTTTCGGTGCGTAGTTCGCGCCGATTTTTTCGAGGCCACTTTTGTGGGCCGAAAAAGCAGTGAATTTTTTGAACCGTGAGGGTCAAAAAAGGGGTGCAACCCATAGCCCTCGGCAGAGCGTTTGTAGTTTTGATGAACCGTAGGGTTGTCAAAACTACAAAAACGTTACTTTTTGACAAAAAGTAACAAAAACCTCTGTTACTTGCTTCTCAAATTTTTTTAATGAAAATCATTGAGTCTAATTTATTTGGCGAGGAATAGCGGAGCGCCTCGCCGTTGCTCGCTATTCGAGTAATCATAACACAAAATTTTAAGATATTGATAATTTAGAAATTAAGATACCAATCTTAAATAATCCCTTTTCTACAAAAATAATGGGGTCATTTATCTATCCATTTTTTAAGTAATAATGGGTAACTTTATAAAACCATTATCTGTTAAAGGATGGATTACTTTATTGGTCCGCTATTTTTGAAAACATGGGCTTCTTTAATTAGTCCATTAATTTAGAGAATATGGACTAGTTTATTCAGCCATTTATTATACAATTATGGACTACTTTAATAGGCCGTTCATTTTACAAACATGGATTACTTTATTAGCCAATGTTTTTTAATCATGGAGTAATTTATGAATCCATGATTACAGCCAAAATGGTCAACTATACAAAACCATTAATCGCTTAAATATGGCTTACTTAAATAGTCAATACATTTTTCTATAATGGACTCGTTAAGTTGTCAATTTCATTCTAATAGTAGGAGAACGGTTCTTATATATTTTAGTTCTAAAGAATAAAACATCAGTAATTAATTACTTGGTTCAGGGATAGCTCCCAACGAAATTCATTCTCAAATTTTTAAAATGAGTTTTTAAGGCATACTGTATAAAAGAAAAAATTTTAAGGAGTATACGTGATGCCAAAATTAACAATTTCATTTAAAACAAATCCGAAAATGACAAATATTCGACATAATAATCGAGATTTAACAGAAAAAGAATGGAAGAGTCCAGAACATTCACACATTCTTAGAGATAAAAGTCATCAAAATATTGTAGTTAAACAATTAGATATTCGAGAGCTATATGAAAAGGAATTTGGACCTTCTTTGAAGGAATACAATGAAAAGCAGATAAGAAATGATCGAAAAATCAAGGATTATTATAAACATGTTGGTAAACTTGATACCTTAGATCAACAGAGAGAGTTTATCATTGGTATTGGATCAAAAGCGGATTGGGATGAATTACCAGAAGGATATAAACTCAACATAGGGATATATTTAGCTAAATATGCACAAGATTTCGAAAAACGTCATCCACATTTCCGTGTTTATAATGCAGTAGTGCATCTGGATGAAAAAGGTGCTCCGCATTTGCATTTAAATGTAGTTCCTGTCGCAACTGGTTACAAAAATGGTCTTTCAAAACAACCAAGCTTTTCAAAAGCATTGAAGCAAGAGGGATTTACAGAAAAAGGAAAATTTCAATTGATGGCTTTTCGCAACAACGAAATTAAAGTCCTTGAGACAATGTTGAAAGAAATGGCAGTCGAACGTAAAAAAGTAGGAACAAATAATATTAAAGATATGCGTGAGTACAAAGAAATGATGGCTAAACTTGAGGAGGAAAAAGAAAAGAAACTGAATGATATTAAAGCTGAAATCACTTCTGAGGTTTCAAAAGTAGAAAAAGAATTTGCAAAAAAGAAAGTGAAGTTGAATACACTTGAAAAAGAGATTGATAGAAAAACACAATCAATTGAACAATATGATAATGTCATCCATTCAAAGCAAGAGTCTGTTAATAAGTTAGATGAAAAGTTTGAAGCTAAAGCTGACAAACTAGAATTACTATTAGCTCAAGAAAAAGCTATAAATGCTATCAACGAACAATTATTAAAGGATATTGGAATTAAAGAGGATAAGAATTACCTATTTACCAAGGACTTTAAAGTAGAGGAACGTGGACTAATTGGAAAAAAAGAAAAATTCGCTGTTGTACCTTTAAAAATTTTTGAAAAAATGTTATACCAAGTAAATACCAAACCTATGAAACAAATTTTAGACGATTTTATTGATAAAGTCTTAAATAATAGTATTGTCAAAGGATTAAAACAAAAAATTAGCCAATTAACTGGTGAATTGAAAAGAGCTAGAGAACAGCTTCAACATGAGAGGTCTGTACGAATTGCTGAACAGAAAGAAGCAGAGAAAAGAATGGATTCAATATTGCAAGAAGTACAGCCAGCAATAGACCTTTACGACGATTTTCAAAATTATCTCACTGAAAATGATAAGAAAAAAGTATTTGAACGTATCGAAAAACACAAAAAGTTACACCGAGAACAAAAGAGTAAAAATCGCAATACAAATGATTGTGAACGTTAAAAAGTGCAGATCAATTCTGCACTTTTTAATTTATTTAATTACTCAATCATTCCAAACCAACTTAACGCATTGATGATAGCTTGTTCTTTTTTGGGTGGACAATTTGGAACTCTTTGATTTTCTTTCTTAGAGTGATTATAGTTCTCTCGCTCGATTATCCCAAGTTTCCTTTTTACTTGTGCAATGTTAAGGGTAGATACTTTTAATTCAAATTTTCTAAAGACATAATCTTTGATTTCTGAATAAGTGGCATCCTTCTTGACAGAAATATCTTTGAGATCTTCTTCATTGATTTCAAGATCAATATGATGGTTGATATCTCGTTTGGACAATTTAACAACCGCCTCAGTTCGTGCAGTATGCGGAAACATGTCCACATTTTGAACATACTCAACATTATAAACTTTTGTCAACTGTACCAAATCACGCGCCAAGGTTGAAACGTTACAAGACACGTAAACCATTTTCTTAGGCTGATATTTGACGATAGTTTTTAAGAGGGCATCATCTAAACCAGTACGTGGTGGGTCAACCACTAACGCATCTGCTCTGTAACCTTCATGATACCATTTTGGAATGATGTCCTCTGCCTTTCCTGCCTCATAATAGGTATTGTCATAGCCCATACGGCGTGCATTTTCTTTTGCATCTTCAATGGCTTCTGGAATAATATCCATACCGCGAACGCTTTTAACCTGCTTAGCAAAAGCAAATCCAATAGTACCCACCCCACAATAAGCATCAATCAAATGATCCTCTGAACTAACATCAAGAGCCTTGACTGCCTCACTGTAGAGCACTTCTGTTTGCTCCGGATTGAGCTGATAGAATGCCCTTGGAGACAATTGGAAACCATAATCCAAAACTTCCTCTTCAATAGCATCCTGCCCCCATAGAAGCTCTGTCTCTGCACCATAAATGTCGCTGGATTTTGAAGTGTTGAGATTAAAGGCAACGGTTTTGATTTGGGGAAATACTGCAACCAAATCTTTAATAACAGCCGTCAAATTAACCCATTTGCTGGCGATAAAGATAACTTGTACTTGGTCGGTTGCTTCTGCCTTACGCACCATAACCGTACGAATCCCTTGGATTTTACGTTCATTGTAGATAGGAACTTTGTGTTTGTCTAAGAGATTGGTGATTTTGTTGATGATTTCTTGGGTGAGCTTATCTTGTACCAAACAATCTTCCAGTGAAACTAGACGATGGCTACCCTCCGCAAAAAGACCAGCTTTTACAGAACCACCGAAAGAGCGGGTTTGAAATTGCAACTTGGCACGATAATGTTGGGGTTTATCCATCCCCAAAGTTGAACGAATGTCATAGTTTTCAAAACCGGCTGGCTTAAATTTCTTAAGAGCTTGTTTAAGCAAATCAACTTTGAAATCTAGCTGTTTATCATAGCGAAGGTGCATGATTTGACAACCACCACAGGCTTCATAAATAGGGCATTGGGGAACAACTCGAAACTTGGACTTTTTATTGATGTCCAAAATCTTTGCTTCTGCAAAATTACGTTTAACAGATGTCACTTGGCAAAAGACTTCTTCACCTTTCAAGGCACCACGTACAAAAACTAAGGTTTTCTTATAAAAGCCAATCCCTTCCCCATTGATACCCATACGTTTGATTTTCAATGGGATTCGCTGTCTAACTTGCAAGGCACTCACGAGTCAAAAATAACTCCTTTCTCTTTCAATTTCTTAATCGTTGTTTTTCCGATTTTAGGAATAGCTAAAAAATCTTTCTCCGACCATTTTTCGATATCTGAAACATATCTGATACCCATGCTAATGATTGTCCCTAATTGAACAGGACTAAAGATATCTAATTCTGTAATCAAAACTTCAGCGTCAATACCTAGCAGTTGATGGAGAGTAGACATGATATAATATCCTGATGGAATCAAAATAGCCAAAAAAGTGCTTAGCGAAACATAGACTGCCGACATGGTATTAGCTTGATAGAACTCTAGACTGCCTGCTTCCATAATATCTCCCATTGGCATACCAGACCTGTTACAAAATTCAAATAGCCCGTCCACTTTGTCTATCCAATCAACTAACATCTCCTTAACAGAATCTTCTTTTCCTGCCAAAATGCTTGATATGATATAAGGAATATCCATCATCAAATCTCCCTGATGATGGTCATTACTGAAATAAAATGCTTCCAAGTCCTCGTGTCTTGACATGAGCACGTAGAGAGCCATCACTTCATAACGAGTACCCAGACCATCATTTTCATCGTATTGATAGATTTCAAGAAGATGCTGCAGGGACTGTTGATAGCGACCATTTTGTTTGTAGACCATAGCTAATTCCATCTTGTGTGACAAGTAGGAACGCTCTTCTAGATTAATCCAACCAACAGGTGAAGCTGCTAGCCAAGCATCATGTTCAGCAGCTTCTTTTTTCTCTAACTCTTTTAGGATTTGAAAATTCTCCCGAGCCACTTCTTCTTCATCTTCCTCTTGCCATTCTTCCTCAAATAGTTGACCAAAGGCTAAATCGTCATAAAGTTCATCTAACTCTTCATCTGAAAAATCTGCCAAGCCTTTTTGGAGAATTTCTTCAAAATCCTTTTCAGCTAGATAGTTACTAAAATCAACTATTTTATCTTTCTTTTTATCAGCCATATCAGCTACTCGCTTTCAACTTACTTTTGCTTCCATTGTACCATTTTTGGTATAATAAAAGCATGACAAATCCTGAATTTTCCCTAAAGATAAGTGAAATTCCTGAAAAATGACACCAATATTTAAGAAACCAAAGTCTCTATGATGATTCATCTCATTCTGGAGCTCTGGTGTTAAAAGTTGGTGAGACGTATTTTTAATGGATACAAAAGGAAAATCAAACCAGGAGGCTCAATTAACGAAGTGGTTTTACCAACATCACATGGGAGTTGAGGTGATTGCATATATCAATACAGATAGAGACTACCTCTTAACAAGAGCTGTGACAGGCTCTGCTGCAACTTCTTTTTTAAATCAGCCTGAATCAGTCTGTACGATTTTAGAAAAGCATGCGACAACTGCATCAATTAAGCCCCAAGCATTTCCCACAAGATTGTCTTCTTGATACTTATCGTCAAACAGTCAAATCCAATTATCAAAATAGTGTCTTCTACGAAAAGCACTGCTTCTGATTTTTCATATCTCAGCTCGAGAAGAAGCTTTTTAGCTAGTTGAAGAAAAAGGACATCTTTTAGAAACAAATGTCTTTATTCATGGCGATACCTGCTTGCCAAATATCATTTTAAAAGATAGCCAAACCTTCTCAACCTTCATCATTTTGGGGCTTTCTGGTTATAGCGATAAGCATATTGATATCTTTTGGGCTATTTGGTCTATTCATTATCATTTAGGAGAGGACAGATACATTGGCATTTTCCTAGATAATTATGGCAGAAAAGAGATTGACTGGGATATACTAAGAATTGTTTCTGCCCACAAAGTCTTTGGAGATTAAGCATGAAAATCACAAAAATCGAAAAGAAAAAGCGTCTCTATCTTTTAGAACTTGATGAGACAAAAAACCTTTATATCACTGAGGACACCATTGTCCGCTTTATGTTGAGTAAAGGGATGGCTATTTCAGAAAAAGAACTTGACGAAATTCGCCAGTTTGCCCAGTTTTCTTATGGAAAAAATCTGGCTCTTTATTTCATTTCGTTCAAACAGAGAACGGAAAAAGAAGTTAGGGATTATCTCTATAAACATGAGATTGAGTCGGCTATCATTCCTCAAGTGATTGATAATCTGAAAACTGATAAATGGATTAACGATAGACAGTTTGTGATTTCAACAGTTGAGCAAAATCTATCTAGTGGTGATAAGGGAGGTTTTGTTATTAGGCAAAAACTTATGCAAAAAGGAATCTCTAGTAGCACCATTGATGGCGTTTTAGCAGACTATGACTTCACAGAGGTTGCCGAGCGCGTGGCGCAGAAACTTTTACGCAAGTATGATGGCAAACTAGCTTTTAAAGCCCTAAAAGACAAACTCAGCCAAAATCTAACTAACAAAGGATTTTCCTACCAGGAAGCCAAAATCGCTATTGAAGCGCTAGACTTGGAGAAGGACGAGGAAACTGAGGAAGAACTTATCTACCAAGAATTAGACAAGCAGTATCGAAAATACAGCCGAAAATATGATGGTTATGACCTGAAAGAACGTTTGACAAAGGCACTAGCTCGAAAAGGTTACGATTTTGATGCCATTCGTTCAGCTTTAAGAGACTATTTGTAATCACATCCAATCTCAAAGTGATTTTTTCTGAAAATTATGATAAACTATTAGGGACAAAGAAATTGTAGAAAGATGATTGCCATGAAATTACCAAAAGAAGGCGACTTTATTACAATTCAAAGTTATAAACATGATGGTAGTTTGCACCGCACTTGGCGTGATACTATGGTACTCAAAACAACGGAAAATGCAATTATTGGGGTGAACGATCATACGCTTGTGACAGAGCACGATGGTCGCAGATGGGTTACTCGAGAGCCCGCGATTGTCTATTTCCACAAAAAATATTGGTTTAATATCATCGCAATGATTCGCGATAATGGTATTTCCTACTACTGTAATCTTGCCAGTCCCTACGTCCTAGATCAAGAAGCTCTCAAATACATCGATTATGATTTAGACGTCAAAGTCTTTGCTGATGGAGAGAAAAAACTTCTTGATGTGGACGAATATGAGATTCATAAGCGAGAAATGCACTATTCGGCTGATATTGATTTCATTCTTAAAAAGAATGTCAGAATTTTAGTGGATTGGATTAATAACCACAAAGGACCATTTTCACAGTCTTACGTTAATATCTGGTACAAACGCTATCTTGAGCTGAAGAAGCGTTAAAGTTGCCCATAGGAGCTGGAGAAAGGTCTTCAGCTCCTTCACTTTTGCTTCTGCACAACAACCAGATTATACTCAATGAAAAACAGACTAGACGACGCTGTTGCAGATAGAACTAAACGTTCATCTAATCAAGGCAGCAAGCCCTAAATTTGATTTTCAAAGAGTATTAGGCAATATATTAGTCAATATTCTCAGAAAGGATACCAGTAGATGGCTTTTGAAAAAACAAGCGCTCGTTACGCTAGCTTCGGCGTTGCTACCAGTTTACCGAGCGAACTCATTGATACCTTTTGGGACATCTTGGACAATTATTTAAAGTCCGTTGTTCCCTTAGACAGCGTTTTAACCTTTAAACTAAAAAAATCTAACAAGGGCATGACCTATGAATATCACGATGCCAAAAGAAGACTGATCATCGCATTTGATTACAAGTATCTATTTGATCCCTTTTTCCCTAAAAAGATTTATATTGTTGATAACAATGGCCGACAAACTATTCTACTGGCTCATGAACTAAATCATTTATAACTTAAAAACCTGTCTTATGACAAGTTTTTTTAAATGTAGACAGCTCCTTCTAAACAATAGAGAACTTGAAAAAGTAAGACCTGATTGTAAATTAAACAAACTCTTAGAAGTGTTGATTGATACTCAATGAAAATTAAAAGCAGACGTGACGACTCAGATAGAACTGAAGTTCTTCAAAATAAGTCAACAAGGTCTGAATTGATTTTTATAGTCTTTTGAAGTAACTTTGAAACATCGCCACTTTCGACTTGCCGGACTCATACGCAATGAAAATCAAGTGTTGTTCGTGTCTTTTTGTTCCTTGTTCTGAAAGTTAATTCATTTGACTATAAAGAGTATTGGTGAGCTTTCTGAGAGTTTTTCTTTACCCATCAAAATTAAAAAGGTTGAAGAAAAAGTCCAAAATGGACAATTTTCTTCAACCTGAAAACTTATTAGTCGTTACTTCCAAAGATACGTAGAAGATTTAAGAACAAGTTAATGAAGTCTAAGTATAGGCTGAGTGCCATTGAAATAGCCCAACCATTTTGAACATTACCACCTGTTTGTTGGTAAACACGTTTAATCATTTGGTTATCATAAGCAATCAAACCTGAGAAAATCAAAACAGAAATAATACTGATAATGAAACTCATTGTGCCACTAGCAATAAACATGTTAACCAGACTGGCAATGATAATACCAATTAAGGCTGCCACAAGAGCTTTTGCCATACCTGACAAGTCTTTTTTAATCGTTGCACCAATGGCTGCCATAATAAAGAAAACAAGAGCCGAACTCATAAAAGCTTGAAGAACTGTCGCTTGAGTGTATTGAACAACAATAAAGCTAAGTGTAAAGCCGTTCAAGGCTGAGTAGGTTAAAAAGAGTGGCAAGGCAGCTGGTGTATTTTTACGGGCTGCATTTGATGCCAAGAAAACCAAGGCCAATTCTGCAAAGAAAGCACTGTAGTAAACCCAAGAGTACTGAGTCATAATAGTGACAAGGTTAGCCTTAAATGGGTAGAGCATGAGCCAAGAAACAAAGGCTGACAGCCCAATTCCAATACCAACAAGACTGTAGATTTTTGTAAAGAAGGCTGATAGACCATTTTGTGATTCTGTGTAAACGAGATTATCATTCATAAATAACATTTCCTTTTCTAACTAGCGATTGTGACTGTCCAAAAATTTACGGCTATAGCGGATGGGTTTTACAAAAGTACGGCGCATAGGAGTGGTAGCTTCTTTAATTGCCCAGTATTTATCAACCATCGTTACAATATAAGATTCCTTATAACGTGGAAAGGCAATGGTTGCTCCCCACATATGCTTGAGGATAATATCCTCTTCTTTTTTACTCAGCGACGTTAATTTTTTAGCATTGCGAACGGCAATACGAGGATGTATCCACGCATGACTTTTTTTGAACTTAGTCACGCGCCAATCATAATAAAAGAAATCATGGAGAAGACCACCACGTGCCGTTGCCTTTTGATCCCAACCAAATTTGCGGGCAATTTTATAACTGGTGTAAGCGACATTGATCGAGTGTTCCATACGCGTGGAATGGTGATGCTGAACAATACCATCAAGTTTTTTAAAGCGTGGGTGTTCAATCAAATGCCCAACAAGTTCCATGAATTCAGCATCTTTTTCATATTTTTTCATCAGAATCACCTCTCTAGACCACTATTATACCATATTGACTTAAAGCAAGCTAAAAATCACTATTCCTGCCGCTACTGCGACATTGAGACTTTCCGCCTGTCCAGGCATATTGATATGAATCAAATAATCAGCTGTGGCACTTGTCTCCAAACTAATCCCTTGTCCTTCATTTCCCATCACCAAGGCAAACTTTTCAAAATGTTTTAACTCTTGATAATCGACTGACCTATCTGACAAGGTTGTCGCTAAAATGGGTAGGTTAGCCGCCTTCATTTCGTCAAAAACATCAGCCAAAGCAAAGCGAAAGACAGGCAAATGAAAATGACTTCCCTGCATGGAACGAAGCGTTTTAGGATTATACAAGTCAGCAGATTTATCTGACAAAATCACTCCATCCAAACCAGCAGCATCTGCTGTTCGAACCATCGTCCCTAAATTTCCAGGATCTTGGACATCCTCTAAAACAAGATACCGTCCGTCCTTGAAATCTGGCAAGGTCACTTGGTTCAAAATAACTTCTGCAACAATCCCTTGTGGCGTTGGGGCATCAGAAATCTCTTTCAAAACTTCACTTGAAACCAAAACCAATTCAGAACACGGAGGCACCTTATCTGCTAAATCTTCCAATACAAAAATATGTCGGAATTGAACCCCCGCTTTTTGAGCTTCTTCAAAGAGATGCCAACCCTCAATAAGGTAAGAATCCTTGCGGTGTTTTTTCTGTAAGAGTTTTTTAGTCTTTTTAATGAGATTATTGGATTTTGAGGTTATAATAGTAATCATAGAAGTATTATATCACAGACTAAAAGAGCAAATGGAGGAAAAACCATGAAAAAAGTACGTATGATTGTTTCCGGTCGTGTTCAAGGCGTTGGCTTTCGCTACTCAACTTATGCCCTTGCTAAAGAAATAGGTGACATTCAAGGACGCGTTTGGAATAACGACGATGGAACTGTTGAAATCCTTGCACAATCAAACGATTCAACCAAGATGGCTAAATTTATCCAAGAAGTTCGTAAGGGGCCTTCTCGTATGAGTCATGTCACTTATGTCGATGTGCAGATGGGGCAATTTCAAGACTATACCGACTTCCGAATGGCTAATTAAAATTAGGACCTCAGAAGTATTGAGAAAATCCTAAAAAAACTGTAAAATAGGTAGGTATTACAAAAATTAAAGGATATGAACTGTGAAAAAAACAAATAAAAAATTAATCCTCTCAGGAATGGCATTATCAATGCTTCTCTTCCTGTCTGGTTGTGTCAGGACTGAACACGGTAAACCAGTCGGCTTCATCTGGAATACATTTGGTAAACCGATGGAAAAAGTAATCCAATACTTTGCAAATGACTTAGGATTTGGCTTTGGTCTTGGGATTATCGCTGTAACAATCATCGTTCGCTTGATTATCTTACCACTTGGTCTCTACCAAGCCCAAAAAGCAGCCTACCAATCAGAAAAAATGGCTTTCTTGAAACCCTATCTTGGCCCTATTCAAGAACGCATGAAGTCAGCAACTACGCAAGAAGAAAAATTAGCAGCTCAAGCTGACTTTATGGCAGCTCAACGTCAATATGGTGTCAGCATGTTTGGTGGTATCGGATGCCTACCACTCCTCATTCAAATGCCATTTTTCTCAGCTCTTTACTTTGCAGCTCGCTACACAAATGGTATCCAAGGTTCTCATTTCCTATGGTTCTCATTGGATAAACCTGACTTGCTTCTCACAGCCATCATCGTAGCCCTCTATTTCTTCCAATCTTGGTTATCAATGGCAACCGTTCCAGAAGAGCAACGTGCACAAATGAAGACAGCGATGTATTCAATGCCTCTCATGATGGCCTTCTTTGGTTTCTCTTCACCAGCAGGTGTCACCCTCTACTGGTTCGTTGGTGGTTTCTTCGCTATCGCTCAGCAATTGATTACAACTTATATAATCAAGCCTCGTTTGCGCAAAAAAGTAGAAGAAGAGTTTGCTAAAAATCCTCCAAAACCTTTTAAGTCAAATGCGGCAACTCGCAAGGATGTTACCCCAACAACCAAGTCAACACAAGGCGCTATTCAAACAAAATCAAATCGTAATGCAGGGAAACAGCGTAAACGTTAAAATCAAATGAATTACTTTCAGACAAGGAACAGAAAGACGCAGACAGTACTCGCGTACGGCAAGTCGAAAGTGACAATGTGTCAAAGTTAATTCAAAAGAGTATATTGTAAAAGGGTTGAGAATTTTCTCAGCCTTTTTGATTTGTTAGAGAGACATCTTCTGAGGTGCTAGGCGTCTTATTATGAAATGAATGGCGTCCAATAAGAAAACCCACTGAAATAGCTCTTCAGTGGGTTTTCTGGCTCTATAATATAGTCAACTGAAACAAGAGCAGGACAAAAGTGCCTCAATGAAAATATGGCCATTTGGCGATACTTTCATTGAGGCACTTTTGATGTAAGCTCATGTTTTCTCGCTGGGATTGTACTCAACTAGTTTTAGCCATTGAGAAATGGTGTTGCGTGAGATTTGGAAAACAACAGATGCTTCAGAAATACTGCCAGTTTTGTCACAGTATGCAAGAACTTTTTTACGAAAATCTAGTGAATATGCCATAAAAACATGATATCACAAGTGTACTGTTTTTATTTCATTTCGCTATATCTGTAATCTATAGTCAAATGAATTAACTTTGAGACAAAGAACTGAGACGCGGGCAGCACTTGAGTAGGGCAAGGCGAAAGTGACGATGTCTCAACCTTAATTCAAAAGACTATACCATAGAGATTATGATTCAATAAAAAAGAATTGACTGAACAAGGGCCAATTCTTTTTTATTGTTATTTATTGTCTTGTGTTTTTTCAACGCTGATAATTTCAACTTGGTAGCTTCCTGCAGGTGATTCGATAGCAACTTTGTCACCCTTATTTTTACCAATAAGAGCCTGACCAATTGGACTGTCATTTGATATTTTCCCAGAGAAAATATCTGCACCCGCTGAACCAACAATGTGATAAGTGTCTTTATCTGTTGTTCCAACTTCTTGAACAACTACAGTCTTACCAATCGCTACTTCATCTTTATCAACGGCATCACTATCAATAATCTCTGCATTACGAATTTGGTTTTCCAAGGTTGAAATTTCACCTTCAACAAAGGCCTGTTCATCTTTAGCGGCATCGTACTCGGAGTTCTCTGAAAGATCACCGTATGAACGAGCGATTTTGATACGTTCGACAACTTCTGGACGGCGAACCAATTTCAATTCTTCTAACTCTTTCTCAAGCTTTTCTTTTTCAGTCTGAGTCATTGGAAATGTTTTTTCTGACATATTTTAATCTCTTTTCTATTCTTTTTATTAAATGAATATGATGTGGTAAAACCACATCATATTAGTTTACTCATTGGAATTGTTTCTATTTATCTAAATGCGCATTAACGTATTTAGAAACATTGGCTTCATGAGTGGCATAATCCTCTGCATAGTAAACCTCACCAGTTGTAACATCAGCCACAAAGTATAGGTTATCTGTATTAGCAGGATTGACAGTAGCTTCAATCGCGGATAATCCCGGACTATCAACAGGTCCAGGCATTAAACCAGGATTTTCATAGATATTATACGGGGATTTAATCTTAGTGTCAATAGCAGCATCTTCCCGAAGTGTTGTTTCCTGACCAAGTTTGCCCATTGCATATAAAATAGCAATATTACTTTGTAAAGGCATCTGAGTATTCAAGCGGTTATAAAAGACACTAGCAATATTGCGACGATCTTCGTCCGTTGAACCTTCTTTTTCAACCAAGGAAGCTAATGTGAGGACTTCATTGACAGTTTGTCCTTTAGCAGCAATCTGTTCATAATAAGGTGCTAAATTAGTATTCATTGTTGCTAGCATTTGATCGACAACGTCTTCAAGAGTTGACTCTTCATAGTAATTATAGGTTGCTGGGAACAAATACCCTTCCAATTGGTACCTTGCTTTATCAGCAGAGGGAATATCTTTCAAGAGTTCCGGATACTTCTTAACCATTTTATCTATGAAGTCTTTATTCTTCATTAAGTTTAGGAAATCTTTTTCAGAATATGGTGTCTTACCTACTTTTTTCGTATTGACATTGGTTGTCACAGCTTTAGCAATCTGATCAATCGTGAAACCTTCTGTCACCAAAATTTTCCCAGAAACAGGTTCTTGAGGTTCTGCCGTACCACCTTGTTTTAGGGTATCGATAATCTCCTCAACGGTCATGCTTTTCTGAAGATTATAGTATCCACTTTGAAGATTGGACACATTTTTAAAACGAGTATAGTAGTTGAAAATAGATGCATTTTTTATTAAACCATTTTCTTCCAAGATTTGACCAATTAACTTATTGCCAGACCCTTTAGGAATTTGGACGGTGACAAATTTCTTAGCCCCTGCATCAACAGCCCCAAGTGAACTCGAGACATAACGATACCCTAAAAATGCCGTTAATAATCCTACAACTAGGATAATGGTCACTAAAATCCCTGCGATTTTAGCTGCAATCTTATGATTTTTCTTTTTTCTATTCATCGATGATTGTCTTTCCTCAGTAATGGATTCTCTTGCTTCTACTTGAGCGACAACAGCTTCATTTTGTTCTTCTATACTTTCACCAGAACCATCTGCTTCGGTCACCGTTTCTGAAGTGGCAATATCTGTTTCATCAGTATTTGCCTCTGTTAATAGAGCAACAGAAGATGAAAGGGAACTTCTAGACGTGCTACTCTCATCTAAAGTAGCTAAATCTATTGGTGACTGTTCCGATAATGTATCTGGTGCAACTTTTTTCGTAACAGTTTCTGAAGATGAGATAGTCTCACTCTGTAATTCTTGAGTCTTCATAGCGAAATTAGCAACGTCACTTTGCTTTTGATGACTAGTCGGATCTGCTAATTCAACGTTTGTAGCCGAATCACAATCATTCTCACCTAGACTATTGTCTTGACTTTCGAAAGATAAGGGCATTTGACTAGTTGTTTCTGACGAGGCGAGAAGCATTTTAGCAGCTTCATGAACCAAACGTTCTCGCTCAATTGCCTTTTGCTGCTCTTGTTCTAACTCTTCTTCACGCTGTACGCGAGCCATCTCTGATTGGCGTGCTGTTTCGGCGGCAGTAGCGGCTTGACGTGCTGCTTCTGAGCGTTGACGCTCCTTAGCTAAACGCGCTAATTCTAACTCTTTTTGGCGTCTAGCCTTCTCAGCTTGACGCGCTAACTCTTCTTCACGCTGTACGCGAGCCATCTCTGATTGACGTGCTGTTTCGGCGGCAGCAGCGGCTTGACGTGCTGCTTCTGATCGTTGACGCTCCTTAGCTAAACGCGCTAATTCTAACTCTTTTTGGCGTCTAGCCTTCTCAGCTTGACGGTTTTCTTCATCCCTTCGCTGAGCCTCTTCTTCTTGAAGTTGACGTTCACGACTTGCTTCTTTTAATTCTCGTAAAATGCGTTCTTTAAAATTTTCCGCACTACCAGAAGAAGATTTGTCATCGTCTTTAAAATCAGTCAAAGCTGATCCTCCTACATAATAATCATTCGCCATTATATCTTAAAAGCCTTAGAAAAGCAACGATTATACGGGGTTGTCACCTATTTTTAACATTCTTTCACAGGATTTTCCCAGACCATATTATACCAGAGAGTGCCACCATGTTCTGATTCAGATTCTCCCTCATCTACAAAACCATTCATTTCATAATAGGAAATCAAATAATCATGACAGGTTAGTGTAATGCCTTGACGATTTTGAGCTACTGCCAAATCTTTAAGAGCCGCAAGCAATGCAGTCCCCAAACCTTGACCTTTAAAATTTTCTGACACTGATAGACTAGTCACTGCAATAAAACCGCCTACGTTGGGATTTTCCGTAACCTTATGAAATAAATCATCTGTCAGGTAACGTTGCGACACTACTGGTCCTTCAATATAACCAGCAATCTCATCATCAATCACAGCAACCAGAAAGGTATCTGAAATACGCTCAATTCTTTCTTTAATAGCCTCCGGTGTCGCCGCTTCTTCCGCTGAAAAATTTTGAGATTCAATATCAACAATGACATTCCAATCTGCCATTTTCACATGTCTAATGTCCATAGGGTCTCCTTATAAAAAAAGGCAGATAAAACCTCTTAAATTAAGACGGATCTGCCTACTCCATATTTTAAATCCAAAAGCTGGAACTTTTCTTTTCTCCGTTTAAAAAGTGAAAGACGTTCCTCTGACTCTATTGATTATTTTCTGTCAAGTTAGATAAGAGTTCTTCAAAAGAACGCTCATACAGTTGAATATCACCAGCGCCCATAAAGACATAAACAGCATTGTCATGATCAAGGAGTGGTGACACGTTTTCAACAGTAACTACTTTTGCTGGTTTGTTGATGCGATTTGCCAAATCCTCAACTTTGACATCTCCATGGTCAACCTCACGAGCTGAACCATAGATTTGTGCTAGATAGACAGCATCAGCTTCGTTTAAAGCTACTGCAAATTCATCTAACAAAGCAATGGTACGCGTAAAAGTATGTGGTTGGAAAATGGCAACAATCTCTTTTGAAGGGTATTTTTGACGAGCAGCATCCAAGGTTGCAATAATTTCCGTAGGATGGTGGGCAAAGTCATCAATAACAATGGTTTCATTAATCTTTTTCTCAGTGAAACGACGTTTAACACCAGAGAAAGTTTTAAGGTGTTCTGCAACAAGCTCCATATCAAACCCTTCAACAAAAAGGTTGGCAATGACTGCTGTTGCGTTTAGGATATTATGGCGTCCAAATGCTGGTACATGAAAACGACCAATAGCTTGACCTTCATGCATTACTGTAAAGTCCGAACCGTTTACCGTACGGGTAATATCTGCTGCATAAAAATCATTTGACTCTTCAAAACCATAATAGTAAATCTTAGCTGGAGATGTAATCCGACGGAGGTAATCATCTTCTCCGAAGATAAAAAGAGCCTTTTTAACTTGTTTAGCATACGCATCAAAAGCATCAAAAACATCATCAATACTTGTAAAATAATCGGGGTGATCAAAATCAATATTTGTGATGATTGAATAAGCTGGGTGATATGGCATAAAGTGACGCTCATACTCATCCGATTCAAACACAAAATACTGGCTTGAAGCTGAACCACGTCCAGTACCATCACCAATCAAGAAGGATGTGTCAGTGATGTTTTTCATCACATGGGCTAAAAGACCTGTTGTTGACGTCTTACCATGAGCACCTGCTACACCAAAGCTCGTGAATTGCTCCATGAATTCCCCAAGAAATTCGTGGTAACGTTTAAACGAATAACCCGACTCAATCACTTTAGCAATTTCAACATTGTTATCTTGACGGAAGGCATTACCAGCAACCAATTCCACATCTGCCGTGATATTTTCTTCAGAGAAAGGAAGGGTGGGGATTCCAGCTTGTTCTAATCCACGTTGTGTAAAGTAATATTTATCAACATCAGACCCTTGAACCTTGTGCCCCATTTGATGTAACATCAATGCCAGTGCACTCATTCCTGAGCCTTTAATTCCGATAAAATGATAGGTTTTTGACATGGTAACTCCTTAATCCTCAAAACGGATCAGATTTAACTCTTGAGCAATCTGACGTTCTCGTTTTTCTTGCCTTTCTTGGTGGTTGTATATTTGACTGCGTTTTAAAAAGTCAAATGTATTTTTCTTTGGTTTTGAATCTTTTTGATTGTCGGGTTTGCTGTAGACTTTTGGTAAATCCACCAAAATGTATGAATCTTGGTGTAGCCTTTTCGAAAATGCAGCTAATTCAGAGGTGTGTGCTGATGCTGTCTCTTTCTGAAATACCTTAGCTGTTGAAACAGATTGTCTCATTTTCTTAGTAGACGGTGTTTTCTTTTGAAAACTTGGCATTTCTCTTTTCGGAGATGATTGAGATATGGTTGTAGTTG
This sequence comes from Streptococcus thoraltensis DSM 12221, assembly GCF_000380145.1. Taxonomy (GTDB): domain Bacteria; phylum Bacillota; class Bacilli; order Lactobacillales; family Streptococcaceae; genus Streptococcus; species Streptococcus thoraltensis. The sequence continues at coordinate 26,409 of NZ_KB904630.1, read as the reverse complement.
TCTTAGCAGACTTACTTGGTTGTTTAGTGCGCTGTAATTCACGATTGACATAAAATTGTCTCTTTTGTCTCAAGTCGTTTTTAGCTTCTTCGCGCGCCTGCTCAGCATAAGTCTGAGTGCTTCTCAAGTCTTCATGCTCAGCTGATTGACTGGATTCTCTTTCCTTACTAGTCTTATGAACAAACTGAATATCAGATGTTACATCGGAATAGTCCTTATCGTAATAAGTCCCATTTATATTGGTAATGAGATCATCATTATCATATAAGCGCATCGCTGTTGATTGTCCGATAACAGGCTCGTCATCAGGAACTAGGGGAAACGCACGTCTTCTGGAACTCATTGGCTCACTTCCTTTCTGTAACAGTCCTATTATAAACTAAAGAGTCCACTTTTTCAAAGTTATCTTTCGGTACCTATTCCAAGAATTTCTTTTATGTCTTCAATCGTCATATTTGCTCTTGTTTCATTACCATCTAAGACTGTTGTGACAAGATTTTTCTTACTCTCTTGCATTTCCAAAATCTTTTCTTCAATCGTTCCGCGTGTAATCAAACGATAGACTTCAACATTTTCTTTTTGACCAATCCGATGGGCTCGGCTAATCGCTTGCATCTCAACAGCAGGATTCCACCATAAATCAATCAGAACAACCGTATCAGCGCCAGTTAGATTGAGCCCTACTCCCCCTGCTTTCAAGGAAATCAAAAAGGCATCTTTAGACCCCGCATTAAAAGCTCGAGTCATTTCTTGGCGTTGATTTGCTGGGGTTGAACCCGTTATTTTATAGGTACTTAACCCTAATTTATCTAATTCTGTCTCTGCAATATCCAACATGCCTCTAAATTGTGAGAAAATCAAAGCACGATGTCCGTTTTCCCTAATTTGAAGAAGGAGGTCTCGCAAGCTATCTAGTTTTCCACTGTTTCCAGAGTAATCCATAAAGAGGCTTGGTGTATCACAAATTTGTCGTAATCTGGTGATACCAGATAAAATCTCGATTTTTTGGCGATTAATCTCTGAATCACTAGAACGACTGATGCGTTCCTGCATTTGACGAAGCTGGGCGAGATAGATGGCTTTTTGACTCTCAGCCAACTCATTTGGATAAGTGATTTCAATCAAATCAGGTAATTCTGGTAAAACGTCTTCTTTCTTTCGCCGAAGAACAAAAGGCTTAATATATCTAGAAACTTGATTGGCATCTAATTTTAAGAAGGCTTTCTGGTTTGGCAAAAGACCGGGCAAGACGATTTGGAAAATAGACCAAATCTCTAAAAGTTTGTTTTCAATAGGAGTCCCCGAGAGGGCAAAGACATTCTTAACCTCAAACTGTCTTAAATAATGTGCAATCTTCGTTTGAGCGTTTTTCATGACCTGCGCTTCATCTAAAATCAGATAGTCATAAGCAAGTGCTTGATATTCCTTGAAATCTTGTCGGAAAGAACTGTAGCTAGTAATGGTCACTTGATGATTGCTAGCAATAATCTCATCACGCACTGGCTTTAAGCCATAGGAGACAGCCACATCAATCTGTGGGGCAAACTTGTTGAATTCTTCCTGCCAATTGTAAATCAGACTAGACGGTGCCAAAATCAAAGCATGGGAATCTTTGGTCAACTTACTTGTCAAAAATGCTATTGTTTGCAAGGTTTTACCAAGCCCCATATCATCAGCTAGAATCCCACCAAAGCCATAATGATCCAGCATTGATAACCACTGGATTCCTCTAAGCTGATAATCACGTAAATCAGCTTTTACCGATAATTCAGGAAGTTCAAACTCTTCTGGGTGACGTAAATCCCTAGCTAATTCTTGGAATTCTTGAGAAAAGATTACCTGTTCTGAACGCATAAACGCTTCTGATAAATGGAATGCTGCGATACTATCCAACTGCACATGTCCATTTTGGATTGGCTTTGCTCGTAATTCTTCCAGTGACTTACTAATTCTTTGTGTTTCTTGATCAAAGACAACCATTTTCCCAGATTGAGCAATGAAGTAGGATTGATTGTCAAAGAGCGCTTGAAGGGCTTTATCGACATCCTCTTCACCCAGTTGTGTGAAATCAAAGGACACATCTAAAAGACCACCTTGACGTTCTACCCTAACCTTAGGACGCTCTACCACTTTCATGGCTTCCAGGCGTTCTGAAATCTTAATAGCGCCTAACTGACGAAACTTGGGTAAACTTGTTTGAAAGAATTGAACCAAATCATCACTCGATGAAAGAACCTTCTCGCCTCTTAGATCAAAGCCAAAACTTTCTTTTTCGATCAATTGAAAAAGACTAGCTTCCTTCTTGTAATGTACTGCAAAAGGTAGGTTCTTGAGCTGTGCTTTAGTAGTAACTTCGACGTCTGTAAACTGTAAGGTCGTTTGTAAGACAAGGCGATTGTCATCATGCAAATCAAAAGCAAAAAGTATTTTAAAATCTCTTTGCTTGAAAGTTTTAGGGGCACTTACTGTTCCTAAAATGTCAAAGTCTAAAAGGCTGGCTGCCAATTTATCCTGATCATTCAAATCAAAATACAAGTGTTTTACCAAATCCTCAGCAATTGGTAAGGTTTTTAAAGCACCAACCAACTTTTGCTGTTTACGATCCAGATAATAAAAGTGTCCATTCACAAAAAGATACTGATTATCAAAATAAGCCTGATAACTGCTCTCCTTAACCCTCAATTCGATTGCCTTTTGATGAACCTCAACCTCGAATTCAAAGAGATTATGTTCTGGCTGGAGGTAAGTAAAATCAATATGATGATAAGTTTTTAAGCCAACTTCTAAACTAAAATATTCTAGCTGATTTAACAAGCTCAATCCTTCTTCAAAGAAGCCTGACGGAACCATGAGATGGCGACTATGATTAGGAAATAAAAACTCTAAGTCTTGTTGAGACGTATCGGGTGTCATACGCCACAAAAACTCAAGCAATTGCTGACTAGCTTCGTCGAATTGGCCAAATGATAATTGTTCATAATATTTTTTTCCAATTTGATAAAACGACTCTTTTTTAACAAGATTGAGAAAGCTCTTAATATCACGTATAACATAGCTTCTTTGATCAGGTAGGCGACGAATTCGAAGCGTCCACCAGATGTCGTTAGAATATAAACTTTGTTGACCTTCAGCACTGAGAATAAAAGCATCCTCATTATTATCGTTCATTTGTAGTGTGTCTAAAAATAAACTGCCAAATGACTGCCTTTCAGTAACTTCTTCTACTACGTCAGTTTGTTCTTCCAGTTGTTCTGCTAGTTCTTTGCCTTGAGTATCTTTTTTCAAAAAATATTCAATCGCTGCTAAATGCTCACAGTAAGCTTTTTCATGGAAGAAAGCACATTGACAGGCAACTTCCTCATCATTTAATGAATACTGGATTGTCACCCCATCAACACTGGCCTGCAACAAGGTTCCTTCTTGAGAAATAATCGAAATTACACCCGCTTCATAAAAAGCAATTCCTTGATTGCGGATACGACCTGGAATTAATTTTGCCATAATTCTTTCACCCTCTCATGCAAAATAAAGCTAAACGAAACTGCTTCTTTTAAACGGATTTTTAGCTAAATCTTGCATTATCTATCCCTATATTATAACAAAAAGACTAGAATTTCGCTTATGATAATTGGCATTAAGGATTTTTTAGCGTAAAAGAAAAGACCTCTTACAGGTCTTTTCAAAAATGGAAGGGAAAATCTTTTTTGACACTCGCTTCATTCGTCAAAACGGTCTCCATACAATCGTTATTAACTGTAAGAAAAACTTAAGATAGCCTTTATTGGCTTTCTGACGTATTTATCAAGACTGGCTCCAAATCACCAAGTCACGTAGGGCTTTCATCAATTCTTCTCTTTGATTTTTTGTCATTTTTTCTTTTTTAGCATTATGCCCTTCAATGGTACCAACGTGAGTTTTCACTTGTCCCTCTTGATTGATAAAAACCAAGAAAGGGACTAGAACCTCTTTTTGCTTGACGTTTAGTTGGTAAAATGTCTTGAGAGTGGCGGCATCTTCTTCGCTATAGCTATTTCCATGAATATCAACAACATAAGCACTTGCTTTTTCTCCCTGCAAGGCATCATTAACTATTGGGAGCAATTCTTGGCACCAAGGACATTCTGGAAACCCATAAAAGTATATCCCAGCCTGCTTAGAAGTCATTTTCGAAAGAGTTTCACTGTCATCCGCAACTATAAATTGTTCAGTGCTAGTATCGTAACTAGCCTGCTGTTTCTGCTCAACAGTAGGTGGGGCAACCAGACGATAAATAAGAAAAACAAGACCAAGCCCGAAGGCAAAGAAACCGACTAAAGATAGTTTTTTCATAAACTCCCTAAAAAGCAATCTGAATCGCTTATTTCTACATGATTAGCTACGTTTACGTGCTATGAGATGAATAGGTGTCCCTTCAAATCCAAAAGCTGCCCGAATTTGATTCTCCAAGAAACGAAGGTATGAGAAATGCATCAACTCTTCTTCATTGACAAAGATAACAAAAGTTGGTGGTTTAACAGCGACTTGTGTCCCATAAAAAATCTTGAGACGTTTCCCTTTATCCGTTGGCGTCGGATTGATGGCAATAGCATCCATGATAACATCGTTAAGCACAGCAGATGGAATTCGGCGATTTTGACTTTCACTGATGCGTTTAATCATCTCAGGTAATTTGTTAAGACGTTGCTTGGTTTCAGCTGAGACAAAAATAATTGGCGCATAAGCTAAGAATTGGAAGTTATCGCGAATATCCGCTTCCCATTGACTTACTGTGTGGTTATCTTTTTTGATGGTGTCCCATTTGTTAACGACGATAATAATCCCTTTGCCTGCCTCATGAGCAAAACCAGCGATACGTTTATCATAGTCACGAATCCCCTCTTCAGCATTGATAACCATTAAGACAACATCTGAACGGTCAATGGCACGCATGGACCGCATGACAGAATATTTCTCGGTATTTTCGTAAATTTTACCTGATTTACGCATACCAGCGGTGTCAATCATGGTGTATTCTTGACCTTCGCTGTCCGTAAAATTAGTGTCAATGGCATCACGTGTTGTTCCTGCAACTGGACTAGCAATCACACGCTCTTCACCCAAAATAGCATTGATAAGACTTGATTTACCAACATTAGGACGTCCAATCAAACTAAATTTAATAATATCTGAATTTTCTTCTTCATGTTCTGTCGGAAGACTTTCCACAATGGCATCTAAGACATCACCCGTACCAATACCATGAACAGATGAAACAGGATAAGGATCGCCTAAACCGAGCGTGTAGAAATCATAGATTTCCGAACGCATTTCAGGGTTATCAACCTTATTGACAGCTAGAATCACTGGTTTGTTTGTTTTGTAAAGTATGCGCGCAACGTATTCATCCGCATCGGTCACGCCTTCTTTTGCCGACACGACAAAAACAATGACATCTGCTTCTGTCATGGCAATATCTGCTTGGTGCTTGATTTGCTCCATAAATGGTGCATCCACGTCATCAATACCACCGGTATCAATCAAAGAAAATTGGCGATTAAGCCACTCCGCACTGGTATAAATACGGTCACGTGTCACACCCTCCACATCTTCTACAATAGAAATGCGTTCTCCAGCAACACGATTAAATAGCGTCGATTTCCCCACATTAGGGCGCCCGACAATAGCAACTGTTGGTAAGGACATAATGTCTCCCTATCTTATTTTTCTTAAATTATTTTCAAAATGCTAAAAGATGACCCAAGGTACTATCTTCTATTTTCACCCTGCAAATGGGTTTCCCTAGCCAAAAAGCGAACACGCTCCATAACACGCTTAGCCTGCCACGTTTCGTCACCATTTCGACCATTAGCTAGTTTTCGTTCCAAATCCGCAAAACTGTAATTCGATGTAAAGAAGGTCGGTAAATTTTCTTGCATCCGGTATTGCAGAATAACTTGTAAAACTTCATCACGTACCCAAGATGAGGTTTGCTCCGCACCAATATCATCTAAAACTAAGACTTCACTAGTTTTAATGGCATCAATTTCATCTTTAACAGAATCCGTTTTAATGGCATTTTTAATGTCAATCGTAAAACTTGGATAATGAAGAATAGTTGTCATAGCATTCTTCTTCTCTGAAAGTTCATGCGCTAAAGCCGCCATGAAAAAGGATTTTCCTACCCCCATATCTCCATAGAGGTAAAGACCTTTTTGATCTGGACTCGGGTACTGGCTGATAAAGTCAACCAAACTTTCATAAACATCCAAACGCTTGACATCGTCCAGTAAGACATCAGCAAAAGAAATGAATTTATATGATTTTGGCAAACTAACCAAGTTAATCCGATCCTCGATCGCCTTTTGTTCCTGAGCTTCTTTTAACTCCTTAGTTTCCAAATAAGTCACATCAGCATAACCTTCATTCATCGTTAGAATAGGTTCATAGCCCTTAGCAATATAGGATGATTCCTTATCTTGGAACTTGCGGCGTTCGTTAATAAATTGATTGAACTTGGGTAAGCTACGTTTAATTTCATCCTGCGTCAAACCATGTTGATTGATAAACGTCACAACATCTGGATCCGATAAGATTAACTGGGTCACCTGATTTGCATCGAAATGCCTAGAATGTCCCGATTTGTTTAAAGTTTTTCCTACTTTTTCCATGATCAGTCCTTTCTAAGACGTTCCAAAGCTTTCCGTCTCGCTTCCTCTAGTCTTCTTTGCTCCTCATCAGACGTCTGATTTTGATAATCTTGATTACTCCATTCAGGAATATTAGGCTTGGTTTGTTTATTGGATGATGTCTGAGTGCTTTTTACTGATTTATTTGAAAAATCTCGCATCTTTAAAATAGCTGTTTCAGCCTTGTTAATCTCTTGATAAGCAAAGTCATTAGCTATCTTCATGGCGTATTTCTTATTCACATTTGCTGAATTGGTTTTCATGATGGTATAAAGCACAATGACATTGATAACCTCATCTAAAAAACCCATTTTAGCTAAATCTAAAAGCAACTGTCTCTCATCATAAGTGATAGCAGCCTTACGTGTTTTCTTGATTTTAGCTAGGAAAACATCTGCTCGATCAAGCTGAGCTTCCTTAACGATAACTGCTTCTTGAGGCGTCAATTCTCCTGTTTTAACAGGAGCTACTTTCGATTGTTCTTTTTTAGCCTTCATCCGTGACAAGGAAATGGTCAAATTAACAGCAGTTTCTTTAGCTAGTAAGTAAGTGTCAAACCAAGTCATTTTATGGTTTTCAGCTATACGATACAAACCAATAATGTCCGATTTTTCTTGAGCGAAGGATAAACCATCACGCTTCATCAAATTCTTAAAAGCATCCAAATCAAACGATTCTTTCGATCTGCCAGCTTCTTGGACGAGGGCTATTTGCCCTTGATCATCAAACACGTCAGAGAAATTCTTAGACAAATTCCGCACATTTTCTGGCAGAATAACTCGCAACTCATCAACGGCAGTCTCCCCAATCTTTTGGCTAAGCAACTGTTGATAGAGGGACACCTTCAAAAAATCTTCACTGGGTAAAGGAGCCTTCAGTTTTATCAGATAAGTATCTCTTTGTTGGTAAAAAGCAACAAGATCCATAGCAGTTAGAGTAGCTAAAGCCGTCTCAAAAGCTGTCATTCCCATTAAGGTATGGTTAAGAATCTCTGAAAACTTATGTTTCTTAGTTCCGTCATCTTTAAAGGCTACCAAATAGTGATAAAGACTGAAGGCTTCTTGACCAATAATTGGGTAATAACAAGTCATCAAAGCCTGTGATGATGCATCAACCGCATTTCCTTTTACAAATGAAAATTCATCAATAGGTCTCATTAACTACCCTTTTTCCCGCGAACACGATTGGTAATTTGTCGTAGCAATTCTTCAATCTCATCAACATCCTTAAAGCTACGATAAACCGACGCAAAACGAACATAGGTAATCTCATCAAGTTCTGCCAACTCATCCATGACCATGTTACCAATCACTGTACTTGGAACCTCATTTTCATAGTTACTACGAATAGCCTGCTCAATTCGGCTAATGACATTTTCAATGTCTTCACTAGAAACCGGACGCTTCTGGGCACTCATGATAATCCCGTGTAAAATCTTATCTTTTGAGAAAGCCTCCCTGGTTCCATCTTTTTTAACCACCAAGAGCGGTATCTCTTCAACACGCTCAAAGGTTGTAAAACGATTATGGCAATTATCACATTCTCGGCGTCTTCTGATAGTTGTCCCCTCTTCAGCTTGACGACTATCGACAACACTTGATTTTGTAGTATGACATTTTGGACAACGCACAAAAAGCACCCCAATCTTTCTTAAAATTGTTACTCGAAAACTGAGTTAAAGAGGTCTTTCAAACACCAGCTTAAAATCAGCTTTGTAATACTTTATTATACCATAGTTTCATCTAGAAACAAAACGACCAGACACGATTATTACTAGTCTCAATATCTATTTCACCCCGTCATTTTGGACAATAAAAACTTAAAAAAAGTAAGTCATTACTACTCGTTTGAATAGCAATAACTTACTTGTTGTTATCTAATTTATCGAATGTATAGTCTTTTGAATTAACTTTGCTACATCGTCACTTTCGACTTGCTCTACGCATACTCGAAGAAAAGCAAAATCAAACTAAACGATGCAGATCCAGATAGAATAGAAGTTCATCAAATCAAGTCAACAAGATCTGCTTTTGATTTTCGAAGAGTATCAAGTACTATCCGCGTTACAGTTCCTTGTTCTGAAAGTTAATTCATTTGACCATGACAATTATTCCTCAAAAAAATCTGGTTCTGGTTCCGCCAATGGTATCGCAATGGTAAAACTCGTTTGAACATTGACTTCACTTTCAACTTTCAAACGACAATCGTAGGCATCACAAATTTGCTTAAGAATGGATAGACCAATTCCCAAACCAGCTCTAGTCCCTTCACGATTACGCGACTTATCCGTCCGATAGAAACGTTCAAAAATGTTTTGCAAATCTTCTTCTGCAATCCCTTCTCCATGATCTTTGACCGTGACCAGTGCGTAACCTTCTTCCTTATCCAAGGTTAATTCAATCAAACCTCCGTGCGGTGAATATTTAATGGCATTATCAATCAAAATCGTCAAAAGCTGTTCAAAGTGGTTCTTGGCAATTTTGGCTTGAACATTACTTGCCTTCACATGAAGAGCAAATTGAAAGTCTGGTCTTAGGATTTCAAAATTATATAGCGAAACCTGCATGGAAGGTTCTAAACTACTAACTTCTTTATTTTTTCCAGTCAGATTACCTTGCAATCGAATCAAATCAAGCATATCACTAATCATCAAGCTCATGCGGTGTGCTTCGTGACGACTGGCCTCTAAACTTTCATCTAAAATTTCCGGTTCATTTTTTCCCCAGCGACTAAGCATGTCCAAGTGTCCTTTAATAACAGCAACAGGTGTTCTCAACTCATGACTAACATCACTAATAAACTGTTGTTGTAACTTATTTTGTTCAGCGATACGTGCCATCATGGCATTAAACATATGAGACAGCTCTTCAATCTCGTCCCCACTGTTAATATCCGCTCGGACGTTCAAATCAGTAGGATCCCCCTCAATCCGACGCATGACACGGCGTAAGCTATATATGGGTCTAAGGAAGTTCTCAATGCTACGGCGCATAATGACTAAGACGATAACAATCGTTCCAACTTCCAAGAAAAGTAGCAAAATAATCAAGCGATTCTTCAACGTATAATAGAATTCAAGATTGTGAAACAGCTTAGCATAGCCAATCACTTTTTTTCCAGACTTGTTATAAATAGGAACGTTAATCGTGAATCCCCTAAAACCATCAATTCTCTCCGAACGCAGCTTATTAAGCGGGCCAAGATCGATGTGCTCAACTTCTAAGCCCGTCGTAAAAAGCATCTCTTTCTTGGTATTGTAAAGGTATGCCATCTGGTTTGAAAATAAAAGATGGGAAACCGAATTATTCCCCGAAATAGCCATTCCTTCGGTTAGAACAGTTTCAGGACTTGACATCTCAATTATCTGAGTTGTCTGCAAATATTCAATTAGATTTTCTTTGGTTAAAGGCTCATCAATATCCGAAATGTGGCTTTGTACCAAATCTGCTGTTGCTATAATCGTCGTTTCTTCCTGTTTTATCAATAAATCATTTGAAAATAGCAGAACCATAGTGGTAAATGTAGTCAAAATGAGAAAAAACAGTCCCATTGTTACTAGGACCATTTTTTTTCTCAATGACATTCGATGTAGTTTTTCAAAAAACTGCTTATTTTTCACGAATGACATACCCCATACCACGAACTGTTTGAATGTAAGACTCCTTACCAGGGACATCAACTTTACCACGAAGGTAACGAATATAAACATCAACGACGTTAGTTTCAACAGCTTCGTCGTATTTCCAAACAAGGTTCAATAATTCGTCACGAGTCATAACGCGGTTCATATTTGACATCAAGGCTGAGAGTAAGTCAAACTCGCGTTTTGTCAATGGAATTGTTTCATCACCACGGACAGCTGAACGGTTTTGAGGATCTAATTTAAGATCACGGTAGCTTGCTCCACCTGATGATGCTCGTTTACTTTCTTCGATTTCTTGGCGACGGAATGCAGCACGGACACGAGCCAATAACTCCTCGATTGCAAATGGTTTGATAATGTAATCATCTGCGCCTCGATCCAAGCCTGAAACGATGTCCATCACTGAATCTCTTGCTGTCATCATAATGATATACGTTGATTTTTCTTGTTGTAAACGGCGTGTAATCTCAAATCCGTCCATCTCTGGCAACATTAAATCCAAAAGAATCAAGTCAAAATCTTTTTCAAGTGCAGCTTCTAAGCCAGCACGACCATTGTTTTCAACCGCTACAGAATAACCTTCATGTTGTAATTCTAAAGAAACGAAGCGTGAAAGATTTTTCTCATCTTCTATAATCAAAATGTGTTTCGTCATTTTACCACCTTTGTTATTTAATTAAACTTTATATTATCTATAATAATAAGATTCTACATACCTAAATAGTCTCAACAATTGATAAATAAACGAATTAAATAGTAGCGTTTACTCATTTTTAGTTAAACTATTATCAGCAAGCGTCGTTTCAATAATTTCCAGATATTTCATCATACCATGTTTTACGAAAGATTACAAATTAAACTTATATGTCAAAATGGTATCAATTTATCTCAATCCTCATCAAACAAGCCTGAAAGCGACGCAAATGGGCTATTTTCTTGTTTTTCTTCTTCCTTCATAGCCTGATATTGTTCTTCAGTCAGAACAACCCAATCATTACCTTCTGGCATTGTTTCAGACTTTTCTTCCTCTTTTGTGAGAACTTTTAATGGAATATTTAGCAAAATATTATCTAAAATGCTTTCAGAAAGATTAATCTCATCATCTTCGATAATTAAAACAAGATTTTCTTCAACCAACTCTTTCTTACTTGAAACATCGGCTGCTGCAATAAAAACTTCGGAAACAGGATAGTCTTCAGAAATGGTCACCGCTTCCATCGAACGACTTGATGGCAAAGTCAAATCATAAGAAAGTTGGTAATTTAGTAAGTAAAGCCCATCATCAAAGCTCACAACACCAACTGCTTTTAAATGTTGCAAATCAATTACTGTCTCATCACGCGCAATGAGTTGATCTTTTAAGTCTAATTCTTTTTCAAAGTGCAATCCTTCTGGATTTTTTCGGATTTCTGTTACCTTCATGCTCTACCTTTTCTATATGTTTTTTCAATTTATAATGAATGACTATTTGCGATTTCTTCCAATCTCTTGATGCGTTCTTCAAGGGGTGGATGGGTTTGAAAGAAGGATTTAAAAGATTCATTCTTTCTGGGGTCACTAATGTACAAGGCGGCACTTGCCTCATCAACATCATGTGACATTGGTTTTGAAGACTGCAATTTTTTAAGGGCATTGATCATAGCCTGAGGATTTTGAGTTAATTCTACTGAACTAACATCTGCCAAATATTCACGCTGTCGTGAAATAGCTAATTGAACCAAACTTGCTATCATCGGAGCCAATATAATGGTAATAATAGCAAAAACAAAAACCAAAGCCCCCGAGCTGTCCTCACGATCATCTCTTCGTCTTCCTCCACCATACCACATGAGACGACCGCCAATACTCGAAATCATGGTTACAACAGAAGCGAGAGCTACCGCAATTGTTGAAATGCGAATATCGTAATTTCTCACATGACTAATTTCATGACCGATAACGGCTTCCAATTCTGTTCGATTCATCACCTTGAGTAATCCACTGGTAGCCGCAACGGCAGCATTTTCTGGGCTAGAACCTGTTGCGAAAGCATTTAATGCTTCATCTTCAATAATATATACTTTTGGCATTGGAATCTGTGCTACCATGGCAATCTTCTCAACAATATCATAGTATTCAGGAGCTTGCTCAGGCCCAATCTCTCTGGCACCATTCATTGACATCACCACTTGTGTCGATTGAAAAATCATACTTGCAGCATAAATGATCCCGATAATTAATGCAATAGTGAGACCAAAGCCTGTATTTCCAATCATAAGATAGCCTATCGCTGCTCCTATAGCACTGAGCAAACTAAAAAAGAAAACAAGAAGAAAAATGGTCCTTCTTTTATTACTTGCAATCTGTTGTCTTAACATCTGTCATCCCCTAAGAATGTTTCTCTTCATTATAGCAGGTTTATGATAATTTCTAAAGAAAATAGCAAGTGATTGTGATAAAATAGGGGAAGTTTAAGATACAAGGAGCTTATATGACACCGCAAACTTTTTATGAGCAGCTAAAAACTCATGGCATTACTCTAACAGACAAACAAAAGAAGCAATTTGAGCGTTATTTTGAACTTTTGGTCGAATGGAATCAAAAGATAAACCTTACTGCTATTACTGAAAAAAACGATGTCTATCTCAAACATTTCTACGATTCCATTGCCCCTATTTTACAAGGACATTTGGCAAATGAATCCGTTCGAATCCTTGATATCGGTGCTGGAGCTGGTTTTCCCAGCCTTCCTATGAAAATCATCTTCCCCAACTTAGATGTCACCATTGTCGATTCTCTCAATAAACGGATTCAATTTTTAAATCTTTTAGCTGATGAATTATCCTTGACCAAGGTGCACTTCTTCCATGGACGTGCTGAAGATTTTGGTCAAGACAAACAATTTCGTCAACAATTTGATTTTGTAACAGCTCGAGCAGTTGCGAGAATGCAAATTTTAGCCGAATTAACGATTCCCTTTTTAAAATTAAATGGTCGATTAATCGCCTTAAAAGCGAGTGCAGCTGACCAAGAGATGGAGCAGGCAAAAAATGCTCTCACGACCCTTTTTGCACAGATTATTGAAAGCAGGGATTACGAGCTTCCAAACGGAGACCCTAGAAATATTACTATTGTCGAAAAGAAGAAGGAAACACCCAAAAAATACCCACGAAAAGCTGGAACTCCGAATAAAAAACCACTTTAATCTTGATCATCAGAAAGGACTTTCATGTCAACTTTTATTTCCAAATGGTCGGTGACTCAGCGACTTAGCTTTAGTTTCATTATCGTTATTTTAGTCGGTAGTCTCATCCTCTCACAGCCTTTTACACACTATGCTGACGCTCCACAAACCAGTTATTTTGACCATCTCTTTAATGTTGCTTCTATGGTTTGCGTAACAGGCTTGTCGGTTTTTGCTGTGGGGGATGTTTATAATGGAATCGGACAAATCATTGTCATGCTCCTCATGCAAATCGGTGGTCTGGGCTTAGTTACCTTAATAGCCATTAGTAGCTATGCCCTCCACCGCAAAATTAATTTATCCGATCAATCTTTGCTACAGTCAGCATTGAGTCGAGATAGCGGACAGGACTTAAAAAAATTTCTCTATCTGGTTTATCAATTTACCTTTATCATTGAAAGTATCGCCGCCCTAATCCTAATGATTGATTTTATACCACGATTTGGCTTAGGTCACGGCATCTTCAATGCTATTTTCCTAGCCATCTCAGCTTTTTGTAATGCGGGATTTGATAACCTTGGCTCATCTAGCTTACAAAATTATGCAACGAACCCCATTATCAACTTTACCATTATTGGCTTGATTATAGCAGGTGGTCTAGGATTTGGTGTTTGGCAGGATATAATACAGTGCGTTAAAAGCTACCTTTCTGAACGCCCAAGACGTCTGACAACGGTTTTTCGTGCCCTAACGAATCAATCACGCCTAGTTCTCAAAACAACAGCTATTATCTTAGTAATAGGAACAGCACTAAGCTGGCTATTAGAATTTAACAATACAAAAACCATCGCCAACCTATCTCCCATGCAGCAGTTTATGACTTCTCTTGTTCAGACTGTTACAATGAGAACAGCTGGCTTTGCAACCATTAATTATGAAAATGCCAATCCTGCTACTAATTTCCTCTACATGATCCAAATGATTATGGGGGGAGCACCTGGAGGTACAGCTGGCGGTATTAAGATTACCGTTGTTGCTATTATCGCTTTACTCTTTAAAGCTGAACTTTCTGGACAGACAGAAGTTACCTTCCATCACCGCACTATCGACAATCGCATTATCAAACAAACGCTAACCATCATCATCTTTTTCTTCAGTATTATGATTACCGGATTTCTTCTATTATTGATAGTCGAAAAAACAGTAAGTCCCTTTAAGCTTTTATTTGAAGTGTCATCAGCTATTGCGACTGTTGGTGTCTCTATGAATTTGACTGCCGATTTGTCTACAGCTGGGCGCATCATTATTATCATTCTCATGTTTATTGGTCGTGTTGGACCAGTAACAGTGCTGCTCAGCCTATTACAAAAGAAAGAAAAAACTATCCATTATGCTAAAGCAAATATTTCAGTTGGATAAGACAGAAAGGAAATAATTGTGTCTAAAAAAATTATTGGTGTCCTAGGCCTCGGAATTTTCGGAAAAACCGTCGCCGAAGAACTTTGTACCTTTGACCAAGAAGTCATTGCCCTTGATTATCACGAAGATCATGTTCAAGCGGTTGCTAATACTGTCACTCGTGCTGCTGTCGGTGACATTACCAACTACGAATTTCTCGAAAGTGTCGGTATTGAACACTGTGACACTGTTGTGATTGCAACAGGTAACAGTCTCGAAGCCTCAGTTCTTGCTGTCATGCATTGCAAAAAACTGGGGGTTCAAAATATTATCGCCAAAGCTAAAAGCGGGATTTTTGAAGATGTTTTGTACAATATTGGAGCCAGTCGCGTTATCATGCCCGAGAGAGCTTCTGGAAAATCATTAGCATCTCACATTCTAAGACGTCACATTTCCAATATCATCCATGTTGAAGACGATATTTCTATCATTGAATTTAAAATCCCCCAAAAATGGGTTGGTAAAAACCTGATTGAACTTGATGTGCGTAACAAATACGAATTGAACGTTGTCGGTATTCGCAGAGGAAATATGGAAAGCCTAACAACAGATTTTAACGCTCAAGAGCCTCTGCCAGATAATATCCAAATAAGTGCTGTTACAAATTCTCGCACTTTTGAAAAATTTGACTATTTAGGCTACTTAAAATAATTGCTTTCATCTTTCTCTCTGTCGTCAAAAACAAGAAAATCTCAGACCTGTTGAAATTACAGCATGTCTAAACATTTAATCATTATTCGTCGCATCTAGCAGGATTTCCTAGAGTATCACATTTTCAAATAGGTATCTAGGTTCTAGTAGGCAGACCAATTTTTAAATTGGTCTCAGGTTGAAGAAAAAGTCTATTTTGGATATCTTCCTCCAAGCTTTTTTCTCAGTAGCCAAAAACAAAAACACTCAAAAACGCTGTTATTTCAACGTTTTTGAGTGTTTAATTATTCCCCATTTCCCTGCGAGATGTTCCGAAATATCAAAGTTGCAGGGGTTTGTCTACGTTCTGTCTGACGTCTTTTATTTTGTAAGATTCCTAGTAAGACAAGTTGACAAAATGTCAGAATAATTCTAAAATAATAAACGTTGTTTTTTTATAACACAATACTCATTTTTAGAAAGTATCGTCTTTACATGTTAAAAAAATTTAAAAATCCGACACTTATTGTTGGATTTATGCTTTTCGCACTTTTTTTTGGTGCAGGAAACCTAACCTTCCCAGCCTTTTTAGGCCTTTATTCAGGGCAAAATTTCTGGCAATCTATCATAGGATTCTGTATCACTGGTATCGGTCTTCCTTTGCTAGGGGTCACCGCCGTAGCCTTTTCTGGACATGAGAGTCCTCAGGATCTTGCCCGCCCCGTTTCCAAGTGGTATGCCTTAATTTTCGCAGCCGTCTTATACCTTTCAATCGGTCCTTTCTTTGCCATCCCACGGACAGGCGCGACATCATTTTCTATCGGAATTGAGCCTATTTTTGGTAATAGCCCACTAGTAAGGGTAATCTACGCTCTAGTCTTCTTTGGTTTATCCTATTTATTAGCTGTTAAACCGAGTCAAATTGCAGATTATATCGGAAAATACCTAACGCCTATTTTGATAGCTGTCCTTGCTCTTTTGATTGTTGTTTCTCTTATCAATCCCATCGGTGGACTAGGAGAACCACGCAATGCTTCAGAGACTGTCAATAATGCTTTTAAAGACTCGCCATTTGTAGCTGGCCTCCTTCAAGGCTATGGGACAATGGATGCCTTAGCTTCACTAGCCTTTGCCATTCTCGTCATTAATGCAATCAAAGATCACGGTATCAGTGAAAAAAGACAAGTTGGACAAAATGTTGTTAAATCGGGTCTGATTGCCTGCTTCTTGCTTTCTCTAGTTTATGTCTTTATCGGACACATCGGTGCCACATCTCAAAGCCTATTCACCTTGAATCGTGGTATCTTTGAGTTTTACGGCATCCAAGTCGATGGTGGTCACATCCTCAATCAATCCGCAGCATTCTATCTAGGTAATTTCGGACAGACCATTCTTTCAGTTGTTATTTTCCTAGCCTGTCTGACAACGTCTTCTGGATTAATCACAGCTTGTTCAGAATTCTTCCATAGCTTCATGCCTAAATTATCTCACGTGACATGGGTAACGATTTTTACGCTTATGTCTACGCTCTTTTACTTTGGCGGATTATCAGAAATTATTAAATGGTCGACACCATTTCTTTATCTCCTATACCCATTGACCATTGCTTTGATTTTACTAGTGTTCACGAAACAATTCTTCGCCAATCATTCCTTTGTCTACCAGACAACGATTGCTTCCACATTTATTGCTGGTTTCTATGACTTTTCGTCAACACTGGGAACCATGACCGGATTCTTCCATTTACCAGATACAATCAACCATTTCTTTACCCATACTGTACCTTTGGGACAATACAACATGGGATGGATTACCTTTGCACTGATTGGTTATGCTATTGGAATACTGGGGTACCATTACTACTTCAAAAATAAATAACAAAACAGCTCAGGTTGAAGAAAATCCATTTTGGATAATATTCTTCAACTTTTTTGGTTTTCTTGGGAAATAAAAACTCTTAGAAAGATTCAGAACGCAAACAAATCCCTGAAAATGTGATATTTGGGACATCTAACAGGGAGAACGAATAATAATTAAAGGTTTAAAAAGACTGTTATTTCAACGTTTTTAGTAGTTTTTTCGTTTTTAGCTACAAAAAAAGATTGAAGAAAAAGTCCATTCGGGGCATTTGTCTTCAATCTAACTCTTAGAAAGATTACTATAATCAAATAAATTAACTTTCGGGCAAGGAACAGAAAAGAGGCGGGCAGTACTTGATACTCTTCGAAAATCAATTCAAACCTTGTTGACTTGATTTAATGAACTTCAGTTCTATCTGCATCGGCGTCTCCTAGTCTGCTTTTGATTTTCATTGAGTATCAATCAGCATCCCTAAGTGTTTGTTTATTTACAATCAGGTCTTACATTTTCAATTTCTCAATCATTTAGAGCATTGGTTTACATTTAAGGTTCTATAATTTCTGTAGTGGGGAAACCCACTCTGGAGATCATAGGGCTTTTTGATTGCATACAAAAAGCCCTATATGACCTATAATGAAAAGTGACTAAACTATCATTTAGAAAAACTTATATGGAACAATCACATCTTATCACACAACTGCTAGGAATTAAAAATAAAGCCCCTAATCTCACATTTTCATAGGTGTTAGCTTTTCATCCACCCACTACACCACATTTAATATTCATCCAAAATCAAAAGCAGACCTTATTGACTTGATTTAATGAACTTCAGCTCTATCTGCATCGGCGTTGCCTAGTTTGCTTTTGATTTTCATTGAGTATAAAAAGCTATCAGAAAAATTCTGATAGCCTTTTACTTAACGATTATTAAAATGTGATTTTTCAGCAACTGCCGTAAAGAAGACATCCGATGATGAGTTCAAAGCTGTTTCGCAAGAGTCTTGAACAACACCGACAATGAAGCCGACACCAACAACTTGCATGGCGATGTCATTTGGAATACCAAACAAGCTACATGCGACAGGAATCAAAAGTAGAGACCCACCAGCAACACCTGAAGCTCCACATGCTGAGACTGCTGCAACAACACTTAAAATAAAGGCTGTAGCAAAGTCAACTTCAATCCCTAAGGTACGCGCTGCAGCTAAGGTCAAAACATTAATGGTAATTGCCGCCCCTGACATATTGATGGTTGCTCCGAGTGGTATAGAAACAGAATAGGTATCTGGATTCAAGCCTAACTTCTCACAAAGCCCCATATTAACAGGGATATTCGCTGCTGAACTACGTGTAAAGAAGGCTGTTACCCCTGACTCTTTCAAACATTGAAAAACAAGTGGGTAAGGATTTTTCCCCATCATGATGAAGCCTAATAGCGGGTTGATAACTAAGGCGACAAAAGCCATTGTTCCAACAAGTGCTAAAATCAAAATACCATAATCAGCTAATACTGAGATACCATTTTCAGAAATTGTCGAAAAGACCAATCCCATGATACCAAGCGGTGCTAATTCAATAATTCCCTTAACAATTTGGGCTGTGACATCTGCCAAAGTAGCCAAAAGCTCTTTTGTCGTTTTGCTAGCTGAACGCAAGGCTAAGCCAAAGATTACTCCCCATGATAATACCCCAATATAATTAGCCTGAACAAGAGCATTGATTGGATTATCTACGACGTTCAAGAGTAAGGTTTGGAAAACCTGTGCAATGCCTTCAGGTGAATCAGCATTGGCAGCAGCTGATTCTGTCAATGTCAACGTCACCGGAAAGACGTATGAGCTCAAAACTGCAACAAAGGCTGCTGAAAATGTCGCTAAAAGATAAAGAAAGACAACAATCTTCATATTGCTCTTTTGCCCATCACGTGATTGTGATAAGGCATTAGCAACAAGGGCAAATACCAAGAGTGGAGCGATAGCTTTCAAGCCACCAACAAACATCTTCCCAATTAATCCAATAAAGGTCATTTTAGGAACAAGTAAACCTAAAAGACAACCGACAATGACACCAATAACAATGCGCTTGACTAGACTAACACGTCCCCAAGCGTGAAATGCTTTTTTCATAACTTCTCCTGTATTTTTATTACATTTTTATAATATAAGAGGAACATATCGCCTCCATTTACCTATTATATCATAAAAAATTATCTAAAAATTCAAGTTACTTTCAATTATTTAAAACAAATCTAATCTTTTTATTCTTTCTACCGCTTCAAGCAAGCGCTCGGTACTTTCTAAAAGACCAATTCGTACGTAACCATCTCCGGCAGCACCGAAACCTAGACCCGGAGCGACAGCAACCTTAGCTTCTTCCAATAAGAAATCCGCAAATGTTTCGGAAGTGTGACCTTTAGGAACTGGCATCCAAGCGTAGAAACTCCCTTTAGAAGGGTAGGCATGCCAACCGATTTCTGCAGCTGCTTCAACAAAGGCATGTCGCCTTTGATCGTAGAGCTTGTTTAAGTGATAAATAGCGTCATCACTTCTCTCATCAAGCAAGGCGATGCGACCAGCTTCTTGAATGGCTGGAAAGACTGAGACAAAAAGGTGATCTTGCAACAGATTGAGTGCTGAAATCATATCTTTATTTCCCACTGCAAAAGCCAAGCGCCAGCCCGCCATATTAAAGGTTTTGGAGAATGTATAAAGTTCAATACCTACATCTTTAGCCCCTTTTGAAGACAAAAAGCTAGGATTATCATAGCCATCAGCTCCTAGAGCACCATAAGCTAAGTCACTGACAATTCCTAAACCATTTTTCTTGGCAAAAGCCACCGTTTGGTCATAAAATTCAGCACTAGCTACTGCACCAGTTGGGTTGTTGGGGTAATTTAAATAGAGAAATGTTGCCTTATCCAATAGCTTATCTGAAAAACTAGCATAGTCAGGTAAAAAATCATTCTCAGCAAGCAAAGGAAAGGTATCATAGTCGACTTGTCCTAAAACGCTTCCGGAAAGATAATCTGGATAGCCGGGATCGGGTAGTAATAATTTCTCACCTGGATTCATCAAGGCTAGAGGGAATTCAACCAAGCCAATTTTGGCACCTCCTAAAATACAAACTTCAGTTTCAGGGTCCAAGTCAACACCATATTGTCTTTTATAAAAGGTAGCTATCGCTTCTTTCAAAGAAGTCTGTCCTCTAAAATTGGAATATTTATGGTTTAGAGGCTTTCGACTTGCTTTCGCCATGGCTTCGACAATAAAATCATAAGTCGGCTGATCAGGATTCCCCTGTCCAAGATTAATAACGTCATGACCAGCAGCTACTTGAGCATTGACCTTAGCGACCAAATCTGCGAAAAATTGCTTAGGTAATTGATCTAATAAATGTGACTGTGAAAATCCCATCCTAATCCTCCTCGTATAAGTCTAGACGACGGTCTGCAAAAACAGGTATTTGACCGCGAACTTCTTCAATCTTTGAAAAATCAATATCAAAAAGCGAAAGCCCCTCTTGATCATCAGTTTCTAAAAGAATATTGCCCAATGGATCAATGACTAGGGAATGACCATCAAAGCTATCTAGCAGACCTTGCCCTGTCCGGTTAACAGCAACGACAAAAGCTTGATTTTCAATAGCTCTTGCCTGCAATAAAATTTTCCATTGTGAAATTCTAGCACTCGGCCATTCCGCAGGAACCACCAAAAGTTTTGCCCCCTTAGCCATTTGCTTGCGAAGCCACTCTGGAAAGCGTATATCGTAACAAATAACTTGACTGGTTAAAATATCATCTATTAAAAAACTGCTGTCGCTATCACCTGCCGACAGATACTTGTCTTCACCCATGAGCCCAAACAGATGAACTTTATCATAACAATTGATTAATTGTCCATTACGCTCGAAAGTATAAGAAGTATTAAAATAGCGTCCATCGTGGGCTCTAGCTATCGAACCTCCGATAATGTTGATGTGATATTTTTTAGCCAACTCCGCTAAAAATTCTTGCGCTTCTCGTCCGTTCTCATCAGCACAAGCGTCCAAATCTGCCAAAGCATAACCCGTATCCCATAATTCTGGCAATACTAGTAAATCTACCTGATTTAAGGTGACATCATCATCCAACAATTCTAAAAGGTGCTGACGATTTTTATCAGGCTGACCTTCTTTGATGGCCATTTGTAATAAAGCAACTTTCATAATACCCCCTATTGATCAAAAAAAGGCTTACCAACAGGTAAAACCTCCTTTATGTATTGCTCTTGATAAGCCCTGTTACACTCATCAACAATGATTAGCGATGACTAAGTTTTCGTGTTAGGAAATCTCCGATAAATTGGATGGCAAAGATTAACAAAAGGATTGCTAACGTAGCCATAAAGGTAACGTCTGTATTGGAACGGTTGTAACCATAAGAAATAGCAACGTTACCAAGACCTCCAGCTCCAATAGCTCCCGCCATAGCTGTTTCTCCAACTAAGGAAATCAAGGTTACTGTTGACACACGAATAAGATCAGGCAAACCCTCTCCAAGATAAACCTTGATAATATCAAAAAGCGTTGCTCCTGAAGCCTGTGCTGCTTCAATCACTCCACGATCTAGTTCTGATAAAACCACCTGAACTTGACGAGCAAAAAATGGGAAAGTCGCTGCTGAGAGGGGAACCAAGGCAGCTGTCGCACCAAGATTTGTTTTGACAATAAAGAAGGTCACTGGCGCCAAAATAGCTAACAAGATGATGAAAGGAATAGCGCGAAAGACCGAAGTAATCTTATCCAAAACTTGGAAAACAGGACGATTCTCAATAACACCACCAGGTCCCGTCAAAACAAGAAAGAGACCGGCAAGGAGACCTAAAAGACCACCGATAATAAAGGAGACAATAGTCATGTATAAGGTAGCATTGATGGCTGCTAACCAGCCATTATCCCCTGTCCAACCAATATTATAAACATTTGGTAAATACGTTTGAATCCACTCTAACATCTAGGCACCTCTCTTCAAAATCGTTAAGTGAATACCAGCTGCTGTGATGGCTTCTTGTGCTGCTGATAGATTATCCAAAGTTCCTGATAAAATAACCACCATTTCACCAACAGGTGTATTATCAAGAATTTCAATATTCCCGTAAAGGATATTGGCAGTGACTTGGAATCGTTTGTAAATATCGTTCAAAATTGGCTCATCTGTCGATGTTCCCGCATAGTTAAGTTGCACTAAAATAGAATCTGCTGCTAGATTAGCAACAACATCTTGCTGTGCAATCTTAATCATGGCTTCATCAATACCAGTCGCTGTTTTAATAAACTCTTGTGTTAATTCTTCTTTTGGATTTGAGAAAATATCTAAAACCGAACCCTCTTCGATTAGAACGCCATTTTGCATTACGGCAACACGGTTACAGATGTCTTTAACAATCTGCATTTCATGGGTAATCATCACCACCGTCAAGCCTAATTTTCGGTTAAGATCTTGCAACAAAGCCAAGATCTGCTTGGTTGTTTTCGGATCCAAAGCTGATGTCGATTCATCAGAAATCAAAATTTCTGGATCATTTGCTAGGGCGCGCGCAATAGCGACACGTTGCTTTTGACCGCCAGATAGCTGTGCTGGATAATTGTCCGCACGATCAGACAAACCTACCAACTCTAATAACTCTGAAACCTTCTTGGCTTTGGCTTCCTTACTCAAATCTGAATGACGCAAGGCAAACGCAACATTTTCAGAAGCCGTCTTTTGAGCCATCAAGTTAAAGTGTTGGAAAATCATTCCAATTTTTTGGCGTTTTTGGCGCAATTCAGCTGATGACAGTTGAACCTTTCCATTATCATAAGTCACATCATCATTAATAGTAATCTTTCCTGACGTTGGCACTTGTAGAAGGTTAATCACCCTCACCAAAGTTGATTTCCCAGCACCTGAGTAACCAACAATACCATAAATATCACCTTTATTGATGCTTACAGAAACATCCTTCACGGCCTCAATAACACGTTTTTTCTGATGAAAAGTGATATCGATATGTTCTAAATTTATAATCGCATCAGTCATAACTTGCAATTAACTCCTCTATCATTTTTATATGTGTCTCATAGTCTGTCATTTTGACATTTTCATCACTGCCATGATCCCGACTATCAGGATTACCAATCCCAAAGGCTACAATAGGTACTTGTAAAGCCTCAAATACTTGATGCATAGGACCAGTACCAGCCGTCGTCGGTAAAACAGCAACACCTTCTTGTGAAAAACGATCTGCAATGTTAATCACATTTTGAATAGCTGGCGCCGTCATATCACTTCGATAACCTTTTTCTCCCAAAGTGTAGGTTAATTGTACTTGATTGTAGCCATTCTTGGCAAGTTGTTTTTCAATCAAGCCTAAAACCTTGTGAGGATCCATGCCCGGTACCAATCGCACTTCTAGCTTAGCCGAAGCCTGAGCAGGAATAATCGTCTTAACACCTTGTCCAAGATAACCAGATGATAAGCCTTCTATCGTTAAAGCTGGTTCAAAGAACAGACGTCTTTTCAAATCCTCCTGCGTTTTAGCTAAGGTCGGAAGGCTTAAATCATATAATTCCCTTAAGGATTCCAAATCTATATGCGCATGTTCTGCTACTAAGTCAAGCTCATGCTGTGACGGTTGAATGATGTCCTCATAGATACCATCAACCAAAATCCGACCATCTGCTGCTCTGAGACTACTCAAAGCATTGAGAAGGTACCACGTTGCACTATCAAAAATAGCTCCAAATTTAGAATGACTATCAACCTTAGCAGATTTTACTTCTGCATTGAAGGTGACAATTCCTTTAGTTCCACCCGAAATTTCAATCTGATTCTCTTTATTACGAATACCCTGTTCCCAAACTAAAAGGTCTGCATCAGTTAACTTATCAGCATATTTTGCTAAATACTTTTCTAAATCAACAGATGCGGATTCTTCCGCTCCCTCCATCATAAAGGTAATGTGAGCCGGCAAATCCCTATGCTTTTTCAAATAGGCTACAACCGCTGTTAAGCGAGCTGTAATGTGACCTTTGTCATCATCTACACCTCGACCATACATGTAACCATTGCGGAAGGTAAGTTGGAAGGGGTCACTCTGCCAAACCTGATCGGCATCTGCAGGTTGTGTGTCGTAATGATTATAAAAAATAATATGTTTGGCTTCTGGTCGTGAACTCTTAAACTGAGCCAGAATAAATGGTGCAGCATAGCTCTCATCAACAGTAACCTCTGCGCCAGCATCTTCAAAGACTTCTTTAAGATAGGCTGCTGTTTCAGCCAGACCAACTGCTTGAGCAAAAATAGATTTGCTTGCAATTAGTTTTTCCAAAACTTCAAGATAATGTTCCGTCAAGCTAGCTTTTTCTTTAGTTTGATTTATCTCTGGCATGTTCTTCCTCTCTATGCTCAATACTATAGTCAAATGAATTAACTTTTAGAACAAGGAACGAAAGACACGGGCAGTACTTGATACTCTTCGAAAATCAAAACCAGACCTTGTTGACTTGATTTGATGAAGACAGTTCTATCTGCTATCTGTGTCGCCTAGTCTGCTTTTTTATTTTCAGTGAGTATGAGTATGCGGCAAGTCGAAAGTGTCGGTGTATCAAAGTCAATTCAAAAGACGATACCATAACAAGAAAACAGGAGTGCTTCTCACACGCCTATTTTACTTGTTCATTAATAAATTATTGGAGACTTGAATTAATTTTTTGGAGCACCTTCCCAGATAGCAATATCTGTACCCTTAGATGCTTTCTTGATGATTTTAGCAACTTCATCCGTTTGGTAAACATCAATCAAAGTCTTGATTGCATCTGCTTTATCAGATTTTTTCCAATCTTTTTGAGCAGCAATGATGTTAATCCATTGTTTTGAACTATCATTTTTCTCTTCAGTGAAGATTGATGTGTCATAATCAACACCCGCGTCAACAGCATAGTTGTTATTAACAATAGCTGCATCAACTGATGTCAGCGTTGAAGCGGATTGATCAGCAGCGATTTCTTTGATGTTTAAATCTTTTGAATTTGATGTAATATCGTCAAGTGTCGCTACTTCTTCACCTGATTTAGACAGTTTAATCAAACCTGCTGACTGAAGAACATAGAGAGCACGACTTTCATTGGTTGGGTCGTTTGGCACTGAAATCGTTGCCCCTTTTGGAATGTCTTTGACATCTGTGTATTTGGCTTTTTTACCATCTAAGCCTGAGAACAAGTGAATTGGACTCAAGAGTGTGTCAGCTGCTGCTACCAAATCACCATTATTTTTCTTATTCCAATCGTTCAAGAAATTGTAATGTTGAAACGCATTGACATCGATTTCACCATTTTTAAGGGCTTTGTTTGGTTGCGTGTAGTCAGTAAATTCTGTGAATTTTAGCTCAACACCTTTTTTCTCAGCTAATTCTTCAACACGATCCCATAGAGGTTCTGTAGCATCAGTTCTAGTCATGATACCAACGCGAACAACATTCTTATCATCAGCTGATTCATCACCTGAACAAGCTGCTAAAGTAACCGTTGAAGCCAGTGCAATACCTGCAATGCCTAAAAATTTTTTAATTGTCATAGCTCTCACCTCTTATTTTTAATACTTTCTTATTATGGCATAGGCAGTTATAAAAAACAAGTTGTTAAAAACTAGGTTTAGCTATAGCTATAGCTTATAACAAAAAAAGAGTTGAGCAAATGACGAGCCCACTGAAAAAGTCATCGTTTGATGGCTTTTTTTGCTATACTAAAGTTGAGGTGATGATATGCTTGATAATCAGTTGACTTTAGATGTTAGTCCCTATTCTACTCTGTATGATATTGTTGTTCCTAAAACTCATTTTTTACGGCAGCTAACGGAACTCTGTGATTTTAGCTTTATTTATGATGAGCTGGAAAAGAATTATCAACCTGACTTCGGACGTCGTGCCTACTCTCCTATCATGATGTTCAAGTATCTCTTACTAAAAGATATTTAC
>NZ_KB904629.1 GCF_000380145.1 Streptococcus thoraltensis DSM 12221 | reverse complement strand
CATCTGAGCTCTGTCGGCTGAATAGACCTTTTTGAACCTACTTTGACGCACTTGTTGGAGAATTAGCCCCCGCTTGACCTCATTATGAATGGTTTGAGGAGCTTTATCTAGTCGCCTAGCCACTTCACGATTGGAACACCCTTCATGTANCCAACGTTCAATATTTCTACGGTCTGATAGTGTTAAATGTTTTCCTTTTGGTGTATAATAGTCTTGCATCTCAGAGTCTTTCTAATTGTTTTTGTGGTGATTACAATTATATCTCTCTGAGGTGTTTTTTCATACTTTTAAGTGGCTAACTTCATTTTAGAACTTTTAGTTTAAGAAAAAGTTAAGTTTTTAACCGATTTTTACAGTAAATTCTTGACAAACTAAAAAAATAGGTCGCAGGACCTATATCATTGAAAGGGTGTGCATGCTATAATGATACTATCATGGGATAGAAAGTGAGAATGTACATGATTAAAATTTATACCATCTCAAGTTGTACGAGCTGTAAAAAAGCTAAGACTTGGCTCAATGCGCACAAGCTCCCTTATAAAGAACAGAATTTAGGAAAAGAAACACTTACAAAAGAAGAAATTTTGGCTATTTTGGCTAAAACTGAAAATGGAATTGAGAGTATTGTCTCTTCAAAAAATCGCTATGCTAAAGCTTTGAACTGCGATATTGATGAGCTTAGTCTCAGTCAAGTAATTGACTTGATTCAGGAAAATCCACGTATTCTTAAGAGCCCAATTCTAATTGATGACAAGCGTCTTCAAGTGGGTTATAAGGAAGATGATATTCGTGCTTTCTTGCCTCGTAATATTCGTAACGTTGAAAATGAACAGGCTCGTTTGCGCGCAGCTCTATAAGATATAACAGGAAGAAATGCTTAGTTAATTTTGCTAAGCATTTTTTATTATGGCTTCAAGTCCGTTTTATACTCTTCGAAAATCAAAAGCAAACCTTGTTGACTTGCTTTGATGAACACCAGTTCTATCTGCATCGGCGGCGGTTAGTCTGCTTTTGATTTTTATTGAGTATTACTTCGAAGATGCGAAACAAAAAACTACTCGCATACGGGTATGGATTGGTGGCTAAGCAAAAACTCCTAACGCGATACCATAAAGGTGTTCAAGCCCATTGCATAACGAAAGGAGGGAAAGTATAGCACCTAGCTTATTGCACACGAAATGAATGTATAAATATCACGTCACTTTATCGACAAAACACATCTATAATCAATACCGAAGCAGTTTGGGAGAAATTTTTCACAGTATAAGAGTATTGAAATCATTGGAGGCTATGAATGTCAGACCATGTTCATATGTTAGCAAGCATTCCACGGAGACTTAGTGTTGGAAGCTCCATGGGTTATTTGAAAGGTCATGGTGTTTGATAAACGCGTTAATCTCAAATATAAATTTTGGGATTGGCACTTTTGGGCTAAGGGATACCATGTCAGTACCATTGGTCTTAACGAAGCTAGGATAAAGAAAGAAGGATGTTCAAAATCGGGAGGAACATGCTATTGCGCTTGGTAAAATAAGAGCCAAAGCGTATGAAGCTCCCGTTAGGGATCCCCAAAGTTCATTAAAAGGTGAGTGATGAGCCAAGAGCATGAGGCTTGAACAAGGTAAATGCCAGCGTCAGGGCTTATGCCCCGTGATGGAGCTTAACCACTGCAAAAATGATAGAACTGAAATTCCTTGTTTTTTCGGTTTATCATCTATTCTAGAGCTGATTTTTTAGTTGTCTCACAATTTAATTTTCTCGTGTACTTAGCTATAAGTCCCCCACTACAGATGACAATGTTTAATAACTTTTATATTTCAAAAATTCTGAGATGTGATTAACACCCAGAGCGAGAGCTTCCTCATTTGGATTCATTTTGGCATGGTGTAAAGGATAGGGCGTATCAATACCAAGCCAGAACATGACACCAGGGATTTTGTTTAAAAGGTAACCAAAATCTTCTCCTGTCATGGCAGGAAGACATTCAATCAGATTGGTATTTGGTTGTTTCTGGAAAAAATTCAAGAGCTGACGAGCTAGATCTGGGTTGTTTTCCACAGGCAGGTAGCCACTAGGGTTTAGAATGACCTCAACCTCCATGTCAAAACTAGCAGCGACACCTTCTGCAATGGTTTTGACACGTTTTTGAATATGGAGATTCATCTCTTGAGTCAGTGCTCGAATCGTTCCATGCATGAAAGCCGTCTCTGAAATAACATTGTTTGTCGTACCAGCCTGCATAGCGCCAAAAGTAACCACCCCACCCTCAATTGGATCGACGTTACGACTGACAACTGTTTGAACTTGAGTAATAAAATAAGCCGCCGCTACTAGAGCATCATTTGACTGATGAGGAAAGGCTGCATGACCACCTTTACCTTTAAACCTTACTTTGACTTCACACGTTCCAGCAAACAGGGTACCAGTATTGGTCGCAATATCCCCGACTTTCATATCTGGGCGAACATGAAGACCGTAAAATTCATCAGGTTCCCATTCGCCGAAGGCGCCATCTTCATACATGAGCATGCCGCCAGCCAAATTTTCTTCGGCAGGTTGAAAGAGAAAAAGTAAGTTTTCTTTTGGTTGCGACTGTGTCAGTTTTTCGAGAAGTCCTAGAGCAATTGTCATGTGCATATCATGACCGCAAGCATGCATTCGTCCGATGTGTTGGCTGGAAAAATCAAGACCCGTTTCTTCACTGATGGGAAGTCCGTCTATATCAGTTCGCCAACCAATCGTCTTTTGAGCAGCATAGCCTTCAACAAAAACAAGGATCCCTGTGCGCCATGTTTTTTGCTTGACGAAGGGTTTATCTTGGGTTAATTCTGCAATTCTTTCGAGGAGGTAGGCTTGTGTTTTGAATTCTTCTAAGCCGATTTCAGGGATTTGATGAAGGTCTCGTCTAATTTGGATTAAATCTAAAGCCATAATAATTCTTCCTAGTTGTGATAAAAGCTGAGCTATGCTCAGCTTTTTTAATGTTAAAGGTTACGTAGAGCATCTTCCAATGCTGTTTTTTGTTGGGTTTGGGCGTCAATTTCTTTGATGATACGTGCTGGTACACCGGCTACCACAACGTTTTCTGGGACATCTTCTGTGACAATAGCACCTGCTGCAACA
Organism: Streptococcus thoraltensis DSM 12221; assembly: GCF_000380145.1. Classification (GTDB taxonomy): domain Bacteria; phylum Bacillota; class Bacilli; order Lactobacillales; family Streptococcaceae; genus Streptococcus; species Streptococcus thoraltensis. The sequence continues at coordinate 141,128 of NZ_KB904629.1, read as the reverse complement.
ACAGCTCCATTTCCAATTTGCACCCCTTCAATAACAACGGCATTAGCACCGATAAGAACATTATCACCGACGCGCACAGGTTGAGCTGAAGCAGGCTCAATGACACCAGCAAGAACAGCACCGGCACCAATATGGCTATTTTTACCAACTGTTGCACGTCCTCCGAGGATAGCCCCCATGTCAATCATAGTACCAGCCCCAATCTCAGCCCCGATATTGATGATAGCTCCCATCATAACAACGGCATTATCTTCAATAGTGACTTGGTCACGAATAATAGCACCGGGTTCGATACGAGCATTGATACGACGCTTGTCTAAAAGAGGAACCGCCGAATTACGACCATCTTGTTCGACAACATAATCAACGTTTTCTGTCATTCCCTCAAGGAGTGGTTCAATATCTTTCCAATCTCCGAAAAGAACATTACTGAGCTGGATTACTGAAGCAGGGATATCAGCAGCCACTTGTCCAGCATATGTTACCTTAACGTTAGTTTTCTTTTCAGCGTTACCAATATAAGAAATAATCTCTTGAGCAGTCATTTTTTGAGCAGTCATTCTAATCTCCTAAGAGTGTTTGGTTAGCCAGAAAACCAACGAGGTAGCAACACAGCTTGACTCCACTCGTAGTGTTCACAGTCACCCAGCTAGGGCAAGATTTAGACAAACCCAACCAAACACCCACTTTCTTCAAAAATTAAGTCGGTTGATGGTATATATTATAACAAATTTTCAGAAAATTTGGGAATAGATGGGCGAAAAAAGGCCTCTCCTGGGAGAAACCTCTTTTATAATTTTGATGTTGGAGATATCATCTTATTTTAGCAAATTGAACAGACTCAATATTTAAAAAACTTGCAACTGATAGTGCGACACCACCGTACAGTGTTGCGTTATCACCAGATTCACTAATTATAATATCTATTTCCCGAGTGAATTTGCTATTTAAAGCGCTTTTTAAGGGTTCTAAGAATTGAGGGAGTTTCAAAAATATTGAGCTATTCACAATAATCAGTTGAGTATCATATAACAAAGCTAAGTTATTAATACCTACAGCTAATTCTTTTGTTTTAGCATTAAGTAATTCTGTAGTGTAATGATCATTATTCGATATTGCGTCAACAATATTGTCTGAATTTGCTTTTTCTAAACCAAAATGTTGACTAAAAGATTCGTATATTGCCCTATTAGAAGCATATTTTTCAAGACATCCATGATTACCACAAGAGCAAAGTTTTCCATTTGGATAAAGAATTGTGTGTCCCATTTCACCAGCTTGTGAATGGGCTCCGTGTAGTAATTTTTTATTTTGAATGATACCAGCACCTATACCACTATGGATGCTAATACTAATGATATTATCAATACTTTGGAAGAAAGTAAATTCGCCAAGCGCTGTTAAATTGGCTTCGTTTTCTAAAAAAATAGGGAACTCGAAATAATTGGTTAGTTGTAGGTACAGATCCAATTGATCTAAGTTATAAGATGGAGTGAAAACGATATGGTTGTGATCCACAATTCCGTGAATCGCTATGGTCATTCCAATGATTCCATGATGTGTCTTAGGCATTTTTTGAATAAGGTTATTCACGATTTCGATAATATGTGGAATACAGTTATGTTTAGTTATGGAAGTTTCTAATTTTTCCTGAATAAAAAAAGTACCATCTAGATAAGCTAGGGCATAGTTAACATAGTTGTAACCGATATCTAGAGCAAGAGTCATCCCGGATGCTGGATTAAATTCTAGAGAAATCGGTTTTCTTCCTCCAGAATTACCTGATGAACCTATTCCGGTCTCAAGAATGATTTGCTTATCTAATAAATCATTGACAATAGAAGAAACGGATGCTTTATTTAAACCAACTTGATTAGCGATTTCAGCTCGTGAAATAGTTCTATTTTCAATAATAGTTTTTAATACTATACTTTCATTTTGCTGACGAATAACGTATTTATCCTGTATCATATAAACCTCACTATGCATTAATTTTAGATGAAATGAAAAAAAATGTCAAAAAACATTGAAAGCGCTTGACAAACTTTTTTTATGGAGCTATACTATCTTCATAAGTTAGTTTAATATACAAACTAACAAAAAGCAAATTTTTAAGGAGGACACTAGCATGTCATATTTTCCACAAGTAGAAAAAGTAATTTTTGAAGGCAAGGAATCAACAAACGATTTTGCTTTCCGTCACTATAATCCTGAAGAAGTTGTTGAGGGAAAAACTATGCGTGAACATCTTCGTTTTGCGCTTGCTTACTGGCACACAATGACTCAAGATGGATCAGATCCGTTTGGTTCACCCGTTAATGAACGTAATTGGATCGGTGAAACTCCTATGGCAACAGCTCATAATCGTGTAGATGCTTTCTTTGAAATTCTTGAAAAATTAGATGTTGATTATTTCTGTTTCCACGATGTAGATATCGCACCTGCTGGAGACTCACTAGAAGAATTTTTTGCAAATCTTGATGAAATTACTGACCACATCAAAGAAAAAATGGAAGAAACAGGAAAAAAACTTCTTTGGAATACAGCAAATATGTTTTCACACCCACGTTTCAATAATGGTGCTGCTTCTTCAAATAACGCGGAAGTATTTGCGTATGCAGCTGCTCAAGTAAAAAAAGGTTTAGATCTTTCTAAAAAACTTGGTGGTGAAAACTATGTCTTCTGGGGAGGACGGGAAGGTTATGAAACTCTTCTCAATACAGAGATGAAATTTGAACAAGATAACATTGCTCGTCTCTTCAAAATGGCTATTGCTTACGGTGAAAAAATTGGTCACAAACCTCAGTTCTTGATTGAACCAAAACCCAAAGAACCTTCAAAACACCAATACGATTTTGATGCGGCAACAACAATGTCATTTATTTTGAAACATGGTCTTGAAGGAGATTTCAAACTTAACCTTGAAGCCAACCATGCAACACTTGCAGGGCACACTTTCGAACATGAATTAAACGTAGCACGTGATTTTGATTCACTTGGATCAATTGATGCTAACCAAGGAGATTTATTACTTGGTTGGGATACTGATGAATTTCCAACAAACATCTATGATACAACTTTTGCAATGCTTGAAATTCTAAAAAATGGAGGTTTGACACCTGGCGGAATTAACTTTGATGCCAAAGTTCGTCGTTCTTCATTTGAAATGGAAGATCTTATTCTAGCACACATTGCTGGTATGGATACCTTTGCACGTGGACTTAAAGCGGCAGCTAAATTGAGAGAAGATCGTTTCTTTGAAGATATCAAAGATAAACGTTATGCAAGCTACAAAGAAGGTATTGGTGCAAGCATCGTTGCAGATAAAGAAGACTTTGAAAGCTTGACAGAATATGCCCTTAAACATGATAATCCAAAATTAGAATCTAGTCATATTGAATTAGTCAAATCAAAATTGAATGATTACCTCGTTTAATCACTAAGATTAGGTGTGTGGAAGTTCTACACCTTTATTTTTGGGAGGAATAGAATGTCTTATGTATTAGGAATTGATTTGGGAACCTCTAGCTTAAAAGGAGTATTGATGGATGATAGTGGCAAACTTATCGTCACTAAATCTGCTGAATATAAAATTGATACTCCTAAACAGGGGTATTCAGAACAACATCCAGAATATTGGGTAGTTGCTTTAGAAACGGTTTTAACAAATTTGTCGATCGAAGTATCTGATTTTGGAAAAGAATTAGTAGGAATAAGTTTTTCTGGGCAAATGCACTCGCTTGTTGTATTAGATTCTAATAATAAGCCGGTATATCCAGCTATTTTATGGAATGATGTTAGAACTACTAAACAGTGCCAAACTATTAATCAAAAATTGGGAGATCAATTATTTAAAATAACTAAAAACATCGCACTGGAAGGTTTTACGTTACCTAAAATTTTATGGTTACAAGAAAATGAACCTAATGTATGGGGGCAGGTAAACAAAATTATGCTACCTAAAGACTACTTAAGTCTTTGGTTGACGGGAAATGTTTATACTGAATATTCTGATGCAGCTGGGACACTACTATTGGATATTGAAAAAAAAATATGGTCTGAAAAAATAGCGAATACCTTTCATATAGATATGAATATTCTTCCGGACTTATTGGAATCTACAGATCAGACAGGAGTTGTGAAAGCTGATATTGCTGAAAAATTTGGTTTAAAACAAGAAGTTAAAGTTTTTGCTGGCGGTGCAGATAATGCAGTAGCAGCTCTAGGAGTTGGTTTAATCAATGAAAATGTTGGTTTGGTTTCAATAGGGACTTCAGGTGTTGTTTCAGCATATGAATCCCAAATAGCCGATTATGAAGGTAGACTGCATTTCTTTAATCATACAGTGCCAAATGCCTTTTATTCAATGGGGGTTACTTTAGCAGCTGGAAATTCTCTTAATTGGTACAAGGAGACTTTTGGGAAAGGTCAACATTTTAATGAGTTACTCTCTGAAGTCTACACTGTAGAACCAGGTTCAGAAGGATTATTATTTACGCCTTATATTGTTGGTGAGAGAACACCACATTTTGATTCCCAAATCAGAGGAAGCTTTCTTGGAATTTCCGTGCGACATGAACGAAAACATTTTTCAAGAGCTGTTTTAGAAGGTATTATTTTCTCTTTACGAGATTCTAAAGATATCATGGAGTCTACTAAAGGAAAGAAATTTAAACAATTACTTTCAATTGGTGGTGGAGCTCAAAATCCAGATATTTTACAAATGCAAGCTGATATTTTTGATGCAGAAATGGTTTGTTTGACTATTGAGCAAGGACCGGGGCTAGGTGCTTGCATGCTAGCAGCATATGGTTGCCAATTGTTTGATACTCTTGAAGAAGTGACAGAGGCATTTGTCCATTATAAAGAAGCAACATTTGTACCAAAGCCAGAAAATGTTAAAAAATATAATAAAATTTATGCTATTTGGAAAAAATCATACCAAGCAACAGCAGATTTATCACATCAGCTAGTTGATTTTAATGAATCCTGACAAATATTCAAAGATGAATTTTTATTAAACAGATAATCAATTATTAATATAAGGAGTACTTTAATGAGTAGCAATAATAATGCATTAAACCATGATGCTAAGATGACTCAACTTCAAAATGAAGAGTATCATAAGTTGACTGTTGCGGAGCAGATAGGTTATGGGTTAGGTGATTTCGCCCAAAACCTTGTATTCGGTACTTTAGGAGGATTTCTTGCCTTATATCTAACTACCGTTGATGCTATTGGGACAGCAACGGCAGGATTTATCTTCTTGGTTGTTCGAATATTTAACGTTTTTTGGGATCCGTTTGTAGGTACATATGTAGACCAAAGAACATCAAAAGCTGGTAAATATCGTCCCTGGTTAATTAGAGGAGGAATTCCTCTGGTTATTTTAGCCGCTTTACTATTCGCTCCAATTCCAGCTTTAAAAGGATCTGTTCCATTTGTTTTTGTTGTATACTTTATTCTTGATTGTGCGTATTCAGTGGTTAACATTCCATATGGATCACTTAATGCCTCTTTGACTAGGGATCCAGAATCTATTGATAAATTAACAAGTACTCGTATGATGTTAGCTAATGTAGCGAACTTGTTAGTTTATACTTTGTTTCCAATGTTTGTGCAAATGGCTGCTCCGGAGGGGCGTAGTCTAAAGTCAACTGGTTTTTTTGGATTAAAACTAGAAATGGGGAATTATACAGACCCATCAGCTGCGAATGCTTGGTTTAATGTTTACTCTGTTTATATGGTGTTAGGAGCTATTGCACTCTTCCTTTGCTATAAACTTACAAAAGAGCGTGTTGTAGCTACTGCAGAACAATCTTCCAAGGTTGGTGCGGCAGATCTTATTTTAGAACTTAAAAATAATCGTCCCTTGCTTATTTTAGGCTTATTCTTTATGATGGCTTTTACATTCATGTTCTTTATGAATACAGTTAATGGTTTCTTCAATCAATATGTTGTTGAACATTCTGAATGGATGGGTGCAGTTGGTCTTATCGCTTCTATTCCAGGTATTGCATTCCCTGTATTTTGGCCGAAAATTAAGAAAATGTTTGGTAAAAAAGGCTTCTTCCATCTTTTTATTGGCATGTTTATCGTAGGTGAGTTACTCACTTATGTCTGGTCGTTGGATGGAATGCATGATACCTTGTGGTTGGCTTATGTTTCTACTTTTATTAAACAATGGGGATTAACCTCCGCTACCGGATTTATGTGGGCTCTTGTGCCAGAGGTTGTTGCTTATGGAGAACTTAAATCTGGAAAACGTAATGCTGCTATCATAAATGCTATTATGGGACTTTTCTTCAAGGTTGGCTATACAGTTGGTGGAGCAGTTCCGCTATGGTTCTTAGCAGCGTATGGTTTCAAAGAGTCAGCAACTACACAGACTGCTAAAGCTTTGTCAGGTATTAACTTCACTGCTATCTGGCTCCCTATTTTACTTGCTATTATTGCATCGGTAATTATCCAAATGTACCCAATTTCAGATAAAGATATTGTTGAAATTAATAAAGAACTTGATAAAAAACGTGTTCAACATCAATAGAAAGAGGAAATGGTATTATGTCACTTATTCAAAATCCAGTGCTACCAGGCTTTAACGCTGATCCAAGTATTATTAGAGTAGATGATACGTATTATATTGCAAATTCAACTTTTGAATGGTTTCCAGGAGTTAGATTACATGAATCAAAAGACTTGATTAATTGGAAATTATTACCTAGTCCTTTATCAACAACGACATTATTGAATATGAAAGGAAATCCTTCCTCAGGAGGTATTTGGGCACCAGATTTATCCTATGCAGATGGAAAATTTTGGCTAGTTTATACTGATGTCAAAGTAACAGAAGGTGCCTTTAAAGACATGACCAACTATTTGACCACCGCTACTGATATTAAAGGACCATGGTCAGACCCAATTAAATTAAATGGTGTTGGTTTTGACGCTTCTTTATTTCACGATGACGATGGCCGCAAATACTTAGTACAGCAAACTTGGGATCACCGTGAGTACCATCATCCGTTTGATGGTATTACCTTAACAGAGTTTGATACAAATACAATGAAATTAAAACCAGAAACTGCTCGTACTATTTACGAAGGGACTCCAGTTGGCTTGGTTGAAGGACCACATTTGTATAAAATTGATGAATACTATTATCTATTTGCGGCCCAAGGTGGAACAGTATTTACTCATCAAGAAGTGGTTGCTCGATCGAAAACTCTTGATACTAATAGTTTTGAGACAGATCCAGGTGAAGTATTCCTTACCAATGTAGATACGCTTGATAGTTATATTCAGAAACAAGGTCATGGTGCCTTAGTTTCAACGCCATCAGGTGAGTGGTATTATGCTTCATTGTGTGCTCGTCCTTGGAACCATGAAGGTGAATCTGCTTATGATCCTAGAGGATGGTCTACCTTAGGTCGAGAAACATCTATTCAAAAAGTTTATTGGGATGATGAAGGATGGCCTCGTATTGAAGGTGGACATGGAGGTAGGACTTTTGTAGAACCACCTAAAGATGGTACTACCACAGAAGTTCAAAGACATCATAGTCAAGAGGATAATTTTACTAGTTCAGTATTGGAATTGGATTGGAATACATTACGTGTGCCGTTTACAGAAGAAATGGGAGAAACTGGTAGTGGACGTTTAACTTTGATTGGCAGAGGTTCTTTGGCCAATACACATAATCTTTCATTGATTGCTAGACGTTGGCAAGCCTTTTACTTCGATGCACAAGTAAAAGTGAAATTTACACCATTTAATTATCAACAAATGGCAGGTCTGACTCATTATTATAACGATAAACATTGGAGCTTTGTTTTTATTACTTGGAATGAAATCAATGGTCCAGTCATTGAAGTAGCAGAAAATAATAGAGGAACCTACACATCTTATTTAAAAGATGATGCAATCAAAATTCCTGAAGGAGCGGAGTTTGTCTGGTTTAGAACAAAAGTTCGTAAAAAAACTTATACTTATGAATATAGTTTTGATGGAACAGAGTTTAACGAAATTCCTGTTACCCTAGATGCAGCAATTTTATCAGATGATTATGTTGTACAATCTTATGGTGGTTTCTTTACAGGAGCATTTGTTGGTTTAGCAGCAGTAGATTATTCAGGTTATGAAGAGAAAGCAGAATTCTATGAATTTACTTACAAAGAATTAGGAGATAGGCTGACCTTAGATGGAAATTATACATGGGAAGCTAGTGAATCTAGATTTGACTAATATAGATTTAAAGTTTGTTTTAGTGTAAGTAATTTTCTGATTCAATAAATAATTGTAATTATGAGAAGGTTGTCTCTAACATTATCAAGGAAGAAAGGATTTTGCCATGAGAGTAGATATGCTTCCTTTTGGAATTTATAATGAGGAATCCTATGTTGAAATTCTTATTACAAATGATCAAGGGGTACAAATTGGTTTCTCAGATTTGGGTGCTCGAATCAATAGCTGGGGAGTTTTAAAAGAGGGACGTTTTGAACAAATCATTTTGGGATATCGTAATGCAACTGAAGTTTTTGAATCTCCATATTTTTTTGGTGGAACTATCGAAAGAGTAGCAGATTGTATTGCTGACGGAGAGTTTGTCCTGGATGGTAATCATCATATTTTAGATTGTAATGAGGGGATAAATTATTTTAATAGAGGTCAAAACGGTTACAATTTCAACAGATTTGATTTTGAAATTGTAAAAAGCGAAAATCAAATTGATATTATCTTTTCCTATGTAGATGAGGAAAAAGGCTCAAGCTATCCAGGAGATGTTACGATTACTGTTATTCATTCATTTAATAATCAAAATGAATGGACAGTAACATATAAAGCTACAACGGATAAAATGACTATTTTTAATCCAACTAATCATGTTTACTTTAATTTAAATGGTAATAATTCCGCTCCTGTGCTTAATCATGAGTTTTTTGTGAATGCTGATTATTTTCTACCACTAGAAGCAGACGGAATTCCTGTCGGTAATGAAAAGTATATGAAACGAACACCTTTTGATTTTAGAACTCCACATTTATTACAAGATTCATTATTGGTTGAGACTCCACAATTAGTTCTGATGAACGGTATTGATCACCCTTTCATGCTTAATCAAAAAGAGAAAGTTGCTTTAAGGTTAGCTTGTTCTGAAACAAACTATAAAGTGGAAATCCTTACAGATCGACCAGTAGTTATTGTATATACATTAAATAAAATTGAGAGTTCAATTGATGTTTGGGATAACCCTTTACAGTCTCATTCAGGCATCGCTATTGAAACGCAAGAAGCTTCTAATGCTATTAATATGCTAGGACTGGGTAACATTCGTCTTGATCCTACGGAAGAATTCCATAGTCAAACGACTTATCGTTTAGTTTTATAGTCTTTTGAATTAACTTTGATACATCGTTACTTTCGTTTTGCCGTACTCAAGTACTGTCCGCTTCTTCCCTTCCTTGTCTGAAAGTTCATTCATTCGACGATATCATAGAAAAAATGAGAAGTTAGTTACTAAGCTTGTGAGTCTGGTATTTCCTTAATACGGCTTACAAGTTTCTTTATAGCTATATTTGTCTAAAAAATCGCAAGGAGAAAAATATGTCATTCGATTTCAATTCAAAAGAGCATTTAGGAAAAGTCGATGCCTGGTGGCGTGCGACTAACTATCTATCCGCAGCGCAAATGTATTTAAAAGATAATTCACTATTAAAACGTGATGTTAAAGCAGAAGATTTGAAAGCCCATCCAATGGGAGAATATTAATTAATATAAACTCCTCATGAAAGCAACTTCTGCTATGGTCAGAGACCAGACTCGCGACTTTGGGATGCTCATCAGATACTTTTGCTTCATTGAATAAAATATTCTCGTGGAGGGGAGCATGCGTGTTGCACATATTATTTGATTTGCTATCTTATAGTGGATTGAGAAAGGAATAGGACAAGGCAAGGAACTGTGGATAGAACTAGAGTTCATCAAAGCTACTTAACGATGTCCTAACCTTTATTCAATTCACTATATTTTAAAGTTACTTCCTAATAACCTGTAATAAAAAAGAAAAATCACTCTTTCAAAGGGTGATTTCAGGATGTAGACAAACGTCAATTTTGATGTTTGTCTTTTTTAGAATATTAGGTTGAAAATACTTGTATTAAATAGAAATCAAAAATAGATTCTAATAAAACTTCTTAATAACCTAGCTCTACTATGATTTGTGTCAGCAGTATAAAATGTTGAAATGATTGAAAAATAAAAACATTAGATAGCAATAAACCTATTAAAAAGGTTTGGCTTGGTTCTGTTTTTGCTTCTTGTTATTTGTATTTAAACATTGGTAATATTAGTTGTGGTGAAATTTTTCTTGAAAATAAGGTGAAATAATTGTAAAATAAATGTACGTACAAATTTTGAGAGGGAAATAATTATGGTTGCTAAATATAGAAAAATAGCTGATGACTTACGGGGGAAAATTTTAGGCGGCTTGTATGAAGAAGGGACTTCAATTCCAACGGAACAAATGCTACAAAATGATTATCAAGTCAGTCGTCACACCGTTAGACAAGCAATATCTTTATTAGTTAATGAGGGGTTATTAGTTAGCGAACGTGGTTCGGGAACCTTTGTTGCTGAAAGAGCGAATCGTGTGGAAGAAGAGCATGAAAAAACCATAACAGTAGGTGTTCTATTAACCTCTTTATCAGACTACATTTTTCCTGAGATTATTAGTGGTATCGAAAAAACTCTTAGAGAAAATAACTGCAGCCTCATATTATCAAGTAGTAATAATGATTTTGAGCAGGAAAAAGAGTGCTTGCTTTCTTTGCAAAATCAAGGTATTGATGCTCTGATTATGGAACCAGCAAAAAGCAATTGTTATAATCCTAATATTTCTGAGTACCTTCGTATTCGGGAAGCAGGGATTCCGCTTATTTTTATTAATTCACGAATTGACTTAATCGATATCCCCACAGTTAGTTTAGATGATGTTAGCTCCTCTCAATATTTGACAGAGGCGCTGTTCGAAAGAAATTTAGAAAAGATTGCTATTGTGACAAATTGGGATTTTAAGCAGGGGAAAGATCGTTTGGAAGGATTTATTAAAGCTCATCTTCAGTCTGATAAATTATTTTCCAATGAAGATATTTTCTGTTTTAATCATTCGAATAGAGATATTGTTATAAATTCTGTTATCAATTATTTGGAAAGAACGGCAGAGGTTGATGCGCTTATCTGTTACAATGATGAGTTGGCTATAGATCTTATTAGATTACTAACACAAACTTGTCCTGATCTCATAGAGAGACTTACCATAGCTAGCTTTGACTACTCTCAATTGGGTAAATCTTATCCGATAGCTTTATCTGCGGAGCATCCAAAGTATGTTTTAGGGGAAAAAGTCGTACAAATCATCTTAGAAAAGCTAAAAGGAACAGATGATAAAGAGATAAGTACGTATTTATTTCAACCCAAAATCATCATAAAGTAAGAAATTGTGCGTACAATGCACAATTTTATTTTTTAAAAAAATAAATAAAGCGTTTACAAAACCGCATAAAAGGATTATAATTAAGAAAAGCGCTTACAATAATATAGGGGGTTGTATGGACAAAAAAGTAATAGATGATATTTTAAAAGGAAATGTCTCATTAGGAATTGAATTTGGTTCTACACGTATCAAAGCTGTTCTTATATCAGATACAAATGATGTTTTGGCTCAGGGAAATCATGACTGGGAAAATCAATTAGTGGATGGTTTATGGACTTACTCTTTGGATTCGATTCAGTCAGGATTACAAAAAGCCTACTCACAGCTAAAGGGATCAGTTGAGGATCAGTATGGTATGACTTTGTCATGTATTGGTCAAATCGGAATCAGTGCAATGATGCATGGTTATTTAGCATTTAATTATGCAGGGGAATTATTAGTTCCTTTTCGAACATGGCGAAATACAAATACTGGAGAAGCAGCACAGCTGTTAACAAAAGCCTTTGACTTTAATGTGCCGCTCCGATGGAGTGTATCGCATTTGTATCAAGCTATCTTAAATAATGAAGATCATATTTCACAAATTTCTAGATTTACAACACTTGCAGGCTATGTGCACGGGTTATTAACAGATGAATTTGTACTAGGCGTTGGAGATGCCTCTGGGATGTTTCCAATAGATAGTGATACAGGTCAGTATGATGAGAAACTGCTCTCTTGTTTCAATAATTTGGTCGCATCAAAACAGTTATCCTGGCAGGTAGAAGATTTATTACCAAAGGTATTATCCGCAGGAGAAATTGCGGGAACCTTGACCGAAGAAGGCGCAAAATTGCTAGACCCTTCGGGTGATTTGCAATCAGGTTCTGTTTTTTGTCCTCCAGAAGGTGATGCAGGTACTGGGATGGTGGCAACAAATAGTATTAGACCGAAAACGGGTAATATTTCTGCTGGGACTTCAATATTTTCAATGGTTGTTTTAGAAGAGCCTCTAAAAAATGTTTACCCAGAAATTGATATTGTTACCACTCCTGTTGGAGACAGTGTTGCCATGGTGCATGCCAATAACTGTTCGACAGAATTGAATGCATGGGTCAGCCTGTTTGATGAGTTAACTCAGTTAACTGGAGGTAAGGCTGATAAAGGGAAATTGTATGAAATTCTGTTTAATCATATGTTAACAGAACAGTTATCAGAAGCACCAATGCTTAGTTATCCGTATCATTCAGGCGAAGACATTGTCAAGGTTGATGAAGGTCGCCCACTATTTGTGAGGCGTGCAGAAAGTCCTTTTGGATTAGCTAATTTCATGAAAACGCAGTTATACGGAGCATTTGCTGCGGTATCCATAGGGATGCGTATTTTGACAGATAAAGAGCAAGTTAAGTTGGATAGCATTCTTGGTCATGGTGGACTTTTTAAAACTAAAGATGTGGCTCAGAGGTTATTAGCTGGTGCGATAAAGACTCCAGTTGAAGTTATGACAACCGCTAGTGAAGGTGGTGCTTGGGGTATTGCAGTATTAGCGAATTATACACGTCTCTCAAAAGAAAAAACACTTCAGGAATTTTTAGATGAGGATGTTTTTGGAAAAGTAGAACGGTATCGTATTGAACCAAAAGACGAAGACGTTAAAGAATTTGAACAATTTATTAAAGCATTTGAAAAAGCTTTAGCCATTGAGAATTTAGCTGGCAAGATAATTTAAAGAAAGGGGCAAATATGTTAGAAGATCTAAAAGAAATAGTTTATCAACAAAATTTAGAACTTCCCAAGCGGGGATTAATAAAATACACTTGGGGAAATGTGAGTCAAGTTGATCGTGAAAAAGGTTTATTTGTTATCAAACCCTCTGGAGTTGACTACGACGCTATGAAAGCCTCCGACATGGTTGTTTGCGATTTTGACGGTAATGTCGTTGAAGGGGATTTTCGACCATCGTCTGATATGCCAACTCATGCAAAAATATATAAATATTTTCAAGATGTTGGTGGGGTTGTTCATACACATTCTCCATGGGCAGTGGTATGGTCTCAAGCTGGAAAAGATTTGCCTGCATTGGGAACAACACACGCAGACACTTTCTATGGTACAGTTCCTTGTGCGAGATTCTTAACTCAAGAAGAACTAGACAAAGGCTATGAAGCTGAGACTGGAGCGGTAATCGTTGAAACATTTAAGGAACGGGGCCTAAAACCTAATGAAGTACCTGGAATCTTGTTGCAGGGTCATGGACCATTTACATGGGGGAAAGATGCTGAAGATGCTGTCATGCATGCAGTAGTTCTTGAAGAAGTAAGTAAAATGAACTTCTTTACGCGTCAGTTAAATCCAGATTCTCCAGATTTGCCTCAGCACATTTTGGATAAACACTATCAACGTAAACATGGTAAAAATGCCTACTATGGTCAAAAATAAATAAAAAGGAGTTTAAAATGTCAGAATTAAATCAAGAATTTTGGTTTGTTGTGGGATCACAACACTTATACGGTGAAGAAGCTTTAGAAGAAGTAAAAGTTCATGCTAGGGATATGGTAAAAAAACTAAATGACAGTGGTAAGTTACCATATAAGTTAGTGTTCCAAGAAGATTTGGCGGTTTCAGCAGATAGTATCACTAAACTGATGAAAGAGATTAACTATCGTGATGAAGTAGCTGGTGTTATTACATGGATGCATACTTTCTCTCCAGCGAAAATGTGGATTCGCGGCACTAAGTTGCTTCAAAAACCATTGCTTCATTTGGCGACCCAATATAATGAATCAATTCCTTGGTCAACAATCGATATGGACTTCATGAATTTAAATCAATCAGCTCATGGGGATCGTGAATATGGCTTTATCAATGCACGCCTTAAAAAAAATAACGAGGTTGTAGTAGGACATTGGGAAAATGACAGCGTACAAGAAAAAATTGGAAGCTGGATGGATGTTGCCGTTGCCTACAATGAAGGTTTCAACATCAAAGTTGCTCGCTTTGGTGATAATATGCGTAATGTAGGAGTAACTGAAGGTGATAAAGTAGAAGCTCAAATTCAGTTTGGTTGGACAGTTGATTACTTTGGTATTGGAGATTTGGTAGAAGTCGTGAACCAAGTTACAGATGAAGAAGTTGATAATCTTTTTGCAGATTATGAAACTCTTTACGACTTTGATTATGCAGATTATGATAAAGCAACTTGGGAAAAGCATGTCAAGGTTCAAGCAAGGTATGAAATTGCCATCAAGCGTTTCCTTGATGATGGTGGCTATACTGCCTTCACATCAAATTTTGAAGATTTGCATGGAATGGAGCAACTTCCTGGACTAGCTGTTCAACGGTTAATGGCTCAAGGTTATGGTTTTGCTGGTGAAGGGGATTGGAAAACAGCTGCTCTTGATCGTTTTATGAAGGTAATGTCACATAATCAAAATACAGGTTTTATGGAAGACTATACTTATGAGTTAGCACAAGGCAAAGAGTCCATTTTACAATCACATATGCTAGAAGTAGATCCAAGCCTTGCGGCTAATAAACCTCGTATTCTTGTGTCACCATTAGGTATTGGTGGAAAGGCTGATCCAGCTCGTCTAGTATTTGATGGTAAAGCTGGTGAAGGTGTCGTTGTATCAATGGCTGACTTTGGTACTCACTATAAACTTCTAATTAATGAAGTAGAAGCTTTTGAGCCAACAGAAGCTGCACCAAAACTACCAGTAGCTCGAGTTATGTGGAAAGTGAAACCAGACTTCCAAAGTGGTGTTAAATCATGGATTGAAGCTGGCGGAGGTCACCATACAGTTGTGTCCTTGAATTTGACTTCTGATCAAATTATTGCATGGGCTAAACTTGTTGGACTTGAGTATACATTGATAAAATAAAAGATTGACTTTTGAAAAGAGCGGGAAAATTATGAAAAATATAATGAAATCATTTGTTTTTGCAGTATTGGGTGCTATGATGATGGTTGTTCTATATGGTTGTGGCAGCCAAACTCGTGGTTGGGAAGATAATGGACAACAGCTTAAAAAAGGTGATTTAATTGGAATCTCAATGCCAACTAAAGCTGACCAACGTTGGAATATGGACGGTAATAATCTTGTAAAAAAATTAGAAGAACAGGGCTTTAAAACCAAGTTAGCTTATGCTAATAATTCTCCATCTCAACAATCAACTGATATTAACAACCTTGTTTCGGCTGGTGCCAAAGCCGTTGTTGTAGCCTCTGTTGATGGAACTGCAGTTGGTCCAGCAGTTAAACAAGCTAAAGATAATGGGGCAACCGTTATTGCGTATGACCGTCTTATTATGAATACTGAATCTGTCGATTTTTATGTGACGTTTGAACTAGAACGTACGGGGATTCTAGAGGCGCAGACTATTATTGATCGTTTAGATTTAAAAAATGGTGGAGGTAAAGACACCCCATATAATATTGCTTTGTTTGCAGGGTCTGATGATGATAATAATGCTCCATATTTCTTTAAGGGTGCATGGGATCTATTACAACCCTATTTTGAATCCGGGCAACTTGTTGATCCGTCAGGTATTGTAACAAAAGACTTTACTACAAAAGATTGGAAGAAAATTTCTGTGCATGCTTGGGATCAGTCACAGGCTCAAAAGCAAATGGATGCTATTATGACTAAATTAGGAGATAAACCACTTGCAGCTGTCCTTTCTCCTTATGATGCTATCTCCTTAGGAGCGATGAAATCAATCAAAAACGCTCGTCCAGAAATGTCACCATCGATTCCATTTGATTCAAAAAATCCAACAAACGCTTCAGCATGGCCAATTATAACTGGTCAAGATGGTATGGATATTGCTATTACCAATATCTACCACGGGGCTCAAGCACAAACAGTATTTAAAGATACATCATTACTATCTGACCAGACAAGAGATTTGTTGGTGGATATTTTAGAAGGAAAAACACCTAAATCCGATAAAAAACCAATGAATAATGGTAAAAAAGATGTTCCAACTTGGTTGATGAATTCTGACGAATTAGTGAAAAATCCTAAAGGTGAACAAAAAGGGCTACATTATGTTGTTGAAGTTGGCTTCATTACAGAAGATCAATATCAAAAAGATATTAAAGCTCCGATTATCAAGTAGGGTGTCTACTTGTAACAAAAAAGTATCGCACTAAAAACTAATAAATAGGAAATAAACTATGGAAAATTCTGATTTAATATTGCAGATGCAAGATATTACCAAAACATTTGGGCCAGTTAAAGCGCTAACAAATGTTAATCTTAATATCAAAAAAGGTGAAATTCATGGAATTTGTGGAGAAAACGGTGCTGGAAAATCTACCTTGATGAATGTTTTATCTGGAGTTTATCCTTACGGTACATACTCTGGGAATATCTTGTATGATGGAAACGAATGTCAATTTAAAACCATTTCAGATTCTGAGGATCTTGGAATAGTTGTTATCCAGCAAGAGCTTGCTCTAAGCCCCTATCTGTCCATTGCTGAAAATATCTTTTTAGGAAATGAAAAACAAGAACATGGGGTCATTGATTGGATGAGAACGCGTTCTGATGCTATTAAGGTTATGGGGCGCGTTGGGTTAATGGATAGTCCAGAAACCAAGATTTCTGATATTGGAGTCGGTAAACAGCAGCTTGTTGAAATTGCTAAAGCACTATCTAAAAATGTTAAATTATTGGTTTTAGATGAACCTACAGCAGCACTTAATGACGAAGACTCTGCTCATTTATTAAATATTTTACGAGATTTACGTGATAACCAAGGAGTTACTTCTGTTATTATTTCTCATAAGTTAAATGAAATTCAAGATATTACAGATAATGTGACAATTATCCGTGACGGTTCTACAGTCGGTTACATGCCTAATACCAAAGAAGAACCACTAAATCAAGATAAACTGATTGCGACGATGGTAGGACGTGAATTGACTAGTCTATACCCTGAACATGAATCTCATATTGGAGATGAAATTTTTAGGGTGGAAAACTGGAATGTTCATCACCCAATTGATCAAGAACGTAAAGTCGTTGATAACGCATCTATCAGTGTGCGCTCAGGTGAGATTGTTGGTGTTGCCGGTCTTATGGGAGCAGGTCGTACGGAACTTGCTATGAGTATTTTTGGCAAGTCGTATGGAGCCAATATTTCTGGCAAGGTGTTCATTCATGGAAAAGAGACGGATACTTCAACAGTAAAAAAAGCTATATCAGCTGGTTTAGCATATGCCACCGAAGATAGAAAAGGTTATGGCTTAAATCTATTACAAAGCATAAGAGAGAATGCTTCTTTAGCGGCTCTTCATAAACATTCTAAACATGGTATTATGGACGATAATATCGAGAGGGTCATTTCCGAAAAATATCGAAAAGATTTCCATATAAAAACACCTTCTATCGAAGAGCGAGTTTCAAATTTATCTGGTGGAAATCAGCAAAAGGTGGTTCTGGCAAAATGGGTTATTTCAGATCCGGATATCCTTATTGTTGATGAACCGACACGTGGTATCGATGTTGGTGCTAAATATGAAATTTACGAAATCATTAATCAGTTAGCAGATGAAGGAAAAGCAATCATTGTGATTTCTTCTGAATTGCCAGAATTGATTGGTATATGTGATCGGATTTATACTGTCAGTCAAGGCGTCATCACAGAAGACGTGGCTAAGGAAAAATTCACACAAGAATATCTAATGAAAGGTATGACCAAAGAGAAAATCTCTTAGGGAAAAGGAATAAAAATGACTTCACAGAATAATAAAACTTCAGAGAACACAGCAGAATATAAAACATTTTTTAACTCATTTTTATCAGGTAGTCGTCAATATGGTATTGTGGGAGCATTGATTGTCATCATTGCTATTTTCCAATTTTTGACAGAGGGCTTGCTACTCCAACCTAACACTGTTGTTCAGCTAATTCAACAAAATGCTTATGTTATTATCCTTGCCGTAGGGATGGTTATGGTAATCATAGCGACTCATATCGATTTATCAGTTGGTTCATTGGTCGGATTTATAGGAGGGTGTATCGCTCTTTTGATGCAAGATATGCATTTGAACTGGCTTTTAGCAATCGTTGTAGGTATTCTAATAGGGCTTATCATTGGTGTATGGCAAGGATTTTGGGTAGCATATGTCGGAATTCCAGGATTTATTACAACACTTGCAGGGATGTTAATTTTCCGTGGTTTGGCTACTACAATGATTAACGCTTCTATTCCAGTTAATAATGCATCATTTAACGCGATTGCTGCTAACTATCTGCCAAATATTTTTGGATTTTGGGGACAGTTTGATGCTTTGACTGTGATTATGGGGATTTTACTAACAGTATTATTTGCATATCATCAATTTAGAAACCGTAAGAAAGCCTTTAATGTTGGTTTGGATGTTGAACCATTATCAGCAACATATATGAAAATTGCTGCTTCTTCTATTATTATCTTAGCTTTAACTTACCTCTTTGCTCTGTCGGGCAATAATACCCAAGGTGGTATTCCAATTATGCTAGTGATTGTAGGTATTTTAGTTGCTGTCTACCACTTTATTTTGACTAAAACGGTTTTTGGACGACATGTTTATGCTGTCGGTGGAAATCGCAGAGCTGCTATGTTATCTGGTATTAATACTAAAAAGGTTGACTTCTTATTGTACGTCCATATGGGCTTCTTATCTGCTGTAGCTGCCATTGCTATCTTATCTCGACTTAGTTCGGCATCGGCTGCAACAGGGAATTCATTTGAAATGGATGCTATTGCATCATGTTTCGTTGGTGGAACAGCTGTAACGGGAGGTGTTGGAACAATCCCAGGAGTAGTTATTGGAGCTGCAGTTATTGGTGTTATTAATCAAGGCTTGTCTATCATGGGTGTTGATTCTGCTCTTATTCAGACTATAAAAGGGTTGGTATTATTGCTTGCCGTAGCCGTTGACATTTATTCAAAAAAAAGTAAATAGAAAAAAGTGAGGATTATTATGAATAGCGAACTATCAAACAAGTCAAAAATGAGGCTCTATCTGTTGACATCTTTAAGCTGTTTTTTATGGTTGATACAGGTAGTCTACGAAACGGTTTCCTCAAAGCAAGATGTGTTCTCTATTTATAATGTAATCTTTTATATCTCTTTGATGATTGTTATCGCCTACACGTCTTATTCGGCTTATAGTTTATGGCAATCAGAAAAAGGAAAATAATGTTACGAAACTTCTAAGGCTAGTAAGAGTTATTAATCTTAGAGCTGCGACGATAGAGGAAAATTGTCAGTAGAGAAAAAATCTCCAGAGTCAGACGATGACTTTGGAGATTTTTCGATAGATAGTCTTTTGAATTCATTTTGAGACGTGGGCACTTTCGAACTTGCCCTACTCATACTCTTTGAAAATCAAAAACAGCCCTTGTTGGCTTGATTTGATGAAGACAGCTCTATCTGTTATCTGTGTCGCTTAGTCTGCTTTTGACTTTCATTTTCATTGAGCATCCATCAGGTACTGTCTGCGTCTTTTCTGTTCCTTGTTCTGAAAGTTAATTCATTTGACGATACTTTGTTATTGAACGCCTAGCTTTATTCCTCATGCTCTAACCTCTTGCTTCAATGCAGGAGGTTTTTGGCAGCAAAAAGAGCCCTTTTCAGGACTCTCAGGAGAGGTTGCTATTATTATTTATGACAGGAGTTCATCGATTGTTTGGACACCGTGGATGGTTGTCCAATCTTTCTGAAAGTCTTCAACAGCTTTGATAATAGTATTCGATGATAGCAGTTGCTCAATTAGGTCAGGAGAGACTGTTATAGCTTGTGCCCCCGCATCAAAAGTGTTGTTTATTTGTTCAATCGTTTTATAACTAGCCCCTAATAGTTTACTTTGGCTATTTGTTCGCTCAATTTCTCTTTGCAGTGACTCAAAGACTGATTTTGAATGTGTTCCTAACGTTTCCATACGATTGTAGTATGGAGCCAAGTAATCTGCATTGGCAGCGATGGCAAGGAATCCTTGTAGTTTTGTGTAAATGGCTGTCGCAGTAATATTGACACCCTGTTTTTTAAGAGCTTTAATGGCCTTCAAACCTTCAAGAGTTACAGGAATTTTAATGTATATTGATGGGTCAATGGCTTTTAAAATTGCTTGAGCCTCTTTAATCATTTTTTCAGAAGTAGTGGCTGTGACCTGAACATGGAGAGTTTGATCAAGTCCAATGATATTTCTAATTTTTCGGAGGTGAGTAAAGAAATTAATCTCACCTTCTTGCTTTAGAATTGAAGGATTGGTAGTGATTCCATGTAAAGGTAATACTTTTTGCAGAGATTGGATTTTCTCAATATTAGCTGTATCAAGTAGTATTTCCATAGCTATATTTCCTCCTAAGAAACAATTCTAACGCTTGTGCCGATACTTAACTTAGGTAAGCTTTTTGCCGAAACATGCAGTGTGCCAGGTAAGGTTCCTGCAGTTGATCCATCAAAGCTAATGGTAATATGCCCTAAATTTTGAAGATTTTTTTCAACCAATTCTCCGACAAAAGTTATAGGAAAGGCTAATTCGTCAATATAAACGGTTCCTCCAGTTTGTATTGTTCCAGCTAGCTCTTTATTATTAATGGTAAAACAGAATTCTGCTAAATCAGATGGAGCACCTTTTCCAAAAAGAATAAGCATATTAGCACCTTCAATCATCCCTTCTGCTTCAGGTCCGATAGCTATTACAGTAGTTTTAAAAATAGTTGACATAGTAATCTTCTTTCTAAAAGGTAAATTTTTGATTATTGGTAGAGCCCGATACTGGCTAACCATGCTACAAGTACACGCGGCACACCATTAAAAAATCGAGAATATAGTACGGATGGAACCCCAACTTCGACAGTTTCAGCTTCAGCTTCTGTGAGACCTAAAGCTACAGGGATGAAGTCACAACCATTTTGGGTGTTAATAGCAAATAAAGCTGGTAGAGCCATTTGAGGAGGGATGTTCCCTTTTCCAATTTGTACTCCGATGAGAGTACCAACAATTTGTGAGATAACAGCTCCAGGGCCTAAGAGTGGAGATAGAAATGGCAATGAACATACGAAACCAATAATGACGAGTCCCCAGATATTACCTGCTAAAGGTGCTAGTAGATTTGCAATCCAAGTACCGACACCAGAACCATTGATAATACCAATCAATAGTGAGACGAAAGCCATAAAAGGAAGAATAGTATTTAGCATTGTTTGTATGGCATCACGAGCAGCTTGATTAAAAGTTGCAACTACTTTACCAGCTCCCATACCAATACGTGCAATGAAACTTTTTTCAGCACGTTGTTCGGTGATTTTCTTACTTGTATCATAAGAGCTCGATTTTTCAGTATAGGTTTGTTCTTGTTCATTAACAACATTGTCTTTTGTAGAACTTATTTGGTTTACGCCGACAGCTGATACATAAATGTCTTCTGTAATGTATTGAGCTAGTGGACCAGACTTTCCAGTAGCGACGATATTGATGGTTGGAATTCCTTTTTTGGGATAGATACCGCATCGTAGTGTACCACCGCAGTCAACAATAGCCAGAGCAATTTCTTCATCGGGAATTGACGTTTTGAATCCATTAATCGCTTCCATTCCAGTTAAATGAACAATTTTATCAACAATTTCTGGCTTCTCACCTCCACCTGTGATGTAGATGAATTTATGTTTTTCCTCAGTTGGGGTGATTACAAGTGGTCCACCAAAGCCACCATTACCTTTAACAACTTTGATACTGTTATATGTCATGATTATTCTCCTAGATAGTTTCTTATTTGTCTAATTGTACCGTTTTGCTTAGTTGAATACCTTGTTGTTTACATACAAAGGCGGTTGTAAAGTCAGTAACCCAGCCACCAAGAGCGTTCATTACAAGACCGACAAGAAGATAGCGAATCGCTAGATCAATTTGACTGAGGCCTAAAGTTTCGATACCAGTAGCAATTCCTAAGTAAACAAATAGTTCTCCTGGATTGATGTGAGGAAATACTCCGTTAGATGTATGACAAAATTGCATCTGAGCAGCAATAAAACTAGGTTTATAATATTCTGGAAGAAATCTTCCCATACTCATAGACATTGGATTTCCAAGCATGAAGGCTGAAAGAAATGGTAGTAACATGTATCGGGTTAGAGGATTTTTAGCAGACAGTTCTCCAATTTTATTCATTTTTTCTTCACCGATGAGTGCAATGAGTGCATTCATTGCTACTAATAGCATCAAGACGACTGGTACAATCCCTGTCATCCAACTGATAAATGTGTCTGCACCAGCTTGGAAGAGGCCCATAAAGCCTTCTGCAAATTTAGTAATGTAATTCATAAAAAACCTCCTCGTTATTGTAATGATTTGTTAGTTAATTTGAAGTGAGAAAGGAGAGATTTAAATTGTAATCCCCAATCAATCATTGGGACATTTTTCGGAACTTCTTGGTAGGTACCTGCTTCAATGGTTAGGAAAACGTCCCTAGCATCTTCTATTGCAATTTGAGTGAGTTTATTTTCTTGACGAACAAGGGGATTGTAATGATCTAAATAATGTAAATCATGATTGATATATTGTGGCATATCTTTAAAGCGAGCGCCTATAGTAACGCCTTGAATCTTTTTAGCGACACTGATTTTACCATCAGAATCAATCGCAAACATTACAATTGTCCCTGATTTAAATTTCCCAGAACGACGACCAATGGCAACGCGACCTTTTTTACGAAGTTCTGCGTAGACACGGTTAAAATGTTTAATTTGTTTGAATCCCAGAAAGAGTTGAAGAATATATGCTGTCGCTATAATGATAGTGAGAACTATAATAGGGCTCATTTTAATACTCCTTTACATTTTATAAGTGATAGAAATGCTTCCGTTGACTTGAGTGTTTTTAATTCTTTTTTGATTTCATCGTTATTGGCAATTTTAAAAATATCATCATAGACTACTAAAAGTTCTTCTTCTATCGATGGAGTTGACTGTTCTGGAATAGCTAACATAAAAATTAAATCAACTGACTCAGATGGAGTTACATACGTTTCATCCAGGACGCCGAGAAGAAGGGTTACTTTTTCCTTGTGATGTGTTGTATGGGGAAAAGCGATATTTTGTCCAAAAATAGTTGATTGTTTATTCTCTCGATCTAAGATATTGGTATGAAAATCTTGATCGACATCATTAGCCTCTTCTAGATAGTTTGCCATTTTTAAGAGATATTGCAGATAATCAGGTTGAGGATCTAAACGGATAAATTTGAACTGAACATGTTCAAAGCGTTTGTATTCCCAGTTGCTAATTTCCTCCCACCTTGTTCTCAACCATTGATCGTCAAATAAGTTGGTGAGTTGAATGACTGGAGGAGATATATTTTGAAATTTAAGAGGGATCGTTGTGAAGATAGCAGAATACATTTCAGCTTGGAGAGGATTGAAGTTTTCCTCAGAGTATTGGTCAATTGTAATCTCATTTCCAATAACACGTCTGATTTGACGATTAATCATTGTTGCAGTTCCTCGCCCTGTTGTACAAACGATAGCTATTTTACGAGATTCAATAGATTCATCTTTTTTCATCTCACGAAGTCCCATCTCGAAATATAGAGCTAAGTAACTAATTTCCGAACTTTCAATAGGATATTTAAATATATCTCTCAAAACAGTACAGGCGTCACTTGCTAACTGATAGGCAAGTGGATACTTTTCCTTTATTTCTCCATGAAATAAATCGTTTGCTTGAAAATGAAAAACTAAACGATTCAAAAGAAATTTAAGGTGCATATGAATATCAATAAAAAGCTTTTCGATATTAATTTGAAAGTCAATTGTCTTTTTAGAACGACTAATCATCTCATGGAAAATATCTAAGATATAAGTAGTCGATACTTCCTGATAAGGTAAGTTATCAATGTATTGCATATTTAATGGAAACGAAAGAAAGTCTTGTTCGTATTGACTAAGTGAGATGTGGTAGGTCATTTCGATATGAAAAATGAGCTGCTCCATAATATCACTATTCTTTAGATCATTGCTAAAATAGGGAATGTCTTTCTCTAGTAGATGATGCTGCTGCAATCGAAAAATCATTATTGCCATGACTTTTGAAAGTAGGTCTTGAACGTTTTTAGGTAATTGATAATTTTGATAAAATTCTTTTAGAAATAGCTCTGTTTCTGGGTATAGTGTTGTTGAATCAAAATAGGCATAAACATTGTGACAATAGAACAAACGAAGTTGTAATTCATCACCCATAACGGATAACCCGTAGTTAGTTTTTCCAATAATTGTTACTTGGTAATTATCAGCTAATTGTTTAACTTGTTTTAAGTCTTTGTTAATGGTCGTTCGGCTAACACCGATTTCTTCGGCTAAATCATCGATTAGTATAGGATCTGTAGAATGAAGTAGACGTTTGATAATGTATGAAATTCTTTTACCTGAAGAATTGAAGTCACTTTCTTTGCGGAGACTTCCTGATAATATGTCTTCTAGGCGACTGTAATTAAATACTTGTAAGAAAAGTTGATTATTTTGTTTTTTAATGTGAAGGTCGTCATCCAAAATATCATTAAGTTGATCAATAGTCGTTAGTAACGTTTTTTGACTGATACCTAATTGTTTTTGCACACTTTGAAATGAAATGTAAGGCTGTCCTACTAAAAGATTTAAAATTTGGTACCAACGATTTACTATGGCCAATTTGTCACCGTCCTCACAATTGAATTAACCGCGCGTTTTTCCGCCAGCAATATTTGTCGTAATACCTGTAATGTAATCAGAACGCTCAGAGATATAGTATGCTACAAGATTTGCAACTTCACTTAGTTTTCCGCTACGTCCTAGTGGTGTCGTACTTGTTGAAGCATAACCAGCTCGAATTTCCTCAACAGATTTCCCTCTAGTATATCCAAGAGCTTCTTCATACGCAAGCGTTCTTAAGCCAGTAGCCTCCATGATACCTGGGGCTATCCCCACAACACGTACATTGTGCTTTCCAAGCTCTTTAGCCCATGAGCGTGTATAACTGTAGACTGCCGCTTTGGTTGCAGCGTAAGCACTCTGTCCTTCTGAACCCTCCAGTCCAGCTTCTGAAGACATATTGATAATGACACCATCCTTCTTATCAACAAGAATTCGTCCCACAGCTTGACTAACAAGATAGAGACCTTTTTGATTTATCATCGTGATTTTTTCAAAAGTTGAATCATCTAATTCGTATTGCCCTCGAGGATTTTTTGGATCAATTAAGAGACGAGGAATATTAATTCCGGCGTTATTAACAAGAGCATCTATAGTGCCAAATTTGTTTAAAACAGCTTGTACACCAGATTCAACCTGTTCACGAGAAGTAACATCTACTTTCACGAATAAGAGATTGTCATGTTTTAATTCTCCTTCAGCAATATCAAAATTAGCAACGTTTACATTAAGTTCTAATAACTCTTTAACGATGGCAGCTCCGATTCCTGAAGATGCCCCTGTAACGATAACTGTTTTTCCAGCAATATTTAACCAATCTGTCATGCTTGAACTCCTTTTTTTTTGTAAATCAATTATAAAACGCTTACGAAATAAAATTAAGACACACTTTTTCACGATTGAAAAAAATTTGATTTACTAATTCTTGATAATATCAAAAAGAGCCCTTTTCAGGACTCTTCATTTTTATGACAATGATGGCTTACAAGCGGGCGTTGAGTTCTGCGCCGAGGTCTTCAAATCCTGGTTTACCAAGAAGGGCAAACATGTTTTTCTTGTAGGCTTCAACACCCGGTTGGTCAAATGGGTTAACGCTGTTGAGGTAACCTGAAAGACCAATGGCTAATTCGAAGAAGTAGATAGCATAACCTAGTGTGAATTCGTTTTGTTCTGGAAGAGTGACAAACATGTTTGGCACGCCGCCATCTGTGTGGGCAAGAAGTACACCGTCAGTTGCTTTTTTGTTAACGAAGTCAACATCTTTGCCTTGAAGGTAACCAAGACCATCAAGATCTTCAGCCATTTCAGGGATAAGAACGTTTTTACGTGGTTTGTCAACGCGGATAACTGTTTCAAAGATGTTGCGGTAACCTTCTTGGATGAATTGACCAAGTGAGTGAAGGTCTGTTGAGAAGTTAGCAGAAGTTGGGTAGATTCCTTTTTGGTCTTTACCTTCTGATTCGCCGGCTAATTGTTTCCACCATTCGCCGAAGTATTGAAGTGATGGCTCATAGTTAGCCAAGATTTCAGTAACGTAACCTTTACGGTAGAGTACATTACGAACGGCTGCGTATTGGTAAGCAATGTTTTCAGAGATTTTATCTGAAGACAATTCTTTACGTGCAGTGTTAGCACCTTCCATGAGGGCAGTGATGTCAGCACCGGCAGCAGCGATTGGAAGAAGACCTACAGCTGTAAGGACTGAGAAACGTCCGCCGACGTTATCTGGAACAACATAAGTTTCCCAGTTGTTAGCGTCAGCTTCAACTTTAACAGCACCTTTAACCTTATCAGTTGTTGCATAGATACGTTTGTTAGCTTCTTCTTGACCGTATTTTTTAACCAAAAGTTCTTTGAAAACACGAAAAGCAATAGCTGGCTCAGTTGTTGTCCCTGATTTTGAAATCACGTTTACTGAGAATTCTTTGTCTTGAACGTACTCTACTAAGTCAGCAAGGTAAGTTGATGAGATAGAATTTCCTGCGTAAAGGATTTGTGGTGCTTTGCGCTCTTTTGCTGTTTGCAAGTTTGCAAAGTGATTGTTTAAGAAATCAATGGCAGCTTTAGCACCAAGATAAGAACCACCAATACCGATAACAACAAGCACGTCACTGTCAGATTGGATTTTTTTAGCGGCTTCTTGGATACGAGCAAACTCTTCTTTGTCGTAGTTTTCTGGAAGGTCTAACCAACCTAAAAAGTCTGAACCGGGTCCAGTACCTTGGCGAAGCATGCTGTCAGCAGCAGTAACTTGCGCTTGCATGTAATCAAGTTCATGCGGTGCGACAAACTGGTCAAGGACTTTTGAATAATCAAATTGAATGTGTGTCATTTTAATACTCCTGTTAATTTTGAATTCAGATACTATGATACTCTTTTGTGAGACTTTTTTCAATCATTTCAGATTATTTTTGTAAAATATTGTAAGCGTTATAAATAGATTTAAATCACAGACACTCTTTGCTGAAACTTTCTTGAAAATATAGGTATTATT
Source organism: Streptococcus thoraltensis DSM 12221 (assembly GCF_000380145.1). Taxonomy (GTDB): domain Bacteria; phylum Bacillota; class Bacilli; order Lactobacillales; family Streptococcaceae; genus Streptococcus; species Streptococcus thoraltensis. The sequence continues at coordinate 113,486 of NZ_KB904629.1, read as the reverse complement.
TCAGAAAATCAATAGTGCGATTTGATAATTTCGACACGTGTGATAATCCCCTCGCTCATGCTATCAACACGCAAGGCAAGGTCTTTGACATGAATAAATGCGCCAATGGCGACTGTTTTTTCTTCTTCTTTAAGATGACGAACCATAAAATCACGCATTAATTCTTTATTTTGGCAAGGAATATCAACGCGAGCTAAAAGGTTTGCCATTTTAACGGTTTGACTACCTCGTACGATAATGCTATTAGGGTCATCAAAGTTACTGAGAAGGAATTTACGTGATGCAAAAAGGATTGCCAGACTGATAACCGTCAATAAAGTATCTAAGGCACTACCATGTGAAACAACGAGCTGACGGGCTAGCGCAAAGAGTAGGACTTCAATGATGGTACTTGACGTGTGTTTGGTCAACATTTTAATCAACTCGACCCCAATGGCAATACTCATGGCTTGATTAAGAAAATTTTGCAAATAATGTTCAATGGTATTATTTGTCTCAAAAACACCTGATATATCAACTACAAGACGAGTTGTTAGTATTGCTAAAACAACACCTAGGATAATAGAAATGATAATTTCAACATAGAACGATAGTTCATAGAGAGTAGTCTGTAAAAATTTTCGCATAAAGACTCCTAATGCAGTAGATTGGAAAGGATAAATTTCCTTACTCTATAGTAACATAAATGAGCTTTCAAGCGCGAGCAGCATTTCTTAAAAGTGCTAAATAGTTTATATGCTACTCAATGAAAATAAAAAACAGACTAGGCGACACAGATAGCCGATAGAACTGTCTTCATCAAATCAAGTCAGCAAGGGCTGCTTTTGATTTTCGAAGAGTATTAAAAGAACTAGCCAGTTTAAGAAAACCAACTAGTTTGAGGCTTTATAGCAAGGTCAAGACATCAATGTCTGGTTGAGAAGTTGCATTTTTACGATAACGGATTGGCAAGATAAGAAGGGAAATCACCATCGTCACACCAGCAATTATGGCCAATTGCAAGAGAGGGTCAGTATCTGTGCTTGTTTTAAAGATAGTATCTTGGATTAATTGCCATGATGATGAAACAGGAAGGTATGGACGGATAGCTTTTAATCCGGGTGCCATGAGGTATTCTGGAATCATAGTACCTGCCGTCACAACTTGGGCTAATGTTAAAGGTAGGGTTACAAGGAAAGCAACTGCTCCAAGAACCATATAAATAGCTAAGATCAGTTGGAAGCTAACAAAGGTATTGAGACTTAAAATACCAAAGAGTTTAAGAGTGGTCTGCTGACCAAAATGATTAATAAAAGCTAGCATAAGAGCACCAGTTCCGCCAACAGCCAATGAAATCAAGAGGTAATCAACTTCAAGGGCAAGCCAACCAAGCCATTTGCGAGAAACGTTAGAGCGGATAGCCTTTTTAAAGACAAAACTATAAAGGATGATAGATGAAATCATGGCACCGATATAGCTTGATACAGGGGCAATCATTGGTGTCATAATGAGGTTCATATGAGACGTTGGCTTGGGATTGATGTCCTTACTGTTTTCAGAAACGCTATTGAGATTAACGGCATTTTTAGCCATTTGAGTGAACTGTTCTTGGTATTTAGCCGTAACGGTTTTTTGAACAGCATCTAGTTTGGTTGGATCTGTGCCAACTGCCTTTTTGACATCGGCTTCGATTTGAGGTTTAGCCACTTCCATCATTGATTTAATGAGGACAGCCTGCATTTTTTGACTGGACACTGCTAAGTTGAGTTTATTGGTTAATTTGCTAGCGATGGTTGTCCCAGTTTGTTTGCTGATGGTATCACCAGCGCTGTTATAGAAATAATTGAGCTTGACAGCTTTGCCTTGAGCTATATCTTCAGTATAATTTTCAGGGATATTGACGACTAAAGCAGCCTTGTGGTTGCGAAGGATTGATTTGGCTTCTTTCAGGCTCTTTTCGTCTTGGCTAGCAAAATCTAAGGATTTTTTCATGGATTTGACAATAGCTTTACCCTTATCACCATCCTGATTGACGTAGATAATCTTATTTTTTTCAGGGCGATCAGCTGTGTATTTGTAGCCACCGATGTAAATACCAATCATAGCAATTTGATAAACCACTGCAATCACCATGGCAATTAACATGAGTTTATTAAGAATGATTTTTTTAAAAGTCATGATTTCTCCTTTTCGATTTTTAAATAATAAAGTGTATTATAGGACTATTTTTTAACCCATTCAATCAGCAATTTTTTTAAAATCGTTGCTTATCAAACGCCTTCTGCAAAATCGTTGTATATTTCAGAAAAAAGGATAAAATAGATAGTATCGAGGAGGGTATTCATGGATAAGAGAGTGATAAAAACAAAAAGGGCTATCAGAGATGCTTTCGTCCGACTACGAGAGGATAGACCTATTGAAAAGATTTATGTCGAAAACTTGTGTCGAGAAGCACTCATCAATAAGTCTACTTTTTACCGATATTATACGGATATTTACGACCTTGTGGAACAATTACAAGAAGAAGCATTAGAGCCAATTCGCCAGTTTCTTTTGGAAAATCCTATTAAAGAAGAAGACATGACCACCTTTATTGATGATATTGAAGCGACCATGAGTCAAGTCTATGTTGAAAACAAGGCCCTCTTTGGCAATCAGGATGAAATCTTAGAAAAAACCTATCAACTGTATCAAGAGACCATCTCGGAAAATGTTTCTGAAATTTCACGTCTAAGATTATCCTTTGCCGTCGGTGGTGCCTATACCATCTTAAAAAATAACCATTACAGCTTAAAGGAAGACCAAAAAGACATCCTTTACGCCCTCTTTAAGCGGATATTTGCAGATTAAAAAAGCTAAGATAAAATATTCAGCTTCTAATGTAGACACCCTCTTTAAACAATAGTGAAATTGAAAATGTAAGACTTAATTGTAAATAAAAATAAACTCTTAGAAAGGTTGATTTAAGAACCTTTCTAAGAGTTTTGCTTTCCCTAGGAAACTGAAAAAAGTTGAAGAAAATAATCCCCAAAAGACTTTTTTCAAGCGGATCTGGGATAAAATCCCCAGCTTAATTTTTAAGCCTTTCATTTGTCAGACAAAGTGTTGCTACCCACTGAAAGTCAAAAATAGACTAAGCGATGATAGAACCGAAGGTCATCAAAGCAGGTCTGAACTAGTTTTTAAAGAGTAGGAGTGTTCAACACGTCTGAAGGACTGTTTGAAGAGAGAAATTAGAAGAGTGCCAGCTCTTTACACAATGCTCTGGTGATAATATAGTCTTTTGAATTAACTTTGATACGTCGTCACTTTCGGCTTTGCTGTACTCAAGTACTGTTCGCGTCTTAGTTCCTTGTCTGAAAGTTAATTCATTTGACTATAGAACTGAAGGTCATCAAATCAAGTCAATAAGGACTGCTTTTGATTTTCATCGAGTATCAAGTACTGTCTGCGTCTTAATTTCTTGTTCTGAAAGTTAATTCCGTTGACTATAATAGTCTATTTCAGGGCGAACTAAAATCTAGCTCTTTTTAGCGAGCCAAGAAGCAGATAGAGCGAGTTTAGTTTTTTACAAACTGAAGAAAAAAGTGTGATTTAGTCCCCTATTTTAGCCACTAAAATATCTGCTGCAATGGTGATATGCTTTAATGCCTGCCAATCAATCTTATCCAAGTTGACATGGAAAAATAGCGGTGTCATCTGAGCAAAGGTAAGTAACTCTTTTTGTGTGGCAGGATAGGTTTTCGTGAGATGACTTTTTTGATAGTTTGGAAAGGCTTGGCTAAAATGGTTGAGAATTTTAGCATTTGAGTAGGTCTTATTTTTTAGCTGCTCAGAGGCAGCTTGGCGAAGTTCTGCTACATGTTCGCTGGCAGTTACAACTTTAATCAGTTTACCACCAGGCTTTAAGACGCGTTTAAATTCTTGATAGTTGGCAGGGGAGTAGATGTCAAGGATGACATCTACGCTGTTATCAGCTAGTGGTAGTTTTGCCAAATCACCTACAAACCATGTCACGTCTTTTGCAGTATCTTTTTGAGCAGCTAAGCGGATGGAATGTTTAGATAGGTCAAAAGCGATGATATGATTTTTCTCATTTTGGGCGAGTTGACGTGCGTAGTATCCTTCCCCACATGCCACATCAAGGATGACCTTTGTCCTGTCATCACTGCTGATTTCTTTGGCAATAGCCTGTAGAATAGGCTCATAAAAGCCCGCCTCTAAAATGTCATGACGGCGTGCAAAGGAAAGTTTGTCATAATGCTTATCTTGTTTGTTGTTGAGGAGCAGATTAATATAATTTTGTTTCGCAATATCAAACGAGTGTCCCTCTGTACAAACTAATCGTGTGGTTTGATAGTTCATAGCAGAAAGACAGACAGGGCAGGTAAAAAGAGGTGCTAAGGATTTCAAAGTGTGAGACATGGTGCTCCTTTCATAGAAGATGATGGGGTGTAATTTTAGGTTACTAATCTGAAAATGGTAGTTGTCCATTCGTAAGATAAGGTTCTAAGAAGTGTTTCTGTGAGAGATAATCCCTTACATTATAACATCTTTCTAAAAACCTTCTCAAGGTGTTTAACTGTTGTCATATATGCCAACATAAGGCACTTACAAAACTTTAGGTCAAGTTGATTATTGCTAAGAAAATTTGGTGAATCGCTGCTTTATCCATATCCATCTTTCCACAAACCAGATGGCACTTGCGCTAAATCATTTATAGCCTTTTGAATTAACTTCGCTACGTGGTCACTGTCGAACTTGCCGTACTCATACTCTTTGAAAATCAAAAGCAGACTAGGCGGTGCTTTAGATAGAACTAAAGTTCATCAAATCAAGTCAACAAGGTCTGCTTTTGTTTTTATTAAGTATCAAGTACTGTCCGTGTCTTTCGTTTCTTGTTCTGAAAGGTAATTCCTTTGACTATAAAACATTCATCGCTTTAAACATGCAAGAGGAGAGAACACCTGAATCTCCCTCACGCTTGGTCATAAGTCCCCCACCACAGTTGACAATGAGCCCAAAATCCTTCGTTAACGAGTGCCTCTCTTGCGCTATAGTTAACGACAACCAAAAGCCCCCAATCGCTAGAGCCATTCTAACGTTTGGGGGCTTTTTGGTTCTTTGAATTTAACCTATCGATACTATTAGCAACGATGCGTTAAATGTCATTGCAAAGATTTAAGCAATGGTATTGTGAGAATTAGTCTTCGCTATCTCTTTTACGCTTCTTAGAAGCTAGTAGTGCAGCTAGACCAATTGCCATACCACCGTAGACAGCACCTACGTAGTTGCTTGTCTCACCAGTATTTGGTAAGTTTTCAACACCTTTAGCCATGTACTTGTCAGAACCGTTGCGACGTGTTGATGCAGTCGGAGTCATTGGAGACTCAGGAGATTTAGGAGACGGAGTATCAGGTGTATCTGGAGTACCAGGTTTTTCTGGAGTACCAGGCACGTCAGGAGTGTTTGGTTCTTTAGGAGTATCTGGTTTTTCAGGAGTGTTTGGTACGTAAGGGATTGGAGTATCTTCACCTGGGTTGGTTGGAACTGGTGGGATATATCCCTTAGTTGGATCGTTAGGATCCACTGGTTTCAATGGGTTACCGTCTGGATCATTTGGAGTGTATCCTGGAACGTGTGGGATAGGTGGTGTGTTAGGATCGTTAGGATTTACCGGCTCATTTGGATCTTCTGGATCNAATGGGTAAGGTAATTTCGGACGATCTTTACCAGGAATACCTGGGATTTCAGGAATCCAGTTACCAACTTTTTGGTAAACGTAGGTAATCACTGTTTCACCTTTAACAACTTTACCAGATTCTTCCCCTTCAGTCTTACTTGGTACAAGGACATACTTGTCACCCTTGTAAGTGATTTCTGTTGGTTTGTTATCTGTTGTGTCGTATGGTGTATCCACGTCAGACGTTGGTGTGTCTGTCACCTGTTCCTTAATCACGTTACCATCAGTATCTTTGTAACGAACGACAACGCTTCCTACAGGTGTGTAAGGCACAGGAGTGTCTTTTGTAGGGTCGTTAGGGTCTGTGATGGTTGGTGGGATGTAACCTTTTGTAGGATCGTTAGGATCAACTGGTTTGAGCGGTGTCTTACCTGTTGGATCGTTTGGATCTTTAGGCTCATATCCTGGAACATGTGGCAATGGTGGGTTATTGCTTGGATCTTCAGGCGTTTCATCGTAAGGTACTTTTGGAATCTCGATAGAACTGTCTGGATCGTTTGGATCTGGGTTCTTAGGATCTTTCGGTACGTATGGGATGTAGCTACCTGGTTCTTGTGGCACTTCAGGAGTTGTTGGAACCTCTTCTTCGTAAACATAAGTTACGGTTTGAGTACCTTCAACGATAGTACCATTTTCAGCAACAGAACCAGCTTGAACTTCTTTGTAGACGTAAGTCTTACCATCTTTGTAGATCTTAGCAGGTTTGTAGTCGGTTGTGTCGTAGTCAGATCCTACTTTAGCGTTAACTGTATCGTTAACATCTGTTGCGATTGTTTCGCCTTTCGTATTCACGTATTTAACAACAACTGAACCCACTTTTTCTGCAGGTGTTTCTGGTTGAGGTTCTTCTTTGAGTTTGTAGACGTAAGTGATTTCTGTTGTACCTTCAACAACCTTGCCTTGTTCTTGACCTTTAGTCAATACAGGTACAAGCTCATAGGTCTTACCATCTTTTTCGATAGTAGCAGGTTTATTGTCGTCTGCAGTATTGTAGTCTACACCAGTTGACGTTTGAGGAGTGTCTTCAACATCTTCTTTAATGGTGTTGCCATCAATATCGATGTAGTGAACAACAACGTTACCTTTGACTTCTTCGTAAACATAAGTTACTTCAGTCTTCTTACCAGATGGTACTTCACCAGTTTCTTCACCTTCAGTGAGGTTTGGAACACGTTTGTAGGTCTTGCCGTCTGGAGTCTTGATTTCTTCTGGACGGTTGTCGGTTGTGTCGTATGGGCTACCTGGTTTTTGATCTTTTTCGTCTTCTACAGGATCTTTAATCACGTTTCCGTCTTTATCCTTGTAGTTAACAACAACATCACCAGCTTTTTCATAGACGTAAGTGACAACTTTTTCGCCTTCTTCAACGATACCTTTTTCATCTGCTGAACCTGGTTTTACAGGATTTTCAGTGATGTAGTAAGTTGAACCATCTTCACCTTTGATAGTGTTTGGTTTGTTGTCCGCTGTTTCGTATACGGTACCGACTGGAGACTCGTCAGTATCTTTCACTGGAGACTTGATTTCGTTGCCTTCAGTGTCTTCGTATTTAACGACAACAGAACCTGTTTTACCTTCTTCAGGTGTTGTTGGAACATCCTTGACTTCTTCGTAGACGTAGATGACATGAGTTGTTCCTGGGTAGACTGTTGCTTTTTCAGGACCGATGAAATCGTTAGGAGTATTAGGAACAATCGGTGTGTTGCCAACTGTATTTGAGTTTGTATACTCTTTGAACTTGTAAGTCTTACCACCAAAACTAATGAAGTCAGGTTTTTCGAGTTTGGTTTCAGTAGTGTCATACGAACTACCAACTGGTGCGTCTACTGTGTCTTTGTAGTCTGATTGGATGGTTTGACCTTCAGTGTTGACATAGTGAACAACAACAGATCCAACTTTTTCTACTGGTGTTTCTGGCGTAGTAGGCGTTTCTTCTTTGAGTTTGTAGACGTAAGTGATTGACTTGGTCTTACCAGCTTCTACTTGACCGTTAACAGTATCTGTCGTTGTCAAGTGACCGTTAGTATCTGTGTTACCAACTGCGTAATTGCCTTCTGGTACCAACTCGTAAACTTTACCGTCGTCTGTTGTGATTTGTGATGGACGAAGTGTTGCTGTTGTTGTGTCGTAGTCAGTGCCTGGTTTAGCATCTGTAACAGCTTTAACAAGAGGTTTGAGTTCTTTACCTGTTTCGTCTACATACTTAACTTCAACAGAACCAGCTTTTTCGTAAACGTAAGTAACTCTTGTTACACCTTCAACGACTTCACCAGATTCTGGAGCTGAGTCTGATTTATGCTCTTTCAAGTAGTAAACAGATTTTTCGCCGTTGTTTTCGGTTTCAATCTTCTCAGGTTTGTGGTCAAGTGTTTCGTACTTGGTACCTACTGGAGCAACATCAACATCAGTTTCTGGAGCTTTGATGATGTTTCCTTCAGTATCTTCATAAGTTACTTCGACAGAACCATTCTTAACTTCTGGTTGAACTGTTTCTCTGACTTTGTAGACGTAGGTGATGTTCTTAGTCATGTTACCTGCGACTTGACCAGTTTCTTCGTCTGAAGCAGGCCATAGCTGACCACCTGCAGGAGTTGTTAGGCGACCGTTGTAATCTACAACACCAACAGTTTGTTCGCTTGCAGCAACAATATCGTAAATCTTACCGTCATTTCCCAAGATGGTTGTTGGACGGTTGTCATCAGTGGTGTCATATGGTGTGCCTTCTGGTTGGTTCTTCTCGTCAAAGACAGATGGCTTGATAAACTTACCATCTACATCAACATAGTTAACGATAACAGAACCATTCTTAACTTCTACTGGAGTTTCTGGAACTTCTGGTGTTTCTTCGTCATAGACGTAGATAACGTGAGTTGTACCTGCAACAACCTTACCAGTTTCTTGACCAAGAACGTTTGTCTTGTCGGTAGTTACAACAGTTGTTGTACCAACGACGTTTGAAGCAGCCACTTCTTTGAAGTTGTATTTAACTCCGTCTTTAGTGATGGTTTGTGGTTTTTCTTCAGCAGCTTCTTTATTATCAGCGGCGTTGTAAGCTGTATCAAGATCACCTTCAGTGATGTCTTTTACGACTTCTTTGATGACTTGACCTTTAGTGTTGACGTAGTGAATCACAACTGATCCAACTGGTTTGTAGACGTAGACGATGTTTTTAGTACCGTCAATAATCTTACCAGTTTCTTCGGTAGTGACATTTTCACTTGCAATAACCCTATCGCCAACGGTTCCAGTTGCTGAAGTTTCAACTTTCTTATAAGTTACGCCGTCTTTTTCAATGGTTTCAGGTTTTTCAGCAGCTGTGACGGTGTAATCTGTACCGATTGGTTTGTCGTCAGCGTTATGGTGATTTGGTTGGAGTTCATTTCCTTTTGTATCAACATAATGAAGAACAACGTCACCAGCTTTTTGAGTTGGCACTTCACGGTAAACGTAGGTTACTTCTTTCGTCGAACCAGCTTCTACTTTACCAGTTGTCTCATCAGATGATGTCAAATGACCATTGTCATCTACTTCACCGACTGTGTAAGTTCCTTTTGGTACTAACTCATAAGTCTTACCATCTTTTCCTTTAATGAGGTCTAACTTGTGGTCTACGTTTGTATCATAAGGTTCACCTGCATCGGCATTTTCTTCGTCATAAACAGGGTCTTTAATGGTATTACCGTTTACATCAACGTACTTAACAATTACATTACCTGTAATAGCCACACGTTCATACTCGTACTTAACGGTTTGGTCTTCTTTTTTAACCGTGCCTGTTTCTGAGTCAGAACCTGTCTTCACACCTACGTAACGGTAAACTGTACCATCAGCTGTTCTAATAGCTTTTGGACGACCAACTGTTGCATCGTACTCATGGTAAAGGGCTTGATCTTTTTCAATCGTGTCTTTACCAGTTGTTGTCTCAAGGGTTGGAACGAACTTGAAGTCTACAACGTCACCAACAGTACCTGATAGGATAGTATCAGTATCTTTAATGTAGTACTCACGGTAAACGTTACCTGTACCGACGGTACCACGGATACTTGCAGCATCCCCCCAAGTTGCTGTATCAGTAGGAGCTTTAACGTTTGTTAAGATTCCTCCATATTTTAGGTCAGGACGGATAAGTCCCACCTTACCTTGACGGCTGTGGAAGAGGAGTGAACCATCTGAATCAACGGCAAGTCCACCAGTTGTTGCCTGATTTTCTTTTTGAAGAATTTCATTATTTGTAGCATCAATGGTTGTAATATCAGTAGAAATAGGGATAGCGTCTGATAATTTACCCTCAATCTTAGAGTATTTGTTATTACCTGCTGTTGCAGCATCAAAAGTTGCACCGTCAACAGAATAAACGAAGTAGTTAGCCGTATTGTACTGGTTCATGATTAACTTCATATTACCTTCAGTATCAAAGGCAATATCATTACCCACTACATAGCTGTCTAGCTGTTTATAGTAACTTTCTTCTTTATCAAAGCTACCTGATTTCACTAGGTTGGTATCAAGGTAACCAGCATTGGCAACCGTACCAGTCGCTGGATCAAAGGACCACATACGGAAGTAAAGGTCAAAAGTACCATCGGTTTTCGCTTTTTGATAAGCAGCCTCAGTACCTGGTGCCACTTGAGAGAAGGCGGGGTCTGTTTTCAAAGTGAGTGTACCGAAGTAGTACCTGCCGTCTTTAGGGTTTACCGCACCAGCTGTCCAAGCGTTGGTTGCCATAACTCCCATACCGTCTGCCCACGTACGAGCATCGCTTGCAACACTCCATTTCTGGGTTTGCATGTCGTAGCGGTAGATTGCATTGATGGTTGTTCTATCGGCAACATTGATGTCGGAGGTAAATCCGAGAGCGTAGGCGTAGCGTCCGTCATTAGAAAGTCCAAGGGGCATTAATAGCACGATAAGACTCACCGGTACCACTTACCCCTAGATCACCAAAACCTTGTTGTTTTGAAATTTCGACGTTCTTATCATAGAGTGTGCCGCCACCTTCGAAGTCATCTTTGGAAACTGGCGTAATAGTACCTGATTTAGTATCTACTTCATAGATAATGGTAGATTTATCGGTAGATTTTCCACCATTAACCGTACCAGATTGTTGAACGTAGAAGATACCTGGCTTATTACTAAAGCGTTTAAGAACCGTCCATCCATCATTATCCAATACTTCAGCAGCAGTTGGTGCTGTTGCGGGTGTAATAGCACGGAAGCCTGTATAACTTGTACGTGGTTGACCATAAGTTGGGAAAGTTTCCGCACGTTTTTGAGCTTTTTTAGCTTCCTGTGCGAGCAATTCCAAGACAGCCAAGTCACTTGTTTCTTTCAAACGAGCGATATAGCTAGCTTTAACTGCGTCTGATAGCAAATTGTAGCTTGAAATAGCCGCTTCTGTTTTGACTTTAAGGGCTTCAAGCTCTGCCATTTTTGCTTGGTCGTCAGCAGCTGTATCTTGAGCAGCCGCTTCGCTTGTTGTTGTTTCTGACACAGCTGTTGCTGAATCAGCCGCTACCTCAACAGCAGGTGCTGCTTCTACTGGAGTTGCACTTGCTTCTGATGTAGCTGGTGCTTCAACAGTTTTTTCTGATGCTGTTTCTGGTTGACTTGCTTCTGATGTTTCAGCCATTTCTTCTGATACTGCACTTGCTTCGCTGGCAGTTTCTTCAGCCGCTTCAGTAGCAGTAGGAGCTGTGCTTTCAGCAAATGGTTCAGCTGAAGTTGGCTGTGTTTCTGACACATCAGTTGCAGGTGCTTCTGATGTCGATGATGGTGCTGAGCCATCATCTGTAACAGTTGGATTTGTCAATTCAACTGTGTCCTTTGTTACCGTTTCCGCTGCAGCTTCTGGTCCAGCCAGACCTAACAGCACGGTACCTAAAAGGACGGATGCTGCTCCAAACGAATACTTACGAATGGAGAAGCGCTGTTTTTGTTTAAAAAACATATAAACCTCCTGGTCTCTTTTTAAAATTTCTATGGACTCCTATTTAAATGTTAAAAGCCAAATTTATAACATAATTATTAAGGGTAAAAATCAAGCAATCTTGCTATTTATTTTAAGATTTTTATGATAAACTACGACAGGATATTGTTTTTATCTTATTTTTTAATGTAAAGAGTCTAATAACCTTTTTTTACTATTATTTTCCTATTATAGTTAAACACTCATTAAAAGGACTGTTTTTTATATAGAATGCAATGTAACAGAGGTATTTCTTGTTCATTTCTTACTTTTCAGAGATTTTCACGAAAAAATATTAGAGTGATTTTCTAGTTCTAAAAGTGTAACGATGATGCTACCAAGTATAGGGGCAGTTTTAGATTTTTAAGAATGGATCGTCAGACTTTATTTCTTGATGGGATTGCCTGTCTAAGATTTTATGAAGTAAGGAGATTTTCATTTTTTAAAGCGCAGGCTGTACAGTTGCCTTATTTCTTGTTCGTTTCTTACTTTTCAGAGAGTTTCATGAAAATATGGTGAGCTGATTTGTTGATATGATAAGTGTAAGGTCAATGCTGTCAAGTATAGGGGGAGTTTTAGGTTTTTAAGAATGGATCGCCAGACGTCATTTTTTCATGAGGTGGCTTGTTTAAGATGGTATGAAGCAGATGGGGTTTCATTGTCTAAAGCAGATGTTATCCAAAATGGAGCTTGTGAAGAGGGAGTGATGGTAAGGGTGGCATTTGTGGCTAGTAAGTTAAGACGGTGTGTTATAATTGGTAGCGCACTAGAAAAGAAACAAAAGTTTATTTAAAGGAGCATTTAACCGTGGTTATATCTGTAGTGAAAGTGGGGGAAGACAAGTCGGCATTTGATTTGTTTGTGGAAAAGCACCCGCACGGCAATTTGTTGCAAACGAGTCTTTGGGGGCAAGTGAAGAGCAACTGGGCGTCTGAACAGGTCGCTTTTTATCGCAATCAAGAATTGGTGGCTTGTGCCTCTATCCTTATTAAAACCGTTTTTAAGCATGTCAGAGTGGCTTATGTGCCGAGAGGACCAGTCGTTGATTATGGTGATAGGGAGTTGGTGGTTTCTGTTTTTGAGGCTTTAAAAGCCTATGCACGCAGAGAGAAGTTCTTACTACTTAAGTGTGATCCGAATGTCCTTTTTAATAGAAGTGATGAGAAGCAAGTTGAGGGTTGTCATGAGTTGATTGACCGTTTTGAAAAGATGGGGTTTGTCTGGTCGGGCTTGACGACTAGGTTGGCTGATGCTGTTCAACCACGTTTTCAGGCGAATAAATATCTAAATGATGATGCTATCAATGATTATCAAAAGCATGCCAAACGTTTAATTAAAAAAGCCAATAAAAAGGGTGTTGAGATTATTAAGGGGCAGGAGGATGAGGTTAAGTGTTTTTCTGAATTAGTCCTTCTGACAGAAAGGCGTAAGCAAATTCAGTTGAGGAACTATGATTATTTTCAAAAAATAAAAGATGTTTATGGCGATAGGGCGGAATTTTATTTTGCAAAGATTGATGTTGCTAAGCAGCTGGCTGAGCAAAAGGAACGCTTAGCACAGCTGGAAAAAGCCTTGGGTGAGACACCGGAAAATCAAAAAAATCGTTTAAAGGACCTCAAGCAGCAAGAGACTTCCATTCGCAAACAAATCGAAGAATTAGACGACTTGGCAAAAGACAATCCAAATCAGTTGGTAATGGCGGGTGTCCTTGGCATTCGTTTTGGATATGGTATCGAGTTACTCTATGCTAGTATGGATGACAGTTTTAAACATTATTATCCCCAGTACCTTTTAGATGCTGAAATTTTCAAGCGATGCCATCAGGAAGGCTTGCAGTGGGCAAACATGGGGGGCGTTGAAGGCAATCTTGAGGGGGGACTAGCAACCTTTAAGGCATCCTTCAAGCCAACTATTGAGGAGTATGTCGGCGAATTTAACTTAGCCCTTAACAAACCACTTTATCAATTGGCTAATTATCTCTACAAAATTTATAAAAAAAAGTAATCAGAATGTAGGCAAAGCCTCTATCAGATTGAAGAAAAAGTCCAGACGGGACAATTTTCTTCAATTTTTTTCTTTTTAATAAACAAGTCAAGAGAGTTTTGTTTAAATAAAAAAACAACAAGAAATGACTTGTCGTTTGTTAGGCTTAAAAAATAATAATGATTTTGTCTTTTTTCAGGCAGGTTCGAAGTGGGAAATACCAGATGAATCTACGGTAAATAAAAGAGTTAAAAAGATTGTGAAAGAATTAAACATCAAGCCTATTATCACGGCTTATGGTGCTCGGCATACTTATGGTAGTGTTAAAGTTCAAGAAGGAGTACCCTTGGAGGTATTGGCAAGGTGGTTTGGACATAAAGATACTAGCATGTTAAGAAGTATATATATACATCTTTTAGAAGAGACCCGTAATGAGTGGTTTGAAAAGGAAAAAACTTCTGGTGGGCAAACTGGTGGGCAACTGCTAAAATGACACTCAAAAAAGCCCTATATAAAAGGCTTTTTTCAAATATTGCACTATGCCCCCTACAGGGCTCGAACCTGTGACCCATGGATTAAGAGTCCACTGCTCTACCAACTGAGCTAAGGAGGCGATAAGAAAAAGCTGTATTGGTACCGGTGATTCACGGCTTGTATTGAACCCGCGCAATAAAGCAGGTGGGCGACGTGTCCTTGACTTTAGTCGCTTCCGCGTGAAACGGCTTGCATACTGTCAAGAAACGTTTGTCTCCCGAAAATACAAAGAATTAGTCGGTCAACACTTAGATGTGAATTCGTATACCACAGCTATATTTCTATTAATTATGATACCACTTTTTTAAAAAAATTCAAGAGAAAATCTCAAAAAATGGAAGCGTTTGCTAGATGGGTCATTGTGAAAGCTTATCAATTCGCTGTTTATTGGCAGCGAGTGCGCGTTCGTATTTTCCTGTCTCATTTGCCTCAAAATAATTCGCCTGCTTCAACTTATCTGGTAGGTATTGCTGTTTGACCCATTTTTCTGGATAAGCATGTGGGTATTTATAGTCTTGGGCATTTCCTAGCTCTTGACTACCAGCGTAGTGACCGTCGCGTAAGTGTCTTGGAATGGGGAGATTTCCCGAGTGGCGTAAGTCTTTTAAAGCCGCATCCATGGCGAGGTAGGCTGAGTTGGATTTTGGTGATAGGGCTAGATCGATGACGACGTTGGCTATCAAGATTCTTGCTTCGGGGAAGCCGATTTTTTGCGCCGCTTCCAGAGCTGTTACGGTGTGGATTTGGGCTTCAGGATTGGCTAAGCCAATATCCTCATAGGCGATAACCGTTAATCGTCGTGCTAAACTTGGCAAATCCCCAGCTTCCACAAGGCGCGCGGCATAGTGGAGACTGGCATTCACATCAGATCCACGGATAGACTTTTGTAGGGCTGAGAGGACATCATAGTGAGCATCTCCGTCTTTATCCATGGTAATATAGCTGCGCTGCAAACTGTTCTCAACCGTGCTTAGTGTGATGTGGCGACTACCGTCAGCGTCTTCTTGTGTGGACATAACAGCTAGGTCGAGGGAATTGTAGGCAGAGCGCAGATCTCCATTGGTTGCTGTAGCGATAAAGTCTAAGGCTGCGCTATCCAAATGCACATCGAAAGCGAAGCCCCGCTCCTTGTCTGAGATGGCTGTTTGAATGGCTATCTTGATGTCATCATTATTCAAGGGTTCTAGCTCAAAAATCTGAACACGGGAGCGGATGGCGGGCGTGACGGAGAAAAATGGATTCTCCGTTGTAGCACCAATCATGATGATATTGCCGTTTTCCAAGAGTGGAAGTAGAAAATCTTGCTTGGTCTTATCGAGCCGATGAATCTCGTCTAGAAGTAGTACCAGTCCGCCAGAAAACTTGGCTTCCTCAGCGATTTCTTGCAGTCTTTTTTTAGTATCAACTGTGGCATTAAAAGTGCGAAAAGCATACTGGGTTGTTCCAGCGATGGCACTAGCGATAGAAGTCTTTCCAATTCCAGGAGGTCCATAGAGAATCATGGAAGAGAGCATGTTGGCTTCAACCATACGGCGAATGATTTTTCCCTCGCCGACCAAATGCTTTTGACCAATGACTTCTGAAATATTGCGTGGTCGCATGCGTAGGGCTAAATTATCAGGCATTGCCATCCTCCAAAGAGAGACTTAAAATGAGATCATCCACGTAGTCGCCATTGATAAGAAAAGCGTTCGTCACACGACCTTCTTCTGAAAAATGGAAACTTTGGTAGAAAGCGATAGCTTGTTGATTATTGGCAAGGACGTGAATCGTCACTTTTTGGAAATCTTTTGTCTTAGCTTCTTCAAAGAAGTAGTCCATCAAGGCTTTTCCCACTCCCTCTTTTTGGTTGTCGGGATCAACAGCGATACTAAAGGTGACAACGTGCTTACCAGATTCAAAAGAATAGTAGGGGTGGAAATCCAAGACACCTAAGATTTCGTGTGACGTCTCATCTTCTGCAATGAGATAGTGAGTGTTGCTTTCGAATTTTTCCAAAATCTTGTTTGCGTCAGAGATTGGTAGAGGGGCTGGTGTTGTTTCAGCAGTCCAAACCTTATTTTCAATAGAAACAATATCATCGATGTCTTCTAATGTCATGTAGCGAATGTTCATTTTGATTAGTTCCTTCGTCTAAATTATGCTAGAATTATTATACTATAAATAATGATACGAGAAGACATTTTAATGTCTTTCTTGAGTGAGGAAGAGCATGGCTAAGTTTGGATTTTTATCCGTTTTAGAAGAAGAGTTAGAAAAGCATTTGGATGTGGATTTTGCCATTGATTGGGATAAAAAAAATCATGCGGTAGAGGTCGTGGTTGTTTTAGAAGCGCAAAACAAATCAGAAGTTGAAGTCATTGATGATGTGGCGGAAGTTTCTAATGATGACATTGTTTTCGAAGATTTTATCCTCTTCTATAACCCAGCTAAAACCAAGTTTGATCCAGAAGATTACTTGGTAGCTATCCCTTATGAACCCAAAAAAGGTTTGTCACGTGAGTTTTTGGACTATTTTGCCAAAACGTTGAATGATGTGACTATGGAGGGAATTAGCGACCTCATGGACTTCTTACAAGACGATAGCATCCCAGAATTTGCTCTCAAGTGGGATGACAACGCCTTTGAAAAAGGTAGGGCAGAGTTGGTAGAGACGGAATTTTATGGTTATCCGAGGTATTAGAGAAATTTTAGGAGGCTTGTTATGGTACAACTACAAAAAGCATCTTTTAGCGATTTAGAGGTCGTCCAAGAAATACAACGACAGAGCTTTAAAGTTTGGTATGACAAGTATCAGGATGAACATAACCCTTACTTAGAAACAAAAGAGAATATTGAGGAGAAGTTTAGTCGTCCGACTAGTTTTTATTATCTGATAAAAGAGAGGGAGAAGACGGTTGGTTTTTTGCGATTGCAGACTAATTCTGAACAAAAAGAAGGCTGGTTAGCAAGTGTAGCTATTTACCCAAAAGAACAAAGAAAAGGGTATGCTTCAACAGCGATTACTCTAGTGGAACAAGCTCATTCCTCTATCGTAAAATGGGACTTGTGTACGATTTTTCAAGAAAAATCTCTAGTAAATCTATATGAAAAGTGTGGTTATAAGACGACACATACGGAGTCAGTGCAAGAAGGAATGGACTTGGTATTTATGACTAAGTTATTATCGTGATGGAAAATGATGCTGATTACCGATTTCCTTAAAGACGACCAAGTCTACGAGAGTTTGAAAGGACGATTGAGAGATTAGTTAGAAATAACGCTTAAGTTTAGGGAATAGATTGTGAATCCTGTGAGCATTTTGGTCATAGGATTTTAAATTGCTGAATAATCAGTGATATGGTAGTATGTATATACAAGATATACAAAGGAGAAAAAGATGGCTACCATTCAAAAAAACTCTCAATTCAGTTTTCGGACAAATGCAGAGTTGCTAAATCGTGCTAGGGAGATTGTGGGATATGAAGATTTAGATATGTCAACTCTATTTAATAATGTCTTACAGACTGTCGTAGATCAGGAAAGTGTCCCAGCTGTACTATTGGGTAATCAAAAATCTAAAAAAGATAAAATTGTAGATGAATTATTTTCAGAAATCCAAAAAGGCTATGACAGTTATCTGGCAGGGGAAGTAAAGCCTGCAAGTGAGGTGTTTGCAAAATATGAGTCGTAAGTTGATGATTACTTCCGATGCAGAAGAAGATTTAGATGATATTTACCAATACATTTTAAATCATTTTTTAGCACCACAAGCCGCTGAGAATACGATGACCAATATTCGTCTAGCTATTGAGCAACTTCTTGAGATTCCAAGTCTAGGCATTGATGTTTCAGATCGCTTAGGCAGACAATTTTCGAAAGAACATGTTTTAAGGATGACGCTAGCCGGAAAATATCTTGTCTTTTATATTGATGACGGAATGGCTATTGTGGTCTTAAGGGTTCTCTACCAGAAACGAAATTGGATTGATATTTTTAAGTAGGCTGAAGAAGGGATTGTACTAACGCATGACTCATGACATGTTACTAACTGCAGGGCCGATGGAGCGGATGGTATCGGGAGAGAAAACGATTGAATTGCGATTGAACGATGAAAAGAGACAGGTGATTCAGGTCGGGGATTCTATTCGTTTTTATCAGACAGATGATATGTCTAAGACTTTATTAACCAAGGTATTGGCATTACATTATTTTCCAAACTTTGCAGAACTTTATCAGCATCTTCCTTTGAAAAAATGTGGCTATACGGATCAAAATATTGTCACGGCAAAACCTGAGGATATGGACGTCTATTATAGTCCTGAGCGACAAAAACTGTATGGAGTTGTGGGAATTGAGTTGGAGGTTATTGATAATATTTTCTAATAAAATAAAAAGTGTTGATTCAAAATCACATGGGAAAGCAAGCTAACAATTTAGAATTTGAATACAAAATGTTTTCTGATAGATAGAATTTTGAATAATGAGAAAGGAATTGGTTTAGTTAGTTTATCTAACTGAACCCGCCCTAAACAAAAATGAAATAGAAAGGAGCGTTCAGTTTAATATAAAGGGTTAAATTGAACACGGGACTAATTTTCTAGGAAAAAAGATAAAACTGTCTAGACGCGAGCGTCGTCGTTAGTTTTCCTATTTTTCTACAAAAATTTTCGTAAGCGAAGCGTCCCTTTGTATCTTATATACTGAACACGGGACTAATTTTCTAGGAAAAAAGATAAGACTGCCTAGACGCGAGCGTCGTCGTTAGTTTTCCTATTTTCTACAAAAATTTTCGCAAGCGAAGCGTCCCTTTGTATCTTATTATGTGGAACGAACTTACCATTCACGTTTTGCGTGAGGCTGAGGAGGCAGTTTCTAACCTCCTTATTGAAACGGGGAGTCAGGGGGTTGCGATTGCAGACTCTGCTGATTATATTTGTCAGGAGGATCGCTTCGGTGAGCTTTATCCTGAAGTGGAGCAGTCCGATATGATTGCAATTACGGCTTATTACCCTGATACTATGGACTTATCTGAGGTTACGGAGCACCTTCAAGCTGGTCTTGGCAGACTGGCTAAATCTGGGGTGACACTGGGCGATTACGCTCTTGATTCAAAAGAATTAGCCGAAGAAAACTGGGCAGACAACTGGAAGAAATACTACGAACCTGCTCGCATTACCCACGATTTAACGATTGTGCCATCTTGGACGGACTATGAGGCGACAGCTTCTGAGAAGGTCATCCGTCTAGATCCGGGTATGGCTTTTGGCACGGGAACGCACCCGACGACCAAGATGAGTTTATTTGCTTTGGAGCAGGTGCTTCGTGGCGGTGAGACGGTTCTTGATGTGGGGACTGGTTCTGGTGTGCTTTCAATTGCTAGTTCACTCCTAGGTGCCAAAGAGATTTTTGCCTATGATTTGGATGATGTAGCCGTGCGCGTGGCTCAGGAAAATATCGATATGAACCCTAATATGGAAAATATTCATGTGGCAGCTGGGGATTTGTTAAAAGGGGTTGAGATTGAGGCGGATGTCATTGTCGCTAACATTTTGGCAGACATTCTCATTCATCTGACAGACGATGCCTATCGTTTGGTTAAGGACGAGGGCTATCTCATCATGTCTGGTATCATTGCTGATAAGTGGGAGATGGTTCGTGCGAGTGCTGAAAAGGCTGGTTTCTTCCTTGAAACCCATATGATTCAGGGTGAGTGGAACGCCTGTATTTTCAAGAAAACCGACGATATTTCCGGTGTGATTGGAGGCTAGATGCAGCAGTATTTTGTAAAGGGAGCGCCTGAAAATCCTATTATTATCACTGATAAAGACACTGTCAAGCATATGTTCAACGTCATGCGCTTGACTGAAGGCGATGAGGTCGTCTTGGTTTTTGAAGATGGTGTCAAACGTTTGGCTAAGGTTTTGGATGCTTTGGAACATTCTTTTGGGCTTGTCGAGGAATGGCTTGAGGATACGGAATTACCAGTCCGTGTCACGATAGCTTCAGGATTTCCTAAGGGAGATAAACTAGAGTTGATTACACAAAAAGCAACAGAGCTGGGTGCGAGTGCCATTTGGGCTTTTCCAGCTGATTGGTCAGTGGTCAAATGGGATGGCAAAAAATTAGCCAAAAAGGAAGACAAATTAGCTAAAATCGCTCTTGGGGCTGCGGAGCAGTCAAAACGAAATCGAGTGCCAGAAGTGCGATTGTTTGACGCAAAGAAAGACTTTCTAGGGTGTTTGGGCGAGTTTGATAAGATTTTTATCGCCTATGAAGAATCCGCCAAAGCAGGCGAAATGGCAGTCTTGGCGCGTGAGTTAAAAAACATGGAAAAGGACACGAAGCTTCTCTTTGTCTTTGGGCCAGAGGGAGGTATCTCACCTAGAGAAGTTGAAGCTTTGGAGGCTGAAGGAGCGTTAAAATGTGGACTTGGTCCTCGCATTATGCGGACGGAGACCGCACCCCTGTACGCCCTGTCAGCTGTTAGTTTTGCGACAGAATTGTGGCAATAACAAGTGCTTTCTGAAATGTACTGAACGTTTCACTTGTCACATGCGATTAGAGAACGTTATCAATTGTAGTGGGTGACTGATCATTAAGGAGAAGAGAGAATCGATTGGTTCTCTCTTTTTAGTTTCTGAAAATAAAGTGCTTTCCTTCGTGGTGCGAAAACACGGAGCTTGCTAGGTAGCTAGAAATGTTAAGTCCTCATGATGTAGAAGAATGCGATGAGATGTGTTCGTGATAGGAAGCATGGGATTTATTTTTTTTGCTTGTTTTAATTGGTTTCATTGATAGAGGATAGCGTTGATTTTATGGTATCTATGATACGTCTATTTTTGTTAAGTATAACTTGAGTTTGGTATTGAAGTAAGGTGGCTGTCATGTATCGGTGAGTTAGCTATTTGGCTTGATTAGCCTTATAAAGAGTATCGTGAAGTTAGAGTCTTTTGATTTAACTTTGATACGTCGTCACTGTCAACTTGCTCTACTCCTATTCTTTGAAAATCAAGCACTGCCCGTGTCTCACTTTTTTGTCTGAAAGTTAATTGATTTGACGATATCATTTGCTTTAGCAATTAATGTCCAAAACTGTTTAGACTGGTTTGCTTCTTTGTTTTTTGTCAGATTAGTTTCTGGGAATTTTCCCACGCGGTGAATTTTTGTTTCAGAATAGTTATCTAAAATCATCTTTTAGAAATAGTGTTGTAACCGCATACAAAATGTATTAGTATTTAGTCAACAAGTAATAACTAACGAAATGCTTAGCGCTGAGCAGTAGAGTAGAAAGGAAATTAGATTTTATGATGGAGAAGTTTCAGCGTTTTGGTGGCGCTATGTTTACTCCAGTGTTACTCTTTTCTTTTGCAGGGATAATGGTCTCAATTGCAACTGTAGCTAATAATGAGCTATTTGTTGGAGGACTTGCAGCGGAAGGGACACTGTGGCATTTATTTTGGAAAATTGTTGAAAATGGTTCTTGGACTGTTTTTAATAATATGGAACTATTATTCGTTATTGGTTTACCGATAGCATTGGCAAAAAAAGCAAATGCTCGAGCCGTTATGGAAACAGTGGTGAGTTATCTCACGCTAAATTATTTTATTAATACGATATTGACTTATAAGGACAAAGCTTTCGGTGTAGATTTTTCTCAAGATCCTGGTGGTATCAGTGGATTAAAGGCTATCGCGGGGATTAAGACCTTGGATACCGGGATTATCGGTGCTATTTTGATTGCTTCGATTGTCATTTATTTGCATAATCGTTATTTTGAAAAATCTTTGCCTGAATTTTTAGGAACATTCCAAGGTTCTTCCTTTGTTGTTATGGTTGCATTTGCCATATTGTTACCAATAGCGTTTTTAATTTGTTTCATTTGGCCAAAAGTGCAATTGGGAATTAGTTCCCTACAAGTCATGATGGCGTCTTCTGGCGTTATCGGTGTATGGATATATACATTCTTAGAAAGGATACTGATCCCTACGGGACTTCATCACTTTGTTTATACACCATTTGTTTATGGCCCAGCTGTTGTTGAGGGTGGGATTACCCAGTACTGGTTCTCTCATTTAAATGAATTTGCAGCTTCAAAAGAATCCTTAAAAACGTTATTCCCAGAAGGTGGCTTTTCACTTCACGGAAATTCTAAAGTATTTGCCTCACCTGGTATTGCTGCAGCATTTTATTATACTGCTAGAGTGGAAAATAGAAAAAAAGTTTTGGCAATGATGATTCCCGTAACGTTAACAGCTGTATTGGCTGGTATTACGGAACCTTTAGAGTTTACTTTCTTATTTATTGCACCACCTTTATTTGCTATTCATGCGGTATTAGCAGCTTTCTTGGCGGCAACCTTGTATTTCTTTGGAGTAACAGGCGATTATGGTGGTGGTCTGATAGACTTTGTAACTAGAGGGTGGGTTCCGATGTTTGCCAACCATTCAGCCACTGTTTTCACGCATATCTTGGTTGGTTTAGTTTACACTGTAATCTGGTTCCTTGTGTTTAGATTTTTAATTCTCAAATTTAATGTGATGACACCAGGGAGAGCGGTAGATCCAAATGCTGAAATGAAATTGTACTCCAAACAGGATTACAAAGATAAAAAGAGCGGTAAGACTGATTCATCAGAAAATAGTGTGTATTTAGAGCGTGCAGCAGCTTTCTTAGAAGCTGTAGGTGGCGTTGAAAATATCGCTAGTGTGACTAATTGTGCGACACGTCTTCGTTTAACCGTTAAAGATGAAGGACTTGTTCAAGATGATGCCGTGTTTAGAGCTAGTGGGGCTCATGGCTTAGTTAGAAAAGGTAATAATATTCAAATTATTGTTGGTTTAGATGTTCCACAGGTTAGAGAGGAATTCGATAACTTAGTGAAATATTCAAAAGACAAGTTATAGGAGGATTAGTAATGAATAACCGTAAACCAGTTTCTATTGTTGTTGCAGGTGGGGGATCAACCTTTACACCAGGTATTATCATGATGTTGCTTAATCATCAGGACAGAATGCCAATTCGACAAATTAAATTTTATGATAATGATTACGACAGACAAAAACAAGTTGCCGATGCTTGTGAAATATTGTTAAAAGAAAGAGCACCAGAAATCACATTTGTTTCTACAACTGATCCCGAGACAGCCTTTACAGATGTAGATTTTGTCATGGCTCATATACGCGTTGGTAAGTATGCCATGCGGGAAAAAGATGAGAAAATTCCGCTTAAATACGGTGTGGTCGGACAAGAGACTTGCGGGCCTGGAGGTATCGCATACGGTATGCGGTCAATTGGGGGTGTTATCGAGTTAATTGATTTTATGGAAAAATACTCACCAGATGCATGGATGTTGAACTATTCTAATCCAGCAGCTATTGTAGCTGAAGCAACTCGCAAGTTACGACCAAATAGTCGTATTATCAATATTTGTGACATGCCTGTAGGTATTGAATATCGGATGGCAGAAATTCTAGGCCTTGAATCTCGTAAGGATTTTGTCGTTCGCTATTATGGTTTAAATCATTTCGGCTGGTGGACTGATATTCGAGACCATGACGGAAATGATCTGATGCCCCAATTGAAAGATTACGTTCAAAAACATGGTTATGTAACACCAAATGAGCTAGCTAATAAGCATTCTGAAGACGTTGAAGCTAGTTGGATGCATACGTTTGAAAAAGCAAAAGAAGTTGCAGTGTTAGATCCAGACACACTCCCTAATACTTACTTAAAATACTACTTTTATTCACAAGATGAATTTGCACTTGCAGATCCTGATTACACCCGTGCAAATGAAGTTATGGATCATCGAGAAAAAATAGTCTTCACAGAGTGTAATCGTATAGTTGCTGAGGGTACGGCTGTTGATACCACATTTACAGCTGACGACCATGCTTCATACATTGTCGATTTGGCAACGGCATTGGCATATAATACCCATGAAAGAATGTTGCTGATTGTTGAAAATGACGGTGCCATTGAGAACTTTGATTCTACTGCGATGGTTGAAGTGCCATGTATTGTAACTTCTAACGGCCCTGAAAGAATCTGTCAAGGTAAGATTCCTCAATTCCAAAAAGGAATGATGGAACAACAAGTGTCAGTGGAAAAACTGGTTGTAGAAGCTTGGGAAGAAGGTTCTTATCAAAAATTGTGGCAAGCTCTCACGCTTTCAAAGATGGTTCCAAACGGTCGTGTTGCTAAACAAATTTTGGATGACTTAATTGAAGCAAACAAGGAATACTGGCCAGAACTTCGATAAGGCTTTTCGTCAATTGGTTTAAGTGGGATGCCTGTCATTGGCATCCCCTTTTGAATGCTAAGTCAAACACTGCTAATTTTGGTATAATGCTATTACCAATAATTTCATAAGAAGGTTTTAAAAAAATATGATTGAGCAGTTAATAGCAGAGCACCAAAAAGTGCTGGGAGAACTAGATAAGGATATTGTTGCTTACATGTTAGAGAACAAGGAGGTATTGCATACTTTAAGCATTACTGACTTGGCTGAAAAGACCTTTACTTCAAAATCAACC
Organism: Streptococcus thoraltensis DSM 12221; assembly: GCF_000380145.1. Classification (GTDB taxonomy): domain Bacteria; phylum Bacillota; class Bacilli; order Lactobacillales; family Streptococcaceae; genus Streptococcus; species Streptococcus thoraltensis. Next base: position 88,765 of record NZ_KB904629.1, on the reverse strand, counting down.
GTTTTACGCTTAGTAAAAAAGCTTGGCTTTTCTGGTTATTCTGAATTTAAATATGCATTGAGGCAGGAGCATAATAAGCAAAAGGTTGATTACTTTAGTGATTCAATGTCATTGCAATTGGTGGATATTATGAAAACTTTGGATTTACTTGAGAAAGTTGATTTTACCGAGATTTTTGAACTGATTCATAATGCAAAAATTATTTATGCCTATGGGACGGGGTCTTCGCAGCGGAGAATTTTATCAGAATTTGCAACACTCCTAGTTCCACTTGGTAAAACAATTATTGTCATCCCCAATAAGACAGAGTTGGATTTAACAATGCCAGTTATCTCGAATCGAGATGCTTTTATAGTAGCGTCTTTAAGTGGTTCGACTCAAAATATTCAGGCTAATTTTTTAGCTCTCGAGTTAAGAAAGGTTCCTATCATTAGTATTAGCAGGTTGGGTGATAATTTTATGAATAAGCACTCGGATTATGCTATTCATTATCAAACGACGCCTTTTCAGTTTACACCCAATCAAACCACTGATTCTTTAATGCCTCTTAATGTGACAATGGATTACATATATAGGAAAATAATTGATTACAATCTTAGACGGTGAGAGATATGTTTAACGTTAAAACTAATACAGCACGATTTTACAAAAGGATTTTACTAGGCTATTGGATAATATCTTGTTTAGCAATAGTGACGTATTTATATATAAGAGCCATTTCTTCTGGCGAAGGCTTGCAAACTTTACTGCAAAATCAAGTAACGTCTGCGATTAGTTTTTTAGTTGCAATGATAACCCTAGGGAATTTTTTTATACTTAGTAACGAAAAGAAATTCAATTTTTCTGAAGATGATGCCAAAGGTGTTTTATATGCTATACTGGTTCAGCAGTGCTGCATGCTAAATCTTTTAGGCGCAATTCTTGTTTTTTTATATTTGAAATCAAAAAAAGATACTTTTAACTTAAGTCTGGCAAAGGTGCAACCAAGAATAAAGGGGTTAATGCTAGCGATACTGTTAATAGCTGCTTTCTTGTTATTTGTTTTGCTAAGGCTGCGCTTTTTTGCATAAAATAGGTCTAGTGGCTGCCCGAGGTCATGTGCTTTAAAACTGACTTGATTTATAGCTTTTCAAAACTCCTCTTCTCACATTATCAACTGTAGTGGAAGGCTTATCAGTAAATAGAAAAGCAAATGCCCTGCAGTGGCTAGCTAAAAAGAGAGACCTTAGAGGGTCAGCTTGAAGAAAAGTGGCTGCTTGTTAAGTGTAGCGGATAATTTATCATTAAATAAAAGAGAGGATCGATTGGTTCTCTCTTTTGGCATGTTCAAAGTGATGAGCGGTTTGCTTTCGAAGTTGTTAAGTTTTTAGAAGTTGAGGCTTCAGCCTTTGGCTGCTTCTGATTAGTTTATCGTTTTTTGACTTAACTTTGATACGTCGTCACTGTTAACTTGCCCTACTCATGCTCTTCGAAAATCAAAAGCAAACCTTGTTGACTTGATTTCATGACCGTCAGTTCTATCTGCGTTGGCGTCGCTTAGTTTACTTTTGATTTGCATTGAGTATGAGCACTGCCCGTGTCTCAACTCCTTGTTCTGAAAGTTAACTCATTTGACTATAGTAACCAGTTTTAGGTTGACTTTAGGAGCAGATGATTTCTATGCACTTTCGAGTGTCTAACGAGATCTTTGGAATAAAATGAGGCAGTATTTTTTTCATTATTTTATCTGAAATCGCTTTACAATTTTTAAAAAGGTGTTATAATAAGGTTACAATTAACGCAAACGCTTGCGTAAATTCAACTAAAAGACATCATGTCTGGAAATTGTGAGGAGAGGTCACATGAAAGGAAAATTTCAACAAATTTTTAGTTTCGAGTTTTGGCAAAAATTCGGAAAATGTTTGATGGTTGTTATTGCGGTTATGCCAGCGGCTGGTTTGATGGTTAGTATCGGGAACTCTATTCCCTTGATTAATCCCGACTCGCCTCTATTGGCTAACATTGGGAATGTTGTTGCTCAAATTGGTTGGGCAGTTATTGGTAATCTTCATTTGCTTTTTGCTCTGGCTATCGGTGGTAGCTGGGCTAAGGAACGTGCTGGTGGTGCCTTTGCAGCTGGTTTGTCATTCATCTTGATTAACCGTATTACTGGTGGTATCTATGGTGTTTCAAGTGCCATGCTTGCCGATCCAAAAGCAACCTTGACAAGTTTCTTGGGCACTAAGATGGTAGTCGCTGACTACTTTACAAGTGTTTTGGAATATCCTGCTCTTAATATGGGGGTATTCGTTGGTATTATCGCTGGTTTTGTTGGTGCAACAGCTTATAACAAATACTATAACTACCGCAAATTACCAGACGCTTTGACTTTCTTTAACGGTAAACGCTTTGTGCCGTTTGTGGTTATCCTTCGCTCTGCTATTGTAGCGATTGTATTGGCAATTTTCTGGCCAGTTATCCAATCAGGAATCAACGGCTTTGGTAAATGGATTGCTTCATCACAAGACACAGCGCCAGTATTGGCACCATTCTTGTACGGTACTTTGGAACGTCTACTCTTGCCATTTGGTCTTCACCACATGTTGACGATCCCAATGAACTACACATCACTAGGTGGAACATATGACATCTTGACAGGTTCAAGTGCAGGTAGTCAAGTATTCGGACAAGACCCACTCTGGTTGGCTTGGGTAACAGACTTGGTAAATCTTAAAGGTGCGGGTGATACAGCTGCTTATAATGATTTGTTCAACGCAGTGACACCAGCGCGTTTCAAAGTCGGTCAAATGATTGGTGCGACTGGTATCTTGATGGGTCTTACACTTGCAATGTATCGCAATGTTGATCCTGATAAGAAGAAAAAATATAAAGCCATGTTCGTCTCAGCTGCAGCAGCGGTATTTTTAACCGGTGTTACAGAACCTCTTGAGTACATGTTCATGTTTGCTGCAATGCCACTTTATGTGGTCTACGCACTCCTTCAAGGGGCAGCCTTTGCTATGGCGGATGTTGTCAATCTTCGTGTTCACTCATTTGGTAACATTGAGCTCTTAACTCGTACCCCTATGGCGATTAAAGCTGGTTTGGGAATGGATCTTATCAACTTTGTTTGGGTATCTCTTCTCTTTGCTGGTATCATGTACTTTGTTGCAGATTTCATGATTAAGAAAATGAATTTGGCAACTGCTGGTCGAAATGGTAACTATGATGCTGACATGCTTAACGACTCTTCAGAAGCTGAAAGCAATGGTACAGTTGCAGATGCTAATTCACAAGTTGTTCAAATCATCAATCTTCTTGGTGGAAAACCAAACATTGCTGATGTGGATGCATGTATGACTCGTCTTCGCGTTAGTGTCAATGATACTGAAAAAGTTGCTTCTGAAAATGCTTGGAAACAAGCTGGTGCTATGGGCTTGATTGTCAAAGGAAATGGTGTTCAAGCAGTTTATGGACCAAAAGCAGATATTCTAAAATCTGACATTCAAGATTTATTGGATTCAGGCGCAGAAATCCCAACTGTAACAGTCAAAGAAGCTGACGCTACAACTACAAGTCACACAAACTTTAAAGGCATTGAAGAGATGGTAGCAAGTGTTGCTGACGGTAAGGTTTTAGACATCGCAGAAGTGTCTGATCCAGTCTTCTCACAAAAAATGATGGGAGATGGCTTTGCGGTTGAACCTGAAAATGGAAACATCTACTCTCCAGTAGCTGGTGTAGTGACTAGTGTCTTTCCAACTAAGCATGCCTTTGGACTGCTAACAGATAGCGGTTTGGAAGTGCTAGTTCACGTCGGTCTTGATACGGTAGCCCTCAATGGTGCGCCATTCTCAGCTAAGGTTACAGATGGTCAACGTGTGTCTGCAGGCGATCTCTTAGTTGTTGCAGATCTTGAGGCTATTCGCTCAGCTGGTCGTGAGGTGACAACGGTTGTTGCCTTTACCAATACTGCAGAAATTGAAACTGTTACACTTGAAAAAACAGGTCATCACTCTGCTAAAGATGTGGTTGCACGCGTTAAACTATAAGTGTTAAAATAACCATTATAAACATAGAATCTGAGTTAAAAGCTCGGATTCTTTCATTTATGATAGCAGCTTAGAAATCCTTGTACTTATATGAAAATCAAAGTCAGATTAGGCAACGCTGCTACTGATAGAACTCAAGCTCATCAAATCAAGTCAGCAAGGTCTAAGTTTGATTTTCAAAGAGTCTAAGTTGGTTTTGTTAGCTTGCTTATTCGAGGTATTAGCTCTAGGTTTAGTACCTATTTTGGAAGTATCGATAGTGGGATTTTATAGTCTTTTGAATTCACTTTGCTACATGGTCACTTTCGACTTGTCGTACTCAAGTACTGTCCGTGTCTCACTTCCTTGTCTGAAAGCTAATTCATTTGACGTATAATAAGATCCACAGTAAAGAAAGGAATCAATCATGAAGTTACTAACTTTAAATACGCATTCATGGAGAGAAGAAGACATGGAAATAAAGTTCCAAGGCTTACTTTCAACTATTTTAGAAAATGATTATGATGTTATCTGCTTGCAGGAAGTCAATCAGCTTATTGAAGCTAGAGAGGCAGAAGATTGTCTTCATTACCAACCTTTAATGGTAAACCCACCGATTCACGAAGACAACTATGCTTTAAAGTTGGTTACCGCTTTAAAAGAGGAGGGCGCTGACTATCCTTGGTCTTGGGTGTACAACCATATCGGTTACGATTGCTTTCATGAAGGTGTCGCTATTTTATCCAAGACACCGATTGAAGTGCTTGATATTTTGGCTTCAGAAACGGTAGATCCTACTGATTACCATACCAGACGAGCGCTTTTAGCACGTACAAAGATTGCTGGACAAGAGATTTCGATGGTTAGTTTGCACCTGTCGTGGTGGGAAAAAGGCTTTGAAGTGGAATGGTTGAAACTCTCCCAAGCACTTGCCTCTGAAAAAAATCCCCTCATTCTCATGGGGGATTTCAACAACCCTACAGGAAATGAAGGTTATCAACAAGTTATCAACAGTTCACTGAACCTCAAGGATAGTCATATGGCAGCAGAACAGTCTTTTGGCGACCACACCATTCTGGCTGATGTTGATGGTTGGGAAGGCAATGATCTAGCGCTCAAAGTAGATCATGCATTTGTAGATAAGTCTTTCGAGGTAAAATCCTCAAAAGTTATCTTTGACGGAAAAAACAGCCCAGTGGTTAGTGACCATTTTGGTTTGGAAATTGAGATAGTCTAAGAAAAAGTCCTGATGATCAATGTCATCAGGACTTTTTAAGGTCTGACAGTATGAGAGCTTTGGCGGTTTCTAGAGAAATTGTCTTCCCTAGCTTTGTTTCGGGAATATCTGTCAGATAATCTTTCTCGACCCACCACCGCTTGAGAGACTCTTCTCCAAACTCGTTAGCCTTATCACGTGTGGCGTGTCGTTTTAGTGTTTCATCGAAAGGTAAGTCGTAGTAGTAAGCCTGAATATTTTTAAAGCCGTAAAGGTCTATTATCCTTAGCCAGACTGGTTGGTACCAATCTGATTTTAGGATGCCTTCTAAAATTGTAGTTTGGCAATTATAAAAACCAAAGTTTAATAGTTCAAGAAGAAGAGGAATAGTTGGAGTATCAAAGCCGTCGTGGGCGTGAAGCATGGTTCGTCTTAGTAAATCTTGAGATAGTAAAAGCGTATTTTCTCCCAATTCTTCTTGAAGAGAGTGAGCTAGACTGGTTTTCCCTGAGCCGGCGTTGCCTCGTAGAATGATTAATTTTGGCATAGTCGTTCACTTTCTATAATAATGTCTAAAATCTTCCTCAATCCTCTGATGGATGGTTTGAGAGTCAGCTCCAGTGGTGTTGAGAGTGATATTGACGAGAGGGTAGCCCATTTTGAGGTTGGCTTTTGTAGCATAGCGTTGAAAGGGGGTCATTTTTGCCAAATAGGCATCGTGAGATTTGACCTCGACACTGATAAAGGTCTGGTTGAGCATGTGGCGAAGTTCTACGTTTTCAATGTCTTTCCAAGGAATAAACCCTATAGCTAAGGCCGAAGAGTTATCAGTGATTCCCTGTTCGTCAATGATTAGTAAGGGACGAGGGCTGAAGATTCTTTTGGTGTAAATGACCAAACAAATGCCAAAAAAGGCAATTGAGGGAAGTCCTATCAACTGAATGGGGAAACTAGGGATTGTGAGAAAGCTTAGCCCTATTAGGACAAAGCAGAGAGCTCCAAATGCGTAGATGATATTTCCTATTTTTTTATGAGGGATAATAATAGGTTCGGACATGTTTTCTCCTGCGGTGTGGCTTTCCTGTAGGCTTTGCTGGTTTTAAAGTCGGTGAGGTAAATTGCACATGAGCTTAGTTAAAAAGCTTTGGTAGATGAATGCGTAGGTTTTCTAAGTCAACTAGTCAATCATTTCACTTTGGAGGTAGGCATCAACCAAGCGCTCGGTGGCTTCTACTGAGTCTGTATGTGTACGTTCATAAGAGTGGCTGGACTCGATACCAGCACCAAGTAGCGCATGTTTGACCTCAGCACCTGCGCGGACAGCAGCAGAGGCGTCACTGCCATAATATGGGTAAATATCAAGCTTGTAAGGGATATGTTGGTCTTCGCAAAGAGCGACCATGTGTTGACGGAGTTCGTAATGGTAAGGACCAGAAGCGTCCTTGACACAGATAGAAACAGTGTATTCATCTGTTGCTTGATCATCTCCCATAGCCCCCATATCAACAGCCAAGTATTCTACAGTTTGAGGTGGAAGGCTGGAGTTGGCACCGTGTCCGACTTCTTCAAAGGCTGAGAAGTAGAAGTGGGTTGTATATGGCAGTTCGATGCCTTCTTCTTGATAAGTTTTAAGAAGTTCTAGGAGAATGGCTGCGCTGACCTTGTCGTCGAGGTGACGTGACTTGATGAAGCCATTTGGAGTGACCACAACTCTTGGATCAAAAGAAATGAAATCTCCAACTTCAATACCTAGAGCGCGTGTTTCCTCGGCACTGGTAACTTTTTCATCTAGACGCACTTCCATGTTGGCTTGATTACGTTCGGCAGTTCCAGCGTCTTTATAAACATGAACAGACGTCTGATGCATGAGGATGGTTCCAGAAATCTCCTTGCCATTTTTGGCGATGTGGACGGTACAGTTTTCACCTTCAATGGCGTTATAAACAAAGCCACCGACCAAGTCCATCTTAAGGCGACCGTCTGGTTTAATGGCACGAACCATGGCTCCCAGTGTATCCAAATGTGCAGTGACTACACGATGTTTGTCATCATCTTTGCCTTTTACAGAAACCATAATCCCCCCTTTGTGGGTACGAACAGGTTCATAGCCAAGACTTTGTAGCTCTGATGTCATGTAATTCATAATAGTCTTGGTAAAACCAGTTGGAGATGGTATGTTGGTTAGCCTTGTGATGTAATCTACGGTTGTTTTCATAAAAAATCCTTTATAAGCGTATTTCTAATGTTTAATAAAAATTCAGTTCAAAAAACGAAGACGGGTCAAGCGATAATAAAGCGAGAAGCCGAGCATTTTATCCTAGATTCCTCAATGCTTTGGTTACTTCTCAAAAGCCTGCCAAGCGTCCAGAACAATAGGAGCAATGCGTTCTATATCAGCCGATGTTCCTCGAAGTTCAAAGTCAGCTAACATGGGAAAACCAAATTGTTCAGCGTACTGTTTGGCTGAGAGGCAATACTGATTGTTGAAATTACGGTTACCAGAACCGATGATGCCAAAGCAGTTTTTATAGTTATCATGGGCTGCGATGAATTGTCGCAACGGTGTCGTCAGAATCTCGGTGTCACCAGAATCCAAGCCATTTCCGCCCTCGAGATAGGTCGGCAGTAGGGCAAGGAAAGGCTCTTTAACAGGAAAAGTTTCGTGTTTAAGCTCTTTGATGTTAATCAATCTGGAGTCAATGTTGTGTTTTTCTTTGAGAAAACTAGCAAAACGTGTGACAAAGCTGTGAGTGTTTCCACTGAGACTGACGTAGACAAGGGTAAGTGTAGACATAGTGTTTCCTTTCTAGTTGTAATTATAAAGAAAGTTATTTTAAAATACAACTTTTATCCAGAATGAAAGGAAGCGTTTTATTTTATTGCAATATTTGATTTAAACAGGGTTGACAATGCTTTTTATTAGTGCTAACATAAAAATATGAAACGTTTCACTTTTTTATAAAAGGAGTTAAAGATGGTTAATGATGCTTACAAACAAACTGCCACTTCTATCATTGAATCGGTTGGCGGGCAAGAGAATATTTCAACAGCTGTCCACTGTGCAACTCGTCTAAGATTGGTTATTAAAGATGAATCAAAAATTGACGTTGAAAAGATTGAAAGTCTAGACTTAGTAAAGGGACATTTTAATAATGGCGGTCAGTTTCAAATTATTTTGGGAACAGGCATTGTGAATAAGGTTTACGAAGAGTTTATGGCTTTAGCTAATCTATCGGAAGTCAGCAAAGAGGAATTTAAAAATACCGCTGCAACTAAACTTAACCCTCTGCAAAAGATTTTAAAAACCCTAGCGGATGTTTTTGTGCCTATTTTGCCTGCCTTGGTGGCATCAGGTTTGCTGATGGGCTTGAACAATGTTCTAACGGCTAAGGGACTGTTTATTTCAGGAAAAACATTAGTAGAAGTGTATCCACAATTTGCAGATATAGCAAGTATGATAAATCTTTTTGCTAACGCAGCTTTTGTTTTTCTTCCAATCCTTATTGGATTTTCTGCTGCTAAGATATTTGGTGCAACTCCAGTTCTCGGCGCGGTTATTGGTGCGATTATGATTCACCCAGACTTATTAAATGGTTATGGGTACGCAGAAGCCTTGGCTAATAATACTCTCCCATTTTGGAATATTTTTGGACTAAAAGTGGCGCAGGTTGGTTATCAAGGTACTGTTTTGCCAGTCATTGCAGCTTCCTTTGTATTAGCTATTATTGAAAAAACTTGTCGTAAGGTTGTTCCAGCTATTTTAGACATGATTATTACACCGTTGATTTCGATACTATTTACTGCATTGATTACATTTGTGGTGATAGGTCCAATCATGAGATTTGTGGGGGATAGTTTGACGGGGTTAGTCCTGTGGCTTTTCTATGATTTAGGAGCTGTCGGAGGTGCTATATATGGCGTTCTTTACCCCCTTTTAGTTATTACAGGTATGCATCATAGTTTAGTAACGGCTGAAATGCAAATTTTATCTAATATTGAAACGTTAGGTGGTTCCCCAACTTTTGCAGTTGTGTCTGCTTCAAACGTTGCACAGGGAGCTGCTGCCTTGGCGATCTTCTTTTTAATGAAGAATGACTTGAAGCTAAAAAGTATCGCTCCCGCAGCCGGAACCTCAGCGCTTTTAGGGATTACTGAGCCAGCACTTTTTGGTATCAATTTAAAACTGCGTTATCCATTCATTGCAGCTTTGATAGGTTCAGCAGCAGGTTCTGGCTATGCTACGATGATGAAAGTATTGTCTGTTTCACAAGGTCCTGCTGGGATTCCAGGTGTCATTGTAATGAGACCTCAATCAATGGGGCAATTTTTAGTGGCGATTACTATTGCCTTTGCGGTTTCATTTGTGATGACCTTTGTGTTACATAAACTATTCTTGAAAAAGACAGTTGTTTGAGGACTAAGTTATGGAATGGACGCGTGAAGAACGTTATAGGCGATTAGAAGATGTTACGCAAGAGGCTTATCAGAAATTGTTAGAGCAGGTTGCAAAATCTCCCTACCGCCAAAAATTTCATATACAACCTAAGACAGGTTTGTTAAATGATCCTAATGGATTTAGTTATTATAAAGGACGCTACCACCTTTTTTATCAATGGTTTCCTTTAGGACCCGTACATGGTGTTAAATACTGGTATCATGTGTCATCCGAAGATTTGCTGAATTGGAAAGATGAAGGCGTAGCTCTAAAACCAGATAGTTTTTATGATAGCCACGGTGTTTTTTCAGGAAGTGGTTTAGTGGTAGAAGATGAGTTACATTTATTTTACACGGGAAATACTAGAACGGCAGACTGGATAAGAATCCCCTACCAGTGTCATGCTGTTATGGATCAGTCTGGAAATATCAAAAAAGCAAAATTCCCCCTAATTTCAGATAGCCCAAGCGGGTTTACGGATAATTTCAGAGACCCTAAAGTAATCGAATATCAGGGGCAGTACATCTGTTTAATTGGTTCAGAAACTACCGATAATAGAGGAAAAATCGTTTATTATAAATCTGAAAATTTAGTAGATTGGGAGTATCAAGGAACTATTGATACCGCTGATTATAGCAATGCTGGTTATATGTGGGAGTGCCCAGATTACTTTGAGCAAAATGGTCAAGGCGTGCTATTGTTCTCCCCTCAAGGAATGTCAGCTGAGGGCGAAAAATATCGCAATATTTTTCAGTCTGGTTATCTGATGGGAAATCCTATTGACTTTAGTACAGGTCAGTTTCATCATAATAAATTCAAGGAATTAGATAGAGGATTTGATTTCTATGCCCCTCAAACGATGCAAGATCACCTAGGTCGTCGACTCTTAGTCGGATGGCTAGGGCTCCCGGGAGTGGATTGTGTGACAGATGCCTATGGTTGGGCACACTGTTTGACTCTGCCGAGAGAATTGGTTGTTGAAAAAGGTCATCTTTATCAACGCCCTGTCAAGGAATTGGAAGGCTTGAGGAAGTCCCACAGGCATTTTGTTGGAGACTTAAATGATGAAACCTTTAGCTTTTCTGAAACGTCTAGGACTTATGAATTACAACTTAGCCTAACCTTAGATGAGCTGGAATACTTTGCTCTAGCTCTTCGTGAGGGAGATGGAGAGAAGGTTGTCTTTTCTTATGATAGTAGCAAAGCCAGATTGCAGTTAGATTTAAGCAATGCTGGTGAAACGGTGACAGCTGAGTATGGTCGCACAAGGTCATGTGAATTTCAAGCAGATAGTTTAGACATCCATTTATTTTTAGATGAATCTAGCCTTGAAATTTTTATTAACGATGGTTTTGAAGTATTTACAAGCCGTATTTTTAGCAAAAAAGACGCCAACGGATTGCAATTGACAAGTAAAGGTAAGACCTCTTACGAATTAGATTTGTGGGAAATTTAATAATCAACATCAGCTTCTACGAAAAATTTAAAATGAGTTTGGGATTACTTCGATCTCAAGCCTGTTTTTAGTTATGTTATAATCGATAAATACAAGCACCAAAGAATGGAGTAATGGATGGCTACGATAAAAGATGTTGCTAAATTAGCTGGAGTATCTGTAGGAACAGTTTCTAAGTACCTCAATGGATTTAAAGTTAAGGAGAAGACCAGAATTGCTGTTGAGGGAGCTATCAAAGAATTGGCATACGAGCCTAATACCTACGCGAAGGGGTTAAAAACCAATCGAACTAACAGTGTGGTTTTGATTATTCCAAGTGTCTGGCATCCTTTTTTTAGTGAGTTGACTTATTATATAGAACAGACTTTAAGGGAGCAGGGGATTAAATTGATTCTTTGTAATACCAGGGATAATTTGGATGCCGAGATAGAGTATGTCACAATGGCTCGTCAAAACAAGGTTGATGGGATTATTGCGATTACCTATAGTAATATCGATAACTATATCACCTCAGACATGGCTGTCGTTAGTATAGACCGTTTTTTTTCAGCTAATACCGATTTTATTTCCAGTGACAATTATCATGGGGGATACTTAGGTGCGGAAGTTTTATCTCAAAGGGGAAGTTCTGTTCTGGCTTATGTGGGTCATGGTTCTTCGTATGAAAATGATACGACAGCTCGCTTAGATGGGTTTAAAGCCTACTGCGAGGAATATGGTATTCCTTACCATCTCTGTTATGATAGTGATTCCCGCAAAGAGTATCAAAACAGACTGATTGAATTTATCAACCAGATAGCCTCTGGTCAAATAAAAGTTGATGGTATCTTAACAGCGTCAGATACGCATGCTTTGAATGTTTACGAATTGTTAACGCAAAGAAATATAAGCGTTCCTGAAGATCTCCAATTAATAGGTTTTGACGGAAGTCAACAAAGTTATTCTACACCTGTATTTCTATCTAGCATCCGTCAAGATGTTCCTGCAATTGCTAAAGAGGCAGTGGCTTGTTTATTAGATCGTATCAATGATCGAAACAACAATCATCCAGTTGTTCGTAAGAAAATCCCTGTTTCTTTTATTGAAGGGAAGACAACTCGGTAAAGAGTAAAAAATCTGGTAGGAAAAGGAAGTAGAGAAGCCCTCCAATTTCATTGAGTAGTAGTAACCTTTTTCTGGATTCTCCTAAGAAAACAAATCAGGTTGAAGAAATCGTCCGAGATGGGCTTTTTCTTCAACCTGAATTTTTATTTTGGAAAACTAGTTTTCTTTACGATTTTTGACTTTAGCAATGAAGCCAAGGCTTACAATTCCTAAGATTGTCATCCAAAGTGAGCTTGTTTCACCAGTATTTGGTAGGGCTTTTGCATTATTTTGTGAGGACATGTTTGCTTGTTTTTCATTGGCAGTTGAAGCAAGTGTCTGTGCATATGCCTTAGCAACCATGCTGTGGATGGCCGCTTGAGTTTTTGGATCCAGTGTTGTTCTTGATGTGTCACCGACTTGATCGTCGTTTGTGTCAACAGTTGGTGTTTGTGCAGTCGTTGTAGGTTCTGTGTAGACGAAACGATAATCTCCAAACCCTTCCATAGTAGTGGATGGGTTGAGGTAGACTAATTCTTGACTACCAGCTACCAAGCCTTTGGCACTATCAGCTGTTTGGAAACGTAAATCGAGTCCTTTTATGGTGTCTGCAAAGCGCCAATTATTATCAGCAGAAGGATTGATGGTTTTTTCAGCCAAAATGTAGTTGATAATGGCTTGGCGATTTTCAAGATTAAGCAAACGATTGATGCTTGCCTTTTTAACCCCAGGGAAGTTTCCAGTAGCACGGTAGTTATTAGTTACGACCATGAATTCTTGATTTGGATCAATGGCTTGACCATTATATTTGAGGTTGCGAACGCGGCTCGCACTAGCATTAACCAAGTTACCGTTGCGGTCGTATTTATTTGGTTGTGTTACATCGAATTCGTATGTGAGACCATCAATCACATCAAAGTTGTAGGTGCGATATTCCATATTGACGAGCGATTGTGGCTTAGTGTCTGTTGGAACAATCTGGTTGAACTGACCTGCAGACATTTCCAACCATTCTTTCAGATCGGCTCCGGTTACTTTTAAGATGGCTGTGACATTGTCGTAAAGGTAGAGATCGGCTACGTTTTTAATCGCGATTGGACCGGCAGGAATGTCAGTATAAGCTGTAGCATCTCCTCTTGTACCAGCCTTAAATGGGGCAGCAGCAGATAGTAGAGGTAGCTCTGCTTCAGGTGTTCCAGCAAGTTCTTGCTTAGCGTACCAGAGCTGTGCGTTATTCACAATCTGAACAGAAGGATCATCTTTGACGAGTGCAAAGTAGCTGTTGATAGGGGCTGTTGTTGTGCCGACCTGTTTACGAACGTAGGCAATGGTACCTTGGTGGGCTTTGTCAGCAATAGCTATGACTCTTGGATCGGCAATATTGCTCTTCGTGTCAATTTCGCGGATTTCAGCGTGGCTCTTGGTAACTTTCCATTTGCCGTTAGTGTAAGTTAAGCCAAGGTCAATGACACCAAGATGGTCTCCATATTTACCAGCCATCGTAACAGGTGTCCCATTGATAGTTCCATTTACCCCGTCAACATTGGGGTATTTTTCGTAAAATCCAGTATCATCTCCTGAAGGGAATTCAGCGTGTGAGTGACCAGTTACGACAGCATCAACCCCTTTGATTCCAGCGATTTGGTAACCAACATTTTCTTCGCCTTCATGGTATTCATCATCGCCGATACCAGAGTGAGAAAGGACGAGGACAATGTCAGCACCGGCTTGGCAGATTTTTGGAACTAATTCTTCTAAGGCTTTAACAGAATCACGAACAGTGACTTTTCCTTCTAAATTTGCTTTATCCCAGTTGAGGATTTGTGGCGGTACGATTCCTGTAATACCAATCTTAAGATTGACTTGTTTACCATCGGCATCTTTGAATGATTTGGTGATGATTTCGTATTGTTTAAAGAGTGGTTGATTACTTGTTGCATCAATAACATTGGCATTGACTACAGGAAGACCAGCAGTTGAAATGACATTTTTGAGGTAGTCAAGACCATAGTTGAATTCATGATTTCCAAGCGTTGAAGCATCGAAGCCAAGAGCGCCAAGAGCTGCATACATGGGGTGTTGTTCCCCTTTTTCAACACGGTCAACCAAGGCTTTGTATGTTCCAAGAGGTGTTCCTTGGATAAGGTCACCGTTGTCGACGAGGACAACGTTACTATTTTCAGCTTTGGCATTATCAATCAAAACGGCAGTTTTAGCTAGACCGATTTTTTGAGATTCCTTGTCTTGGTAATAGTCATAATTGACAAGGTTGGTATGAAGGTCGGTTGTTGAGAGGATGCGAACGTCAACAGATTGTCCTTCTTGAGGAGCAACGGTATCGTTAGTATCAGCTGCAACGGGTTGGGCTGCTGTTGATGTGGCATCGGAGTTAGCTGTAGTAGTTTCAGCAGGCGGCTGTGATTCAGTTACCGTGCTTGTATCGGAAGCGACGGGTTGGTTTGTAGCTGGTGTCGCTTCTACAGTTGGAGCAGTTGCTGCTGGCTGGCTGACGACATTAGTATTAGCAGCTGTCGTTGAACCTGTTGTTTCTTCTGCTTGAACGAGGCTGGCACTAGTTGCAGTAGCAAGAAGAGATAATAACAGGGCGCTTTTTGACCAATAATGCTTTGACATAAGATCTCCTTTTTTCCTAAAAATAATTCACATTAACATTATATAAAAAGTAACCCTTTTCATCAATAACATTTTTGTTTAAAACGAACTTTTTTATTAAAGGATTGATTTAACATTTGCTTTTCATGTAATTTTCTGTTAAATCTTAAAAAATGAGCAATTAGCGAGGGCACTCGTTCCTTTTTCTAAAAAATAGTGTTAAAATAGTTACACTATAAGAGTCTAAGATTGGGTAGGTAGTTAGAATGGCAAAAGCGGTTGATTTAACTGGTCAAGAAGTCGTTGCATTAGCAGCGCAATACATGACGAAAGAAGATCTTGCATTGGTTAAGAAGGGGCTGGAGTGTGCAGAAAAAGCACATGAGGAACAGTACCGAAAATCTGGTGAGCCCTACATCATTCATCCTATCCAAGTGGCAGGGATTTTGGCGGGTCTTCATTTGGATGCTGTGACAGTTGCTTGCGGCTTTCTTCATGATGTTGTAGAAGATACAAACTTTACTTTAGGGGATATTGAAGAACTCTTTGATAAGGATGTTCGTAATATCGTTGATGGTGTTACAAAGCTGGGGAAGGTAGAGTATAAATCCCATGCAGAGCAGTTGGCGGAAAATCATCGAAAGATGCTGATGGCTATGTCTAAGGATATTCGTGTTATCTTGGTTAAATTGGCAGATCGCCTGCATAACATGCGTACCTTGAAACACCTGCCTAAAAATAAGCAAGAGCGTATTTCTCGTGAGACTATGGAAATTTATGCGCCTCTAGCCCACCGTCTTGGTATTAGCCGTATTAAATGGGAACTAGAGGACTTGTCTTTTCGTTACCTCAACGAAGTTGAATTTTATAAAATTTCCCACATGATGAAAGAAAAACGTCGCGAACGTGAAGAACTTGTGGATGAAATTGTTAATAAAATCAAATCAACAACTGAAGAAGAAGGAATCTTCGGTGAGGTTTATGGACGCCCTAAGCACATCTACTCTATTTATCGCAAAATGCGTGATAAGAAGAAACGCTTTGATCAAATTTATGATTTGATTGCTATCCGTTGTGTCATGGAAACGCAAAGCGATGTCTACGCTATGCTGGGCTACATTCATGAACTATGGCGTCCAATGCCGGGTCGTTTTAAGGATTACATCGCCAATCCAAAAGTCAATGGCTATCAGTCTATTCATACTACGGTTTATGGACCAAAAGGACCTATTGAAATTCAAATCCGGACCAAAGAAATGCACCAAGTAGCAGAATTTGGGGTGGCAGCTCACTGGGCTTACAAAAAAGGGATTACTGCCAAGGTTGATCAAAAAGAGTCGGCTCTTGGTATGAACTGGATTAAAGACCTAGTAGAATTACAGGATGCATCCAATGGCGATGCTGTTGACTTTGTTGATTCCGTTAAGGAAGACATTTTTTCAGAGCGGATTTATGTCTTCACACCAACAGGTGCCGTGCAGGAATTGCCAAAGGATTCTGGACCTATTGATTTTGCCTATGCTATTCATACCCAAGTTGGTGAGAAGGCTACGGGGGCTAAGGTAAATGGTCGCATGGTTCCCTTGACTGCCAAGCTCAAAACGGGTGATGTTGTTGAGATTGTCACTAACAGTAATTCTTTTGGACCAAGTCGTGACTGGATTAAGATGGTGAAAACGACTAAAGCGCGTAATAAAATCCGTCAATTTTTCAAAAATCAAGACAAGGAAATGTCAGTCAATAAAGGTCGCGAGATTCTGGTGGACTTCTTCCAAGAGCAGGGCTACGTGGCTAATAAGTACCTTGAGAAAAAACGTATTGAAGAGATTCTACCGAGACTTAGTGTGAAGAGCGAAGAGGCGCTATATGCTGCGGTTGGCTTTGGTGATATTGGTCCGGTCACTGTTTTTAATAAATTAACCGAAAAAGAGCGTCGTGAAGAAGAGCGTGCAAGGGTTAAGGCTGAAGCTGAAGAGCTCATGAAGGGCGGCGAAGTTAAGGCTGAGAAGAAAGATGTTCTCAAGGTCAAGAGTGATGAAAATGGTGTTATCATTCAAGGGGCTTCGGGACTTCTTATGCGTATCGCCAAATGCTGTAACCCTGTCCCTGGAGATCCTATCGAAGGCTACATCACCAAAGGTCGTGGGGTAGCCATCCACCGCCAAGATTGCCACAACATCAAGAGTCAGGAAGGTTATGAACAGCGCTTGATTGAAGTGGAATGGGATGATGCCCACTCTCGCAAAGAATATCAAGCTGAGATTGATATTTATGCCCTCAATCGTTCGGGGATTATCAACGATGTCATCCAAGTGGTTTCAAATACCACTAAAAATATTTCATCTTTTCATGCACAACCAAGTAAAGATATGAAGTTTGCCAACATTCACGTGACCTTTGGTATCCCCAATGTTTCTGCTTTGACATCTGTGGTTGATAAAATTAAGATTATTCCAGATGTGTATTCTGTTAAGCGTACCAATGGCTGATAGTCTTTGATGAATCAGTGGATACCTTGTTAGTGCAACTCAGGTTATGTCTTTTATGCCCTGTCTCCTATCAGAGTGATTTGTCATTTAGTATCTTTGTAGCGTTCAGTTTTAGAGGATTTTACCTCGAGGTAAGTGGTTAAGGGAATTGTAGCTTGTTACTTATGTCAATCTTAGGCTTTCACAACTGTTTCCTCATGAGGCAGTAAAATGTTAAAAAAGGTTGTCAACACGCTGCTTAGTATCTTTGAGTGTGATAGGGTCTTAATGTTGTTTGGTTTGTGTTTGAAAGTGATTAAAGTCAGTTGATTTTTAGAAAGTAAATGAATCTATGAAAATTGTAATTCAAAGGGTTTCAGAAGCGTCTGTGACGATAGAAGAAAAAATAGTCGGTCAGATTGGTCCAGGACTAATGCTTCTGGTTGGTGTTGGTCCGGAGGATAATCAAGAAGACTTGGACTACGCAGTGCGTAAGATTGTCAATATGCGCATCTTTTCAGATGCAGATGATAAAATGAATCTGTCTATTCAGGATATTAAAGGAAGCATTCTGTCTATTTCGCAGTTTACTCTCTATGCCGACACTAAAAAGGGGAAACGTCCTGCCTTTACTGGCGCTGCCAAGCCTGATAAGGCTAGTGCTTTCTATGACCAGTTTAATGCAGCTTTGGCTGAGACTGTTCCCGTTGAAAAGGGTATTTTTGGAGCAGATATGAAAGTTGCCTTGGTCAATGATGGTCCTGTGACTATTATCTTGGACACAAAGAATAAGTAGGATTTTATGAAAATTGTCGTGTTAATTGTGCTAGGTCTATACCTGTCTGTAATAGCTTTTTCAGCGGTTTTAGGCAGTTTGGGAGCTAAAATCATTACCAAACGTAATATGTTGCTGACGCTTTTTGGAGTGCTTGTGACCATTGCTTTTACCTACCTTTATTTCTGGCAGGGCAACAGCAGTGCTATCTATGGTGTTGCCGGAGGTCTTTTTGCAATGTCAGGAATAGCCCTCAATAATGCTGCTAATATGGGACAGCGTCCTAACTTGAAACCCCAATTGATTCGCTTGGTGGTTGACGTATTGATTTTAGTTGCGATGTTTTTAGCGCGTTAAGTGCTTAGAGTTGAGGACATAGCTATCAAGCGTTCCACAAAAGGTGGTTTCATCATTACCCAAAAATAAAATAGCTGTTTTGTAGATACTATGAAACTAATGCTATCTTCTAATCAATGAAGCCAATTATAGTCAAATGAATTAACTTTCAGAACAAGGAACAGAAAAGACGCGGACAGTACTTGCTTTTCATTGAGTATGAGTAGGGAAGTCGAAAGTGACCATGTAGCAAAGCTAATTCAAAAGACTGTAAAACAAGCCTTAAAAAGCACCCCCACTTCCTATTACAGGCTTATCTCGCATTCTTTCAGCGTTATGAGGGTTAGTGTTTTTAGCTATTGGTAATTTCCTTGCCGTTGCACCACAAAAGCTTAAGAATCAAGCCTTTAGGACGCTTGATGAAGAGACTAAAGAACTGTAGAGAGTCTTTCAAAACTCGTGTTGTTCTGACTCAACACTCTTTTAAAACGACAGTCAGACCTTGTTGGCTTGATGAGATGACCTTTAGTTCTATCTGTATCAGTGTCGCCTAGTCTTATTTTTCTTTTCATTGAGTATAAAAGCAGTTGTTCAAAGAAGTTGGAACACAATTCAATTTATTTAGCATTAGGTGAAAGCCTATAGATATAAACAGCTTAAAAGCGAGAAATCCCATAGGTATTTCTCGCTTTTGTTATGACTTCGAGCCAGTTTTTTGAAGTGAAAAACAAGAAAGCCCAAAGCCTTAGCTGGTGGCAAATAAGGCTTTGGGTTTCCGATTGTTAATTCATTTGACTATAGAGTGCGATCTAAGTAAGCCTACTACTCTAACTCTTTTAGCAAATCTTCCATATGCAAAATGGCTTCTGCAGGTAGCGGATGCTCGAGATTGCTGTGGTTAAAGTTGAGAAGGAAATCAAGGCGAGCCTGCATACGATCTCTAATGAGTTGCTTGTACTCGTCATCGAAAGCCTTAACTGGAAATTCTGGGCAATCCAAAAATTCAAGTTTTGAAGTTGGGCCAAATGGTCTAAAGAGACCTTTCCTATCAACGATTTGCTCAATAATGCTGAGGGTTGTTTCTTTAGGAATCTTGTCTCCCATATAAGAGCCAGTGTTGATAATGTAGCAATTAACGCCTGATTCAAAGAGGTTTTGGAATTTTTGATAATCTTCAACCAAAGGATAAACTCGGAAAGGATTAGCATAGGGTTCGATAATCAAACTATTGAGGCTATCAGAAGTGTTTTCAGCGCTGGAACGCATAGTCATGAGGGTACAGCCCATAGTTGAAGCAAGAACGGGGTCATTGACTTTAACCAGCGGTGGTAATGAATCATCTTTCATAATCCAGAAAATAGACTGGATCCCATCTTCGATACGATCGACACGATTTGGTGTTGAATAGCGGGATTTGACGGTGCGACCGTTACCATTTCGAACATCTTCTGTTACCAAGCGTTTACGCCCCTCTGTATCCAACGTAACCCCGCAGTTTTGGACAGTTACAAAATAATCTTGTTCACGGTGCCCTGATGGGTAATCCTGTGTTTTATCAAAATAAGAAGGTTCTAGGGCGATAGAAGAACCATCTATTTCTGAAATGATGAAAGCATCATCATGAAGAACTTTAATGTCGTATTTACCGTCATGCTTAGCATGGGTTAGGGTTGATTTTCCTGAACCAGAAAGTCCAAAGAAAGAAGCAACGTGGCTGTCTTGACCGTCTTTTTTGAAGATTTTCAATCCTCCGTGACAAGAAACGTAATGGTTTCGAGCGGCGGTTCCCCAACCTAGGGTAAGAGTTGATTTCTTAAGCTCACCAAAATAATGCATTCCAAGAATGAAAGCACAATTGTGGTTGGTATCAAAATAAGCCAAACCATCAGGGTAATCTGGATGACTCCACTCAGGATCAGAGAAGATGTAAATATCATTGTCGTCATGTAGGACGGACTGATCCAGACGTTTTTGATAATCGTCATTTAAGATTTGGAAATTAATCAACCAAGAGTAGAGGTTGTTGATGTCGTCTTCTGGCACCATGAGATGGGCTCTGAGCATGAAGGCTTCGTCTAAGCCAACAACTGCATCAGCACGGTAAAAAGTCCGGTGACGAGCATTGAAAATAGCGTCACGCACAATTGGCAGAAGTTTGGTATCTTCTTCAGGATTTTGCCCCAAAATACGTCTTGCTTTGGCAGTTCGTCCAACAACCGCTCCGCCATTTGAGAGAAGTATCTTGGCTCCTTCTGGCAGCCCTAACTCGTCAGCGTGAGCCACCTCCATGTCAAGTACAACCGTTGTAGGCGCTTTACTGGCTAGGGTGTAAGCCTCCTCCAACGACCTAATGGTTTTGACATGATTTTCATAAAAGGCAGTCTCAATGGTCGTTTTGAGAGGTGAGAAGTAAGGGGCGCTTTTGCGCATGTCATCTTCAGCAAATTGTTGATAAGTTACCATAACTAAATCTCCTTTTGTACAGAATGTGATTTAGGTTCATTATATCACAAATTAAGTAAGCGCTGTCATTTTTCTATGAAAAAAACACATCTAATACATTATGTAAACGCTAAACTTGAGGAGTTGAAGAGATTTTCATATAATGGCAGTAATAACTTTATAGACGAGTAGAATGATTAATACTCTTGGAAAATCAAAAGCAGACTTTGTTGACTTGATTTGATGACCTTCAGTTCTATCTGCATCGGCATCGTCTAGTCTGTTGTTGATTTTCATTGAGTATAAGACTAGGAGATGTTTATGGCTGAAACGATTGTTGTTGCTAGTGATTCTTTCAAGGGTAGTGTTAACTCTTTAGAAGTTGGTCGTAGTATTTGTCAGGGGATTCATGCGCTTTATCCTGACGATCACGTTGTTGTTTTTCCTATTGCTGACGGTGGTGAAGGGACTGTGGATGCCATTATGACGAGTCGTGAGGGAAGCCGTATTTCCTTAAATGTTCAAGGACCATTTGGTCAGACTGTGGAGGCTCATTATGGTCTCATTGATAATGGCAGTACAGCTATTATTGAGACGGCAGAGGCTTCTGGGCTTACCCTGGTAGCAAAAGAAGACTTGGATATTTTGCAATCTTCAACTTATGGAACGGGGGAACTTGTTAAAGATGCGCTTAACAAAGGCGTGTCAAAGATTTATATAGGCTTGGGTGGCAGTGCGACAAATGATGGCGGCATGGGCTTGGCAGCAGCTCTAGGAGTAAGATTTTTTGATGAGGCTGGTCAATCTCTCAAACCGATTTCTGCTAATGTCTCTAAAATTGCTTCGATAGATACTAGCCAAAAAATAAAGGCTATCGCTGATGTTGAGATTGTTTTATTAGTGGATGTGGATAATCCCCTGTGTGGTGAGCGGGGAGCTTCTTTTGTTTATGGTCCTCAAAAAGGAGGAAATATAGAGCAATTGAGGGACTTGGATAGGGCGCTTGATAGGTATGCTGATCTTGCAGCAGAAGTGACTGGACGGCACGAGAAAGACAGTGCAGGCGCTGGTGCAGCTGGTGGTTTGGGATTTGGCTTGCTGACCTTTTTCAATGCTAGAGCAGAAAAAGGTATTGCGACTATTTTAGAGTTGATAGCTATTGAAGAGGTCATTGCCAAAGCTGATCTGGTGATTACTGGAGAGGGTCAAATGGACAGTCAATCAGTGAATGGTAAGGCTCCTATTGGGGTTGCCCAGCTGGCTCAGAAACACGGTGTTCCTACAATAGCGATTGTCGGTGGAGCAGCGACAGACTTGGATGCCCTCTATGATGCTGGGATTTCAGGGGTTTTTGATATTGTCAATTCTCCGATGAGTTTGAAAGAAGCTATGACAAATGCACCATCTCTTATTGCCAATACTGCCAAAAATGTCATCAGTTTTTACCATAGGATAAGCAAATAAGAGAAGACTGGGATAGCTCGACTATCTCAGTTCTTTTTGTTTTGAATTGTTATTTTTTTTGTCTAATTTGCTGGTCTTCTCTTGGCAAAATCCACAAACCTAAATTTATCCAGTTTATGGCGACTTTCGGTGAATTGAAATTGTTTGCCGTTGGTCAGAAAGACCTTAGATTTGATGGAAACAACATGATGCTCACCTGCTAGATCCAGAAGAATGCTGTCTTGCTGATTAGTTTGATCAATAGTAATCTCTTTTTCTGCCAAATCAATCATGAGGTGTAACTGATTTTCCAAATAGTCATAAATGGATTTTTCCGCAATTGAACGGTCTATTTCTGGAACAAATGTGGTTAGCAAATAGTCAATGTCAAGAACAGAGGCAACGCCTTCCATCACACGCTGGCGCGTGATGCGCCAAACATGACTCTTAGGTGAAAATCCTGTGAGTTCTGATAGTTTCCCATCAACGATGAGTTTATCAATAGCGATGACGTTGGTTGTTGTCGTCATGCCCTGCGCCTGTGCAATTTCTTGGAAACTGGTTAAGGCTGAAACAGGGAAATTAATCCGTTCATGCTTGATAACTTGTGAACCACTACCTTGACGTTTCTGAATCAGCCCGTGTTGTGCTAGGAGTTTCAAAGCTTTTCGGATGGTATCGCGGCTTACGGCAAATTGCTGAGCCAGCTCTTCTTCGGTTGGCAAAAAGTCATTAACTTGATAGGTTCCTTGGATAATAGCAGCTTCTAAATTTCGGAAAATTTTCTCGTACTTTTTCATTTTTTCACACTTTTTCTAAGTTGTCTATTTTTTACAGACAAGATACCTTATTTTAACAAAAATTAAGAAAAATATCGCCAAACAACTTGCCTACAAATTTGCAATCGATTACACTTGTCTTGTAAATAAATTTATCTACGCCTTACTGCAAAATAATCTGGAGCAATCCTAGTAAATCATAAAAGGAGTTTGACTCAAATGGGAAAATTTGAATCTCAAGCTAAAGACCTCTTAACTGCCATCGGTGGTAAAGAAAATATCAAGGCTGTCACACACTGTGCGACACGCATGCGCTTCGTCTTAAATGACGACAGCAAAGCGAATGTTAATGAAATCGAAAAGATTTCAGCTGTTAAAGGCACCTTCACCAACGCGGGACAATTCCAAGTCATTATCGGTAACGATGTGCCGATTTTCTACAATGACTTTACAGCCGTTTCAGGTGTTGAAGGCGTCTCTAAAGAAGCGGCTAAATCAGCAGCCAAAAGTAATCAAAATCCTATCCAGCGTGTCATGACCATGTTGGCTGAGATTTTCACTCCAATTATTCCAGCAATCATCGTTGGTGGTTTAATTCTTGGTTTTCGTAATGTCTTAGAATCTGTGGGAATGCCTTGGTTAGGTCAACAGATTGCAGATGGTGCAAAAGTTTTTGATGCTGATGGCAATCCTGTTTGGAATACCATTACGATGGTTTCCCCTTTCTGGAGCGGTGTAAACCACTTTCTCTGGTTACCCAGTGAGGCTATTTTCCACTT
Organism: Streptococcus thoraltensis DSM 12221; assembly: GCF_000380145.1. Lineage (GTDB taxonomy): Bacteria > Bacillota > Bacilli > Lactobacillales > Streptococcaceae > Streptococcus > Streptococcus thoraltensis. Next base: position 64,930 of record NZ_KB904629.1, on the reverse strand, counting down.
CCTACCGGTAGGAATCACCTGGTCTGTCTCTCGTAAAATGGGAACAACGCAAATTCTAGGTATCGTTCTTGGTATCTGTTTGGTGTCGCCACAATTGCTCAATGCCTATGCAGTAGCAGGAACACCAGCAGCTGAAATTGCTAAGGATTGGGTGTGGAATTTCGGATCATTTACAATCAATCGTATTGGCTACCAAGCCCAAGTTATCCCAGCTCTTCTTGCAGGACTTAGCCTGTCCTACCTTGAAATCTTCTGGCGCAAACGCATTCCAGAAATGGTTTCAATGATTTTTGTACCATTTCTTTCGTTACTTCCAGCACTTATCTTGGCTCACACCGTTTTAGGCCCACTTGGTTGGACAATTGGTAAAGGGATTTCATTTGTTGTTTTAGCTGGTTTAACTGGTCCTGTCAAATGGCTCTTTGGTGCCATCTTTGGCGCTCTTTACGCACCGCTTGTTATCACAGGACTTCACCACATGACCAATGCTATTGATACCCAACTCATTGCAGATACTGCTTCTAAAACAACTGGTTTATGGCCAATGATCGCTCTTTCAAATATGGCACAAGGTTCAGCTGTATTTGCTTATTTCTTCATGAACCGCAAAAATGAACGTGAAGCTGAAATCTCACTTCCAGCAGCCATTTCAGCCTACCTTGGCGTAACTGAGCCAGCCCTCTTTGGTGTTAACGTTAAATACGTCTACCCATTCGTCGCAGGTATGATTGGTTCAGCTCTCGCAGGCCTTTTATCAACGACTATGAACGTTCAAGCCAACGCTATCGGTGTCGGTGGTATCCCGGGTTTTCTTGCCATTAACGTTAAATACATGGTGCCTTTCTTCATCTGTATGGCAGTTGCTCTTATTGTGCCATTTATCCTAACCATTGTTTTTCGTAAAGCAAACGTCCTTACAAAAGCTGAAGATGAAAAATTAGCTTCGCAAGCTGCTCTTACTGATGTAACGGCTGAAACGTCAGCGCCTGTAGCATCAACTACAACATCAGCAGTGGCAACTGTTTCCTCAATTCATAGCCCACTTGCTGGTGAGGTCAAACCACTTTCTGAAGCTGTTGATCCAGTCTTTGCACAAGGTGTCATGGGGCAAGGTGTCCTTGTTGAACCATCTGAAGGACAACTTGTGGCACCGATGTCAGGAACTATCTCTGTTCTTTTCCCATCAAAACATGCTGTTGGACTCGTGAGCGATGAAGGTGTGGAAATGCTTATGCACATCGGCATGGACACTGTAAACCTTGACGGAAAAGGTTTTACAGCTCATGTAGCTCAAGGTGATAAGGTTGCTGCTGGCGATCTCTTGATTTCATTTGATATTGCAGCCATCCAAGCAGCTGGATACCCAGTTGAAACACCAGTTATTGTGACAAATCATAGTGACTATCAAGTTGATCCTGTAGGAACTACTCCTCGCCATGTTTCACGTGGTGAAGACATCCTTAAAGCAACAAAACTCTAGGTGTAGTCTTTTGAATTAACGTTGATAGATCAGTACTTTCGACCTGCTTTACTCATGCTCAATGACAATCAAAAGCAAACTAGGCGACACAGATAGCAGATAGAACTGTCTTCATCAAATCAAGTCAGCAAGGTCTGCATTTGACTTTCGAAGAGTATCAAGTACTGTCTGTGTCACAGTTCCTTGTTCTGAAAGTTAATTCATTTGACAATAAAATGAAATAGCAAGAGAGACAAAATCAGCAACTAGGAGTAATCGATTTTGTCGCCTCCATGCAAAAGGTGAGTAGGGCTAGAAAAGCGGGTAGAATCAGAGAATTAACCCCATTCAAGCACTGCCTCTTGCAAGTTTAACTCTAAAAAGTTTAAGCTGGGTACGTTTGTTCCAGCTTCTTATCTATATTAAGTTACTAGAAAGGACTTATCATGGCAATCGACAAACGTAAGGTTGTTTACCAAATTTACCCAAAATCATTTAAAGACACGACTGGTAGTGGTACCGGTGACCTCAATGGGGTGACAGAAAACTTGCCTTACCTCAAAGAGCTAGGGATTGATATGATCTGGCTCAATCCTTTTTATCCAAGTCCACAACGCGATAACGGGTATGATGTGGCAGATTATACAGCTGTCAATCCAGACTTTGGAACTATGGCTGATTTTGAAGCCATGGTAGCACGTGGTAAAGAGTTGGGTATCGACTTTATGCTGGATATGGTTTTAAACCACTGTTCAACTGAGCATGAATGGTTCCAAAAAGCTTTAGCCGGTGATAAGTATTATCAGGATTTCTTTATCCTGCGTGATGAACCAACTGACTGGGTTTCCAAGTTCGGTGGCAATGCATGGGCACCATTTGGTGATACTGGAAAATATTATCTCCACCTTTTTGACGTGACTCAAGCTGATTTGAACTGGCGCAATCCAAATGTGCGTGAAGAACTTTTTAAAGTCGTTAAATTCTGGCAAAACAAGGGTGTCAAAGGCTTCCGATTTGACGTCATTAACCTGATTGGTAAAGATGAAGTCCTTAAAGATTGCCCAATCAATGATGGAAAACCAGCTTACACTGACCGCCCTATTACTCACGAATACCTTCATGAACTCAACCAAGCCAGCTTTGGACAGGATGATTCCTTCATGACCGTCGGCGAAATGTCAGCGACAACTGTGGAAAACTGCATCATGTATACAGCTCCAGACCGTGAAGAATTGTCAATGGCTTTTAACTTTCATCACTTGAAAGTAGATTACCAAGACGGTCAAAAATGGACTATCATGGATTTTGATTTCGCAGCTCTGCGTGACCTCTTTCATTCATGGGGGGAAGGAATGAGCGAAGGCAATGGTTGGAATGCTCTTTTCTACAACAATCACGACCAACCACGCGCTCTTAACCGTTTTGTAGATGTGAAAAATTTCCGCAACGAAGGAGCAACCATGCTGGGCGCGTCAATCCATCTATCGCGTGGCACGCCATACATCTATATGGGTGAAGAAATTGGGATGATTGACCCTGATTTTGAGTCAATGTCTGATTATGTGGATGTTGAAAGTATCAATGCCTACCAAATCATGCTAGATGAGGGTAAAACACCAGAAGAAGCTCTCGAGATTATCAAAGCCAAGTCCCGTGATAACTCACGTACCCCAATGCAGTGGGATGCTAGTGACAATGCTGGATTTACTACTGGGACACCATGGCTAAAGGCGGGAAAATCTTACAAAGAGATTAACGTGGCTAATGAAAAAGACGGTGTCATCTTTAAGTTCTATCAAGACCTTATCAAGCTTCGCAAAGAAATGCCGATTATTTCAGAAGGGGATTACAAGGCAGCTTATAGAGATAGTAAGTCTGTTTACGCCTTTGAGCGTGAGTTAGACGGTCAAAAACTTCTTGTCCTCAACAACTTCTATGACAAGGAGGTTGAGTTAGACCTATCAGCCGATTATCAAAATGGTCGGGTGCTTATTAGTAACTATGACACAGAAACAGTTGGGCAAATCGTAACTCTCAAACCTTATCAGACACTGGCTATACTAGCTAACTAATACTCTTCGAAAATCAAAAGCAAACCCTGTTGACTTAATTTGATGAACACCGGCCCTATCTGCATCGGCGGTGGCTAGTCTGCTTTTGGTTTTCATTGAGTATAAGGCTATCCATTTCTTCCAAGAAGGGATAAAACCCATCTCAGATTGGATAAAATGTCCAAAATGGACTTTTTATCCAATCTTTTTTCTTTGCAGTCAAAAATGAAAGGCAGCAAAAAACACTGAAATAACAGCGTTTCTAAACCTCTAATTATTATCTATCCCCCCCTGAAGATTTCCCATATTATCAAATTTTCAGGGAGCGGTTTACATTCTAGGCTAGGATAAAACCTAGCTTTTGCTTTTTTTGTGTGGCTCTGTGCAAGATGCAGTGGTTAAGTAGCCGATATCGTTAAATGAATTAACTTTCAGAACAAGGAACTGTGAGGCGGACAGTACTTGATTGTCATTGAGTATGAACACGGCAAGTTGAAAGTGACCATGTATCAAAGTTAATTCAAAAGACTATAATTCGTAGATGAGATTAGCTTGTATGACCTTTTCGCATTCCGTGGCGGCAGGGCAGCAAAGTTAAGCTCTTAGAGTAGGGGCAAGTTTCCCGTTTAGCAGTGACAATGATTAAGGCAGACCTGTTTCATCTGTTAAAACCAAGGATCTAGGAGGTGTTTTGAACCTTAGAGACTATTAAGAGGGTTTCATCGATTATCTTAGTTTGAAATGTTCTGTTGTTTTTTGTTCCATTGCCCTTGTCAAGTCTTGGGTACTTAGGGTATAATCTTTTTGTGAAAGCAGTTACAATTTTATGAAGAGGTTTTTTATGGAAACAGATTATCAACAACAGCATCCTGAAAAGTTTGCCACATTTATTAAACGCCAACGGATTGTTTTTCTCATTGCCTTCTTTGGTTACGTCTGTGCCTATTTGGTACGCAATAATTTTAAATTGATGTCTAATAGCATCATGATTAATAATGGGTGGGACAAGGCTGATATTGCCACACTTCTGTCTTGTCTAACCGTCTCCTATGGGCTTGCTAAATTTTTCATGGGTGCCTTAGGAGATAAGGTCAGCTTACGTAAACTTTTTGCCGTCTGTTTAGGAAGCAGTGCCCTAATCTGTATTATCATTGGCTTTTTCAACACGTCCATGCTAACACTTGGTGTCCTTTTAATTCTCTGTGGTATTGTTCAAGGAGCTTTAGCACCTGCTTCACAGGCTATGATTGCTAATTTCTTCCCCAATAAAACACGGGGAGGAGCTATTGCAGGCTGGAACATTTCTCAAAATGCAGGCTCCGCTCTCCTACCAATGATGATTGCTTTTCTAACGAGCGCTGGCTTTGTCACGCCTGAAACCGGTAACATCTATATGGCCTTTTTAGTACCCGGCATACTAGTCTTAGGATTTGCTCTGATTTGTTGGAAACTGGGAGGTGACAATCCCGAATCAGAAGGTCTTGATTCCTTGCGAACCATGTACGGTGATGCTGGTGAATCAAATGTGGCGACTGAGGAAGAGAAAAATTCGCTCTCTTACGGTCAGTTAATTTGGAAATACGTTTTTTGTAATCCTGCCCTACTTTTGGTTGCTGCAGTCAATGTTGCCCTCTACTTTATTCGTTTTGGGATTGAAGACTGGATGCCCATTTATCTCAGTGAAGTTGCTAATTTACCAACAGAACAAGCTCAAATTGCCATCTCCATTTTAGAATGGGTAGCCATCCCAGGTTCGCTTGTATTTGCTTGGTTAGCGATCAAATATCCTAATAAAATGGCGAAAATAGGAGCTATCGGCCTCTTTTCAATGACTGGTTTTGTCATTATTTATGAACAAATGACTGCCAGTGGTCATCCCAATTACCCATTACTCCTAATCATTTCAGGGGTTCTTGGCGCTCTGATCTACGGACCTCAGCTGATTGTCAATATCTTAACCATCGATTTTGTCCCTCTAAATGTTGCTGGTACTGCCATTGGTTTTGTCGGTGTTACAGCCTACCTCATTGGAAATATGGGAGCCAACTGGCTCATGCCCATTCTAGCCGATAGCTTTGGTTGGTTCTGGTCTTATATCGTTATCGCTGCTTTATCAGCCTTCTCTGCTGTTGGTTACCTCATTTTGTCAAAACGTGAGGAAGAAATCATTAAAGAATAACAACCAACATCAAAAAAATCGGGCAAAGCTTTGAAAGATAATGCCTCACCCCAAACCCTACCAAACAGCCTAATATTTCCCCTATCGTTTAACCTATCAACAGCACAGCTCCTAGAAACACCTAGTTAAGTGTTTCTAGGAGTTTTTAGTTTTTGCTGTAATAAAAAAAGCTGCAGAAAACTTGTTTGAAGTGTTTTTCGCTAGCTTTCTGCTGATTTTTGCAGGTCTTATTCCTAATCTATCCCTGTTAAAGTGCAAAGTTGATTATCATTGTCAAAGCAGCCAAACTTCTTCGCAAATAGCTTTATAAGGTTTATTATAAAGTCTAGACAGTGATTGAGTTAGTAACGCGAAACTTTTTAGTAATTGTGATTAACCACCTGACTAGTCGGGATGACCAGAAGTAAAGCATTAGATGAGACACGTTAATGAAAATATGGTCTTTTGAATTAACTTTGCTACATCGCCACTTTCGACTTGTTCTACTCATACTCAATGAAAATCAAAAGCAGACTAGGCGATGCCTATGCAGATAGAACTGAAGGTCAGCAAATCAACTTAAGAAGGTCTGCTTTTAATTTTCGAAGAGTATCAAGCACTGTCCGTGTCTTTTCTCTTCCTTGTCTGAAAGTTAATTCATTTGACTGTATTTTTAATAAAAAACGGTTGACAAAGGGGTATCAAGAAGTCTATTTAAGAGCTATTGATTTACTTGAAGAAGTTGGAGCAATCCATTTAAAAGGATTTAAATTGGGACGTATTAATAACATTGATGAAGAGAACTAGCATGGCTATCTTCTGTTAAGAAAATCTTGGGTATCATATATCAAGATAATCTTTTTTCATCTTTTTGCCATAATTTTATTGTTTTTGACTTCTTTTTATACCATTTTCTGTTAAAATAGTTTTTAACAATCGCTTGCTTGCAAGTGATGTAAGTAAAAAGGAGACATATATGACACGTTTACAAGATGATTTCTTTGAAGCCGTCAATGGTGAATGGGAAAAAACAGCTGTTATCCCTGATGATAAACCTCGCACAGGTGGTTTCTCAGATTTAGCAGATGAGATTGAAGACTTGATGATAGAAACGACTGATGAGTGGTTAGCAGGAAACAATCTTCCAGATGATGCTATTTTGGCTAATTTTGTCAAATTCCACAAGTTAGTAGCTGACTACGATGCGCGTGAAGCCGCAGGGACAGAGCCTGTTCAAGCGCTAATTGAAGAGTATAAAGGTTTAGCATCATTTGCTGAGTTTGCACAACAAATGGGCACTTATGAAATGGAAGGCAAACCAAATCTCTTGCCATTTAACGTATCTCCAGACTTTATGGATGCCCAAACTAACGTCCTCTGGGCAGAAGCACCAAGCCTCATCCTACCAGACACGACCTACTATGCCAAAGACAATGAAAAAGGCAAAGAGTTGTTAACCCTCTGGCGCAAGTCGCAAGAAGATTTACTGCCTAAATTTGGCTTTTCTGATGAAGAAATCAAAGACATGCTGGATAAAATCCTTGCTTTGGATGCTAAATTGGCTAAGTATGTTCTTTCAAGTGAAGAATCAGCTGAATACGTGAAACTCTACCACCCTTATGACTGGTCTGATTTCACCAAGTTAGCTCCAGAATTGCCTTTGGATGCTATTTTTACACATATCTTGGGTCAAACACCAGACAAGGTCATCGTACCGGAAGAACGTTTTTGGACGGAGTTTGCTGCGGCGTATTATTCTGAAGAAAACTGGGAATTGCTCAAGGCAGAGTTGGTATATAGTGCAGCTAATGCCTTCAATTCTTACCTAACCGATGAGATTCGTGTGCTTTCAGGTGTTTATAATCGTGCTTTGTCAGGAACACCGCAAGCCATGGATAAGAAAAAAGCCGCTTACTATCTCGCTCAAGGGCCATTCACTCAAGCTTTGGGTCTCTGGTATGCGGGTGAGAAATTCTCGCCAGAAGCCAAAGCAGATGTGGAAGCTAAGGTGGCAACCATGATTGAAGTTTATAAAGACCGTTTGTCTAGCAACACTTGGTTGCAAAAAGAAACAATTGAAAAGGCTATCACAAAACTAAACGTCATCACACCTCACATTGGTTACCCTGAAAAATTACCAGAAACCTATGCTAAAAAAGTGATTGACGAAAATCTTTCATTGGTTGACAATGCTAAGAACTTGGCTAAGATTTCCATCGCTCACTCTTGGAGCAAGTGGAACAAGCCTGTTGACCGTGACGAATGGCACATGCCAGCTCACATGGTGAATGCTTACTACGATCCGCAACAAAACCAAATCGTCTTTCCAGCAGCCATCTTACAAGCGCCATTTTACAGCTTGGAGCAATCCTCATCAGCTAACTATGGAGGTATCGGAGCTGTTATCGCTCACGAAATTTCACACGCTTTTGACACTAACGGTGCTTCTTTTGATGAACACGGTAGCCTCAATAACTGGTGGACGGAAGAAGACTATGCGGCCTTTAAAGAACGTACAGATAAGGTTGTTGAGCAGTTTGACGGCATTGATTTCGCGGGTGGCAAGACCAATGGGAAATTAACCGTATCTGAAAATGTGGCAGACCTTGGTGGACTTGCAGCCGCACTTGAAGCAGCCAAGAAAGATGATGACTTCTCAGCAGAAGACTACTTCATTAACTTTGCTACTATGTGGCGCATGAAGGCTCGTGAAGAGTACCTACAACTCTTACTATCAATTGACGTCCATGCCCCAGGGAAACTTCGTACCAATGTACAATTGCCAAACTTTGATGACTTCTTTACAACTTTTGATGTCAAAGAAGGCGACGGCATGTGGCGTGAGCCAGCAGACCGTGTAGTGATTTGGTAAATCATTAACTTAAACACCTTAATCGAAGGATTAGGGTGTTTTTTGCTGCTGAATGGAATTAGGTGCACAACAAAAAAGGCAATCACAAATAGCTTCAACGAAACCGCCTGTGATTGTCTCTATACATCGTTTTATACAGACAATGGATTACCTCATTGCACATAATAAACTTTACACCTATGATTCAACCAAAAGTCAGTAAATGAGTTTATGCACTACACCTAATCACACCTTATCTAAAAAATCACAAAATAAGGTGTGATTTTTGTATGCGCTTATGACACTATCAAACCATGAAAACCGCAACAGTGGCGCTACTTTTACTACTGTTTTAAAAAATAATGTCACTCTAAAGTCCTGATAGACTTGGCAAATAGTAGAAAAAGCCAGACATGACTGCCTGACTTAAGAGATTATGAAAAAGTTTTAGGGTAATTGTATTATAGGAAATGACTCTTAAAAAAAACTTAACTATAGTTTTTTGAATTACCTTTAACACATGGTCACATTCGACTTGCCCTACTCATACTCAATGAAAATCAAAAACAAACTCGGCGACACAGATAGCAGATAGAACTGAAAGTCATCAAATCAAGTCAACAAGGTCTGCTTTTGATTGTCAAAGAGCATCAAGTGCTGTCCGTGTCTTAGTTCCTTATCTGACAGCTAATTCATTTGACGATAACAAAAAAGTCAAAAAACCAAACTTTCCGGATGTTTTCAACAATATTATCAAGAGTTTTGCAAGGCAATATGGTATGATGAGAATAAGAAAAACAAGTGAGGTGATGTTATGAAAAAAGCTTTATTAGTGATCAACCCAAGTGCAGGTGGTGAAAAAGCTCAAGAATTTCAACAGGCTGCGCTAAAAAAACTAGAATCCTACTTTGATGAGGTAGAAGTTAAGGAAACCCAAAAAGGTGGCGATGCGCGTGACTTTGCAAGAGCGGCCGCCCAAGAAAAAGTAGACAGTGTCTTTGTCATGGGTGGCGATGGTACGGTTAATGAGGGCATTAGTGGTTTGGCAGAGCAAGATTATCGACCAAAATTTGGCTTTTTCCCATTAGGAACAGTCAATGATTTGGCACGTGCTTTGAACATGCCTATCGATCCACAAGAGGCTATTGATGAACTTGACTTCGAGCAAACGAAATCTTTGGACATTGGAAAGATAAACGACGCTTACTTTATGAATGTTATTGCCATTGGGTCGATTCCTGAAGCTGTTCGTGATGTTTCTGCGGAAGAAAAAACCAAGTTTGGCAAGATGGCTTATTTTATTTCAGGGCTTAAGAAGATTGCTCAAAATGAAAACTATGATTTTGAACTTGAAGTTGATGGTGAGAACATCTCCGTTACCTCGACAACACTTTTGATTGGATTGACGAATTCTATCGGTGGTCATGAAAACTTCCTGCCTGATGCGAAGGTTGATGATGGTCTCTTGCATTTGGTTTATCTCAAAGATACTAACATGCTAGAGTCTTTCAAGGCGATTCCAAGTCTAGCGACAGGTGTTACAGATTCTAACCAAAATATTGGCTATCGTACTTTTAATAAGGCACATATTGCACTGAAAAATGCAGCCACTTTGGGAACTAATGTTGATGGAGATGAGGGTGATGACTTACCAGTTGACGTCACTATTTTGCCATCACACTTAAGCGTTTATAGCGGAAAATAACAAAAAACTCATTTGGTAGAAACCAGATGAGTTTTTTAGTGTACTAGTGAGTATCAAATGGTGACTCTTGGGTAGAGCTGCTTTCGTGTTCAATTGTTGCAACATCATTTTGTTCTAGTAGGTGTTGGTAGTAGACTGAACGAGTGGTAGTGAGGTAAGGAAAAAGATAGATATACATCAAGCCGAAAGTGAAGAACATAAGGATAAACCAACCGATAAAACTCAAGTAAAGTTTGAATAGTTCAAAGCCATGACCTCTCATCAGCTGCTTACTTTCTTTGATAGCTGCCAGTGGTCCTTGGTAATGATTTTGCGCAACCTGGTCGTAAATAACAAATTCTGTTTGCGAATATTGCAAAGATTTCCAAATGCTGAGGATAATACCTAAAAGGAACAAGATGAAACCAATAAGGGAGACGATAAGTCCTGCGCTGCCCATGCTGATCTCGCCAGATAAGGAGGCAACGCCAACACCTATCATTAGTGCAAACCCCAATGCCAAAAGGATTGCCCATGGTAGTAGTAATAAGTTACGAATAAGGAGGGTTATAAATAATTTAAGGAAATGATCGCCAGAAAAACTTTGCGCTAAATCCCCGAATGCAACAGAACGGCGTTCCTGCCGAACCACTTCAAGCATCGTGTAGAGCGCTGAAATGGTGAAGAAGGCCACTAGAAAACTTACTAAGGTGGGGAAGATAGCTACAGAAAAACTAACTTCAGTTTCACCGGTGTTGAAAGCGCCTTGTTTGAAGGAAACACTAATACTGATGATCGATAGAACAATCGGTAGTGTGAAGAGGGCATACTTACCAGGCAGGTTTGTCAACAGTGCCTTGGCTTGTTGTTTAATACTTGTAATCATAAAAGACTCCAATCTAAAAGGGGTTCAAAGAATTGTTAGACATATTATATCACAAGTCAAAATGAGAGGATAATGTTTTCATGAGAAAAATCTTATGGGTGGAATTAAAAAACAAGATTTCTTAGTAGAAGTAACTGACACAAAGCGCTTTATTTGGTAAAATAGCATGGCTGACTTGTTATAGTGCAGGGTGAGATGATTGGTGATTTCGATGTTTGACATTTCCAAGGCTTAGTTCATCCCTAGGACTGTCTTTTCTAGTAAATTAATACTCAATGAGTAACACAATAAGGAGTCAATATGACAGAACATGCTATCAAATACCGTCTGATTAAGACGGAAAAACACACGGGTGCTCGTCTGGGAGAAATTGAAACCCCACACGGAACCTTTTCAACGCCGATGTTTATGCCGGTTGGTACACAAGCAACGGTAAAAACGCAATCTCCTGAAGAACTCAAGCAAATGGGTTCAGGAATTATCCTTTCTAATACTTATCACCTTTGGCTGCGCCCTGGTGATGAGCTGATTGCCCGTGCGGGTGGTCTTCATAAATTCATGAATTGGGACCAAGCCATTCTAACGGATTCCGGTGGTTTTCAGGTTTATTCGTTGGCTGATAGTCGCAATATCACTGAAGAGGGAGTCACCTTTAAAAACCACTTGAACGGTTCAAAAATGTTCCTCTCGCCAGAGAAAGCTATCTCAATCCAGAACAATCTTGGTTCGGACATCATGATGAGTTTTGACGAATGTCCTCAATTTTACCAACCCTATGATTACGTAAAAAATTCTATTGAACGGACTAGCCGTTGGGCGGAACGTGGGCTAAAAGCCCACCGTCGCCCTCACGACCAAGGACTTTTTGGGATTGTGCAAGGTGCTGGCTTTGAAGATCTGCGTCGACAATCTGCTGCAGATCTGGTCGCTATGGATTTTGCTGGGTACTCTGTTGGAGGTTTAGCTGTTGGTGAATCCCACGCAGAGATGAATGCTGTCTTGGATTTCACAACACCGCTCTTGCCTGAAAACAAGCCTCGCTACTTAATGGGAGTTGGAGCGCCTGATAGCTTGATTGATGGAGTGATTCGTGGTATTGATATGTTTGACTGTGTCCTTCCAACGCGTATCGCTCGTAACGGGACATGTATGACCAGTGAGGGTCGTCTGGTGGTTAAAAATGCCAAGTATGCCGAAGACTTCACACCGCTTGACCATGACTGTGACTGCTATACCTGTCAAAACTACACACGCGCCTATCTCCGTCACCTGCTCAAAGCTGATGAAACCTTTGGTATGCGTTTGACCTCTTACCATAATCTCTATTTCCTTGTAAATCTTATGAAGAAAGTTCGCCAAGCCATCATAGATGACAATTTACTGGAATTCCGTGAAGACTTTATGGAACGTTATGGCTACAATCAGTCAAAACGTAATTTCTAATCCTAAATGGGAGTGAAAGGAAAACAGACCTCACTCTGTTTTCTAGGAACAGGCGAAACTAATTGGCTGGATTATGTTACTCCCCATCAGCACAGTTGGTGAGATTATCTTTGAATCTTAAAAAGCGAACAAAGAGACCAGTCAGCCACTGCATCAATTTGATTGTCATTGAGCATCAAGTACTGTCCGCATCCCCGTTTCTTGTCTGAACCTTGATTCATTTGACGATACAAGAATCAGTTGAAGAGGATGGACTTGAACCCACCCTTCAGGTTGAAGAAAATATCCGTTTTGGATTTTTTCTTCAACCTTTTTTGTTTTCTTGGGGTAGAAAACAAAAAGGTTACTCATACTCTTCGAAAATTAAAACCAGATTTTGTTGACTTGATTTTGTGACCTTCAGCTCTATCTGCAGAGGTGTCGCCTAGTCTGCTTTTGGTTTTCATTGACTATCAAGTACTGTCCGCATCTCCGTTTCTTATCTGAACCTTAATTCATTTGACGACATCATCAAGCCTTTCAGTTTCAATTTCTGTCTAGTTTGCTGTCACCTGATCAGTTGCATTCCTATGTCACTTGACTGTAAAAGGCGCACGACAGTTAGAACTAGTAGGCTTCGTCTTTAGGAGTATGTGTCAGAGTGCTGGTTCCTCACAGGCTGATAGCGAGTGCTTGAAATCCTATTTTTAAATTTAAGGACGATAAAAGATAAAAAGGCTATTGACAAACGATTTATTTAACCATATAATTAACTGGTTAAATAAATTTAAGCGCACTTAATTTTTAGAAAGGAGTTTAGGTTTGAAAAGAAAAATTATAGATTTTGGACTTGTTATCATATGTTGTCTTTCTCTGCTCTGTCTTGTGGGATGTCAATCTAAAAAACCAAGCAAGGCAGAAGGCTTACGCATTGTGACCAGTTTCTATCCGGTTTATGCCATGACAAAACAGGTGTCTGGAGATTTGAATGACGTCCGCATGATTCGATCAAGCGCTGGTATCCACAGTTTTGAACCATCACCAAATGATGTTGCTGCCATCTATGAATCTGATTTGTTTGTCTATCATTCCCATACTTTAGAGAGTTGGGCGGGTGATTTGGATGCCAATGCACATCATTCGGAGGTAGAAGTGCTGGAAGCAGGCAAAGCGTTGGATTTTCAAAGAGTAGAAGGTTTAGAAGACCTTGAAGTTGGTAAAGGCATTGATCCTGCAACTCTTTATGATCCTCACACCTGGTCAGACCCGCTACTTGCCGCTGATGAAGTGGATATTATTGCGGATAAATTAAGTCAACTAGATCCTAAACATAAAGCAATTTACCATAAAAATGCGAAAAGTTTCCGCAAGGAAGCCAATCAGATTTATAAAGATTACGAGAAGAAATTCAAATCAGTATCTTCGCGTACCTTTGTTACCCAACACACGGCATTTTCTTACTTAGCCAATCGTTTTAAATTAACTCAGCTAGGGATTGCTGGGATTAAGGCTGAACAAGAACCTACGGCACGACAGTTAAAAGAAGTTAGAGATTTTATTAAAAATCATAAGGTTAAGACCATTTTTGTTGAAACAAATGTTTCTCCAAAAGTAGCTCAAACAGTTGCTAAATCAACGGGTGCCAAATTAAAAATGCTTAGCCCTTTGGAGGCTGATCCTAAAAATAATCGTAGCTATCTTGAAAACGTTAAAGAAAATTTAGAAATCCTGTACCAAGAATTAAAATAAATAGGAGGGCAATATGAACCATAAAAAACTACTGACGGCGGCTGCCGCAATTACGTTATTGGCTAGTGCTTGTAGCTATCAACTAGGGCAGTATCAAGCTGAACAAAAAAAGGATAATCAAGTTGCTTACATTAACGAATCTAAAGTAAGCAAAACGAATAAAGCGAAAAAAGCAGCCTCTAAAACGCCTGAACAAATCAGCAATGAAGAAGGGATAGCTGCTGAGCAAATTGTTATCAAAATTACGGACAAGGGTTACGTCACCTCGCATGGTGATCACTATCATTACTACAACGGTAAAGTTCCCTATGATGCTTTGATTAGTGAAGAACTTATTATGAAAGACCCTAACTATGTCTTTAGTGAGTCTGATGTCATCAATAAAGTTAAAGATGGGTATATCATCAAGGTTGATGGGAAGTATTATCTCTATCTGAAAGAAGGTAGTAAGCAAACCAATGTTCGCACGAAAGAGCAAATTGCAGAGCAGGTAGAAAAAGGCACATTAGAAGCTAAGCAGCATGGTAAAGCTCATAGCCATTCACAATCAGGTGGCGGAGCTACGACAAAGGCTATCAAAGCTGCTAAAAAAGATGGGCGCTATACGACTGATGACGGTTATATTTTCAGTCCGACAGATGTTGTAGAAGATACTGGCGATGCCTTTATTGTCCCTCATGGAAATCACTTCCACTACATTCCTAAGGCAGACTTATCACCAAGTGAATTAGCTGCCGCACAGTCTTACTGGAATAAGAAATCAGGAAAATCTAATAGCTCCCATAAGCCTAAGACGACAATCTTAGCGCCGTCAACTGGTCATCATGTCAGCCAGAAAACACCAAGCTATCATGATGGTCATTATGGAACTAGCCCTTCACTACCAAACCATTCTAATAATCCGGTGACTGCTCAACCAAGCACAACTAAACCTAAAACACCAAAACCAGTAGCTAAAGAATCAGCTTTGGATAAGGTTTTAAAACGACTTTACGCACAGCCCTTGTCAGAAAGGCATGTAGAAAGTGATGGTTTAGTCTATGATCCAGCCAAGGTTACCAGTTTTACCAATAGTGGCGTTTCTATTCCCCATGGAAATCATTTCCATTTCATCCACTACAAGGACATGTCTCCGCTAGAATTAGAAGCCACCAAACTGGTTGCTAGCTATCACGGTCTTAAGATTGAAGGCTTAACTAATAAAAAAGAAGATTCTAAGCCTGTCGCAACGAAACCGACAAATCCTAAGAAAGATAACTCAACCCCTCAGACACCGAAAAAGGAAACACCAAAACCAGGAAGCACCAAGCCAATTGAGCCGATTCATTCAGCGGAAGAAGAAAGTCACAAGGTTACTCCTAAAGATCAACGTCAAGGCAAACCAAATAGCCAAATCGTCTACAGCCCAGAAGAAATTGCGGCTGCCAAAGCACAGGGAAAATACACGACTTCTGATGGTTATATTTTCGATGCGAAGGACATAAAAGAAGAGGCTGGTACTGGTTATGTGATTCCCCATATGACGCATGAACACTGGGTTCCTAAGAAAGACCTTTCCAAAGAAGAATTAAAAGCCGCTGAAGCATTCATCAAAGCTAAAAAAGAAGAAGCCAACGTCACAGATGAAGGGTCTAAAGTGAGAAAGGCAAAAGAGCTCTATGAAGCTATTGAGCCAAAAGCTATTGTTGATCCAGATGATTTGCTCTATGGGATTGCCCAAGCTACCGAATACCGTGATGGTACATTTGTTATTCCTCATAAAAATCATTACCATTACGTTGAATTAGACTGGTTTGATGAAGATCCAGGTATTCTAAAAGATTTCGATAAGAGCTACAGCTTAGAAGATTACCTTGCGACGGCTAAATATTATATGATGCATCCTGAAAAACGTCCAAAAGTGAAAGAATGGGGCAATGATGCGGAAGTAGTTAAGGAAGCTGATAAGGAAGAATCAGATACAGCACCAAGCAATCAGTCAAAAGAGGAAGCAAGCAAGAAGGAAGAAGAGAAACTTGCCCACCAAATCTTTGAAGAAGCCACTCCTAAAAAAATTGTGCCATTAAATCAAATTCCAGCTCATATGGCATATGCTGTTGGCTACGAAAATAAATACTTGATTGTTCCTCATCTGGATCATTATCACAATGTGCCACTGCATTGGTTTGATCGTGGAGGTAGTTGGGAAGCTCCAGAAGGCTATACCCTATCTGAACTCTTCTCAACGATTAAGTACTATATGGCGCATAGAGATGAACTTCCAAAAGAAGAAGGCTGGGGAGATGATAGTGATCATGGCAAATCAGAACAAAGTGTAACCGACGTTCCAGAAGAAAAACCAGCAACTAACACCAACGAACAAGACGTTGATATAAACACAAGTCCGAATGCCACAGAAGGCACTGAAGAAACAGAAGATGACAGTGAAGAACTAGACGAATTTGACTTAGCCTTACGTCAAAATGCGCAACAATATGGTATGGATGTTCAAACGTTTGAAAACAAATTAATGGCGCTTGTTAATAAATACAGAGTCAGCTTAGAAAACTTCTCATACCCTGATAGTTCAACCATTCAGATTGTCAAGTCTGACGGAACAGCTGTTCGTGTTAATATCACGACTCTTGAAGAAGTAGCCTCTTAAAAAGCACCGCAGACTTAAAAATGATGCCACTAGCTACTGGTGATTCTCTACCTAAGTAGGTTTCAAACTGATTTAGTCTAAAATGAGTGTCTTTCTTAACAGCCCCTTCTAAAAGGCTTATCAGTGAAGACCAGATTTTAAATAACAGTACATAGTGAGTGCAAGCTTTAAACTAGCAAGTGTGTGTTTAGGTTGAAGAAATTGTCTAAAATAGACTTTTTCTTCAACCTTTTTTGTGTTCTTGGTGGAAAGAAAACAAAAAAGATTATTACCGTTAACTGAAACAGGAGAAGGACAAAAGTGCTTCCAGAAGATTATCGTAATTTGGCAATGCTTTTTTCTGATACGCTTTGAAAATCAAATTTTGGTGTTGTTGACTTGATTTGATGATTTTCAGTCTTATCTGCATCGGAATTGCCTCGTTTAATTTTGACTTTTATTGAGCATCAATCAATATTTCTAAGAGTGTGTTTTAGTTAGAAAAAAGAACACAAAAAGTGTCAACCTTGTTTTCTAATTAGGTTGACACAAATGGAAAACTTAGCTAAACTAGAGTACAGAAGCTTAGGAAAAGGATGCCATGTTATTTAAAGGAATTGCTCTAGATGAGAACAGCCGCTGTCAGCACTATCACTCTGAACGGGATATTATTGCTTTAAAATGTGCGAGCTGTCAGTCTTATTATGCCTGTTACAAGTGTCATGATGCTATGGAAAACCACCCCTTTAAAGCCACTTCAAGTGACGAAACCTATCCTGTTATTTGTGGAGTCTGTCAAAACCATCTGACTTTTACAGGCTACAAGTCTGGTTCCTGTCCACATTGCAGGTCTGCTTTTAATCCTAACTGCCAGCTTCATGATCATATCTATTTTTCAAAGGAGTCTCACCATGAACAGCACTAAATCACTCATTCAAATTGCCTTAATGGCAACCCTGATTATTATTTTAGGGCTAATGCCACCGCTACCATTAGGCTTTATCCCCGTTCCGATTGTCCTTCAAAATATGGGAGTTATGCTAGCTGCCGTTCTCTTAGGCGCTAAAAGAGGAACCCTAGCCATTCTTATTTTTCTTATTCTTGGTTTGTTCTTACCTGTTTTTACAGGCGGTAGCACGACCTTAGTTGTATTTTCAGGTCCAACAGCAGGCTATGTCATGGGGTGGGTAATCATGCCACTTGTTCTAGCCGGTCTACGTCAGCTACTCCCTTCTTCCCAACCACTAGTTATCTTTGCCCTTGTTTGGTTATCAGGTGTTCTAGTTGTGGATGTCATTGGTGCGATTTACCTTGCGCATTATACCCATGCCGCCCTTCTTCCATCTCTTTTGTCAAATCTGGTCTTTATTCCCGGTGATACCATCAAGGCAGTCATTGCAACCATCATTGGAACAAGATACCGTAAACAGTTAGGGTCAGATTAGGGTGATGTAATTAATGAAAATTAACATCAGACTAGGCGACGTTGATACAGAAATAGAAGTGAAGTGTAGCGAGCCAACAAGGTCTGATTTTGGTTTTTAAAGAATAATATAATAGGTTGGATTTCCAGCCTTTTTTGATGTCCGTCCTTCTTGATTTTGTGTTAAAATAGTAGCAGTTACTATCAAGGAGAAATCATGTCAGACTTGTTTGAAAAACTCATGGAACAGATTGAAATGCCGCTTGAACACCGTCGTTCAAGTGCCTTTTCATCTGCCGATATTATCGAGGTTAAGGTACATTCTCTCAGTCGTCGCTGGGATTTTCATTTTTCGTTTGAACATATTCTTCCCATCGAGCTTTATCGTGAGCTTGAGATGCGGCTAGTGTCAACCTTTAAAAATGCTGACATCAAGGCTTCTTTTGATATAAAGGTGACCAATCCTGAATTTGACCAAGAACTCTTGCAGGCTTATTATAGCGAGGCTTTTGAACATCCTCTTTGTGCCAGTGCCAGTTTTAAAGCAACTTTTTCAAAACTACAAGTTGCATACGATGGGCAAAAGGTTATCATTACAGGACCAAAATACACTGAAAATGAACATTTCAAAAAGAATCACATCCCAAAACTAGCCCAGCAATTCGCCATGTTTGGCTTCGGAGACTTGACGTTTGAGGTGGTTTCTGACCAAGCGATGACAGAGGATCTGAAGTCATCTTTTGAAAGCAATCGTGAAGCCCTTTTAGAGCAGGCTGCGCAGGAAAACCTTGAAGCACAGAAAGCTCTTGAAGCGGCGGGTCCGCCACCAGAAGAACCTAAAGCCTCTTCAGCTTTTGACTACAAAGAAAGAGCGGCTAAGCGCCAAGCTCGATTTGAAAAGGCTGAAATCACGCCAATGATTGATATTCAGACAGAGGAAAATCGCATTGTCTTTGAGGGGATGGTTTTTGATGTTGAGAAGAAAACGACGCGTACAGGCCGTCACATCATCAACTTCAAAATGACAGACTATACGTCAAGTTTTGCCATGCAAAAATGGGCGAAGGATGACGATGAACTTAAAAAATATGACATGATTGCTAAAGGCGCCTGGCTTCGTGTTCAAGGGAATATTGAAAATAACCAGTTCACCAATAGTCTAACCATGAACGTTCAGCAGGTTAAGGAAATCGCGCATACCCCACGAAAAGACCTGATGCCAGATGAGCAAAAACGTGTGGAATTTCACGCCCATACCAACATGTCTACCATGGACGCCCTCCCAACGGTTGAATCCCTAATTGATAAGGCTGCTGAGTGGGGTCACCCTGCAGTTGCCATAACAGATCATGGCAATGTGCAAAGTTTCCCTCATGGTTATCACCGCGCTCGTAAATTAGGNATAAAGGCCATCTTTGGAATGGAGGCTAATATTGTAGAAGATAGTGTGCCTATTACTTACAATGAAGTCTCAATGCCTCTTAAAGAAGCCACCTATGTCGTTTTTGACGTAGAAACAACAGGTCTATCAGCTGTTAACAACGATTTGATTCAGATAGCAGCCTCAAAAATGCACAAGGGCAACATCATCGAGCAGTTTGATGAATTCATTGACCCGGGACACCCCCTCTCTGCCTTTACAACGGAATTGACAGGGATTACCGATCAGCACCTTCAAGGTTCCAAGCCATTGAAGCAAGTTTTGGAAGAATTCCAAGCTTTCTGTCAGGACACCGTCTTAGTTGCCCACAATGCCACCTTTGACGTTGGCTTTATGAATGCAAATTACGAACGCAATCATCTGCCACTGATTACGCAACCCGTCATTGATACCTTGGAATTTGCTCGTAATCTCTATCCAGAATATAAGCGTCACGGTTTGGGACCCTTGACCAAACGTTTCCAAGTAGCGCTTGAGCATCACCACATGGCTAATTACGATGCCGAAGCAACCGGACGCCTACTCTTCATCTTTATCAATGATGTCTTGGATCGTCATGGCATCACGGACATGGCAGATCTTAACACCAAGTTGGTGGCTGAAGATTCCTATAAGAAAGCTAGGGTCAAACACGCGACTATTTACGTCCAAAATCAAGTCGGTCTTAAGAATATTTTCAAACTGGTATCGTTATCAAATGTCAACTATTTTGAAGGAGTTGCCCGCATTCCAAGAACCGTGCTAAACGCCCACCGAGAAGGCTTGCTACTAGGTTCAGCTTGTTCTGAAGGTGAAGTCTTTGATGCTGTCTTAACCAAGGGAGTTGATGCAGCAGTTGACATCGCTAAATACTATGACTTTATTGAAATCATGCCGCCAGCTATCTATGCACCACTCTTAGCGCAAGGAACCATCAAGGACGAAACGGGCATTCAAGAAGTCATTCAAAATCTTATTGAGGTCGGACGTCGCTCGAACAAGCCCGTCCTTGCAACAGGTAATGTTCATTATATTGAACCAGAAGAAGAGATTTATCGAGAAATTATCGTGCGCAGTCTAGGACAAGGTGCCATGATTAACCGAACAATCGGTCGCGGAGAAGGTGCCATGCCAGCACCACTTCCTAAGGCTCACTTTCGCACGACAAATGAGATGTTGGACGAGTTCGCCTTTCTTGGAAAAGAGCTGGCTTATGAAGTCGTTGTGACCAACACCCAAGAATTCTCAGAGCGATTTGAGAATATCGAGGTGGTTAAGGGGGATCTCTACACTCCTTACCTTGATAGAGCGGAGGAAACCGTTGCCGAGTTGACTTATGAAAAGGCTTTTCAAGTTTATGGCAATCCTCTACCTGATATTATCGATTTGCGCATTGAAAAAGAGCTGTCATCTATTTTGGGGAATGGCTTTGCGGTGATTTACCTAGCCTCTCAGATGCTGGTTAACCGATCTAACGAACGGGGGTACCTTGTTGGTTCTCGTGGATCTGTTGGTTCTTCCTTCGTTGCGACCATGATTGGGATTACCGAGGTCAATCCTATGCCACCGCATTATGTCTGCCCCAACTGTCAAAACAGTGAATTCATCACAGATGGCTCCTACGGTTCAGGCTATGATTTGCCAAATAAAGACTGTCCGGAATGTGGTACTCTCTATAAGAAAGACGGTCAGGATATTCCCTTTGAAACCTTCCTTGGATTTGATGGCGACAAGGTTCCTGATATTGATCTTAACTTCTCAGGTGATGACCAACCATCAGCTCACTTGGATGTTCGTGATATTTTCGGAGAAGAGTACGCCTTTCGTGCTGGAACAGTTGGTACCGTGGCAGATAAGACCGCCTATGGTTTTGTTAAAGGCTATGAACGTGATTATGGCAAATTCTACCGAGAAGCAGAAGTAGATCGTCTAGCCAAAGGAGCAGCAGGCGTTAAGAGAACAACTGGTCAGCACCCGGGTGGTATCGTTGTTATTCCTAACTATATGGATGTTTATGATTTCACTCCTGTTCAGTACCCTGCAGATGACACCTCAGCGGAGTGGCAAACCACCCACTTTAACTTCCACGATATTGATGAAAATATCCTAAAACTCGATATTCTCGGACATGATGATCCGACCATGATTCGTAAGTTACAGGATTTGTCGGGGATCGATCCGTCAGAAATCCTACCCGATGATCCTGGCGTAATGGCACTCTTTTCAGGAACCGAAATTCTTGGAGTGACTGAGGAGCAAATTGGTACCCCTACAGGAATGCTTGGCATTCCAGAGTTTGGAACTAACTTCGTTCGAGGAATGGTTAATGAAACACGCCCAACAACCTTTGCGGAATTGCTTCAGCTGTCAGGATTGTCCCATGGAACAGACGTATGGTTGGGAAATGCGCAAGACTTGATTAAACAAGGGATAGCCGACCTTTCGACGGTTATCGGTTGTCGAGATGACATCATGGTTTATCTGATGCATCAAGGCTTAGAGCCTAAGATGGCATTTACCATTATGGAGCGTGTGCGTAAGGGCTTGTGGTTGAAGATTCCTGAAGAAGAGCGCAACGGCTATATCCAAGCCATGCGAGATAACAATGTGCCAGACTGGTACATCGAATCTTGTGGGAAAATCAAGTACATGTTCCCCAAAGCCCATGCGGCAGCCTACGTATTGATGGCTCTTCGTGTTGCCTATTTCAAAGTTCACCACCCCCTTTATTATTACTGTGCCTACTTCTCAATTCGTGCCAAAGCCTTCGAACTCAAAACCATGAGTGGCGGTCTAACTGCCGTTAAAGCTCGTATGAAAGATATTACCGAGAAGAGACAACGTAACGAGGCGTCAAATGTGGAGAACGACCTGTTCACAACGCTTGAGCTGGTCAATGAGATGTTAGAACGTGGCTACAAGTTTGGTAAGCTAGATCTCTACCGCAGTGATGCGACCGAGTTCATCATTGACGAAGACACCCTAATTCCGCCATTTGTAGCCCTTGAGGGTCTCGGAGAGAACGTTGCTAAGCAGGTCGTTCGTGCCCGCAAGGACGGGGAATTTCTCTCAAAAACAGAACTCCGTAAACGCGGCGGTTTATCATCTACCTTAGTTGAAAAAATGTCAGATATGGGTATTCTTGGAAATCTTCCAGAAGATAACCAATTAAGCCTATTTGATGATTTCTTCGCTTAGAATAATCAGACGATACCCAAACATTAAAAACCTTGTCAGAACAGGAGTTTGAAGCCTTTCAACTCCTGTTTTTCCTTGACCAAACGGGGCTATGATGCTATCATGTCACTAACTAGCTATAGGAAAAATGTAAAAGGAGATTAGAATGAGTAGACTGGACAGCAACACAGCCCTGAAAGCCATGGTTGTTTTTCGTAAAGCTGAGAGAACATTGGATGCAAAAGGCTCATGTGTCTTTAAAAAATATCAGATTACTCCTACTCAGTTTAGCGTGTTAGATGTACTTCATACCAAGGGAGAAATGAACATCAGTAAGCTGATTGACTCTATCCTTGCCACATCAGGAAATATGACCGTTGTTTTGAAAAACATGGATCGCAATGGCTGGATCTATCGCCATCGTGATGAGAATGACAAACGTGCCTATGTTATTGGCTTGACAGACGAAGGACGACGCCTGTTTGAAACAGTCTTACCAGAACACATTGCGCGTGTTGAAGCGTCATTTTCAGTTTTAACAGAAAGAGAACAGTTACAACTAATAGACCTTTTGAAGAAATTTAAAAATTTGTAATACATAGTACCTTTTTCTTTACAAAGGAAAAATGATCTGATACTATAACGACATAGTAATAATTATTACTAACTAGAAGGAGTCGTTATGGCTATCATTACTAAATTAAAAACATTTTTCAAAGGGGAAAAAGAAATGAAAAACATTTTATTCGTTGTCGGTTCACTACGCAAGGGGTCATTCAATCACCAAATGGCTGAATTGGCTGAAAAAGCACTCGAAGGTAAAGCAACCGTGACCTACCTTGACTACTCAGATGTTCCTGTTTTCTCACAAGATTTGGAAGCGGCAGTGCCAGCTTCGGTTGCCAAAGCACGTGAAGCTGTTCAAGCAGCAGATGCTATCTGGTTCTTCTCACCTGTTTACAATTTCGCTATGCCCGGTACAGTGAAAAATCTTCTTGACTGGTTGTCACGTTCACTTGACCCAGCAAATCCTGCCGCCGAGTCTGCCATCCATGATAAAGTGACAACAGTTTCACTTGTTGCTAATGGTGGACATAAAGAAGCTGGTGACCAGTACCGTTCTCTTCTCCCATTCATTCGTACCAACCTTGTTGATCACTTTACAACTTCAAGAGTTAACGATTCAGCATGGACTGACGGTAAATTCCTTGCCACTGAAGAAGTTTCAGCAGAATTGAACAAACAAGTTGAAGCTCTCCTTGCAGCCATCAATGCATAATCTCTTAAAGTCTCATGAAAAATGAGGCTTTATTTTTTAGTAGTCTGGCAATCATATAGTCTTTTGAATTAACTTTAATACATCGTTACTTTCGACTTGCCATACGCGAGTACTGTCTGCGTCTTTCGTTCCTTGTCTGAAAGCTAGTTCATTTGACCATAAAAGTCAAGTCTTGTTGATTTGATTTTGTGACCTTCAGCTTTATCTGCAGTGACCTCGCCCAGTCTGATTTTGATTTTTATGGCGCATAAATAGGCTTTGAAAGTTTGTGAAATCACTAACTTTAAATGAATTAAAACTCATCTGTTATAGGGTAGAAAGCGGTTCATTTTCTTGCAAATTGTGAAAATTTGGGTTAAGATGGGGAGGATTAATATATTATTGGAGGACAGTATGGTTACTTTGTCTAAAGAACAACACATGGATATGTTTTTGAAAATGGAACGTATTCGTGAATTTGATATGCGTATCAACAAGCTCGTTCGTCGCGGCTTTGTTCAAGGGATGACTCACTTCTCAGTTGGTGAAGAAGCAGCCAACGTTGGTGCTGTTGCACACTTGAGCTACGAAGATCTTATCTTCTCTAACCACCGTGGTCACGGTCAGTCAATTGCTAAAGATATGGATCTTAAAGGTATGATGGCTGAACTTGCAGGTAAAGCTACAGGTGTTTCAAAAGGTCGTGGTGGATCAATGCACTTGGCTGACTTTGAAAAAGGTAACTACGGAACAAATGGTATCGTTGGTGGTGGATTTGCCCTAGCTACTGGTGCAGCCCTTACACAACAATATAAAGAAACTGGTAACATTGCCGTTGCTTTCTCAGGTGATGGTGCAACTAACGAAGGTTCTTTCCACGAGTCAGTTAACATGGCAGCAACATGGAAATTACCTGTCATCTTCTTTATCATCAACAACCGCTATGGTATCTCAATGGATATTCATAAAGCAACAAACACTCCTCACCTCTACACTCGTGCAGAAGCATACGGAATTCCTGGATTCTACTGTGAAGACGGTAACGACGTTTTAGCTGTATACGAAACAATGGGTAAAGCCGTTGAACACGTACGCGGAGGAAACGGACCTGCAATCGTTGAGGTTGAATCTTACCGCTGGTTTGGTCACTCTACTTCTGACGCTGGTAAATACCGCTCTAAAGAAGAAGTGGCTGAATGGAAAGAAAAAGACCCAATGCTTAAATACCGTGCCTATTTGACTGAAGAAGGTATTGCGACTGATGAAGAACTGGATGCTATCAAAGAGCAAGTAAAAGCAGAAGTCGATGAAGCGTATGAATTTGCTGAAAACAGCCCATTCCCAGAGCTTTCAGTAGCCTTCGAAGATGTATGGGTAGACTAAGAGTAGAAAGGTAGAGGAAAAAAAATAATGACTGAAACAAAATTAATGGCATTACGTGAAGCCGTAAACCTTGCTATGTCTGAAGAAATGCGTAAAGATGAAAACATCTTCCTTATCGGTGAAGATGTTGGTGTTTACGGCGGTGACTTCGGTACTTCAGTAGGTATGCTTGAAGAATTTGGAGCTAAACGTGTCAAAGATACCCCAATTTCAGAAGCTGCTATTTCAGGTGCAGCAATTGGTGCAGCCATCACTGGTCTTCGTCCAATCGTTGACGTTACTTTCATGGACTTCATTACCATCATGATGGATGCTATCGTTAACAACGGTGCTAAAAACAACTACATGTTTGGTGGTGGACTTAAAACACCGGTTACTTTCCGTGTGGCATCAGGTTCAGGTATCGGATCTGCAGCGCAACACTCACAATCACTTGAAGCTTGGTTGACGCACATCCCAGGTATCAAAGTTGTCGCTCCGGGAAATGCCAACGAAGCTAAAGGTCTTTTGAAATCTTCTATTCAAGACAACAACATTGTTATCTTTATGGAACCAAAAGCACTTTACGGTAAAAAAGAAGAAGTTAACCAAGACCCAGACTTCTATATCCCACTTGGAAAAGGTGACATCAAACGCGAAGGTAAAGACCTTACCATCGTTTCTTATGGACGCATGTTAGAACGTGTTCTTCAAGCAGCGCAAGAAGTTGCAGAAGAAGGCATTGATGTCGAAGTGGTTGACCCACGTACTTTGATTCCACTTGATTTGGATATGATTGTTGACTCTGTTAAGAAAACAGGTAAATTGATGCTTGTTAACGACGCTTACAAGACTGGTGGATTTATCGGAGAAATCGCTGCAAAAGTAACTGAAAGCGAAGCCTTTGATTATCTTGATCACCCAATCGTTCGTTTGGCTTCAGAAGATGTGCCTGTACCCTACGCACGTGTTCTAGAACAAGCAATCTTACCAGATGTAGAGAAAATCAAAGAAGCTATCCGTAAGATGGCTAACAACGGTAACTAATCACGATAAATGTTAAGATAAGACGGGAAGTGAGGAATAATTCCCAAACCCTCTTATCTATTTTTACGAAATAAGGGACTAATCCCAAATATTCTAGGAAAGGAATACTATGGCTGTCGAAATTATTATGCCGAAACTCGGTGTTGACATGGCTGAAGGTGAAATCATCGAATGGAAAAAAGCCGAAGGCGATACTGTCGCTGAAGGTGATGTTCTCCTTGAGATTATGTCAGACAAGACGAACATGGAAATCGAAGCAGAAGATTCAGGTGTTCTCTTGAAAATCACTCGCCAAGCTGGTGAAACAGTGCCTGTAACTGAAACAATTGGTTACATTGGTGAAGCAGGTGAAGAAATTACAGAGGCTGCAACACCAGCATCTGCACCTGCGGAGAAAGCAAGTCCAGAACCAGCAGAGGCACCTTCTCAAGCAACAACTCCAACACCAGCAGTTGTTGCTGCTCCGCAAGGAAAAGGTGGCAAAGTCCGTGCAACGCCAGCTGCCAGAAAAGCAGCTCGTGAACAAGGTATTGACTTAGGACTTGTTCCTGGTTCTGGTCCTAAAGGACGTGTTCATGCCCAAGATGTTGAAAACTTCAAAGGTGCCCAACCAAAAGCAACACCACTTGCTCGCAAGATGGCTGAAGCTGAAGGACTTGACCTTGCAACAATCACAGGAACTGGATTTGCAGGAAAAATTAAGAAAGAAGACATCTTGGCTGCCCTTGAAGCTGCTAAACCAGCTGAAGCCGCAGCACAAGCACCAGCTAAAGAAGAAAAAGTCGTTGAGCTTCCTGAAGGCGTTGAACACAAACCAATGTCAGCTATGCGTAAGGCTATCTCTAAAGGTATGACAAACTCTTACCTCACAGCGCCTACATTCACGCTTAACTATGACATTGACATGACCGAAATGATAGCACTTCGTAAGAAGCTGATCGATCCAATCATGGCTAAGACAGGACTTAAAGTCAGCTTTACCGACTTGATTGGTATGGCAGTTGTTAAAACATTGATGAAACCTGAGCATGAATATATGAACGCATCTCTCATCAATGATGCTAATGACATCGAACTTCACCGTTTTGTTAACCTAGGTATTGCCGTAGGTCTTGACGATGGTCTTATCGTACCAGTTGTTCACGGAGCAGATAAAATGAGCTTGTCAGATTTCGTTCTTGCTTCAAAAGACGTTATCAAGAAAGCTCAAAGCGGTAAATTAAAAGCCGCTGAAATGTCTGGTTCAACCTTCTCCATCACAAACTTGGGTATGTTTGGAACGAAGACATTTAACCCAATCATTAACCAACCTAACTCAGCTATCCTTGGTGTCGGAGCTACCATCCCAACGCCAACCGTTGTTGATGGTGAAATCGTCGCACGTCCAATCATGGCAATGTGCTTGACAATTGACCACCGTTTGGTTGATGGTATGAATGGGGCTAAATTCATGGTTGACCTCAAGAAATTGATGGAAAATCCATTTGAATTGCTTATCTGATTAGAAACAATATAGCTTATTTGTCTAATCTACTTTATAATTAAAACTAAAGATGGGTGAAAAGAGAGTCGGTCACCACAAGTTTCTAGACTTGTCTGTCTCAGTAAGACTAATAGACAGACACTTCTCTCAAATACCCCAATGTATCTTACGAAAGGAAATCAATAATGGCTGTTGAAATTATTATGCCAAAACTCGGTGTTGATATGGCCGAGGGTGAAATCATCGAGTGGAAAAAAGCTGAAGGTGATACTGTCGCTGAAGGTGATGTTCTTCTTGAAATCATGTCTGATAAAACAAACATGGAAATCGAAGCAGAAGACTCAGGTGTTCTCTTGAAAATCACTCGTCAAGCTGGTGAAACAGTACCTGTAACTGAAACAATCGGTTACATTGGTGAAGCCGGTGAGGAAGTTGAAGTTGCTTCATCCGCTGCATCAGACGTTGATGTTGCCCGTACAACTGAAGACCTTGAAGCAGCAGGACTTGAAGTTCCTAAAGCGCCAGCACAAGAAGCTGCTCCAGCTGCTGAAAAAGCGCCACTTGCTGATAACGAATACGATATTATCGTCGTTGGTGGTGGACCTGCAGGTTACTACGCTGCCATCCGTGGTGCTCAACTTGGTGGAAAAATTGCCATCGTTGAAAAATCAGAATTTGGTGGAACATGTTTGAATGTGGGATGTATCCCAACTAAGACCTACCTTAAAAATGCTGAAATCCTTGACGGTATCAAACATGCAGCTGGTCGTGGTATCAACCTTGCTTCAACCAACTACACAATCGACATGGATAAAACCGTTGATTTCAAAAACTCTGTTGTTAAGAAATTAACAGGTGGTGTTGCCGGTCTTCTAAAAGCTAACAAAGTCACAATGTTCAACGGACTTGGACAAGTTAACCCTGACAAAACCGTTACAATTGGTTCAGAAACAATCAAAGGGCGTAACATTATCCTTGCAACAGGTTCAAAAGTATCACGTATCAATATTCCAGGAATTGACTCTAAACTTGTTTTAACATCTGATGACATTCTCGACCTTCGTGAAATGCCAAAATCACTTGCTGTTATGGGTGGTGGTGTTGTCGGTATCGAGCTTGGTCTTGTATGGGCTTCATACGGTGTTGAAGTGACCGTTATTGAAATGGCTGACCGTATTATCCCTGCCATGGATAAAGAAGTCTCACTCGAACTTCAAAAAATCCTTACTAAAAAAGGCATGAACATCAAGACTTCTGTCGGTGTTGAAGAAATTGTTGAAGCTAATAACCAATTGACCTTGAAACTTAATGATGGTTCAGAAGTTGTTGCTGAAAAAGCTCTTCTTTCAATCGGTCGTGTACCACAAATGAACGGACTTGAAAACCTCAACCTTGAAATGGAACGCAACCGTATCAAAGTTGACGACTATCAAGAAACTTCAATTTCAGGTATCTATGCACCCGGTGATATTAACGGAACTAAAATGCTTGCACACGCCGCTTACCGTATGGGTGAAGTTGCTGCTGAAAATGCCATGCACGGTAAAGTTCGTAAAGCAAACCTTGAATTCACACCAGCTGCAGTTTACACACACCCAGAAGTTGCCATGGTTGGTATGAGTGAAGAAGATGCTCGTGCTAAATACGGTGACATTCTTATCGGTAAAAACAGCTTTACAGGTAACGGACGTGCCATTGCTTCTAATGAAGATCAAGGTTTTGTAAAAGTTATCGCAGATGCTAAATACCATGAGATTCTTGGTGTACACATCATTGGTCCAGCAGCAGCTGAAATGATCAATGAAGCAGCTACAATCATGGAAAATGAATTGACAGTAGACGAACTTCTTCTTTCAATTCACGGCCACCCAACATTCTCAGAAGTTATGTACGAAGCCTTTGCTGATGTATTGGGTGAGGCTATCCACAACCCACCAAAACGTAAATAAGATTATTCTTAATCCAACTGCTGAAGCAGTTGTTGATAAGAAACGGCGAACACCATGGTGTGCGTCGCCTAAATCTTAAGCTAGAAAAGGCACCTCGTTAAAATCGAACGAGGTGCCTTTTCGTCGTAAGCTATTAATTGTCAGGACTGAAGTCCTTGAAACAAGCAGCTAACTGCTATGGCGGCTTAGCTGACGCTCCTATTAGAAAACACCTTCCGTTCGATAGTAACGGGAGGTGTTTTTGTCATAACGTTTTGTACTTATCGTTTGGAAAAGGTTGATTAGGTTTGATACGCTCAAGCGTCCTGTTTTACGATTAATTATTTGTATTTGTTTATACTCAATGAAAATCAAAAGTAGACTAGGCGTCGCCGCTGCAGATAAAACTGTCTCCAACACATCAAGTCAACAAGGTCTGCTTTTGATTTTCGAAGAGTATTAAAAGGATTGTTGACGTTGAA
The DNA here is from genome assembly GCF_000380145.1 of Streptococcus thoraltensis DSM 12221. GTDB lineage: Bacteria > Bacillota > Bacilli > Lactobacillales > Streptococcaceae > Streptococcus > Streptococcus thoraltensis. The sequence continues at coordinate 34,467 of NZ_KB904629.1, read as the reverse complement.
ACGACTCTTATGACACATACTCTGCTACTTCGCCTAAACCTCAAACTAGAAAAACTGTTATTTAATAGATTTTAGGACAAAGGATTCCAAAATCTTGTTATTTGCTAGCGTTTGCATTATACTAAAAAGGTATATTTTTGCACACGCAAACTAGCCAAAATAAAGGAGTTTTTTGATGAAATATATTATCAATAAAAGCAATAATCCGCACTACAACATTGCCCTTGAAGCCTATGCTTTTCGCGAATTAGTTGATGAAGATGAGCTGTTCATTCTCTGGATCAATGAGCCAGCTATTATCATCGGTCGTCATCAAAATGCCATTGAAGAAATCAACAAAGAATACACAGATGCGCACGGTATTCACATTGCTCGCCGTCTGTCAGGTGGTGGTGCCGTTTACCATGATTTGAATAACCTTAACTACACCATCATTTCCAACAAGGTTGGAGAAGGCTCTTTTGATTTTGAGACATTTTCAAAACCTGTTATCGATACTCTGGCAAAATTAGGGGTTAAAGCCGAGTTTTCAGGTCGCAATGACCTTGAGATTGATGGCAAAAAAATCGCAGGAAATGCTCAAGCCTATCATAAAGGTCGCATGATGCACCACGGTTGCCTCCTCTTTGACGTTGACATGACGGTCTTGGGAGATGCTCTAAAGGTAAGTAAGGATAAGATTGAGTCTAAAGGGGTCAAGTCAGTTCGTGCCCGCGTAACCAATATTAACAACGAATTGCCAGAAAAAATGACCATTTTGGAATTCCAAGATGCCCTCTTGAACCAAATGAAAGAAGAATATCCTGACATGACAGAATATGTCTTTTCAGATGAAGAATTGGCAGCCATCCAAAAATCATACGAAGAACAATTCAGCACATGGGAATGGATTTTTGGCTCATCGCCAGAATACACTGTTTCACGTGCCGTGCGCTATCCAGCAGGTAAAATCACAACTTATGCCAACGTTGAAAACTCAATCATCAAAGGTCTGACTATCTACGGAGATTTCTTTGGTGTAAAACCAGCTAAAGAGATTGAAGAACTCCTAATAGGCACTCGCTACGAGTACAAAGCTGTCCTTGAAAAATTACAAACCGTTGATACAACACAATACTTCTCACGCATGACCACAGAAGAAGTTGCCAAAGCCATTGTAGCTTAGTGATTTTTGACAAGCCCACTCCATCTAAGCTATATTCAAAAGACTATAGTTTATCTATGGCTCCATAGGGAACTAGCAAATCAAAAACACCTCGCTTTTTGACACCGTCCCTTAAATTGAGACACAAGAAAAACACTCCTGTTTCTAATCCATTAGAAACAGGAGTGTTTTAATATGGTTAAAAAATCTTATTCACGAAACGCTAAACTAGCTTGTATTGAACTGAAACAAGCTATGGTCTTTTGAATCAGCCTGAAAACAATGAACCTCATCGTTTTCCCCAACCCGTCGGAAACTAATAGTTAAGGCGGATAGTGGCTGAATGACCGAAAAATAGAAGCATGAGACAAGAGATGCCATGGCTAAAAAGTATGACAGCTTGATAAAGAGATTGATAATAAAACTAGAATGAACCAGAAATCAAACGACCAGCCCCTCGCACAATACAAGAAACTAGTCGCATAAGGTATTTTCTTTTCCCCACAAGTTAGTAGCCTTGCGTTTTCAGATGTTTTTTATAGTCAAATGAATTAACTTTCAGACAAGGAACTAAGACGCGGACAGTACTTGAGTACGGCAAGTCGAAAGTGACGATGTATCAAAGTTAATTCAAAAGACTATACATCATTTTTATGCAATCAGCCCCCCCTACACTACAAGCAACAGGGAACATTATTGCCCTATTAAGTAGGAGCAGTGTCGCTTGAGCCGCTATTTATATCATTTTTATTCAATAATCAGCATGCCTTCTTTAATAGCAAATGGGTTATCTTGGTTGATACGGTCGTAGAACATAATGCCATTGATATGGTCGATCTCATGCTGTACGACAATCGAATTGTAACTTCTCAGTTTGATTTTATGTTTTTCCCCATTCTTGTCAAAATATTCCACAGTGACACGAGAATGACGGACAACATACCCCTCAACAGCTCGGTCAACAGACAGACAGCCCTCACCATCAGCCAGTGCAGCATCCTGAACAGAATGTGAGACAATTTTAGGATTGTACATCACTTCTTGGAGACTGTAGGCTTCTGTTGGCGCATTGCCATCTTCATCTTCAGGGTTTGGCACTAAAACAGCGATGATACGTTTAGAAATATCCAATTGCGGTGCAGCCAAGCCAACACCCCCACGTAGTCCAAGTTTTTCAGCCATAACAGGATCTTGTGAATTTTTCAAGAATTGCATCATTTTTTCACCAAGGATAATATCCTGATCTGAAAGTGGGAAAGTCACTTCCTCAGCCTTTGCTCGAAGCGTAGGATTTCCCTCTCGGATAATATCATTCATATCAATTAAATGTGATGCTTTGGTTATTTTTTCAATAGGTGACATAGGGTTTCCTTTACTAGATTTATAGATAGATTTTGTACTTTTAACTATATCACAAAATGAAAGTCAATAAAAGTTTTGGTCGCGATGGATTTTTGAGAATAATAAGAGGAATAAAAAAATAAACCAATACCATACCTAGCGGAAATGATAACAGAAACCTTGACAGTCCTATTCTTAAAGATTGCCCTAAAGGAGAAGTCCTAACTGCCAAGCAGCCAATTTTAGTTGGCTTAATTCTAGAAAAAAGTGTAGCTTTTTAAAGGAGCTTATGCTAAAATACTTAAAGCGTAGGTTTTTAAATTCATCCCGTGAGGTGAAAAAGACATCAAGGAAAGCTCAAAAACAATTCAGGTATCATGACAGAAGCGTTTTTCGAGCATCATATTTGAGGGCCTATGACTATATTGAGATAGCTGGGTCCTTTTGTGTAGCCAAAAGGAGTTGTATTCGTAAAAGGATATGACTTTTTATATGCCCAGAAGAAAGAGGAAATATGTCACACAATCATTCTAACTTAGACGACCACTCGGTCATTGATGTTGACTTACATAAAGTTGACCTACTTTTGGATGTGGATGAAAAGCCACCCCTTACCAAAGGCATACTGCTTAGTTTTCAACATGTTTTTGCCATGTTTGGAGCGACTATCCTTGTGCCCTTGATTCTTGGTATGCCAGTATCTGTAGCGCTCTTTGCTTCAGGGATTGGTACCTTGATTTATCAACTGGCTACAAAATGTCAAGTACCCGTCTACTTAGGCTCATCCTTTGCTTACATTACAGCGATGGCAACAGCCATCAAAGCTATGGGAGGTGATATTTCAGCCGCCCAAACAGGTATCTTCTTTGTCGGTCTTATCTATGTCGCCATTTCAGGAATTGTTAGAATGGTTGGGACAGCTTGGATTGACAAACTGTTGCCCCCAATTGTAATTGGACCGATGATTATTGTGATTGGTCTTGGTTTAGCCAATTCAGCCGTAACCAATGCTGGCTTTGTCGCCGATGCTGACTGGCGTCATATTGTAGTTGCGCTTGTGACCTTCTTAATTGCAGCCTTTATCAATACGAGCGGTCGAGGTTTTATCAAGATTATCCCCTTCCTTTTTGCCATTATTGGAGGTTACATCCTGTCAGCCTTGCTTGGGCTAGTTGATTTTACCCCTGTGTTGAAGGCATCTTGGTTTGAAATCCCACAATTCTATCTCCCTTTCAAAACAGGACATTTCAAATCCTATAATTTCTACTTTGGTCCGGAGATGTTAGCCATCCTGCCTATCGCCGTTGTAACGGTTGCCGAACACATTGGGGATCATACCGTTCTCGGTCAAATCACAGGTCGTCAGTACCTCAAGGAACCCGGTCTTAAACGTACCCTCGTCGGTGATGGGGTTGCAACAGCAGTGTCAGCCCTTATCGGTGGTCCAGCTAATACCACTTATGGAGAGAATACCGGTGTTATCGGTATGACACGTATCGCTTCTGTTTCTGTCATCCGAAATGCAGCCTTAATCGCTATTGCTTTCTCATTTCTAGGCAAGTTTACAGCCTTAATATCAACGATTCCCAATGCGGTTCTTGGTGGTATGTCTATCCTTCTTTACGGGGTTATTGCGAGCAATGGTCTCAAAGTTTTGATTGAAAGACGTGTTGACTTCAGCCAAGTACGTAATTTAATTATTGCCAGTGCCATGCTGGTTCTAGGGCTTGGTGGTGCGGTTCTTGATCTCGGCAGCCTTACCCTTTCAGGAACAGCGCTCAGTGCTATTGTCGGAGTGGTGCTCAACCTCCTCTTACCAGCGGCGCCTAAGTCAAACGCCCAATAAGATTATAGGATAGTCAAATGAACTAACTGTCAGAACAAGCAGCTGATACTTTTCGAAACTCAAAAGCAGACCTTGTTGACTTGATTTGATGAAGACAGTTCTATCTGCATTAGCGTCGCCTAGTCTCCTTTTGATTTTCATTGAGTATGAGACACAGACAGTACTTGGTTTTCATTGAATATGAGTGCGACAAGTCGAAAGCGACCATGTAGCAAAGTTAAGTTAAAAGACTATCTCAAATACAGTGCTTCACTCTTGAATGGCTAAGAGTTGAAGCTCTTTTTTGTTGCTGATGAGATATTGCCTCAAGCCCACTTTCACAATGAGGTCTTCATCGACCAATTGTTTAATCACACGGTTCAAGTGGCGGTAGCTCGTTCCTAGAGCATCGGCTAAGATAGTTAATTCCAAGATGAATGCGCCTTGATTTTCCACGCTAAGGATATGGCTAGCCAAGCGTTCTTTGACGGAATAGGTGATATTGGCAGACGAACTGATACTTTGTTGGTAACATTTCTGGGCGATTTCACGACCTACTTGATACAGAAAAAGAGGGTCTGAAAGGAGTTCCAACTTGTTAAAAAGTGGCAGTTGCACCAAAGTGCATTCTTCCAAAGCGATGACTGACGAAACAACGGGTCTTTTTGTCATCAACTCAATATCACCGATAATAGTAGCCTGCTCAAGCGTTTCTAAGATGTGTTCTTTCCCATTGGCAGAACGACGGATAACTTTAGCCTTTCCAGAGAAGAAATAAGCGATATAGTCCAACTCGTCTCCTTGAGAACAAATGACCTGTCCTTTGTCATAAGTGACTACTTGAAGCTGTTTATGGTAATTTTTTGGAAAAAAGTGAGCCAAATCGGAATCCTGAAGATAGTAGTTGAGTGTTTTTGCATTTGAAATCATTTTCAACATCCTTTTTAGGACATAGGTCCTATTGATATGCGTTTAGTTTCATTATACTTAGCATAGTTTAATTGTGCAAGAAAGGTTCCCCATGAAATCAACCCTTGAAAGAGCAAGTTTGCTCTCCCTATCCTTAATGATGGTCTCGACTTTCGCCGTGTCGCCAGCCCTCCCTCAAATGATCGCCCATTTTGAGCAAGAAGGCTTTACCGCATCGCAAATCGAGCGCCTCATCCCCCTATCGTCTTTTGCTATCATCGCCATCCTACTCTTAACACCAGTTATCAACCGTTTTTTGAAAGAAAGAGCGGTGATTGTCCTTGGGCTTTTGTTTCTATCTATCGGTGGCAGTTTGCCAGTCCTTTTTCAGGCTTATCCCCTTATCTTTCTATCAAGAATCCTTTTAGGAAGCGGTATTGGTCTGCTCAATGCGCGTGCCATTAATATCATCAGCGAGCGTTTTACAGGCGACGACCGAACACGCATGCTTGGGCTTAGAGGCTCTATGGAAGTCTTGGGGTCAGCCTTGTTGACCTTTTTAGCAGGACAACTCCTAAGCATTTCCTGGTCAGCATCTTTTTCCATTTACGGTCTCGGGCTGATTATCCTGTTCATGTACATGGCTTTTGTCCCTGATATTCCTCACAAGCAGGAATCAACTAAGAAGCTTGAAAAGACCGCCAAATTCTCCCAGCGACAGCTCCTTTACAGCTTGGCTATTGCTCTTTATGCCGGTTTTATTATCCTCGTCAACTCCTCAGTCACCATTCGGATTCCTCAAGTCGTTGAGCAGCTAGGGCTTGGGACAGCATCACAATCAAGCATTCTCCTAAGCGCCATGATGATCATGGGGATTCTAGCCGGAACGCTCTATTCACCTCTGATGGCTTTTTTTGGAAAATTCTTCCAAGCTAGTGTCACTCTGATTTTCGGTTTGGGCTGCCTCATTCTGTGGCTTGCTGACAGCTGGTTGCTTCTATCCATTGGGGCTTTAACAACAGGATTCTTCTATTCCTTAGCAGTTACCTATGCTTTTCACATCATTTCAGAAAAAATGCCCGCCCATCTGCTTTCAACAGCAACAGTCCTCGTCCTCTTAGGTTGCAATCTTGGAGGAGGTTCAACAGCCTTCGCCTTACAATTATTGACTAACTTTGCGCCAGCACCGACAGCAGTCTTTGGCTTGTACAGTCTACTCATCCTAAGCATGACGGCTGTCTTGATAGCAGCTTTGCTATTTTCCAAAAAGAAAAAAATTGACCGCACGTCAGGAATTTGATAGAATATATGGAGCTGGAAACGGCTAAACCAACTTTTTCTTGGTTTTAGGAGTGCCAATCCTAGGACTCGGATAAAGCAAAAAAAGGAGAATATACTATGGCAATCTCAAAAGAGAAAAAAAATGAAATCATTGCACAATACGCTCGTCACGAAGGTGATACAGGTTCAGTTGAAGTTCAAGTAGCCGTGCTTACTTGGGAAATCAACCACCTTAACAACCACATCAAAGAGCATAAAAAAGACCACGCAACATACCGTGGCTTGATGAAGAAAATCGGTCACCGTCGTAACTTGTTGGCATACCTACGCCGCACAGACGTAAACCGTTACCGTGAACTTATCCAATCTCTCGGACTTCGTCGCTAATTTAAGACATCAAGGGCACCTAAAATCTGCATGAAAATCGAAAAACTGACCATGTGTGACTCCACACAAGGAAGTTTATCTTTTCACTAAGATTTTAGCCCGAGATCAATTAAGCACTCTTTTGGAGTGCTTTTTTGTTGCCGCTGCTCTGCGTGCAGTAATGCTTTCCCATTTCGTCAAGTGTCATAGGTGAGTTCAATAATTCAAGCTATGTCGTCGTTTGGCGGTACCACATAGGGAACTAGGAGAATAACCGCCTGCGTGTAGGAAAGTTTTCACATCTCACTAAGTGCCGTAGGCGGGTTCAATAATTCAAGCTATGTCGCCGTTTGGCGGTACACAGTGAACTTAGTATATTTTCTCTCGCCCTCGTCTAGTAATACTTTCCCATTTCGCCAAGTGTCATAGGTGAGTTCAATTATCCAAGGTGGGTATCCGTTTAGTGGCACACAGTGAAATAGAAGATTTTCCCCCACCCCCGTCTGGTAACTTTTTCCCTTTTGCCAAGTGCCGTGTCGTCGGCGAGATCAATTAAACGCTTCCATTTGGGCGATTTCCCCTCCCTCTCTAAAGTAAAAATCTTCATGGTTAAAAATTTTAGAAAATTACAAAAATTAAAAACGATATTTCAAGAAATTTTACCCAAATTGCGCCATTAAATACTGATTTAAGGCTAGTTTAAGGATAAAGTCTTATTCTTTGAAAGAAAACTAGTGCATTTATTGGTTATTCACTCATAGATTTTAATGGCTAAACAACTTTAGACTAAAATGATTAAAAAAACATGGATATATAACTAAAAAATGACATTTTTGTGTTGTTTTTTTAAGGAAAATGATATATGATAAGAATGTATTTTTACGATTCGTTTAAAGTTAAGTATTTTTTAAAGAAAGATTAGGAGGCAAACATGTTTTTGAAACAAAAACAGAGATTTTCCATACGTAAGTATTCATTTGGCGCAGCGTCAGTTCTTTTAGGAACGGTTATTTTGGGGATGGCTGCACCTGAAGCGTCAGCTGACACCGCTCAGCCAGTGACACAGCAGATTCAAAAAGAGGAAGACACTAGTGTCGCGTCATCAGGTTTAAATAGCCCTGAAATGGAAGCGATTTCTGAAACACAGGAAATGCAAGCCCAAGAAGAGCTTGTGCAATCAACCGACACTTCTGTTGCAGAGCCTGTAGTTGCAAGTGAAAGTTCAGAAACACTAGCACCTAAACCTCAAGCAACACGTGTATCGTCAACAGATACTCCTGTTGCAGAGATTGCAGTCGCAAGTGAAACAGAAGTGCCAGCAACTCAAGTCCAAGAAACGCTCACACCGTCAACCGATACTTCTGTTGTAGAGCCTGCAGTCGCAAGTGAAAGCCCAGAAGTGGATGAGACATCATCCCAAGAAGAAAACCACCCAGCACCTAGCGCTTTGACAAGTGACGAGACTGACAAACCACGTGTTAGATCTGTGAGAAGTCTTCCTGATAGTCCAGCCGACGATCAAAATCTTTTAGAAGATGTTCAAAATACATTGGTTGATAAGACCGATTTGGAAGAGCTTGTCGAAGGCAATGAGGCTTTCAAGCCAACGTCTGGTTATACAAATGTTGAAAGTAAGGGAAAAGCGGATAATAAAGCTGAACAATCCGATGCCCCTGTTGCGCCTGAAACCACTGTAAAATCTAAAGATGGCGCTGCTGACAGCAAGAGCAGAACAGATAAGCAGGCTAGTGCTATTGCTAGGGCTGACTTCTATATCACAATGACTGAAAAGACTGCTCAAAAAGCTAAGGATAAGAAAGCCCAAGTCGAAGCAGACGGTGCCGTAAATCCAGCTGAAAAACAAGAAGTCGATGAATTAAATGCAGAAGTAACTAGGAGCAAAAAATTAGCAGAACAGTTCATTGCTACTTTACCAGAAAATTCAGAAACAAAGGAACTCAAAGCTCGCCTTGCAAAAGTGACGACCGCAGACGTCACAATTAACGATGCCAACAGTAATGGCTATGCCGATACTATAGATGGCGAAATTGCCAGACTTGATAATTTTATCAAAAATGCCGAAGAGACCGCTCAAGCTGCTGAGAAAAAGAAAAAAGAAGTTGAATCAGATAAACTTGTCACTCCAGCTGAGAAACGAGAAGTTGATGCGTTGAATGAGGGGGTGACTCAGACGAAACAACTTGTAGCAGCAAAACTTGATAGTCTACCAGAAGGCAAAGAAAAAAGCGACCTCAAAGCTCGCTTTGATAAGATAACCACTTCAACAGTCACGGTTAACGATGCCGACAGCAATGGTAAAGTAGATGCTGATGAAGCTGCTGTCCTCCGTCTTGTTAAAGATCTTCTTACAACTACCGAACGAGTTGTTCAAAACGCTAAAACCAAAAAAGCAGAGGCTGAAGCAGACGGTGTCGTAACGGCAGAAGAAAAAGCAGAAATCGATCGCTTAAATACAACCATAACGAATAGTCAGAAACAACTAAGCACTGCGTTTGACAATTTATCAGGCACTGAAATACCTGCCCTCAAAGAGCGCTTCGCTAAACTCACCACTTCAGAAGTCACTGTTGGCGCTGTTGATAGTCAAGGCAAAGCAGATAGTAAAGAAGAGCAAGTTGCTGATAATACTGGCAAAGTCGATAGTAAAGACGAACAAGCCGATACCCCTGTTGTCGCAGATGATGCTGCTAATAAGGGCGGTCTATCAGACAGTCAAAAAATCACTCTTGATGCAGCCAAAGCCTTTACAGAATCAGCAGAAGAAGCTGCAAAAGAAGCCGCTGCCAAGAAAACACAAGTTGAGCAAGATGGTACTGTCACTTCAGAAGAAAAACAAGCAGTCGATGCATTGAATGGTAAGGTAACACAAGCCAAATCCTCTGCAACCCAACTCGTTAACAGCTTACCAGATAACCATGACACAGCTGACCTCAAAGCTCGCCTTGCTAAAGTTACAACTTCAGAAGTTACCGTTGGCGCTGTTGATAGTCAAGGTAAAGTAGATAGCAAAGAAGAACAAGACATTGTCCCTGTTGTCGCAGATGACACTGATCGAAGAAGACTGGAAGAAGTTGAAGCCACCGTTGAGGCTATAGAGAAGATGGCACAAATCATTAAAGCTGCGAAACAAGACATTGAGTCAGATGGTGTCATAAATCCAGCTGAAAAAGCGTCAATAGATGGCTTAAATAAAGACCTAACAACTCATAAAGAACGTGTGGCATCTGAAGTAGACAACTTACCAGATAGCCCTGAAAAATCCGCCCTCAAAGACCGCCTTGATAAAGTGACGACATCAACAGTCACCGTTAACGATGCTGACAGTGACGGCAAAGCCGATAGCAAAGAAGAACAAGCTACTGATGATAGTGGCAAAGCGGAAAGTCAAGATGAACAATCTACTGATAATAATGGCAAAGCCGACAACAAAGACGAACAATCTTCTGATAATAACGGTAAAGTCGATAGCAAAGATGAGCAAACGGTTGATAATGATGGCAAAGTTGATAACAAAGGCAATCAAACTGCTGATAATAATGACGAAGCCGACAGTCAAGACGAACGAGATGTTGCTCTTATTGACGCTCAAGAAGCAGTCGAAGACGCCGAAGCCCCCGCTCAATTCGGTAAAGAGAATAAAGCAGAAGCTGAAAAAGACGGTGTTATCACTCCATCAGAGAAAGAACACTTAGATCAGATAGATACAATCATAACTGCGGCTAAAAACCATGCCCAGTCCTTGGTTGATAAGTTACCAGACAGCGATGCCAAGAAGGCTCTCCAAGACCGCCTTGCAAAAATTACGACTTCAGAAGTCACCGTTAGCGAAGCTGACAGTGACGGCAAAGCAGATAGCAAAGACGAACAAGCTGCTGCTGATAATGGCAAAGCGGATAGCAAAGACGAGCAAACTGCAGATAGTAACGGTAAAGCAGATAGCAAAGACGAACAAGCTGCTGCTGATAATGGCAAAGCGGAAAGTCAAGATGAACAAAACACTACTCCTGTTGCTGGTGAATCCGCTGACAGCAAGGGAAAAGATGATAAGAAAACCCAGCCTGACGCTAACCTCTCCCAAGTTGAACTCGCTGTTAAGGCTGCGGAGGATGCTGCTCAAGTAGCTAAAGATAAAAAAGCTGAAGTTGAAGCAGACGGCGCTGTAAATCCTTCTGAAAAAGAAGTTGTAGATGAGTTAAATGCAACCGTAACAGAAAGTAAAAACCATGCCCAATCCTTAGTTGATAACTTGTCAGACAGTGAGACTAAAACAGCCCTCAAGAATCGCCTTGACAAAGTTACAACATCAGAGGTCGTTGTCAACGATGCTGACAGTGACGGCAAAGCAGATAGTAAAGAGGAACAAACTGCAGATAGTAACGGTAAAGCAGACAGCAAAGACGAGCAAACTGCTGATAATAATGGCAAAGTCGATAATCAAGCCGAAAAAGATCTTGCCCTTACTGTCGCTGAAGCAGCTGTCAAAGCCGCCGAAGAAGCCGCTCAATTCGGTAAAGAGAAGAAAGCAGAAGCTGAAAAAGACGGTGTTATCAATCCATCAGAGAAAGAACACTTAGATCTGTCAAATACAATCACAACGGATAGCAAAAACCATGCCCAATCCTTAGTTGATAAGTTACCAGACAGTGAGGCTAAAACCGCTCTCCAAGACCGCCTTGCTAAGGTGACAACAACAGAAGTTACCGTTAACGATGCCGACAGCAACGGTAAGGCAGACGATCAAGAAAGATTAGAATTCGCTGAAAGACTTGTTAAAGCTGCTGAAGAAGCTGCAAAAGCAGGTCAAGACAAGAAAGCAGAAGCTGAAAAAGACGGTGTTATCACTCCATCAGAGAAAGAACACTTAGATCTGTCAAATACAATCACAACTGATGCTAAAAAACGTGCCCAGTTCTTGGTTGATAAGTTACCAGACAGCGATGCCAAAAAGGCTCTCCAAGACCGCCTTGACAAAGTCACAACATCAGAAGTTACCGTCAACGATGCCGACAGCAACGGTAAGGCAGATGATAAAGAAAGACTAGAAAAGGCAGAAGCTGCTGTTAAGTCTGTCGAAGCTCTTGCTCAATCTGCTAAAGATAAGAAAACAGAAGTTGAGTCAGATGGTGTCGTCAATCCAGCTGAAAAAGAAGAAGTAGATCGCTTAAATGAAAAAGTGACAGTTAATAAAGAATTTGTCACATCTTTGATAAAGGACAATTTACCGGATAGCCCTGAAAAAGCTGCCTTCATGGATCGTCTTGCCAAAATCATGACTTCAGAAGTTACCGTCAACGATGCTGACAGTAACGGTAAAGCAGATAGCCAAGACAAGCAAGAAGCTGCGCTTGTCGCTGCCGAAGCTGCTGTCAAAGCTGCCGAAGCCGCTGCAAAAGCAGGTCAAGACAAGAAAGCCGAAGTTGAGTCAGACGGTCTCGTCAACCCACTCGAAAAAACAGTTGTAGATGGCTTGAACAAGACAACTATCGATAAGAAAAATGTCGCTAACGCCCTCGTTGACACCTTGGCAGACAGTGCAGAAAAAGAAGCTCTCCAAGCACGCCTTGCCAAAGTGACAACTTCAGAAGTCACTGTCAACGATGCTGACAGTAACGGTAAAGCAGATAGCCAAGACAAACAAGAAGCTGCGCTTGTCGCTGCCGAAGCTGCTGTCAAAGCCGCTGAAGCCGCTGCAAAAGCAGGTCAAGACAAGAAAGCCCAAGTTGAAAAAGACAGCCTTGTTACCCCAGCAGAAAAGACAGCTGTTGATAACTTGAACAAAGCAACTGCCGATAAGAAATCCGCTGCAACTGCACTTGTTGATAAGTTACCAGATGGTGATGCCAAGACTGCTCTCAAAGATCGCCTTGGAAAAGTGACACCTTCACAAGTTACTGTCAACGATGCCAACAGCAACGGCAAAGCAGATAGTCTAGATAGCATAATTGCTAGAGCTGACTTCTTTGTTACATCAACTGAAAAGACAGCTCAAGCTGCCAAGGCAAAGAAAGCTGAAGTTGAGAAAGATGGTCTTGTCACTCCAGATGAAAAACAAGCAGTCGATTCATTAAATGCAGAGGTAACTAAGAGCAAACAAGCTGCAGAAAAATTCGTTGACACGCTACCAGAAGGTAAAGAGAAAAATGAATTCAAAGCACGCCTTGCTAAAGTCACAACATCACAAGTTACTGTCAACGATGCTGACAGTAACGGCAAAGCAGATGACCAAGACAGACTAGACGTTGCAGAAGCTGCTGTCAAAGCTGCTGAATCCGCTGCAAAAGCAGGTCAAGACAAGAAAGCTGAAGTTGAAAAAGACGGTCTCGTCAACCCACTCGAAAAGACAGTTGTAGATGGCTTGAACAAGACAACTATCGATAAGAAAAATGTCGCTAGCGCCCTCGTCGACACCTTGGCAGACAGTGCAGAAAAAGCTGCTCTTGAAGCACGCCTTGCCAAAGTCACAACATCAGAAGTTACTGTCAACGATGCTAACAGCAACGGCAAAGCCGATACTCAAGATGCTGATGTTGCAACCGCTGAAACAGCTGTGAAAGCCGCTGAAGCCGCTGCAAAAGCAGGTCAAGATAAGAAAGCCGAAGTTGAGAAAGACGGTCTTGTTACCCCAGCAGAAAAGACAGCTGTTGATGAGTTGAACAAGACAACTGTTGATAAGAAAGATGTTGCTAACGAGCTCGTTGAAGGTCTGTCAGACAATGCTGCCAAAACAGCCCTCAAAGAGCGCCTTGCTAAAGTCACAACATCAGAAGTTACCGTCAACGATGCCGATAGTAACGGTAAAGTAGATAGCCAAGACACTAAAGAAGCCGCCCTTGCCTCTGCCGAAGCTGCTGTCAAATCCGCAGAAGCTGCTGCAAAAGCAGGTCAAGACAAGAAAGCTGAAGTTGAAAAAGACGGTCTTGTTACCCCAGCAGAAAAGACAGCTATTACTGACTTGAACAAGACAACTGTTGATAAGAAAGATGTTGCAACCGACCTTGTTGATAAGTTACCAGACAGTGCAGTCAAAACAGCTCTCAAGGCACGCCTTGCCAAAGTCACAACATCAGAAGTTACTGTCAACGATGCTGACAGCAACGGCAAAGCAGATGAAAAAGACAGACTAGAAGTCGCAGAAGCCGCTGTCAAAGCTGCCGAATCCGCTGCGAAAGCAGGTCAAGACAAGAAAGCTGAAGTTGAAAAAGACGGTCTCGTCAACCCACTCGAAAAAACAATTGTAGATGGCTTGAACAAGACAACTGTCGATAAGAAAAATGTCGCTGGCGCCCTCGTCGACACCTTGGCAGACAGCGCAGAAAAAGCTGCTCTTGAAGCACGCCTTGCCAAAGTGACAACATCAGAAGTTACTGTCAACGATGCCGATAGCAATGGTAAAGTGGATAGCCAAGAAATTGAGAAGCCTCAAGTAGAACCAAAACCNGNNGATTCACCAAAAGTTGAGAANCCTCAAGTAGAACCAAAACCAGGNGATTCACCAAAAGTTGAGAANCCTCAAGTAGAACCAAAACCAGGNGATTCACCAAAAGTTGAGAAGCCTCAAGTAGAACCAAAACCAGGTGATTCACCAAAAGTTGAAAAACCTCAAATGGATCCAAAATCTGGTGGTTCAGACGGAGGTATCACAGGTAAGGCAGGTCAAACCGTTCTTCCAACTGTAAGCAAACCAGCTGCACGAGCTATCTCATCACAACCTGTTAAGAAAATGTCGTCAACTGACACAGTAAAAGGCGAAAACCTACCAAGAACAGGTGAGAGAAGCAACCAATTAGCTCCGCTTTATGGTGGTGGTATGGCACTTGCTCTAGCTGCCTTGCTTGCTTCTAAAAAGCGTAAAAGAAATAGCGAAGACTAATGACCGATATTCTTCCTATTAAATGGATTTGGTTGAATTGACTTAGCTCTTTTTAAAACGATTGATAAGGCTATTCAACCCCAATAAACACCTCAAAAGTTAGCCTAGCTCTTGAGGTGTTTTTTGCGTTTTATAGTCGAATGACTGTAACCGCGCCATAACGAGGTATCTACCGAGATTGTCAGGTCTCCAGTATACTGTTAGTAGAAAACAGAATTGGAGGCTATTGTGATGTCACAACCTATCGTTCCTTTGGAAACGCCCCAATCTCGTCGTTTTGATAAGAAAAACAAAAACGAGATGGTGCTGAAAATGCGTATTGGAAAAGTTGAACTAAGCTTGTTCCAATCTCTTCATCAAGAAACACTGGAAACTATTTTAGATAAGGTGTAAGCGATTGTCTTCTTTGAGTGGGCGCTAATTACGATATAGTCTTTTGAATTAACTTTGATACATCGTCACTTTCGGCTTGTCGTACTCAAGTGCTGTCCGTGTCTCAGTTTCTTGTTTGAAAGTTAATTCATTTGACTATATAGCCTTTATAGCCCTACTCAACTTGTGGAAGGTGGGTAACAATATCGAACTCTGTCAGTTAGCGACTTTTCGTCCACTTTCTTTTTTCATTTTGAGCCATCGCTCTAATGAATGAAAAATGGACTGTGTTATAATTAATTTATGGCTATTTTTAATATTAATCAGTTAGCTTATCAAATCGGTGATAAGTTAATTCTTAAAGATATTTCGTTTTCAATTCAAGAGGGTGAGCGTGTGACCTTAGTGGGTCCTTCTGGGAGTGGTAAGAGTAGCTTGTTGAAATTGTTATCAACTCTGATTTCTCCGACTTCTGGTGATGTTTGGTTTGAAGGTCAGTCCGTATCCACACTCAATCCTATCGATTACCGTCGTCAGGTTTCCTATTGCTTTCAGCAGCCTGTTTTGTTCGGCGAGACTGTTCGGGATAACATGATCTTTCCTTTTGAGATTCGTCAGCTTCCTTTTGATGAAAAGAAAGTCTTGGAACAGCTTACTCGGTTCAATTTGACGCCTAACCATCTAGACCAAGCCATCAAGGACTTATCAGGTGGTGAGAAGCAGCGTATCGCCCTATTGCGTAATCTGCTTTTTGAACCGAAGGTTTTGTTACTTGATGAGGTGACTTCTGGTTTAGACAGTGCTACCAAGCATCTAGTTAACAAGGTTATTGCCGATTATCATACTAAGGGTCATACCATCATTGAAGTCACTCATGATGAGGAGGAAATTCAGTCAGCCAGTCGTATCATTACCATCGAGAAAGGAGCATTAGTCGATGACAAACGTATCAGTCAGTAATCTATCACTCGTTCTAGCCTTTGGCTTGGTGCTTCTGGCGGTTGGGCTCAGCGCTAAAGAAAAATTAGGCTTGGGTAAAGAGATTGCTATCGCTGTTGTGCGCACCGTTATCCAACTGGTTGTGGTTGGCTTTATCCTGCAATACATTTTTCGAGTTAACAACATCTTTTTAACCTTTGCCATGGTCATGGTCATCATTTTTAATGCCAGCCGTCAAGCCCACTCGCGCAATCCTAATGGTAATAAACACTTATGGCAATCCTGGTTGGCTATTTTACTATCGACTGCCATAACTTTGGGAATTCTGATAGCTTCAGGTGCCATCAAGGTTATGCCCTCCCAGATCGTCCCAATTTCGGGGATGATTGCCAGCAACTCCATGGTTGCCATCGGTCTTAGTTATCGCGCCATGTACAGTCTTTTTACCGACCAACGTCAACAAGTTTTGGAAAAATTAGCTCTCGGCGCACCGGTAAAAATGGCTTCGCTATCTATTTTGCGACAAGCTATTAAAACAGGAGTACAGCCGACCATTGACTCTGCTAAAACGGTTGGTCTAGTCAGCTTGCCGGGGATGATGTCTGGTTTGATTTTTGCAGGGGTAGACCCAGTCTATGCCATCAAATACCAAATCATGGTTATGTTTATGCTTTTGTCAGCTACAAGCTTAGGTTCAGTCATTGCATCTTATTTTGCTTATAAAACCTACTTTAATGAACGCCTGCAGCTTGAGTTTTAGGAATTCTGTGCTGTTAGAAGGTTGTCAGATTCAAACACGGGTAACAATTGCTACAATAGCTATCTCTATTTTTAATGGTTAGAGGATTTGACATTTAATTGCCAATAAAGAAAACTCTTAGGGTTGCCGATTTGACATCGTTCCTAAGAGTTTTTTCAAAGAGCTTAAAAAATGTTGAAGAAAATGGTCACTGGTGGGTTTTGGGGCTGTTCTTTGTCTGCCTCTCCAGTAGTTTTTAGACTTTTTCTTTTATTTCTTCATAAATCTTGCTATAAAAGGCTTTTTCATCTTTTAAGAGTTGGTTGAGTTTGAAGGCTTTTTTAGCGATTTTAAGACTCTTTTGTGCTTTTTTCTTGTTGCCGAGAACTTCAAGTTCATATTTCGCTTTTATGGTTTGTATACTTGCTTGGGGGTGAGCCAGCATTTTTTTGACTGCTTTGGTTTTAGCTAGTTCTCTAGCTTTATTACTATTACCAGATAGGAGTTGGGTTTCGAAGCGGGAGTAGCTGGCGCACATCTTGATAAAAGAGTTTTCCGTAAAGTTAGCCAAGGTCTGCAAATCAGCATCAGCTTTTTCAAAACGCCCTTCAAAAATATCAATCCAAGTATGATTTAGGTAGAAAATTTGGGGGATGCTACCCATCTGCAAGGGGACTTCCTCGCTATAGAAGTCTGTCATTGTCGCCGTGTCGGGTGCGGTATAGAGGATTGCTGCATGTTTTAGAGCTGGCTGAAGGTAGCGACCGTTTTCAGGGAAAAGGTACAGCTCTAAAAGCCTTGCCCCGTCTGTAATGCCATCAGGAGAAGCATTTATCAAGATAAGCCCCAAATTAAAGAAGATATAAAGGCTTGCCCAGTCCCAGATATTCCAAATCCATCCTACAAGGACAGCCACTAGTAAGAGCAGAAGGTGAGTAAGCAGCCCACCTGAGAACATGAGGATTCCTCGAATATCATCCCTATCCTTCTTAATTCCGATGTATTGGGCAGCTGCTCCCAGTACTACCGCTTTCTTCTCAAATTTCCAACCAGTCTTCTGGCGGATAAGGTGCCAATTGCCAATTCCCAGAGCGACCATTTGGTAGCCAGAGAGTTTTCCAAAAAAAGCATGACCTAGTTCATGAAGGAGTAGAATAAAGTAGATGGAAAAGAAATAGAAGATAAAGATACCCAGTGCTACCAAAAGCCAAGTTTCGTCTGTAATTGTACGTTCTACTTTTGCCATAATGGTACCTAAAATGAAAAAGGAATAGATAGAGGAAAGTAGCCCAAGACTTGTCATAATCCGACTAAGCCACTTCAGCTTTGTTTTAGACATATTTAACATCCTTTTATTATTATTTCTTGAATTTTATCATAATTTAAAGAATAGTGAAAGCACTCTCAAGAGAGTCGAGATTATGCTATGTCATCTAAATAGTTATTTTAGTCACAGTGTGACTAAAGCTATTTTTGAGAGTTTAGTATGAACACGCCAATTGTCGTTGTCCTTCTTGCTTGCCTTGCTTAGTTCTTATTTTGACTGTTTGGTGACATGTTTCTGATAGAGTGTCTTGCTATCCCCAGATAGAGCTAATCAAATGGTTTTTGCTGTTAAAACATTTTTCAGCTTTATGATGTGATCAGCATAAGTAAAAAAGATAGGTGTGTTTTAAGAGCGAGGGGGATTTGATAAGTATAGTCTTTTAAATTAATTTTGATACCTGCTCACTTTCGACTAGCCCTACTCATCCTTTTTGAAAATCAAAAGCAGACCTTGTTACCTTGATTTGATGAAGACAGTTCTATCTGCATCGGCATCGCCTCGTCTGCTTTTGATTTTCATTGAGTGTCAAGTACTTCTGTTCCTTGTTCTGAAAGTTAATTCATTTGACTACATATGTTGTTTTGTAAAAAAGAATAATCCTATGAATGTTGGAACAATAGTGTGGTTTTATTTCTCATTGTCCTCCCTAGAGAATATCACTTTTTCTACTCTCCATTTCTGATTTTTTTATGGTAAAATGGTACAGATACCATGGTTTGTTGCAAAGCTGAATTTAACAGCGTTTCAGTTAGATTGAGCTTTGTAAAAAACAAGGTATCTAAAGATTTATGAGATGAGGTAAACAAATGAGTAAACACGTTTTTGAAACGATTTTTGCTGGCAAACCCTTAGTAGTTGAGATTGGTCAAGTGGCTAAGCAAGCGAATGGGGCTACGGTTGTTCGTTATGGTGAATCCACTGTTTTGACAGCAGCAGTCATGTCTAAGAAAATGGCAACCGGTGATTTCTTCCCCCTTCAAGTCAACTATGAAGAAAAGATGTATGCCGCTGGTAAATTCCCCGGAGGCTTTAATAAGCGTGAAGGACGTCCGTCAACAGATGCTACCCTAACTGCGCGTCTCATTGACCGCCCTATCCGCCCCATGTTTGCAGAGGGCTTTCGCAACGAAGTTCAAGTGATTAACACTGTCCTTTCTTATGATGAAGACGCCAGCGCACCAATGGCTGCTATGTTTGGGTCTTCTCTCTCGCTTGCGATTTCAGATATTCCTTTCAAACGCCCAATCGCAGGTGTGCAAGTGGCATACATTGATGGAGAATTCATCATCAATCCAGACAAGGCACAAAAAGAAGCCTCTGCTCTTGAGCTGACGGTAGCCGGTACTAAAGAAGCCATCAATATGGTGGAATCAGGTGCCAAAGAATTATCAGAAGACATCATGCTCGAGGCTCTTTTGAAAGGGCATCAAGCTATCCAAGACTTGATTGCTTTCCAAGAAGAAATTGTCGCCGCAGTCGGTAAAGAAAAAGCTGATGTAGAATTACTTCAAGTTGACCCAGAAATTTTCAAGGAAATTAACGACAAATACTATGATGATTTGGCGCGTGCCGTCCAAGTTGAGGAAAAACTAGCTCGTCAAGAAGCAACTCATGAAGTGCGTGAACAGGTCTTTGGAGAATACACCGATCGCTATGCTGATGACCCAGAATTTGACCGCATCTATCGTGATGTGGCTGAAACTTTGGAACAAATGGAGCATGCGGAAGTGCGCCGTCTCATTACTGAAGACAAGATTCGTCCAGATGGCCGTCGTGTTGATGAAATTCGTCCGTTAGAGGCAGAAATTGACTTTTTGCCAAAAGTTCACGGTTCAGGTCTCTTTACACGTGGGCAAACCCAAGCGCTTTCAGTGTTGACACTTGCACCGATGGGAGAAACTCAGATTGTCGATGGTTTAGATCCCGAGTACAAAAAACGCTTCCTACACCACTATAATTTCCCACAATACTCTGTCGGAGAAACTGGGCGTTACGGTGCCGCCGGTCGTCGTGAAATTGGACACGGCGCACTTGGTGAGCGTGCCTTGGAGCAAGTGCTTCCAAGCCTAGAAGAATTCCCCTATGCCATCCGTTTAGTGGCAGAAGTTTTGGAGTCCAATGGGTCATCCTCTCAAGCCTCCATTACAGCAGGAACGCTAGCGCTTATGGCTGGTGGTGTGCCCATCAAAGCACCCGTTGCAGGGATTGCCATGGGTCTCATCTCAGATGGCACCAACTATACAGTCCTAACCGATATTCAAGGTTTGGAAGACCACTTTGGTGATATGGACTTTAAAGTGGCGGGAACTCGTGAAGGTATCACAGCCCTCCAAATGGATATTAAAATCGAAGGGATTACGCCACAAATCCTCGAAGAAGCGTTGGCACAAGCCAAAAAAGCTCGTTTTGAAATCCTTGATGTCATCGAAGGAGCGATTGCTGCGCCACGTCCACACCTAGCACCAACCGCACCTAAGATTGATACGATCAAGATTGATGTGGATAAAATCAAGATTGTCATTGGTAAAGGTGGCGAAACGATTGATAAAATCATCGCTGAAACAGGTGTTAAGATTGACATTGATGAAGAAGGAAATGTTTCCATCTATTCTTCCGACCAAGATGCTATTGATAGAGCTAAAGAAATCATTGCTAATTTAGTTCGTGAAGCTAAAGTTGGCGAAATCTATCATGCCAAAGTGGTTCGTATCGAAAAATTCGGTGCCTTTGTCAACCTCTTTGACAAGACAGATGCCCTTGTGCACATTTCAGAAATCGCTTGGACACGCACCAACCGCGTGGAAGATGTTCTTGAAGTTGGTGAAGAAGTGGATGTCAAAGTCATCAAAGTTGACGAAAAGGGTCGCATTGATGCGTCGATGAAAGTTCTCGTACCACGTCCAAAACCAGCTGAAAAACCTGAGGAAAAGATTTCAGACAAAAAGGAAAACTAATCATGGAAAGATTTAACATTGAGTTGGGCTTAGCCCTTCGTCAATTCATTGAAGAGCCAGATAATTTTCTGCGTAGCATTGCCCTCGTCAACAGCATGCACACCTATCCTGTACTAGCCAGTTCAGAACCTTATGCTATTGCTATTGATGGGCAGAAGTTAACCCCTGTTTTTACGAGTACAGAAGACCTTGAAGTCTTCTGTCACGAACACCCGTCAGCCTCCAAGCAGGAATGGATTGAGCGCTCAGCATTAGACGTTCTTGAAGAAGTGATTTTACATCAGCTGACAGGATTGATTTTTAATGTGAAGAAAACAGGAGATTTCAGCAACTCAACGATTTTCCAATCTAGCGAGATGATTCAGTTTGTTAATACTTTTACAGAATTGATCAATGACATCATGAGTGATGAGAATCAAGCTGCTGATTTATTGGAAAAAGTTTATCTGGTGCCAGTCTTTATTTATCCCAAAGCTGATGGGACACACGAGCGTCGTTTCCCGACTATGGCAAATGAATTGGACCAAAGTTTTGTTCCCGTCTTTTCAAGCCTGCCAAACTTTGCGGATTGGTATAACAATGAGGAATTCGGCTTGCCATTTAGAGAAATGGGCGGTTCAGTCTTTGTATGGAAGTTAGCAGAAATTTTACAAGCAGATGGTAAAGAAGCTGGTGATACGTTAGGCGTTGTGGTCAATCCTTTGGCAGAACAACAGGCTATCGTTGAGTGGGCTGGTATCAATAAGTAAGCATGAGATATAGTCACATGAATTACCTTTCAGACAAGGAACGCAAGACGCGAGCAGTACTTGATTTTCGAAGGCTGTGAATAAGGCAAGTCAACAGTGACCATGATCAAAGTTAATTCAAAAGACTATAAAAATAGCTAAACTATCAAGGGTTTAGGATGAGATAAAAAAGCAAAAGGAGGACTGGTATGGGCTGGTGGCGAAAATCAATCGATATTGTTAAAGAGTTAGATCCAGCGGCTCGTACGTCTTTAGAGGTGGTTCTCACCTATCCTGGTATCAAGGCTCTTGCGGCACATCGCCTTTCTCATTATTTATGGCAACGTGGGTTCAAATTGATTGCGCGGATGCATAGTCAATTTTGGCGATTTTGGACCAATATTGAAATCCATCCTGGGGCTGAGATTGCTCCCGGGGTTTTCATCGACCATGGAGCAGGTCTTGTGATTGGTGAAACGGCTATGGTTGAAGAAGGTGTCATGCTCTATCATGGAGTGACGCTTGGTGGTACTGGTAAAGATACTGGTAAGAGGCATCCAACCGTACGCCGTGGTGCGCTAGTTTCGGCGCACTCTCAGGTTATTGGACCTATTGAAATTGGCGAAAATGCTAAGGTCGGTGCGGGTGCTGTTGTAGTGTCAGATGTGCCTGCAGATGTGACGGTCGTCGGTGTGCCAGCCAAGGTGGTTCGTGTGCATGGAAAAAAAGATGAGTTGGTCAATCACGCGGTTGAAGAAGACCGTAAAAGCCATTATTACGCTTCCAAAATGGAAGAAGCGGCGGATAAGAGTCATCAGTCATCCCACCTTTAAGCAATCTAATCCACCGAACCAAGTTAATAGAGGGTAATGAAAAAAGGAGTATCAAAGATGAAAAGTTTTTTGAAGCTCAATTGGTTGTTTTTGCTTGCTTGTATTTATCTCACCATCGTACTGTTACGGTTATTAACGAAAACATCAGTTGAAAAGGGCGATTTATTTTTAACTGTCATCTGTTTACTAGGGCTTATATCAGGTGTTTGGACCATGTACCGTAGAACATCTATGCGAAAAAATGACAAGGAGAACTAAGTGATTAAAATTTACGATACCATGACTCGCAGTCTCCGTGACTTCGTGCCTTTAGAAGAAGGCAGGGTTAAGATGTATGTCTGCGGACCAACGGTGTATAACTATATTCATATTGGAAATGCTCGCTCAACCGTGGCTTTTGATACGATTCGTCGCTACTTTGAATACCGTGGCTATCGTGTTGATTACATTTCTAATTTTACCGATGTGGATGACAAAATCATCAAAGCGGCTAAGCAAGCACAGATTTCTACCAAAGAGCTGTCTGATAAGTTTATTGCAGCTTTTATGGAAGATACGGCTAAGTTGGGGGTCAAGCCTGCTACCAAAAACCCTCGTGTTATCAACTACATGGATCAGATTATTGCCTTTGTGGAAACACTTGTGGAAAAAGGCTTTGCTTACGAGTCGCAAGGTGATGTTTACTTCCGTGTTGAAAAGTCGGAGAACTATGCTAAATTGGCTAATAAAACTTTAGCTGATTTGGAAATCGGGGCTTCAGGACGTACCGATGAGGAAACAGCTCGTAAGGAGAATCCAGTTGATTTTGCCCTTTGGAAATCAGCGAAAGCTGGTGAAGTTTCTTGGGAAAGTCCTTGGGGAGCGGGTCGTCCGGGTTGGCATATCGAATGCTCGGTGATGGCGACAGAGATTCTAGGTGATACTATCGATATTCATGGCGGTGGAGCTGATTTGGAATTTCCACACCACACTAATGAAATTGCCCAATCCGAAGCCAAAACAGGACATACCTTTGCTAATTACTGGATGCACAATGGCTTTGTCAATGTGGATAACGAAAAAATGTCCAAGTCACTAGGTAACTTTGTGACAGTTCACGACATGTTGAAAACAGTGGATGGGCAGGTGCTTCGCTTCTTCTTAGCGACCCAACAGTACCGCAAGCCGGTTAACTTCACTGAAAAAGCCATCCATGATGCAGAAGTTAATCTTAAGTATTTGAAGAATGCTTATCAACAGCCACTCCAAGAAACTGTGGATGGCGACAGCTTTGAAGCATTCAAATCACAGTTCATAGCAGCTATGGACGATGATTTCAACAGTGCTAATGGTCTTACGGTGCTGTTTGAGCTAGCGAAGTGGATTAATTCTGGGCATTACACAGTTTCTATCAAAGAAGAATTTGCAGCTATGTTAGCGGTCTTTGGCATTGTCTTCCAAGAAGAAGCAGAAGAAGTTCTTGATGCAGATATTGAAGCTTTGATTGAAGAACGTCAAGAAGCACGAGCTAATAAAGATTTTGCGCGTGCCGATGCCATTCGAAACCAGCTAGCCGAACAAGGCATTAAGCTCTTAGATACCAAAGATGGCGTGAGGTGGACACGTGATTAAAGCAACTCAAGTGGATGTCAATTTGATTAATGGGATTGCCCTTGCTTTTGAAGGGGATGCCGTTTACTCTTATTACATCCGCCGTCACCTGATTTTTACAGGTCAAACTAAGCCTAATCAACTTCATCGCTTAGCCACTCGCTACGTATCAGCCAAGGCACAAGCCAACCTAATCACAGCCATGTTAGAAGCGCAGCTTTTGACCGAAAAAGAAGAAAATATCTACCATCGTGGGCGCAATACCAATAGTCGCACCAAAGCTAAGAATGCGGATGTCGTGACCTACCGAATGTCAACTGGTTTTGAAGCTGTGATGGGCTATCTGGATATGACTGGTCAGACTGAGCGTTTGGAAAAGTTAATAAATTGGTGTATTGATTGGATAGAACACCAAGCCTAAAAAAAGGAAGTTGAGAAAAAATGCTCAACGTCCTTTTTGTTATTATAGGAGCTTTATACTCAATAACAATCAAAATCAGACTATCCGCCGCAGGCAGCGCTGAAGGTCATCAATCAAGTCAACAGGGTCTAAATTTGATTTTCAAAGCGTATCAAGGTGCAGTGTTTGACTAAGTTCTATCGTCAAAAGGCTATATTTTTGCTTTTTATTTCGTTTAGTCATTGCCACCACGAGGGATTACTCACTTGAAGTGATGGGGGATTGTGACAAAACCTTAACCTGTTCAGAAAAAAACTGGAGTGTCCATAAAGGAACATACGCCAGTTTTTTAATACTCACAATAACAATCAAAATCAGACTATCCGCCGCAAACAATGCTGAAGGTCATCAATCAAGTCAATAATAGGGTTAAAATTAATTTTCGAAGCGTATTAGTCTATCCAAAAGGCATACAGGTAGGAAAGGCAGCTAAAACTAAAAATAAGGTAGAACAGCCCGATACGAATGCTATGAAATGGTTTATGAAGTCGAACGAGTGTCAATAGTGTCCAAACGATTAGAACGGTGACAAACCAGCCAGAAATGAGCCGGCGAGGTGTCAGTCCGAAAAGGTAGATATAAATACCAAAGAGTTTCCAAGCAGCGAGAAGTGCAAAGATGAGAGAAAATGCGAATAAGCAAGTTAAAATGAGTTTGCCAATCTTTTTATCCCAGATGGGAGATGATACGAAAAAGTAGCTTCCAGCAAGCGTTGTAAAATTCAAGAGGGCTACGCGAACCAGTTGCCAAAAACCAGATACGGCTGTCTCAGAAGCTGCCTGTGGACTAATCGTCTGTGCTTGAAACAGTGCCTGTAAATCAGAAAAACCAAGTATTAGAAAGAGCAAATAGATAAAACACAAACTGCCAATGATAATGTAACTGCTAAAGACAGGAAGAGTCCTATTGTTATTAAGTTTTTCTTGGAGAGCTTGATAGCTTTCATCGCTTTTTCTTCCTCTAATCAGTGGACCAAAAAGCAGTCCGTAGAGGTAGGCACCTACAGGCAGAGATAAAATGGCATAGCAAAGAAATTCGATGAAAAGGTCGTACCAGCTGAACTGGAAATAAATAGCATTTAACTGGTCAAACCAGTGATCAGTGACCAGTTTAAATTGCTGGGAGACGGCTTGCAGCTGGCTGATTGCAAAGGCGACTAGTAGGATTGCTACGCCAATAGAACCTAAGAGTGTCAAGATAAATTGGGGATTTACTTTGGACTTGTTGGATTTTTGAAGAGGAGGGTGACCAAGTATTTGAGAGCGAAGGCGAATGTTTTTGATAGGGATAGTCCAAAAGCCTCGCCAGGCATCTCTAAGAAAGAAAATACCAAATCGCCCTTGAATGAATTGCTTGTTGCGAGCTAAGACATAGTAGATGAAGGTTAGATGGAGTCCAACTAGACGAAAGAAGTCAAATTGGGCTTGAATCCCCCAAATGGCAAATCCTAGCAATTGGAGAAGGAGAGAACCAAGCAGCAGCATATCTTCTGGTGATTTTTGTTTGATGCTATCCAGATACACTTGATTTGGCTGATTCCATTCGGTGATGATAATCGTCAAAAGAGCAGCTAAGACGAGGTAAATAGGATTGTTGTTAAAAAGATTGACAATGTAAAAGTAGGCTGGAAGATAGGTGAGTTGTGCTCCGATTTTATAATGGTAAAAGTCTGAATCAGAGAGTTTTTTTAGGTAGAGAGGGATGAGGGGTTTCTTGAAAGAGGAAGGGTTTTTCATGTTTTTATTACTCACTTTCTGCATCGGGAACATACTCGATGATGTCGCCTGGCTGACAGCCTAATTCGCGACAAAGAGCATTCAAGGTTGAAAAGCGAATGGCTTTAGCCTTGTTATTTTTTAAAATCGATAGATTGGCAGGGGTCAACTCGATTAGTTCGGCTAGCCGCCCCGCACTGATGTGTTTTTGTGCCATGACAAGGTCTAAGTTGATACGAATCATAAACGTTTTTTCCTCTCTTAGATGGTATAATCGACATCATTTTGTAACTCAATAGCTTTGCCAAAGGCGTTGCGAATCACACGAATAACTAGGGTCAGCGCAATACCAGCTGCCGTGATTAAGAGCATTGGAATGTAGCAAGTTACTCCCATCAGAAACGAAATGGTTGTAATCGCAGCAGCCTCCCATCCTAAGCGTTGAAGACTGCGAACATTTGACTCGATAAAAATAAGTCCTTTACCGATTCTGTTGATGAGTTGAAATAAATGATATAGGAAAATTAAAGATATAAATCCAATGCTATATCCTAAAACTAACATTGTCATGTAGCGATGAGCACCTTTTAGGAGAGGCGACGGATAAATAATAGCTAAATCAACGACCCAAGTTCCCGTTGAAAGTAGAACAACAGCTCCTATAAAAAGGACGATTAGGCAAATTTTGGTTAAGACAATACTGAAATCTTCATAACTTTTATGGTTCATGATGGTCATCTCCTGATTAATTTTGAAAATAGTATACCATAAAATTATCGAATATCAATAAAAAAATATCGTTTTTTAATAATTAATAATTGATTAACGATAAAAATTCAAAGAAAACCCCTACGGTTACATCAGCCTATTGCATACCCACTTTATAAAGGGAGCGCATTTGTAGAAGAACTTGAGAATCGTTCTCAAGACTGATGTTATCGTTTTCATTATCTGTCATAATAAGTTTAATGGAGGATTTGATTATGGCAGATCAACGAATGACGTATCATATTGATAGCAACATGCAATTTCCTTTGGTGGAGATTGCTCTGGAGGCTGGAGAGTCTGTTTATTTGCAAAAAGGGAGCATGGTTTACCATACACCAAGTGTCCAGTTGAATACGCGCTTAAATGGACGTGGGGAAGGTCTGGGAAAAATGCTGGGTGCGCTTGGACGATCGATGACGTCGGGAGAATCACTCTTTGTGACCCAAGCCATTTCGACAGAAGATAATGGTCGATTGGCTTTAGCACCTTCTATGCCGGGTCAGGTAGTAGCGCTTGAATTGGGCGAAAAGCAATACCGCCTCAATGATGGTGCCTTCTTAGCATTGGACGGATCAGCTCAGTATCGTATGGAAAGACAATCCATCGGTAAAGCTTTCTTTGGTGGTCAAGGTGGTCTCTTTGTGATGGCGACAGAAGGACAGGGAACCCTTCTGGTGAATGCTTTTGGTTCGATTAAAAAGTTAGAGCTTCATGGAGAGAGTATGACGATAGATAATGCCCATGTTGTGGCATGGAGTGATACCTTAGATTATGACATTCACTTAGAAAATGGCTTTTTACAGTCAATCGGTACTGGTGAGGGTATCGTCAATAGTTTTAGAGGTTACGGTGAGATTTATGTGCAGAGCCTTAACATTGAAACTTTCGCCGAAGTTGTAGGAGGACATCTTACAACTTCTGGTCGCGGTAATGGCGGCTGGTCAGGATAATGGGCGTTAAGACAGAAACGGTATTTTGGATTTATCTTGATTAAATCTTGATTAAATCTTGATTGAAGTTGACGAGTTGAGCCAAGGGCTTGACTCTTTTTTTGTAGTATGGTCAAATGAATGAACTTGCAGACAAGGCACAGAAAAGCCGCAGACAGGACTTGATACCCAATGAAAATCACAAGCAGTCAAAACGACGCCGACGCAGATAGAGCTGAAGGTCATCAAATCAAGTCCGCAAGGTCTGCTTTGGATTTTTAAAGAGATGAGTAGGGCATATCAAAAGTGACCATGTCTCACAGTTAATTCAAAAGACTATAAAAAGCTTTTCTGATGCCTAAGTAACTGTGCTAGAAAGAGGTTGATTGATGTTAGCATTTTTATCAGAAAATTCTTGTCATTTCCTTAGCTGACAGAGCTGACTTATGCTATAATGGTATAGATTGGCAAATACAAAAGAATTTGTATTTGCCTAAAGCTATTGATAAAAATGATTATAGGAGACAGACATGTCAAACGATATTCGTGTGCGCTACGCACCAAGTCCAACGGGTCTTTTGCATATCGGTAATGCCCGTACAGCACTATTCAACTATCTTTATGCACGTCACCATGGCGGCACCTTCATTATCCGTATTGAAGATACAGACCGTAAACGTCACGTTGAAGATGGTGAGCGCAGCCAGCTTGAAAATCTTCGTTGGTTGGGGATGGATTGGGATGAAAGTCCTGAAACCCATGAAAACTACCGTCAGTCTGAACGTTTAGAACTTTATCAAAAATACATCCAACAATTACTTGACGAAGGTAAAGCCTACAAATCATACGTTACAGAAGAAGAATTGGCAGCAGAGCGTGAACGTCAAGAAAAAGCTGGCGAAACCCCACGTTATGTCAACGAATTCCTTGGCATGTCAGAAGAGGAAAAGGCAGCCTACATCGCAGAACGTGAAGCAGCGGGTGTTATTCCAACTGTCCGTTTGGCAGTTAATGAGACAGCTATCTACAAATGGACGGATATGGTCAAAGGTGATATTGAGTTTGAAGGTGGCAACATTGGTGGTGACTGGGTTATCCAGAAAAAAGACGGTTTTCCAACCTACAATTTTGCAGTAGTAGTGGACGACCATGACATGCAAATCTCTCACGTTATTCGTGGAGATGACCACATTGCCAATACACCAAAACAACTCATGGTCTATGAAGCCCTTGGTTGGCAAGCACCTGAATTTGGTCACATGACCCTCATCATCAATTCTGAAACAGGTAAAAAACTCTCAAAACGCGATACCAATACGCTTCAGTTCATTGAAGATTACCGTCGCAAAGGTTATCTGCCAGAAGCAGTCTTTAACTTCATCGCTCTTCTTGGTTGGAATCCTGGTGGCGAAGATGAAATCTTCTCACGTGAAGAATTGATTCATCTCTTTGATGAACGTCGCCTCAGCAAATCTCCAGCCGCCTTTGACCAAAAGAAATTGGACTGGATGAGCAATGACTACATCAAGAATGCGGACTTTGACAAGGTGTTTGAGCTTTGCAAACCATTCCTTGAAGAAGCTGGTCGTCTGACAGACAAGGCTGAAAAATTGGTGGAACTTTATAAACCACAGATGACAGCTGCTGACGAGATTGTACCATTAACAGATCTATTCTTCTCTGACTTCCCAGCCTTGAGCGATGCCGAAAAAGAAGTGATGGCA
This sequence comes from Streptococcus thoraltensis DSM 12221, assembly GCF_000380145.1. Taxonomy (GTDB): domain Bacteria; phylum Bacillota; class Bacilli; order Lactobacillales; family Streptococcaceae; genus Streptococcus; species Streptococcus thoraltensis. Next base: position 4,632 of record NZ_KB904629.1, on the reverse strand, counting down.
GGTGAGACTGTTCCAACAGTCCTTGCAGCCTTCAAAGCCAAACTTGAAGCCATGTCAGATGAAGGTTTCCAACCAGAAAATATATTCCCGCAAATTAAGGCTGTTCAAAAAGAGACAGGTATTAAAGGGAAAAATCTCTTCATGCCGATTCGTATCGCCGTTTCAGGGGAAATGCACGGCCCAGAATTGCCAAATACCATCTACCTACTAGGACGCGATAAGTCTATCGAACACCTTGATAATATGTTACAAAGTCTTTAATAGCAGAAGAAGAGCGGGACTTACCTGACTCTTCTTTTCTAATTTGTATCGTCTTTTGAATTAACTGTGAGACAGGGGCACTTTCGACTTGCCCTACTCATACCCTTTGATAATCAAAAGCAGGCGTCGTTGACTTAATTTGATGAAGACAGTTCTATCTGCATCGGCGTCTTGTGTTCTTTGTCTAAAAGTTAATTTATTTGACGATATTAAAATTAAGAAAGAATATATGATACTCATCAAACCATTCAGGAGAGAGGATAGATGGAATTTTTTGGAATTGAATATTACCTACTGGAATTCACAGCGATTTGGTATATTTACCAAGACTTGGTACAGAGAAAAGTAAAGAAATACTATTTTCCTTTTCTCTTACTATTATCAATTGTCTTTCTAGTCCTAATCCCAGTAAATGCTTTCCTACCTCTCTGGCTCACTTTTTTCCTACTATCCCTATTGGAAAAAGAAGCAAGAACGATTTGTAGGCATTTATTTTACAGCGGTTTATCAGTGGTACTTTTTGACCTCTTTTTAAGGTGTTTTTACATCTTTGTGTTTCCGGTTTTACTAAGAGGGATTGCTTTTCCACCCTATCTCAAACCTTTGGGGATTGTACTCATTTTCCCATTTTTAATACTAATCACTAAGGCTCTAAGGCGTCTTTTTCGCATTGATTACCCAACCATTTTGAAAATGCCAGATAAGCTGGTTCAACGCTATATTTACGCCATGAATGGGCTCTTTTTCCTTTACTACATTATCCATTATACAGTCTTCTTGAAAAACCCATCAGTGATGGCTAACTACGATCGTGTAACACTCTTTGCCTCTGTTATGGTCTTGGTCTATGTGCTAACGCTTTTGAATCGAAAGGCTGGAGAACTACATGTTTCAAACGTTGAAAGAGAAGAAAAGCAGTATTTGGAGAATTTGGAACAATACAGCCAACATTTAGAAGGTATTTATCAAAATATCCGATCTTTTAAGCATGACTATGATAATATCTTGATTAGTCTCAACGAAAGTATCTATCATGGGGATATTGATGAGATTAGACGCTCATTTGCAGAAGTTTTGAAAAAATCTCAGGACAGAATGGAAGATGAAGATTATTTATTCTACCAATTGATGCCAATAGCCAATAATCATATTAAATTAATCGTGACGAAAGATTTGTTGGAAGCAAAACATTCAGGCATTCAAGTTTCCGTATCGCTTGCTGATTCAGAAGATGTTCCTATGCTAAATCAAAAGGATGCCATTACCCTACTTCATAACATGCTTCAACTGGGTATCCACCATGCTAAACTCAGCAAAAAACCAACCCTACGGCTGGTTGTCAAAAAAGTCGAGAATGGCTTTGAAGCCAGTGTGTCTTATAGCACTTCTGTAGAAAAATTAGTCTCCAGTTGTTTGCAGTTTGATAGTCAAAGCCCCCACTTAGATGATCATACGAGCACGGCATCAAAGACTATCCGAGAGATTTTCCAGAGAAATCTTAATATTTCGATGGCTTTTGAAGTGGTTCTTATATGGCTAAGGATACTTTGATTATCAATTCCTATGAACAGGAGGGAGTATGAGTTTAGGATTAATTAAGGATTTTTTGGTATTTACTACCATGTGGTTGATGTACTGGCTGGTATTTCTTCACGTCAGTGATATTAATCTCAAGAAACGGTATTTGTTACCGTCTGCCTTTGTAGTTATCGTCATTAACTACTTCTTTCAATTAGAAACATCCCCATTTATTTTTTGCGTGTTTTTGGCTACTTATTATTATCGAAATCCAAAGGAAAGTTTTTACAAATATATTTTGTACAGTTTTTTTCCTGTGGTGACGGTCGATATTATCTCAAGAGCAATAGCCTTATACCTATTATCGCCACTGCTAAATATTACTCCCGAAGCACTAGATAAGGATTACATTCTTTTATACATTAGTTATGGTGGTGTATTTCCCGTCTATTACTTTCTAAATAAAATTTTAAACCTTAATTTCAAACATATCCAAAAAGGAACGACAGCAAAGAAGAACTTTTTATCTAATATGTTTAGTGGGGTTTTACTGAGCTATTACTTGATTTTTACCTATAGTGCTGTAGCAGAGGTTTTATTTCCAACCTTGTTAAATTTTTGGGATTACCGCCAGCAGATTCTGTTCATTTACATACTCTTGTATTTCTGGTTGTTGTCCGAAGTTAATCATGAAGCAAAATTAGAAATGGATCGCAAATTAGAAGAAGCCAAGGCTGAAAAAATCAAAGCGCTTGAGGATTACAATCAGCATATTGAAAAATTATATGGCGATATTCAGAATTTTAGGGAACATTATGAGGCCTCCTTTAAAACCCTGCAAACCTTAATTGATGAGGGTAATCTGGCAGACATTCAAAAATCGTATGGAGAAATGATTGAGGGACGTAAAATGAAAGTGGAACGCTCTCAATACGAATTGGGGCGTCTAGTTAATTTAAAAGTTTCGCCGATTAAAAGCATCTTATCAACCAAGATGATTGAGGCTCAAAGCCAAAATGTTGAAGCCTTTTTAGAAATTCCGGATGTGATAGATGAGATTTATCTAGATGTTTTGGATTTGGTCATTGTCTTGTCCGTCTTTTTAGATAATGCCATCGAAGCAGCCAAACAATCGCATAGACCGCACATCAGTGTTGCCTTTTTTGAGAGAGAAGAGAGTCAATTACTAGTCATTGAAAATAGCATAAGCAAGGATAGTGTTAATATGTCTAAAATATTCCAAAAAGGATATTCGACAAAAGGACCAAATAGAGGGATTGGTTTAGCAAATGTTCGACAGATTTTAGAGAACTATCCAGAAACGATTCTATCTACCAAGGTAGGACAGCATAGCTTTACACAAATTCTAGAAATGAGACCAGAGCCATGAATATTTTTATCTTAGAAGACAACCTCTATCAACAAGAACGGTTATTGGGAGCTGTCAAAGAAATTTTAAAAGAAGAAAACTTATCTGCTCGTCATTTGGCAGCTTATAGTAAAGCCACAAATTTACTTGATAATGTTAAAGAACGAGGAAGCCACCAGCTCTTTTTCTTTGATATTGAAATCAAAGATGAGCCTCGTAAAGGCTTGGAAGTTGCTTCAGAATTGCGTCAAATGGATCCAAATGCGGTGATTGTCTTTGTAACAACTCACTCAGAATTTGCTCCAATAAGTTTTAAATACAAGGTTGCCGCCTATGATTTTATTGATAAAAACTTAGATCCAGATGATTTCAAAGAGCAGGTTCGCGACAGTATTCTATATACCGCTAGTCTATCGAAAAGTTTACAGACTGAAGTAGACTATTTTGATTACAAATCTGCCAAGGCGCAGGTTAAAGTTCCACTTCACGATATTTTGTACTTTGAAACATCACAAACGGCACATAAATTAATTTTAAGGACGAAAACGGAACGTTTAGAATTTTATGCAAAACTATCAGATATTGAAAAAATGAGCGATAAATTCTATCAATGTCACCGGTCGTTTTTAGTCAATTTGGACAATGTGAACGGTGTAGATAAGGCTGAACAGCTGGTTTATTTTGAAAATGGAGAGTCATGCCTTGTTTCACGTTTGAAGATAAAAACCTTGATCGCGAAATGGGAAAACAACATTTCAGGACGAAAAAACGACATTTCATGATTTTTAACTGGTTAAAATCTGGCGATGTGATAAACTAATACACAGTAGAGGCGAGGAACTCTCTCTTAAAATTGACTGTTCGATGCATTTCAATAATCTCCACCCTCGCTTTCTAATTTAATCTCCTTTCTAGTTTCTAATCTCCTATTTAAACTAGAAGCTAAAAAACCTGTCACTTCTGGCAGGTTTTTTGCTTTATAAATAAGCCGCCACCAAAAGTCTTTGACTTTACGATCTGTCTTTCGTAACCGCGCCATAACGAGGCGACGCTTGCTAAAAAGGAAGTGCTAGAGGTTTATTTACCGTGGGCTGAACGAATTCAGAACAACTGCAAATAGAAAAGTTTTCAGAGTCAAGTTGACTTTGGAATGTTTTTCAATATACCTCGTTATTGGGCGCTTACAGTCTTTTGACTCAATTGTGCTAGATGGTCACTTTCGACTTGCCCTACTCATACTCTTTGACTTTACTATCAGTCTTTCGTAACCGCGCCATAACGAGGCGACGCTCGCTAAAAAGGAAGTGCTAGAGGCTTATGTACCGTGGGCTGAACGAATTCAGAACAACTGCAAATAGAAAAGTTTCCAGAGTCAACTTGACTTTGGAATGTTTTTCAATATACCTCGTTATTGGGCGCTTACAGTCTTTTGACTCAACTTTGCTAGATGGTCACTTTCGACTTGCCCTACTCATACTCTTTGA
>NZ_KB904628.1 GCF_000380145.1 Streptococcus thoraltensis DSM 12221 | reverse complement strand
TTTAAAAACATTCCTTTTTTCTACCATTTGTCAAGCTTATCAAGCTTTTAATCGAAAAATTTTTTAAGACAATAGCTTGGATTTAGCTATTGTCTTATTTTTCTGCTCTAATTAGCGTCAAAAAGTGTACACGAAAACAACACCTTATTTTGTTATTTTTTGNATAAGGTGTTACAATGATATAGCATCAACGACTTTAATGATTTTGGGTCGAAGCATAATCGTAAAGTTTGTTATGCGTTATGAGGTAATACATTGTCCTGATGAGGCGATGTATAGAGGCAATCGTATGTGGCTTGGTTGAAGTCGTTTGCGATTGTCTTTTTCGTTTCTCATAGAAGTCTGCGATATGGCAAGGATTGGTGTGACTAGCAGAAGCCATATTATGAATACACTTGAACAGAATCTTTCGAGCATAAGGATTCCCACGTTTGGTAATGTGCTCCTGAGCTAGATAGTTGCCAGACTCATAGTGTCTCAGGTCAATGCCGATAAAAGCATTGATTTGATTGGCGGACTGAAAACGGCGAATGTCACCGAGTTCACCAATAATACTTGTTGCAGTAGTTTCTGCGATACCAGGGATAGAAAGAAGAATCTCGTATTCTGGTAAAGGCTGAGCGAACGTNACCATTTCGTCCAGAACAGTTTGTCTCCGATTAGATAGTCTGATCAGNTCTTGTGCATAGTAACGGACCTCTTCAATCATTGGAGAGGTTTTCTTAACGGCACCATAAGATTGCTTGGCTAAGTTCTGTAACTTTTCAGCTAGAGCGGATACTCGCTTATCAGAGATACGTTTTGATGTCGAGTAACGAACACTATTTTCTAATTTATTTATGTCTAAAGCTAGCACATACTCTTTACTTGGAAAGGCGGTCACCAAATTCCAGTATTGTTCCCCAGTTGGTGTTGAGAGGAGTTTCTCTATCTCAGGGAAGGTGATTTGTAAAACCTTGTGTAGCCTATTCTTAGTTCGCACGATATCTTCTGTTAGGTTCTGATAGAAGCGGCTTAAGTCACGTAACTCTTGATAGACTTTCTCTTGGACATAAGTTGGTTTACGATTCAGAACAAACTGAGACTGAGCCAATTTTTCAGCGTCAATTTTGTCTGTTTTACGGACACGTAAGCTATCTAGTTGCTTCTTAGCTTCTAGGGGATTGAGCCGTATATAAGGGTAGCCATTGTCCTCAAGAAAAGCTTGAAGGCGACGAGAATAGATCCCTGTTGCTTCAAATACAATCTCTAGCTGATAAACAGTTTTCAAGTCATTTAGAAGACGAGAAAGACCAATGAGGTCGTTCGACATCGTATAGGCGTGAACTTTCTCGCCGTTGACTAGAATAGCGACTTCTGAGNTTACTTTGCTCACATCAATTCCGAAAACAGTACGCATGATAATTTCCTCTTTGTCTTGAATGATTCCTAGTTTTAGTGATTTCATTTTCAATACTCGATGTCAAGCATCCCACATACTTTGATAAAATTCTACCTAAAACAGGTGTCTTGTCAGTTTTTGTTACGACGTCAAGCGCCTAAAAGACCTACGACTTAACAAGA
>NZ_KB904627.1 GCF_000380145.1 Streptococcus thoraltensis DSM 12221 | reverse complement strand
GAGCCCACTGAAAAAGTCAAAGTTCTACAGTTTGACTGAAATGAAAAAAGAGGAATCTATCTCATAATTGGGGAGATTCCTCTTTGCTTTTCCTTATTTTTGATTTATTAGAGCCACAATCCTTTTCATATTAACCACAAATATGGTTGTGGCGGCTTGCAACTCCATGTTGAAAAGACCTGATGCCCTAGCCACATCAAGACCATGTCTGTGTTTAAGCTCCGCATTTTTAGCTTCTATCTTGTAGCGATGTTTAGACTTTTCTTTAAAATAGGATGTTTCCTGAAACCTCTTCTGAAAAAGATGTTCATCGCTCTTAAGGGTTATCGAATAAGTCTTAGACTTAGCCCCTTCTTTATAACAACCCACTTTTGTAGGGCAGGTTTGACAGTGATTAATGTCAAAATAGTGGGTTTCCTGAGGATTATATTTCCCCGTCGTTCTCCCTGTTCTTGCCTTCCTTATCGCCATATGCCCTTCTGGACAAACAAAAAGACCTGCATCCTTGTTATAGACAAACTCTTCTTCCTTTTTGCGGAAACCTCTTGAAACAGCTGGATGTAGCCTAGCAACTAAATGCACCTGTTCTTTTTTGGTAAATTGAATATTATCCTTCCCAGAATAGGCCTTATCCCCAACAATAGCTTCGATTGTTACACCATTCTCCTTAGATTTTTGATACAACTCTTCTAAAACAGGACCATCACTTTTTTCGCCAGACGTCACAATACAGGCTGTGATAATCCGCTCATCTGTCATGGCAAGATGCTCTTTATACCCGTAAAAGGAACTATCCGCTGACTTATGACCAATTCTTGCTTCTTCTTTGACAGAAGCTTCCAAGTGCTCAAAGTCATCCTCCACAGCTTCTTTGAGGTAATTAAGTTTGTGTGAAACAGCTGGTATTCCAGTCAATTCGTCATGTTTCTCGATGATTGATATTAATTCTTGTGTATATCTTAATTCAGCTACTAGAGTATCTTCCTGGGGCTTACGAGGAAATGCTGTTTTAAGATCTTCCGAACACTGGTAAATCGTTTTACGCAAGGCTTTTGAGCGTTCTCGGAGGACTTCTTGGGGGTTTTTGTGATTGTAATGAGCTTTGGTATGAGTCGCATCTACAATGAGAATATTGCTTTTAATCAAGCCAAGTTCTATTGCAATCTGAACAGATTTAGCGATGAGGAAATCGAGTAAGCGTTCGTCTTTAATTCGAAGTTTTCGAAATTTTGTCAATGAAGACGGTTCAATAACAGGGGCTTCGGGAGCTAGACCAAGGAAGTATTTGAAGGCCATATCAGAAAAGGAGCGCTCCACCACATCTACATCGGACAACTTGTAAATATCTTTTAGTAAGAGATACTTGAACATCATGATAGGAGAGTAGGCACGACGTCCGAAGTCAGGTTGATAATTCTTTTCCAGCTCATCATAAATAAAGCTAAAATCACAGAGTTCCGTTAGCTGCCGTAAAAAATGAGTTTTAGGAACAACAATATCATACAGAGTAGAATAGGGACTAACATCTAAAGTCAACTGATTATCAAGCATATCATCACCTCAACTTTAGTATAGCAAAAAAAGCCATCAAACGATGACTTTTTCAGTGGGCTC
>NZ_KB904626.1 GCF_000380145.1 Streptococcus thoraltensis DSM 12221 | reverse complement strand
ATGATATTGACACTGTTTTACAATATGCCGAAAAACATCCAGAGGTTGCCTTATCTCCAGAGTTACTAAATGGTATCAATGGATTTTTATCTGAGACACAGAAACGATACGATAAAAATAGTACAGAATTTGATCTTATAGCGACTGCCATTGAACAACTCGGTATTGGGATTCAGCGACTAGGTGGGCTAATCTCAGTTATTGAAGGGATAAAAGGGCCAGCTACTACGGCAGCAGACGGGACTTCGACAGCTTTTGTGATGCTTGATGATGTTGCGAATGGTGCCGGTCAGGCTCTGGTCAGTCATGGATCGAACATAACATCGGTTGGTAAAGGTGTCGGCGGTGTTTTGACGGGACTTGGTTTTGGACTTGGCATGTATAACGACATCGTTAATAATGACAAGACCGTTGGCCAAGCATTAGTTCATAATGGCTTGTCAACGGGGCTAAGTTGGGGGACAGCATCATTAGTTGGTCTTGCTTTTACAAACCCAGTTGGCTGGGTGGCAGTTGGAGCGGGAGCGCTTAGTCTTGCAGCAGGTTGGACTGTGAGTAGACTATTTGATTTAGCTTATGAGAATAACTTTCTTGGTCTTCAAGATGGTCTGGATACAGCAGGAGAATGGTTAGATGATGCGGGTAAAAGCGTTGGTCAAGCTTTGTCGAAAGGTATTGAAGATACTAAAAATTGGGCTTCTGATATGTCTGATAGTATTGGAAATGCGGTTTCAGATGGCTGGAGTACTATTAATCCATTTGATTAAGGAGAAATATGGAAACTATTCAATTTTACAGTAAAGGAAATATGCGCTATGTTCTCTTTCAGGTTGATGAACAACATTATTTATTAGATAGGCGCCCTCGTCATTTGCTTGTTTATTTTTTTATTCCATCAAGTTGGTTTTTTTATCAAAATGTTTTTCCTATTACAGATGAAGAATATTCCAAAATGAATTTCAAACACTCAAAGGCAAGTAAATTCACTATTCCAACTTCATTAATTGTTGGTTTAGTTGTATTTTTCAATTCTTGGTCACGTTTGAAAAATTATAATCCTTTTGAACATCCTAATACAACTATGCCCATGACAATCAAATGGACTTTACTAGTGATTGGCTTAATATTAGCATTTCTTATTTTACAGTCCGTTTACCTAGTTAGTTAGAAAAGCATAGAAAATTTGCTAGGTAGGAAAATCCAGAGTCCTATTTACTATAAAATTCGACCTGAAAAGTCAATAAGATTTAATCTTTTTATGATATTCAACCAAATTTTTGCCGCAATGTTAGTATCTGGTTCCTCACTAGCTTTTATGTACTTAGGAAATTTACCTTCATGGTTCGGAACTACTTTAATAATATTTATTTTTCTATTAATAGCAACTGGCGCTGTGCAGCCACAAGTTAAATGGCAGTACTATATTGTTGATAAACTTGCAAAATATGAATCAGAAATTTGACAAAAATTGTTTATTCTAATAGACATGTATTGCCTCTATGTATCGAAGTGATAGATGACTACTACAGCAATGTTATTAATAAAATTTTCAACTTTTGAAAGGATATATGATGTTACCCATAGGAAGTATTGTTTATTTAAAAGAAGGAAGCCGTAAACTGATGGTCTTAAATAGAGGTGCTTTACTTGAGCAATCTGGAGAAAAGCTTCTATTTGA
>NZ_KB904625.1 GCF_000380145.1 Streptococcus thoraltensis DSM 12221 | reverse complement strand
ACAAAATTAAACAACCTGACTCCTGGGGAATTCAGAAATCAGGTTGCTTAACATCTTTTATTAGTTGACTGTCTACTTGACAGGGAGCCGTTCAATTATACTAGAATTAGGAGTGTTTTTCTTGTGTCTCACTCTATGGGTGCAGTGCCTAGTTTCCGGTGAAATTTTTATTTTTCACTATCCACTATAAGGGGAGCATATCATGCATGACCCCAGCCGATTCTATCAGAATCTGACAGATTGCACAAGATTCTTCAAGTTGCTTTCCCAGAAATCGAGAATCTGCTCTCTGCACCAACAGGAGAGCAATATGGGAATATCGTAACGCTCTTCCCAACCAAACATGAGGCAATGGAAGTATCAGAGGTTGAGCTTAGAGAAGCTGTTCGCCAGTCAATGTCTAAACGGATTTCTGAGAACAGATTAGGGGGATTGGTTGAAAAGATGAGTGAAATGGCCAAGCAGTCCTATCCTACCATTTCAAAAACAAGAGGTTAAGTATAATGTACAGGAACTTCTAGAACTTACAAACCGTAGAGAACAAGTCCTAGCACAGTTGATTGAACGAGCCGAACCTTTACCTGAATACGAGATTCTACTATATTATTTCTGGTATCGCAGAGACAACTGCTACAAGCATTATTGGCGAATTTTGGGATATTCGTCGTTTTCAGTCTGCCAACCAAATCAATAGCTTCATCAGTATCAATCTCAGGCACTATGAGTCTGGTAATTTCCTATTTGGGTATCATAACGAAAAAATGGAGGAGTACACTATGCAAGAACCATTAAAAATTATCAAGCAACAAGCTGCTACAGCTACAATTGCTTATCTGACCAGTGAACTCTCCTCGTTCGATCCTTCTGTCCTATAGATTCGGTTTATTTCAAGATTTGAAAATTGTTTATAAAAATGGAATTCTCACTATGACCACCTTAGATGGAGAGGAGTGGCAAGATTATCCAAAACCGTATCTTTATTTACCATCTTGGAATGAGGGTATTCAATCTCTTCAGAAGACAACAGAAAGTTATTCAGGCAAGACTTATAATGTTACTGCTGTTCTTTATCAAAGTGGAGGAGAAAATGTTTACCTAGGTACAGATACTAAGTATAGGAACTCTAATAACCTTAAAAGAAGTTAGACTGCATACTCTAAGTTTTTATGATGTTGGAAAAACTTAGAGAAAAAGAAGATGCTTTTCTTCAGTTTTCTTTTGAACCAGGTTTCAATTCACGACTAATATTTGAGAGAATTGGCAGTGTAACAACTTCGCTATCTGAGACTAGTTCCTGACTTTTGGTGATACAAGAGAATACTCTTTGGCTCTTCCTATGAAAAAATGATGGTGGACATAAGATTTCCTTTTGTAAGAGGTTGTTTCAAGCTCATCCTACTAGACAATCTTATGAATTTTACTATGCACTTATATTGTAAATTCACGCTACTAAAAACGAAGTGAAAAAAAGGAGACAATCCATGTTAGTTTGACATCTTAGAAATTAGTAGTGACTGAAATCTATAACTTATTATTGCTTATCAATATTTATTTGAGTGAAACCTTTAAGTGTTTGAAAGAAGTTCGCTGATATGATAAAGTTTAGAATAAGTGACAGGGTAACTATAGCAAGATTTCGAACTAAGTTATTGAAATTGTGAACTATAGAGGCAAAATTCAAGTCCAAGTTAGCCAGCGTATAACACCTCTCTGGGAGTTTTGTAATCTAATACTTTCTTAGGATAGTTATTGATCCAATTT
>NZ_KB904624.1 GCF_000380145.1 Streptococcus thoraltensis DSM 12221 | reverse complement strand
ATTAGCTAGTGGGTTCCCCCATTCGGACATCTCTGGATCGGCGCTTACTTACAGCTCCCCAAAGCATTTCGTCGTTAGTCACGTCCTTCTTCGGCTTCTAGTGCCAAGGCATCCACCGTGCGCCCTTATTAACTTAACCTTATTTTGGGTCTTACGACCGTTTTCTCAGTAAATATTTTCAGCGTTTTCGGTTTATTTCTTGTTACTATTCTACAATCTTTACTTTGATCGTGGAATTTTTTGATATAGATATTCAATTTTCAATGGACTAGCTTGAACCTTTCGATTCAATGGAGCCTAGCGGGATCGAACCGCTGACCTCCTGCGTGCAAAGCAGGCGCTCTCCCAGCTGAGCTAAGGCCCCACAAAGACCTCTCAAAACTAAATAAAGTTACCAAACGTGCTTCCATTTCCTTAGAAAGGAGGTGATCCAGCCGCACCTTCCGATACGGCTACCTTGTTACGACTTCACCCCAATCATCTATCCCACCTTAGGCGGCTGGCTCCTAAAAGGTTACCTCACCGACTTCGGGTGTTACAAACTCTCGTGGTGTGACGGGCGGTGTGTACAAGGCCCGGGAACGTATTCACCGCGGCGTGCTGATCCGCGATTACTAGCGATTCCGACTTCATGTAGGCGAGTTGCAGCCTACAATCCGAACTGAGATCGGCTTTAAGAGATTAGCTTACTGTCACCAGCTCGCAACTCGTTGTACCGACCATTGTAGCACGTGTGTAGCCCAGGTCATAAGGGGCATGATGATTTGACGTCATCCCCACCTTCCTCCGGTTTATTACCGGCAGTCTCGCTAGAGTGCCCAACTTAATGATGGCAACTAACAATAGGGGTTGCGCTCGTTGCGGGACTTAACCCAACATCTCACGACACGAGCTGACGACAACCATGCACCACCTGTCTCCAGTGTTCCTAAGAAAAGTTCTATCTCTAGAACCGGCACCGGGATGTCAAGACCTGGTAAGGTTCTTCGCGTTGCTTCGAATTAAACCACATGCTCCACCGCTTGTGCGGGCCCCCGTCAATTCCTTTGAGTTTCAACCTTGCGGTCGTACTCCCCAGGCGGAGTGCTTAATGCGTTAGCTGCGGCACTGAGTCCCGGAAAGGACCCAACACCTAGCACTCATCGTTTACGGCGTGGACTACCAGGGTATCTAATCCTGTTCGCTACCCACGCTTTCGAGCCTCAGTGTCAGTTACAGACCAGAGAGCCGCTTTCGCCACCGGTGTTCCTCCATATATCTACGCATTTCACCGCTACACATGGAATTCCACTCTCCCCTTCTGCACTCAAGTTTAACAGTTTCCAAAGCGTACAATGGTTGAGCCACTGCCTTTAACTTCAGACTTATTAAACCACCTGCGCTCGCTTTACGCCCAATAAATCCGGACAACGCTCGGGACCTACGTATTACCGCGGCTGCTGGCACGTAGTTAGCCGTCCCTTTCTGATAAGCTACCGTCATAGAGTAAACTTTCCACTCTTACTCCTATTCTTCGCTTATAACAGAGCTTTACGATCCGAAAACCTTCTTCACTCACGCGGCGTTGCTCGGTCAGGGTTCCCCCCATTGCCGAAGATTCCCTACTGCTGCCTCCCGTAGGAGTCTGGGCCGTGTCTCAGTCCCAGTGTGGCCGATCACCCTCTCAGGTCGGCTATGTATCGAAGCCTTGGTAAGCCGTTACCTTACCAACTAGCTAATACAACGCAGGTCCATCTTTAAGTGATGCTGTTGCACCTTTTAAAAAGCTAACATGGGTTAGCTCCTTTTATGCGGTATTAGCTATCGTTTCCAATAGTTATCCCCCGCTTAAAGGTAGGTTACCTACGCGTTACTCACCCGTTCGCGACTCATTTATACCAATTGTAGCAAGCTACGGTAGTTATAAATGCGTTCCACTTGCATGTATTAGGCACGCCGCCAGCGTTCGTCCTGAGCCAGGATCAAACTCTCATTAATTTTTAAGATTTTGAGTTCCCACTCGTGTGTCTTTCTGACGTTTTCTCTTTTTGACAGGTTACTTTCGTAACCCGCACGTTTGGTTTCTTTATCCAGTTTTCAAAGGTCTT
>NZ_KB904623.1 GCF_000380145.1 Streptococcus thoraltensis DSM 12221 | reverse complement strand
AATCTTTATCCTTTTGAACATTAAAATAGAGAGAACCGGAACGATTCTCTCCATATATTAGCTATAAGTCACCCACTACAGTTGACGATGAGCCAATAAAAATCACTGTTCGTCAAATCATATCTCTTTCTTTTGAATGGTTAAATCTGATTCCCAATCTTGATAAATTTCTAAGAATCTATCTTCCTCTTCATCTTTAAAGCCTTCAAAAACAACTTTATCAATATTGTCGTGATTGAAAAATATGGTGGTTTCTGGATCTAAACCAGTAGGGTAAATAATACCAATATAATCAGAATAAGTTTCAACACCTGTCTGTGGATCACTATATACAGCTCCTCTACCAACAATCATTAACTTTTGAATACCACCATCTAATAAAACTAAGCTACCTAAGGGGAGTAAATTAATTGCCATATTTTTTTCCTTTCTTTTTGCCGTACCATTCTTCTTTTGTCTTGCCTTCATAAATACGATAATTCTCGGAAAATTTGAATTTGTAAAAAAGCATTAGCAAGTATGGTAAAAAACAATAAACAATCAGTAAAATACTTATCATATTAATAAACAATAACATTCCAATTATAAATATTAATCCTATAAAATCCAATTGTGTAGCAGATACCCCAGGAAATAAACGTTTTACAACAATCCATATTAACAGAGCGATAAACGAATATTTTCCAAGTTTCAATAAAATGACTTCAAACTTGTTAGGTGTGGTATCGTCACTAAATAAAACTCTCAATAATGCTTTATATTTATTGGTAATTGTCAAACAAATAACTAATAAATTAAGTAAGTTCAAACAAATAAAGGTCAACATACCAACTTCATTAGCAAAAAACATTATAAAGAATAGATTTACAAAAAATAACATCCAAATAATATAAAGAGTTACAGTAAGTATAGAAAATCCTACTTCCAATTCTATAAATCTTTTACATAGAGACCAAATCACAACCAAAATCCAAATTAGTGCGCAGATATAAAATAGCCACTGAGGAAGTAAATTAATCTGGAGAGGCTTCAAGGCCATATCTCCTCCGTCTCCTTTACTCACTATATAGGCTAAAAATGTTAAACCATATAAAACTAAGATGCCAATGATTGAAAATAATAATTTCAACATACGATTTTTATAAACTTTTCTAGCAGATAGGTCATCAACCATAAATTTTATAAACTGATCATCTAATAAATTCAAACTCTCTTCAAAATTTGCTTGAAATAATCGTTTCATCAAGTTTCTCCTATAAACGGTATTTTATGAACCTTTATTGAAGCACCAATGTTTTCAATTAATCGAGTTGCACGCTTTGATGAAGAATTAATAAAATTTTTCGAACCAGAAATCAAGCTTTTTCCTACCTTAGCAGCTTTATCATATTGCTCATAAGACCATTTTTTGGCGTTATCATAAGCACTTGGCCAAACCATCTGAATTCCTTTATTTAACAATCCTGCAGTTCCTCCGATTACAATTCCGGGCAGTCCAAAACTGGAACCTAAAACCATTCCCTCAAATGGACCAACCGATTTAACTGTGTCAATAGCTCCTCCTATAGCAGCTTTACCAACACTACCTGTCTTTCCAAATTCGTTAGCCGAACTAGATCCAAAAGTTACTGCTAAGTCAGCGTAAGTGGCTATATTCGTTACCTTCCCGAGAACTTTTCCAAATTTTATTAGTTTAATATTCTGGTATAATGTGGAATTCTTCAATGTCTCACTAACAAATGTTTTAAATGGACTAACAGCCTTATTATACATTTCATAGGCTTTACCAATTGTATTTATTTTAGGGAGAAATTTCCCAACCGCAACTGTGTCACCTAATTTTTCATATCGAGCCAATGTATTAATTAAAGTGGTCTGATATTTGGAAGGTAATTTATCAGCTAACGTCCAAAATTCTTCTGATTTCAAAATTTTCTTTATAAAAGCATCTGGATACATCTTAACAATCATACCCAAACGTTTCGTTCCTTCGGTGGTCTCTAACGTTGGCAACGAAGCAATAGAATTATACATTTCCACAATGATATTTTGAGTAACAATATCATCTTCATTAATCTTTAATTGTTCTTCTTTATCTGTTACCTCTATTTTCTCATTATACTCCTTCATCTTCTCTTTCAAGATATGATTATCAAGGAGCTTAGCGGCTTCTTCCCCATCATCTGAGAATTTAGCGACTGAGGCATTAATCGTCTTTACCCAAGGCAGCGAGCGACCCTTGAT
>NZ_KB904622.1 GCF_000380145.1 Streptococcus thoraltensis DSM 12221 | reverse complement strand
CTTGTCTAAGGAGCAGGGGCATAGAATTTTACCACTTCCTCCGTACTCACCTGAGTACAATCCCATTGAGAAAACATGGGCTTACATTAAAAAACACCTCAGAAAAGTATTGCCAAATGCCCATACTTTCATTGAGGCACTTTTGTCCTGCTCTTGTTTCAGTTGATTATATCAGAAATTCACTCCCAATCCTAAGCAACAAAAAATTACAATTGCATCAAAAAAATGAATCCTAAAAATCAGGATTCATTTTTTATTTCTTCTCATCGTCATCCATTGAAAGTACACTCAAGAAGGCTTCCTGAGGCACTTCAACTGAACCGATGGATTTCATGCGTTTCTTACCAGCTTTTTGTTTTTCAAGCAATTTACGTTTACGAGAAACGTCACCACCATAACATTTAGCCAAAACGTTCTTACGAAGAGCTTTGATGTCAGTACGCGACACAATCTTTTGACCAATAGCTGCTTGGATGGGCACTTCAAATTGTTGACGAGGAATAATTTTTTTCAACTTATCCACAATCAATTTTCCACGTTCATAGGCAAATTCTTTATGAACAATAAAACTAAGGGCATCAACTTTATCACCATTAAGCAGAATATCCATTTTAACCAATTGTGAGCGACGGTATTCAGAAATTTCATAGTCAAAGCTAGCATAGCCACGAGTTGAAGATTTTAATTTATCAAAGAAATCAAAGACAATCTCAGCCAATGGAATCTGATAGATAACATTGACACGGTTATCATCAATGTATTCCATGGTTTCAAAATCACCACGCTTACGCTGAGCAAGCTCCATCACCGCCCCAACATACTCTTGAGGAACCATAATTTGTGCTTTGACATAAGGTTCTTCGATAGTATCTATCCGTGTTGGATCTGGAAACTCTGAAGGATTGGATACCTCAAGAATCTCACCATCTGTCGTATTGACATTATATACAACCGATGGAGCTGTCATAATGAGATCAATATTAAACTCACGCTCTAAACGTTCCTGAATGACATCCATGTGAAGCAAGCCTAGAAAACCACAACGAAAACCAAAGCCAAGGGCTTGTGAAGTTTCTGGTTCAAACTGTAAACTGGCATCGTTGAGTTGCAATTTCTCCAATGCTTCACGCAAATCATTGTATTTATTTGATTCAATAGGGTAAAGTCCAGCAAAGACCATTGGGTTCATTTGCTTATATCCCGCTAAGGCTTCTAGTGCAGGATTGTCAGCCAAGGTGATAGTATCACCTACACGAGTGTCAGCCACTGTCTTAATTGATGCTGCAATGTAACCAACATCTCCAGTCGCTAAATACTCACGACCAACAGCTTTGGGAGTGAAAATACCAACTTCAGTTACATCAAAGGTTTTACCATTTGACATGAGTTGAATCTTGTCACCCGGCTTAACTATACCATTAGTCACACGCACTTGAAGGATGACTCCACGGTAAGCATCATAAACAGAATCAAAGATAAGTGCTTGAAGGGGAGCTTCAACATTTCCTGAAGGAGCTGGTACTTTTTCCACAATTTGCTCCAAAATCTCATCAATACCAATTCCAGCTTTAGCAGATGCCAAAACAGCATCCGATGCATCAAGACCAATGACATCCTCAACTTCTGTTCGTACACGCTCAGGATCTGCTGCTGGAAGGTCAATCTTATTGATAACAGGCATAATTTCCAAGTCATTATCCAAAGCTAGATAGACATTAGCAAGCGTTTGGGCTTCAATACCCTGAGCTGCATCAACAACCAAAATAGCACCTTCACAAGCTGCCAAGGATCGTGATACTTCATAGGTAAAGTCAACGTGTCCAGGCGTGTCAATCAAGTGAAAAATATAAGTTTCACCATCTTTTGCAGTGTAGTTGAGCTCAATAGCATTCAGTTTAATAGTAATCCCACGTTCACGCTCCAAGTCCATACTATCAAGCAATTGAGCCTGCATTTCACGACTAGAAACAGTCTCAGTTTTTTCTAAAATACGGTCTGCCAGTGTCGATTTCCCATGGTCAATGTGGGCAATAATGGAAAAGTTGCGAATCTTCTCCTGACGTTTTTTTAATTCTTCAATATTCATTTTGTTATCCTATGCCATTTAATTGTTACCCTTTATTATAGCAAAAAGTAAGGCTGATAAAAAGAAGAACTTCATCTTCTCTTACTCTAATAATAAAAAGCAATTAGAAGGCAAAATTCAAGTCCAAGTTAGCCAGCGTATAACACCTCTCTGGGAGTTTTGTAATCTAATACTTTCTTAGGATAGTTATTGATCCAATTTTC
>NZ_KB904621.1 GCF_000380145.1 Streptococcus thoraltensis DSM 12221 | reverse complement strand
CCCTTGGGACCGACTACAGCCCCAGGATGCGACGAGCCGACATCGAGGTGCCAAACCTCCCCGTCGATGTGAACTCTTGGGGGAGATAAGCCTGTTATCCCCAGGGTAGCTTTTATCCGTTGAGCGATGGCCCTTCCATACGGTACCACCGGATCACTAAGCCCGACTTTCGTCCCTGCTCGAGTTGTAGCTCTCGCAGTCAAGCTCCCTTATACCTTTACACTCTGCGAATGATTTCCAACCATTCTGAGGGAACCTTTGGGCGCCTCCGTTACCTTTTAGGAGGCGACCGCCCCAGTCAAACTGCCCGTCAGACACTGTCTCCGATAGGGATAACCTATCTGGGTTAGAGTAGCCATAACACAAGGGTAGTATCCCAACAGCGCCTCATTTGAAACTGGCGTCCCAAATTCTCCGGCTCCTACCTATCCTGTACATGTGGTACAGATACTCAATATCAAACTGCAGTAAAGCTCCATGGGGTCTTTCCGTCCTGTCGCGGGTAACCTGCATCTTCACAGGTACTAAAATTTCACCGAGTCTCTCGTTGAGACAGTGCCCAAATCATTACGCCTTTCGTGCGGGTCGGAACTTACCCGACAAGGAATTTCGCTACCTTAGGACCGTTATAGTTACGGCCGCCGTTTACTGGGGCTTCAATTCATACCTTCGCTTACGCTAAGCAC
Source organism: Streptococcus thoraltensis DSM 12221 (assembly GCF_000380145.1). Classification (GTDB taxonomy): domain Bacteria; phylum Bacillota; class Bacilli; order Lactobacillales; family Streptococcaceae; genus Streptococcus; species Streptococcus thoraltensis. The sequence goes on along the minus strand of NZ_KB904621.1, from coordinate 1,655 downwards.
TCCTCTTAACCTTCCAGCACCGGGCAGGCGTCACCCCCTATACATCATCTTACGATTTAGCAGAGAGCTGTGTTTTTGATAAACAGTTGCTTGGGCCTATTCACTGCGGCTGTCTCTAGACAGCACCCCTTCTCCCGAAGTTACGGGGTCATTTTGCCGAGTTCCTTAACGAGAGTTCTCTCGATCACCTGAGGCTACTCGCCTCGACTACCTGTGTCGGTTTGCGGTACGGGTAGAGTATAATTATCGCTAGAAGATTTTCTTGGCAGCGTGACATCACTAACTTCGCTACTTTATTTCGCTCCCCATAACAGCTCAATGTTATAGAGATAAGCATTTGACTCATCTCACACCTCACTGCTTAGCCGGACTCTTCCAATCGTCCGGTTTAGTTAGCCTTCTGCGTCCCTCCTTCACTATATACTCTAGTACAGGAATATCAACCTGTTGTCCATCGGATACACCTTTCGGTCTCTCCTTAGGTCCCGACTAACCCAGGGCGGACGAGCCTTCCCCTGGAAACCTTAGTCTTACGGTGGACAGGATTCTCACCTGTCTTGCGCTACTCATACCGGCATTCTCACTTCTATGCGTTCCAGCGCTCCTCACGGTACACCTTCTTCACACATAGAACGCTCTCCTACCATGACACTATAGTGTCATCCACAGCTTCGGTAATATGTTTTAGCCCCGGTACATTTTCGGCGCAGGGTCACTCGACTAGTGAGCTATTACGCACTCTTTGAATGAATAGCTGCTTCTAAGCTAACATCCTAGTTGTCTGTGCAACCCCACATCCTTTTCCACTTAACATATATTTGGGGACCTTAGCTGGTGGTCTGGGCTGTTTCCCTTTCGACTACGGATCTTAGCACTCGCAGTCTGACTGCCGATGATATCTCGTTGGCATTCGGAGTTTATCTGAGATTGGTAATCCGGGATGGACCCCTCACCCAAACAGTGCTCTACCTCCAAGAGACTTAACATCGACGCTAGCCCTAAAGCTATTTCGGAGAGAACCAGCTATCTCCAAGTTCGTTTGGAATTTCTCCGCTACCCACAAGTCATCCAAGCACTTTTCAACGTGCCCTGGTTCGGTCCTCCAGTGAGTTTTACCTCACCTTCAACCTGCTCATGGGTAGGTCACATGGTTTCGGGTCTACACCATGATACTATTGCGCCCTATTAAGACTCGGTTTCCCTACGGCTCCGTCTCTTCAACTTAACCTCGCATCATAGCGTAACTCGCCGGTTCATTCTACAAAAGGCACGCTCTCACCCATTAACGGGCTCGAACTTGTTGTAGGCACACGGTTTCAGGTTCTATTTCACTCCCCTCCCGGGGTGCTTTTCACCTTTCCCTCACGGTACTGGTTCACTATCGGTCACTAGAGAGTATTTAGGGTTGGGAGATGGTCCTCCCTGCTTCCGACGAGATTTCGCGTGTCTCGCCGTACTCAGGATACTGCTAAGGCTAATTGTCATTTCAAATACGAGGCTGTTACTCTCTCTGGCTGACCTTCCCAAGTCATTCTTTTATGTCGCTTAGTCCTATAGCGCAGTCCTACAACCCCGAGGAGTAAACTCCTCGGTTTGCCCTACTGCCGTTTCGCTCGCCGCTACTAAGGCAATCGCGTTTGCTTTCTCTTCCTGCA
>NZ_KB904620.1 GCF_000380145.1 Streptococcus thoraltensis DSM 12221 | reverse complement strand
TGAGGCACCTTATCATCCAAAGTTAAGCCAATAAACCAGCGATAAGCCGTATTGACTTCAATCTCTTTAATAGTTTGGCGCATGGAACGGATCCCATAGAAACATTGGATAAGAGGGANTTTGATGAGCATTACAGGGTCAAGACTGGGACGACCATTATCAGAACTATAGGTGTCTTCCACTAAATCATAGATGAAGTCAAAGTCAATCATGGCATCCACTTGACGAAGAAAGTGATCTTCTGGGACGAGCTGGTCAAGCGTGTAAAAGCCATATTGATTACGGTTATAATCTGGTTTTTCTTTGTGAAACATAGCAACCCCTCACAAGCGTTTTCTTTTATTATACTCCTAAAATTGGCAAAAAGCCCTTAGAAATAAAATTCTAAGGACTTTGTCTTCAATCTGAAACGAAGTATTGATTACTTCGTTTTTTTGGTTATAGTAAAATTTCTTCACGTGTTTTTTCGTAAGAATTTACAAATCGGTCTGTAACGCCTGGTTCAACCGTCTCTAAGGCATAAGAGATTTCTTCAAATGAGCCTTGGTAATCATAATCCTGTTCGAAGAGTTTCAATGAATGTTCAAAACTACTTTGAACACCTGGTTCGAAACTACGATAACGATTTGAATACTGGAGCAACTGCTCTGTTAAGGCTGCATTTTGAACGACACGATAAGTTGTATCTTCTAGCATATCCAATGAAGATGTTGCAGACTCAGTCATACGTGCAACGGTTTCAACATGAATACGACCACGACTCAGCTCTTCCATCAAGGCTTCTAACTGAGCACTTGCCGTAAAGAAAACACTTAAAAATTCTTGAGGAATACCTGGCAAATGACGTTTTTCCATATAACGTTTAATCATATGAAGTTTATTAATATAGTAATCTAACTTTTCACGTGCTGTTGCTTCTATACGTTCCACTGACTCCAATTCTTCAGCCACTTCTAATTGAGAATTTTCGATTCGTGCCAATGTTTTCAAGGCTTCTTCCAAACGTCCTTCAAGCAATGAAAATGGTTGTTCTTGCTCTTCAAGATTGATAACATCTGGCAAAACTTTCTCTTCGATAATATCAAGCTCTTCAGAAAAATGGCGAATATTAACGCCTTGACCATCATTTAAGATGTATTTTTTAGACAGACGATTCAACTCATTATTAAGCTGCACATTGTTGGCTTTTGCATGAGCTAGATAATCAGGAATAATCTTGCTATTTTTTACAACTTTTCCATGAGCTTCAATCTCACGTTCAAAAATATCATAAAGTTGATTGATACGCTCTTGGATATTCTCATTATCTTCGTTAGCTTGATCAAGATCTAAGCTAATCAAACCATTCGACGTTGAGCGAATAGAATCACGGATATTTTGGAAACGAATTTCGATATTTTTTTCTTTAAAGTGATAATTCTCTTCAAGAAGTCTCGCATAACCACTTTCTAAATCGTCCAACTGATCAGGAAAATCATCTTCAAGTTTAGTAACGATGGCAGGAATTTTTTCAGAAATTTGCCCCAAAGCAATCGTATGTTCTTCTGCTTTATCTAAAAGTGCTGCCGCTTCCACAGGATCACCTGAAGAATTAAGTGTCACAAATTGTGAAAATTCTTTCTCAATATTCTTAAGTTGCTTTTCAATCTCAGGCATGGTTGTACCGTAGTTGTCACTGTTTTCATTAATGGAATGTTGTAACTCTTCGTACAAGTCCAGTGCATGCTTGACACGCGCACTGTTTTTTTCCTCTTGTGCTTTTAAAATATCAAGAGCTTCTCGAATAGCTGCAATATCTTCACGAATTAACGCTAATTGACTTTCAACTTTATCAATTTCTGATTTTGCTTTAAAGAAATGGAAGGTATCATTAAGATTTTCGGCATCAAATAATTGTTTCTCAATTTCTTTTAAAGAATTTGATGCGATGTCATCCCATTTTTGCTGCCACTCTCTAAAATTTGCCTGACTTTGACCAATCAGATGAAGTGATTTTACTTCTTCAATTTCAGTAACAACTGGTAATTTTTCAATTTCTGTTTTTTCTTGAACGAGTTTTGCGATTAGTGAATCGTTCCTTTTTCGTATTAACACGGCGATAAGATAAGCAACAATCACTAACACAACGACTGCTACTATCACTAGTACTATTCCGCTCGACATGTATTTCTCCTTAGTAATCTTCCTTTTGTAAGCATTTTAGCATAACGATTATATCATACTTAAAAGCTCTCTGCACCTCTTTTTTACTAGGCTATGACCTAGATATCAAGCGTACTGTAAACAGCGTTTTCTTCGATAAACTCACGACGGGGCTCAACACGATCGCCCATTAGCATATCAAAAATTTTGTCTGCTTCTGCAGCATCATCAACTGAAACTTGTGCCATTAGACGATTTTCAGGGTCCATTGTTGTTTCCCAAAGTTGATGGTCATCCATCTCACCAAGACCTTTATAACGTTGGATAGAAGGTTTTGAGCGCCCTTGACTGTACTGCGCAAGTGCCTTTTTCAATTCTTCTTCCTGATTAACACCTGGTTGGATGTAAGCTTTAATATCACTGCCAACTTTTACACCGTAAATTGGTGGTTGAGCAATATACACATATCCTGCTTCCAGTACTGGACGCATAAAGCGATATATCAAGGTTAATAGTAAGGTACGAATATGTGCTCCATCAACATCCGCATCAGTCATGATTACCAATTTTTGGTAACGAGCTTTTGAAACATCAAATTCTGCACCAAAACCAGTTCCCATAGCTGTAAAGAGACTTCGAATTTCTTCGTTGGCTAAAATCTTATCCATAGTCGCTTTTTCAACATTAAGAATTTTACCACGAATTGGTAAGATGGCTTGGAATTCACGATTTCGACCAGATTTAGCAGACCCTCCAGCAGAGTCCCCCTCAACAATAAAGAGTTCGTTTTGACTAGCATCATTTGAAGAACAGTCTGCTAATTTACCTGGTAAGTTAGAAATTTCCAAACCAGATTTCTTACGAGTCACTTCACGCGCACGTTTTGCTGCAATACGAGCTTTAGATGCTAAAATCCCTTTTTCTACAATCTTACGAGCAACTTGGGGATTCTCTAATAAGAAACGATTGAAGGCTTCACTAAAGAGACGATTTGTAATTTTAACAACTTCAGAATTTCCAAGTTTTGTCTTGGTTTGACCTTCAAACTGAGGATTTGGATGTTTAACAGAAATAACAGCTGTCAACCCTTCTCGAACATCATCTCCAGTTAAGTTATCGTCTTTTTCTTTAAGAATATTATTATGGCGTGCATAATCGTTAATAACACGCGTCAAAGCGGTTCGAAAACCTTGCTCATGAGTTCCACCTTCATGAGTATGAATGTTGTTGGCAAAGCTCATGATTGTTTCGTGGTATGTCGTTGTGTACTGCATAGCCACTTCAACAGTAATACCATCCATTTCACCATCAGTAAAGATTGGGGTATCAAAAATGGTATCTTTGTTCTCGTTGATATACTCTACATAGCTAGCAATACCGCCTTCATAATGGTATTCCTTACTCGTTTCCATGCCTTCACGTTTATCTGTGATGGAAATACGCAAACCTTTGTTCAAAAAGGCTAACTCTTGGACACGCTTCGCTAATTTAGCATAATCGAACTCAATTGTTTCGGTGAAAATTTTTGGATCTGGTGTAAAATGAACAGTCGTTCCTTGTAAATCGGTTTCACCAATAATAGCTAAATCATCAACCACGACTCCACGACGGTATTCTTGATAGTAAATTTGACCATTTTTATGAACTTTAACATCGAGTTGTTTAGACAAAGCATTAACAACAGACGAACCAACACCATGGAGACCACCAGAAACTTTATAGCCACCACCGCCAAATTTTCCTCCAGCATGAAGGACCGTAAAGACTGTTTCGACAGCTGGACGACCTGTTTTTTCTTGAATATCAACCGGAATACCACGACCGTCATCTACAACGGTGATAGAGTTATCTGGTTCAATAAAAACTTCGATGTGACTAGCAAATCCTGCCAAAGCTTCGTCAATAGAATTATCCACAATTTCCCAAACAAGGTGATGAAGTCCTTCTTTTGAAGTTGAACCAATATACATCCCTGGACGCATACGGACAGCTTCTAATCCTTCTAAAACTTGGATCTGACTAGCATCATATTCACTGGCTTTATTTTGCAAGTCTTTTAATTCTTCTGTCATTTGCTACTCTTTTCTGTCATTATGGATTAAATAAAATTGCTTGTTTTACGATGTGTTTTCGCTCATCCTAGTCATGTTATTACAAATAACAATAGACAAGCGACCATAAGCTACATTATATCATAATTCTTGCTATTTTACTGTATTTTTAGCAAGAAAAAAGAAGCTGATATTCTGTCAGCCTCTCAAAAGTATCTCATGTATTTATGACTTAAGGTTACAGGTTCTGAAATCTTTTGAAATGAAGTCAGAAACTATTAATCCACCAACCTGCTATAACGTTTTTCTCTTGCTTCTTCTCTGTGAATTTGATTTTGATAAGCCATGGATAAGACAAGACCAACGCCGATTAAGTTAGAAATAAGGGAACTTCCTCCCTGTGAAATAAACGGTAAGGGAATCCCTGTGAGTGGCAGGATGCCAATTGCTGCTCCAATATTTTCAAAAATATGAAAGAGAATCATCATGATAAAACCAGCAGAAATGTAGGTATAAAATTGATTGTTGGATTCTAATGTGATAATAATCATACGATAAATGAGTAGGAGATAAAGTGCTAATGTCACCGCTGCGCCAAAGAAACCAAAATCTTCTGCAATAACAGTGAAAATCATATCGCTCTCTCTAACAGGTACTGATAATTCGACAACTCCAAATCCCTTGCCAAAGACGCCACCGCTTCCGATAGATAACATGCCTTGAGTTTGTTGGTAAGCAATACTTGTCGCAAAATCAAATGGTTTTAGCCAGGCAGATATTCGGTTAATTTGATAGGTATCCATGCCCATATGATATAAAAACTCACGTCCGGGTTCCCACAGAAAGACTAAGAGAAAGATGACCAATGACATCATGCTAATAAGAAAGACGCTTAAAACAATTTTCCAGCTAATACCTGATAAAAAACTCATCCCAACAAAAATGGCTAAAAAGACCATCGCTGTTCCCAAATCTTTTTGCAAACCTAGCAGAACTAGGACTGGAAGGGTAAGCACTGAAAAGACCGCTAGTAGTTTCAAATCATTTTTAATGGTTTGTTCTGGATAACGTCCATGAAACCACAAGGCTGATTCTGCCAGTATCAATATATAAGCTATTTTCATAAACTCTGAAGGTTGAAATAAGGTAGTGTTGCCAATTGTAATCCAGTTTTTAGCTCCGGTTGATTCTACTAATAAGGGGCTATAAAAAAGCAATGGTAAAACCATCAACCCTAATCCAAGCAAATATAAATACGGACTAATCTTCCATAGGAACTCCGTATTAAACAGCATGACAACAAAAGCAAGTGTTAGACCAATAATAACCCAAGCTCCCTGCTGCAACATGACTTGAATGACTTTGTTAGGATAATCATTGAATGTTGCGATGTAGATAGAAACAAAGCCAACTACTAATAATAAAATAACAGGTATGATTAAGGCAAAATCAATCCGTTTATTAATTGCGTGTTTCAAGTTTTACTAAACCTCTTCTTGCTTAAAGTGCTTTTAATTATACCACGAATTCTTGTTTTTGGAGTGAATTCACTTTAAAGAATTATAAGAATATTCGCCTCCTAAAATCACAATAGCCCGTTAATCTAAAGGCAGCGAATTCTTCTAAAAATTTATAATCGAGTAGGAGCTAATCTTTACCCCCTCTCACACCAACGTTCATGCTGTTTGGCACACAGCGGTTCAATTAACTGTTAACACATGTCTTTCTAAGTAGAAATCTAAACAGCCAACCAGTCCCCATCAAACGAGGACTGGTTTTGTTTCCCCTTCCGCTCCCCGCTACCTCACGATAGTCAAGGTTTGGAGTCGTTAATAGGTTCACCAGTGACGTTTTCCTCAGATGTACGACATGTCCGTCGTACTCAAAAAACCGACAGGAATCTGTCGGTTTTATACCGTTACATTACTTTCGTCCGTTTTTCATTTGACGTAATAATTGAACAACTGGAATGAGTAAGGCGATTAGTTTTATAACATCTGTAATTTTAAATGTTTGATGTTTCTCTTTTGTTTTTAAGGTAACTTTTTTTGACATAAAACTTCCTTTCTTTCCACTTACTAGAGTAAGAGACCATGTCCCCTGCCGGAATCGAACCAGCAACGACTCCTTAGGAGGGAGTTGTTATATCCATTTAACTAAGGAGACCAAGTAAGTCTATTTTACCTTAGTCCTCATCTTGTTGCAAGTTTTTGTGACCTTATTTTTTGACCTCTTCTCGATATTTTTCCATTTTCTTTTTGAAAATTTCACCGTTACTAGGCGGGGTATAAGTCACCGCATTTGCTCCCGCAGCTATCACTTCTAAAATCGTTTGATCAGTTGGGCCTCCTGTTGCCATGATAGGAATATCTGGATAGGCTTTTCGAATTTTTTGAACGATTTCGACGGTCTTCAAACCTCCACTGACATTTAAAATATCCACACCTGCTGCCAATCGTGAAGCAATATCTGCTGTTTCAGTCACAACAGTGTAAACAATTGGGACGTCTACTACCCTATTAATTTTTCGAATGGTTTCTGGGCTTGTTGGACCATTAACAACGACTGACATAGCCCCTTCTGCTTCTGAAAACAGACTCATATTAGCTGAACGTTGACCAGTGGTTAATCCACCACCAACACCTGCAAAAACAGGGACTTGTGATACTAGCATAATCCCTTTCAAAACTGCTGTACTTGGGGTGAATGGGTAAACCGCTAAAACCGCATCTGCATTATTATTGGCAATAATCGCAATATCTGTGGTAAAAATAACTGATTTTATGTTACGACCATAAATCTCAATCCCTGAACACTGATTAATAACTGAAGGTATTTCAACGATTTCTTGTCGCAACTCAGATTTGACGGAAGGGACGATTTGTTTCATTTGTCAACTCTTTCTAATCCTAAGATAAAAAAACCCTTCCTAAAAGGAAGAGTAGAAATTCGTGCTAATGGCATTCGGTCAAAAGAATTGAAAAAGTATTCTCTCCTTGTATGCAAACATACTTCAAAGAACTCCTATTTCCAGTTACCTTATGACCTGAATAGTACTTGGTCTAAATCACTTTTAGAAAAGAACAAATTGTCTATGTCTAAAAACATAGTATCAATCCATTACTCTCTACCGTCATTTTAAGACCCTTGTAGCTTAGATTAACGACGGATTTCTTTAATACGTGCAGCTTTACCTTGCAATGCGCGTAGGTAGTAAAGTTTAGCACGACGAACGCGACCGTGACGAGTCACTTCGATTTTTTCAACACGTGGTGTGTGGATTGGGAAAGTACGTTCAACCCCGATACCACCAGAGATTTTACGAACAGTATACATTTCTGAAATCCCTTGACCTTTGCGTGAAATAACAACACCTTCAAAAATCTGAACACGTTCACGGTTACCTTCGACAACTTTCGCGTGTACGCGAACAGTGTCACCAGCGCGGAATTCAGGAATATCAGTACGAAGTTGACTTTCAGTCAAACTTTGGATTAATGGATTCATTTCTTATTCTCCTTATCTTACCAATCATAAGTGCTTGTCTCAGCGGATTAGCCGTATTTCGTGCGTCCATTACACACAAAAGATATCATATCATTTCTTAAACCATTTGTAAAGTATCATAGCAAATTGTATGTATCTGAATTTTTTGGAAAAATCAAGGAGCCCTTGTCGCCTAGGAGAACGTTAGGTCCTTTACCCGAATAAAGATCCTAAAAATAACGATTTTTAGTGGCAATCGCCTATTTGTCTACTTAGGTTTACTTAACCTTCGTCATTTCCCATTTTTCTGACCTGAGTTATGGGCACAAATAAAGGGGCTTCGTGCGACGATACTTCGCATGACCCGCACTAAACCGATTCCTCTCGTATAGGGCATACCGCTTGCGCCATTCCCCGGAGAAGAACTCCTCTAACTTGGTCAATGCGTTCATAAAATCATGCGAGCCATGGCATATATACCTTTTAACGACCAGTACATCCATTGATATTTCATTCTGTACGTCACTTTTCGATGCTGGCTCTCAACCACTCCAATCCATCTCGACGATAACCCACGTAATATTGGTGGCTTTGTATCTTTAAAATTTCTAAGCAGTTTACTGATACAGCCATCTCTTCTTCAGAAGCAATCAGTGATTCAACACTGTCCATAACAGTTACACCAATAACTTGTTATGCGTTTGAATCGCCTTAAAAGCTCGCCTCGTGTCCTTTTTGTCATTGTTCGAATTGGTTATCAGGGTTGGCACATCGTCGCAGAGTTTTTCTCATCATAGGTGGCTATTCTCTCTAAAAAACACTCTTTACGAGCACGATCCATCTCATGGACAAAAGCTGTTTCATCAAAATATAATCTCACTCCTTTATTTTACAGGAGTGAAAATAGTTTTTAGACAGGTTCAACAAAAAACAGATGGAAGAACAAAGAAGCTATTGTTCTCATCTGCCATCTGTTATATTACATGCTATATCTATACTAAAGGCTTAAAATCATTCCTCATCATCTTCGTCATAGAAATCGAATTTATCCTTTTCCCAAAACAAGGAATTGGCTTCAATAATACGATGAATAGCATCCGAACTTCGGTTAAACCCCAAATAAGCGTAGTAATCCAATGCAAAATTAACCCATAAATCAGGGTGTTCAAAACTCACCCATATTTCTTCCCGTAAAGCCAAACGAGATAATATTAAAAATTGTTCAATGGTGACAGTAGCACCAACTTCCACCGGAAAACCTAAATAGGTCCAATCAGTATCATACTTATCTAATTGAGCGATTTGAAAAGAGTCAACATCCAACAATTTAGCAACTTCTTCCAAAGTCTTTAGGTACTGGCTCTCTACACGCTCATACTCCTCAAGCGTCACCAGAACACCTTCACAAACTTTACCGACATCCCAAATAGACGTCCAATCATCTCTCAGGTAATGGCCAAGCTCATTACGGTATTTGATATCATACTTTGAAAAACGTATTCGATATTTCACACTGTTACTCCATTCTAAAGATAAGGTGATTCTCGGTCTTCCCAAAAAAGCTGATGTTTTTTAATAATAGCTTTTACTCTCTCCTTATCCCCATCAAAATAGAGATAAGCGTAGTAGTCGTAGCCAAAATGGAATTCCAAATGGGGATTGATAAGTTTACACCATATTTTCTCTCTAAGCATTAACTGTATGCAGGAAAGAGCTTCTTCCAACGTTAATGTATGACCCTCTTCCAAAAAAGGATAAGTCATCAATACCTCACTACTGATGACTTCCAAAAAAGATATGTGAAACTCCGAAAGGGACATCATCTTAGCGACATCTCTAAAAACAGCCAAATAGCGTTCCTCAACCCTTTCATAGGCTATTTGAGTTAGCTCTTGCCCCAAAAACGTCTGTCCAATATCTCTCACACTACTCCAGTCCCTACTAAAACCATACCGTTTTTTATCTCGGCGACTTATCTCATCGTGCTTGGAAAAACGAAGTGACGTCATCCTAGGGCTAGCGATAACTAGAGAGTATAGGTACCTAGACCCATTCATCTCATGGTAATCGTTAATATAGTGTAAACTCTTCTGAACGGATGCTTTCCAATCATCTCCTTGATAACTCCAGCCATCATAGGTCCAAGAAACTTTACCCTTTCTAAAATGATAAACATCTCCTCCCAAAATAAGCAATTTGTGTTTCTTTACGCTGGCAATAACTTCTAAAATATCATTATAATCCCAAGCAAGCACATTAAGGTATAAGGCTTTTAAATCACAACCTCTCTGAGATAAGTCACTTGATAATATCATGTTATAGTCAATCATAATCTGTCTCTTGGTGTTTTTGATTAGACACAAAAAAATGAGAAAAGTATCAATCTTTCTTAGACAATTCGTCCAAGTTGAGTGTCTCATCTGGACAATTCACATCTAGAATATACTTGTTTTTTTCCTTTTCGTCAGTCACTATTTTAATGTTCCATCTTGGATGAAATATTAGGGTTGACCCTTTTAATTCGATAGCTAGATGAATATCGCCGTAATTTTCTGATATAAATACTAATCTATTTTGTTTTTCATCAAAAACACAGTCCATAATCGGATTATACTCAAACTCAAAATATGATAATTTAATTGTTTTCAATGTTATCTTCTCTTTCTTTGTAATTATACTTGCGCCACTATCTAGTGAGTCTACTCACAATTTCAATTTAAATTTTCATAACTAACAGTAATTTTTAAAACATTACAGTTTGAAAAACCGAATCGATACTTCAACTTGTTACCCCCTCTCTAAAAAATATAAAGTGACACACTTTCCTCCCAAAATAAGCAATTTGTGTTTCTTGACGGTAGTAATAGCTTCTAAAAATTTGTAGAATTAACATCTAGAATATATTTATTTGGGTGTTTTTCGTCAATCACTATTTTAATGTTCCATCTTGGATGAAATATTAAGGTTGACCCTTTTAATTCGATAGCTAGGTGAACATCGCCGTAATTTTCTGATACAAAAACTAATCTATTTTGCTTTTCATCAAAGACACAATCCATAATCGGATTATACTCAAATTCGAAACCTGATAACTTAATGTTTTTCATCTTTAGCTCCTTTTAATCTGCAATAATATTTCCATCTTTGTCTAGTGAGCCAATTCGACGGCCATCTTTTTTCAACTCCCACCGACGACCACCATGTTGAGCAGTATCTTTTGCTACAGTCTATCTACCATGTTAAAAAGTTATTATCATCATTTGGTTGAGAAATTATACCAACAGTAGACTTTAATTGATCAGCATATTGGATGCGAAGTATTTGGTCTGTTTCAACTTTAGGAATAGTTGAAACCGCTTCACCGATATTATAACAAAATTTCACGAGCAAAGTACATTGACATTTTCTTCATGCGTTTGTTGTGCCGATTATAAATCTTTTGCTATAGAATGTTTCTGCAGTGGATAAATAGACGGTAAAAATTGTAGACAGCTAACAATAACCAAGACGATGAAAGCATAAGGCGTATTAGCAAAACCAAAAACTTCTCCCATGATTAAGAGCGGACCTAAAATAGTATTGGTGGCACTGGCAAATACAGCAACGTAGCCAAGGGCAGCCAACAACTCTATCGGCAATCCTAAAGTGAGTGCTAAAACTACTCCAAAACTAGCGCCAATTGAAAATAAAGGCGTTACTTCTCCTCCTTGAAAACCTAATGAAATAGTCACAACCGTTAAGAATAACTTCAAAATCCAATCATAAACGTAAATCTTATTACCTAAAAAACTAGCCTCAATAAGGTTAGTACCTAGTCCAGAATAGCGCCCGTGTTCCAAGATAAGGAAAATAAGAGATAATATCAATCCTCCGATAGCAATTTTGAGATATGGATTCGGTGCTATCTTAGCCAGTTTCCCTTTAAGAAAAAGCAAGCTGATGGCGAATAATTTTCCGACTAAGGCAAAGAAAAGACCTGCAAGCAGTAACTTTCCAACTGTTAGAAAATCCAGTGACACATCTGATTGAATCAGATGATTGAATTTCTCCAACCCTAGTGAATAACTGGTCTGACTAGCTATGAAAGCTGCTGTAAAAACGGGCAAAAAAAGATGAAATCGTATTTTTCCAATAACTAAGATTTCCAAAGCAAAGAAAGTCGCTGCCATTGGTGTCTGAAAAAGCCCACCGAATCCTGCCGCCATACCAATCACTAGAAGTTCTTTACTATAATCTTTCAAAAAACGAAGGGCTGTTAGTGTCGTTGCGATGGTCGCTCCAAGCTGGACAGCCACACCTTCGCGACCTGCTGAACCTCCAAAAAGGTGGGTTAACCAAGTGGTCAAAATGACTAGTGGTACCAACCGCTTAGGAATTTTCTTTCGCTGACCATGTTCAACTTCAAAGACCAGACCCATGCCTTTGATACTGTCATCCCCAAAACGCTGATATAAAAAGACAATCAAAAGCCCTGCCAAACCTAAAAATGGAATGGTCAAATAAGGGAATTGCACCCTTATGTTGGAGACAAATAGTAAGATTCCACCAAAAAGTGCATCTAGTATACCAGCCAATACCCCAATCAGTAGCGCAGCGATTTCTAAATTGAGCAAATGTCGGTAATAATGACCTTGTAGTTTCATCGAATTTCCTTTCTAAATACTAACAAAAAAGCCAATGAGACTACGACAAAAACGTAGACATCATCAGCATTTCAGCGGTTTGAATTCCTCTAGGGAGACAATCATTCTGAATTTTTACTTAACTTACACGCGCAGATAGCTCTTCTGCAAAACGTTCTAAGTTTTCAATATCCTCATCGTCTGCAGCCAAATCAACCTTGACAGATTCAGCACCCTTTGTGGCACCCGTTAGGGCGAATTGCTTGTCAAAGTCATCCACGCAGGTACAGAAATCATCATAGAAAGTATCTCCAGAACCTGCACAACCATAAACCTTTCCTGACAAATCAAGATCAGCTAATTCTTCATAAAAATCAACGATTTCATCCGGCAATTCACCATCGTCATAGGTATAGGTCACAACGATACAGATGTCAGCGTCCTCAAAGTCGCTGGCTTCAACCATGGTACACTCATCCATCTCAACCGTGTGTCCCAACTCTTCTAGCTTATTAGTAATAATATCTGCTAGTTCTTCATTATTACCTGTCATACTGGCATAAACCACTTTTGCTAAGGCCATATTTTCCTCCGTGTCATTATATCTTTGGTTATTGTATCATATTTTCTAATTTACTCGCAAATCTATTTCATCATAAGGGTAATTTCTTGAAATCACTTTTTATTTTTGCTAGGCTTTAGACAACACGTTTAAGGAGGTCCGACATGACTGATTATCACTTACCAGAAGTCTGGCAAGAACCCAAAGAGTACTCAGGGCTTAACCGTCCTACTGCCGGTAGCCGTTTTGAGCAAAACCTACCTCGTGGTGAAAAACCTTTCCAAGTTTATTCGCTAGGTACACCAAACGGCATCAAGGTTGCTATCATGTTTGAAGAATTGAAAGCGCTTGGTGTGGACGTAGATTACGATATGTTCAAAATCGATATTTCTTCAGGTGACCAATTTGGCTCTGATTTTGTTGCTATCAATCCAAACTCTAAGATTCCTGCTATGCTGGATTTAAGCGAAAAACAAGAAATCAAGATTTTCGAATCTGCTAATATCTTGCTTTATTTGGCGGAAAAATTCCAAAAGTTAATCCCTTCATCACACCAAGAGCGTACTGAAGTCCTCAACTGGCTCTTCTGGCAAACCGGTGCTGCGCCATTTCTTGGAGGCGGTTTTGGTCACTTCTTCCACTATGCGCCGGAAAAAATCAAATATGCCATCGATCGCTACACCATGGAAACAAAACGTCAGCTTGATCTTTTGGATAAAGAACTTGCTCACAAACCTTACATCTCAGGCGATGACTACACTATTGCTGACATTGCTATTTGGTCTTGGTATGGTCGCCTAGCTGATGGCAAACTTTATGATGGTTCTGACGTCTTTCTTGACATTGCTTCTTATCCAAATCTAGTCAAATGGACCAAGAAAATCGCAGAACGTCCAGCTGTTCAGCGTGGACTCAATACCGAATACAAAGCATTGTCTTAAAAAGATTTTAACAAATCATCCCTGTTGCCATATCGTCTAGCACGACTCCTGTCTTTACAATCCACAAAAATAAAAATCGCCACCAAGTTATGACATGTTTATTTGTCTCAAAAAGTTCTGATGATGACAATTTAGGCTATATTGGAGTATTTAAAATCAAATTTCTGCAAAGTGATACTAGATGAAAATCAAAAGCAGACTAGGCGACGCCGGTGCAGATAGTAATGAAGTGCCTCAAATCAAATCAACAAGGTCTGCTTTTGATGTTCGAAGAGGATGAAATGATTTATAAAAAATACGAACCAATACATTAACAAGGGGAATGCTTCGAAAGAATTGGGTTTAGGCTCAATTCTTTTTTCGTGTTATAATGGAAGTAGTATTATCTGGGAGGTTTTTCTGATAGATGTGGCAACTAAAAAGTTTTGAGCAATTAAACACTCAAGAATTATTTCAAATCTACAAGACACGTGTAGACATTTTTGTGGTAGAACAAACGTGTGCCTATTCTGAAATCGATGAGCAAGACAAGATAGCTCTTCATCTCTTTCAAATGGATGATTTAGGTCAAATTAAAGCCTACTGCCGACTAATACCTGACCAAAACATTATTAAATTAGGTCGTGTTTTGGTTGCTAAACGACATCGTAAACAAAAGCTAGGGCGTGCATTGGTTGCAGAGGCCATTAAAGTCTGTCACTCTAGATTTCCAAATAAGAACCTTTTTGCCCAAGCTCAAACACACCTATGTCCTTTTTACCAGAGCTTTGGCTTTGAAAAAATCTCAGATTCCTACCTAGAAGACGATATCCCCCACACTGATATGCTATTAAAATTAAAGGAAAAGTAATCATGTTTCAAGATATTTTATCAACCATCAAAAACTACCAAACCATTATCATTCATCGTCATCAAAGACCTGACCCTGATGCTCTTGGTTCACAATTAGGACTTAGGGAAATTCTTCGTCACAATTTTCCAGAAAAAACAGTTTTAGCCACTGGCTTTAATGAACCCAGCCTCTCTTGGATGGCTGAGATGGATACTGTCACTGATGACAACTACACAGGAGCTTTAGTTATCGTCACGGATACAGCCAATCAACCTCGTATAGATGATGAGCGATACCATCAGGGAGATTTTCTCATTAAAATTGACCACCACCCTAATGAAGATATTTACGGTGATATTTCCCATGTTGATACAAAGGCTTCAAGTGCCAGTGAAATCATTACAGAATTCGCTCTTGAAACTCACCTACAATTAACAGAGGAAGCCGCTCGCCTTCTTTATGCCGGTATTGTTGGTGATACTGGGCGCTTTCTTTACCCTGCAACTACCGCTAAAACCATGCGAATTGCAGCTGAACTTAGAGAATTCGATGTAGACTTTGCGAGCATAGCTCGACAAATGGACTCATTTCCCTTTAAAATCGCTAGACTACAAGGCTACATCTTTGATAACTTGGAAATTTCAGATAACGGGGCTGCTCGCGTGACCTTGAGCCAGGAAATTCTTAAAGCCTTTGATGTTACTGAAGCAGAATCTTCTGCCATTGTTGGCACCCCCGGTAAGATTGATAGCGTTCAATCTTGGGCAATCTTTGTCCAACAAGCTGATGGGCAATCTTACCGCGTTCGTATGCGTAGTAAAAGCGTCGTGATTAACACGATTGCTCAAAAACATGATGGAGGCGGTCATCCATTAGCTAGCGGGGCAAATTCCTATAGTTTAGAAGAAAATAACCAAATTTTCCAAGAAATGATTTCTGCTATCGGCAACAAGGAGAATTAAAGTGAACATTTTCAAAAGACTACTCAATAACGAAGTCATTTCCTATCTGATTTTCGGAGTTTTAACAACACTGGTCTACTTGATTGCTCGAACCATTTTATTTTCAATCAGTCATCAGGCAACACTTTCAGCTGTTATGGCTAATGCTATCGCCATTCTTTTCGCCTTTTTTACTAATGATAGCATCGTTTTCAAACAAGAGAAATATGGTTGGCAAAAACGACTTGTTTCATTTGTCGGAGCTAGACTTTTCACCCTGCTCATCGATTTAGCATTAGCGTTCACCCTAGTGGAAAAATTCCCAAGCATTATTGGTCAATTCGTTGCTCACGATTTAGAAAAGGTTAACCTGATTGAATCGCTTATTGCACAAGTGATTATTGTTATTGTTAACTACATCATTAGTAAATTTTTCGTCTTTAAAAACAAGAAAACAAGCTGAGTTAATCAACTTGTTTTTCTTTTTCGTCGTTATTTAAAGTATTCTTAATGAGGCTGATGACATTACCATCACGCGTTTCAAATTCATCCATGTATTTCTTCTGATAGGAAGCATTTAAAATAGCACCAAAAATAATAACTTTAGCAAAGACAGTAAACCAGAGCATGACTGCTAAAATCGTAATAGAACCAAACATTCTAAGATTGTCCAAACGATTCATCATTGAGGTTACATAACGTCCAAAGAGACTGGTCATGGTCATAAAAACTATAGCCGTAAAAACCGTTCCGGGAACAATATACCTTATGTTTCGAATATGAACATTCGGTAAAATATAATACAAAATACCTAAGGCAATAAGAAATACTACCGCCGTAACTGGCTGAGTTAAATTCAACAGCAAATCAAATAATTTAGGATCGAATGAATAATTCGAATAAAGCAGGTGTAAGACAGCTTTACCAAAGGTTGATAAAAGAATCGCTATTGCTAAAAATAAAATCACAACAAGGCTTGATAAGAAGCCAAAAAGATAACCTAATACAATATCGCGATGATCCTGAACGCCGTAAGCCTTGTTAATTGATTTTTGCAAGAAAGTCATACTACGTGACATGGTCCACAAACCAGTTGCAATCGAAATCCACACCAAGCCCGTATTAGGCTCATTGAAAATATTGATGACAATATTAGCCGTGGTTTTATACAATTCTTCTGGTATATTCTCTTGCAAGAAGGCCAATATCTGGTCAGTATTGATATTGATATAAGGAAAGATGTTGGCTAAAAGCACAAAGAAAGGAAATATGGTCAAAAGGAGATAGTATGCTACCGCAATACTGGACAAATCCATCTCCGAGGTTCGAAACAGTTCTAAAAAGTATTTAACAAAATCACTGGATTTTAGTCTTGAAATTAGTTTTTTCACGGAAACTCTCTCTAGTAAGTTCTCTCTTCACCTTGGCTGGTCAAAATAACGGGACCATCTTTAGTAATGACGAACTGATGTTCGTATTGACAAGAGAGTCCCCCATCAAGTGTCTTGTGCGCCCAGCCAGTCTTCATGTCAGTATCAATTTCCCAAGTTCCTGTATTAATCATTGGTTCAATGGTCAAAACCATTCCCTCTTTGAGACGAAGTCCTTTTCCAGCTGTTCCATAATGAGGAACATTTGGCGCTTCGTGCATCGTTGGACCTACCCCGTGGCCAACTAGGTCACGAACAACACCATAACCATGACTTTCAGCGTATTCTTGGATAGCTGCTCCAATGTCACCGATACGATTTCCTACAACAGCCTTCTCAATACCAATATACATAGCTTCTTTGGTGACATCCATCAAGTTTTTAACTTCATCTGAAACGTCACCCACTGCATAAGCCCAGCAAGAATCAGCCAAGCCGCCGGCGTATGGTTCAGTGTATTTCTTCATCTCAGCAACATTATCAAAATCCAATTTTGAAACATCAACAATTGACTTATCTAAAGGCTCACTCAAAACCATATCTACTTTTAGAAGATCGCCATCTTTTAAAATATAATGACGTGGAAAGGCGTGAGCAACTTCATCATTAAGACCACAACAAGTGGCGTAGGGATAGTCCATGAGATGCCCATCAACCCCAATTTGTAAGGGAAGTACATTTTCCTCCTTACAGCGACGACGAACGTACGCTTCAACTTCCCACATATCAACACCGGGCTTGATAATATCTCTCAAGCCGATATGGATACTAGCTAAAAAGTCTCCTGCACGATCCATCGCTTCAATTTCACGCGCTGATTTTAAAGTTATCATTTTTAATTCTCCTACTATTTCATCTTTAAGTCATTTTCGTTGTAATAAGTGCTTTAGCAACCAACTGTCCTTCTGACATCACATCAATATCAAGAGTCATGCTGCGGCGACTTTCTGCAATAATTTTAGGTGTAATCGTCAAGACGTCATCAATTTGCAAAGCCTGTAAAAAGTATAACATCATTTGTTCAATAATGATATTCTTTTGGTGGCGCTTAGTTAAAAGGGACATGGTCGCTTCTTTCAAAACTTCTGTTAAAACACCATAAGCCAATTTATCCGTATTATCAATCATATGTGGCTCAACCACAAACTGAAATTGACCATCTTTTAAGGTCTCTAGATTTGAAACAAACTGCTCACTGTAACTGTGAATGTGAGTTTTAGAAAGATTTTTCAAAGTTTCCATCATATGCCTGCGTGTCACAACACCTAGAAAATCTTTTGATTTATCGACAACAGGAAGCATGTCGAAATCCTCAAAAACCATCTTTTGACTAACAGTGGCTAAGCTAATGTTGGGACTCGTTGTCACTGGTGTTTTTGCCATCACTTTTCGCATCTGCAACTGCTCATATTTCCCAATAACATCTCGCATGCTAACAATACCAACCACACGATTTTTACTATCAATGACAGGAAAGCGCATATGGTTCGTCTTTTTTACCAGATGATGATAGGCAGAGACCAAATCCGTATCCCGTAAATAGCCATACTCATCTTTGTCTAGATAAATCTGCCCAACTGTTTTAATATCCGTCTTTATTCTAACATTTGAAATAGCCTTGTTGATTAAAGTTGCGACGCTAAAGGTATCATAAGCGGTTACCATGACAGGGATAGCCAACTTATCAGCCACAGCTTTTACTTTTTCAGAAATTGGAAAACCACCTGTCACCAAGATAGCATTACCATGCTCTAAAGCCAATAATTGAATGTCATCACGGTCACCTACGATAAGCAGGCCACCAGAAACCAAATAATCTAGGATATTTTCTCGGGTCATTGCCCCAATTGAAAACTTACTGAATTCTTGTGACAAACCCTCTCGACCAGCCACCACTTCCGAATCGCTAATACGAGCAATTTCAGCGAACGTGATTTTCTCAAGACTGATTTTTTTCTTATTCTCAACACGTACAGTTCCGCTTCTTGGTCTAGTCTCAACAATACCTCTGTTTTCAGCCTCTTTAATAGCGCGATAAGCTGTTCCATCACTAACATTCAAGTGATTGGAAATACTGCGGACACTAACGCGTTTGCCAATTCTTAAATTCTCTAAGTAGTCTAGAATTTCCTGATGTTTACTCATAATGATAATCCTCACCTTGCAGTTCTAAACGGGTATACCGTCTCATTTTATGAGTGTAGCGATCACTTCCTTTGAAACGCTCTTTTATTTTGAAACCACAAGCCTCTGCTAAAGCTTGACTTGCTATATTTTCCTCATGGACAATAATATCAATAGTACAAATCTCAAATTCCTTAAAGCAAAGAACAAGCAGTGTCCTAAGGCTCTCTGACATAAAACCTTGATGCCAAAATTCCTCAGACAAAAAATAACTTACCTCTACACGCTTTTGCAAGTCATCTCTATTTTCTAAACGGATACCACCAATAACCTTACTACTTTTCCTGTTAACAATAGCCCATTTCCCTAAAGGTTTCTTAATAAATGATTCTACCAGCAATTCCGCAACTTCCCATCTGGTTTGATACCCTGGATGTATAAAAGTCGTCACACGAGGGTTTAAAACAATTTCTGAAAAATCATCTAAATCTTGATAGGTAAAAGGACGAAAAAATAGCCGTTCTGTTTCAAAAGTGGCAAATTGTGCTAATTTTAATGCTACTGACATATTAAAATTATAGCACAACAGTTGAACTGTTGCTATATCAGAAGGTCAACTTAGCGCTAAAATAAACATTTTTCACAATACTAAGACCTTTTTCTCCTAACAAGCGACTGAAAGAAGCTGTTGGTTCTGTACCAATTAACCATCACAAAAGGCTGAGATTTATAACCTCAACCTTCTCTTATTCTTCAATTAATGTTATATCAGCACCTAGAGTGCGTAGCTTTTCTATGATATTAGAATAACCACGTAGGATGAACTCGATATTTGAAATCTCCGTACGGCCCTGCGCCATCAAACCAGCTATCACAAGAGCAGCACCTGCACGCAAATCAGTTGCTTTTACTTCTGCACCTGTTAGTTGATTTGGCCCATCATAGACAACCTGATCTCCAACAACAGAGATTTTTGCCCCCATACGAGCTAATTCTGGAACGTGATTAACACGCTTTTCATAAATCGTATCAAAAATTGTACCACGCCCTTGTGTTTTCAACAATAATGGCGTCAAAGGTTGCTGTAAATCAGTTGCAAATCCAGGGTAAGGGGAGGTTTTAATAGCAACAGCTTTTAGAGTGCCTTGTTTTTCGACAAAGATAGAATCTTCTTCGACCGTCATACGAACTCCCATTTCTTCCAGTTTAGCAATGAAAGACTCCAAGTGTTCATATAACACATTAGTAATTTTAATACCACCACCTACTGCTGCTGCTAGAGCAATATACGTGCCAGCTTCAATACGGTCTGGAATAACTTGATGACGTGTACCACTTAAACGATCCACACCGTCAATCGTTATCACATCAGTACCTGCCCCACGAACTCGCGCTCCCATATTATTCAATAATGTAGCAACATCAATAATTTCAGGTTCACGAGCCGCATTCTCAATCACTGTACGACCTTGAGCCTTCACCGCTGCAAGCATGGTGTTGATGGTCGCTCCAACAGTCACAGTGTCAAAATAAATATGGGTTCCATGGATACGCTCACCATTTGCAGTTGCCAAGCGCATTGACTCACCTTCATAAGAAATTTTTGCGCCCATCGCTTCAAAGGCTTTTAAATGTAAATCAATCGGACGAGGTCCGAGGTCACACCCACCTGGTAAACCAACAGTAGCCTCATCAAAGCGACCTAAAAGGCTGCCATAGAAATAATAAGAGGCTCGCAAACTATTGATTTTCCCATATGGCATTGGGATATTTTTAACACCGCGAGGATCAATTTCAAGAGTATCATCATAGCGCTTGACGCTAGCTCCCATGATTTCCATGATTTCAACCAAACTATCAACGTCCGAGATAGCAGGTACTCCATCTAAAATCACCACATCATCAGCCAAAATAACAGCTGGAATTAAAGCGACAACACTATTTTTGGCACCAGAAACGGCCACCTCACCTTGAAGAGGTTTCCCTCCATTAATAACAATTTTACGCATAAACTAATACTTTCTTAACTAATACATGAATTCAACCCCTCCATTCTATCATAAATTTAGGAAGCTGCCAAATTCAAGGATTTTGAGAATCATTCCCGTTGCCATGAGTGTCTTCCCCTTCTCAAACGGCATGTTGGCTGTGTTATCAGTTCATCTGTTTTGGGTGTTGTGAGACTGTTTCTAAATCATCAACTTCTTGATTCTCAAAAAGATTAAGTTGTATTATCATTTTCATAGTGAGATCTCGCTAATAGAGGTGAATAGAGGTGTTGCACTACTATTTATAAGGTTTGAATTTTGCGTTGAAGATTACAAAAGGACAAATTGCTACGCATCGTGGCGATTTGTCTTATTATGAGCTTGGTAAAAAACGGTAAGAATGGGCTGATAGACAGCGGAAACGATTGATTTAGTATTTGAATACTCATATAATCAGTTATCCCTTACATTCAGAATTCTTAAGTACCTTATTTTCTTGTGATTTTTTTTTTGAAAATTAGGCTGCGATATGATATAATTTTTGAAATTAAAACAAAATTGGGAGATTATAAATGAATAAAGTTAAGAAAAAAATCTATCGAAACACGCCAGCCTTTACCATGATGGCTTGGGGATCATTTCTTTTCTTTCTCGGTTTGATGTTAATCGGACTATACACCTTGAAAGAACCGCTCATGGTCAAAGGATACTATCTCATGGGATCTGTCGGTCTTGTCTCTTCATCTTTTACTGTTTCTAAAGTCATCCGTGATAACCAAGAGGATGAAGAAAACTACAACACTCTCTTCCAAAACGCTAATCTTCATAATGATGATGCAAAAGAATAAGCTAGAAAAATGCTCTTTTGAATAAGAAGTCATTTGATTCATAGATTATCATTAGTTGGAGATAACAACAGCAAAAACCTATCTTTTAAAACTCTCAGTTTCAAAGGGTAGGCAT
This sequence comes from Streptococcus thoraltensis DSM 12221, assembly GCF_000380145.1. GTDB lineage: Bacteria > Bacillota > Bacilli > Lactobacillales > Streptococcaceae > Streptococcus > Streptococcus thoraltensis. The sequence continues at coordinate 138,544 of NZ_KB904620.1, read as the reverse complement.
CACTTCTGAACATTTGAGAAGTTGAAACCTTTCAAGAAGACAGATAATAATTAAACACTTAAAAGCGCTGGTATTGCAACGTTTTTAAGTGTTTTTTTATTTTCAGATATAGTCAAATGAATTAACTTTCAGAACAAGGAGTTGAAACGCAGAACAGTACTTGATACTCTTCGAAAATCAAAACCAGACCTTGCTGACTTAATGTGATGAACGTTAGCTCTATCTGCTATCTGTGTCGCCTAGTCTGCTTTTGATTTTCATTGAGTATGAGTAGGGCAAGTCCAAAGTGACGATATATCAAACTTAATTCAAATGACTGTAAAAAGAAAAAGATTGGAAAAAAGTGCATTTTGAACCTTCTCTCCAATCTATAAAAATCTCGGTTTGTCGTTTACTTGACTGCGTCTTTTAAGGCATCAACTTTATCCAATTTTTCCCACGGAAGATCAATATCCGTACGTCCCATATGACCATAAGCTGCAGTTTGCTTATAGATTGGACGTTTTAAGTCTAACATCTTAATAATACCTGCAGGACGAAGATCAAAAATCTCACGAACAGCTTTTTCCAATGCTGTTTCTGAAACAGTTGATGTTCCAAATGTATCAACACGAACAGATACTGGCTGAGCTACACCGATAGCATAGGCCAATTGTACTTCTGCTTTCTTAGCTAAGCCAGCTGCGACAATATTTTTAGCGATATAGCGGGCTGCGTAGGAAGCTGAACGGTCAACCTTTGTGGCATCTTTTCCGGAGAATGCTCCACCACCGTGACGGCTATAGCCACCGTAGGTATCGACAATAATTTTACGACCAGTCAAGCCAGAATCCCCTTGTGGACCACCGATAACAAAGCGCCCTGTTGGGTTGATGAAGAATTTCGTATCATTATCGAGGTATTGAGCTGGAATAACAGCTTTAATCACTTGATTAATAACATCCTCACGAATCTGCTCATTCGTTGCTTCCGGGCCATGCTGTGTCGAAATAACAACGGTATCAACACGGACAGGTTGGTCATTCTCATCATACTCGACAGTAACTTGTGATTTGGCATCTGGACGCAGATAAGCTATTGCTCCAGATTTACGTAATTCAGCTAATTTACGAACCAATTGATGTGATAAAGAAATCGGTAAAGGCATCAGCTCAGGCGTTTCATCGATAGCAAAACCAAACATGAGCCCTTGATCACCTGCTCCAATAAGGTTCAAATCATCCTTATCTCCTTCACGAACTTCCAAAGCTTCATTTACCCCTTGGGCAATATCAGCTGATTGCTCGACAAGTGACGGATGAACACCCACTGATTCTGCAGCAAAGCCATATTCTGCATTGGTATAACCAATCTCAGCAATAGTATCACGGACCACACGATTAATATCGACATAAGCCGAAGTTGAGATTTCACCGAAAACATGAACGGAACCTGTATAAACAACAGTTTCTGCCGCTACATGAGCATCTGGATCTTGCTCTAACAGAGCATCTAAAATAGCATCTGAAATCTGATCGGCAATCTTATCCGGATGTCCCTCCGAAACTGATTCGGATGTAAAAAGTTTACGTTCTGACATAAAAATGTCCCCCTTAAAAAATGTTTGCTACAGGAAATGTCCTGCGACATGTTACTAGGTTACAAAGAACCAGCTTTGAAATACAGTAAAACTGTACTTCTTTTGGTGTGATAGCCTTTTTCTAGGCTAGGCAGTAAAGGCGTAGACCCTACCAAGTAGGACGAGCCAAACCAAGGATAGATAAAAAAGAAGAATAATCACCAAAAGCTGCCTTATCGGGACTTAATAACGCTTATTATTGTACCATAAATATTGACATTATTAATCTTTTTATCAAAATTCAAGAAAACTACTGACAAGAAGATTGGCATGTACTATACTAAAACTATGAAAACCTACGAAAGTATTTACCAACGCTTATTAGAAGAAGATTTTATCACAGGGGAAACACTGGCTCAGGAACTAACTATATCTAGAGCAGCTGTTTGGAAAGCTATTAAGACTCTTGAGGAAAATGGTATCCATATTGAAGCTGTCAAAAAGAAAGGTTACCGCATTCTTTCCGGTGATCTACTCCTTGCAGATCTTATTTCTAATGAATTGAACATTCCTGTGACTTACTTAACAACTAGTGAATCAACCCAGCAGGATGCTAAAACGGCTGCACTAAATGGCGCACAAGCACCTCACCTTTATCTTGCCCCCAACCAAACAGCAGCTAGAGGAAGACTGGGGCGGCATTTCCACGCGGATAAGAATGGTGGTATTTACATGACTCTCCACCTCAAACCCAATACATCATACGATAGATTACCACCCTATACGGTCCTTGTAGCGTCTAGTATTGTCAAAGCCATTTCAAGATTAACCAAGAAATCTCCAGACATCAAATGGGTTAATGATATTTTCTTAGATGGTAAAAAAATTGCTGGCATCCTTTCAGAAGCTGTCACCTCTGTTGAAACAGGTCAGGTGACTGATGTCTTTATTGGCGTTGGGCTTAATTTTCACATCTCAGAATTCCCTTACGAGTTAAGAGACATTGCTACCTCTCTTTTCACCGAAAATCCAAGTATCACACGCAATGATTTGATTTGCGAAATTTGGAAATTATTCTTTGAAATCCCAGAGTACGACCACATCAAAGTTTATAAAGAAAAATCACTTGTTTTAAACAAACAAGTGACTTATGAAAAAGACGGCCAATCAATTACAGCTAAAGTCTTAGATATTACTGACCAAGGGCACTTGGTTTTAGAAACCAATGATGGTCAAGAATTGACTTTAGCTAGTGGTGAAGTTAGTCTTTCTTCTTGGTAATCTGTTCCATCAAACGTTTTGTAAAGCGAGAAACCAACTGGACACGACGCAGATTTCTTAAAAGCATCAGTCCCCAGAAAAAGGCCAGAAGATAGTTCCCACTCATCATGGCTCGATTAAAAAAATAGGTTTCAAGTGCGCAGATTAGTGAAACTACGAAAAATTGTGAATACGGCATAGTGGTATTATAACAAAAAGAAAAAATCTGGGCAAAAATCTTTTCTTATCAACAAGTATTGAAAAAGTAAACGCAGAAATTCATTTTATAACAGTAAAAGAGAAGAACAGTCGCCATGACCGTTCTTCTCTTTTTGTTTAACTTCTTAAATGATAAGGAAACAGAACAAATTCCAGACAAACTCTCTACATGCTAGAGAAATTTAAAATATAAGATTTTATTTTTAATAAACGAGATCTGAAAAATACTGATTTATACCCAATGAAAATCACAATTAGACGAAACAATGCCGATGCAGATAAAACTGACGAGCTGACGTTCATCACATCAAGTCAACAAGGCCTAAAATTGATTTTCGAAGAGTATTATAGTCAAATAAATGAACTGTCAGACAAGACACGGAAGACACAGGCAGTACTTTTGAGTAGAGCAAGTCAAAAGTGACCATGTACCAAAGTTAATTCAGACTATAGCGAGATTTCTGAGAGTTTTTCTTTCCCTAAGGAAGCTAAAACGGTTGAAGAAAATTGCCCAAAATGAGCTTTTGTTTCAACCTAAACAGTTGATATATAACTAAATCTTATTAATGGTATAGATTTTTAGATCTAATTTTAATTGAGAACTTAGTTTGAAAAACGATGTTGCATCTTAATCTTCTACTGTCGAAATTTTGTCTGATAAAAAGCTAAATGCTTCTGGAATAGTCGTTTGCGGCTCCTCGGTCTCATTTGTTTCTTTAGCAGACTTCATTCGTTTGGCGAATTCTGTTCGGATACTGTTGAAATCTGATTTTGGAACAGCCATAATATTGGGAGAAAAGCCGGCTGCTTTACTCATGATATTTCCAAAAATATCATTTAAATCAGTGCGTTTCATGACTTGTTCTGCGTTGAAGGCCGCATCAAAAGCTAAGATGGCATTTTCACTGTTAGCCAAAACTGGCTCAGAACCCAGTAATAAGGCACGATTCTGCGGTGTAATGGAATCTAAAATCTCGTTCCAAGATGTTTTCAAAGCTTCTAAATACTGGCGCGATTTTTCAGAATCCTCAACTGTTTCCTGCATAATGGTCATGATTTTGTCACGATCCACTTTGAAGCGTGTCATGCGTTTAACTGGTCTAGTCTCAGAAACCATGACTGGCTGATTTGCTTTTTCAGCCAAGGCTTCTTTTAGCTGTGCAATTTCATTTTTCATTTCCTGAAATTGCTGCCAAACATCATCTGGTAAATTGGTTTTTTGAGTTCCTTTGGCAACTTTTTCAGATAAACGAATGGTTAACATTTCAGCGTAAATTTTGGGGTGGGTTCCCTGCTTGATTTGTTGCAAACCGTCTGTCACAGCATCAATCATGTCAAAAATAGTTTGTGCTTCCAAAGCTAAATTAGCTTCAAAAACAGGACTCGTATGCGTATTTTCACCACCTGATTGGACAATCAAAAGATCTCTCAAATATTGCAACAAATCTGTCACGAAACGACTCATGCTTTTGCCTTGGTCAAAAATAATTTCCAAATGGTTTAATGCTGCAGCTGTGTCGCTAATCATCAAACTTTCAACATAGGCATCCAAACTGGCTAGACTGATTGAGCCTGTGATTTCTTCAGCGATTTCCCGAGAAACACCTTGGTCAGTCGATAAAGATAGAGCCTGATCTAAAATCGACAAAGCGTCCCGCATTCCTCCCTCAGCTCTACGAGCAATAAGGGTCAAAGCATCTTTATCATAGGGAACGGACTCTTTTTCTAAAACAAAAGCCATATGCTGATAAATATCAGCCAACTTGATGGCTTTAAATTCAAAGCGCTGTACGCGTGATAAGATAGTCGCTGGAATTTTGTGCAGTTCCGTTGTTGCCAAGATAAAAACCACATTTTCTGTTGGTTCTTCTAAAGTTTTTAACAGGGCATTGAAGGCGCCTGTGGATAGCATGTGAACCTCATCAATGATGTAAACCTTGTAGGTTGCTCGACTTGATGCGTAAGTTGATTTGTCACGAATGTCACGGATTTCATCAACACCATTATTTGAAGCTGCATCAATTTCGATGACATCGTCGAGACTACCCTTGGTAATATCACGACAAATATCGCACTGGTTACATGGCTCTCCATCAACCTGATTGGGGCAGTTCATGGCTTTGGCAAAAATTTTGGCTGCACTGGTTTTTCCAGTTCCACGTGGACCAGAAAACAGATAGGCATGGCTAATTTTACCCGAAGCAACAGCTTTTTTTAAAGTTGTCGAAATGACCGTCTGCCCAACCATATCATCAAAGCGTTGGCTACGGTATTTGCGATAAAGGGCTTGATACATTAATCCTCTACTCCAAACATTTGGAAATTAAAACGTGTTTTTTCAAGCAAAATAGCGACAAATTTTTCCAAGTATTCTTGATCAAGCGCATCATAATCGCCAACGACACTAGAATCCAAATCAAGAACACCCACCAATTTGCCTTCTTTCACCATAGGCACAACAATCTCACTCATAGCTGCAGAATCACAAGAAATATAATTAGCATGCTTTGTGACATCTTCAACAATAAGCGTTTCATTCTTCTCTGCTGATTCACCACAAACGCCCTTACCAAGTGCGATATGGACACAGGAAACATTTCCTTGAAAAGGTCCCAAAATCAACTCCTGACCATCAAAAAGGTAAAAACCTGAAAAAACAGTGTTAGGTAGTGTCGTTCTAATCATTGCTGAAGCATTGGAAAGATTAGCTAAAGCATTGGTTTCATTCGCAAATAGCCCTTGAGCTTGGGCTAAAAGAATCTCGTAATTATCTTTTTTTGTACTTTTATCCATAGTCATTATTATATCATATTTAGAATTTATCTTGATATTCTCCCCTAACTTTAAAGATATAAGTTTCAGGGCGAAATCACAAACTTGTCGTATAAAAATAAAGGCAAAATAGACTAAGCGTCAGTAATATCCCCAACCACCATGTCCATATAAAATACCATTTTTGTGTTTTATGATGAAATACTTTTGCACCAAGTAAAGCACCCAGACCGCCAAATAGTAATGTGACGGTCAGTAAAAATCGCTCAGTTACTCGCCAATTTCCCTTGATTGCCTGACGCTTATCGTAGCCATAAGCTAAAAAAACAAAAAAATTCCAAATCAGCAAGATAACCATTATTATTATTAGCATCTTTTCTCCCCACTAAAAAATCAGTGAACTACTGTTAGATAATCCACCGATTTTATTGCTTACTATTGGTAATCTCTTTCAATTAATGAGCATCACTTAAAATACTAGCTACCTTGGTATTAATCAAATCAAGCGCAACAGTGTTTGAAACACCTTCTGGAATGACAATATCAGCATAACGTTTGGTCGGCTCAATAAATTGATGGTACATTGGCTTAACAACACCAGTGTACTGATCGATGATACTATCCAAACTACGGCCACGTTCCTCCATATCACGCTTGATACGGCGGATAATGCGAATATCATCATCGGTATCCACGAATAACTTGATGTCCATCAAATCTCTCAACCGCTTATCTTCTAAAACAAGAATCCCTTCCACAATAAAAACATCTTGCGGTTCTTGACGATAGGTCTTGCTGCTACGAGTATGTTGAGTATAATCGTAAACAGGAATATCCACAGGGCGGCCTTCGATGAGTTCATTCAACTGCTCAATCATCAAATCGGTATCAAAAGCAAGCGGATGGTCATAATTGGTCTTTACACGCTCATCAAAGGTTAAATGAGCCTGATCCTTGTAGTAAGAATCATGTTCAATCATGGCAATTTTTTCATCTGTAAAATTAGCTAAAATTGCTCGAGAAACACTGGTTTTTCCACCACCAGACCCACCAGTAACGCCAATAATAATAGGTTTTTTACGCATTTTTCGCTCCATTTTTCTCAACATTGTTAGCTATTATATCACAAAACATGCTATAATATAAAGCAAATCTACAGAAAAATAAAGGAACCTTCCATGATTGAACAACTTCCTAACGAGTGGCAAGACAAACTTGCTAGTCTTGGATTTATTGAAACAACCCCCATCCAAAATGAATTATTTACACCATTATCTGCTGGTGAAAATATTCTAGGCATTAGCCCAACAGGTACTGGTAAAACCTTAGCCTACATGTGGCCTCTTCTGTTGAAATTAATCCCTAAGAAAGCACAACAATTGCTTATCCTCGCTCCAAATAGTGAATTGGCTGGTCAGTTATTTGACGTTGCTAAAACGTGGGCTGAACCTATCGGATTAACACCGCAACTGCTCCTTTCAGGATCTAGTCAGAAAAGGCAGATTGAACGTCTTAAAAAAGGACCCGAGATTATCATTGGAACACCTGGTCGTGTCTTTGAATTGATTAAACTTAAAAAAATTAAAATGATGAACGTCAATACCATTGTTCTGGATGAATATGATGAACTTTTGAGTGATTCGCAAATTCAATTTGTCACCAAAATCAGCAATCACGTTCCACGCGACCATCAGATGGTTTATCTCTCAGCAACGCAAAAAATAAGCAACGATAGCCTCGCTGAAAACACTAAAGTTATTGACCTATCTAAACAAGAAAACACCTCGATTGAGCATTATTACATCCGCGTTGAGAAACGCGATCGCTTAGACCTCCTACGTAGGCTAAGCAATATCCCAGATTTCCGAGGGCTTGCTTTTTTCAACAATTTATCTGATTTAGGAGCTGTTGAAGAGCGTCTCCAATTTAACGGGACTTCTGCAGTGTCCCTCGCAAGCGATGTCAATGTTAAAATGCGAAAGGTAATTTTGGAGAAATTCAAAAGTCACGAACTTAGTCTATTGCTTGCTACTGATCTTGTAGCCAGAGGTATTGATATTGATAACCTTGAAACTGTGATTAATTTCGATATTCCTCGTGATCGTGAAATATACACCCACAGAGCTGGACGTACTGGACGCATGGGCAAAAAAGGACAAGTTATCTCACTTGTTACCCACAAAGAAGATTTAAAGAAACTCAAAAAAATGGCTTGCGTCCAAGAATTGCAACTCAAGCACCAATCTCTAACATTAAAAAAATAGCAGCTAGGTTTTACGCCTAACTGCTATTTTTAGATTATAGTCTTTTGAATTACCTTTGATACATGGTCACTTTCGACTTGCCCTACTCATACTCAATGAAAATCAAGTATTGTTCTGCGTCTTTTCTGTTCCTTGTTCTGAAAGTTAATTCATTTGACTATATTTCCAATAATCAATAGCCATGCAATTCACTAACCGTAACAACTTCATAACCTTGCGATTTAAGGTATTCTAAAACTGACGGCAAAGCATCTACAGAAGTTTGATGGATGTCATGCATCAAAATAATCCCCCCAGGTGTTAACTGCTCTTGTACTTTTTTCATGATAGCTGGTGTTGAGTGACTTTGCCAGTCTAATGTATCCACTGTCCACATAATTTCTTTCAACCCTGCGGCAGACTGAACAGCCGTATTCGTAGCACCATATGGGGGGCGCATTAGAGTTGGTTTCTGCTTAATAGCTTTCTCAATAGCTTCATTTGTAGCATTAATTTCCTGTTTAATGCCCTCACTTGACAAAGTTGTCAGATTAGGGTGAGACCAGGTGTGATTGCCAATTTCGTTCCCTTGGTCAACCATTTTTTTCAATAAATCTTCCTGCCCTGCTATCTTTTGACCAAGTGTGAAAAAGGTGGCCTTCGCATCATATTGTTGTAAAATATCCAAAACTTTTGGCGTTGTCGCTGGATTGGGACCATCATCAAAAGTCAGAGCAACTTTTTTTAGATTTTTTCGTTTTTCGGCTAGATAGGCCTGATAACTTTCTAAAGCTTTACCCTTAAGATATTTCCCCTGAACAGAATCTAAAAAGCCACTGATTGGTAAACTAAGCTCTTTTGTTAAGTATAACTGCTCATCTTCATATGAAAATGGAATTTCTGACCAATCATCTCCCTCAAAAGCTTTTAAAATACTAGCTTTTTTATCTTGCGACCATGACCGTTGATTAGTTGTAGCCTCGATTACTTTTCGAAAGGCTTTTTTATCTTTAATCAAGTCGTCTAGCGTAAACGGATCTTTATAAGCCTCGTCTTTAAAATAGATTGACTTTAAGTTTTTCTTTTTTTCTTTTTTAATATCAAACCCGTCTATTTTGTAAGTCGATTCCTTTAATTGTAATTCCGAAACATTTTCTAGATCTGATTCTACTTTTTTAGGATAGAGTAAATGGAGACGATCAATTTCATGATTTTCATATTGTCCCATTTGGTTATTTTCTGGCAAGAATTCTTCTAACGTTTTCTGCACATAGCTTCCCTCACCACCAGTGTTAAAATATATCCATGAATCTTTATCAGACCATACTTCATGACCATTTGAGATAGGAATATCGCGATTGATTTTCTTTTGAAAACCCTCAACAAAGGTCATGATTTTCTGCTGTCGCTGCTTAACATATAATGGCTTCCCAATAAACCACACCAAAGAAAGCATGGCAGCAACAATTCCAATTACTAGCACTATTTTCTTCATCTTAAAACTCCTTTATTCCATTATAAAGAGAGGAAGTTGAAAAGACAAGGAAATTTTTAATAGAATTCAAAAAGTCGCTCTAATTATTAGAACGACTTTTTGATATTATTTAATGTCGAAAACGACAGATTTAACAGTGGTCATGGCTTCAATAGAGTATTTAACTCCTTGTGTACCAGCACCAGATTTTTTAGCTCCCAAGAATGGGAAGTTATCTGTACCACGTTGTGTTTTGTTATTGATATGAACGGTACCAACTTCAAGCTGTTCTGCGATTGAGAAAGCAAGCGGAAAATCATTAGTGAAGACAGAAGCCTGAAGACCGTATTCAGATTTATTTGAAATTTCGATAGCTTCCTCAACTGATGATACACGAATAACTGGAAGGACAGGACCGAATGGTTCTTCCCAAGCTAATTTCATATCAGTTGTAACGTTATCAAAAAGAATTGGATAAATGAGGTTGCCTTCACGAAGAATATCGGTTTTGGCATCTGCCCCTTTTTCAACGGCATCATTGACAAGACCTTCGACGAAGTCAGCTGCAGCAGTGTCGATAAGCGGTGTGATGTCTGCATTATCTTCAGGATTGCCGACAGTCAATTTAAGAACCTTTTCACGGAGCATTTCAACTAACTCATCAGCTACACTATCCATGACAAGAACACGTTTAACCGCTGTACAACGTTGCCCTGAGTAGCCAAAGGCACCATCTACGATATTTTTAGCAGCGACTTCAAGGTCAGCATCTTCAAGAACAATAGCTGAGTCTTTACCACCAAGTTCAAGCATGATTGGTCGCATACCGGCCATTTTACCGATACGTTCACCAACTGGAGTTGAGCCTGTAAAGTTGATAAAGTTAACAGCTTCGTGTTCTACAATGTAGTCACCAATAACTGATCCACGACCTGTAATGGTACTAAAGACACCTGCTGGAATACCAGCTTCAGCGAATACTTCAGCCAAGACAAGACCAGAGATTGAACCTTGCGTAGGTGGTTTAAGGGCAACAACGTTCCCTGAAATCAAAGCGGGAGCAATCTTCGATCCAGCCAAATTGACAGGATAGTTAAAGGGTGAGATAGCAAGCACTAAACCAAGAGGTTCGCGACGTACCATAGCGATTTTTTTCTTGCTTGCTGCGTCAAAGCTTCCGCCTTCAAGGACTTCACCCTGCATGCGAACACCTTCTTCAGCTGCATAACGAATAATATCAGCAGTACGGGTTACTTCACTAACCGCTGCTTTGTAACCTTTAGCAATTTCTTTTGACAGAACTTCACCAATCTTCTCAGCATCACGGTCAAGAATATCAGCTACTTTGTGGAGGTAAGCAGCACGTTCTACGTATGAAAGTGCACGCCAAGCTGGCTGCGCAGCTTTTGCTGTTTCATACACGTAGTCCACCTCTTCTTGACTCATAGCTGGGACTGAACCTAATTCTTCTCCAGTTGCTGGAGCGTAGATCTTAATTTCGTTGTCAGAAAGTTTCCACTCTCCATTGACAAGGTTTTTATATTGTTTAGACAATTCCTTGCCTCCTTTACACTTAGTATGTTTTCTATTCTAGCACTTTATCTAGGGAATTCAATTATTTAATACAAAAAATGTCAGAATTTTCGTATTTTTATTTGATACTTCAAACAAACTAAAAAGAGGTTGCCCTCTTCTTAGTTACTTATTTTATAAATATTCTTTTTGAAGCTCAAGAACTTCTTCAGCCGTTGAACATTCTGTAAGAGCGCGGTTTGCATACTCTTCCATTTTTGCTGAATCAAGAGACTTCATCAAGCTACGTGTACGAAGTACTGATGTTGCTGACATTGAGAACTCATCTAGCCCCATTCCGACAAGGAGTGGCACAGCTTTTTGGTCACCAGCCATCTCACCACACATACCTGCCCATTTGCCTTCAGCATGAGCTGCTTTGATAACATTGTTAATCAAACGAAGGATTGATGGGTTATATGGTTGGTAGAGGTATGAAACTTGTTCATTCATACGGTCTGCTGCCATTGTGTATTGGATAAGATCGTTTGTACCAATTGAGAAGAAATCAACTTCTTTAGCAAATTGGTCAGCAAGCATTGCTGCAGCTGGAATCTCAATCATGATACCAACTTGGATATCATCCGCCACTGCTACACCTTCAGAGAGCAAGTTAGCTTTTTCTTCATTGAAAATGGCTTTTGCTGCACGGAATTCTTTAAGTAGAGCAACCATTGGGAACATGATACGTAATTGACCGTGTACAGATGCGCGAAGAAGAGCACGAATCTGTGTACGGAACATTTGATCACCAGTTTCAGAAATTGAGATACGAAGCGCACGGAAACCAAGGAATGGGTTCATTTCATTTGGGAGATCGAAATAAGGAAGTTCCTTATCACCACCAATGTCCATAGTACGAACCACAACTGGTTTGCCGTCCATGCCTTCAAGTACAGCCTTGTATGCTTCATATTGCTCATCTTCTGTAGGGAAATCTTGAGAATCCATATACAAGAACTCTGTACGGTAAAGACCGATAGCCTCTGAACCATTATCGTTAACACCTTCAACATCTTTAGGAGTACCGATATTAGCCGCCAACTCAAAGTGTTTACCGTCGGCTGTCACTGTCTGTGCATTTTTAAGAAGTGCCCATTCAGCTTTTTGTGCAGCGTAGGCTTTACCAGCTTCTACAAATTCTGCAATCTGCTCTTGAGTAGGATTGATGATAACATCACCAGTAATACCATTAACCGCTAAAATGTCACCATCTTTAACCAGACTTGTCACGTTATTGGTACCCAAAACCGCACCAATTTCAAGTGTACGAGCCATGATAGCTGAGTGACTTGTACGTCCACCGATATTAGTTACGAAAGCTTTAACAAAATTTTTGTCAAGCTGAGCAGTATCTGACGGTGTCAAGTCGTGAGCGATAACAATTGACTCTTCACTGATAGTTGCAGGGTTTGGTAATTTCACACCAAGGAGGTGAGCCAAGACACGTTTTGCAACGTCACGAATATCCGCCGCACGTTCTTGCATGTATGGGTTATCTTCCATACCTTCAAAAAGTGTTACGAACATGTCAGTAACTTCTTTCAAGCCAGCTTCTGCATTAACTTGTTTCGCACGAATTGTTTCTTTAATCTGACCAATCATTTCTGGGTCAGCAAGAACCATTAAATGAGCATCAAAAACGGCTGCTGCTTCTTCACCAAGCGTACCTACGGCTTTTTCACGAATAACAGAAAGCTCGTCTTGAGACGCCGCTAGAGCTGCATCCAGACGAGCTTCTTCTGCATCTGTATCTGAAACTGAAACAGTTTCAAATGACAAATCCGGTTGAACCAATAAGTATGCTTTAGCAACAGCAACACCATCAGACGCTGCAATTCCTTTAAGCATTTCTGTCATTTTATTATGCCAATCCTTCTTTTGTCATTGTTTCTTCGATCGCAGCAAGAGCGTCATCAGCATCTGCACCTTCCGCAGAGATTGTAACGTCAGCACCTTGACCAACTCCAAGACTCATAACACCCATGATTGATTTAAGGTTAACTGCTTTACCTTTGTAGTCAAGAGTGATGTCTGAAGCGAATTTGCTAGCTGTTTGAACAAGCAAAGTTGCTGGACGAGCGTGAATACCTGTTTCTGCTACAATGTGAAAATCTTTAGAAGCCATGATGGTTCTCCTTTTTTCTCTTTTAAATTTTTGAGTCATCCATGATAACCCTTACAATTTCTAATTATAACATAAGGCTTTTTTTTTTTCAAGATTTATAATCTATATTGAAAAAATTTACAGGTTACTTTCTGTCTTCTTACATTATCAAATTAAAAATATAGTATGGCATTTTCAAGAGACAATAAAAAGAAATCCTTATCCATTTTGAGGGAAATATTGGCAAGAATACTGTCTTCATCTGCTTTCTTCCTGTTTTCAACAAAACACAATATATTGGGGTATAACAAAAACATATAACTATATTTTGTGTTTTATCAGTAACAATCTATTGCAATTTAAGCCAATTTTGGGTATGCTATTGTGGTACTTAAAAAGGAGAATTATCAAATGAGTAACATTACTATTTTTTCAAAAAACAATTGTATGCAATGCAAAATGACTAAAAAATTCTTAGAAAAAGAAGGCGTTGCTTTCAAAGAAATCAATATTGACGAAGAACCTGAACATATCGAATACGTTAAAAGTTTAGGGTTTGCAGCGGCTCCAGTCATCCAAGTTGGCGATATTGTCTTCTCTGGTTTCCAACCTGCCAAACTCAAAGAAATCGTTTAAAATAAGTTAAACCAATTGAAAGTTGCCTTTCACTCTTAGCTGGTCAGACGACCAGATTCATCAAAAATTTTTGCTCGCTCAAGATGATCTTATTCATTAACAACGCATGGGCAAACACCTCAATATCACGACAAACTTGTTTTAATCATCCCAACACACAATGATAACTTTGATAATATCTAAGATTTCATTGAAGACAAGCTAGCACATTGTCAGGACACTATCGGCAATGGCAATAGGAATTTTGCTCCTAACTTCTGTTGAGAAGCTAGGGAATTATCACAAAAATATCACCTACTACTACTTTACACATTTGAATTTAGTGGTACTGCAGTAGACACTAACATAGTAAAAGGAATGTTATCAAATGAGTCTTAAAGATTTAGGAAACGTTACTTATTTCCGTTTAAATAATGAAATTAACCGTCCAGTTAATGGACAAATTCCTTTGCATAAGGACAAGGAAGCTCTCGCTGCTTTCTTTAAAGAAAATGTCAAACCTAACATGATGCCTTTCACTTCAATTACAGAAAAAATCAATTATCTCATTGAAAACGACTACATCGAAACAGGTTTTATCAAAAAATACAGTCAAGAATTTATCGAATCATTAGCGCAAGAGCTAAAAAACGAAAATTTCCAATTCAAGTCATTTATGGCTGCTTATAAATTCCATCAACAATATGCGCTCAAAACAAATGATGGCGAATCCTATTTGGAAAGTATGGAAGACCGCGTTATGTTTAATGCCCTCTACTTCGCTGATGGCAATGAGGAATTAGCTCGTGATTTGGCTAAAGAGATGATCAACCAACGTTATCAACCGGCAACACCGTCCTTCTTAAATGCTGGTCGAAGCCGTCGTGGTGAATTGGTATCTTGTTTCTTGATTCAAGTAACTGATGATATGAACTCAATCGGTCGTTCTATCAACTCAGCGCTGCAATTATCACGTATCGGTGGTGGTGTTGGGATTTCTCTTTCAAACCTTCGTGAAGCAGGCGCACCTATCAAAGGCTTTGCTGGAGCTGCTTCTGGTGTTGTTCCAGTGATGAAATTGTTCGAAGACAGTTTCTCATACTCAAATCAATTGGGACAACGTCAAGGCGCCGGTGTGGTTTATCTCAGTGTCTTCCATCCAGACATCATTTCCTTCCTTTCTACCAAGAAAGAGAACGCTGATGAAAAAGTCCGTGTTAAAACCCTCTCACTTGGTGTGACCGTTCCTGATAAATTCTACGAATTAGCTCGCAAAAATGAAGACATGTACCTCTTCAGCCCATACAGCGTCGAAAAAGAATATGGTATTCCTTTCAACTACATTGATATAACTGAAAAATACGATGAGTTGGTTGCCAATCCTAAGATTAGTAAAACAAAAATCAAGGCTCGTGATTTAGAAACTGAGATTTCTAAATTACAACAAGAATCAGGTTATCCATACATTGTCAATGTTGATACTGCCAATCGTTCTAACCCAATTGATGGAAAAATCATCATGTCAAACTTGTGTTCAGAGATTCTTCAAGTGCAAAAACCAAGTCTTATCGATGATGGACAAAATTACCTCTCAATGGGAACTGACATCTCATGTAACCTTGGCTCAACCAACGTTGTAAACATGATGACTTCACCTGATTTCGGTCGTTCTATCAAGGCTATGACACGCGCGCTTACTTTTGTTACGGACTCATCAAGTATCGAAGCTGTTCCATCTATTAAAAATGGTAACGAACAAGCCCATACGTTTGGTCTTGGAGCTATGGGACTTCATTCATTCCTTGCTCAGCAACACATTGAATACGGAAGCCCTGAGTCAATCGAGTTCACTGATATTTACTTTATGTTGCTTAATTACTGGACACTAGTTGCATCTAATGAGATTGCTCGTGAACGTCAAACAAGTTTTGTTGGTTTTGAAAATTCTAAATATGCTGATGGTAGCTATTTTGACAAGTATGTTTCTGGTCAGTTTGTACCAAAATCAGACCTTGTTAAAGACCTCTTCAAAGACCACTTTATTCCGCAAGCTGAAGATTGGGAAGCTCTTCGCCAATCAGTTATGGCTGATGGGCTTTACCACCAAAACCGCTTAGCAGTTGCACCAAACGGTTCTATCTCTTATATCAATGACGTTTCTGCTTCAATCCACCCAATTACCCAACGCATTGAAGAACGCCAAGAGAAAAAAATTGGGAAAATCTATTACCCAGCTGCAGGACTTTCAACAGATACTATCCCATACTACAAATCAGCCTACGATATGGATATGCGTAAAGTTATCGACGTTTACGCTGCTGCAACAGAACACGTTGACCAAGGTTTGTCATTGACGCTCTTCATGCGTAGTGAAATTCCTGCAGGACTTTACGAATGGAAAGGCAACGACACTAAACAAACCACACGTGACTTGTCTATCCTACGTAACTATGCCTTCAACAAAGGTGTCAAATCCATCTATTACGTTCGTACCTACACAGACGATGGTGATGAAGTTGGTGCTAACCAATGTGAAAGCTGCGTGATTTAACAAAAGTCCTACTATCTAAAGGCAGCAACTGCTATCGTAAATGACCCAGTTCCCTCACTAACAGTGACATTTCTGGGTGATGAAGAATCTCTTCCGTCTTGTCACTAATTTAAATTTATAAAAAACTCAAGTCGCTCACGGTGTTAGGTTTCTCCTAACTGACAAGACTAGGTTGAAAAGTGGTTGATAGCAACTAATGCCTCTTAGCAACTTACTATTTATTATAGCTATTAAGAATGAATGATTCATGTTCAATGAAACTCAAAATCAGACGAAACAACACCAATGCAGATAGCACTAAAGTTCATCAAATCACGTCAAGGACGTTTGAAGTTGATTTTCAAAGACTATAATTGATAGATAAGTCAAATAAAGCCCTGCTAGCCCCTAGCACTGCTTAGAGTTGCTTCTTCACTCTACATACACTACCCTTTCTTGTCCGCAACTTTAGTAAACATTCAGCCAGCTTATTTTGAAGTTGGCTGCTTGTTCATGTTAAACTATAAGCGTAAGTTTTTTACTATTTCTGTTTTTAAGGAGTCCCCATGTCACATTTTACTTATTATGAAGCTATCAACTGGAATGAAATCGAGGATGTTATCGATAAGTCCACTTGGGAAAAATTGACGGAACAATTCTGGCTTGATACTCGTATCCCCCTATCAAATGACTTAGATGATTGGCGTAAGCTTTCTGCCGAAGAAAAAGATCTTGTCGGTAAAGTTTTCGGTGGTCTTACCCTTCTTGATACTCTTCAATCTGAAACAGGTGTCGAAGCTATTCGTGCCGATGTTCGTACACCTCACGAAGAAGCTGTTCTCAACAATATCCAGTTTATGGAATCTGTCCATGCTAAATCGTACTCTTCTATCTTTTCAACTCTAAACACTAAAAAAGAGATTGAAGATATTTTTGAGTGGACAAATACCAATCCTTACCTCCAACGTAAGGCTGAAATTATCAATGAAATTTATAAAAACGGTGATGCTCTTCAAAAGAAAGTCGCTTCTACCTTCCTAGAAACCTTCTTATTCTACTCTGGTTTCTTTACCCCACTTTATTATCTTGGCAATAATAAGCTAGCTAACGTCGCTGAAATTATCAAATTGATTATCCGTGACGAATCTGTTCACGGAACTTATATCGGTTATAAATTCCAATTAGGTTTCAATGAATTACCAGAAGAAAAACAAGAAGAATTCCGCGAATGGATGTATGATTTACTCTATAGTCTCTATGAGAATGAGGAATTATACACCAAAACGCTTTATGACAATGTCGGCTGGACTGAGGAAGTGATGACTTTCCTTCGTTACAACGCTAACAAAGCTCTCATGAATCTGGGGCAAGATCCGCTTTTCCCAGATACTGCAAATGATGTTAACCCGATTGTTATGAATGGTATTTCAACAGGGACCTCCAACCATGACTTCTTCAGTCAGGTTGGTAATGGCTATCTCCTTGGTAGTGTTGAAGCTATGCAAGATGACGATTATAACATGGGACTTTAAAACGATTTTCTGAATTTCAACCAAAAACCAGGCTTCTTTGCTTGGTTTTTTTGCTTTAAAAACTATCTGACTATTTCATTTACATTTGAAGTAGCCTCTTAAAATTGTTATACTATAGTCAAATGACTTAACTTTTAGACAAGGAGTTGAGACGCGGACAGTACTTGATACTCTTTGAAAATCAAAAGCTGACCTTGTTAACTTGATTTGATGACCTTCAGTTCTATCTGCATGCGTGTCGCCTAGTCTGCTTTTGATTTTCATTGAGTATGAGTAGGGCAAATCGAAAGTGACGATAGAGCAAAGTTGACTCAAAAGACTAAAAACTAAGAAATTCTTTTTTAAGGAGCAGGTATGACTCAAAAACAAGTTGAGAGGCAGTCACTCATTGTCTCAACAATTGGAAATTTTATCATTGGGCTTGCTGGGCTGATTATCTATATTGTAACTGATTTAAACGCCCTTCTTTTAGATGGTGTTTTCTCCTTAATTGCATTCATATCAACTTTGGCAGCCGTCTTCATCTCTATCAATAGTCATCGTAAAACAGCTACTTTTCCAAATGGTATGTATTTCTTAGAGCCACTATACGGTATTTTAAAATCCATCGCTACGCTTATGTTGCTAATCATCACACTCTTAGAAACCAGTGCTGCTGCGTACGCCTATTTTAGCCAAGGAAAAGGGAGTCTCATTGAGACAAATCTGGTTCTTCCCTACACCATTACGATGGTTATCCTGTGTTTTAGTTTAGGTTTTTATAATCGTCAGAAAAATCATCAAATCAATAATTTATCCACAATTATTGCGGCTGAAAGCAAAGGAAATTTTATCGATGGGCTTATTTCTGCGGGCGTTGGTATTTCCATTTTACTCCTCAAAATCATTCCGATAGAAAGTAGCCTTGGCTTCCTCCACTATACAGCGGATTTTTTTATCACCTTAATCCTTGTTATTTTTTCCTACAAAGAGCCCCTAGCTGTTTTAACGGATTCTTTTAAGGAATTCACACAATCACCAACACGAAACAAACAAATCGTAACACTCATCCATGATATTTTCCAAACTCATTTCAATAAGCACTACCATGATTTGGATATTTTTATTTACAAACAAGGTACTCATATAAGTATCCGTGTACATATTCTTGATCCGACTGATTTAGACCTCATTTCACACTCGGTTAATCTCAAACCATTTCTCCTTGAAGATTTACGAGATTCTTTTGAATTCGTAACTGTTGAGTTTGCATTTTAGACATGAAAAAACCAAGTAGAGCGTATACTCTGCTTGGTTATTTTGTTTTTCTGAGTTCAAATAAGGTTTTGATAATACTGAGAAAGACGATTGATAGAATCCCATTTAAGATATTTTGACTAAGACTAGCACCATTATTAAAAGCCATAGCAGACATGATCAGATGAGCAATTGTTGCAATTGACATAAAAATAATTGAAATGACTATGATTTTTTTAAGCATGGAAATACCTACTATTTCTCATCATTAATGGTTGAATGTTTGTAACCATAGCCGAAATAAATTAAGGTTCCAAGAACCAAGGATACCAAGAAAGCAATCCATGTCACTGCTTGATATTGGCTCATAAACACTAAGCAAATCACAATTGCAAAAATAGGCAACACTGGCACAAATGGCACTTTGAACTCGCCATCTTTTGGTAGACCTTGCTGCCTACGTAAAACAATAATAGCAATGGCTAAAAGCATTAGATAAGCAAGTGTTGTGATGTTAACAAACTCTGCTAAGCTTGCTAGTGGCACCATACCAGCAAATACCATCGCCCCTAGACCAGTCACTAACGTCGCATTTCTTGGAATGCGTGATTTCTTAGTAACTTGACTCAATGCTTTGGGGAGTAAGCCATCTCGACTGATACTATAAATGGTTCGTGACAAGGCAAAAGTCATAGAGATACACACTGTTATCAAAGTCAAAATAGCAACAACTGACACATAATTACCAGCCCAGCTCAAGCCTACAGAACGAAGGGCATAAGCAACGGCATCGGACACATTGAGTTGAGTGTAATGAACCATACCGGTTAGAATCAAGGTAACGACCATATAAATAGCTGTCACGATAATCAAGGATAGGGTGATCCCTTTTGGCACTTTTTTCTGTGGATCATGAACTTCATCGACTGCTGTGGAAATGGATTCAAAACCAAGAAAGGCAAAGAACATGATGGAAGCACCTGCCAGTATCCCTGACTGTCCTCCAACAGGATTTCCCCAACCGAACGGTGAAAAAGGTGTCCAATTTTCAGGTTTAAGGAAGAAAAGTCCTAAAAGAATAAATAAGGCTAAGGCTGAAAACTTGAGAACCACCAAAGCACTGTTGAAACGCATTGCTTTCTTAGAATCCATAAGGACAATGGCTGTTACAAAGAACATCACTAAAACTGGTAAGAGGTCGATATACTGACCTTTGGCAGGATTGAAGGTACCATTAATAGCAGCAGGCAACTGGATGCCATAATTAGCAAGCAAACCTTTCAGATAAGAACTCCATCCAGAAGCTACACTAGAGACCGCAAAGAGAAACTCTAGAATAATCATCCAGCCGGCTATCCAGGCTGGAAACTCGCCTAGTGTGGCATAAATATAAGAATAGGCACCGCCGTTTGCAGGAATGCGTGAGGCAAACTCAGCGTAAAAGAGAGCAAAAATCCCTACAGCAATGGCTGATAGCGTAATTGAAACAATCAGAGCTGGTCCAGCATATTGTGCTGCTCCAATCCCTGTAATAGTGAAGATGCCAGTTCCTACCATTGATCCGAGCCCTAGAAAGACAAGGTCAATAACTTTGAGATGGCGCTTCATCTCAGTCTTATCAAGACTGGTATTTTTTTGACGAAAAATAGTCACTATTTTCCCCTTTATAAATAAAAATTTATGATTTTCAAAAGAAAACTCAACTTATCTATTTTATCATAAAAATCATCGAAATCGTCGAAATATGCAAAAAACCAAGTATCAGCACATGGTTTTTACCTAAATTATTAACACAATAATTTTTTCCTAAAATACTATAAAAAAGTTAAATAAAAGGCATCTATTTAAAGAAGTTACGGACTGTTTTGAATTGAGACAAAAACCAAGTTCTTTTTTGAACTTGGTTGCATTGTCTTATTAAAACTGCTCTGGCACTGCTGCTAACAAGTCAGCAATTTTAGAAGCATCTGAACCTCCAGCCATAGCCATGTCTGGTTTACCACCACCACGACCGGCTACGATTGGTGCGAGGGCTTTAATGGTGTTTCCTGCGTGAACTTTTTTAGATTTGCTTGCCACTAGAACATTGACCTTCTCACCAATCTTTGCTGCAAGAACAAGAACATCGGAGTAGTCTTTTTGTTTCCAGTTATCAGCAAAGGTACGAAGGGCACCTGCGTCTGCCACTTCAACCTGTGTAGCAATGTAGCGCAAGCCACTAGCTTCCTTGACATCTTTAAAGACATCTCCTGCTTGTGCTGCTGCTGCTTTTTCTTTGAGTTCAGCATTTTCTTTTTGAAGGTCACGAACTTGTTCGTTAAGGCTATTTACCTTATTTGGAACTTCCTTCAATTGGGGAACTTTAAGAGTTGTTGCAATTGTTTTTAGAGCGTCTTCTTGATCGCGGAAGGCTTGGAAGGCTTCTTTACCAGTAACAGCTAAGATACGACGAGTTCCTGATCCGATACCTTCTTCTTTGACAATCTTGAAGAGTCCAATTTCAGAAGTATTTGATACGTGCGTACCACCACAAAGTTCGACAGAATAATCACCAATGGTAACAACACGGACAACTTTGCCGTATTTTTCACCAAAGAGAGCCATAGCACCCATTTCTTTGGCAGTATCCACATCTGTTTCAACAGTTTTAACTGCAATAGCATTCCAGATTTGTTCGTTGACTTGTGTCTCCAGTTGACGAAGCTCTTCTGGTGTTACAGCTTCAAAGTGTGTGAAGTCAAAGCGTAGAAAGCTCTCTTCGTTCAAAGAACCTGCCTGAGTGGCGTGTTCGCCAATGATATTGTGTAGGGCTGCATGTAGCAAGTGGGTTGCTGTGTGGTTTTTTTCTACTGAGAAACGACGATCTGTATCGATTTCAAGTGAGTAACTTGTACCAGTTGAAAGGCTTGCTAGAACATCAACCGTGTGAAGCGCCTGACCATTAGGAGCTTTTTGAACATCAGTCACTTTCGCAACAATATCACCCTTGTCATTTTTGATAACACCATGGTCTGCTACTTGTCCACCCATTTCTGCATAGAATGGTGTTTTATCGAAAACAAGAAGCGCTTGACCTTCAGAGACAACTTCAGAACGTTCATTATCTACAACGATAACAGAAAGATTTGATTCTAAGTTATTGACGTAGTAAACAAACTCCGACGGTTCTACAATACCAGCGAGGGTTTCATTTTGCATACCCATTGAACCACCTTTGACAACAGCCGCACGCGCGCGGTCTTGTTGCTCTTTCATGGCTGCTTTGAAGCCTTCGTGGTCAATTTTGTAGCCAGCGTCTTCAGCTAGTTCTTCGGTCAATTCGACTGGGAATCCATATGTATCATAAAGTTTGAAGATAGCTTTACCTTCAAGTGTGTCTTTGCCAGCTGCTTTAAGCTCCGTTAAGAGTTCTTCCAAATGACCACTACCAGCATCAATGGTACGAGCAAAAGTCTCCTCTTCACGTTTGACAATTTTTTCAATAAAGTCACGTTTTTCAAGAACTTCTGGATAATAGCTTTCCATGATACGAGCTACAGTTGGTACAAGTTTGTAAAGGAAAGCATCAGTAATCCCCAAACGGCGACCATGCATAACTGCACGACGAAGAAGGCGACGAAGAACGTAACCGCGTCCTTCATTTCCCGGAAGCGCACCATCACCAATAGCAAATGAAAGGGCACGAATGTGGTCGGCAATTACCTTGAAGCTCATGTTATCGCCATCTGGATCGTAGGTTTTACCTGATAAGGCTTCTACTTCATTAATGATGGGCATGAAGAGATCTGTTTCAAAGTTTGTTTTTGCTCCTTGGAAAATAGCTGCCAGACGTTCTAAACCTGCACCCGTATCAATGTTTTTGCTTGGTAATTCTTTGTACTCAGAACGTGGAATTTCAGGATCTGCATTAAATTGTGACAATACGATATTCCAGATTTCGATGTAACGGTCATTTTCCAAATCTTCTTCAAGCAGACGGATACCGATATTTTCAGGATCAAAAGCTTCCCCACGGTCAAAGAAAATCTCTGTGTCTGGACCAGAAGGACCGGCACCTATTTCCCAGAAGTTTTCTTCCAGTGGAACAAGATGATCTGGTTCTACGCCCAAGGCAATCCAACGATTGTAGGAATCCTTATCATCAGGATAGTAAGTAATGTAGAGTTTTTCTTTTGGAAAAGCAAACCATTCAGGGCTTGTTAAGAGTTCAAAGCCCCACTCGATCGCTTCGTCACGGAAATAATCACCGATTGAGAAGTTTCCAAGCATTTCAAACATGGTATGATGACGAGCGGTTTTACCAACATTTTCAATATCGTTAGTACGAATTGATTTTTGAGCATTGGTAATGCGAGGATTTTCAGGAATAACGGAACCATCAAAATATTTTTTGAGGGTGGCTACACCTGAATTAATCCAAAGAAGCGTTGGGTCATTAACGGGAACCAAGTTGGCTGATGGCTCAACAGAGTGCCCTTTTGATTTCCAGAAATCAAGCCACATTTGACGGATTTCTGCTGATGATAAAGATTTCATTACTATCTCCTTTTTTGTGTAGGCTTTTTGGCGGTTTTATTTTCATTCAACTAGTCTATCATGGTTCAAACGTCATTCATTAAACAGAACTAGATGAGGCCTGTGATGCTTCTTGCTCTTTGACATAATCGATTGCTATAACCAAGGAAATGACCAAGTCACTATAGGCTTCATCGTAGATTTCTACGGTATAAGTCGAGGTCAGATGCCATAAATCTTGCCTAATACTAGCAATCTGCTGTCCATCTTTTTGCAAATTAAATGATAGATCCCAGACATTCCCTTTGACATCAATTCCCAGACCTTCAATCTGATAACGAGATTTAAAAAAAGTCCATGATTTCTTGATGGTAAAACAATTCCCATCTGCTAACTTAACCTTAAATTGGGGTAAAAAACTGATTGTTTTCTTTTCAATTCGACTGACTTGTCGCCCTTTCATATCTGTTATCGTAAACGTTTTGGGAATTTTTAGAAAAGAGCCTTCGACTTGATAGGTTGGTATGCCTAAATTATCAGCAATCGTAAATTTACCACCTAAAGACAATAGTTTTTGTTTAACTTGAAAAGTCTTCATAGGATTTCCTCCAAAAAATAAGACAAGTCCACAAAACGAAGGGCGAAAAACCGCGGTACCACCTTCATTCAATGAACTTGTCATTCTCTTTATTATGTCAAATTGTTACAGTAAGTAGCAAATCTTTTAAGTCTCACTGATTCGCAGCAACCATCAGCTTTCTGAAGAAGACTTCTAAAAAATTATTCTCACTGTTTGCATTATAATGTTTTTTCTTCTTTTGGTCAAGAACGACTATTTTGAAGAACTTGACGACGTGTTTGAGTCTGTCGCAGTATACTGTGACAGGATATTACTAAAGCTCTTATCTTTGATTTTTACATTGGCTTTCTCAAGTGTTTTACCAATTACTTGGTTTTGGAAAGTCGCGTCTGATTTTTTCTCGTTAAGAATGGTTTCTGTCAAACGTTTTTTGTACGTTTTCCAATCTGGATTTTTACTTTCTTTTTTGATTGTTTTGACAATATAGTAGTTTGGTTTATAGTTCGTTGTATCAACAACTTTTACAAGTTCTGAAACTTCACCTTCCTTAAGTTTGAAGGCTGCATCTTTAACTTCTTTTGGTAGGGTTGTGTCTGATGAATCAAACTTGTAGTCTACTTTATCAGACTTGGTATTATCCTTAGCAACTTTCGCAAAATCAGCTCCTTCAGCCTTAGCTTTTTCAAGCACTTCCTTAGCTTTTTCTTCAGTATCTAATTTAATAACTTCTGCTGTAGTTTCTGGCGTATAGGCTTGATAAGCTTTTTGATAATTACTGTCTGTTAGCTCCTTCTTAGCGGCTTTTTCAACAGCATACTCAATCATTTTTTTAACTCGAATTTGTTGCTTATAGGTTTTTTCCGTCATACCAGCTGATGTCAGAGCAGCTGAAAAGTTTGAACCGTAGGCATCAACTTGTTCGTTATAGGCTTTAGTGACTTCTTTATCACTAATTTTATCACCGTACTGCTCTTGAAAAACACGATCAAGAACCAATGTAAGCATAGCTTGTCGCCCAGCAGTCGTATCTTTAGCTTGATTGTAAAAGTCTGATACTGTAATGGTATCGCCTTTCATTGTAACAAGATTGTCCTTTGGACTGGCTTCTTGCGAACAAGCAGCCAGTGCTAATACTGACATAAAGGTAACAACACCTGACAACAATTTTGTTTGTTTTTTCATTTTGTGGAACTCCTTTAAAAAGGGAGTCAATCACTTTTGGATTACTCCCACTTTCATTAACATTTTCCATTATAGCATAAGTTAACTTAAATGTGACTTAATCTGATAAGATGACTTCATCCTCATCTTTTCGAAGCATTAATAAACCATCACTCATTGGGATAAGACTAGCCGTTAAGCCGGGATGTTTTAGTGTGCTATCAAAGAGTCGATGTAAACCACGGTAGATTGTTCTCTGACCACGTCTGATCTCTTCAATCGGTTTGGCAATATCTCCTCCTTGGAAAATATCGTCAAAAACAATTATACCACCTTTTTTGACATGCTTAAGAATTTCCGGTAGGAAAACAATATACTTAGATTTAGCTGAATCCATGAAAACAAAATCATAGTCTTGATCCAAATCACTGATTAAATCAACCGCATCACCTTCTAAAAGCCTAATTTGTTTGCGACTGTCATATTTGTCAAAATTTTCCTTAGCCAAGCCAATCATCTCAGGGTTACGATCGATGGTTGTGATTTGCGATTCTGGTGCAAATTCTGCCATTAAAAGTGCTGAAAAACCAATCGCTGTCCCAATTTCTAAAATATGCTTAGGAGCCAAAGACTGCATCAACAAACGAAAGTAAGCTACTACTTCATGTTGTATAATCGGAATATTATGCTCATGGGCAAAAGCTTCAATCTCTGCCAAATGTCCTTGATTTTCTAATAAGTGTGTCCGCATATAATCCACAATTTCTTCCTTAACAATAGGACGTCTCATATTGTGGTTTGCGTTTTCTGAATAACTTTCTACCATAGTTTCAGTATATTTTATGCCTAGACAAATGTCAATCCTGTATTATCGAGACACGACATACGCGCAAAGAGATTATTCAGCTAGTTCTGTGAGTTTATCAGCTAGATAAGCGATGCGCTTGTTAGGAATGTGATTTAAAGTGGACTGATGGATGCTGGTTACTAGTTCTCATTCAGACTTATCAAGAAGGTGACTTGACATCAGAAAAAGCCATGACCAAGTTCCAGTATTGTTCACCAACAAAAGCGTAATTAATCTACAAGATCAACAATATCCGTCAATTTAGTTACCCTATGATTAAACTCATTTTCTGCTTGCGTCAGATTAATTGACTTGATACCAGCATTAAAAGCCAAGGCCATATCAATACTCCTATCGCCTATATAGACCGTTGATTCTCTGGTTAAATGGTATTTTTCCATAAGATAATCCACTGCTTGAGGATGTGGTTTTCGTTTAAAACCATTCGCTGAGGTTACGACCTCTGTAAAATAGTCAAAGATGCCCAATCTCTTCAAAACTGACTCGGTAGTTGCCCCCTTGTGCGTATAGATGATATTTTGAATCCCCTGTTTTCTTGTCCATTCCAAAATCTCTCTAGCTCCTGGCATTAAGACAATACTATCATCACGCGCCGCCTGTTCTATCGATTGCTTTTTCTTTAAACGCTCGAACGAAATACCATGTGTCCTTTCCAGTTCTAATAATAAATCACCAGTAGATTTTTCTAGAATATACTTTTCCACATGAGTAGCATCAAATGGAATTTGAAATGCTCGATAAGTAACCTCCAATGATTCCAGAATAGCTGGATAAGAATCTACTAAAGTGCCATCGAAATCCCATATAAAAGTTGTCTTAGTCATCTTTTTTCTCCAATTTTATTCCATAACGGACAATCCTTTGACCTGTCATCTATTGACTAGGGTAATTCACCCAAGCACAGTGAGATTCTCTAAGCATTCACCAGCCTTATAAACAGTCATCGGCTTGCTTGACTATGTTCATTGGCAGCAATCATTCTTTTGAAATCCCACGTTCTTGATACTTTAATAAAGCAAGCTATAGTAAAGTTGTCATGACTCCTCTTTGCCTGTGTTTCAGTGAGAGGACTTAGCCGATATGAGCTACTTCTCTTGCTAAATCACCTTTTATTATCAAATGAATTAACTTTCAGGCAAAAAACTGAGACGCCGATAGTACTTGATATTCCTTGAATATGAGTACAGCAAGTCGAAAGCGACCGTGTCTCAAAGTGAATTCAAAAAACGATAATTAGCCAACGACCGGAAGTCTCGCCACATCTTCCGCATCTCAAAGCATAGTAGTTGGTTAGTGTTGAGCAATCTGGCTTGTCTGTACCATTTTCCAATGCTTTTACCTTTTGGGCAAATCTTCCAAAATCAATCGTCTGTATTTCCATTGGTTATTACTATTTTCCCATGACATAATCACACTCTATGCCATTATACCAAAGTAACCAGATCAATTTGATTCGACCTAGTTGCTTTGGCATTATTCTTTGAAAAATCGGTAAATAGTGATGGCAGAATCCTGCTTAACCTTCATTTCAATCACTTCTTGTCGTCCGGTCTCAGACTCTAAAATCAAGGACATCTGATGAACTCTCGCGCTAGAAGCGTTACCTTTTCTTCTTTTTTCTAACCAGTCACCAATGATGGCACCTTTTAAGAGATCTTTTCCTATGGTTGCATAAGCTCCAGCACCAGCTACGGCTCCTTTTGATACGCCAGGTCCAATATAGGGTAATGGCGGGCTGAAAACAAGTTTTGTTACCTTAAGCACATCCTTAGGATTTTCTTTAAGATAAAAATAATCGCCTTTCTTTTTAAAAATCGTTATTGGTTTATCTAATTTTTTCAAAACCATAGATTGATCGTTAAACAAACGTCCAAGCATAGCCAATGACTCCTATTTAGCGCCTAGTTTTGCAATTAAGTTTTCCAATTCTTCTAAGCGATCTTCAAAAACGTTGAAAGCCCCTTCTAGATAGTCAGCGCTTGTCATGTCCACGCCTGCTTTAGCAATGACATTTAGTGGATAATCAGAATTACCAGCTTTGAGGTAGTCTAAATAGTTCTCTCGGTCTTGGTCTGTTCCATGAACAATTCTATCTGCTAGGTATGAAGCAGCCGCAAAACCAGTCGCGTATTGATAGACATAGAAATTATAGTAGAAATGCGGTATACGAGCCCACTCAAACTGAATGTCATGATTATCATCAGCTGCTAAGCCATAATATTTTTCATTAAGCGCAGCGTATGTTTTGTTAAGAAAATCACTGGTCAAAACTTTACCTTCTTGGTCAGCCTTGTGGATGGCTAATTCAAATTCTGCAAACTGCGTTTGACGGAAAATCGTTCCTTTAAAGCCATCCAAATAGTGGTTGAGAATCGCAAAGCGCTCTTTATCATCGGTTACTTCTTCAAGCAGTGTTTCTGTCAAGATATTTTCATTGGTCGTTGAGGCAATTTCAGCCAAGAAGATGCTGTAATCCCCATAGACATATGGTTGATTTTCACGTGTAAAGGTTGAATGCAAGCTGTGCCCTGTTTCATGAATTAAGGTATAAAGATTGTCTAAAGTATCTTGCCAATTGAGGAGCATAAAGGCATTGGTATCGTATGAACCACCAGAATATGCCCCCGAACGCTTGCCTTTATTAACATGAGCGTCAATCCAACGTTCTGAAAAGGCGCGGTCAACTCGCTCACTATAATCTTTACCAAAGATAGTCAAAACCTGACGAGATTTTTCAAGGGCTTCTGGATATGTAATAGCCATATCATGATCTGACAGCGGCGTATAAACATCATACATCTTAAGCTCATCAAGACCCAGTAAATCCTGACGTAACTTCATGTAGCGATGTAAGAGCGGCAAATGCTTATTCACAACCGCCAATAAAGTATCATAAACTTCTTCAGGGATAAAATTGGCTGAAAGAGCTGCATGGCGAGCTGATTTATAGCCACGAACTTTTGCCTTATAATTGTGAACCTTAACATTGGTTTGTAAGGTTTTAGCATAGGTGTGTTGGAACTGCTCATAAACACCGTAGTAGGCTTCATAGGCACCTTTACGAACCTCTCGATTTTTAGATTCCATAAGGCTAATAAAGTTGCCATGCGTTAATTCGACAAGCTCTCCCTCATCATTAGTAACCCAAGGATAGGTCACATCAGCGTTGTCAAAGATAGAGAAGGTTTCAGCTGCAGAACCAAAAATTTCAGACGCACCCGCTAATAATTCTTCAGCTTCTTGCGACAAGACATGATCCTTAGCTGCCAATAATTTTTCAAAATAATGATCATAAGAAACAAGTCTAGGCTCTTCTACCTTATAGGCTTCTAACTGCTCTGTAGTCATAGTTAAGAACTCAGGCTCATAAAAGGCATAGGTTTGACTGTAAAGTGATGACAAAGCCGTTGCCTTCGCTTCCATCTCTTGATAGGTTGCAATCGTTGTGTCTTGATCGTTTTTCATAGAAGCGTACACGTATAATTTCTCTAGACGACGCATCAATTCTAGAGAGGTTTCCGTAATATCCAATAAACTTTTAGCTGAATCTAAGAGGTGACCTGCATCGTTTTGAGCAGCTTTCAAATCACTTTCTAAAGCTTGACGCTCTACTTCCCACGCTTGATCCGTCTCAAAAATAGTGCTCAAATCCCAGGTTTCTTCTTGTTTCAAGTGGCTACGATTATCAGTCATTTCATTCTCCTTGTTTGCTTTTCTATCATTTTATCATAAAAGAGGGGAGGGTATAGAGTCTGAGAAGTTTTCAGCCTTTGATTTTTGTAGTAACTCTCAAACTGCTTAAAATAGCGCTCGATTTTTTCAGGTTTTGGATAATTCTGATAATTGATTTGCGGTGGTTTAATTTGTGGGAAGAAAAAGTCAGTTTCCTGCATCAACAAGTTCTCTCCACGCTGATAAGCCAATTCCTGCTCTCTTAACCATTTTGGATTTTTATAAAAAAGTTGTTTTTGAATAAATGTTTGAGGGTCTGCCATACAAGAACAAGTCAAACGAACAACCTTCTTTTTTTGAAAAGGAAAGCGCAACAATGCCATGATATTACCAGAAAAAGAACAGGATTTCGTTAAATAGACAAGTTCTCCATTCAATTTTTCATGGATTAAATAGTGTAATCTTAACTCCTCTTTAGCATTATCCAGCTCCCAAAAGTAAAAGCCAATCCAATCGCTATAAGAGAGAACACTCCTCTGAAATGCCGATAAGCGCTTCTTCAACCACAACTTTTCGCCAAACAACCAAATGGGGTAAAGTCCCTGACTTTGATACGATCTTGTTCTCTCTTGCAACTTCTGAGCGCTGATGGGTGAGCATTGAACTTCCAATACTAATTTAGGAGCAACAAAAATATCTGCTATTTGTTGATATTTAGATAAGTATTTTTCAATTTCAACTGGATAATTCTGAGATAAAGAAGTAAACATCTTAGCTTTCAATGATAAATGTTCAGCTGATTCGTTTTCAAAATTAAATTGACAATTTTGAGTTGATAGATGGGCAAAATGCCATGTTTTAATCGCTCCTTTTTTGAAACGAACAGGTCCCAAACACACCGGACAATAGTATTCCATCCCATTTATGTCATCATCAAATGCCTTTACCAACCGTCCATCAACTGTTTTTGCAATTAACATAACTCCTCCTACCTATCAATACGAAAAAAATGAGAAAAAACTAGACTTACTGCCAGAGGTTTCCCATCTCTCAAACTAATAGCTAGATTAACATTATTTTTAATGCAGCAACTACCGATACCAAGAGCCCAAGGCTAGATTAGCTGATGCACTTTGCTCGCCTCTTATCAAGATAACATTTCTCAAAGCAAAACCTCTAATTTGCAGTATAGTCAAATGAATTAGCTTTCAAAACAAGGAACGGAGGACACGGACAGCACTTGAGTACGACAAGTCAAAAGTGACGATGTATTAAAATTAATTCAAAAGACTATAACATTTCTCAAAGCAAAACCTTTAATTTGCAGTATAGTCAAATGAATTAGCTTTCAGAACAAGGAACAGAGAACACCGGCAGTACTTGATGCTCTTCGAAAAGCAACAGCAGACCTTGTGGACTTGATTTGATGACCTTCAGTTCTATCTGCTATCTGTGTCGCCTAGTCTGCTTTTGCTTTTCATTGAGTATGAGTAGGGCAAGTCGAAAGCAACCATGTAACAAAGTTAATTCAAAAGATGATAAATACTCCAAACGCATGTTAGAAGTTTAATAGGGTGATGGACACATATAACCTAAAGTGTTTTCATTAGCTATCATTTTCAGATAATGATATAATACTAATTAGTAACACATAAAGGAGAATTCAAATGGGACTTTTAGTAGATGGTAAATGGCAAGATAAGTGGTATGACACCAAATCAACAGGTGGTAAATTCGTACGCTCCAAGGCTCAATTTCGCAACTGGGTAACTGCTGATGGTACTGCTGGCCCGACTGGTAAAGCTGGCTTTAAAGCTGAGTCTGGTCGCTACCACCTCTATATTTCCCTCGCTTGTCCCTGGGCAAGTCGGACTCTAATCATGCGCCGATTGAAAGATTTAGAAGAGCATATCTCTCTTTCTATCGTTAATCCCTACATGCTAGAAAATGGTTGGACCTTTGAGGATTATCCTGGTGTCATTTTTGATAGTCTTTTCAAAAGCCAATACATGTACCAAGTGTATTTGAAAGCTGACCCTAACTATTCTGGCCGCGTAACAGTACCAGTCCTATGGGACAAGAAAAACGAAACGATTGTCAGCAATGAGTCCCCTGACATCATTCGCATGTTCAATACTGCCTTTAACGCTATTACCGGAAATACCGACGAGTATTACCCTGAAGAGCTTCGTTCTGACATTGACAACATCAATGCTCTGGTCTATGATAAGGTTAATAACGGAGTTTATAAAACTGGCTTTGCCACGGAACAATCCGTTTATGAAAAAGAATTACTGAACCTCTTTTCTGGGCTCGATTACCTTGAAAATAGACTGGACACTCAAGAGTGGTTGGTGGGTGACCGCATGACCGAAGCAGACATCAGACTTTTTACCACCTTGGTTCGCTTTGATCCCGTTTACTTTGGACATTTCAAATGCAATCTAAAACGCTTAGTTGACTACTCTAACTTGTGGCAATACACCAAACGCATCTACAATCTTCCAGGAATTGCTGATACGGTTGATTTTGACCACATCAAGACCCACTACTATGGTAGCCACAAAACCATCAATCCAAATGGTATTATCCCAGCTGGTCCAGACATCGACTGGACACTATAACCTATCACAAAACCCAGCCTGTTTTTTTCAGACTGGGTTCTTTTTGATTATGCCAATTTGCTGGCTGCTGCTTCATCTACTATGACAATAACGTCATCATGATTTTGAAGAACACTGGCTGGTAAGTCTTCTGTAACAGAACCTTCCACCATCCCTTTAATGGCATCCGCTTTTTCAGATCCAAAAGCTAGTAAAACGATAGTTTTTGAAGCCATGATTGAAGCTATCCCCATTGACATAGCCTGTTTTGGTACATCATCAATACTATCAAAGAAACGACTATTGGCTTCGATGGTTGATGGTGCCAAATCTACAATATGAGTAGTCTCATCAAAAGACGTTCCTGGCTCATTAAAGCCAATGTGACCATTGCGACCTATGCCTAAGATTTGGAAATCAATTGGATTTTCAGCAATAATCCTGTCATAATCCTTGGCTGCCGCTTCTAAGTCTGTCGCCTTACCATTTGGCAAATAAGACATTTTGAACGGTTTGGTATCAAAGAGATGCTCTTTCATAAAATAAGCATAGGATTGGTCACTTGTCTGATCTAATCCGACATATTCATCAAGATTGATGCTGGTCATTTCTGAAAAATCCAAATCAGACTGACGAACTTCTTGATAAAAAGTTTCAGGGGTTGAACCAGTTGCCAAACCCAAGGTTTGGATGCCTTGTGTCATCTTTTCTTTCAAGAGTGTAAAAGCAATTTTGCCACCTTCTTGAGCATTCTTTACAGTAATGACTTTCATTTTAAACTCCTTTGTAATTGGTCTATATCAATTTATAATTTCATTATATGGTATATACCAATTTTTGTCAAGACAAGAATTCTAACCCTCTGACTAAACAAATATAAAAACAAGTGTTACAATAGGAATGCTGTTTCAAGAGACAAGAATAACAAAACATAAAGGAGACCTATGAATACTAAGGATTTTGATTTTGATTTACCTGAAGAACTGATTGCACAGACCCCTCTGGAAAAACGCGATAGTTCAAAACTGCTAGTTTTAGACCCAGTAACCAACGAGATGACAGATACCCACTTTGATCACATCATTGATGAGCTCAATCCTAATGATGCCTTGGTCTTAAATAACACGCGCGTCCTCCCAGCCCGGCTTTATGGCGAAAAGCCTGACACCCATGGGCACGTCGAATTTCTCCTTTTAAAAAATACATCTGGAGATGACTGGGAAGTGCTTGCTAAACCTGCTAAACGTCTCAAAGTTGGCTCAAAAGTAACCTTTGGTGATGGACGCCTCATGGCAGAAATCATCGAAGAACTTGAACACGGTGGTCGTATCGTTCGCTTTTCATATGATGGGATTTTCCTAGAAGTGCTTGAAAGTCTAGGCGAAATGCCACTACCTCCCTATATCCATGAAAAACTAGACGACCGTGACCGCTACCAAACGGTTTACGCCAAAGAAAACGGTTCTGCTGCCGCTCCTACTGCTGGTCTTCATTTCACGCCAGAACTTCTGAAAAAAATCGAAGCCAAGGGTATCAAATTAGTCTATCTCACCCTCCATGTAGGACTTGGAACCTTCCGTCCTGTTTCTGTCGAAAATGTTGATGAACACGAAATGCATTCAGAATTTTACCAACTCAGCCAAGAAGCGGCTGACACTCTTAATCAAGTTAAAGCGGCAGGTGGTCGTGTCGTTGCTGTTGGAACAACATCCATCCGTACACTTGAAACCATTGGTAACAAATTCAATGGCAAGCTAGAGGCAGACTCTGGCTGGACCAATATCTTTATCAAGCCTGGTTACAATTTTTCTGTTGTCGATGCTTTTTCAACTAACTTCCACTTACCAAAGTCCACCTTGGTCATGTTAGTCTCAGCATTTGCTGGTCGTGATTTTATCTTAGATGCCTACAAGCACGCCATTAATGAAAAATACCGTTTCTTTAGTTTTGGGGATGCCATGTTCCTCAAACGTTCTTGCAAAGAAGATTAAAGCTATCAAATTATAGTCAAATGAATTAACTTTTGGACAAGGAACGGAAGGCGCGGAACAGTACTTGAGGACGGCAAGTCGAAGTGACGGTGTATCACAGTTAATTCAAAACATTATAAAAAACGAAGTTGGAAAAAATCAACTTCGTTTTTTGATTCAGTTTATTAGTTTGCTTTTAATCCATTCATGTTAACCCGATGCCATTGGTTAATCACATAGGCAACTTGAGTTAATTGATTATAGCCGTATGGATTGATTTCTTCTGAATTTTCATCAGAACCACCCAAGTAACGGGTATATAAGGCAACCATATAAGGATTTTCTTCTTTGACAATCGCATCAATATTCAAGGCTTCACGAACATATCCTGGTTTTTGATAAACCTGTATTTCAGAAGGTAAGTAGGTTTCATAATATTGACCTGGGAAAGATTGATCGATGTAATAAAGAATATCTTTGTATTTCTTTTGATGACGCCATAGATAGTCGAGCACTTGAATATAGTAATCAGTTGTCGTTTTGTTTCCCTCGCGTTGGATAGTTTTGATTTTTGCTTTAGACTTTCCATAGCGATCCAATTTTTTATATGCCTTTGACATGCCACCTAAACGCTCTGCCAGAGCATATGCCGGTGTGTTCTCCGAATAAACGAGTGAGTATTCCTGCATCTCGGGAATTGTCATGGCACCATTGAAGGCAGCCACATAAGAATCATGCTCTGGTTTATACTCATAGGTCGTATTTGTAATATCAAAGCGTTCTGTCATCGACAGCTTTCCTTTTGCAACCTTGTCAACAACCAACATATTTAGAGGTAACTTATAAGTAGACCCCGCTGTCATTGGCTGTGTATCATTCATTGAATAAGTTTTACCGGTTGTTATATCCTTGTAAGAAAAGGCTATGTTGCTATGATCAATACCTTGAAAATCCATATAAGCCTCAACAACTTCGGGCAAGGTCATATGTGCATAATCAAACGTCAAACCATAAGTTGCCATGATTCCAGAATCTGCTAACTGGGCAGCATCTTTTTCTGCCTGACTTTTCTCAGGAAAATCCTGTTTCTTTGTCTTTGATGCTTTACTTTTCGTTTCTTTCTGGCGACGGCTTGACGATGTTTTAGCAATGCGTTGCGTTTTATCATTTTTTACAGCAAAAAAAGGCTTGATGTAGTCTTCAAAGCCGACAATCACCAACAAGACAAAACTTACTAAAATAGCACCTAATAAAATTTGATTGATACGTTTTAAATTCACAACTTTTCCCCTAACCTCTAATATTATAAAGGAAATTTGACATTTTTCAATTGTTTCGAGGAAATTTTTCAATAAACTATTTAAGATTAATGGACAGCTTTGTCAAAATTATCAGATTTTTCAAATAGCTAAACAAAAAGAGTAGGTTTCCCCACTCTCTTTAAATTATTTAGCAGCTTTGTAAAGTTCGTCAACCTTATTCCAGTTGATGATTTCAAAGAAGGCTTTAATGTAGTTTGGACGGACATTACGGTAGTTAAGGTAATAAGCATGTTCCCAAACATCAAGTCCAAGGATTGGTTTTTTACCTTCCATAAGTGGAGTGTCTTGGTTTGGTGTTGATGTGACCTCGAGTTTACCTTCAGCGTTAACAACTAACCAAGCCCAACCTGAACCAAAGCGTGTTGTAGCTGCTGTAGTGAATTTTTCTTGGAAGGCTTCAAATGAACCGAAAGCTTCATCAATGGCTGCTTTCACATCTTCTGTAATTTCTGTTTTTTCTGGTGAAAGAAGTTCCCAGAAAAGGGCATGGTTAAGATGTCCACCGCCATTGTTGATAAGCGCTTGACGAATGTCTTCAGGAATGCTGTTGACATCTGACAAAAGAGCTTCAAGGTCTTCACCGATTTCAGGGTGTTTTTCCAAAGCAGCATTTGCGTTGTTCACGTATGTCGCATGGTGTTTATCATGGTGAAGAGTCATTGTCTCCGCATCAAATTGTGGCTCAAGTGCATCGTAGGCATATGGAAGTTCTGGTAATGTAATTGCCATGTTAGTACCTCTTTCATTTATTTGATACCTTAATCTTAACCTTTTTTGAGAATGCTTTCAAGAGATTTGCCTATGAAGTTTGTACTACAATTCACAATAAATACACTACCACTGTCTAGCAAAATATAGTCTTTTGCATTCACTTTGCTACATGGTCACTTTCGACTTGCCCTACTTATACTCAATGAAAATCAAAAGCAAAAGCAGACTAGGCGACACAGATAGCAGATAGAACTGTCTTCTTCAAATCAAGTCAACAAGGTCTGCTGTTAATTTTCGAAGAGTAATCAAGTACTGTCCGCGTCTCACTTTCTTGTTCTGAAAGTTAATTCATTTGATTATAAACTCGAAAAACTGGTTTAACAAAGGTCATTTGTTTTGTGCGCTACTCTTATCTCATCTTGACATCTTTGCTGTTTTCATCATTATTTTTAATAAAGCAATATCAAAAAGATAGTCCTTATCAACCAATCCTTGCTTAATGTGATAATCAGCTTCTATCAAGTAGCTGATACTGTTTTGAAGAAATGTCAAACTAAGGTGAGCGGAATCTCGCAAGGCAAATTTTACTTGATAAGGATTGACCTTGCGCCCTAAAATATCTGACAAATCCTGAACAATCTGTTGCTCGGTCTTTCCTCGCTTAGCCAGTATATTAACCTGTAAAAACATACGAAATTGTCCCAGAATAACAGGAATCAACTTGACATCATCTTCTCCTTGCAAGCGTAAATCCTTGACAAGACTTTGGACAGCATCAACCTCACTATTTAACATTAGCTTTGTTAAGTCAAAAATGTTATCCTGAAGGGTTTTAGGAATGGCTTCTTGAATGTCATCAGTCGTGATGGTACCTTGTTTTTTGTAACTTTCTAAAAAAGCCAGATTGTTAAGACTATCTGAAAAATCAAAGTTGGACTTAATCAATAAAGCCTCAAGTGCGGCTTCTTCAAAATGAAGATTATGTTTTTGTGCGTAATGCTGAAGATAGGCACTCAGTTCCTGGTCTTTTAAAGGTGCGGCTTCAAAAAGGCGACTATCTCGCTTTAAACGTTTGGTCAAACGGCTCCGTCCATCTAGCTTTCCAGGAGCAAAAATGACCAATCGCGTTGTTTCCACAGGATTTTCAACATAGGCCTCAAATTGCTTCAACTCCTTGTCAGAGAGATAGGATTTGTTGGCAGTTGTGATGTCTAAAAAATGATCTAAAAGGACGACTTTTTCTTCTGCAAAAAAAGACAGACTCTCTAAATCTAAAGCGGCGTCACTGTAAGGCACCATGCTTAAATCAAAATAAGTCATATTCAAATCTGAAGAATCATAGCCTATCTGTGTTAAGAATAGCTCCTTTAGTTGAGTATATTGACCCAAGTCTTCACCTGTGATTAACGTAATCAAGGGGAGATTTTTTAAGGTTAGGGTTTCCATTTCTTCCATTGCAATCATAGACACATTGTAACATATTTTTTAATAAGACTTACTATTTCTAACAGCAGTTACAAATCAGCTCCAAGGCAAAACATTATTATACACATCATTAAACTTAGCACAATAGCGGTCACTTCACCCGGACACAATCAACACAAATATGAATCTCTCTATGCTCAATAAGACTTCCATGTCACAGTATTTTGCTTAAAATAATGTGCTGTTTTTGATTGACAATTATTTTTAAGTTAATGAAAAGCTATTGAAGTGACGTATGAGTAATGAAATACGGCTAGTATAAATGTGACCCAAAAAAGAATATCAATGTCTTTACTCTTTGAAATGTTTTACCCTGTTCTTATGACAGTGGAATACCCTATTTGTAAGCATTAGTTTGTACCAACATCAAAGTCAAAGATGTGTAAGGCAAAAATAGTTCATGCGAAGCAGTGATTTTGTCAGCTTAGTTCTGCGAAATGAAGCTTCCTGATAAAAGCTAAGCAGTCGGTAAATAAAGACCACTTGACTGCCTCTTAAAACGAATAACACTTATCTAATGGGGCTAAATTATAGTCTTTTAACTATATTCATGCACCCGACAGACTACGAGCAGCCACACGAATATATCGTCAAATGAATTAACTTTCAGAACAAGAAAGTGAGACGCAGACAGTACTTGGTACTCTTCGAAAATCAAAAGCAGATCTTGTGGACTTGATTTAATGAAGACAGTTCTATCTGCTATCTGTGTCGCCTAGTCTGCTTTTGCTTTTCATTGAGTATAAGTAGGGCAAGTCGAAAGTGACCATGTATCAAAGCTACTTCAAAAGGCTATAAAAAAAGAAGCTAGGTAGCCTTGATATGAACTGCTCCCTGTCAAGTGGCTAGTGAAAGAATAAACATGTCACTGAAAGCTCTAAAGGGAGCAGTTCACTTTGGCACTGCTTCTTGCTTTTAATATTTTTTAGTAGTAATTACAGTTAGTAGTTGTCTAACGGTTCTTTTGTTTTGTGGACAATCTTTCCTGTTCGTGCATCAATGTCGTAGCTGTGTTCTTCATTGGTAGCTGGATTATCAAATTCGATCTCATAGTACAAATTACCATTCTTGGTGTCTTCTTCCGTTTCCAAATTAGTAATCTGGTCTTCTGTTAGACCGGCATCTTTTAACGCAATTTTGTTCGCATCAGCAGCACTGATGTTGGCAGAAGATGAGGAAGCGGTTGATGTTTTTGAAGTTGACGAAGTGTCTGCAGTCTCACTTTCTAAAGCTCTAGATGAGGACTGCTTTAGGTTTGACAATTCAGCATCTCGTGTAATGATGTCACCTGTCTTTCCATCAATTGTGTATTCGTACTCGCCATCTACAGTGGTTAAATCAATTTCATAGACTGCCATACCATCATCAAGACTTTTTTCAACCGTTGTTCTTGTGATGTCTTTAGCTTTTAGATTGGCATCTGTCATCGCTGTTTTCTTGGCTGTTGATTCTGAAACCTTAAATTGTGATTGCTGATAAACAAAGTATCCACCAAATCCTACTCCTAAAATGACTAAGAAAGCCATCGCAAAACGAATTAATTTTTTCATAACTATTCCTCTTTTCTTATATATGATACCCTTAGTATACAAGAGATTGCTTTAAAATGTTGGGAAATTTTGGGGTAAAGTTGTGGCAAAATTGTGGCAAAGACTAATCACTGTGGAAGATAAAGAGTAAAGCGAGTTTCTTGCTGATTTGAAGAGACTATAATATCACCTCCGTGCTGACTCACAATCTCCTTAGCGATAGCCAGACCAATGCCAAAATGACCTGATTCCCCTTTATAAAAACGATCAAAAATATGAGGAAGATCTTTCTGAATAATTGGAGGACCATCATTTGCAATACTAATCCTTAGACTGTGAGAAGATAGCTCATAGCTAATGCGGATGGTTCTTTTAGCGTAACGAATAGCATTGCTAATAATCGTTGAAAGAGCTCTGTCTAGCAAGTCTTCATCGGCAATAATATCAAAATGACCTGCTGGAAATTCATGTAGCAAGATTAGATTAGCTGATTTTATCTGATGTTCAAAACGCCAAGAAATATCATAAAGAAAGTCGTTAATGGCAAAACGCTCTAGCGTCAAGTTATCACTTTGAACTTCTAAACGTGATAGGGTTAAAATGTCATCAATCAAGTGCGACATTTTTTGACTTTCTTGGTAAATAGTTTCAGCTGCTAATGAAGAATCTGTTAAAAGACCTGCTTTTAGCCCTTCAGCATAACCTTTAATGGACGTTAAGGGGGTGCGCAATTCATGTGATGCGTTTTGGAAAAAGATTTTTTGACTTTCTTGATGGCGACTAATCAAGTCATCCATGCGAGTCGCTGCCTGCCCTAATTCCTGAAATTCCTGATAACGCAACATCGGCTCCGTGCGTTCCTCGGACCTCTCACCAATAGCCGCTAAATAGTAGCTTAGCTTCTGAAAATCTTTTTGAGTTTTCCTAGCAATGGATTGAACGAAAACTAATAGCATTAAAGCACTTAGCAATAGCAAAATCCCTAAAATAATGTTGACACCTATCAACCAATCTTGAATGGGAGTAATATTAGCAAAAGCGATGACATAGTAAGTCTGCGCTTGATGTCGTTGCGTTCTATCGATATGATCACCAGCCAGCTTGCCAAAATATTTTTGTAACCTAATAGTGTAGCTCTCATCATCGACTCTCACCAGACCTGAACGTTTACTAAGACGGCTCTGAACTTGACGGTCCAAAACAATTTTCTTCTCATCGTCTGTCTCGTCATCATCCTTGTCAACCGACCAGAAGCGCTGTCGTCTCTCAACGTAATCTGTTAGTGCTTCAATCAATTCTTCATCTTCCTGGTGCGACAGGCTTTCAGAGACATATACTGGTTTAAACTGCTTATCCATAATGAGATATGACGTCCCCACCAGTGCTTCTGATTCTAGTTTTACTTTTTCTGACCGGTAAAGAATATCTAAACGGTTGAATTGCGACTGAATCGCAGAGCGAGTCTGGGTATTCACCAACCGCGTTACTGCAATGTTAAATCCTAGAAATAGGAGTAAAAAGGTCCCAGCAATAACTAAAAAGGGCCGTTTTAAGAGAATAGCCCTTAAACTTGGTGCTTTAGGAGACTTCTTTTTTAGACAATTTGAAGCCATATCCCCAAACCGTTTCAATAATGACATGACTGTCCACCTGCCTTAATTTTTGACGTAATCGTTTAATCGTATCATCTGTCACTCGTGTCTCCACGTCGCTATCAATCCCCCAAACCTCATCAAGTAACTGTTCTCTAGAAACAGAACGGTTTGGCTCTGTTAGAAGGAGCTTCATGACTTTATATTCTGTGTTCGTTAAACTGATAATGTGATCCTTTATCATTAGCTGAGGAGGAGCGCTCATAAGACGTAATCCTTCAAAACTTAGTTCTGTAACCGTTGTTGTAAAAGGCTGTCTAGCTAGGATTGCTTTAATTCTAAGTGCTAACTTGATGGGAGAAAAGGGTTTGGTAAAATAATCATCTATCCCTGTCTTGAATCCATCAATATAATTTTGATCAGAATCCAACGCAGTCAATAAAAAGATGGGTACTTGGGAAACTTGCCTGATTTTTCTAGCAATACTAAAACCATCGGTACCTGGCATCATAACATCTAAAACAACAAGGTCAGCCTGCCTTTCCATAAAAGCTAATAAGAGCTGATCACCCGTCTCAAAGGTTTTGACGTCCATATCTTCCTTTTGTAAAAACGTCTTGATTAAGTCACGAATGGACTTTTCGTCATCAGCTACATAGATTGTATACATGATTGCTCCTCATCTTTCTATCAAAATCGTCAGTCGCTGTTTTATTTCTCACTCATCTTTCCAACCACTAGCCTAGCTAGGCTAACCTGAAAGAATATCACAAAGCCAGGAAATCTTAGAAGTCTCTGTTACTAACTAAAGCAAGTATTAGCATCAAGGTGAGACACACGACATCACCTTTAAATAGCATCTCCCCCTCAAGTTCTTTTTAGGCTTATGTTATAGTCAAATGAATTAACTTTCAGAACAAGGAGTTGAGACGCGGACAGTACTTGATCCTTTTCGAAAATCAAAAGCAGACCTTTTGGGCTTGATTTGATGAACTTCAATTATGAACTTCAGTTCTATAGGTATCAGCATCGCCTAGTCTGAGTTTGATTTTCATTAAGTATGAGTAGGGCAAGTCGAAAGTGATGCTGTATCAAAGTGAATGCAAAAAGCTATATTTTCTTTTTGAAACGTCTCACCTCTCTGGCAACCAACTTCTGACGACTTGTTTGATTAATACTATACTTGCCCTTAGCATTAAAATAACTCCGCTCATAATCTTCTTTCACCATAACTAACCAATGACGACGGCGATTAGGCGCTCGAAATCCTCGTGTAACCTGCTTACGAAACATAGGATCATGCCTTCGGACAGGATCGACATCTAATTGCCAGTGTCTCTTCCCCTTTGTTCCATAGTTAAAGCTAGCCCCATTGACAATACCATTTTCAGTCACTACTTCAGCATCATTCTCATTTAAAAAATTCCCCTTACTATCAAGAATAAATTCCGTATGAAAGCCCATCAAAACCTTAATATTAGCAGAACGTTCTTGATCAGGGTAAATCACCTGACCATCTTGAATGGCTATTTTATTATGAAGTCGTGAAGACTCCCTAAGTGTGTAGTCACCCTTGCAAAACAACTTTGCTCGCTTCTTATCTTTCAAATAAAACGCTAGCGCATCTCGATCGGTCATTCCTGTTTTTTTAAAATGCTCTCGAACAAACTGAGCTTGATGACTCGAAATAATATAACGAAACTGATGCAAACGCCTTTCCAAATCTCCTGCCTGAGCGAGACTACTCTCTGGAAAAGCTTTAGCAACCAAGGCTGCAAAATCATACCAAAAAGGCGCATCTGGTGCTAAATCCAAACTGATTTTCTGAACCAACTGTTTATTTTCTCTAACTTTTCCGACTAAATCACTCGGCATATTAATTAAATTTAGAAAGGCTTCTAAGCGTTCCTTAGGAGACATTAATGTCTGGCTTTTCTTCCAGAAACGATTAAAAAAATGCCCTCCAACTGTCAAGTCCACTCCTTCTGTAATCGCTTCATTGAAATGCACCAGCAACACTTCAGCCCACCCCTGTTGCCTTAATTCTTCTTTTGTCACTATCATAGTCATGTTTCTATTCTAGCAAAAATATAACGATAACGGCAGTGATAGGACTTCACCTGATTATATAAATCACGTTACTCAATTAACATCAAGATATGTTCTCTAGTTACCTAATTTAAAAATAACACATTCCAACCGTTCTTCTCGTTACTTCTACCCAAAAAGAATCTCTGTTGTAAGAATAAGCAGAGCTGCCATTCATAGTAACAGTGATCATTTATTTTCCTTAGTACTGTAAGACATGACTGAGTCGTAACAAATCATAACAATAATTCACTCAAGTTTATATCATGCTACGCCTTGCAGTCTATAAAACAAAAAAGCAACCGCAAGTGATTTCTACAAAACCACATGCGATTGCCTTAAAGCATAATCTTATAAGGTATAGAATGTTGTGACTGCTAGTAACCCAAAGACAGAATGCTTCTTACAGATTATTATGATATCTTACTTTCAAAGTAACTATATCAGGTGTTTTTCATATAATCATTTCACCATCAAAAAGAGTAAAATTCCATTTATAATGATTTCTCTTTGCTTTCTTGAAAGATAAAATTCTATCAGGGATTAAAAATCGGTTACTAACTTAAAAACTTTTTCTTTCTGATTTGTTAAATAATAAACTAAATTTTCTGTTGAGATTCGTTGCAGCTCTTTGATTGAAGTTGAAGAATAAAAGGCTACATGCGGTGTTATCAAAACATTTGTCCGTCCTACCAATGGATGATTAGCTAAGTCTGGTGTTTCATCGCTGAGTAAATCCAATCCAGCACCTTTTAATAATTCTTTATCCAAAGCCATTATTAAATCTTCCTCAACAATACTACCTCCTCGACCCATATTGATAAAATAAGGATTTTTTTTCATACGCTCAAAAAGTTCATAGTCAAAAAAATTTATATTTGTTGGGTTAAGATTCATATGATTACTGATTATATCAGATTGTACTAAAATTTCTTCTTTAGAAACCTGTTTCACTCCCATTTCATCCGCTTCACTTGAGTAGTCAATGATATCACATACCAATACCTTCATTCCCAAGCTGTGCGCTAATTGTGCTACTTTTTTCCCAATTTTACCAAAACCAAAAATCCCCAAAGTCATTTCACTAAGACGCTTATTTGGTTTTGCTGCATCATAACGCCATAAATGGTTCACATCAATATCTTTTTCATATTGTTTTAAATTTTTCACTAATGATACCAATAATGCAATTGTAAATTCAGCAACGTCAACAGTGGCATACTCACCTACTGGACAAACTGCCACATTATAACGTTTTGCAATCTCTAAATCAACATTATCGTATCCTGTGGCATTATTTGAAATAATCTTGAGTTTTTTTGCACGTTTAAAAAAGTCTTCATCTAATTGAATAAATGCTGTTAATAGTGCATCAGCATCTTCCATAAGCTTCAAGAATTTCTCACGGTTCCCA
This sequence comes from Streptococcus thoraltensis DSM 12221, assembly GCF_000380145.1. GTDB lineage: Bacteria > Bacillota > Bacilli > Lactobacillales > Streptococcaceae > Streptococcus > Streptococcus thoraltensis. The sequence continues at coordinate 93,916 of NZ_KB904620.1, read as the reverse complement.
TCACTATATTCATGAATAATAACTTCACACTGTCCTAGACCCTTTAACAGTATTTCTCTCTCATAATCGTGAGTAGGCATCATTGAATCTGGATAATCTGAAATAACAATTTTCATTTATATCCTCCATTTTATCTAAGCGCGCTCTACAGGATAAGTCATACAGTGAGGTCCTCCCCCAGCTTTCAAGATTTGCTCTAGCGGTAATTTGATAACTTCTATACCTGCGGCTTCCATTGCCTCATTAACACTCTTATTATTTTCAATACCCAGCACTTTTCCATTGCCAAGTGCCTGAACATTACAACCATGTTTAAACACTAGTTCAGTTGGGACATGAATAATCTTGAAATCACGACGTTTTAACATTTCCAAAAACCAATATGGTAACTCATCTGTTGCCGCAATACAAACTTTTTCACTTACAATATTGAAAATCATATCTAAATGTAAATTAGATGGTGGCGCAGGAACACCGACAACTGTGTAACCAAATTTTTCCAACTGTTCACGGAGATTATCTACACCAGCTTTGTCTGTACGATCTACCAACCCAAAAGCTAAAGTGTGTTCGTCGATCATCCAAAAATCACCGCCTTCAAAACAACCAGCATTACAGCGAGCGATAATTGGAACACCAAGTTCTTCTAGTTTTTTCTCATAGATTTCTGTTTCTTTCTGTCTCGCAGGATGACGAAAACGTCCAATAATGGCACCTTCCTTTACCATCGCACCAAAATCACGAGCAAACGTCTGCACTTCTAATTCTGGAAAACTATCTACTTCAATAACTTCTACACCTTCATTCTTATACGCATCCACTAATGTTTGCCACTCTGCAACCATACGTTCGTTTTGTTCTGTCTCACCCTTATCCATCCAACTCTTGGTGATTTCGTTAATAGCATTAAATTTATAATAACGAGGGGAACATACGAGTACTTTTTTTAAAGGGTTAGTTGCGTTTGAAACGTAATGTTTTTTAGTCATTTTCTATCCTCCTATTGAAATCAACATAACTTGTAACAATAATAATCCACAACAAACAACAAAGAAAATTGCTGCGTATTTCCAAGTAGCTTTAAGCCACGAACCATAATCAACATGTACTGCTTGTGTACATGTCATAACAATAATTGATGTGGGTGCAAACAGTTTGACAAATCCAAGTGCTAAGTTATAAATAACAACCATCGAACTCTCTGAGACGCCTGAAAAGACAGCTAATGGCGCCATAATAGACATTGTTGCAGCTGCAAGACCAGTAGAACTCGGAATAAAAAGGGCCATCACAATGTAGACTAGGAAACATACTAATACAAAAGCAACTGGGGGTAAATTGCCTAGTGTATTAGAACTAGCATCTAATATTGTCGCAGTAATATTACCTTCGGTCATTAAAACTTGAATTCCCCGTGCTAAAGGTACAATAAAAGCAGTTGAAACGAGAGCTGCTGCTCCTTTTATTAAAATTTGAATACTCTTATCAAAAGAATATCCCATAATGGCACCCACTGCTAGAGTCATAACAATTAAAAGTCCATTTACTTCATTGAAATACCAATCTCCAAGAGGAACTAAATTACTTCCTAAAATTTTACCTAAAATAGGGGAATTATTGAGCCAGTTAGTAATATCCACAAAAAATGTAAATTTTTCATTTAATGCTGTCCAGGGAATCAAAGATATAATCATAATCACAAAGGTTAATACAAAGATCGCTAATACTTTGCGTTGCTTACTATCTAACTCTAACGCTTCTTCTTCTTTTGAAAATTCAGCTAAGTCTTGTTCATGTCTAAAATACTGAACTGACTTTTGAGGATTTTCTTTTATAGATTTTGCATAGCGACAAATCATAAAGGAACTAAGTGATAATAAGATTATAAAAATTAAACTTCTAAAAAGAATTCCTTCACCTGGACTAATCCCTGCAATACCTGAAGCGATACCTGTTGAAAATGGATTGATGATAGAAGCTGCACATCCAGCCTGCGTGCCAAAAATAACAATCATTAAAGCAACTATAGTATCCATTCCTAAAGCTAAAATAATAGGGACAAACATTAAAAGATAAACAAAACCTTCCTCATAAGCACCTTGTACTGTACCAAAAATACCCATTATAAAGGTTAATACTGTAATTAAAAAATAGTAATTTTTTTGACACTTCTTAGCAACACTCTTTAAAGCGATTTTGGCAGTTCCAGTCGAGTCCATCATCTCTAAAAATGAACCAAACAGCATAACATTTAAAGAAATAGTTATAGCGCCAGCAACTTTATCATTACCAACCATCCCAATAATTGGTGCCATAATAACGTTCCACAAACCTTGTGGATTGGCTTTTACAGTATGGTAAGTTCCCCCAATAGACCGACCCGCATCATCTAAATTATACTGCCCACCTGGAATTATCCAGGTTAACAGTGATACTAATACTAGCACTATAAAAATAATAACATAGGTATTTGGAGACTTAAATTGTCTTTTGTTTCTCTTTGTTTTCATCTTACTACCTCGAACTTCTTAATGTAAACGAGGTATTATTTCGCAACCGCTGCTAAAATACCTTTAATTGAGTGCATTCGGTTTTCACCTTCATCAAAAATAACTGACTGGGTACATTCCATCACTTCATCAGTAACTTCTTCACCACGATGAGCTGGTAAGCAATGCATAAAAATAGCATCTGGTTTTGCCTTTTTCATAGCTTCTAATGTAATTTGATAAGGTTTGAAAGCTGATTTTAAGTATTCAATTTCTTCTTCTGATTGTCCCATACTGTATTGTGACATTCCGTAGACGATATCGGCATCCTTTAGGGCTTCGTCAAAATCTTGTGTAAGCTCAATTTTTGCACCTGATACAGCTGCACGACGTTTTGTTTCAGCTAAAATTTCTGAATCTGGCTCTAAACCTTCTGGACAAGCAATCGAAAGATTCATTCCCAGTGTCGCACAGAAAATCATTGTTGTATAACAAACATTGTAAAGATTACCAGAGTAACAAATCTTAAGACCTTTGAAATCACCTTTCTTTTCTTTAATAGTCATTAAATCTGCAATACCCTGAGTTGGATGCTCAAGAGCTGTTAAACCATTAATAACAGGACTCTCCATCCAAGCAGAACACTCTTCTACAATCTCGTGTCCAAATGTACGAATGAATAAACCATCAAAATAACGATCAAGAATACGTGCAGTATCTTTCAAAGGTTCTCCACGCGTCATTTGCATTTCATCTGGACGTAAATATACAACTTTAATGCCTAAATCAGCTGCTGCACGTTCAAATGCGTTACGAGTGCGCGTACTATTTTTTTCAAACAATGCCGCCCATACTTGACCTTTAAAGTATTCATGTGGTTCACGGGCATACCATTTTTTCTTAAAATCTAAAGATAAATCTGTGATGAATTCGATTTCTTCACGTGTCATATCTTTAAAAGCCAAATAGTCTTTTCCTTGATAACGATTCCTCATAACGAAATCCCTCCTTTTTTTATCTTTATTTTAACAATCGGATATGTTAGAATCAATGTACTAAAGCACATAATGAAAGCGCATTCTTTGTGCTTTGTTACAAGGAGAACTCTATATGAAATTAAGCCTTCAAGAACTGCTCATCTGTAAACCTTTTAGACAAGCTGATTTACTAGCCAGCAATGAAAAAAGCCTTCTCAAAAAATTTATCAACTTCACTATTATGGATACTCCGACTATTGATGATTGGATTGTGCCAAATGAGCTTTTGATCATTGGAAACTTCATGGAAACCCATTTATCTATAAATTTTATTCGTAGATTAAAACATAAAGGTGTAACTGCTATTGTTAGTAAGAAAAAATTTAAAATTCATGTTGATAAAACTATTCGTGATTTCCTTCTAGATATTGACCTTCCCATAATCTTTGTTGATAATGATTATTCTTGGAGTGAGTTAACACGTGAAATCCATAAACTAAGTCAAGAACAACAAAATATACAAATGCAAGAAATTGAAAAGTTCCATCACTCTCTCCTAAATTATCTAAGTGACAGTAAAAGCATGAACGAATTATGTTCAATTGTCTATAATATGACAGGAATATCTCTTTCAATCATTAACCCAAATATGGAAATTATTGACGCCTCATTCGAATCTGACTGGCAATCACAAATCACTCTTTTCAAGCGTATACTCCTAGATTCTGAAATTATTATTGGTTATGATATACATAGGCAAGCTGTTTATGGACATTCTTTTATAAATAATCAGGACAATTCTTATAAATACTATCAAATACCCATCATTCAGAAAGGAAAACTTATTGCTCACACATTTTTAAAAATGAGTAAAGATAGCACTCTTTCTTCTGAAATTATTGCTCGTATCAAGAGTATTCAATCAATTTTTCTTTTAAGACAGGCCATCTTTCGTGAAATTAGACAAAATAACCAACGCTATCGTAATTTAATTCTAGAAGAACTTCTCACTCAAAATACAGAACATATCCAATACAATAAAGACAGCTATAGTCTATCTTTAGGATCAAAAATCGAAACTAATTACTATTTAGTGATTATTTCTTCTCCTGATTTAGAAAAAATTAGTTTTATTAAGAGGGAAAACAATCTTCATCGATTAAGTGAGGATTTGATTTCTAAAGTCTTTAATAACGAGAATATATTAGTTTTTAATAGAGGTTCTTACCTAATTCTTTTATATGGAAGGGAACAGCAAGAAATTAAAAGATTTATTGATTCTCTAGTACATTTTATAAACCACAATGTCGCCTATAACACCTATTCAATTGGAGTAAGTAACCTTCACTCTTACTATAAACTTGACGAGGCATATAAAGAAGCTGAACAGGCTTATCTATTTACGAAAAATAATCCATCATCATCACGGTGCCAATACTACCAACAATTAGGTATTTTACAACTCTTTTTGGATGATGATAGTCAATTAAATCACGCCATGATTGATAGACTCTTAAAACAGTATATTGACCCATTAAAAATATATGACAGGGAGCATCACACCGACTTAATTAATACCTTAACTCAGTTTTTTGCTAACAATTTAAATCATCAAACCACTGCTCAGAAACTCTTCATTCATAAAAATACTTTACGCTTTCGTCTTCAAAAAATTGAAGAACTTTTAAGAATTGATTTAAAACAGCTCAACTCAATACTACATCTGAATTTATCAATTTACTGTTATCATCATTATCACACTCATTCTAAACCATCTTCTGATTATGATTGAAATTTCTATAATTTAATTTTTCTATATCTTTTGTTTAGTATGTTGAATAGCCCATACTAAATAAGGAAGTTCATAGACTTAACTCAACAAGTTCTGAATTTGATTTTTAAAGGATATAACATCGCATTAGTTATACCACACCTTACAATTTTTCACATTTTTTAGGGAAAACAAAAAAAGCAACCGCAAGTGATTTCTACAAAACCACATGCGATTGCCTTAAAGCATAATCTTATAAGGTATAGAATGTTGTGACTGCTAGTAACCCAAAGACAGAATGCTTCTTATATCAGATTATTATTCTACAGCTTCTTCAACTGGTCTTGATTTGCGAGCAATATCTGCTTGGATTGCTTCGATAAAGCTTTCAACTGGCACTGTTTCAGTTTCATTCTTACCGTAGCGACGAACGTTAACAGATTTATCTTCCATCTCTTTATCCCCAACGATTAATTGGTAAGGGATTTTACTTGTTTGACTTTGACGAATCTTGTATTGCATTTTTTCGTTACGTTCATCAACATCGGCACGAATACCAAGATCACGAAGTTTCTTAGCCACTTCCCAAGCGTAGTCTACGTGAGCTTCATTTGAAATCGGAATAACTGTCACTTGATGTGGCGCAAGCCATGTTGGGAAGGCTCCTTTATAAGTTTCAATCAGAATGGCAGTAAAGCGTTCCATAGTTGAAATAATACCACGGTGAATCATAACCGGACGGTGTTCTTCTCCATCTGCACCAACATATGAAAGTTCAAAACGTTCAGGAAGAAGGAAGTCAAGTTGGATTGTTGACAAGGTTTCTTCATTACCAAGGGCAGTTTTCACTTGAATATCAAGTTTTGGACCATAGAAGGCTGCTTCACCTTCTGCCTCAAAGTAATCCAACTCCATTTCATCTAGCGCTGCTTTAAGCATGGTTTGAGCATTTTCCCACATTTCATCATTGTCAAAGTATTTTTCCTTGTCTTCAGGATCACGGTATGACAAACGGAAACGATAGTCAGTAAGGTTGAAGTCACCGTAAACATCAATAACCAGTTGCAGTGCTTTCTGGAATTCTTCTTGGATTTGTTCAGGCGCCACAAAGATATGACCGTCATTCAAAGTCATTTCACGTACACGTTGAAGTCCAGTGAGGGAACCAGATTTTTCATAACGGTGCATCATACCAAGCTCTGCGATACGAATTGGTAGCTCACGGTAAGAGCGAACGTGGTTTTTATAAACTTGAATGTGGTGTGGACAGTTCATTGGACGAAGAACGATTTCTTCACCATCACCCATGTCCATAGTTGGGAACATATCTTCTTGATAGTGATCCCAGTGACCTGATGTTTTGTACAATTCTACTGAAGCAAGAGGTGGGGTGTAAACGTGTTGGTAACCTGAAGCCAATTCTTTATCAGTGATGTAGCGCTCCAAAGTACGACGAACAGTTGCCCCATCTGGTAACCAGAATGGGAAACCTTGTCCAACTTCTTGCGAAATCATGAAGAGATCAAGTTCTTTACCAAGTTTACGGTGGTCACGTTCTTTAGCTTCTTCACGCATTTTGAGGTAGTTTTTAAGGTCTTTTTTATCAAACCAAGCTGTTCCGTATACACGTTGCATCATGGCATTGTCAGAATTTCCACGCCAGTAAGCTCCCGCCACATTGAGCAGTTTGAAGACTTTGATATGACCAGTTGAAGGAATATGTGGACCACGGCAAAGGTCAACGAATTCACCCTGGCGGTAAATGGTTAAACCAGCAGCATCGTCAGCGTGTTCGCTGATTAATTCAACTTTATAAGGATCATCCTTGAAGAGTTCAAGTGCTTCTTCTTTTGAAATTTCTTCACGAATACATGGATAGTTTTCACGAACAATTTTTTGCATTTCTTCTTCGATACGAGGAAGATCTTCATTTGAAATTTGACCTTCAGCATTGTCAGTATCGTAGTAGAAACCATCCTGAATAGCCGGACCTACACCCAAGTGAAGATTAGGGAAAAGACGTTTCGCTGCTTGAGCGAACAAGTGAGCCGCTGAGTGGCGAAGCACATCGTAGGCATCTTCATGGTCTGGAGTGACAATTTCAAGTGTTCCGTCTTCTGTCAGTGGGCGAACAGTATCCAATAACTGACCGTTAAATTTACCAGCCAAAGCTTTTTTAGCCAATGATTTACTAATAGATTCAGCAATATCAACTGTTGATACACCAGACTCAAACTCGCGAACAGCACCATCTGGGAAAGTAATTTTAATCATAAGAATCTCCTTTTTATTTAGTAAACAAGACTTTAGTCTTGCTAATTATTAGACAACTGTTTAAGAAAACACACCTGATTTTATGGGCTTCTATTTTTAAGAAGGGATCCAGCTTCTTAAAAAAGAAAATACGACGTCCTCCAAAAGGACGTCGTAACGTGGTTCCACCTTAGTTTATCTAGTGACAAGAAAAGCCCCTAGAACTCTAATGGCGATAAGGGAACCACCCTTTTATGTTTGCATAAAATCATGAGAAGTAGTATCTCATCAGGCCACCTATATCCTCACACCAACCGGATACTCTCTCAAAAATGACGACTGACAGACGTGTCTTCTAAGGCTTATAATATCACAATTCATCAGATTGTCAAGTCAGTTATTGAATGAAAATAAATGAAATTATTTTCTTATTACGTTCATTTTTTCAAAATAGTTTCAAATAAATTCATATCATCGCATGGGCATTCCCTCATTTTCATTGCTATCACACAAAATGTCAGCATAAAAATGTAATTTTATGAAAATACCTTATCTGAAATAGAGACTTTTTTCATGCCCTTCTTGTGCGGATTATTTAGTCGTCCGAATCCCGATCTCGTAACGAAATTGTTCTAATCCGATCTACTAATAATTTTGGCGTTTTTAACACCCTAACAGACGTTTGAGCTGTCGTTCGAACAAGTGTTGACGGAACACCAAAAGTGTTTCTCATTAATTTGATGTGCGTGTATTTTTTCTTACCATCCAAAGCAAAGGGACTTGTGCTCACTTGATAATTTTTAGAAATAATGGCATCAATATAAAGCTCGTAAATCGACAAGGCAAAGCGCTCTGATGACATCTCATAAAGTTTATGAGCTAAACACTCTTCTGTCATTTCTGGCGTACCAGAGATAGCATTTAAAATGGCTTGGGCAATGTCCTCGTCATCATCATAAAGATAGCCAAACATGGGACAATCCAGCAAATCTTCTAAATAAGAATTGGTGTGTGCGATAATTGGTGTCCCACTAACCAGACTCTCAGTATAGGTCAACCCTTGTGTTTCACTGGTTGAGGCAGATACTAGAAAATCAGCTGCCTTATAGTAATAAGCTGTCCTATTCTGAGCTATCATTCCCGTAAAAATCACGCGGTCATGTAGGGCTAAGGCATCGACTAACTCTTTTAAATCATCAAGGTAAGGGCCATCACCTACCACTACACATTTGACCTTTGGATTTTCTGCAATAACCTCTGGAAGAGCGCGTAAAACAGCTTGAATATTTTTTTCATAGGAAACACGTGATAAACTTAACAGCATGGTTTCATCACTAGCAATCCCTAATTCTTGACGTAAAGCCACAATATCAGATTCTTGAATCTCAGGGCGTTTATACTGCTCCAAATCAATCCCAGTTGAGATAACCCTCTTAGGAATTTTGACCTTATAAGAATCTAAAATGTTCAAAACAATAGGGCTTGGACAGATAACACCGTCACAATCTTTCAGGAAATTGCGCACAAAATACTTGACCATACCCGGTCTAATCAATCGTCCTTTGGCAATGTAATGCACATAGTCTTCATAATGCGTGTGATAGGTATGGACGACTGGAATCCCTAATTCTTTCCCAATCATCCAACCAAAAATGCCAACACTGAATTCTGTTTGAGTATGGATAATATCTAGATGATGTTCCTTAGCAATCTTATATGCCGAAGACAAACCAGAATAAACGACACGTCTTTCACTAAAAGCTACAAATGGAACACTTGGTAAGCGAATGATGGTAGGGTCTTCATCAACACGGATATTTTTTTCCGTTGCTGTAAAAATAAAGACCTCATGTCCTAATTTTTCCAACTCTGTTTTTAGGGTTTTGATACTCGTTGCTACCCCCGAAATTTGCGGGAAGTAGGTATCCGTGAATAGTCCAACTCTCATTTTAGAGCTCCAATACTTTTTGATACACTGCTGCTAATTGCTCTGCAACCAGCTTGATATCCTTCCTTGCGGCAACCTGATAACCAGCCTCAATCTTATCTTCTTTACCAGCAAGAACTTTTTCTAAGGCGTAGACAAAACCGACAACAGTCTTAGCTAGATAGGCAGAATTCTCATCAATCCACCCCTCATAAACAGGAATGTCACGTAAAACTAGATTTTGACGACTAGCTAGAGCTTCTAAAACAACGATCCCTTCTGTTTCTTCACGACTTGGGAAGAAAAAGGCATCAGCTCCTGTCATGGCACCCTCGTAAATATCTCCCTTGATATAGCCTGGAAAGATAACATTGTCTGGATGATCGCCTTCGACAATATTTCTAATATGACTTGGAATCAAGTAATGATTAATGTGTCCAAACCAGATAAAGGTTACGTGAGGCATCAGTTTTGCGACTTTGACAAAATCATCGATTCCCTTACGCTCAAAAAAGAGACCTGCAGAAATGACGACCTTATCGCTTTTTTTAAGGTTAAAATGTGCCCTAAAAATAGCTTCCTTACTATAACTTTGTTGATAACGACTCAAATCAATTCCATTGGAAATGGCTGAAATGGGCGTCGTAATACCGTAGGATTGAATCAACTTTTTAGAATAGTCTGTTGGCGTAATCAAATAATCCGCCGCTTGGTAAAAGCGCATGAGATGTTTTTTGAAAAGAGGTGCAGCCATATTTGACCCGATAAAAGAATTTTCAAAATCTTCCTTGGTGGAATGTGCGTGCATAATCACGCGCTTGCCTGCTTTTTGAGATTTCCTTAAAAGATTCCAACTTTTGAGGCCATAAGTATTGATATGTACAAGATCATAATCATCATTGGGATCTGTCGTATAGTCAATACCTGCTAGCTCCAACGCTTTTTTCTGATGTTTTATAGCCCGACCAATACCTGATTTGCTCAGCTGTTCTGGCGCTTCTAAATACAGTAATACTTTCATAAAGCCTATTATAACGTAATCAGAGGACATTTTCATTAACAAACCAAAAAATCAGTCCAAGGACTGATTCAGAAAAGGTAAATCCCTTTCTGAAAATTTGATAATTTGACACATCTTCTAGGGAGACGGATGGTAATCAAAATCTTAAAAACGTTGTTTTTTCAACATTTTCGAGAGTTTTTCGATTATGATTACAAAGAAAAAGATTGAAGAAAATGTCCAAGATAGACAGTTTCTTCAATCTCAAATCAGTAAGCTTTTGGAACCCAGGCTGAGACTGACCCAGCTTGAACTGGAAATCTTGCCCAACCCTTGTCATCAATGACGACTTCTTCGTCTGAATGACCTAGGTAATCAATGAAAGTTTTTCCAGCATGTAATTGACCAAGTTCCATGTCTTTCCAACCAGCATCACCATTCGATATGACAACTGCTAGTGGATTCGGGTGTTCCTTATCACCTTGATTGACCCAGCCAATACAATTAGGATGGTCAAAATAGTCCACTTGATTGCCATAAACATGGTGCTGTCTGAGGTAGGCTAATTTGTCAATAACCTCTTTGAAAGAGGGCTGAGCAAATTCTCCCTCAATACCGTAGTAATCCCCGTAGAAAAGACAGGGTTTCCCTTGCTGGCGCAGCATAATAAAGCTGTAAGCAAGAGGTTTAAACCAGTCTGCCACTGTAGACTCCAAGGACTGCCCTCTTTGAGAATCATGATTGTCCACAAAAGTTACCGCAAAATCTGGTCGAGTCTGCATCAAACTCCCTTCCAAGATTCTCGATAAATCAAAGTCCTGACCAGTCTGTGAGGCTTGGTAAAGGTTCATGTGTAAAACAACATCCACCAAGTCAAATTGCATGTCAACATCTTCTAAGTAGTCAATGTTTTCCTCAGTATCATCCTTCCAATATTCTCCAAAAACATAAAGATCTTCTTTGAGATGCTCACGAATATAACGGATAAAATCAGCCATGAATTTAGAATCAATATGCTTCACAGCATCTAAGCGAAATCCTCCTACCTGACTTGTTTCTAAGAACCAACTAACCCATTTTTGTAGATTAGCGACTACTTCTGGATGATCGAAATCAATATCGTTGAACATGAGGTAATCATAATTACCATTTTCTTCGTCAACACTGTCCTGATCTGCCCATCCCTTATTGTCACCCATGACCATGTACAGACCAGTTTCATTATTAAGCGCGTCATAGTCCATCCCGGTGAAATGGTACCAGTGCCACTCAAAATCATCATACTGTTTCTGGCGACCGGGGAAGGTAAAGTGAGTCCAGGCTTCAATATCGTAAGGTTCTGAAATGGCTTCTTGGCGATTAGTTTGATTCATTTTCAAAACCTTAAAACGTTCTTTTTCATCACCATTTGCCTTGTGATTAAGAACCACATCTGCAATAGGCATGATTCCAGCCTCATTTAAAGCCTTGATGGCACGAAGATAGTCTTCTTTGGTTCCATATTTCGTCGGAACAGTTCCTTTTTGGTCAAATTCTCCTAAGTCAAAGAGATCGTAAACACCGTAACCGACATCCTCAAAGCCAGTTCCCTTGAAAGCTGGTGGCATCCAAACCTTATTGACACCTAGTTGTTTTAAAGTATCAACATCATCAACAAGGCGCTGCCAATGCTGGCCATCTGGTGGTAAATACCATTCAAAATACTGCATGAGGGTTTCGTTTGTCATATTATTGTCTCACTTTTTCATTATTTGATTTATTCTACCACTATTTTTAGAAATAAGAAAACATGACCCCACTAAGAGGTCATGCTGTTTGTTTATTTCGTTGATGCGCGTTTTGTAACACCATGGTTAAGAATAATTTCTTTTTCTTCTAAGTCTTCTTTGTTCATGATTTTAGTCAACATACGCATGGCAACCGCACCTAAATCATAGATTGGTTGGCTAATTGATGACAAGTTTGGTCGTGTGTATTTGACGATTTCCGAGTCGTTGCTTGTGATAATTTCAATATCTTCTGGAACGCGTTTACCAGCTGCAAACAGACCATTTAAAAGACCTACAGCAAGTTCGTCTTCTCCAACGTAGGCGGCTGTTGCACCTGAGTTAATCACACGTTCTGCCAATTCAAAACCATCTTCATAGCGGTATTTGGCTTCAAAAACAAGACCTTCTGTATAGTCAATTTTATTAGATTTTAAACCGGCTTTGTATCCAGCTAGGCGCACCTTGCCATTGATGTCATCAAGAAGTGGTCCTGAAACGAAGGCAATCTGTTTATGATTTTTAGCTAGGTCTGAAACGACACCTTCAACCGCTTTTTCGTAATCAATGTTAACGCTTGGCAATTGGTGCTCCAAATCGATGGTTCCTGCAAGAACTACCGGTGTACGTGAACGTGAAAACTCCGCACGAATCTTGTCAGTCAAACGGTGACCCATGAAGATAATCCCATCAACTTGCTTAGCAAAGAGCGTGTTAACCACGTTAACTTCCTTATCTTCATTCTCATCACTTGAAGCTAAAACAATGTTGTACTTGTACATCTCAGCGATGTCGTCGATACCTTTAGCTAAAAGAGCAAAGTACGCATTTGAAATATTGGGAATAACAACCCCAACTGTAGTTGTTTTCTTGCTGGCAAGTCCACGTGCTACGGCATTTGGACGGTAGTCCAAACGATCGATAACCTCAAGAACCTTTTGTCGAGTATTTTCTTTAACATTTTTGTTACCATTGACCACACGACTAACTGTTGCCATAGATACACCAGCTTCTCTGGCAACGTCATAAATCGTAATAGTATCATCTGTATTCATATAAATTTTCCTTTCATTGTATTTTTGTCATTTGAAAATCACGCTTTCATAGTCTATACTATCATGATTTGGAAACACTTTCAAGTCTAATGCTATTTTTTTCGTTAATTTATTTGAGAATCTGAGGAAAAAGGCTGTAAAAGTTTGATTTTTAGAGGTATTTTTGAAAAAATAAGAGACAGAAAGAAGGGATAACATGACAAAAATTGATTTACTTTTAGAAAACTTGCTTAAACAGGATGTTGCAGGAGCTGTTGTTTCCGATCCTGTTACCATCAACTACCTAACAGGATTTGCTAGCGATCCCCACGAACGTTACATGTTCCTCTTTTTGATGGCCGACAAGCAACCACTCCTTTTCTTACCAGCACTTGATGCTGCTCGTGCTAAAAGCGTGGTCAACTTTCCAGTTGTTGGCTATCAAGATTCTGAAAATCCATGGGATAAAATTAAGGCAGTCTTGCCGCAAACTGATTTTACCAAAGTGGCGGTGGAATTCGACAACCTTAATGTCACCAAGTTTAAAGGCTTAGAAACAGTCTTCACAGGTGCCTTTGTAAACTTGACTCCTTTAATTCAAAACATGCGTCTAATCAAATCCGAAGATGAGATTAACAAGATGTTGATTGCTGGCGACTGGGCTGATAAGGCTGTGCAAATCGGTTTTGACAATATTTCACTTGATAAAACAGAAACTGACATCATCGCTCAGATTGAATTTGAACTCAAAAAACAAGGCATTTCCAAGATGAGCTTTGAAACTATGGTTCTAACGGGAAACAATGCTGCCAACCCACATGGTATTCCTGGCACCAATAAGATTGAAAATAACGCCCTACTTCTTTTCGATTTGGGAGTTGAAACACTTGGCTATACTAGTGATATGACCAGAACAGTCGCCGTTGGGCAGCCCGATCAATTCAAAAAAGATATTTATAATCTCTGTCTAGAAGCCCAATTATCTGCTCAAGAATTTATCAAACCAGGTGTCACAGCTTCTGAAGTTGATGCTGCTGCACGGCGTGTCATTGAAAAAGCTGGTTACGGAGAATACTTCAATCACCGTCTTGGGCATGGGCTTGGTATGGATGTTCATGAATTCCCATCTATTATGGAGGGCAATGATATGGAAATCCAAGAAGGCATGTGTTTCTCTGTAGAACCAGGTATCTATATTCCTGGCAAGGTCGGTGTTCGAATTGAAGATTGTGGCTATGTCACCAAAAATGGCTTTGAAACCTTCACCAAAACGCCAAAAGAGTTACTTTATTTTGAAGGCTAATCAACTAAATATATAAGTAAAAAAGAGTTTTGAAAAAAGATTTTCAGCTTAGAAATTCTTTACCATCTGGCTACATAAGGTTGATAAAAAGCGAACAAGATAGTTTTTTTCTTAAACAGAATTCTATCTTGTTCGCTTTTTTATGTCTTATGTTAGATTTTTATCCCAACAACCTTTTAGTATTTTCTCACTTGGGGTGCCTGATAATTTTGAATAAACGCTTCTATCTCATCAAGATTATCTGTGAAAAGAACTTTATCACGGTCTTCTTGACTGAGAAAGCCTTCTTCAACCATGTGATCGAATTGCTTCTTCAAAGGATCGAAATAACCGTTAACATTGAATAACAGACAGGGTTTATCATTTTGTCCAATCCGTGACCAAGAAATGACTTCTGAAATTTCTTCAAGGGTTCCCGGACCTCCTGGCAAGGCAATGAAAACTTGACCTAAGGACATCAGCTTAGCTTTTCGACTTGGCATGTCTTCAACCACAATCAGTTGAGATAGGCCTGTATGCACAATTTCACGTTCTTTAAGAAAGGTCGGCATGACGCCAATCGTTTCACAGCCGGCAGCGATCAAACTATCTGCTAAAATTCCCATCAAACCGACCTTACCTCCACCAAAGACCAGGCTATGCTTATTGTCTGCCATCCAAGCGGCTAATGCTTGTGTTTTTTGAGCATATATGGGATTTTTCCCCGAATTGGCACCGCAAAAAATCGTTATCTTCATGTGTAATTCTCCTAATTTTATAGTAAATATTTTTCAGCTAAATGACGATC
Source organism: Streptococcus thoraltensis DSM 12221 (assembly GCF_000380145.1). Classification (GTDB taxonomy): domain Bacteria; phylum Bacillota; class Bacilli; order Lactobacillales; family Streptococcaceae; genus Streptococcus; species Streptococcus thoraltensis. The sequence continues at coordinate 78,609 of NZ_KB904620.1, read as the reverse complement.
AGACTCTCGGATAATGACATCAATAGTATTGCCCAAATATAGGACAGATGACCCTGACACGACTTCATTTTTTCCATTGACGACTTGATTAGTAATCAAAATTTGTCGCGGTAATTCTAATTCGCGAACTTGCCTACCTGCAATTTTGTCTGATACTGGCCACTGCAAAAGCATGAGTTTTTCAGAAACTTCGACTTCCTTGTTGGCAAACATTTTTTCCAACATGGCTTCATAGACTGGGGCACCTTTAAGCAAATCCATGACGGTGTATGAAATGAGAGTGACGAAGGCTAGCGGCATGAGCTGCGAAAGGTTTCCAACCATTTCACAGACTAAGACAATAGCGGTCAGTGGGGCTTTTGAAACGGCGCCGAAGTAGGCGCTCATCCCTGCGATAACGAAGAGACTAAACATACTGTCATCAATCAAACCAAGTTGAACAGCTAAGGCACCAAAGGCTGCACCAGAAAGGGCTCCAAGGGATAAGATTGGCAGAAAAATACCACCCGGGACACCACTACCATAGGAAATCATGCAGTAGACAAAGCGAATGACAAACCAGGCTAGCAAGACCCAAAAGCCTAGATGGAGTTTTGGGAGGGTGATGATGACTTCGTGACCGCCTCCAGAAAGAATCGGAAGAAAATAGGTTAGGGGCATGATGGCAACGAGCGCAACAATGCTAAAATAGATCGGTTTAATATGAAGGATTTTCCCTAACTTTTGGTAGTACTCTCCGACAACCAAAATCACTTTTTCGTAACCAAAAGCCAACAAGCCACAGACAAGGCCCATGATAAGATACAACCAGTAAGCCTCTAAAGGCATCTGAGCTAAATTGGAAGCAAAATCGAGAACAGGTGCCATACCGAAGAACTGTTTGGAAACAAGATCTGCCGTTAAACTGGCTGTTAGAGTCGTAATCCAAACCGTTCGTGAAAAATGATGGTAAACTTCTTCAACTACAAAAAGAAGACCTGCTATCGGTGCCCCAAAAGCTGCTGCAATTCCTGCTGCTGAACCACTGGCAATTAGGGTTTTCTCACCGAAAGAGGCTAGACCAAACTTGGTAGCAACACCTTTTCCGACCATAGCACCCAGCTGAATACTAGGACCCTCACGGCCTAAGAGCATCCCACTTGAGATGGTTAATAAGCCTGCTACAAACTTTTTCCAAAGCACACTCCACCAATTCAAATGCATGAATCCTTTCAGCTCAGCCTCAACTTGGGGAATACCAGATCCCTTAATTTGTGGTTCTGATAGCAATAATTTTCCTACTATCAAAGAAATAAGGACATATAACCCCAAAATAAGAGCTAAATAGATACTTTTTTCATGGGCTAATTCATATAAATACAAGAACTTTTCATAAAATATCTGAATAAGCAGCCTAAAACTACTAACAACAAATCCTGCAATTAGTCCTACGATAATGCCTCTAAAAATGAGAAACAAAATCGATTCTGATAGATACGACCTGGCTTTTTGATGCTGATCCATAATTCCTCCTGTCATTTTTATCCTAAATACTTCTATCTTAACACGTTTTAAGACGCACTTTCAAGAGGGAATCATAGCAATCGCACGCTATACGCCTGAAAAAATACATGTCACCACTTTCTAGATACAGTCATTTTTTAAGATTTTTTCACTGTTTTACAGTCAAACATAATTATTTATTCAATTTCAATTGGATTATATTGTTGATGAAAGATAGCTATCAGAAAGGAATAAATTACTTCATGCGTTTGATGTGTAGTCATCAGGTTCAGAAAATGTTATCATATCCCCAAAGAAAAGGAGACATTATGGATAATCAAAACATTCGTCAACAACTTCAAGACGCCTATCAAAACCGTGTAGCCATACGTGTTTATCAAGATAAAAAGATTCCTCAAGAAGACCTAGATACCATTTTAGACGCTGCTTGGTTGAGTCCTTCGTCTATCGGTTTAGAAGGATGGCGTTTTGTCGTTTTGGAAAATGCAGCCGTTAAAGAAGCCATCAAAGCCGTTTCATGGGGTGCCAAATCGCAGTTGGATACAGCAAGTCACTTTATTCTTTTAATTGCTGAGAAAAATGCCCGTTACGATAGCCCATCAGTCTATGACAGTCTTGTACGGCGTGGTATTTCTGATTCTAAAGCCCTAGAGGCTCGTTTAAAACAGTACCAAATCTTTCAAGAATCAGATATGGAAATCGCAGACGATGAGCGTCGCCTCTGGGATTGGACCGCTAAACAAACCTATATCGCCCTGGGAAATATGATGACGTCTGCCGCTTTATTGGGCATTGATTCCTGTCCGATTGAAGGTTTCCCTTATGGTAAAGTCAATGCTATTTTAGCTGAACACGGTGTGATTGACAGTGACAAGGAGGGGATTGCAAGTATGCTGTCCTTAGGCTATCGCCTTCAAAATCCTAAACATCCTCGTCAACGCAAAGAACGCAAGGCAGTCATTTCAACGTTCAACTAATAGATGATACAAAGTAAGCATTATCATTAGTAAAAGAATAAATTTTTTGATAAAATACTTGCTGAATTAAGAAATAGTCAGCATTTCTACAAAGGAGATTGATATGAAACCATTACATACCTGTGTTCGCGTCAAAGATTTAGACGCTTCATTAAAATTCTACGCAGACGCCCTATCATTGACTGAAGACCGTCGTTTAGACTTCCCTGAGCAAGAATTTACTATTGTTTACCTACGTGCAGAAGGGTATGAATACGAACTTGAGTTGACATACAACTATGGTCACGGTGCTTATGAACTTGGTGATGGCTATGGCCACATTGCTCTTGGTGTTGAAGATATTGAAAACCTTCATAAAGCTCATCAAGAAGCAGGTTACTCAATCACAGATATTAAAGGATTGCCAGACCAAAAACCAATGTTTTATTTCATCACAGATCCAGATGGTTACAAAATTGAAATCATCAGCCTTCCAGTATTTGAAGGACGTGATTAAGAATAAGAAGAAAACACTTCTCACGTGAGAAGTGTTTTTTTGTCAACTATTTATCAACACCTGCTCCTGAAGTAGGATTATACAAGCCTTCTACTTCACGTTTTAAACCATATAAATCATCTAAAGTGAATCTAACATATTTAACACAAAGTCTGTTTCGATAGGCATAAACTAGATGTAACTTTCCATCTTTCGTTTGATATAAAGTTGGGTATTCATATTGTTTATTGTTCGTTCGATTTTCTGAACCAATATATCCTTCTGCTTGTTCAAAGACACGACCAATCGGCCAAGTCTTACCGAAATCCTCAGTAACCGATACAGCAACAGGATTTCTTAACCCTGGCCAGGCAACTTTTCCGAATTCAGCATTTCTGCTAGCATTATCGTTATAAGCCAAGGCAATTTCTCCAGTTTGAAGTTTTATTGCCGAAATGCTTGCATTGTTATTTGGAAGTAAAGTCTTTTCAGGAATTGACCAAGTATCTCCGTAATCGTTTGACTCGCTAATATAAACGTTATCTGCAAAACGACTACGCATAAAAGCAACCAAATGACCAGGTTCAACTTCAATTAAATTAGCATGGACGCGACCTGCAGATTCAGGCATACGAACTACTTTCCATGTCTTTCCTTCGTCATCAGAAACTCGAAATTCTGTTGGATCATTTGTTAGCCCTTCAGGAGAATCTTCACAAATCCATGTGGCAAAAATCCATCTGCCGTTACTTAAGATTTGAATTGCTTGACGTGAAAATGTTCCTTCTTCGGGGAACAATACTTCTGGCTCACTCCAAGTTATACCTTCATCAGAAGATTTTTGAACCATGATAATAGAGGTGAATTGCATATTATCCTTACCCTCTTGACGACTTAACTGAGAGGTGTAAATCAACCAAATTTGCCCATCTGGCGCACGAAAGAAAGCTGGATTTTGCTCAGAACGATCTTCACCTTTTGATACAATAACAGCATCAGACCACTCTTGAGTTTTAGGATTTAATTTGGAAATAGCAATTGAGATATCACCTGAGCCTTCAAATGAACCCGCAAACCAGGCACAAAGAAGTCCGCCGTCTTCAGTTTCAATCAAGGCGGGAGCATGTGCGGTAGCATTCCCACCAGTTGGAATTAATCCAAAATCAATATTTAAAAAATCATCATGATAAATAACGCCATTAGGCTCTGAAACTAGAACATTTGGAAGTTTTTTCATTTTTTACCTCATCTAAATTTCTATTTTAATTACTGCTTTTATAAATTCTTGTGGTTTCTCAATATGAAAAATAGCTTTGTGAATATCCCATGGAAAACAAACATACCCCATTCCTTTAGATACTTTAATGAAGTGTTCCGTTTCACCTTGATATTTTTCAACATCCTTCTCATTGTCATAAGGAATAAGCATTGATACCTCTTCACGAACATTGATAGCAACATACTCTGACCCTTCTAGGACAAGCTGGACATCAACATATTTTTTATGTGCCTCGAATTGAGATTCATTTAATGGCTTCGTTTTTCCTTGTTGAAAGAAAACAAAACCACCGTCAAAAAGATACCTCACTCCCTCTTCCCATGTATTTTCCACCTCCGACACTTTAGAAAGCGCTTTATCAATATTTCTAAGAATAGCTTGGTAATTAGCCAAGCATTCTCGACGGTCAATAATCATAATGGTGACCTCTTTATTTTATTTTGAATTTTCAGCTAATTGAATAGCATAATCAATAGCATTTTCGAGGCTTACTTCACTTGCCATCCACTCACCAGCAACATCGAATGCCGTTCCATGATCAACCGATGTTCGAATGATTGGTAAACCTAGTGTAATGTTAACACCTCGAACTGCTTGCCACGCTCCTTTTTCCTGATCATAAACAAAACCAAGCAATTTCAAAGGAATATGGCCTTGATCGTGATACATTGCAACCACAATATCATACATTCCTCCATTTGCCTTTGAAAAAATTGTATCAGCTGGCAATGATCCATAAGCATTTATGCCCTCTGATTTAGCTTCTTCAACAGCTGGATTGATATGCTCAATTTCTTCCGTACCAAATAATCCATTTTCGCCACAGTGAGGATTTAGTCCTGCAACGGCAATTCTAGGATTTTCCATTCCCAAATCTTTGCATGCCTTATCAGCTATTCGAATAACATCTAAAACTCTATCTTTAGTAGCCCTATCACAAGCTTCTCTTAAAGAAACATGAGTAGAAACATGGACGACGCGCAGATTACCATCAGCTAACATCATCGTGTACTTATCAGTGTCTGTCAAATTAGCATAAATTTCTGTATGACCTGCATAGTGATGGCCTGCTAAATTCATTGCTTCTTTATTCAATGGGTTAGTAACTGTAGCATCAATCTCTTTAGCAAGTGCAAGCTCGATAACTTTTTTAACGTATTGAAAAGCTGCATCTCCACCAACTGCTGATACTTTACCAATTTCAAAAGTTGACATATCAATAATACCTAGATCAATTAAATCTATTTTACCGAATTCATATTGCCCATCGGCTGGTTTATCAATAATATTGACGTTCAAGTTTAATTCAGGATGCTTTTCAAGATAGTAATTTACTATCGAACTATCTCCTATTAATAATGGTTTTGACTTCTTGTATAATTCTTCCTTAGTAAAAGCCTTTAATGCGATTTCTGGACCAATTCCAGCTGGATCACCCAAAGTAATTCCAATTATTTTTTTTGTCATGAAGACACCTCTATTTCATACCGTTCTTTTTATTATTAGCCAAAACTTGACGGAGAGCTTCAAGACCTTCAGCTGATAAATGATTAAATGGAGCTCTTGCTTTGCCAACTGGATGACCGAGCTCAGCAACACCATATTTAACAATTGTATTTGGATTGCCAAATGCAAATAGGTTTCGGAAGGAACGAATAGAATCCTGATACTGACGTGACTTTTCAATATTTCCCTCAACAAATTGTTCATAAATTTGTGAAAGAGTATAAGGATAAACATTTGAACATGCTGCTATCGCACCCGAACCACCGGCAAGTAAAGTCCAAAGGATAAGGGAATCATTTCCCGAAAGAACTACAAAATCTTCTGCATTACGACTTTGTTCAATATACTGAAGTATATTATCAAAATTACCACTGGAATCTTTAACACCTACTATATTAGGGATTTCACTTAATTTACCAACCGTTACTGGAGCAATTGTATTTCCAGTTCTAGATGGAATATTATACAAAATAATCGGTAAATCAACTGCCTCAGCAACTGCTTTAAAATGTTCATAAAGTTCATCTTGTGAGGCAGCTGCAAAACCAGGTGTAATAATTGATAAGGCATCAACACCGAGCTCTTTCACTTTGAGAGAAAATCGGATGGTTTCTTTTGTTCCATTTAAACCTGTACCAGCGTAGATAGGAACACGACCATCAGCTTGTTCCACAGCGACTTTGATGACTTCAAGTTTTTCTTCCTCACTTAAAATATATGATTCTCCGTTAGTGCCAAAAACGAATATACCGTGTATTCCATTATCAATTAAACGATCTACTTGATTTCTAAATTCATTTAGATTAATAGACTCATCTTCATTCATTGGCGTGATGATGGGGGCAATAATTCCTTCAATTTTAACCATGATTTCTCCTTTTATAGTACTTGTTTGTAAATTTCGCGAGCATCATCTGCTGTAATTTCTCTCATGTTATTAACTAGTAAACGTCTTACTTGCATGCCGGCTTCAACCAAGCCTTCAAGATCATCTTCTGAAACATCAAATTCTTTCAAGCTGGTTGGAATTTTTAATGTTTTAACAATATCTCCCATACCATTGAGAATAAATTGAGATTTTTCTTCAACTGAGAGATCCTTGTTACCATCTTTAACGACTCTATTATAAGCCTCTGCAAAATATTCTTTAATAACCGGCTCATTGAAAGTCATAACTGGCATTAGCAAAATAGCATTGGAAACACCATGGGAGATATGATATTTTCCTCCAAGTGGATAGGAAAGAGCATGAATCCCTGTTGTGCCTGAAGCAGTAATAGCTACTCCGGCATAGAAAGACCCAAGAAGCATTTTATTTTTTGCATCTAGTGCATCAGGATTTTGACAAGCTTCAATAACGTTATTGAAAATCAAATCAAAAGCTTCTAAAGCAAAAGTGTTGCTAAATGGATTACGTTTGTTTGAAGTAAAACATTCAATGGCATGACACATCGCATCAACACCTGTTGCTGCAGCAATTTTTAGTGGTAAATTCTTAATTAACCGACCATCAAGAATGACAAAATCTGCAATCATTTCAGGATTAACAATACCAACTTTTAAATCTTTTTCTGGCACAGCGACAATACTATTTGGGGTTGCTTCAGAACCGGTTCCCGCTGTTGTTGGTATCATTAAAGATGAAATTTGTTTCTTTGCTAACAAAGGATTATCTAGTAAATCTTTAACACCATACTCATCTGTTGCCAATATAGAAGCTAGCTTAGCAGTATCCATCACACTTCCGCCACCAATGGCTATGATGAAATCTCCCTTTAAAGATTTAAAATACTCTACTATTTCCTGTGCCTGGTGGTAAGTAGGTTCTGCTGGAATATCTGTAATAATCTCATAATCAATTCCGGTTTTATCTAAAATCGTTAATGGAATTTCCAATAACCCAGCATCTTGAATACCCTTATCTGAAAATACGATAATTTTTTTGGTTCTTTCAGGAATAATGGTTTCAATCTGTTCCAGTGCGTTTTCGCCAGCAAAAATATTTTTAGGCATCTTTAAATTATAATCAGTTAACATATTTTTCCCCCTTTTTTAAATAGTCGTTTTGAATTTCAACAAACAAATTTTCCTCACCAAATCCCCCTGACTTTGTTAAGACTTGATATTCTTTGCCTTGCCAATAGATAGTTGAAACAACTACTCCTGGACTGTATTCAAAGTTTGGTCGAATCCTAGTTATTCCAATAACTTGCATTGATTGAAACAGGGTATCCCCCCCAGTAAAAAGGTATGTTCTATCTATTTCCGAAGAGAATAACTTTTTACTTAATTCTCCCAATGATTGACCAATCTTTTGTCGAACTTCAAATGTTTGAATTCCAAAATTTTTCTGAAGTCGAAGTATATTTTTTGAAGTTTTTGAAGAGAAGGTTTCAAAAATAGCAATTTGTCGTGGATTCAAAAGCGTTTTGATATTATCAAATTCTTTTTTTCCTTCATTGGTATTCCAATAACTATCTATTAAAAGTTGATTCGCATCTAAAGAATGTCTAAAGTGACCATTTTCTTGAGCAAATGTTATTTGGTTTTGTGTCGTCTGATTTACGGATCCGCACATCACTAATAGAGGTGATTTTATTTCTTGAAACTCAATTGCTTTCTTTTTAAATAATAAACTGGAAAGTTCCTTCGCAAATGAAGCACATCCGACTGTAATATTGAGCAAATTCTTTTCTTTTAATAATTGACCAATCGAATGAATCTCTTCACTTGTTTCTGAATCAAATAATCCAATGGAATAATCACCTATTTCATCTTGTGGGTTAGAAATCAATTTTGCAACAATACCAGCTTCGTCATGTAATCTTTTTAAGATGTCACTCTCTAAAACAGGTTCATATGGATCATCGGCAAACCTACTTTCAGTGACTTGTTTACCTTCTATGTACAGAATGCCTTTTTTCACGACACGGTTTATCTCTGGGTATGCCGGAATAAGTGAGATGCGCTCCTTTGGAAAACTCGTCATTAGGGCCGCAATGTCACTACTAACATTTCCTCTTAATGCTGAATCTATTTTTTTGTAATAGTAGTGAATACCGCTTTTTTTAGCTCTTTTTATAATATTTAGATGCAGTTGATAGCTTTCTTGATAACTGAGATAACGACTCTCCGTATCAATAACTAATACTTCAATATCAGTTTCTTCTGAAAAATTGATGTCAATATCTGTAGTTACCTCAGTTATAACACCCTGCTTTGAAAATTGTACTCCAGTATCTAGGGCTCCAGTAAAATCATCGGCTAATACCAATAACTTTATCATCCTTTCACCTCCTTGAAGATATTCTACTACACTGTCTAAAATATTGAAGTAATAGAAATAATAAAATGTTTATTTTTGAAACATTTTCACAAAACGATACTATAACCAATAATAATGTTGTATAATTGTTCATATATGGAACAAGAGGGATCTTATGAGTAACGTTAGATTATTAGGTATTGCTCCTTATGAAGAATTGAGAGAATCTATGGCCACCATTGCATCTAATTACGATAATATTACGTTAGATGTCTATACTGCTGACTTAGAAGAAGCAATAACCTTAGTAAAAAAGTTAAATATTACACAATATGATGCTATTATTTCTCGTGGAGGTACTGCCCAATTAATTCAAAAAGCAGTCAAAATTCCTGTTATTGAAGTTTCGATTTCTTTGTATGATATACTCAGTGTCATCCAATTAGCCCAAAATTATAGTCAAAAATTTGCCATTGTTGGTTATAATAATATTACTGAGACTGCACATCTTTTAGCCAATATTTTAAAATACAACATTTCTATTATCACCTTACATCACAATAGTGATACTAAAGAAATTTTAAGTGATCTACAAAATAAACAATTTGACTTAATACTTTGTGATGCCGTTACTAATAAAACAGCACTCCAAATGTCTCTCAATACGTTATTGATCACTTCTGGACAACAAAGTATCAAAAAAGCATACAATGACGCTATTGAAAGAACTCAGTATATTAAAGCAGTTCAAAATCACACACAATTACTACAGACTGCTTTTTATAAGCAAAACTCAAAAATACTGATTATGTCAAAAGATTTCCAATCGATTTTTTCCAATATAGATGCCAAACATCAAAAAGCTATAATGAACTATTTAAAAGATAAAATCGAAAATGATAACCCAAAATATTATCACACTTATCAGTCCCAAACCTACCATTTAAATATTAATGTTATCGATGACAATCACTATCTTATTGAAATTAAAGAAACGACTCCTCCTATGATTAATCATCAATTCGGAATCGAATACTTAGATAAAAAAACTGTAGCAGAAAGATTATCAACAGACATGTCATTTTCTTCTTTTATCACACCTGATATGAAAGAAAAAATTCAAAAAGCTCAAAATCATTACCATGCAATACTAATTACCGGTGAGACTGGAACATTCAAAACTAGCTTGGCCTACACAAGTTTTTTGTCACAAAAAAATAACCAATCACAACTCATCGTTATTAAATCACAACTCATTAACGACAAAACTTGGAAATATCTCCTTAATCCTTCAAATGGTCCATTGATGGATAGCAACATTACTTTTTTATTTAAAAATATCGATCAGTTGCCACTTATAGAATTTGATAAATTAATGACAATTATTTCCAATACTAAGTTACTACAAAGAAATAATATTATATTTACCTATACCATAAAGAAAGATGACGATAATCAATCAATCTTAAATCACTTAAACGATGAATTAGACTTTTATACCACCTATTCCCCATCAGTGAGGGAACGTCAAACTGAAATAAGCAGTATTGTTACCTTACTTTTAAATAAAATTAACATTGAAAATAATAGAGATATTGTAGGTTTTGAGCCGGGGGCTTTACAATTATTAACAGAATTTGATTTTCCAGGAAATTTCAATCAACTTTATCAAATTTTAAAACAAGTTGCTATTGCGACAGATACTTATTATATTTCCTCTACGCAAATTGAGACTAGCTTAAATTTAGAAAAAAATAAGTTCGATAATCTTTTTGAATCAGAAGCAATTAAAGATTGGATCAATTCAAATAGAACACTATTTGATTATTCAAAAGAAATTATTCGTTTAACATTAGATAAAAACAATGGAAATCAGACTAAAACTGCAAAACAACTTGGCATAAGTCGAACCACATTATGGCGTTATTTGAATCAATAAAAGAAGTTTGGAAGTAAATTCCAAACTTCTTTTATTAAAGTCTATCCATTAAGATTCTATAAGCAAAAGTGTCTACTTCTTTTCCTATTTATTAAAATGACATCAGCGCTATGGAAACATGAGATATGCTCCCAATGCTAATGCGAATACACGAATGAGATACATTGGAACTGAATACACCCAGAATTCTGGTAGTTTGTAATTCCCCATACCCAAAATCATAGCAGGCATACCATCAACTGGCATATACCCGCCATTCCAACCAGAGATAGTTACTGCTGCAGCTGCAGCTAAAGGATTGAGTCCTAAACTAACACTAGTTGCAATCGCAATGGGTGCAAAAATAAAGACTGACCCCATGTTTGATCCTGTGAATGTTGCTGCACTACTTGTTAAGAAAGTAAACAAAAGAATAAGAAGGAATGGACTGATATTAGTTCCAACTGTTGCTGCAACCCAGTCGCCAACCATTGCCGTAAAGCCAGAATTTGCGAGAGCATCTGCTACTCCGATAACACCAGCCATCATTAGAATAACAGGTGCCCCCATATTATCACGAACAGAACGAAAATCCAGTGCACCAGAGAATAGAATGACTGCCGCACACAAACCAGGAAGAACAAATGCAAAGTTACCAAGTTGATTCATTAACATCATGCCTATGACGCTGACAATGAACATGGTTACAGTAATCTTTTCCTGAACTGGATTCATCATCATAACAGCAATTTCCTGCTCTTTGGCTTCTTCTCGATCAAGATCTGCTTGGATAGGATGATCAGGGAGTAACTTATAGGCAACTAAGCTCCAAGCCAAAAACCCTAGAGATAAAATTAGATTAACAATTGCGAAACGTCCCATTGAAAGTGTTTCTTTTACACCGGAACTTTCCAAGACACTTACTGTCACACCATAGGTAAGGGCAACATTAATTGGGACTAATGGGTGATTTGTTGCAAAACCCAAAGGCATCATCAATTTTGAAGTCGGCATTTTTTTATTATAAGGAATAGTAGATACTAGCGATAAGATGAGAACATAATAACCTGTGGCTCCCATACCAGCTAGACTTGCTCCTAGCATAACAACTAGTAATAACAATGCATAACTCTTATATCCACCCTTTTCAACTAATGCAATCATTGTTGTTTGAACTTTAGCAATGAAACTTGTCTTCATCAATGCAGCCATTACAACCATAAATCCAGCAACCATAATAACACTAGAATTAATAAAACCAGCAAATGCTTCTTGTGGAGTCGATAATCCTGTTGCTACTAGTAATAAACATGCGAACAATGGGGGTGCCCCAAACGCAAATTTATCAGACATAATCATGACAATCATGAGTACTAGAATACCTAATGCTAAAATCATTTGTAAAGTCATAATTTTCTCCTTTAAATATTGTAAGTGTTTACATTTTCAATTTTATAGCATTATGATATAAAAAAATATCAAATCTCTCGAAAAATAGTTCTATTTTGAAACCTATTTGATGTTTTATTTTAAATATATCTTCAACTTACAAAAATCGTCCATTTTTGAAACTATTCTATTTCAAAAAAACAGATACCTAATCTAATAGACATCTGCTTTTCATCCTTTATATGGTCAAATACAACTTACAAATCACTCAAATCTTGACCGTTTGTTTTAATAACGCATTGATACCAATAGAAAGAATCCTTACGGTAGCGTGCGAGTTTTTTAAAACAAATTCGTCACGATCAACATCAATAAATCCATAACGTTTTTTAATTCCTTCGTAGGTTGAAATATGGTCAATAGCCGACCATGGGGGTATCCCATCATATCAACACCATCTGTAATGGCAAGTTGGATTTGCTCAATGTGATCTTGGAGATATGTGATACGATAACTATCATGAATTTTTCCATCTTCAGTTAAAGTAGCATGAGCGCCCAGATCATTTTCCGTTACCAGTAATGGTAAGCAGTAACGACTATACATTTCACGAACTGTAGTCCTGAATCCCATTGGAACAATTTCCAATCCAAATTCTGTCTTAGGCAGATTTGGATTATTTACTGTCCTAAAGACATTAGCTACGCCTTATTTAGATTGTTGGCCAGCATATGTTGAACAATTATTTTCACTACCATATGAAGCTGCTGCTGTTGCAGTATTGTAATAGTTGCATCCGATAAAATCAGGTTTTCTTGCTTTCATGATAGCGAGGTCTTCTTTCGTCACTTCGGACACAGCATCATATTCTTCCAAATATGACCAAACTAAATTATTATAGACACCATAACCCGCTGCATCTAGGTAGAGCCAGTTACACATGGCTTTGAAGAAGAGGCATAAACTAGAGAAATAGTTGGAGCAGGACTAATCTTAGCTTCTGGAAGCACCTCATGGCAAAACTACATGATTTAGGCTTGGGCGACGATTTTGTTTATAACTTTCGCGTGTAAGGTTTTCAGTACCTGCTGGTACATGACAGGACCAGCCAATATTAGCTTGTTTTGCTCATTGATGGTAAGCCGATATGTGACACGATCCCAAAAATTTCGAATAAAAGTTTAACAAAATCTGCAAACTAGGCAATAGACTCGCGGTTTGACCAAGAGTCACCTTCATCTAATTTAGCAGGCATATCAAAATGGAACATGGTCACGATTGGCTCAATATTGCATTTCAAACATTCACAATCAGATTGTTGTAAAATTCAATCCCTTGGGAATTTACCGTACCGGTTCCTTATGGCAAAATACGAGTCCCAAAAATGGAAAAGCGGTATGATTTAAACTCCATTTCTGCCATTAAAGCAATATCTTCTTTATAATGGTGATAATGTTCAACAGAAACTGACAAATCTGAAGTTTCTCTTGGAGTTTCCTTAACATCTTGACACGATCGCCCTTTACCATCTTATAGAGCTGCTCCCTCAACTTGATAAGCTGACGTGGAAGCACCCAAAAAAGTTATCTGGAAATGGTTTGAGCGTCCTATGTTGCATACTATCTCCTTTAAATGACTTTGTTATCTACAGTATAGACCATACATCTTTAAATTGATGATTTTCTAGGGAAAAATAGTACTATCCTATGGAGTCGGATAATCGTCATTAAGATAAGCTCCCTTAGTTTCGATTACTTTTTTCATCCAATAGTAGGATTTTTTAGGTGTCCTATCCAAACTCCCCTTACCCTTATCATCCATATCAACGTAGATAAATCCATAGCGTTTCTTCATTTCTCCTGTAGATAAGGAAACTAAATCAATCGGTCCCCACATGGTATAACCCAAACAGTCGACACCATCAATTAATATAGCATCCGCCATGGCTCTCAAGTGATCTCTGAGATACTTGATTCGATAATCGTCTTGGACATTTCCATTCTGGTCAGGTTCATCAATAGCTCCCATGCCATTTTCGACAATGAAAATAGGTTTTTGAATACGGTCGTAAATTTCATTCATAACATGTCTTAAGCCAAGTGGATCAACAGACCATCCCCAAGGAGTTGTTTCAAGATTTGGATTTGGAGAACCTCCTACATTAAACCATGGATCCCCAGCTTGCGTAACGTTAGATCTATAATATGAAAAACTAATAAAGTCTAATTGTCCTTCTTTTAAGAGGATTTGGTCATCTGAATCCATTTTAATATTTTTAACACCATGTTTTCGCCAAATCTCCTTAACATAGGGGTGATAATAGCCTCTCCCCATCGTATCAATAAAATACCAATTTTCGCGACGTGCTTGAAGTCTATGAAAAACATCTTCTGGTTTCGAACTCGCTGGATACAGCTCACTCATAGCATACATAGCTCCAAATTGACTACCAGGCATCATCTCATGACCAAGCTTAACAGCTTTAGCTGAAGCAACAAACATATGATGCACGGCTTGATAACGATCTTGACCATCTGGGTTTCGAACACCCGTTGGTCCAAAACCTCTGACAGCATTAATTTCGTTGAAGGTTAGCCAATAACGACAACGGTCACCAAAACGTTCAAATAAAACTTTACAATACTTCAGATAAGCATTGATAACATGTCTTGAAGACCAGCCATCATATTTCAAAGCAAGAGCCATTGGTAGCTCATCATGACAAATGGTAATCAAAGGCTCCATACCATATTTAAGCATCTCACTAATAACATTATCGTAAAATGCTAATCCCTCTTCATTAGGTTTCTCTTCTTCGCCAGTAGGGAAAATACGGGTCCAACAGATTGAAAACCGAAACACATTAAATCCCATTCCAGCCATCAAAGCAATATCCTCCTTATAACGATGGTAAAAATCTACTGCTTTGTGACTAGGATAATACTCATCTTCAAGAAAAATAGGTTGCGCATTCTCTGGAACTTTTTCAGCAAGAAAGAAGGAACTTTTGGGTTTAATAATCTCACCATTTGGTAATGTCATTGTATGATGTCTGGGAATCTTTAGGGAACCATCTGTCTCAAAGTCATGAGATAATAATCCTCTACCTCCTTCATTAAAACCTCCTTCAAACTGAAAATCTGCAGTAGCCCCACCCCATAAAAAATTGGCGGGTAATTGATATGGCATCGCCTTTATCTCCCTGAAAAATCTGATAGATAAAAAAGCTGACATGCAGCTTTATATTATTTTTTCAATGTTAATAACAACTCATTTTCTAATACAGACCCTGTTACCTGAGACGACACGGTATTGTATGCATTTGTATTAGTAACAATAATCGGAGTCACCACAGAGTATCCTGCTTTAGTAATCGCCTCTTTATCAAAAGAGAGCAATTTTTGTCCGGCTTTTACTTTTTCACCACTAGTCACATATGCAGTAAACGGTACACCTTCCAGAGCTACCGTATCCATACCAACGTGAATTAACAGCTCAGCACCTCCATCTGTTACAAGGCCAATAGCATGTTTTGTTGGAAATAGCAGATTAACAGTAGCATCTGCTGGAGCTACAATAGTATTTCCTGTAGGATCAATAGCAATCCCTTGTCCCATGGCCCCTGTAGCAAAAACTGGATCTGGGACCTGATTAAGCTCAATCACAGACCCAGAAATAGGACTATTAATCATCTCATCAGTAATATTGATCGTATTTTCTTTTTTATCTTCATCAACAGATGACATCTCCTTTGGACTCGCCTTAGAATTAAGTGCTGGCACTTTAGCTAACATCATCATTCCAAAACCAACAACAAAAGCAAAGACACTAACAATGACACCATTCCAAATATTCATTGTATTTACTCCTGATGGATCTAGAAATGTTGGGTATTTGAAAACCCCTAAGCCTCCAGAAGTATAAGAAACAAGTTTTAAGAATCCTGCCAAAGCACCTGCAATACCTGATGCAATACAACTAATGATAAAAGGTGTTTTCATAGGAAGGGTGATACCGTAAATGGCTGGTTCTGTGATGCCGAAAATTCCTGTTACAAATGCTGGCCAACCAATACGCTTAACTTTTTTCTCTTTGGATTTAAAAATAACTGCTAATAAGACGCCAATCTGTGCAAAAGATGCACCAAAAGCACCAACTAAAACCGTATCAAACCCTTGTGTTGCATAGTTATTATACATAATTGGAATCAAACCCCAATGAAGACCAAACATAACAAAGACTTGCCAAAGGGCACCGACAATAGCATATGCAATAGTTTGATTAAAATCAATAACAGCAGAAATAACACCACCGACAATATCTGATGCCCAGTTGGAGATTGGGCCAATCAGTAAAATTGTAACCGGTACAGCAATCAATAATGTTAATGCAGGTACGACCGCTAACTTTATCGTATCTGGGATTACTTTCTTAAAAAACTTTTCTAACTTAGATCCAAAGAATACAGCTACGATAACAGGCACTACCGTTGAATAGTAAGATTGTAAAATAACAGGTATACCGGCAAAAGTCATAAAAATATCAGATTCAAACATAGAACCTTTAAACAAAGTCATCACCGGATCTGTATCTACAGGAGTTACTAGACTTGGGTAAAGCATGGCACCTGCGATAGCAATAGCGATAAATTCACTTGACTTAAACTTGCGAGCTGCTGTTATCGCTAAGGCCATTGGTAGAAATTGAAAAAAACCATCGCCTGCGGCATTGATAATTAAATAAGTACCGCTAGTTTTTTCTACGCCCAAAACAGCAATAATGGCAGCTAATCCTTTTAAAACCCCTGCACCAGAAAGTACTGCCAGAATTGGTTGAAATAAGCCTGACATTAAAGCGATGAAACGATCAAGAAGACTACCTTTAGGACCTTCCTCATCCCCTTCATCAACATCAATACCACCAGCACCTTTAATATGACTGGTGTTTAAAATAGCATTATAAACATCACCAACATGATTGCCTATTACCACTTGATATTGCCCTCCAGCTTTAACTACTGTGACAATTTCGTCATGATTTGAAAGATAGTCAGTGTCTGCTTTAGTCTCATCTTTCAAATAAAAACGTAATCGTGTAATACAGTGAACAAGATTAGTAACATTGTCCTCACCACCAACATGAGCAACGATATCCCTTGCCAAATTATCGTAATTTTTTGCCATAAGCATTCCTTTCAATAATTTTTTGAATTTTATAATACTAATATAACAACCAATGAAAGCGCCGTCAATAGATTTTTTGATAAAATTGTTATTTTTTTTTGATTATTTTGTCAAAAGCTTGTTTATTTCTTGTCTTTTTTATATGATTTAACTAAGAATGAACAATAAGGATTGATACTTATGACAATAATAGAGTTACTTACAAAAAAATTAAATGAACTCCCAAAAGCTGAAAAGCAAGTTGCTCAATTACTCATTGAACATTTAGAGTATATCGAGACCTTAACCATTACTAAAATTGCCCAATTATCCAACACATCAACATCTGCTGTATTGCGTTTGTGCAAATCCCTCGGTTATAAAGGGTTTAAAGACTTTAGATATGCCGCCATAACCGATTTACGGACCAGCATTCGTTCTAAAACTGAGGATCCATACTCAAATATGTTAAAACAATATCAAAATGGTTTAAGCAGTCTGCAAACTATTCCATCAAAAATACTCGAGTCTCTAACAGATCAACTAGCAGTATCACCCCATATCTTTGTAGTTGGCCTGTATCAATCGTCTTTACCTGCCAAATTACTCCATTATGGTCTGATTAATTTAGACAAGCATAGTTTTTTCAGTGGTGACATCCTTGACATTGCTCACCTCACTAATCTCGTCACAGAAAACGATCTCCTTATTTATTTTTCAGTTTCTGCGAATAAATCCAATTTTGAAAGAAGTCTAGGCGGAATTAGTGAAAATATGCCTCATAATGCTTACTTAATCACAAGTAATCAAAGCTCTCCTATTGATGCCTATTTTAAACATATTATTAGACTACCAGATAAAACATTCTCGAGAAATTCAGTCATTGACTCACAAGTTTTTCCAATACTTTTAACTGAAATAATATTAGATCGCTTGCATCAAAAACTCTAGTTCAAAATGAACTAGAATTTTCAGAACATAGACACACCTCTGAAAATTTGATGATTTGAGAAACTTTGTAGGAAGACGGATAAACATTAACCTGTTAGAAACGCTGTTATTTCAGTGTTTTGGGCTACAAAAAAAGATTGGAGAAAAATGTCTAAAATGGACTTTTCTCCAATCTATTTTTTTCTTTATTAACGTTTTGGTGTATATACCAAGTGTTCATTCAAGAAGGTTGCAAAGCCTAGTTCACTAAGTTCGCGACCGTAACCGGCATTTTTGACACCACCAAATGGCAATTCTGGAAGAGATGCCCAACCTGAGTTGATGAAACTCATACCCGTTTCGATTTGAGCGGCGACACGTTCTGCGTGTTCTTGATTGCTTGAAAAGACTGTACCACCCAGACCGTAACTTGAATCGTTAGCAAGTTCGATCGCTTCTTCTTCCGTATCAACTTTGTAAATAGAAGCAACTGGACCGAAAATTTCTTGATTGTAAATAGGATTTTCTGTTGTAATATTAGTCAAAACAGTTGGCATAACAAAGTTACCAGGATGGTCAATGGCCTCATTACCATATTCCACAGTTGCACCATTATCTACAGCCAATTTGATTTGTTCCAAGACCTCCTCTTTAGCACCAGCTGAAGATAGAGGAGCTAAGGTTGTCTCAGCTGCCATCGGGTCACCCCATTTAGCCGTTTTGAAGGTTTCCACAACCATATCCACATATTTGTTATAGTTTTCTTCACCAACAACGATGAAACGTTTTGAAGAGGTACATACTTGACCTGCATTATAAAGTCGAGCATAGAAAATAGTCTCTTTTAGTAAGTCAAAATCAGCATCTTCAAGGATAATGAAGGCATCATTACCACCGAGTTCAAGTGACGATTTCTTAAGATGACGTCCCGCTGCTTCAGCAACCGATGCGCCACCACGTTCAGAACCTGTTAAGCAGACACCTGAAACACGTTTATCTGCAATGATCGCATTCACTTGATCATAGGAAACGAAAAGGTTTTTAAATCCCCCTTCGGGCACACCTGCTTCAAGAACTAAATCTTCAAAAGCCTGGGCAGAAGCAGGACAGTTCGAAGCGTGTTTCAAAACCATTGGATTACCGCCAATAAAGTTGGGGGCAAACACGCGCATGATTTGATAAAATGGGAAATTCCACGGCTCAACGGCTAAGATAACACCAGTTGCTTGTTTGAGGTAATAGGCCTCACCAGTATTAGTTTCTAAAGGAACAGGTTTCAAAAATTCATCAGCCTTATCAGCATAATAATCAGCAATATCAGCACATAGCTCCACTTCCCCTTGAGCTTCTGTGAAGAGTTTCCCCATGTCCTTAGTCATAACTTCCGCATATTTATCACGATCACGACGGAGCAAATCGGCAATCTTGTGTAGTTGCGCTTTGCGATCGTCTAGACGATCATCGCGGCGCCACTCTTTATAGAGTTGGTGGCCTGTTTCCAGCGCTTTTTCTACATCTGCATCTGAAACATTGTCAAATTGATGGAGCACTTCATTCGTGTAAGGGTAGATTGTTTTATAAGCCATAATTATCTCCTTTTTACTTGATATATTCATTGTAGTCTTTTACGTAAACGTTTGCAAATTTTTGAAACAAAGAACCCTAAAAAAACAAAGCAGGAGGTCAGTAGGAACTCTAACAAAGAAAAAGAAACCTCGCTCTCTGTGTTCGAGGCTCAGGCTAACATAATCCACCGGAGTATCTCAGAACGTAGACAATCTCCTAAAAATTTGATCATTTGGGAAATTGTGCAGAGAAACGAGTAACTAATGAGACTTTTAAAAAGGCTGTTATTTCAGTGTTTTTGAGAGTTTTTTACTTTTGGATACAAAGAAAAAAGATTGAAGAAAAATATCCAAATTAGACTTTTTATTCATTCTGACATCATTCACTGGATTATTTTACTCCCACCATCGCACAGTTGGTGGTATTATCTTTGGTGCTTGAAAAGAGGACGAAGACGATAATCAACTATATACATCAATTTGATGTTACTATAGTCAAATGCATTACCTTTCAGAACAAGGAACAGAAAGACGCAGAACAGTACTTGATACTCTTTGAAAATCAAAAACGAACTTTGTTGACTTGATTTGATGGACTTTAGTTCTATCTGCTATCTGTGTTGCCTAGTCTGCTTTTGATTTTCATTGAGTATGAATAAGGCAAGTCGAAAGTGACCATGTATCAAAGGTAATTCAAAAGACTCTAGAATCAATTAAAGATGACGGCTTGAACTTAGCTTCATGATTCTTTCAATCCATAAATCATATAGTAACTTTGGGAATGACTTGCATAAACATTACTAAAAATGTTTCTAACTACCAAAATGATAGCTTCAAATCAGGATCTTGATAGCGTTCAAACAGTTCTTTCTCAACATTTTTAACCACTGCTGCTCTGATATGTCCTTCACGATATTGCACAATAGCATCTTCTAGCATCTCTTTTTCCAAAAAATAGTAACGATGATAATCACAGGGAAGCATTTGGATTGCCCTTAAAAAACTAATGGGAAAATCTAGGTTGGTAATGTTCTTGACAACCTCTTGCTCTTTATGCTTTACATTTCCATAAAACCGCTCAATCAGCTCACTCGTCCAATTCTTTCCCTGCTTGTCCCAAACTTGATGAAAATGATAATGATTAAGACCGACATGCCTTAACGTCAGCTCACTTTCTTCCAAGGCTAATTCGTTTGCTGCTGCTTTTTGCTGTCCGATAGGAATATTACATAAGCCAATTGTTTTCTTCCAGTCTAATCTATTGATTAAAGCTTCGGTCACCATACCTGCGGGATTAGTAAAATTAATCAACCAAGCATCTGGACAGAATTCTTTCATATCAGCAATAATGGATTTGTAAGCCTCAATAGTTCTAAAAGCCTTAAAAATACCTCCTGCTCCATTTGTCTCTTGACCAATAATCCCCCTTGATAGAGGAATGCTTTCATCAAGGTAGCGTGCATTCAGTCCACCAACACGAAATTGAGACGTCACAAAATCAGCATCTTTTAGCGCTTCTTGACGATTTAAAGTAGCTTTTATTTTCCAATCTAAGCCTGCTTTTTCAACCATTCGTTTGGCAAGCTCTACAACGATATTAAGCTTCTCTTCACCCTCTGACACATCAACAAACCACCATTCTGAGATAGAAAACAGGTGACGCCTTAATATCATTCCTTCAACCAATTCCGGTGTATAACTCGACCCACCACCTATAGTAACAAGCTTAATTGACTTCATCACTACCTCCTTTTTTGTATACGCTTACTTTATAGTATACCTGAAATGCCGGTTGAATAATATCCTATTAGAAACTAAGATTTTCCTTTGCTATACGGAAAAATCCCCAATCACTTGATTGGAGATTCTATTAAGCTTAGTTCAGATTAACTTCTTAACCTTGTCAATATTTATTAGACTCGTTAGACAATGCGATTTAAATAATGGTTTCCTTCAATATAGTAAGCTGAAGTGAGGGTCTCTTCCCCATTATTAACAACCATTTCAATACTATTATAATCAATAATGACTAATAATTTTTTAGCTTGTATAGGCACTGAACGCACATCCGTATCCCATGTTTCATCACCCTTGAGTTTATGGTTAAGATGTTCACGATTTATGTATACTACACCTTCTTCTCCATCAAATCCAAAATCAATATAATCATCAAGCGTTCCTAATCTCATCAGCAATGTACCACTGACTTCAATTTCGAAAAAGCCAGTTTTGATTATGTTTTGATCAATGTCAAGCATTGGGAGAGCTTCAATGCTTTCTGGAAGGACATTCTGAAGAACTTGATTATTCTTTAAAGTTAGTTCACGAGGTAAAGTCATACTGCCAGCCCATTTATGATGCAAGTCATGAGGAGGAATTTGGCGTCCCCATGTATGTAGCCAAGCAATCATAATACGTCGTCCTTTATCATCTAACAGAGATTGAGGAGCATAAAAGTCATGACCATGATCTAATTCATGAATGGACTCTAATTTAAAGATTTTCTCATTCCAGTCCACCTTTCCTGTCATCACTACTGAGGCGTTAATATTTCTAAAATCATACTTGTTTCGTGCCATTCTCATAGGAGACATCACTAATATATCTGTACCATCCAAATTAAAATAATCCGGACATTCCCACATGATACCTTGCTCAGGAGTTCCTTTTAAGAAAATTGATTCAAAGTTCCAATCTATTAAATTATCTGAACCAAGCAAGACAATTGTTCCTATGCTATCTTGATGTTTGGCAGCAACCACTGCATAATACTTGTCATCTTTCTTAAAGAGTTTTGGATCGCGAAAGTCTGATGAAACTAATTCTTTCGGCAAACATTCTCCTGTAGCTACTGGATTTTCAGCGATTTTTGTAAAATGAATCCCATCTTTAGAATAGGCCATATTCTGAACTTGGCGGGTACTGCCATCTTCTTGTTCAATATTACCCGTATACATTAGCCACAAAACATCATCTTTAACAATCGCTGAACCAGAAAAACAACCATTTTTGTCATACGGCATATCTGGTGCCAATGCCACCGGTAAATGCTCCCAATTTACAAAATCTGATGTCTTCGCATGCCCCCAATGCATTGGTCCCCAAACACTATCATAGGGATAAAATTGATAAAACAAATGGTACTCACCACGAAAATAGACAAAACCATTTGGGTCATTTATCCAACCAATTTCTGCTGAAAAATGATTTACAGGTTTAAATTGCTTATTAACTTCTTTTTTATGTTCCTCGATAAAACGATTTGCTCGTTCAATTGTGTAAATTTCTGTCATTGATTATTTCACTCCAGTTCCACTGCTTCCCAATCCTTGAACAAGATATTTCTGGAAGAAGACATAAATGATGATTAATGGAATTGTTGAGATAGTCAACATTGCCATAATTTGATTAGTGTAAGTGGGTTGCGTATTGTTAATGTTTGTAATTGCTACTTGAAGTGGAAAATCACTTGTATTTGTCAAAACCATCAAAGGCCAAATATAATCATTCCAACTTCCTATAAAAGAAAGTGTCCCAACAGTAGCTATCGCAGGTTTCGATAGCGGTAGCATGATATTCCAAAAAATTCGGAAATGAGATGCTCCTTCAATTTTAGCAGCTTCAATAATTTCATTTGAAATCGCCTTAAAAAATTGTCTAAACATATAAATAAACAAAGGTGCTGATAGTGCCGGTAAAATAACCGCTAACCGTGTATTTAAAATGCCCAAACGTTGCACGATAGAGAATTTTGTAATCATTATTGTCTCACCAGGAATTACCAATAATGCTAACATAAGGGCAAAAAGAATCTTTTTCCCTTTAAAATCAAATTTCGCAAAAGCATACCCTGCAAGTGAATTAACTAAAATTGAACCAACTGTTACACAAGTAGCATAAAAAATACTATTTCCGATATATTGGATGAGATTAAATCGCGTAGAAACCTCTTGGTATGGTTTAAACCAATCACTAGGATTTAACGATGGTAAAAATGATTTCCACGTCCCCAATTCTTGAAATACAGCTTGTTCAGTCTTCATTGAAGAAGCAACCATCCAAACTAAGGGAAAAATAAATAGTAAAGCTAAAAGTAAGGTCAACAGAAAGTACAATATTTTACTGGCTTTTTTATTCATAATATCCTTCATCTCCTGTTAATTTTCGTTGAAGTAATGTAAATATAATGATAATCGCACCGAAAATAACGGTTATTGAACTAGCGTATCCAACAGAGCGGTCTGTAAAACCAGTTCGATAAATATAGTAAACAGGAGTCAATGTGGAATTGAGAGGTCCCCCCTGTGTCATAACCATCGGCTGGATGACCAATTTAAAAGCGTCAATTAACGTTGTCGTTAAAATCAAGATTGATGTTGGTTTCAGCATCGGTAAGGTAATATTAATAAATTGTTTCCATTTACTTGCGCCATCAATACTTGCTGCTTCGTATAAGGAAGATGGAATATTTTGCAATCCAGCAAGGAAAATTAACATTTGATAACCAGCACCTTGCCATGCTGACACGATAATAATGACATACATAGCTTGCTTAGGACTTGTCAAGAATGGTTGAGGATTGATTCCTATAACGTCTAACATAGAATTTATTAATCCACTAGATGGATTCAATAAAACCAACCATAAAACAGAAACAACAACAAGTGACATGACCACCGGAGCAAAAAAGGCAATCTTAAAGAAAATAGTTGATTTTCTATTATTATTGACTAACAATGCTAAACTCAAAGCCAACCCTAATTGTAAAGGAATAATAAAAATAACAAACTGTCCAATATTTTTTAAACTTTGCATAAATAAAGGATCACTAAATAACTTTTTGAAATTCTCTAAACCAATAAAGGTGGTTGCACCTGGTGTCAATAAATAGTAATTCGTAAATGCGTAATAAATTGATAATAATGTCGGTAAAAATAAAAATAATCCTAAAATCACCATTGCAGGAGATAAGAATAAATATCCCATTATTGATTCTTTTGTTTTAGCATTCATTTAACTTACTCCTCTATCCTAAAATAATATGGGTTGTCTAAACATTCGTTTAAACACCCCATACATTCCTATCCTACTTCAAAAGTGCATCAATTTCTTTGGCTTTTTCTTCAAGAAATGCTTTTACATCTTTGTGTTGATCAACATAGGTCACTTCTGTCACGGAGTCTTGTACAATTCGACTAATTTGCGGATAGTTTACTAAAACAGGACGAGCATGACCAGTCTTAGCATTTTGGTCTAACAATACCTTCATTTGTTCCGAAACTTCTCCAGAAAGTCTTTCAGAAGTTGATTTTCGTGATGGCAACACTGAATTTCCTACACTCATATCGTAAACTTCTTGATCAGAACCAAGAAAATCAATCAATGCTCCCGCAGCAGCTTTTTTCTCAGTTGTTGCACTCATACCATAAGCCCAACTACCTGTAGGAGATACTAATTCTTTAGTCTTAGGTGACATTGGTAATGGTAGAATACCATATTCAATATCTTTGTATTGTGAATCCATTTCTTGCATGGTCCATGAACCGGACATTTTTAAAGGATAGATACCTTTTTGGAAACCATTTTTTTCTGGTGTAATCGTTGAATACTTGTTTTTAATTAAACCTTGAATAAATGTGAAGGCTTCAACAGATCCAGAATTATCAAAACTTCCAGTAGCTTTTGTGCCTTTATCATTGACAACATCACCTCCAGATGACCATATAAATGGTGTAAAGGCATACATTAACCATTCAGAATGATCATCAAATCCAACATCAATGGCTGGTTTTTTATAGTGTTTTGCCAATTTAGCAAATAACTCATTGTACTGTTCGTAGGTCCAAGGATTATCAACAGTTGGAAGAGTATTAATATCTACCCCTGCATCCGTTAACATTTTTTTATTATAATAGATACCCACACCCGACTCGGAATAACCTAATGAATATAGTTTGTCGTCATAAGTTCCTTCATCGACAATACTTGGAAGTAGGTCATCTTTTTTTGTAACATACTTATCAATTGGAGCTATAATTCCTGCCTTAGCATAGGCAGCAGTATTAGGTCCATCAAGAGTTAGAACATCAGGAAGTGTATTATTAGTTAGTGCTGCATTGACTTTATCCTCATAACCACCTCCAGAGCCACTTCTAGGAATGTATTCAACTTTTGCTTTGTAACCTTTATCATTACTCTCATTGAAATCTTTAATTGATTGAGTCATTACTTTACCTTCTGCTGACTCTTTAGAATATTGAACCCAGAGCGTCACTGTTTTATTATCGCCGTCACTGCTAGATTTGCTACTTTCTCCATTGCCACAGGCAGTAAGTAGTAAACTAGAAAACAATACCGCTACAACAGCTGATCTTTTGAATGTCATTGAAATGGCCTCCTATTTTGGAAACGTTTCAAATTTTATTTTTTAAAATAATAAGCTTCAGCTTATTATTGGAAACGTTTCAATTTTATTTGACTATATTGTAATCGATTTCATACCTGTTGTCAAGCAAATTCTTAAAAAAGTTACACTTTTGTAGTCCCGCCATCTTCAAAACGAATTGGAAGTACAATCCTAGTTTCTTCAACATTATTTTCAATAACTCTCATCAAGAGTTCAACTGACTCTTTAGCCATTAGTTCAATGGGCTGAGCAATAGTTGATACATAATAATTTTGATCAACAGCAGACTTCAAGCCATCAAAACCAATAATTTGATAGTCCTTAGGTGCATACCTATTGAGTCTTTGACTCACTTTTATAACATTGGTAGCCATGAAGTCGTTAACTGTAAAAATACCATCAATATCGGGATTGTCTATTAAAAATTTTTCTATTTTGTCATGCAAATTATCAATTGGCTCTAGCATGTCTAATTTTTTAACGACTAATCCATGTTTTTGAAGCGTCTCAGAAAAGCCCACTTTTCGCAACACTGTTTCATTTTCAAATTGATTAGTTCCACCAATGTAAGCAAACCGTGTCGCACCTTTTGCCATCAACACTTCAGCAGCTAGCTTTCCTCCCCCATAATTATCAGAAGTCACATATGGGATTTTTTCGGAAAAATGACGATCAATGCTGACAAATGGCAAATTGGAGGAAACATATTGGTCTATATCTGAATACGTAATGCCAATAATGCCATCAACCTTATTTTTTTCAAGCATTTGAAGATACTCAAATTCTTTCTGCCCGTCCTCTTCAGCATTACAAATAAAAAGTTTATAACGCCTTTTCGCCAATTCTTTTTCAACATGATAAGCGAATTCTGAAAAAAAAGGGTGCCATATCGTCGGGATGATTAATGCAATAATATTACTTCTGTTTGTTTTTAAACCGCGAGCATATTCATCTGGTTGGTAATTTAGCTCTTTGATTGCTTCCTCAACTTTTTTTAGGGTTGAATCCTTAACTTTAACACCATTAACCACACGAGAGACTGTTCCTACACCAACACCGGCTAATTCTGCAACCTCTTTCATTGTTGCTTTCACCAACAATCACCGCCTTTCCTTTTTATTTTATATCCAAATTCATACATCAAGTCAAGTTTTATATCATACTCAATGAAAATCAAAAGCAGACTAGGCGACACAGATAGCCGATAGAACTGGAGTTCATCAAATCAAGTCATCAACGTCTGCTTTTGATTTTCGAAGAGTACTAAACTTATCATTTCACAACTAACTATAGTGAAATCGTTTTTTGTGGGTACACATTCTAAAAAATATAGAGTTTCCCCTATATTACTACTTTATCTTTGGTTCATGCTCTTCATCACGCGTTTAATATCACGGTCTTGCTCACGACGTTTAATGCTTTCACGTTTATCATAATCATGTTTTCCTTTTGCAAGTCCAATCAAGACTTTTGCAAAACCATTTTTGAGATAAACTTTGAGAGGAACAAGCGTCATCCCACTGCCTTTTAACTCATTTGCTAATCGATCAATTTCACGTTTTTTGAGCAAGAGTTTACGTGTACGTTCTGGATCTTGGTTCCAAATATTTCCCTGTTCAAAGGGAGCAATGTGGACATTGACCAACCAAGCTTCTCCATTTTTAATTTGGGCAAAACCATCTTTCAGTTGAATACGCGCTGCACGAACTGATTTAATCTCAGTACCTGTCAAGACAATCCCTGCTTCAATCGTATCGACAATACTATAATCATGTCTTGCTTTTTTATTTTGTGCCAAGACGTTAGTACCTGTACCTTTTGGCATGCTTTCCTCCTACTTGTGTTTTTTCTTCTGCGACTGTTTGGCCGCAGCCTTATAAAATGGCTTTTTAGCTTTCTCAAGATGGCGCCCCTTACCATTAGACTTTGATTTAGCCCCCCGCTGAGAACCCTTACCTTCTTTAACATCTGACTGACCACGACCAGTTTTAAGCTTACGCCCATGCCCACGCTCTTTGCGGTCTGATTTAACGACTTTTTCGATGACATCATAATCGCTTGGCAAGTATTCAAAGTCAATATCACCAGTTTCTTTGTCTGCACGGATTAATTTGATACGAATAGGTTGTCCTACTTTAAAAACCTTACCTGATTTTTCACCTTGAAGAGACATGGTACGCTCATTGTAGTTATAAAACTCAGGTAGAGTTATCACGTGTATCAAGCCTTCAATGGTATTTGGCAACTCAACAAAGAGGCCGAATTTAACCACAGAAGCCACAACACCGTCAAACTCTTCACCCACGTGCTCTTCCATATACTCAGCTTTCTTCATGGCTTCCACCACGCGCTCAGCATCAATAGCGCGACGCTCTAGTTGTGAAGAAGAGGTGGCTAATTCTGGAACCACATTGGCGAAATGCTCTTTCATTTCAGATGTAGCACCTTGAGAGTATTCGCGAATCATGCGGTGTACCAAGAGGTCAGGGTAACGACGAATTGGGCTGGTAAAATGGGTGTAGTACTCGGCAGCCAAACCATAGTGACCATGATTATGCTCTGAATAACGAGCTTGTTGCATAGAACGAAGCAGCATCATATTGAGCACTTCTGAGCCGGGTTGCCCTTCCATTTTTGCCATGAAATCTTGCAGAGCAGACTGAGATATTTTTGAAGCTGTTCCCTTGATTTGAACGCCAAAGACACTAGCGTAATCAATGAATTTCTGTAATTTTTCTGCCTTAGGTTCTTCGTGAATACGATAGATAAAAGGCAAATCATTTTTTGAAAAATGTTCCGCAACACATTCATTTGCTGCCAACATGAAGGATTCAATCATGCGCTCAGCGATACCTCGACTACGCACTACGATGTCTACAGGTATCCCTTTATCATTGACGATAATTTTGGCTTCTGAGGTGTCAAAGTTAAGCGCACCACGACGCACACGCATCTCTTCTAAAATCTTATGCAAGGCAGCCATATAGTGAACAGAATCCACAATGGCTTCATACTTCCCTAGAAGTTCTTGATTACCAGCAATCATCTCATTGACATCGCTATAAGTCATACGATAGGTGGTATTAATGACCGATTGACAGATTTGGTAATCAACCACTTTCCCTTGAGGATTAATTTCCATAATTGCAGACTGAGTCAAGCGGTCAACGTTTGGATTAAGAGAACAGATGCCGTTAGACAAGCGTTCTGGCAGCATTGGTACCACACGGTCTGTCACGTAAACTGAAGTCCCACGCGCCACAGCTTCACGATTAAGGGCGGATCCTTCTGTCACGTAATATGATACATCTGCGATATGAACGCCTAGTTCAAAGTTCCCATTATCCAACTGTTTGATATGAACAGCGTCATCCAAGTCCTTAGCATCAGCACCATCAATGGTAAACGTCATTTCCTTACGAAGGTCCACGCGACCCATTAAGTCTTTGTCGCTTGGAGCATCTGGTACCGCATTAGCTTCTGCCATAACATCTTCTGGAAATTCTGAAACAATATCCATGGATTCCAAAACTTCAAGAACGTCGATACCCACATCCCCTTGATGCCCAACAATATCACGAACCATCCCAACGAAATAATCATGACCGCGGACAGGGTATTTATCAATATCAACCTTGATGATTTCAGTACCATCAAGAAGAACAGGTTCTTTTTTGATATAAATTTTTTGTTGAATTTTTTGATTTTTAGACTTGATGTAGCCGGCGTATTTGGGTTTTTCATCATCTAAAATGAATTTACCAACAACTGTTTTTAACGCATGATCAACAATCTTAACCACACGTGCTTCTGCTGCTGTTCCTTTTAGGCGATCAGCCGGCTTTTTGACAATAACTTCTACAGTATCCCCATCAACAGCATAACCAACGTCATTACGCCCAATAAACATGTCATCTTCATTTTCATCTACAAAGAGAAAGCCAAAACCTGCTTTGTTAGCACGAAAAACACCCTGAACGGTAATCTGTTCTTTCTTCTCCTGTGGTTTACGAAGTGACAGCATACCATCGTCATTAAAACGAAGCTCTCGCTTACTTTCCATTTTGGAAATTTCTTTAATCAGAAGAGGGAATTTCTTAGCGCCAGCCATGTCCAAGCTAGCTGCTAAATCATTGATGTTTGACTTCCCATGCTCCTTTAAATATTTTAAAATTTGTTCTTTCATAGTTTCCTTACTTTAGTTGTCGCATCTAGCGACGATTTAAAAAGGGCCTGACAATTGTCACGGCCCAAAGTTCTTAACGACTTGATAATAATACAAGTAAAAATGCAATTAATAGCCAAAAGAAGACGAGTATACCTGTAAAACGTTGCATAAAGGCTTCAAAACCGCGTGCCTTAGAACGTTCAAAAAGGGCCTCAGAACCGCTACTATCAAATACATTACTCCCAGGATTTTTTTGTGGTTGCATGAAAATCGCAATAACCAAAACAACCGAAATCACTAAGAGTGCTGTTAAAAGCAAATTGTACATCTTTTTCCTCCAATACTGTCCTTACAAGATTACCATAATTCCCCTTAAGATTCAAGGTGTAAGGTTACTTTACGCTCTTTTGGACAATATTTTGGTACCTGAATTTTTTCTGGGTGCGTCACCTTATTTTTACTAGTCAAATAATTCTTACTGCCGCACTCACTGCATTTTAAATTAATTTTAACGCGCACTTAGATTTCCTTTTTTGTAAGATATTTCCTAAAGTTAACAAGACTCCAAATAAAATTGAAAAAGACAATAGCACTGGTTACGTAAAAAACCGAACGATAACCCATGCCAGCTGCAACGGCAGACCCAACAAAGGGACCGATGACCTGACCAAAGTTGGTAAACATCTGGTTGTAGGCAAAAATTCGTGAAATCCCTTCCTTAGGTGTCAAACGCGTCAACAGTGAATTGACACTGGGCATCAATGCACCAGTACCAAACCCAAAGAGGAAGCGCCAAATTCCAAGCTCTAAACTGGTTTCAGACCTGGCTAGGAAAAGATAAATGATTGAGCAATAAAGCAGCCCCATGAGAATCAGACGGTGATTCCCAATCTTATCCCCTGCTTTTCCAAGACGCGAACTTGAAATCATACTGGAGACGCCCATAGCTGAGACGATGGCTCCTGAGACAAACATAAGATTTTCCGTTTGTCCCAAATGGCGTATATAAAGCGTTAAGATTGGTGCTACCGACTGGGCTGAAATTTGGATAATCATGCTCGTTACAAAAAGACCTACTAACATCTGTTTATCTTTAATACGCTCAAACAATTCTTTAGTTGACCAGGCATCAACACGAGCAACTGGTTTAAAGTCTTCTTCAATCATAAAAATCGTCATAAGACAGACCGACAAGAGTAGAAAGCCCACTAAGAGAAAGACATTTTTTATACCCACTAACTCTGCTAAAAAACCGCCAAAAAGTGGACCAATCAAGCTTCCTCCAATAACACCGGTTGCTAAGGTTCCCAAAGCATAACCCGTCTTATCTTGTGGCGCTTGCGAAGCAATAAGAGCATTCGAATTAGGAATGAAGCCAGCAAACATACCATTTAAAATGCGTAAGACCAGCAGCCAAAAAACATTGGGAACAAAAGCAAGACCTCCCATAGTCAAGGTCATGACAAAACTAGCACGAATCATCATGGGTTTACGACCATAGCGGTCAGCCAGTCTCCCCCACATGGGAGCAAATAAGCCAGAGGCTAGAGCTGACAGTGAAACAGCCAAGCCGGAGTATAATTCTACCAAACCTGGCTTAGCACCTAGCTGCTCGACATAAAGTGGCATAAACGGCATGACAAGCGAAAAGCTTGCTCCAGCAAGAAAACTACCAAACCAAGCTATTTTGAGATTCTTTTTCCAATCAACTTCTATAGGTATCCTAATCATCTTCTCTCTATTTATTATAACAATGCTCACTATTATATCATAAACTATCACAAAAAAACGATGGAATCAAACCATTATTACCGATTAAAGGAAGTACTCAAATCAAGCAAACAGTTTGATCGAAAGGTTAGCGTTTTCGTAAACTACCTAAAATGCCACGCACCAATTCACGGCTAACAGTTCTGATTGCTGAATTAACAAAAGTGTCACGCGCCTTCTCAAATTCTGATTTAGGTTTACGAGCCTTACGTCTGGCTTCTTTTTCAGCTTCCTTAGCCGCTTTTTCCTCGATTTTTTGCTGCTCTTCCGCTGTCTTTCGGGCTGTCTCTTCTGCCACTTTCGCTGCCAAAAGCTCATAGGCGGATTCGCGATCTACAGCTTCTGCATACTTGTCATAAAGTGGTGATTGATTGATTAAGCCCTGCATCTCCATAGCTGACAGTGTATCAAAGCTGGATTTTGGCGGAATAATGAACGCACGTTCCACGACTGCCGGTTGAGCATCTGGAGTAAGAAAGGAAATGAGAGCTTCTCCGACCTCAAGATTGGTAATGGCTTGCACAGTATCAATGTCGGGATTTTGTCTAAAAGTATCAGCCGCTGTTTTGACTGCCTTGATTTCCTTTGGCGTGTAGGCACGAAGGGCATGTTGGACACGATTACCCAACTGAGCCAAAATCGTTTCTGGCAAATCTAAAGGATTTTGCGTGATGAAGAAAATCCCCACTCCTTTTGAGCGAATCAAACGAACCATCTGCTCTACTTTTTCCACAAAAGCCTTCGGCGCATCCTTGAACAAGAGGTGGGCTTCATCAAAGAAGAACACAAACTTAGGCTTGTCTAAATCACCGACTTCTGGCATGCTCTCATAGAGTTCAGCCAACAGCCACATGAGAAATGTCGCATAAAGCGTTGGTGATTGGAAAAGTTTGGTGGCGTTGAGAATATTGACAATCCCCTGCCCCCTATCATCAAGTGCAATAAAATCCGTCAGCTCCAAAGCAGGTTCACCGAAGAAAGCACCTCCTCCCTCTTGTTCTAAAACCAAGAGGCTGCGTTGAATAGCTGCCACAGACTGTTTGGCAATATTACCATAGATAGCTGAATAATCACTGGCATGATCATAGATTTCTTTTAAAAGAGCTTGCAAATCTTTTAAATCAATTAAAAGCCAACCTTTTTCATCAGCCACCTTAAAGACGACGTTTAAAATACCTTCTTGTGTGTCGTTAAGTCCCAAAAGACGAGATAACATCAAAGGTCCCATTTCACTGATAGTCGCTCTAACAGGAAGACCAGCCTGCCCCAAAACATCCCAAAGACCTACTGGAAAAGCTTGGGGTTCAAAGCCATCATAACCAATCTTTTCTAAACGTTTCTTAAGTTTATCGGTTAAGACACCCTCCTTAGCCATATTAGCCAAATCACCTTTAATATCTGCCAAAAAGACAGGCACACCAGCTAAACTCAACTGCTCAGCTAAAACCTTCAAAGTCACTGTCTTACCAGTTCCTGTTGCTCCTGCAATAAGGCCGTGGCGATTGAGCATATTTAACTGCATCATAATCGGTTCTTTTCCTACACCAACTTGAATTTCTGCCATCCTATTTCTCCTATATCTATGATGAGATAATACTTACCTTTATTTTAGCACATTGACTGACAGGTTAGTTTTTAGCATTGCCGAAAAACTTTAAAAGAACGTTTAGCGAAATCTGCATCGCCCAACCAACACTCACAGCAAATAAAACAGTCCCAATACCTAAAGTACCACCTAAAAGCCAGCCTAGAAGACTAACAGTCACTTCAATACCCGTTCTAACCACCGACACGCGCCATCTTGTTACTTGACAAAGACCAACCATTAGACCGTCTCTGGGACCAGCTCCCATGTGACAGGTTAGGTAAATAGCCGACGCTAAACCGACTAAAAAGATACCTAAAACCGCCAAAAAAAGACGAGCCATAAGTGAGTCTGGACTGTCAAACATGGCTACAACCGCTCCTAAAACCCAGGCGATGATAATCATATTTAAAATAGTGCCAATACCCGGCTTAATCTTTATCGGAATCCAGGATAAAAGCGCCAGACCAGAAATGATAAAGGTCATGACTCCCAGCTGAATACGCAATTGTTGTGATAAGCCTTGAGATAAAACAGTCCAAGGTGTTGAGCCTATATTAGCTAGAACTAAACAAGCATCTCCCAAGCCAAACAAGACCAAACCAAACACCAAAACCAGCAAGGATTTTGGATTTAAATCCCAGAACCCCCTAGCTGTCCAAGGCATTTGCGGAATAACTTTACTTTTTGACATGATTCACTTCCTTTAATAGACGATCGATTTGCTCATAAGTATCCAACAAATCACCACTATTGTCAATAACCTTATCTGATCGTTTCTTTTTTTCCTCTAAAGAAAGCTGCGCTGAGATACGTTGTTCAGCTTGTTTTTTACTATAACCATTTCGCTTCATAAGACGTTGTAGTTGCTGCGCTGGATCAAGGTAAACAAGCCAGACCTGATTGAGCTGGCTTTGATAATCCTGTTCAAACAGAAGAGGAATATCCATGAAAACCAAGTCATATTTTTCCAATAAAGCATCTCTTCTCGCCAGCAATTCCTGCCGAATAATCGCATCCTGCAAAGCTGAAACTTCTGCTCGAACTTTTTCATCCGAGAAAAATTGCTCAGAAAGCGCTTGTCTATCGAGCTCTCCGTCAGGAGCTAGGATTTTAGACCCATAAAAATCCAACAAAACCTGATACAATTTGCCACCTTTTGTTTGAAGCTCATGAACGATAGCATCTGCATCGATAACCTCAAAACCTTTTTCTCTAATATAGTTAGTTACCGTTGACTTGCCTGAAGCAATACCACCAGTGATACCAATTGTTACTGTCATATCTTTTGGCACTTGGGACAGTAATGACTGCCCCTTCCTCCTACTTGTATTTTTTCAATAGCTGCCCCACAGCGTTGACAAGGCTGTCCTGTCAATCCATAAACTTGTAAATACTGCTGCATGGTGCCATCTTCGCCAAGGGCATTGCGGTAAGTCCGAATAGTTGAACCACCCTTTTCAATCCCCAACTGCAAGATACGAATGGTCTCATCATGCAGACGCTTGATTTCCGTCTTTTTAAGGCTGGAACTGAGCCGCAAAGGGTGGACCTTAGCAGCCCAGAGCACTTCGTCTACGTAGATATTACCCAAACCAGCTACCAAAGTTTGCTCTAAGAGGTAGGGTTTGATTTTTTTACTGGATGAAAGCAAGGTGCTCTCAAATGGAGCTAGTTTAAACGTTTCTTTGCTAGGTTCAGGTCCTAATTTCTTAGATACAAAATAAGCCACCTCTTGGGATGGCAACAGAATTTCCATAGTGCCAAACTTTCGCACATCTTGATAAACTAAGACAGAGTTATCCGTAAATGTAAAAAAGACATGAAAATGCTTGTTGTCAGGCACATTTTCTTGCCTGTCAAACATAAGGTATTTCCCCTCCATCCGCAAATGCGAAATGAGTAGCAAATCACCAAACTCAAAAATCAAATACTTACCACGACGACGCATGGCTTGAATAGTCATTTGACCATCAATGAGCGGTCTAAAGGAATCCAACCCCGTCACAGCAATCTTAGCAAAAGCAAAACGAATGTCTTTGATTTGCTTACCGACAACATACTTCTCCAAACCACGACGAACCGTCTCAACCTCAGGTAATTCAGGCATAATTAAGATACAGAGCCGTTAAGCGACACAAAGAAAAATAGGAATACTGACGGTGATGCCCTAGCATCTAGGAAGTATTATCTTTTTTCACAGTGTCGTAGGCGAGTTCAATTAAGCTCGCTAACCGGCGCTCTCCTTTCTAAAAAATTAATAAATTAAAGTGACAAACCATCATCTAGTAAGTTCTATCTAATTTCCGAGCTTTTCGCTCGGGTTTAGGTCAGCTTACAAGACCCTATCCTTTCTTAAAATGATATTTATTTGTAATAGGAATACTGACGACAATGCCTCAAGCATCTAAGCAGTATTATCTTTTTTCACAGTGTCGTAGGCGAGTTCCATTAATACTCATCCAAAATCAAAAACTAACTTTCTGTAACCATTGTCTGTTGACGATGGTTTTTAGTACTCTTCAAAAAGCAAAAACAGACCTTATTGACGTGATTTGATGGACTTTAGTCCTATCTGTATCGGCGTTGCCTAGTTTGCTTTTGATTTTCATTGAGTATAAGCTCACTAACTGGCTCACTCCTTTTTGTCAATAACTATCAACCTAAAAATCAGAGCAATATGAGTTAGCTTTTTTGCACGGTGTTTAGGGCAGAGCCATTCAAAAAACATACCTTTTATTTTTTAACAAGGTTATGTCACCTTAAAACAATTCCGTACAATCTAACCTTATCATTAACACCTGTGTCTAAGTAACATTTATCTTTTTGACATCATCCATAGCTCGTATTTACTTATGAACACCAGCTATCCATTACTTTCTAAAAAGTTGCTTTTATCCACCTATACAAAAAGGAAATATTAAAAATACTTCCTTACTAAGTCGTCATTAACATTACGTTCATAAAAAAGTTCAGATAACGTCTTGTCAAAAAAATAGGAAACATCTCATCCATAGAATCTGCCAAGTCAATCTTACCTGACAATAAGTCCTGACGAGATAGCCACTTGACTTCTCCTTCTTCCGACGATGTCAAAGTCCCTGAAAAGTCCGATGTTCGATACAAAAAGACCAAATATCGAATCCCATCTCCCTGTGTATGAAAATGTTGGATGCCAACCAATTCCGGATGTTGAACCCTTAACCCAGTCTCTTCAAAAATTTCACGGACAACAGCCTCATGTAAACTCTCTCCTTTTTCGGACGAAAGATAAAAAGCTTCGCTTTTTCTATTTCCAACCTAAAATAGTCTCTCCCCAGACTATTTTAGCCACCCGGAAATACCGCCCCAGACCAGTCGTAGCGTTTTGGATCCCTGATTTGAACAACAAAATTGCCATCTTTATCTTCAACCAGGCACATATTGGTCAAAATGACATCTTCACTACGTGGCATACTACTCTCCTTTAACGTCCTACTTGGAAATTTCCTAAAAAATACTCGTCCAACATCACCTTATGTTGCGAGCTGAATAGCTCTATATTTGCAATTTCTTCTTCTGAAAAGAAAGCTAATTTCAGGGTTTCTTCATTTGTAAATCTGATTTATATCAGTTCATCTTGTTTCCAAGTTCGAATTAAAAAGATTCCCTGAACCTACAATCCGTCTCCTTCTTATTTCAAGGTTAGCAGGCTATTGAGGTCACTTTCCTGACCTTAATACTCTTTTTCATTATAACCAAAGTCGGCGAGGTCAAGTTTTTTGTCTCGCCAGTTTTTCTTAACTTTGACCCAAGTTTCAAGGAAGACTTTATCTCCTAGCATGAGTTCAATATCACGGCGAGCCATGGTTCCAATCTTTTTGAGCATAGCACCTTTTTTACCGATGACAATCCCTTTTTGGCTATCACGTTCTACCATGATAGTCGCTCGAATATGAACTTTATCGGTTTGTTCATCACGTTTCATAGACTCAATCACAACAGCGATAGAATGCGGTACTTCTTGCTGTGTTAAATGAAGCACCTTCTCGCGGATCATTTCAGAAACCAAGAAACGCTCTGGATGATCGGTGATTTGATCCTCTGGGAAATACTGGAATCCTTCCTCAAGATTATCTTTGAGGATTTCCATCAGACGATTAACATTATTTCCCTGCGTGGCTGAAATCGGTACAATTTCCTTAAAGTCCATTTGATCTTTAAAGTCATCAATCTGCGCCAAAAGTTGTTCAGGATGCACCTTGTCAATCTTGTTGATAACTAGAATCACAGGCACCTTAGCTGCTTTAAGGCGTTCGATAATCATATCGTCACCTTTACCACGTTCTTCGTCTGCAGGTACCATAAAGAGGACCGTTTCCACTTCACGAAGTGTACTGTAGGCTGATTCCACCATAAAATCACCCAAGGCAGTCTTAGGTTTATGAATCCCAGGTGTGTCTATAAAGACAATTTGCTCAGTATCTGTTGTGTAGATACCCATAATTTTATTACGCGTTGTTTGCGCCTTATCACTCATGATGGCAATTTTTTGCCCCATAACATAATTTAAAAATGTTGATTTCCCAACATTAGGGCGACCTAAAATCGCCACAAAACCACTTTTAAATGACATAAATATTATTCACTTTCTCCAATTCTCTAATTCCCTAACGAGCATTCGTTAAGGACTATTATTGTTCATTCAAAAACCAGCTGCCACATCTTAGGTATAAAGATGATAAGACCGGTTATTAAAGCATATACCGAAATCACTAAAACAGCACCAGCAGCCATATCTTTAGCATTTTTAGCCAGCATGGAGAAATGGTAATCGCTCGCCAAATCCACCACATTTTCAATAGCTGAATTGATAATTTCAAACGAAATCACCAAAAAAATACTAAGGAGCAAAAATAACCACTCTACAGCTGAAATTTGGAAAACAAGTCCTGCTATCACTGCCAGAAGAGTTGAAATCATATGCTTGCGCATATTTCGCTCTTCCTTATAAGCATTGACCACCCCAGTCACAGCAAACTCCATACTAGCTGTCAAGGTTCGGTTTTTCCATTTTTTTTGCTTATTGTCTTGTGAGTCCATAGGCACTTAAAATCTCTTCCTGTAGTCCGAACATCTCTACTTCTTCTTCCGGTGTGTAGTGGTCATAGCCATTGATATGAAGGAATCCATGAACTGCTAAGAACCCCATTTCACGTTCAAAGGAATGCCCATACTCTTCAGCTTGCTCGCGCGCTTTATCAATAGAAATAAAAAGCTCACCGATATAAGCGTCAAATTCTTCCATCATTTCGGCTAACTCAGGATTTTCCGCCAAATCCTCCTCATCAAAAACAATTGGATTTTCCGGCTTGTACTCCAAACTAATGACATCTGTCGGACGATCTGTGTCTCGATATTCCAGATTTAACTCGTGACTTCGCTCATTGGTCACAAATGTAACAGCCATTTCCTTGTCAGCTTTTCCAGTTTTTTCAGCTGCAAATTCAAGCAAATCAAGTGTTTGCTTCTTGATCTCTTCAGAGACTTGTCCTGTCTCATCAATCATCTCTATATACATATTAATTAGATACTAATCACCACTATATCTAAGTGAGATTTTACCCTTTCTTCAATTTCTTATAGTCCTTTCATTATACCATAAATCCCATTTAACCTCTCTACCAACCTTATAGATACTTTGACAATAAAATCATTTTTATTGTGAAAATAGCAACATCATGCTATCCTAGTATTGAAAGAAATTTTTTAGGAGGTATCATTATGGATACATATTCACGATTCACCGAATCTCTCTTTGGAGCTGTTCCAGGGGCAATTCGTATTATCGTTTTAATTCTAGTTGCGCTTATTGTTGCTGCCATTGTCAAAAAACTTGTTGTTAAAGGTCTTGCTAAATTAGCTCCTGTTGCTAAATTATCAAAATGGGGATTGGTCAAACCAACTCAGGATGAGAAATCACTTATTAAAGGTTTCGGTCAATTCGCCTACTTCCTAGTCATCTTGTTCTTCTTACCAGCCATTCTTTCTGGTCTTGGAGTATCAAGTGTTGTTGACCCAATCTCAAACATGTTTGCTAAATTCTTTGGTTTCTTGCCAAATGCTGTAGCAGCCGGTCTTATCCTTTTTGTCGGAGTTTTCCTCTGCAAATTCGTTAAGAACCTTGTCAGCAGCCTCTTGGTGAAACTGCCATTTGAAAAATGGATGAGTAAACTCTTTGATCAAGATATTGATCAAGCTAAAGTCAACGAAGTCAAAATCGCTGATGTGCTTGCATCCATCGTTTACGTCCTTCTCTTTATCCCAATTCTCACACTTGCCCTTGAAACACTTGGAATCAAATCATTATCAGAGCCAATCGTTGGCTTGCTTGACCAAGTGATTAACTTTATTCCAAACATCTTGGTTGCTGTTGTTCTCTTGGCAATTGGTGGCTTCATCGCCAAATTACTTAGCAACTTACTTGAAAAAGTTCTTAAAGCATCAGGTATCGATAACTATTCACAATACCTCAGCGTCAAAGGTCAGGCTGAATACCAAATCTCAACTGTACTTGCTAACATCGTCAGCGCCATCATCTTAGTATTCTTCTTTGTCCAAGCCCTTGCAACCCTTAACCTTTCAGTGCTTAACACAATCGGTCTTGCTATTATTGCATACCTCCCTGCTATTATTAGCTCACTAGCTATTCTTGGACTTGCCATCGTTCTTGGTAATGTTCTTGCTGGCTTCATTGCTAAATCTACTAGCAGCAAAGCACTCGGTGAAGTTGTTCGTTACGGCTTAATCGCTCTTGCCATCTTCATGGCGCTCGATCAATTGAATATTGCTCAAGCTATCGTTCAAACAACATTCACAATTATCCTTGGTGCTGTTGCCGTTGCGTTTGCCCTTGCCTTTGGTCTTGGTGGTAAAGCCTTCGCAGCCCGCCAACTCGAAAAATTGGAAAACTTTCTTAACAAGAAATAAACTGCGATAACACCAATAAGCATCTCATAGGGAGGTGCTTATTTTTTGATTCAAAAAACGAGTCTGGGACAAACTATTTTCATTTTAATAATTCTTTACTATCTAGCTATATGAGATTGATAGGACTATAAAAACGAACAAGATAGTTTTCTGTTGGAAAAACTCTATCTTGCTCGTTTTTATGTTTTGTGTCAGACTTTTATCCCAAACATCTAATCATTTTAAATAATTATTTTTTAGCCTCATCTTCAGGCAATGCTCCAATCACTTCATAGGTTGTTAAGCCTGATTTTTTAGCAGCTTTTGATTCTTCAGATAGTTTTTGAATAGCTTCTGTGCGTGGTTTCGTTTCATATGCATCGATAATTTCCGCTACCACTGGATGGCGAACCACATCCTTAGCTGATAAATGCACAAAATCTATCTGCTTAATAGACTTCAACTTTTCAGACGCATCAATCAAGCCCGATTTCACATTACGAGGCAAGTCAATCTGACTAGTATCCCCATTAACAATCATCTTCGAATTAAAACCGAGTCGGGTCAAAAACATCTTCATTTGCATAATCGTAGTGTTTTGAGCCTCATCTAAAATGACAAAAGCATCATCCAGCGTACGACCACGCATATAGGCGAGAGGGGCAATTTCAATGATTTCACGTTCCATAAGACGAGCTGTCTGCTCCTTGCCCAAAATTTGATAAAGAGCGTCATAAACAGGACGAAGATAAGGATCAACCTTTTCTTTTAAATCTCCTGGTAAAAATCCTAAACTCTCACCAGCTTCAACCGCAGGACGGGTCAAAATAATCCGTTTTACCTGTCCACGCTTGAGAGCTGTTACAGCCAAGGTCACCGCAAGGAAGGTTTTACCAGTACCAGCAGGACCAATACCGAAAACCACATCGTGCTTTTTAACGCTATCCACATACACTTTTTGACCAAGTGTTTTTACGCGAATGGGTTTGCCATAGCTATCTTTGATAATTTCCTCTTCATAGAGAGCCACGAATTTATCAATGGTACCATTTTCTGCCATAGAGAGTG
The DNA here is from genome assembly GCF_000380145.1 of Streptococcus thoraltensis DSM 12221. Lineage (GTDB taxonomy): Bacteria > Bacillota > Bacilli > Lactobacillales > Streptococcaceae > Streptococcus > Streptococcus thoraltensis. The sequence goes on along the minus strand of NZ_KB904620.1, from coordinate 36,695 downwards.
CTGTCACCACATCTGATGTGTTCACTGTCATCCCACGCTCCACAAGAACGAGAAGGGCTTGGATGGTAATACGTGCTAATTCTACCGCTTCTTGCTCGTCAGCCAAAATCTGAACGCGTTCTGTTCTGGCATGGATAATCACATGGAGGTGTTCTTCAATAAGGCGCAAATGACGTTCGTTAGTTCCAAAGAGAGCCAAGACATCATCGGGATGGTTGAGGGTAATTTCTACAGAATAGTCTTGCAAAGTTAAATCCTTTTCTTCATTAAATTAGTATCATTATATCAAAAAATCCCTAAGAATAGGGATTTTGTATATGGCAACTTAGTGTGCTAAATAGTCTTCCCAAATCTGATCAAAATGACTAAGATTAAAAGCAAAACTAGCTTCATCTTCCAAATAACGGCTAATCGTGTCAAAGTCATCTGTGTGTTTAGGAAAGGTTGTGTCCTCAAAAGCCAAGTCGGCTAAAACAGCAACTGGCTCATCTGATTTAGGGTTACGTTCAGTCATCAACCACGTGTAAAAGGATTTTCTCAATGCCAATTCTCCTCTAAGAACTGATGACGGATAGCGCTAGATGCCGCATAACGCTCTGGATTAGTTTTATAAAATCCCTGATGATAATCTTCTGCTTCATAAAAAGTCTCAGCAGGTTCAATCGTTGTCACAATTGGTTTATCGAAACGCCCTGACTCCTGAAGAGCGGACTTAGATTTCTCAGCAATCGTTTTTTGCACTTCAGTTGTATAGTAAATCACTGGACGGTAGTTATCCCCACGATCTTCGAATTGTCCAAAAGCATCTGTTGGGTCCGTCTGTGCCCAATAAAGTTCCACCAAGTCTTCATAAGAAACTTTTTTAGGGTCAAAGATAATTTCCACAGCTTCTGTGTGACCAGTTGTATGACTGCAAACTTGCTCATAAGTTGGATTTGGTATATGACCTCCTGTGTAACCACTTCGAACTGACAGGATACCATCTTGTTCTTCAAATGGTTGCACCATACACCAGAAGCAACCTCCTGCAAATATCGCTCTTTCCATATCATACCTCATTCTTATTTTTTCTAATTGTAACAAAAAAACCTCAGATTGTCTGAGATTCTTTCATATTTTTACTGACAATTAATCAATTAATTCTGTTCCTAAAGCATCCTGCTTAATTTTTTTAGCCTTCATTAAACCGCCAAGGGCTTTTTTAAACTGTCCTTTAGAAATGCCAAAAGTTGCCTTAATATCGTCTGGGCTAGATTTGTCATTAAGTGTCATGAAACCACCATTTGACTCTAAATAGGTCAAAATCATCTGAGCATCATTTTCCAACATTTCAAAAGAGCGAGGTTTAATCGATAAATTCAAAGTACGATCAATTTCTCGGAATCCAATGACACGGGCGTCTAAAACTTGACCTAAACGAGGTTCAGCATAACGTTCACTTGGATGAATAAACCCTAACATATTGTTTTCTGGTAGATAAACAAAAGTACCCGATAATTTGAGACGGTAAACAATGGCTGGCCAAGTTTGATTTTGCATATTATCGTAGGCTGGGGAAGCCATTTTCTGAAAAACTTCAGCTTCGGCAGGTAATCCCCAAATACGATCTTTACGGTCAACATCAAGTTTTATGTAAAGACGGTCTCCTTTTTTAGGCCACAATTCTTTCATCTCAGGAAGAAGGTCCAAAGAGACGACAATTTCCTTATCTGGAACACCGGTATCTAAAAAGACACCTAAATCACGACGAACATCTGTCACAGTTCCCCAGCCATAGCTGGTTCTAGTCGTAGCCACTTCCTTAGTTGTCAAACGTGGTTTTTGTTTCATATCAGTGTAGGCAAATCCTTTGACCATATCACCGATTTGATGGTCTCCCTCTTCTTTTAGAAGGGCAAACGTAATACCGTCTTTTTGCACAAAATAAAATTGTGCATTTTCATCTGTTACCATGCCGCTGATAACTGTTCCTAGTAATTCATTCATATTTGTTTCTCTATTTCTTTTTAAGAAAAGGCAGTAGGACAAAATCGCCCCGATCGGGTCTTTCATCACACCGCCTTTTATTTTTTATGCTTATCTAAGATTAAACTTCTAAGAGTTCTTTTTCTTTGTTAGCAACCATGCTGTCAATATGCTTAACAGCCTCATCTGTTGCTGCTTGAATATCTTTTTCAAGACTTCTCAAATCATCTTCAGTGATTTCGTTGTTTTTCTCTTGTTTTTTAGCTTCATCCATAGCATCACGGCGGATATTACGGATAGCAACTTTTGAGTTTTCCCCAACCTTTTTCACTTCTTTAGCCAGTTCTTTACGAGTTTCTTCAGTAAGTGGTGGGATAACCAATCGAATAACTGAGCCATCATTGGCAGGGTTAATACCAAGATCAGATTCATTGATAGCACGTTCAATATCTTTGATTGATGATTTATCAAATGGTGAAATCAAAAGTACACGAGCTTCAGGAACAGTGATTGATGCTAGTTGGTTAAGAGGCGTTGGTGCTCCATAGTATTCCACTTGAATACGATCCAAAAGACTTGCATTAGCACGTCCAGCACGAATGCTAGCAAATTCACGAGCAAGTGATTGGTGTGATTGTTCAAAACGTTCTTTTGCGTTTACAATAATTTCTTTTGTCATTATGTTTCCCTTATCCTTTTATGCTTTATTTGATACCGTTGTGCCGATTTGCTCTCCAAGAACTACACGTCTGATATTTCCTGGCTCATTCATATTAAATACAACTAAGTCAATATCATTGTCCATTGAGATTGCAGAAGCTGTAGCATCCATGATTTTTAGACCACGCTTGATAACTTCCCCATGTGTTAATTCGTCGAATTTAACCGCATCTGCATTTTTACGTGGGTCATCATTATAGACACCATCAACTCCATTTTTAGCCATAAGAATGGCATCTGCATCAATTTCAGCAGCACGAAGAGCAGCTGTCGTATCTGTTGAAAAATAAGGAGAACCAATCCCAGCTCCGAAAACAACCACACGGTTCTTTTCAAGGTGACGAAGAGCTCGTCCACGAATATAAGGTTCTGCTACATTGTGCATAGCAATAGCTGTTTGAACACGGGTATCAACCCCCTCTTGTTGAAGGCTATCAGCCATAACAAGGGCATTCATAACAGTACCGAGCATACCAGTGTAATCCGCTTGAACACGGTCCATCCCAGCTTCCGCAGCTGGCTCACCACGCCAAAGGTTTCCACCACCGATAACAAGGGCAATCTGTATGCCTGATGCATGAACCTCAGCAATTTCTTTTGCCATCTCTTGAACAGTTTTGATGTCAATACCAACACCACGGTCACCTGCCAGAGCTTCTCCAGATAATTTAATCAAAACACGTTTATATTTTGGTTGAACCATGTTCTTCTCCTCAATACTAATTGACATGATAACACATCATTATCTCTACTATTTTATCATAAAGAAGCTTAATTTAGTAGCCTCATTACACTGTGTTTTTGTATTTTTTGGCAAATACATCTTTTTAACAGTTCTAAAATAAGGTTAGCCAGTTTGGAGTATAAAAACATCTCAGAGAAATATCATGTTGTTTACGACAAACACGTTAGAAAATCTCCGAAATGCAAATTCAGATGGCTACAAAAGATAAAGAGTTAATAGATAGTAGAGCTTTCATCGAACACTAGAGCATATAGGAGAGGGACACACAGCAATCGCTAGCTTGTAGATTTGCTTGGAAAAGCGCCACAAAGCATTCATAATAAAATCAAGCGCTGTTTAGTTAGATAACCAATACAAAAAGAAAGTTTGAAACAGGCCATCGTACCGAGCGGGCAAAAACTATCTATAGTGAAAATAAAGTCAGGTTCGATCCTCCTGTAACTCACACCACATACGTGAAACAGATATTTCCGAATTATAGCCAAATGAATTCACTTTCAGAACAAGGAACAGAAAAGACGCAGAACAGTACTGGATACTCTTCGAAAATCAAAAGCAGACCTTATTACCTTGATTTGATGACCTTCAGGTCTATCTACTATCTGTGTCGCCTAGTCTGCTTTTGATTTTTATTGAGTATTACTTTTGGATACAAAGAAAAAAGATTGAAGAAAAATGTTCAAAATAAACTTTTCCTTCAATCTGAAACACTTAACGAAGTAAGCATCTTTTATAAACTACTGATTAAAATGAGTTAGGATCAACTTTGATACCAACACCTTGAGTTGTAGTAAGTGTCAAGTTTGTGATGTAAGTACCTTTAGCTGTTGATGGTTTTGCTTTAACGATAACGTCGTTAAGAGCTTTAAAGTTTTCAACCAATTTCTCATCTTCAAATGATACTTTACCGATAAGAGCTTGAACATTACCAGCTTTGTCAGCACGGTAAGTGATTTTTCCACCTTTAGACTCTTCAACTGCTTTAGCAACATCCATAGTTACTGTACCAGTTTTAGGGTTTGGCATAAGGTTACGAGGTCCAAGGACACGTCCAAGACGACCCACAACTGCCATCATATCAGGTGTAGCGATAACAACGTCAAAATCTAACCAACCACCTTGAATTTTTTGAACAAGGTCGTCTTCACCAACGAAGTCAGCACCAGCTGCTTTAGCTTCTTCAGCTTTAGCACCACGCGCGAAAACAAGAACGCGAGAAGTTTTACCAGTTCCAGCAGGCAATACCATTGCACCACGGATTTGTTGGTCAGCTTTTTTAACGTCGATGTTAAGGTTGTATGATACTTCTACAGTTGCATCAAATTTTGCGAAGTTTGTTGATTTAGCAAGCACTACAGCTTCTTCAACGCTGTAAGCTTTTGTGCTGTCGATTTTTTCAAGCGCAGCACGCATTTGTTTACTTTTTTTAGCCATTATAAAATTTCTCCTTGTAATGTGGTAATAGCGATTTTCATCTCCCACGTCACTCATCGAAATAGACGATGAAGTTTAGCGGGTTCAGGGTCTCTTACTGATTAGTCAGTAACAGTGAATCCCATAGAACGAGCAGTACCTTCGATCATACGCATAGCAGACTCAACTGACGCTGCGTTCAAATCTGGCATTTTAGTTTCAGCAATTTCTTGTACTTGTGCACGAGTAACTGATGCAACTTTCGTTTTGTTTGGCTCACCAGAACCTTTTTCAACACCTGCAGCTTTTTTCAAAAGAACAGCAGCTGGTGGTGTTTTAGTAACGAAATCAAATGATTTGTCTTCGTATACTGAGATAACAACTGGGATAATCATACCAGCTTGGTCAGCTGTACGAGCGTTAAACTCTTTAGTGAATCCCATGATGTTGATACCGGCTTGACCAAGTGCTGGTCCAACTGGTGGAGCTGGTGTCGCTTTACCGGCAGGAATTTGAAGTTTTACAATGTTTTCGACTTTCTTAGCCATGAATAAAATCCTCCTATTGTGGTTATGTCGGTAATTTAAAGATTTTTACCTCCCACAAGCATGCCATTAGCATACCTTTCTATTATACTTATTTTGAAGCAAATTTCAAGTTTTTTATGCTTTTTTTCTTAAAATGATTTACTTTAATCAAGATAATCGTTAAAATAAGCTTATGTCAGTATTCATGTTTAAAGTGCTCAGTGCGAGTCTACTTATTTTAACTCCGATTTTTACCTATATCATTTGCAAATTTTTCAAGTTGGGACGCCTTGGTATCAAATTTCCAGATATTACCATTCCTTTATATATATTTGAAATTATGGTAGCGAGCTCACAGTTTTTTAAGCACAGTTTTATCTACTATTACTTGATAGCTATTTCCATCCTTGCGATTGTCGTTGCCAGCTGGCAATTCCTAAAAAGCAAAAAGTTTACTTATAAGAGATGGTTCAAATTTTTTTGGCGCCTCAATTTCTTTTTGACCTTTATTTTTTTCTTAGCTACTCTTATTCTTCTATTTCAGCATTCTTCCTAATGGAACAATCTGAGTTTAATATTGTGCAAAAAGGCAGGTCCTATTCAAAGGATTTGCCTTTTTAACGTCACATGTCCCACGACTTATTAACCAGTCACCACATCAAAAACTAATCTAAGGATTCTCACTAACAACCGATTAAAAAATACAATAGCCCTCTGACTGAAGTCTTCATGCTACTAAAAAATGCCGCCATAACCTGCATTGGGATAAGTGACTAGCTCCCTCTTAGAAAATTTTTAGGCAAGCCAGATAGAAAATCATCATTTTCTGCGAAAACGTCATTGGACTGATTATAGTACCATCTATCACAACTATTACCAAATAATCTCCACTAAAGTTTCCTTACGGCTTAGTCAATCACTCCTTTGTATTTCTTTTCTCTGGCGCACTACCAATCAAGTAGAGGTCATCACTTCATCGTAAACATCTCGTTAGTTATTTTCTCCTGATTTTCCCAAAAAACTGACGATCGGATTATCTCGAAAATTTTTTTCAAAAATCACTTGACATTAACCTTACGTTAATTTGTATACTAAAATAGTGAACGATAAAAAACGTCGTTCACTGATTATCTTGCAAGATATGACATAGAGAGGAAACAAGCATGACTTATTCGATTGGGCAGTTGGCTGAACTCTCCGGTATTAGCACGCGCACTCTTCGGTACTATGAGGCTCTTGGGATACTTCTACCTTCTCGTAAAAATGACAGTGGCTACCGCTTTTACGGTGAAAAGGAGGCCGACATCCTGCAACAAATCCTTTTTTATAAGGAGCGAGGTTTTGAACTCAAGCAAATTAAGGAATTACTCATTCAAGAAAATCTTGATATTATGACGCGTTTAGAAGACCATTTACTAGATTTAAAAGCCAAAAAGGCGAGATTGGAAGCCATGATTGATAACCTCGAACACACTATTCAAGCACAGAAAGGAAAATCAACAATGACGGCACAAGAAAAATTTCAAGCATTTAAAGAGAAACAGATAGCAGAAAATGACGCAAAGTATGGAACTGAACTCCGGAATACCTATGGAGAAGAAGAAATCCACAAAGCTAATCAACACTTTGCTCAGATGAATGAAGAAACTTATAAACAGTGGCAAAAGCTAGATCAAGACATTAAAACCTTACTTCATCAAGCGATAGTGGAAGGATGGACGGTTGAAGATGAAAGAAGCAAGGAAATCGTTCAACTTCATAAAAAATGGCTACAAATTGCAGACAAGAACTACTTAGTTGAAAAACATATCGGTATCGCTCAGCTATACACGGCTGATGAACGTTTCACAACTTACTATGATGACACCACAAAAGGCTGTGCTGCTTTTTTAACTGCTAGCATCAGTCACTGGGCAAAATTAATTGATTAATTGATTAAAAAAAGCTGATAGTAGCTTAACCACTACTATCAGCTTTTTTGCTTGTACATCTTAATCTACTATGAATAAGCATTGAGACAACTAACAAAGAAAATCCTTATTGCCTTTGATTATGTCAATAAACATCAAAAACTATTCATGAATTTCAAGCGGCAATCCATCTGGGTCAAAAAAGAAGGCCATTTTCTTTCTATCAAAATCATCCCAGCGCAAGGGTTCATGACGGATGCCTAAGCGGTCAAATTCTGCCAAGCAAGCTTCCACATCAGAAACTCTAAAAGCTAGATGGCGAAGCCCCTGATGTTCAGGATTTGGCGGGGTAGGCCTTACTGGAGAATCTGGTTTGATGAAAATCTCTAAAACCAAATTGCCTTGACGAACATTGAAAAGAATATCTTTTTTCTCTGGGCGAATATGCTCATCCAACTGTTCAAACCCTAAAAGATCACAATAGAAATGACGCGTCTTATCATAGTCACTACCAATAATGGCTACGTGATGAATACTATCAAAATTCATAATCTATCTCCTTCCTATTGTGGGGGTTGTAGAACTTTTCTTGGTTTTGTTCCTTCTGCCGGACCAATAACACCTGCTTCTTCCAGCTCTTCCATAAGACGTGTCGCTCGGTTAAAACCAACAGAAAGTCGGCGTTGAATCATAGAAGCACTCGCTTTTTGAGTTTCTAAAACCAAGGCCTTTGCTTCTTCAAACAGAGGGTCACCCTCACTAGCACCGCCACTGGAGCCTTGCAGATCAGCCTCTGTTACGTCACCCGGATCAAAGGAATCATCGTACTCAGCTTCTGCTTGATCCTTGATGAAGGTCACTATTCGCTCGACATCATCATCTGAAATAAAGGAACCTTGCAGACGAACGGGGTGGTTCTCATCAATCGGTTTAAATAACATATCACCGCGACCAAGTAATTTTTCAGCACCATTTTCATCCAATATCGTACGACTATCTGTACCAGATGAAACAGCAAAAGCGACACGAGATGGCACATTAGCCTTGATAAGTCCTGAAATAACATCAACAGACGGACGTTGCGTCGCCAAAATCATATGAATACCGGCGGCACGCGCTTTTTGTCCAAGGCGAATAATGGCATCTTCTACTTCTTTGCTGGCAACCATCATCAGATCTGCCAATTCATCAACGATGACAACAATAAGCGGTAATGGGATGTGTTTTTCTTCCGAATTAGCATTCCACGCTTCTACTTTGGCATTGTAGCCTGCAATATTACGAACGCCAAACTGACTAAAGAGTTCATAACGGTTTTCCATTTCATCAACCACTTTTTGTAAGGCTTTGCTGGCTTTGCGAGGATTGGTCACAACGGGAATGAGGAGATGGGGAATATCATTATAAACAGAAAGTTCAACCATCTTAGGATCGACCATCAGAAACTTGACTTGATCAGGGCGTGCTTTCATGAGAATGCTTGAGATAATGCCATTTACCGCCACCGATTTACCCGAACCAGTCGAGCCAGCTACAAGTAAGTGCGGCATTTTGGAAAGATCAAAACTACGAGCCGTTCCATTGACTGCCTTTCCAAGCGGAATTTCTAGGAGATTTTCAGGCTTGGCACTAGACTGCTCCCAAAGCTCACGGAAAGAAACAGTAGCAATCTCTGAGTTAGGGACTTCAATACCAACCAAGGATTTTCCAGGAATCGGCGCTTCAATGCGAACATCTTTAGCTGCCAATGCTAGCGCCAAATCATCCGCTAAATTAGAAATACGATTGACACGGACGCCAACAGCTGGTTTAACTTCATACTTGGTAACAGATGGACCAATTTCTGCACGTTCAACCTTAACATCAATGTTGAAACTTTTGAAGGTGTCTTCGAGAATCTTGATATTTTGACGGACAATAGTTTTCTCTTTGGTCTGGCTCTTAGGCTTATCAGCCGCAAAGAGATCGATCCCCGGAAGTTTATAATTGAGGTGTTGTTTTGGAGTGAAGTCTACAAGAACTTGTGACTCGGGTTCATTATCCAAGTCATCCAAATCTATCGATTCCGTTGGCATTTCCATCTCTTGATTATCAGGCTCATAAGCATTAGCTGGCGAATTCTCGAATAAACTTTCATCAAAAGTCGGAATCTCATCAGCTTCATCTGGCACATAGCCTACAATCTCAATATCACGGATTGCACTTTCTTCTTGACTCTCTTCAGCCTTAAAGGAACTGTCCTCTAGAATTTCACCCGTTTCTGAATCAATATTAAGAGATGCTAGACGTTCAGCTTCCGCTTTTTCAGCTGCTTCCTGCTCTTTTTTCTCCAAGGCTAATTGACGTTTTTCTTCTCGGCGAACAAACCGTTCCTGCTTGTTAATTTCATGCTTAGCCATCCATTCATCACGTTTTTGTCGGAGAAATTCTAATAAGTCATAGAGATCCCATGAACTAATAATGAAAAGACCGATTGCGATAATGAGAAATCCAATAAAGAAAGCCCCTATATTAGTAAACAAAAAGGCTGTCGGTTTATACAAAATAGCACCAAACATACCGCCACCCAGAAACTGAGTCACGCTAAAATGACTAAGATCCCTATAAATGAGACGAGAAGTAGATTTAAAAACTTCCTGACCTTGCAAGAAAGGTTGCGTATAAAGGTAGGCATGCCATTCTAATAAGAGACCGACAAAGAGGGTCACAAACCCTGTCATAATGCCTTCATGCCTTTGAAACCATCTAAAGCCAAAGAGACTAGCAAGGATTAAGAAGATGGCTGGGTAAGCCAAACTTCCTACAAAAAAGCGAATGATGTTGTAGACGGTTACACCAAACACTCCCAGTCGTGTGACTCCAAATAAAAGAATAATTGCCACTAAAAAGCTTATAACCATGCGTCTGATAGCAGCTTGTTTCGCGATTTCTGCCTTGGTAGGACGACGTTTTTTCCTGCCTTTATCTTTTGTTTTTTTTCTTGTTTTTACCATGACTCCATTATAGCATATTTTGAAAAAGCATTTTCTTCACTAACTAAAAAAAAAACGAAAGTCAAAAACAGTCCGAAACTTTTTCAAAAAACAGATAATTGTTATAGCTACTTACCCTTTAGTCCCCTTCTGCTAGCAAGACATTGAGGAAAATACCAAACATATCTTTCAATGCTTTTCATCAAGCTCCAGAAGAGTTTGATTGGAGTCTGTCACGGATTCAGTGAGATGTATTTTACAAGGCCCATAAAAATTTTTATTAACTTTGTAGTGTTGGTAGTAGTCGTAGACTAAATGATTTTCTTCAAGAAAATGGATAACACTATCAATCGTCTGTTTAGATATTCCCAGAACTTTCATCATACAGTCAAATCAATTAACTGTCAGACAAGGAATGGAGACGCAGAACAGTACTTGATACTCTTCGAAAATCAAAAGCAGACCTTGTTAACTTGATTTGATGACTTTCAGTTCTATCTGCTATCTGTGTCGCCTAGTCTGCTTTTGATTTTCATTGCGTATGAGTATGGCAAATCGAACGTGACCATGTCTTAAAGTTAATTCAAAAGACTATAAAAAAAGTAGGACAACAATCAAACGACCCTAGTTACCGATTGTTATCCCACACTCTCTATAAATAATCGTAATTACCAATTATGTTCATCCACATTTTCTTTTGTCACAAGAAATATTGGTGATACCGTTTCTTTATCAATTTTTTTACCTTGATAGTAGTCAATAGCTGCTTGAATGGCAATCTCTCCCATCTTAGCAGGTTGTTGGGCAATCGTTGCTGACATGTCACCTTTTTTAATGGATTCATGTGCATCTGGCTGACCATCAATACCAACAATCAAAACATTATCTAGTCCAGCTGCTTTGGCTGCTTGAGCTGCTCCCATAGCCATTTCATCGTTTTGTGCGAAAATTGCTTGGACCGCTTTATTTCCTTGAATCATGTTTTGAGCAGTGTTGAGGGCTTTAGCACGATCGAAGTTTGCTGATTGGCTTGATAAAATATCCAATTGATTGTTAGCAACGTCATTAAATCCTTTACCACGATCCACAGTGGCTGACGCTCCAGGTACTCCTGATAATTCAAACGTTTTAGCATTTTTTCCTAGTTCTTTGATGATATAATCTGCTGCCATTTTACCTGCTTCAACATTGTCTGATGCTACAGTTGTTAGAACATCGCCACCATTGCTACCACGGTCAATCAAAATAACAGGGATGTTGGCAGAATTAGCCGCTTTAATAGCTGGTACAATAGCATCTGAATCAACAGGATTGATTAAGATAGCATCAACATTTTGACTAACGAAGTTTTGGACATCGTCCGCTTGTCTTGCAGCATCATCCTGAGCATCTGCTACTTTTAGCTTCACACTTTTATCTTTAGCGTATTGATCAATCCCTTCTTTCATGGCTACGAAATAAGGATTATTCGTTGTAGAGATTGAGACACCTAGATTTAAATCTTTAGCTTCTTTTTGGGTAACTGCTTTATCAGATTTACTTGATCCGCTATCTAATCCTGTTTTACCACAGGCTGCTAAAATGATAAGAAGGCTTAGAACAAGAAGAATACGACCAAATTGTTTAATGACTTTCATGATTGACTCCTTTATTGATTAGCTACTTTCAATCGATCCAGTAGCACAGCGATGATAATAACGATACCTTTAACAACTTGTTGCCAGAAAGCTGAGACTCCAATAATGTTAAGTCCATTATTTAAGACACCAATAATAAGGGCACCGATTAAGGTTCCGATAATACGCCCCTTTCCTCCTGACAGAGACGTTCCTCCAAGAACAACGGCTGCAATAGCATCCATCTCATAACTACTTCCCGCAGTTGGCTGAGCCGAACTTAAACGTGAAGTGATAATTAATCCTGATAAGGCAGCCATCATTCCTGAAATGGTATAAATAATAAGTTTTACTTTATTTAATTTGACACCTGAGATATACGCTGCTTTTTCATTGCCTCCTATAGCGTAGACAGATTTCCCAAATGCCGTTTTATGAAGTAACACATATAAGAAAATAAAAACAAGAAACATCAGGATGACTGGAAAAGGTATCCCAATAATATAACCTTGTCCAAGGAATTGGAACACAAAACTATCACCAAGCCCTGCCGTAATTGGATTACCATTAGTGTAGACGAGGGTTGCGCCTCTAAAAATTGTCATGGTTGCAAGAGTAACAATAAATGGTGCCAATTTCCCAAAGGAAATCAAGAAACCATTTAACATACCAAATAGTCCTCCTAAAAGAAGGGCTAGTAAAATAGCCAAGGGTACTGGCATGCCACTGCCTATAAAACCAGCTGACACTGCGCTAGATAGGGCTAAGATTGAGCCAACAGATAAATCAATACCACCGGTTAAAATAACAAAAGTCATCCCAAATGCAATAAAACCATTGGCTGTTACTTGTAAGAGCAAGTTAAGCAAGTTGTTGGTTGTTAAGAAATTAGGATTTAGCATGGTGATGACAACCATCAATGCTACTAGGGCAATCAGAGTTGTTAATTCTGATACATATTTCATTACTTGTTTCACACTATTGTCCTCCTGTCGCAAGTTGCATCACTTTTTCTTGATTTGCTTCTAATCGGCTAAGTTCTCCACTGATACGTCCTTCATGCATTACAATGATACGGTCGCTCACTCCCAATATTTCCGGAAGATCAGACGATACCATGATAATTGGCACTCCTCTTTCGGCTAATTCATTCATTAACTGATAAATTTCTCTTTTAGCACCGACATCAACCCCTCGTGTCGGCTCATCTAAAATCAATATTTTCGGTGCAATGCCAATCCATTTGGCAAGAACAACTTTTTGCTGATTGCCACCAGATAAATGACCAACTGGTAATTTGGGAGTTCCAGATTTGACACGCAATCTCTCAATCAGCTGATTCACAAAATCGGTGCTTGTTTTATTATCAAAAAATCCGTATTGGCTAAAATCCCGCGTACTTGGCAAAGTCATATTATCCTTAATCGAAAAATCCAAGATGAGCCCTTCATCTTTTCGATTTTCAGTCAAAAAACCAATACCTTTTTCAATGGCTTGGACTGGATTTGCAATCGAAACTTCCTGACCATCTATTTTAATCTGACCAGATTTCAGGCTATCGATACCAAAAATGGCTCGCATAACCTCAGTACGTCCAGCGCCCATCAAGCCAGAAAAACCAAGAATCTCACCTTTTCTAACTTGAAATGATACATCTTCAAAGGTATTTCCTGTTAAATGACTTACTTCAAAGGCGACATCGCCAATCTCCGCCACCTTATCTGGGTAATAGTCTTCTAATTCTCGACCGACCATCTTTTTAACCAACTCATCTGAAGTTGTTTCACTAGTTGGTGTAGTATCAACCACCAGTCCATCACGCATAACTGTGATAAGATCTGTTATTCTGAAAATTTCTTCCATTCGATGAGAGATGTAAACAATCCCAACCCCTTGTGCTTTCAGACTATTGATGATTGAAAAAAGACTTTCTGTTTCTCTATCAGTTAGTGCTGCTGTTGGTTCATCCATAATGAGGATCGAAACTTCTGATAACAAACACTTAGCAATTTCAATCATTTGTTGCTGACCAACTGACAACTTGCCAATCTCAATGTTTAATGGGATAGATACTCCCAAATGCTGGAATGCTTGGTTAGCTTTTTCTTTCATGGCTCTTTGATCGAGCAGACCAAAACGATTTTTGAGTTCACGACCTAGGAACAAATTTTCCAAGACAGTCATATCAGACCAAGTATTCATTTCTTGATGAATAAAGCTGATACCAAAATCTTCGGCTTCTTGTGGATTGGTAAAGGTCATCTCTTGATTGTCAATAAGGATCTTTCCCTTAGTTGCTGGGAACAAACCGGTCAATATGTTCATTAGAGTCGATTTTCCAGCGCCATTTTCGCCCATAAGAGCATGAACCTGTCCAGAATGTAAATCCAAATCAATCTTTTCGAGAACTTTATTATTCCCAAATGATTTTGAAATGTCTCTCATTTCAATTTTCATGTATTCACCTCGCTATAGGGTTACTCCAGATTGCAAAATAATGTTGGAGTAGGGTGTATCTTCACCTGTTCGGACAACCGCTTTGACATCCTTGTTAAGAGTTTTTAAGTCTTCATGATTGACATATTCAATCTCAACGCTGGCGTCTAATTTATCCAATATCGTGGCTAACTGCTCAGGATTTTCAGCTTTAAGTTCTTCTGCTAGGATGACCTTCTCAACTAAAACATTTTCCAAATACTCATCAAGAAGGTCTTGGAAGCTTGGTAAACCACGTTTTAGCGCCAGATCAATTTTGGGAATACCTGCTGGCACTGGCAAACCCAAATCACCGATGCAAACCCGATCCGTGTGTCCTAAATCGGCTGCAAGTTTCGCTAACTGGCTATTTAATAGCCCATGTTTTTTCATAATAAGCACTCTCCTTCATTTCTTTCAAGTAAGGCATCCCGCCTTGTGCTCCGAATCCTTGAACAGATAAATGCGAAGCTAGCGTTCCAAAAGATACAGCTTCTTTAAAGGACAATCCTTTTGAAATCGCATAGCCAAAGGCACCATTAAAGGTATCACCCGCTCCTGTTGTATCAACAACCTTTGCCTTAATGGCAGGTATTTTTTGAATGTCATTGCCATCAAAAAAGATAGATCCTTTTGTCCCCAAGGTCACCAAAAGTTTATTAGGATAAGATTTGATTATTTCTTCTAAATCACGATGAGGAAATAGCTCTTTTACTTCGTGTTCATTGGGAGTAATGACATCTACAAATTCAAGCATCTCAATATCTGTGTCGCGTGATGGCGCCGGATTATAAAGTACCCTAATCCCTTTTTGATGACAGAATTGGGCAATGGCTAAGTTGGTTTGGTGACTGATTTCATTTTGCAAAACGACCAAGTCAGCATCAGCTATAATATCCCATTCTTTATCAAAATTTCTGGCATCTACTTTTGCGTTAGCTCCTGGACAATAGATAATCCGATTATCATTGTCATAAAGCGTTATTTGAGCAACTCCTGTTGAATATGGTATCGTTCCCACATTCTCCGAAACAACCTGATTTTGACTCAAATTTTCTAAAAGACCAGATGCAAACTGGTCATTCCCAACAGCTCCCAGCATTTCCACATGGTCATTTTTAGAACTTAATCGTCCAATGGCTACCGCTTGATTGGCACCTTTTCCACCGGGAACCATCGAAAATTGACTACCAAAAACAGTTTCTCCTGCTTCCGCAAGCCGATTTGTCTCCATGACTAAATCCATGGAAATACTGCCTATAATGACTATTTTACTCATGTGACCTCCTTAAAGTTTCCCTTTCAATATATCTGACAGGTAGTTGCACCCTTTTTTCTTCAATAGGTAAATGATTCGTAATCTTGTATATCAATGCTGCGGCCTCTTCTCCAAGTCTATATGAGGATTGATGAATGGTTGATAAAGAGGGATAAATAAACCGACTCACCAAGATGTCATCGTACCCAATAATTTGAATATCCTCAGGTATTTTTTTCCCACGAGCTAGAATCTCATGAATGTAAGCTATGGCATGCACGTCAGAAGGGGCAATAATGCTATCACAATCGGGATTTTTATCTAGCATCACCATGGCTTCTTTTTGAATCACATCAAAGTCAAAAGAGTGACTGTCGGAGATTGATACGTCTACTTGTTGATTTTTTAAATAACTAAGACCCGCTTCAAATCTCTGATTAATACTTTGTGCATTATCAGAAGGACCACGAACTAGTAACACCTTATCAGTACCTGCTCGAACAATTTGCTCGGCAGCTAGGCGTCCACCAGCCTGGTTATCCGAAAAAACGCCATACTCCGTCTCCTGATCAACACGATCGACAACAACTATAGGAATATCTAGATTGGGATGTGTTTTTGTAAAATCATGGGTTGTGATAATACCAGCTGCCTTAGTTTGTAGAAGAACATTCAAGTAATCCTCTTCTACAGCACCTTCTTCACCAATACTTCCTAACATGACCCTGTAGCCCTTTTCTTTTAAAAATTCCTCTGCTCCTCGAGCAAGGCGAGGAAAAAATGGGTTAGAAATATCAGGGAGTAGGAGCCCTACTAATTGGTTGCGCTGCGACTTTAGAGACTGTGCCAAAACGTTTGGAACATAGTTCAATTTTTTGATGGCTTGTTTTACCTTTTCTTGAGCTTCTTGCCCAACATAGCCTTTTTGCGAAGTATAGCGGGAAACCGTTGATTTTGAAACGCCTGCTTCTTCTGCAACTTCTTTTATTGTTACCAAAAAAACCATCCTTTCCTGATATGGAACCGTTCTCACAATTAAATTGTAACCGTTTTCTAAAATTTTGTCAATCACTTTTTAAACAAAAAGCAATTCCGATTCAATCGAAATTACTTTTCAATTTATTAAGACGTTTTCTCTAAATAGTCAATGGCATCTTGCACATTTTTAACTGGAATAATTTTCATTTTTGTCTTGATACGTTTGGCTGCTTCTTTAGCTTTTTGATAGTTGTTTTTTGCCTGAGGGTGTTCCTTCAAGTAAGCTTTAGGAACAGGATTATTTGGCACAAAGAAAATCTCCGCATTATCCTTAGCCGCCGAAACCACTTTCTTATCAGCTCCCCCAATGTCACCGACGGAACCATCTTTTTCAATTGTACCAGTACCTGCAATCATACGACCTTTTCTCAAATCCTCTTTATTGATTTGATCCAAAATATCTAAGGTAAACATAAGACCTGCACTTGGTCCACCAACATTTCCTGTTGAAAATTGAACTGGCGTTTTTGTTTTCACTTCGGTATGATCCACAAGCCCAATTCCAATACCATTTTTTCCATTTTTAAGTTTAATGATTTTTCCTGAGGCTTCTTTTTTCTTATCATCAGATAGGTATTGCACCGTTACCTTGTCACCAATAGTTTGCTTGGCAACATAATCGATGAGTTCCTTAGAACTTTCAAAGGTTTTGCCATTGACACCTGTAACAGTATCCGCAAGACTTAAAATCCCCTTGAATGTTGAATCTTTAGCAACGTCAAGAACATAGACGCCTAAGTATTTTAAATCCACAGATTTCTCAGCTAATTTAAAAGCTTGGTAAATGGCTTCATTTTGAGAAGTTTCCATGTAGAATTGGTTGAGACGGATATACTCATCCTCGGTATAGTTTCCCAAACTCTCCTTAGCAGTTGACACATCGGTAAAGGGTGTCGCCCAAGCATAGAGAAGAGCTGCAGGGGTTGCTTGTACTTGGGAAATAGCTACAAAATTATAAGATCCTTTTGCCTTGTCTTCTTTTTTATCAACCTTTAGAACCTCTCGAATGTCATAGGCTCCGCCAGGCATTTCGATATAATAAGGAAGCGGAAGAAAAAAAGTAACTGCTAAGAGAACCGCTGTACCAATTCCCAATAGCCACCATTTTAAGGGTGATTTCTTTTTAAAGTTTTCCTCTTTCATCTTAAATTCTTGTTTGTTCACGTTTTTTCTCCACTTCTTTAACAACTGATTCGGGTACAAAATCTGAAATATCAGCCTTGAAAAAAATCAACTCTCTGATACGACTGGAACTGACTTCCTGCCACTGATTAGCTGACATGAGATAAATAGTATCAATGCTATCATTCAAATGCTTATTGAAAAATTCCAAATTAGCTTCATAAGTCAAATCATTACCATTACGCAGTCCCCGCACGAGATGGGTCACTTCAAGCTTGGCTGCAATATCAACAGCTAGACTATTATTTGCCGTAATAACCTTGACATTATCAAGATTAGCCACTGCTTCTTCAAGCATATTGCGCCTCTGGTCGATACTAAACTGACCTGCTTTTTCCTTATTGTAAAAAATACCAACATAAAGTTGGTCAAATAGCTGACTAGCACGCGCAATCAAATCCACATGCCCTAACGTTACCGGATCAAAAGATCCAGTAAATAAGCCAATTTTCTTATCTGACATAAACCGTCACCTTACTAATTCCGTAAATTTTTTGCTTCCAAATGCCAAAGGCGGAAATTTCTTCAGGCAAATCTACCATCTTGTCGGTCTCACATACAATCATGACATCCTCAACCAGCAAGCCCCTATCTTCCAACTCTGTCACTACCGATACAATTTGTTCCTTAGCATAGGGAGGATCCAAAAGGACAAGATTAAACTGTCCCGAAAGCTGACTGATGGCTCTTTTATCGTCCATCTTCAAGAGTTGAAATTGCCTCTGGGCTTTAGTCATCTTGATATTTTCCTGAATAATGGTCTGGGCTGAGCGATCTTTTTCAACCAAAACAGCATCATCCATGCCACGTGAAATGGCTTCGATAGCCAGGCTGCCGCTACCAGCATACAAGTCTAACACCCGACCACCATCAAAAAAAGGACCAATCATATTAAACATAGCCCCTTTGACCTTATCCGTTGTGGGGCGTGTCGTTCTACCGGGCAACGTCTTCAAAGGACGTCCGCCAAATTCACCTGCTACTACTCTCATATTGTTTCCTATTATAGCAAAATTCTTTGAGATAATTCTCCTAAAAAATGCTATAATAAGTCTTAAATTTTTGATAACAAGGAAAAACATGACAACATTTGCACTAATAATCAATCAAAAATCTGGAAAACGTGAAAAAGACCAGTTGATTGAAACCATCAAAAACTTTTTAATCGAAAAAAATATCCCTGAAAAAAATATCCTATACTTTTACCCAGCATCTGCCGATGAAACCAGGGAGATGGCTAAGGAGGCCTGCCTAGATAAGATTGATGTTATCATTCCTCTAGGAGGAGACGGTACCATCAAACTGGTTTGTGCGGGTATTTATGAAGGTGGCGGTTACTCTCGCTTGGGGTTAATCCCAACCGGAACCGTCAATAATTTAGCCAAATCTCTAAACATCCCCTTAAATCCAAAAAAGGCTTTGGAAAATCTCTTTTCTGGACGAGAATTAGCCATTGACATAGCTAGAGTTAACGATCAATACATGATTTCTAGCCTGACCCTAGGCCTGATGGCTGACATGGCTCTTAGTGTCACACCAGAGCATAAACGTCGTTACGGTGCGCTAGCCTTTATCAAAGCTGGTTGGAAAATTTTTCTGCGACGACGTTCTTATCGTGTACAAGCCATATCGGATCAGAAAAAACAATATTTCAAAACAAAATTACTCTTAATTACCATGAGCAATACCGTTGCAGGACTTCCTGGCTTTAATCAAAAAGACACGGTAGACGATGGCCTTTTCACCGTTTACACGCTAAGAAAAACCCACTTCATCCGATTCTTTTTTTACTTCTTTTTCCGCATTGGCAAGTTTAATCACTTTAGACACTGGGATTCTTTTCAAGCTTCTGAACTGCGTTTAATCAATGTTCGAAAAAAAGATAAAAACAATCCCAACGTCCGTATTGATGGCGATGTTGCTGGCAAATTACCTGTCCTTATCCAGATGCTTCCAAAAGCTATTACTGTTATCGTTCCCAAAAAATAACTCCTTTTAAACGGCACCTATTTAAACTGCCATCTACTTTTAAACAAGTCTCCTAAAAGTTAAAGCGTTACTCTAACAACTAGGGGGCTTTTTAAATGCCATTAACCTACAGAACTAAAGTCGACATCTAGGATCTGCACCGGATATGACAAACTAATTAACCTCTTGATACACTTAAATAAGCCATGACAGATTGTATTTTTTACAATAACAAATCTATCAAAAAAAGAACTAGCCCTATACGATATAGAACGAAATCCTTACAATGTTTATTATAACCAAATGAATTAGCTTTCGAACAAGGAACAGAAAGACGCCAAACAGTACATGATACCCTTCGAAAATCAAAAGCAGACCTTGTTGACTTGATTTGATAACCTTCAGTTCTATCTGCATCGGTATCGCCTAGTCTAAGTTTGCTTTCCATTGAGTAGGAATACGGCAAGTTGAAAGTGACCATGTATCACAGTTAATTCAAAAGGCTATCATTCAACTTTCTAAGTTGGTGCAGTTAAGATTTAAGATTTTTTTAATAGAGGAAATGCTTTGTTTAGGTAATCAACCAAATCTTTACTTAAGCGTCTAGGTCCCCTGACTGCTCTGACACCTTTTTCTGCCATCAATTCAAGAGGCAGTTGATCATCCAAAAAAGTCTGTTTTAACGATAACTTCATCAACTGTTTGATTTTGGGATTGTCCCTGTGTCCTTTATTATCAATATCGGTCTCTAAAACCTTGCAAGCATAGCGAATAGCCTTAATTGGGCTAGTCATGTAAATCAATACCCAGTCGCCAGCCTTAATGCTGGCTTTTTGTGTCCAAAGAATTTCAGGATTTTCTGCAAATTCAGCATCGATATTATAGTATTTGGGGTTAGCTGGAATCACCCAGTAATCCGCTCCATTCGGATTTGACAAGGTTCTAGGAGCCACAAGAGTACGACTATTCTCAACCAAAGCAAACAAATCCTCATCTGATAGTCTATCATCTAGAACAATAGTGATCCATGTCTTCTTAGACATATGATAGGATGGATAAATACCTGAAATCTTCAGCAAATCGGACAAACGTTCTGGTTCAACCTTGATATTGATGATTTCAACTTCTTCATGCAGGGCTTTTTGAGACCACTTTTCTGTACCCAGCTGTAATTTTTCTCTTTTTATTGTTCCTACCAACCCGTACCATTTTGAGTTGCTAGGATGTCTAAAGACTGTAAAACCTGGAAATTTCGCAAAAGGATTATCTGTTTTATCTTCAAAAGTATTTATCAAATAATTGGCTAGGCGATTAGTTTGGGGATTTTGAAAGCGTTTAGTCTCAAAACACTCCTTGGCAATCCGCGTCAAAATCTGACCGTAGGCATCACGAACCTGACCAATAAAATTTCCTTGGGCTGTACTCGCACGAAAGGCATCATACTCTTCTTCCAAATCTAAATCTAAAACTTGACCGAAAACATCTCCATCAGTTTTTATCCTGATAACCGCCTGAAATTGTTCGTCCAAAAAATTTTCTCGATAGACATAGGCTCCGCCATCTTTGACAAAACCAAACTTCTCTAGTTGGTCAAGGCGAACACTTTTTTTCTTAAAAAATTCAGATTCAAATGACATAGATTTCCTTTCATTTCATTATTTCATCAATCACAATCTAAGGGCGACCAACCCTCAATTCATACCTAGCCGTCTCAAGTTTTTTGCCCAAATGATTGACCGTTTCTAAGGCTATTAAGCGACCGCCTAATTTTTCAATTAATTGACGAGAAGCATGATTTTCCTCATGCGCTGCAATAAGGATATGCTCAATTCCTAGACAACGATACTGTTTTAAAGCAAAGACTACTAGGGCTTGAGCAATCCCTCTATGCCTAAAAGAGGGAGCTACCATATAACCAAGATGCCCTAGTTTCAAACAATCTGGATGATTCATTTCCCAAAAGCAAATGACAAATCCTACAATCGCACCCTCTATAAAAGCAAAATAACGGGTATAAGTTGAATACGTTTGCCCAGACTGCTTGACCTCAGAAGCATCACTTTTGGCTACAAAATCCTCAAAATCTTCAACCGGCCACCATTCCACAAATGGATTGCTTCGTTTATCTTCTAATAATTCATCTTCAAACTCTAGAAAAGCCCTTTGATCCCTTAGAGTTATTTTTCGAATTTCCATACTATCTCCAGTAAGCAAAGAAGCCACTCGAGTGAGCGGCTTTGCTTTAGTGACTGTCGTACCAATCTTTGTTTATTTTTGGCTTGCCATCCGCATCCACCAAGGCAATCATGTGAACACCATTTTTATAATACTCTACGCCGGTTTCTTTGTCGACAATGACAAAAGCACCAGAAGTTGCTGGAATATAGTCAAAACGATGTTTCATATCTTTCGTCATCTGCATACCCCCTTATCAAGTTCTAGTATAACACTATTTGAAAACACTTTCAAAGGTTTAGGATTTTGCCAAAGGAATCAAACGTACGCGAAGAATATTTTCACTGGCTTCAAAAAGTTCAACCAACTGCTCGATTTTAGTGGCATCTGTTTCATCCAAATCAAGAAGGGTATAGGCATAATCCCCCTTTGAGCGATTGAGGATGTTGTCAATATTGATGTTAAAATCTGAAACTGCTGTTGAAATTTTCGCCACAATATTAGGCACATTCTTATTAATCAAGGTAATGCGGTAAGGGGCATCCTGCACCTGATGCATGTTGGGAAAATTAACGGAATTGGTGATTTCACCTGTTTCTAAGAAGCGACGAACCGTCTGACTCGCCATAATCGCACAGTTAAGCTCCGCTTCTTGCGTTGAGCCGCCCATATGTGGAAAAACTGTAACACCTTCTTTATTGAGGAGTTCTTCTGTTCCAAAGTCAGTTAAGTATTGTCTCACAACTCCAGTTTCTAGAGCGTCAAAGAGAGCGACATTATCCACAAGCTCAGCACGGGCAAAGTTGATAATGACGGTATCTTTTTTCATTTGCGCGAATGCTTTGCTGTCAAATGTATGCCTAGTATCAGCGGTTAAGGGAACATGAACCGTGATGTAGTCAGACTGACTAAATATCTCTTTTAAATCATTAACTCGTTTCACATGACTAGAAATATTCCAAGCCGTTTCAATTGATACATAGGGATCATAGCCTAGCACATTCATCCCTAAACGACGAGCATCATTAGCAATTCTAGCGCCAATGGCACCAAGTCCAATAACCCCAAGGGTTTTACCAGAAATTTCCGTTCCAGCAAATTGAGACTTACCAGCTTCTATTTGCTTAGGCACATCGTGACCAGACAAGTGATTAACCCATGCATTGGCTGACAGGTAATCTCGCGCTGATAGCAGAATGGCTGTTAAGACAGCCTCTTTCACTGCATTGGCATTAGCTCCCGGTGTATTAAAGACAACGATACCTGCTTCTGTCGCCTTATCGATTGGGATATTATTAGTTCCCGCACCTGCACGCGCAATAGCTTTAAGATTATCTGGAAAATTATCGTCGTGCAAATTCTGACTTCGTAGAATATAGGCATCCGGATTCTCCGCTAAATCACCATCAATTTGAAAAGCATTGCCCAATTCTTTCAAACCGATTTTGTTAATATTATTGAATGTCTTTACGCTAAAGACCATACTAGTCTCCTTTAATCTTACTTAATTTAAACTGACTTTGTCCACTTTATTCTTTCGAATAAGTGGTTTTCAAAGCTCTAAAAATCGTAACGAAGTCCTTCGTCAACTTCTTGATAGTCTGCTGTTTCAGACTGGCTCTTAATTTTTTGATAAGCCAATCGTTCCCCCTCAAACATAACTTTTCCACAATAAACGTAACCAAGCTTTTCCAAAATGTGTTGCATGATGAGATTTTGAGGATGAGTATCACAGCGGAAATCCGGTCCTTTATGACCTTCAATCAACCCTTGCAAGAAAGTCTGTGCTACTTTTTGCCCGCTGGCTTTCCTAGATACAGCAATTCTGTGGAAAACCGTGTATTTGGGGTTAGCATGTTTCCATTTGCCATCTGTGATTTTTTCATAGGCAGGATCTTGACCTACAATAACTGCCGCATAAGCTACAATTTCTCCATCAATCAATCCAACCCAAGCTTGACCTTGTAAAATATCATCAATAATGTCACTAGCTTCAGGGTATTTACCTTGCCATTGATCACTTCCAGATGCTTTCAAAAAAGCTCGTGCCTCTTCGATAATGGCCATAATTGTATCGACTTCATTGGGATGTGCTAAACGCAACTCCATTACTGATGTTCCTCCTCAAATTGTTTCATAAAAGTAATCAAAGCTTCTACCCCTTCTAGAGGAAAGGCATTGTAAAGACTAGCTCGCATACCACCAACACTGCGGTGACCTTTGATATTTTTAAATCCTGCCGCATCTGCTGCTTCATTAAAAGCCTTATCTAGTTCCTCACTTGGCGTCACAAAAGGAATATTAGCTAGTGAACGGTCCTTAGCAAATTTAACTGGGCTTTGATAAAAATCCGAAGCATCGATAAAATCATAAAGAAGACCTGACTTTTGACGATTAAGTTCTTCCATTTTAGCAACTCCCCCCAAAGATTTAACATGTTCAAAAACTAATTTTGCCATGTAAATACCAAAAGTCGGTGGGGTATTGTAAAGGGAATGATTATCTGATTGAATGCGGTAGTCCAACATACTTGAAAGAGCAGGCTCATCATTTAAAAAATCATCACGAACAATAACAATGGTCACACCAGCTGGGCCTATATTCTTTTGAGCACCGGCGTAAATCATAGCAAAATCTGATACCTTATAATCAACAGCTAAAATATTAGATGACATATCCGCAACAATCGGCACTCCATTTGTATCAGGCAATTCATAAATACTAGTTCCCTCGATAGTATTGTTACTTGTGATATGAACATAAGATGCTTCTGGATCAATAAGACTAGCATCAACATTTGGAATATGGTCAAAACCTGTTTCCTCAGAAGATGCTAAACAAATTGGTTCAAAAGCAATTGTCTTAGACAGTTTAACAGCTTCAGTATAGGCTTTTTTACCCCAAGACCCTGCAACCACATAATAAGCCTTTTTACCTCTAGCCACATTTAGCGGCAACATGGAGAACTGGGTTGAAGCACCACCTTGTAAAAAAAGCACCTTATAATTATCTGGAATCTGCATCAAATCCCTTAACAGTTGCTCGGCACCCTTGATAATCTTATCAAATTCTTTGGAGCGATGGGACAATTCCATAACACTCATACCCGAGTTTGCATAATCCAAAAATTCAGCTTGTGCTTGCTTAAGCACTTCTTTTGGCAAAACTGCAGGACCTGCAGAGAAGTTATAAATTGTCATAATAGGTAAACCTCCAAATAAAAATTAATTCATTATATCACAAAATTGCACAATATTATCAGAATTTTTGTATAATAACTTAATTTTTCCTAGTAATACTCTCCCAAGGAAAACACGACCAATCATGATATAATAAAATCATCTCACCTTGAAAGGATTAAAATGATTACCAAAGAATTTTGCGCTGAAAATTTAGCCGATTTACATAAACTAAACAGTCCAGACATCACTCGAGTTGAACTGTGCGATAATTTAGCTGTTGGTGGAACAACGCCTTCATACGGTGTCATCAAAGAGGCCAATCAATACCTCCATGAAAAAAATATTTCCACAGCTATTATGATTCGCCCTCGTGGTGGAAACTTTATCTATAACGATCTCGAACTTCGTGTCATGGAAGAAGATATTCTTCGTGCAGCTGAGCTAGAGTCTGATGCCCTCGTTTTAGGATTATTGACTCAGGACAATCAACTAGATAAGGAAGGCATTGAACAACTCTTGCCTTCCACACAAGGCCTTCCTCTTGTTTTCCACATGGCTTTTGACCAAATCCCTCAAAAAGACCAATTTCAAGCTATGGAGGACTTGATTGGCTATGGTTTTACTCGCATCCTTACTCATGGCAATCCTGACGGCAAGTCGGACATCTTTAACAACCTTACGCACTTAAAAGCCTTGGTTGAACACGCCTCTGGTCGCATTGACATCCAAATCGGCGGAGGAGTGACTAAGGACAATTTCGAAGAACTAGTTGAACTAACAGGAGCTAAGCAAGTTCATGGGACACAGTTGATATAGTAAATAAAATAAAGAAGAGAGACCGTGCAATTGTAATAGTTACATGGTCCCTCTTTTTATTTTCTATTCAATTCTAAGACAGGTTCTCTTTTACCCTAGCATGTGGGGAACGGTACGATAGTTATCTTCTTGAAAGGCTCTTCCAAAGGCAAGAATTAGCGTAGTAATGCCTGGGAAAAATAGACTTAGGACAACAAGCCCCTTCGAACCACCAAAAGCCCTAACATAACAAAATTGAGTGTATAGATAGTACAAGCCTATCGCCCAGCCGATAAAGTAATACCATTTATCAGACTCTCCAAATGTGATTTTATATTTAACAAAACCACCATAGAAAGGAATCAGAGAATACTAACCTTTCTGACCTGCTTTTGGAAACAATCTCCAATTTCCAATCAAAGAAAGCAAAGCAGAAATCATTAAGATAAGAAAAATAAAACCATAAATGACTCATAGTATGGAATAAACCAAAACTTCTCCTTCTGCCATAACATGTCCTAAAACTCTTTTGAAAATTTATTGTTCATTTAGTAAGAAGAACCATTCCATTTTGTTCTAACAGATAAAATGCATTAACACAACAGGTCTAGACTATTCTTTTGCAAACGCTTGCTCTAGACTATGTCTTAACTGATCTCGTGAAAAGCATTGTAAATCTCTTGTCGATTAAGACCACGTTCTTTGGCAACAGCTTTAATCGCTTGATTGGGTTTAACGCCTGCTTCTATGCGACGTTTCACATCTTCAACGGGGGAGAGTGTCTCATAATTGTCAACCATAGCAGAACCATCGTTCCCAGACACAATAATCAAGCATTCCCCTTTCAAAGGATGTTCAGCCAAGTAAGCCAACAATTCAGTGATGGCACCTCGTTGATATTCTTCATAAAGCTTGGTTAATTCTCGCACCAAGACCACCTGTCGGTCGCCGTAAACGTCTAGCATATTTTTCAAAGTTGACACAACACGATAAGGTGACTCATAGAAAATCTGCGTTTCTGGATAGGCTAATTTCTCAACAAAGAAGGCGTGTTGCTGTCCAGATTTACGCGGTAAAAACCCATAAAAAATATGAGGTTGGGGAGCTAGTCCACTAGCAATCAGAGCGGTGATACCGGCTGAAGCTCCTGGTAAGGCCACCACTGAAATGTCTTCTGAAATTGCTGCCTTTACCAAATCATGCCCCGGATCAGAGATGGAAGGCATACCTGCATCTGACACCTGAGCTAAGGACTTTCCTTCCTTTAATAGAGAAATCAAATCTGGGATTTTTTCAAAAGCGTTATGCTCATGAAAGCTTATCTGACGCGTTTCAATGTCAAAATGCTTAAGCAATAATCCTGTATTACGAGTGTCTTCAGCACAGATCACATCGACAGACTTCAAAGTTTCAACAGCACGATACGTCATGTCGGATAAATTACCAATCGGTGTTGGAACTAAAAATAGTGTACCATAGAAAGATTGCCCCTTAAAACTCTTTTGAACTTGCATGATTACTCCCTATAAAGTAACTCTAAACAAAAGGCACACTGTTCATCATTTTCACGTCTTTGACCGTAAAAATCTGTACAAATATGAAAGCCATCTTCGTAAATAGTATCTAAGTGTTGTTTTGCTTGATGTTGAGTTTTTTCAGAATGTTGCTCACTGACCTGTGTTAAACGTTCTCGCAACTTGCTATTTTCCAAGCGTAATTGCGTATTTTCTTCCACCAAATCCTGTACTTGCTTTTTAATGGCTTCAATCTCGGCTAAGGTAACCATGAGATTTTGTGAAAACCCATCAAATGCATCAAATAAATCTTTTTTAGCCACCACGGCTACCTCCTCATGAACCTTCATTCATTATGCCTGTAAAATCATATATTCTAAAGCATTTTGAAAACTGACATTGGATTGCCACATCCTTCTAGCAAGAACAAGCCTATCCAAATACTCAAGTCCTTTTTGATTCTTCAAATCTTGTCCCAAAAGAGAAACCAGCAATTGGAATGCTAAAGCTTGAGCATCTTTATCTGTCAATTGACTTGCTAGACGGCTTATTTCTAGGTAGGCTTTTCCTTTATCTGTCACTAATAAATTTACAAATCGCTCCAGTAAATTTAAGTATTGTAAAACTTTGGTATCCTCTGCTAAACGTCGAGCCTCACCAACAGATGAAGCGACATCTGAAAGAAGCGCTGCTTGATTGCGAAGCAAGCCCATTTGTTCCAAATCAGTCATAATAACCTGCTTATTTTTCCGAAAATGAAACTGTTGACAGCGACTTTTAATCGTTGCTAAGAGCTGATTATCATCCTCAACCAATAGAATCAGATAAACCTGACTCTGAGGCTCTTCCATAACCTTCAAAAGGCTATTAGCAGCATTGACATGCATTTTATCTGCTCCGCGAATGATCACAACCTGCTCCTTACCTTCATAACTGGAACTAGAAAAACGGCTTAATAAAGAACGCACATCATCTGTTTTAATCAAGCCATTAGTTGGTTCCAAGATTGCCAAATCTGCAAAATCATCGTCTAAAACCAAGCGACAAGAACGGCACTGTCCACATGGCTCATGGCCATTAAAGTCTTCACAGAATTGATACTGTGTCATCCAGATAGCCATTTCCAACGATGCAAAGCCACCAGTGAACAGATAAGCATGACTGCGCTTATTCCTCTCTAAAATCCGTCGCATCTCATTTAATAATTGGGGTTGCTGCTGCTCCAATAACGTGGTTAAAGGATTTTTAGACATGCTTTAATTCCTTATATTTCTTTATAATGGCAGCCAAGACGTCGTCCACAACCATATTCACAGGTTGACTTGCGTCAATTAAAGCAATACGCTCAGCGTTTTCCTCCAGAAGTGTCAAATAGCCTTGACGAACTTTTTGGTGCATCTCCAATTTTTCCAAATCCAAGCGATTAACTTCGCGATTGACACTTTTGGAAATGCGCTCCAATCCAAGTTCTGAAGTAACATCCAAATACACTGTCAAATCTGGCTGGCGATGGTCTGTTGCATAAGCATTCAACCAAGTAATATCATCCACCTCTAACCCACGCCCATAACCTTGATAGGCTACGGAACTATCAATAAATCGGTCAACCAATACAATAGCCTCATTTTCAAGATTTGGGAGAATTTTTTCAACCAGGTGTTGGCGGCGTGCCGCAATGTAAAGCAAGAGCTCTGTTTTAGCATCCATCGCCGTATGGTTAACATCTAAAATAATATCACGAATTTTTTCAGCGATATCAACACCACCAGGTTCTCGAGTGGCGATAATATCCTGATGAAATAATTCTTGTAATCTGGGAATAACTTGCTCTAAAACAGTCGTCTTCCCAGCACCATCAGGTCCTTCAAAGGAAATCAAAAATCCATTAGTCATAGTACTTCTATTTTAGCAGAATTTATCAAAAAAAACGACAAGAATTCTTGCCGTCTCAAAACGCAGTCACCCTCTCTAAACAATATAGAGAAATTGAAAATGTAAGATTCCAGTGTCAATAAGACAAACTCTTAAAAATGTTGTTCTATACTCAATGACCACCAAAACAGATTAGTCAACGCCGATGCAGATAGATCTAAAGTCCGTCAAATTAAGTCAACAAGGGCTGAAGTTGATTTGCAAAGAGTATTAGTAACCTTTCTGAGAGTTTTTCTTTTTCCAAGAAAACGAAAAAGCTTGAAAAAAGAGCCTCTTGAACAATTTTCTTCGACTGAAAAGAACAAGGATTCTTGCCGTCTTTTTCCCTTCTAAAAACCAGCCTTAGCCTCTGTTTTGGTGATACTCATAACAGTGATACCTTGATTTTCCAATGCTTTTTGTAAAGTTTGGGTATCTGTTTGTCCTTGAATCTGAATTTCAACCAAGATTTTTCCTGATTTATGATTAGCAACAACGGTACGATGAATGTTAAGATTTGCCTCACTAATCACACGAACCACTTTTTCCAAACTACCAATAGTATCATTTAAGAGAATGTTGAGACGAAGCCCTTCTTCCCCATAACCAGATACTTCAAGGAAGGCTTTGAAAATATCACGATCCGTGATAATACCATAAAGCTGATCATTATCCACAACAGGTAGAACGCCAATCTTGTGTTTCATCATGATATAGATAGCATCTTCAAGACTAGCATCTTGTGAAACGGTTATGACATCGCGGATCATAATGTCACGAATTTTTGTTTTATTTAACAAGTAGTTCATCTCATAAATTGAGAGACTTGTTGCTTTTGATGGTGTTGCATCAGCCATGGTTCCTTCTGTTACCAATCCAACCAGGCGGTCATTTTCAATAACAGGCAAACGACGCAAATCTTGCGCTTTCATCTTATCAGAAGCATGCGCAACTGTTGTATCTGGTGATACGTAGATGACCTTTGAGGTCATAAAATCTTTAACGGCCATAAGAGCCCTCCTTAAACGTGATCAAGGTTTTAATATAGTCAACAAGACAATAAATCAAAGAATAATTAGCAAAATTGTAATGAAGCATTTCCTGCTAACATTACCATTACCACCGAATAGCTAGGAAAGACTAAAACGTTGACTTGCCACGATCTAAAATATCCAATCATTTAGCTTGAGGATAAAAAATCGTCGTTTTTTATCTACTATTTTGAAAAGTAGATCTAGCTGTATTATCCATTGCTAACGCAATGTTCATTTCCCGATTAACATTGTCCACTGGAAAAGCACGAAGGATTATTGCACAATCCTTATCCACAACCTAAAAAGGTACACTGGACCTTATAATGTTGGTTGCTAAAGCAACCTTTATTTCCAACCTAAAATAGCCTATTCATAGGCTATTTTAGCCACCCAGATAGGCTTTTCTAACGTCATCTGATTCAAGAAGTTCTTGTCCTGTTCCTGATAAGACGATTTTTCCTGTTTCTAACACATAGCCACGATCTGCTATTGAGAGAGCTTTGGTGGCATTTTGTTCAATCAAAAGAACTGTTGTTCCCTGTTTTTGAATGTCTTTTACAATATCAAAAATTTCTTGAATAAAAATTGGCGCTAAACCCATTGATGGCTCATCAAGAAGCAAGAGTTTGGGTTGACTCATAAGGGCACGCCCCATTGCAAGCATCTGCTGCTCACCACCTGATAATGTGGCTGCATCCTGATTTTTACGTTCTTCAAGACGTGGGAAACGCTCAAAAATACGCTTCAGGTTTTTCTGATTCTGATCCTTATCTTTTTTCAAGAAAGCACCCATCTCAAGATTTTCCATGACCGTTAATCCAGAGAAAACATGGCGTCCCTCAGGAACTTGTGATAAACCATCAGATACAATTTTACGAGCAGGTACTCTTTGAATCTCATTTCCAAGGAAAGTTATTTTACCTTCCTTAGGACGAACCAAGCCAGAAATAGTCCGAAGAATAGATGTCTTACCGGCACCGTTGGCACCAATTAAAGAAACAACTTCTCCTTCATTAACTTCAAAAGAAACATTTTTTACCGCCTCAATAGCTCCGTAGCTGACCGAGAGGTTTTCTACCTTTAACATAGCCATTAGACGTCACCTCCAAGGTAGGCTTCAATAACCCGTTTGTCATTTTTTATCTCATCTGGTGTACCATGTGCGATTAAGCGACCATACTCAAGCACATAGATGCGTTCTGTCACTTCCATAACCAAACTCATATCATGTTCAATCAAAATGATGGTAATTCCAAATTGCTCCTTGACCTGACGAATGAGCGCTGTCAACTCAGCTGTTTCTTGTGGGTTCATCCCTGCAGCAGGTTCATCTAGAAAAAGAATTTTCGGTTGAGTAGCTAGGGCACGCACAATTTCAAGACGGCGTTGCTGTCCATAAGGCAAGTTCTTTGCTAAATTATCTGCATTGCCATCAAGCCCAAAAATCGCCAACAACTCTATAGCTTTTTGGCGCAATTTGTCTTCGCTAGCATAGAATTTTGGTAATCGTAACACAGAAGACAAGAAATGCGACTTATTTGTATTACTCATACCAAGCAATACATTATCCAAAACCGTCATATCTTTAAAAAGACGAATGTTTTGAAAGGTACGAGATAAGCCAAGCGACGCAATGGTGTATGTTTTTTTCCCATTTAACAAGGTGCCATCAAGGGTTACCGTCCCTTCAGAAGGTTCATAAACCCCAGTTAAAAGGTTAAAGAGAGTTGTCTTTCCGGCACCATTAGGACCGATAAGACCGACTAATTCACCCTCATTAAGTTCCATGGTAACATCGCCAACGGCTGTCAAACCACCGAAATGTTTGGTTAAATTTTTAACTTCAAGTAAGGCCATTAGTTATTGCCCCCTTTATTTTTTTGAAAGAATTTAGAGAAAATCAATTCTTTAGTTCCCAAAAGCCCTCCTGGACGGAACACCATCACTAAAATTAAGGCCAAAGAATAGATAATCATACGCAAATCAGCAAAGTTTTGCAGATACATGTTAAGAATTCCTAAAACAATCGCTGCAACAATAGTTCCAGTCATTGAACCAAGCCCACCTAAAACAGCAATAATCAAGTAGTCGATAGAACGCATGATCGTAAAGTCTTTAGGTGCGATGGTTCCAATATAACCAACGTACAGAGAACCTGCGATAGCTGCTGTCATCGCAGCGATGGCAAAGGTAATCACCTTTACTTTTGTTGTATTAACTCCCATTGACTCCGCAGCAATTTCGTCTTCACGCACAGAAATAACTTGACGACCTGTAGCACTTCGTAGATAGTTCATCAAAAGCACTGCAATAATCACAACGAAGACGAAAACAACTTGCCATGTTGTATAAGGAAGAATCCCTGTCAAACCAGCTGCGCCGTTGGTCAAGTCACCACCATTAACAATAGCGATACGGATGATTTCCGCCACACCAAGTGTTGCGATAGCAAGGTAGTCACCTTTAAGACGAAGCGTCGGAAAACCAACAACCACTGCAATGACACCTGCGACAATCGCACCCACAAGCATTGACAGGTAAAAACCTGCATACGTTGGATTAGCTTGTGTCATAATAGCTGTCGCATAAGCACCAATAGCCATAAATCCAGCTTGTCCAAGTGAGAATTGTCCAGAAAAACCTAAAACCAAGTTGGTTCCCATAGCCATAATCATGGAAATCCCAATTCCCATTAAAATCTGGACATGATAAAGACCCAAAACACCTGCACTAACTAGGATATTGAGGACAAGAAAAGCGACTACTATGAGCCCTAGCCAAGCTAGAATTGATTTGATATTTTTTGTCATTTGCTTATACCTTCTCCTTAATATTTTTACCAAGAATACCTGCTGGACGAACCAAGAGAATAATAATCAAAATAGCGTAAACAACGGCATCTTTGTAGCTTGATAAACCGATTGCTGTCGACAGTGTTTCCAACATCCCGATAATAAATCCACCAACGGCTGCACCAGGAATGATTCCAATCCCACCGAGAACAGCAGCAACAAAGGCCTTGATACCGGGTGCCATCCCCATGAGAGGATTCATCGTATTATAGTAAAGACCAATCAAAACTCCAGCCGCCCCAGCCATGGCAGAGCCAAGGGCAAAGGTAAAACTAATCGTTGAGTTAACATTAATTCCCATTAACTGTGCTGCATCACTATCAACAGAGACGGCACGCATGGCTTTCCCCATCTTCGTTTTCTTAACAATGAAGTTAAGCGCAAGCATTAAGATAATCGATACCGCTAAGATAATCAATTGAATATTGGTCACACTAATGGGACCTAAATCATATTTAATCGTTTTTATAGCTTGTGGAAAGGCACGCGCTTCTGCACCAACTAAATAAACCATCCCATATTCCAAAAGAAATGAGACACCAATCGCCGTAATCAAAGCTGAAATACGCGTTGAATTCCTAAGTGGTCGATAAGCCAAGAACTCAATGATGACACCAATCGCTGCCGTGATAATCATGGTTAAAATAAGGGCAACAAAGAAGTTCATATGGAAGGTTGAAATCAGATAATAACCGACAAAAGCTCCCATCATGTAGACATCACCGTGTGCAAAGTTAATCAACTTGATGATACCATAAACCATGGTATAACCTAACGCCAACAGTGCGTAAACACTTCCCAAAATGAGACCATTGACAAGTTGTTGTAACATAAGAGTTTACCAAACTTTCTATCAAAATAAGAACATCTGAGAAGGATTACTCCCCAGATGTTATCTTGTGTTTTAATTCTATAGTCAAATGAATTGACTTTCAGAACAAGGAACGCAGGGCGCGGACAGTACTTGATACTCAATGAAAATCAAAAGCAGACTAGGCGACACAGATAGCAGATAGAACTGAAGGTCATCAAATCAAGTCAACGACGTCTGCTTTTGATTTTCGAAGAGTATTAGTAGGGCAAGTCGAAAGCGACCATGTCTCAAAGTTAATTCAAAAGACTATAAAACAACTCAGGTAGCCATGTTCATTAAACATATCACTACCATGGATTCTAGATATTATTTGTCAGCTTCAACAACAGTAGCTGAACTTTCCTTACCATCTGTAAGACCAACAACTGATACGGATTTCACCGGATTGTGCTTCTTATCAATGGTCATTGTACCAGTAGCGCCTTCAAAATCTTTTGTTTTAGCAAGGTTTTTAGCAATTTCAGCAGAGTTTTTAGCACCTTCTGCTGCATCTGCTACCATATAAACAGAATCATAACCAAGAGCCGCAAACATTGATGGTTCTTCGCCATATTTTTCTTTGTAGGCTTTCGCAAATTCTGCTGCTTTGTCAGATGTCTTAGCTGAGTAGCCTGAAACGTAGTAGACATTTGAAGCATTCTTAGTTCCCGCCAATTCAACAAGTTTATCATCTGCAAATCCATCAGGACCAACGATAGGAGCATCAATTCCCATTTCACGAGCTTGCTTGATGATTGTACCAACTTCTTGGTAGTAACCAGGCATTACGATAGCATCGAAGTCAGCATCTTTGAATTTTGTCAGAGCTGATTGAAAATCAGTGTCTTTGGCTTGGAAGGTTGATTCACTGACAATGTCACCTTTATATTTCTTCTTAAACTCTTTTGCAATGCCTTTTGAATAATCGCTCGAATTATCATAATAAAGCACTACTTTTTTAGCTTTTAAATCATTGCTAACAAATTTCGAAAGAACCTCACCTTGATAACTATCAACAAAGGTCGTACGGAACATGTACTGGCGTGTCTTTCCATCTTTTGTGACGGTTAAATCATCTTGTGTCGCTGCTGGTGCTACCAACGGCACTGCTGCTTTTTCAGCATTTGGACTAGCTGAGGCAACGGCTGATGATACCATTGGACCAACGATAGCATTAACTTCATTTTCAGTTGTCAAGTTAGTTGTAACCGTAGCTGACTCTGAGTTATCAGATTTATTATCTTTAACAAAAACTTTGATTTTCTTACCATCAACACCGCCATCTTTGTTAATTTCATCAATCGCTAACTGGGCTCCATTTTTACCAGCATTACCATAAGCAGAAACATCACCAGTTGACTCAAAGTTCAAACCAACTTTCAGCGTCTCACCAACTTTAGTTCCTTCTGCATTTGAACTTGAACTACCAGGGGCAGATCCGCAACCTACAAGAACGGCTGTGCTCATCAAAGCAACAACTGCAAACGTTAATTTTTTCTTCATAAAATTGTCTCCTTCAAGTATGTTACATAATAATACTGAATTATCAGAAAATTGTCAATACTTTTTTTCTGAATTTTTCAAATTTTTTAAAAGGCAATAAACTCAATATTCTACTAGACTTTTTTCTTGATTTGAAAATATATAGTCCTTTGAATTAACTTTGAGACATGGTCACTTTCAACTTGCCCTACTCATACTCAATGAAAGTATGGCTATTTGGCAATACTTTTCTGAGGTGTTTTTATTTGAAAAAACACAAAAGATAGTGCAAAAAATTCGCCTCTATAATTTCTGTAGTAGGTAAATTCACATCGGAGATTATGGAGTCTTTTTGAATGTAGAAAAAAGTCCCATATGACCTATAATGAAAAGCTCTATCCAACTCATTAGAAAGACTCATATGGAACGACTAGATGATATCAAAGATTCGCTCAACATTAAAGACGCTAACATCACTTTTGAGAAGAAATACTTCTTCGAACCCATTTCTGATACCATCAATCGTGTCCATCCCATCTTCAAGACCGTCTTTTTAACCTTTCTAAAAGACAAAGAGAAGATTATCAATGCCCTGAAACTACCTTAT
The DNA here is from genome assembly GCF_000380145.1 of Streptococcus thoraltensis DSM 12221. Taxonomy (GTDB): domain Bacteria; phylum Bacillota; class Bacilli; order Lactobacillales; family Streptococcaceae; genus Streptococcus; species Streptococcus thoraltensis. The sequence goes on along the minus strand of NZ_KB904620.1, from coordinate 501 downwards.
TCCAACGCCAAACTAGAGGCGACCAACAATCTTATTAAAGTCATTGAGCGAAATGCTTTTGGATTTAGGAACTTTGAAAACTTCAAAAAACGGATTTATCTTGCTTTGAACACAACAAAAGAGAGAACCAATCTGAGAGATTACAGAAAAACATTAATTATCTCCCTAAGATTATTTAATCGTTAACCATAATGATGATTTAAAAACTTAAAAAGAGAAAATCAAATTGGGAGCCCACTGAAAAAGTCAAAGTTCTACAGTTTGACTGAAATGAAAAAAGAGGAATCTATCTCATAATTGGGGAGATTCCTCTTTGCTTTTCCTTATTTTTGATTTATTAGAGCCACAATCCTTTTCATATTAACCACAAATATGGTTGTGGCGGCTTGCAACTCCATGTTGAAAAGACCTGATGCCCTAGCCACATCAAGACCATGTCTGTGTTTAAGCTCCGCATTTTTAGCTTCTATCTTGTAGCGATGTTTAGACTTTTCTTTAAAA
>NZ_KB904619.1 GCF_000380145.1 Streptococcus thoraltensis DSM 12221 | reverse complement strand
GCTTTTTCTGACCATGCCTTTTAGACAGCAAAAAACGCCTTAGGCGTTATTTTGATGGCTTGCGAAGCAGAAACGAGAAAATTTCGAAGAAATTTTTGAAGTTTCTTCTTATCTTGATACTTTTAGAATTAACTCTCATGCAATTTGTACCCACTTCGACCCCCCTAAACCCTTGAGGGGAGTGGGTTTTGGAACTAAAAAAAAGCTTGTTTTCGTGTGAAAATTTTGTTATGCTTTAAAGTGACCAAACTAAAAACAAACAAAGGAGACGAGTACAAACTTTTTTTAGGAATATATTCTTCTTTTGTACCAAAATTGAAAAGGATTTGGTACTTTGTACTCAAATTATAGCATGACAAATAGAGTCAATCAAGACCAAAGTTTATCAAATGAGGTTAAATCAGACCAAACGATATTAATTGATACGAATTCAAAAGGAAAAGACCGTAATTGGCGAGGACGCAAAATTATGAGTCTTAAGTTAGCTGATATTTTTAAAGAGTTGGGCTATCGACAAAGTTTAATTGATCGTTTATCTTCATGTGGCGAAGTTTTAAAGTTCGTTCAACAAGACGATGGTTCTTTGCGCTTATATCAAGCTTATTTTTGTAAGAATAAGCTTTGTCCTATGTGCAATTGGCGCCGTTCGATGAAGTACTCTTATCAAACGTCTAGGATAGTTGACGAGGCTATTAAGCAAGAACCTAAAGCACGATTTCTCTTTTTAACCTTAACGGTTCGAAATGTTAAGGGGGAAGACCTAAATGTTACGTTAACTTCCTTAACACAATCATTTGACCGTTTGTTTAGACGAGTAAAGGTTAAGAAAAATTTATTAGGTTATCTCCGTTCTGTTGAAATTACCTATAATGAGATAGAAAAGACTTATCATCCGCATATTCATGTGTTGATGATGATTAGACCTAGTTATTTTAGGTCAAGTGATGATTATATTTCACAAAAAGAATGGGGCGATATGTGGTCTCAATCGTTAAAAGTGAATTATTTTCCTATCGTCGATATAAGAGTGGTTAAGCAGTCTTATCAAGGTATTGAAAAAGCTATTGTTGAGACGGCAAAATATCCTGTTAAACCTATGAATTTAGATGTGACAGAGAAGCAAGTGGTAGATGATTTGTACCAAGGACTTTATCGCAAACGTCAATTAGGATTTGGCGGTCTTTTCAAAACAATCAAGAAAGAGTTAGAACTTGATGATATAGAAAATGGTGATTTGGTTCATACGACAGATGACGGTAAGTTATCTCAAGGGACGCTTATTGTTGCAATATGGAATCAAGATAAACTCAATTATTTTATAAAAGACTAAGGCAATTTACTAAAATTGCCTTTTTTGTTGTCTCCGCAAAATGAAAAAAGTACAAAAGGCTAAAATGGTCCTTTTGAGTAGAGGACAGTGAAACTGTTCTCTGGCAAGATTAGCATGTGTGGACACACATGCGAAAATAAAAAGGTCAGTAAGCCTATTTGCGGGAATCCCACAAACAGACTTTTGCCTTTTTACCATTTGGGGAAATCCCCAATCCCCTTTGTGGCACTTCGTGCATTTTTGCTAAGATAACAAAAAAGCCAAATATTAATTTGACTTCAGGAGATTATGAAAAAGAAAAAATTTTTAGGATTGAGAGTATTCTATCGCTTTAACCTTTAAAACGCATTAAAACGCAAAATAAGAGCCATACAGATGATTTTAGTTTGAGAGCAGGTATTTATGCCGAGAAAACTTTTGAGAGCAAGCAGGGGCGATTTATCCTAGGAATTAGGCAAGGAGGAGAGAGTTAAGTTTCACCTTGCCCAAATTTGGATAAAAAAGCCCCTGGTTACTTGCTGTCAAAAGGAAATTGGAATAAATGACAGAAGTTTTTCTGCTGTTTTTGTATGTTATAATTGTATTATGGAAAGCTATTTTGGAAGGAGAAAAAATCGGAAACTATAAAAAAGTAGCTTGAATAGTGTTTTAAATATTTTATATTTGCAGGAAGGAAATCGAAGATGAAAAAGACTTTTAAATTTATATTTGCATTTTTAGGATTAATGTTTAGTTTTTTAGTTGTTCAAAATGTTTCTGCTGACACTTACGCTCCTCAAAATAGAGTTGAACTTCCTTTAGCAATAGAAGTTGGTCAATCAGTGACAAAAGAATTTGTTGATTCTAATGGAGAAAACAACCAAGTTACCATAACAAAAATTGAGGACTCATCTAATACCTCTTTTAGAGCTGCATGGGAATATGTTTCCGCTCAAAAAGCTGCTTCTGGAACATATAAGGTTTCGTATAAGCGAGGTGTTTTTAATGCTGGATTTACAGTAAAAATGGATACTAGAAATATTACAAGCGCTTATGATTTATGGTATCGTCATGCTGTAGGGACAAATTCGGCTAACTTATCTTTGGAAAGTAATAAGAGAGCTACGGCTTATTTCCAATTTCAAGCTAGTGTGCCTTGGCTTAACGGACCATCTTGGAATGGAGCTTTAAGAGCTCAAGTTGATGCAGATCACCTTGTTACATATGTGATGTAAAATTTATTGTATGGGAAAAACAGGTTTATTGATTGTTTCTTTTATATTTATAGTATTGTTATTAACGATAATAATGTTGTTATACGTAATAGCAAAAAGTAAAAAATAATTATAAAAGGTATGTAATAAAGTTCTTTGCCAAGGCAGGGAAGAGAAGCACCCCAGACCAGCCACCTAAGGTGGCGAAGGTCGGCAGGGG
>NZ_KB904618.1 GCF_000380145.1 Streptococcus thoraltensis DSM 12221 | reverse complement strand
AATAGAATTCCTAGGAAATCTTTAAATTATCGAACACCATATCAGGTTTTTCTGAGTTACGTAAAATGTCTAGCTTAATTTGACAATTTGGGTTTGAAAAAACTTTGGCAGCCCTTTTGGTAATCTTTTCAGACTTGTTTTTCTTAGGGTGAAAATGAGGTGGAAAAATAAATTCAAGTTGAACAAAAAATGAGCATCAAAAAGGAAGAAAGGTAAATGAAGTTCATCCAAAATTCATGTCGTTATTAAATAATAGACCTTGTACTGACAATGTCAACTGCCGTACCTTACCCCTAAAATCTGACTGTAACTCTTTGCGAGTTCAGATAGTGTCTACAAGACGATCGCCTAAATCGAATCATCGGTAAAGGTCAGAGTGATACTTTCGAAGTGAACATTCGATTTTATTTTTGAGAAAGTTCCTAAACCTCTAGCAACTAAAATAAATATCTTGCGATGATAATTAAAAGGGACTAAATAGCTTTTTTAAAACCTTTTATCCCCCTAGTCCGAAACCAAGTCTACCCATGTTTTATGGGCGAACACATCTTTGGTATAGTTTTTAACTATATATCTGCTTAAATAATAAGAATTTTTCAAAAATAATATCTCATGTTAGACTAGGTGTATCTTAAATTTGGAGGAGATTAGATGATGAGATTGAAAAAATGGTTAAATTTTGGAACGATTGCAGTTGCTTCAGCATTTCTCTTGACGGCCTGTGGCTCAAAATCTGCCGATGAAAATGTTGTGGTCAAAGTAGGAACAATGGCAAAAAGTGATTCTGAGGAAGCACGTTGGAACAAGGTTGAAGAATTACTTAAAGATAAACATGTAACTATCAAATACACTGAATTTACGGATTACTCCCAACCTAATAAAGCTCTTGAAAATGATGAAATTGACATCAATGCTTTCCAGCATTATAATTTCTTAAACGAGTGGAATAAGAAGCATAAAACAGACCTTGTAGGTATTGCAGAAACTTACATTACAGCATTTCGTCTCTATTCTGGAACTGAAGGGGGCAAAAATAAATACACTGATGTCAAAGATATTCCAAACAAAGGCACGATCGTTATCCCTAACGATACTGTCAATGAAAGTCGTGCCCTTTACCTCTTGCAATCAGCTGGTTTGATTAAATTAGGGGTGTCAGGTGACACTTTTGCTACGCTTGACGATGTGACTAAAAATGAAAAGACTTTAGATATTGTAGAAGTTGATGCAGCACAGACAGCTCGTCAATTACAGTCTGCAGATGCAGCAGTTATCAATAATGACTTTGTTGTAGAAGCAGGTATTGACCCAAGTAAGGCTATTTTTATCGAGCCTAAGGGTGACAACGCTAAACAATGGTATAATCTTATTGTAGCGAAGAAAGATTGGAAAAAATCCCAAAAGGCTGACGCCATCCAAGCCGTTTTAGATGCTTATCAGACTGATGAAGTGAAAAAAGTCATCAAAGAAAGTTCAGAAGGTCTTGATGAGCCAGTTTGGTAAGATTAAATGATAGCAAAAAAGGTAATGAGTCCAATTGGCTCATTACCTTTTCTTAATCTAATCTTTTTTACGGTTAAAAGGTATCACATTTTTGACGTTTTCAAATGTATCAGAGATTGCTTGATTTCGTTCAACAGTTCGCCGTGTTTCTTCATCGATTAATTCTTGACTGGCATTGATGATATCCAAATCGACGTAGTAGAGTTTAACCAGGTAACCTTTTGGCTGCTTGCCAGACTTTGGAAACATTTGGACAACTTCATTTTCACGCGCCCTTGCATATTTTTTCGCAGGTTTAGCAGGAATACTAGAAACCACAAATCCTTGATTTTCCAGATGTTGCCGTGCTTCATCAAGAGTCAAATTAACCACATTATCAATCTTTACTAAGGACATCTGACGTTCATGGCGTTGTTCCATGTGTTTTTCGATAATTGGTCGTCCATTTTCAATCGTTTTACTGATGATAGCGGTTGTGTCAGGAATAATGGAAAATAAACGACCAACCGAACTTAACTTTCTTGGCATTTTTAGTTTTGTTTTTACCATAATACATACTCCTCGAGGTCTAATATAACCCTATTATATCAAAAATTAAATCAAAGCTATCTCTCCAACCTTACAAAATTGTAAGGATACTTTTTTTAATTGTAAGGTTATAGGAAGACTAAAATTGCTAAACTAATAGTATCAAAAGAAAGGAGACATTATACTAGTCCTGAAAGGTAGGAAAAAATTATTAGAGAAGGATGGACGATTTGGACTCATATGCTTGAGATAACGATTGAAATCTTAGTGTCGTTAAGGCTAAGAAAGCGTTGAAAAATGCTAGTTCTTACAAGAAAGCAAGAGAAATTCTGAAGCCTTTTCAAAAGCAATATTCTCAATTTTGTTGAAGAAAAATACAATCACAATCTATTATCAGACGACTTGATAATGATATTGTTTTAATTAAACGTCCCCTTGTCATTTCAAGCAGATTACAAAAAGGTACACTAACTGTTTGAATCATTTCGTATCAACGTCTGATTTTAAAGGAGTTATCTTGATTCATCAGACAACACGGGAGGCAATACGCTACCAATGCCTATCAGCAATCTTACCAGATGGTAAACTTTTTTCGACTATTAACAAATACAGTCAAATCAATTCATTTACCTTAAATAATAATACCGTCAGTAGCTAGGACACGATAGAATCAATCGATCCAGCCCATAACAGCTATTGTGATGAATAAAAAAACAGCTCCATCCGCTGAAATAGTTGTTTTATCTTCCCAAATTGTCAAATTAAGCTAGACATTTTACGTAACTCAGAAAAACCTGATATGGTGTTCGATAATTTAAAGATTTCCTAGGAATTCTATTTCG
>NZ_KB904617.1 GCF_000380145.1 Streptococcus thoraltensis DSM 12221 | reverse complement strand
GTAAGGTCTCTGGAAGAAGATACCAGCGGATATCTTTAGTTGCAGGTCTTATAAATGGTGAGCTTATAGCTCCGATGACTTATAAAGATACTATGGCTAGTGATTTTTTCGAAGCTTGGTTCCAAAAATTCTTACTACCCACTTTGGAGACGCCATCAGCTATCATTAGGGATAATGCAAAGTTTCATAGAATGAGCAGGCTAAAGGCCTTGTCTAAGGAGCAGGGGCATAGAATTTTACCACTTCCTCCGTACTCACCTGAGTGCAATCCCATTGAGAAAACATGGGCTCATATTAAAAAACACCTCAGAAAAGTATTGCCAAATGGCCATACTTTCATTGAGGCACTTTTGTCCTGCTCTTGTTTCAGTTGATTATATAATCTATAAGATGTTATAAATTTTGTTGTTGAATAGAAACAATTGGTTTCCGAATTTATTCCCCAAAATTTACAGGATTATTAGCAAAATTAGTCAACTATAGTTGTCTAAATGCTTTAAATTTGCTAAAATTAGTACTAGTTTATGCAGTATGTGCCGGCCGCCGGTATAGTTTTACTGTTAGTTTAGCTAACAGTTTTTATTTATTTTCATGTTTAACTGGTTAAGGAGTGTTGTATGTTGTTATCAGAGAGAGTCGATGCTTTTTTCAATGCTTTAATTGCTAAAACTGAGCATCAAAATGAGTTGTTAATTGGCAAATGTCAAAGTGATGTTAGATTGACGAGTACACAGGAACATATTTTGATGTTATTGAAGGATGGAAAGTTAACTAATACAGATTTGGCTAAGGAGTTATCTATTAGTCAAGCTGCTGTCTCAAAAGCCGTCAAACAATTGGTTCAGAAGAATTTGGTTGCTTCTGTAAAAGATGGTAAAGATGGACGTGTCTCTTATCTTACTTTGACTGAGGAGGGGGCGCCTATCGCAACTGAACATGCTGAGCATCATCAGTCAACACTTCAAGTTTATGAAACGATTTTAGCTCAGTTTTCTGAAATGGATCAAGAAGTTATTGATCGTTTTGTTGATGAATTGTCTAGAAAGGTTCTTTAATTTTGCGCTATATCACTGTTAAGAATTTGGCATTTCAATATGATAATGAGCCAGTTCTTCATAATATTTCCTATCATTTAGATAGTGGTGAGTTTGTCACTTTAACTGGTGAGAATGGAGCGGCAAAATCTACTTTAATTAAAGCGACTTTAGGTGTTTTGAAACCTAAAAGTGGCACTGTTACTATTTCTGAGAAGAATATTTCAGGGAAAAAATTGAGGATTGCCTATTTACCTCAGCAAATTGCTAGTTTTAATGCTGGTTTTCCTTCTACTGTGGAGGAGTTTGTCACTTCTGGCCGTTACCCACGCCAAGGCTGGTTTCGTAGGATTACCTCTCATGATAAGGAACACGTGAAAACTAGTCTTGAATCTGTTGGCATGTGGGAGAGTCGCCATAAACGTATTGGGAGTCTTTCAGGGGGACAGAAGCAGCGTGTTGTGATTGCTCGGATGTTTGCTTCAGATCCTGATATTTTTGTGCTGGATGAGCCAACGACTGGTATGGATGCTGGTACGTTAGATAATTTCTATAGATTGATGCATCATAGTGCTCAAAAGCATCGTAAGGCAGTTTTGATGATAACGCATGACCCTGAGGAAGTTGCTGAATATGCTGATAGGAACATTCATTTAGTGAGAGATCAGTCTTCTCCTTGGCGCTGTTTTAATGTTCATGAGGGGGAATAAAAAATGGCTATCATTTTAGAAATGCTCTCTTATGATTTTATGCAGCGAGCAGTATTGGCTATCGTTGCTATGAGTTTGTTTGCACCGATACTTGGTTTATTTTTAATTTTAAGACGCCAAAGTTTGATGAGTGATACGTTGAGTCACGTTTCTCTAGCTGGTGTTGCTTTTGGGATTTTGTTAGGCGTTTCAACAACTTGGACAACGGTTGTGGTCGTTATTTTAGCGTCAATTCTTTTAGAGTATTTGCGAGTCGTGTATAAGCACTATATGGAAATTTCAACAGCTATTCTTATGTCCTTGGGCTTAGCCATTTCCTTGATTATTACCAGTAAGTCTGAAAATGCTTCTGGGGTTAATTTGGAACAATACTTGTTCGGTTCTATTATTACTATCAATCAAGAACAGGTCATTGCTTTGTTTGTTATTGCTCTTATTGTCTTGGTATTGACGGTCTTGTTTATTCGTCCGATGTATATGTTAACTTTCGATGAGGACACAGCTTTAGTTGATGGTCTTCCGGTACGAATGATGTCACTAATCTTCAATATTATCACGGGGGTTGCTATTTCCTTGATGATACCTGCTGCTGGAGCCTTACTGGTATCAACTATTATGGTATTGCCTGCAAGTATTGGCATTCGGATTGGTAAGTCATTTAAGGCTGTAATTGGAAGTGCTGTTTTAATCGGTTTTGTTGGTATGTTATCAGGAGTGTTGTTATCGTACATTTGGGAAACACCTGCTAGCGCAACCATTACGATAATTTTTATCGGAATTTTCTTAGTTGTTAGTTTGCTATCGGCATTGGGTAACCATCGAGGTTAGCCGACTTCTATTGACAGTTGGTTTTATACTCAATGAAAATCAAAATTAAATTGGGTGGTGCCGATGCAGCTAGAACTGAGGGTCATTAAATCAAGTCAACAAGGTCAAGGTCTGAATTTGATTTTCGGAGAGTATTAAGTCAGGGCTATACAAGTTTTGAATGACTTTTTGGAGTTTGTCAAGCACTGCAGAAAACATTTTAAAGGCTTAATGAAGGTTGAAGAAAAAGTCTATTTTGGACGATTTTATTCAATCTTTTGTGCTTTCTTGGAGAAAGAAAATGCAAAAGGTTACTATAGTCAAATGAATTAACTTTCAGAACAAGGAACAAAAACATACTAAGATTAGTAGTGAGGAAATCTCCGACGGGAGAGAGTACTCGCTACTTTTTCTTTATGTTAAAGTAGAGGTGTCTTGTTAA
>NZ_KB904616.1 GCF_000380145.1 Streptococcus thoraltensis DSM 12221 | reverse complement strand
TCCAATAGTTATCCCCCGCTTAAAGGTAGGTTACCTACGCGTTACTCACCCGTTCGCGACTCATTTATACCAATTGTAGCAAGCTACGGTAGTTATAAATGCGTTCCACTTGCATGTATTAGGCACGCCGCCAGCGTTCGTCCTGAGCCAGGATCAAACTCTCATTAATTTTTAAGATTTTGAGTTCCCACTCGTGTGTCTTTCTGACGTTTTCTCTTTTTGACAGGTTACTTTCGTAACCCGCACGTTTGGTTTCTTTATCCAGTTTTCAAAGGTCTTACATTGCCTCTTACGAGACAACTTCTTTATTCTATCAACTGTTCCTTTAAAAGTCAATAAGTTTTTCTTATTTTTTTCAAAAACTTTTTTCATCAGTTGGTTACTCAAACAGCAACTTTTATATCATACACCATCACAATATGTTCTGTCAACAACTTTTTTAAAAAAATAAAAAACTGAGAAAAAAGCTCGGTTATTCTTGTTATGTGACTTCAAGTCCGTTTCACTCTGAAGGTGTGAAACAATAAACGCCCCACATAGCGGGGGCGCACTGATGGTTAAACAAAAACTCCTAACGCGATACTATAAAGTGTTCAATCCTGTTGCATAGCGAAAGGGGTAAAGTATGGCACCTAGCTTATTTCACACGAAATGAATGTATAAATATCACGTCGTCTTATAGATGAAAACACATCTATAATCAATACCGAAGCAGTTTGGAAGAAATTTTTCACAGTATGAAAGTGTTAAAATCATTGGTGGCTATGAATGCCAGACAATGTTCATATGTTAGCAAGCATTCCACAGTGACTGAGGAGCGCAAGTTGCGTGGATTATTGGAATGGTACGAGTGCCCTCATGATGTGTGATAAACATGTTAATCTCAGATATAGATTTTGGGACGTTACTTTTAGCTGAAAGATATTATTCAGTACCGTTGGTCTTAAGGAAGTTAGGATAAAGAAGGATGTTCAAGAGCAGAAGGCTTGAACAAATGTAAAAGCCAGCGTCTTTGGGCGCTGGCTGGTATTATGGGCTTGTGGCCCTTGTGCAAATCACTCGTTTGACGAAGAGTATGATTATTTAGCTTCGATTAAGCCATATTCACCATCTTCACGCTTATATAAAACATTGGTCTGACCATCTTCTGAGTCTGTGAAGATAAAGAAATCATGTCCTAGCAAATCCATTTGCAGAATGGCTTCTTCAATATCCATTGGTTTTAAATCAACATGCTTTGTTCTTACAACACGTGTTTCTGAACTTTCTTCAGCAGCTTCCGTTTCAAACTCAGCTGTAAATACTTGAGCTGTAGGTACTTTTTCACGATGTTTTTTCGCAATTTTGGTTTTGTTTTTGCGAATTTGACGTTCAATTTTATCAACAACTAAATCAATTGAGCCGTACATATCTTGTGAGACATCTTCTGCACGTAGAGTTACTGACCCAAGCGGAATGGTTACTTCAACTTTTGCTGTTTTTTCACGATACACTTTTAGATTTACTTTTGCATCTAATTCTTGTTTTTCATTGAAATATTTTTCAATTTTTGCAACCTTTGATTCGACATAGTTACGGATTGCATCTGTTACTTCGATGTTTTCGCCACGGATACTATATTTAATCATAAGATACCTCTTTCTTGCGCTTTAAGCGCTTTCTATACTTATATTATATCGCTTTCATGAAAATTTGCAAGTTTTAAAATTCATCTCGCTAAACTAAAACTAGCTACTTCCTTGACGCCAATCTCTTTCAATATTTCCTTAGCTAAAAATATGGTATGCCCTGTTGTATATATATCATCCACAATAAGGACTTTCATAGGAATATCTACACCTTCTTTCCGATTGAAAACTTGTTCTGAATTCATTCTTTCTTTTTTATTTTTTGTTGTTTGTGAGACAATGTCCTTTTTTTCAAGTAAAGTTTGGTAAGGAATTTGGGCTGCTTCTAGTAAGGCTTCAACTTGATTGAACTTCCTTGTTTCCATTCTTTGCTGACTTATGGGAATTGGAACAATAGTATAATCCTTGTAACATTTTAGGGACTGTCTAATATCTGTAGAGAATTGCTCCGCTAAAAGATAGTCACCTTGAAATTTGAACACCGAAAAATAAGCTTTCATCGCTTGATTGTAAACGTAGAGACTTTTATGATTAACCTTATTTCCCTTGCTTTCCCAATTCCAACAATCTTGACATTTCTCTAATTCTGATTTTTTATAACAAGTAGAGCAATGTTTGTCTCCAATCTTTTCAAACAGATTTAGACATTCTTTACAAGTTTGAGCCTTCATTCTTTTGAGCAGCAATATTGATGTAAACTCTCTCTTTTCATTTATGTCTTTATGACACATCTGACACTTCATTTAAAGCCTCCTAAGCAGTTCATTTTTTGTATTTCTTGCTTTGTTTTTTTGATAGATGTCGTTAAACCATCATGGAAAAAGAATAGATCACCAGTAGGCCTATCGAGCGATCGTCCAACTCTCCCAGCTATTTGAATAAGGCTAGAGCTATTAAATAATCGGTGATGCGCCAATAAAACAAAGACATCAACCTTAGGAAAGGTTACCCCACGTTCTAAAATAGTTGTTGAAATAAGAATTCTTAGTTCCTCTTTTCTAAAACTTTCTACTTCTTCTAATCGATTTAAACTGGTACTTGATACAAATCCTATGCTGGTTTTTGGATACATGTGACTAAGAATTCCAGCTATTTTTTGACCGAATGAAATGTCTGGGATGAATATCAAAAGGGGGTACTCGGTCATTAACTGCCTATCGATATATTTCTTTAACTTTACAGGAATTTTCCCTGCTTGTACTTTTTTCTCTAATTTTGTTAGCCAAATCGTTTTTGGCACAACTAGTGGATTGCCATGAAATCGTCTTGATAGTGTTAATTTTCTCAATTGACCTTTTTTCACTTGTCTGTCTAATGCTGCTGTGGAAGTTGCAGTCATAAAAATTGTTAATCCGTCATCTTTTTTTGCTGTTTTAACGGCATGATAAAGTGTTTTGTTATCGACATAGGGAAAAGCATCTACCTCATCAACTAATATGAGGTCAAAGCACCTGTAAAACTTTAACAGTTGATGAGTAGTGGCAATAACTAATGGTGCACCACTGTATGGTTCAGAATCACCATGTAACAAATCTATATGGCAAGCAAAATCTTGGCTTAAGCGTTTATACAATTCTATACAAACGTCAATTCGAGGACTGGCTAAGCAAACTTGTCCTCCCTCATTAATCACTTGAGCTACGACTTCATAGATCATCTCAGTTTTTCCTGCTCCAGTAACTGCATGAACAAGGCTATCCTCTTTCTTTTTGAGAGCTTTGATAAGGCCGTCTGAAACTTCTTTTTGATATTCGGTCAGTTTACCTTGCCATCTTAAACAGTCTGTTTTAGGAAAATTTTTGGGTGGAAAGTAATAGAGATAATCGTCTTCAATTAATCTGCCTAATAAAATACAAGAACGGCAATAGTGCTTTCCATCTGGTAGGCGCCAGTCATTTGGAATCTTTTCTGCACATCTAAAACAGCTAAGATTAACGTTTTCTTTGGTAAAGGCGGGTATTCTTATAGCCATCTCTTTTTCTTCCAAAGTGACATCTGAACCAGCAAACCAGCAACCACTCTTTTCTTTTATTGTTTTCATCATCTATTTATTCGAAGTTCTGCCAAGCTTATGGTAAAATTTTTTTATGAATTATAAAACAATCAAAGCAAATAATATCACTGAAGAAGATATCAAAAAGTCACGTTTTATCTGCCATCTCAAACGTGTCGATAGTGAAGAAGAGGCTCGTGAATATATCGCTGCTATCAAAAAAGAACACTATAAGGCAAACCATTCTTGTTCTGCTATGATCATTGGAGAAAATAGCGAAATCAAGCGTTCTAGCGATGATGGAGAGCCAAGTGGGACTGCTGGCGTTCCTATGTTGACGGTACTTGAAAAGCAAGAGCTCACTAATGTTGTTGCTGTTGTCACACGTTATTTTGGTGGCATTAAACTCGGGGCAGGCGGACTTATACGTGCGTATGCTGGCAGTGTCGCACATGCACTCAATGAGACTGGATTGATAGCCGTTAAGGAACAGGTTGGACTACAGATTAATCTAACTTATCCTCAATACCAAACCTTTGCTAACTTCTTAGAACAAGAAAATTTGGAAGAGTTCAATACGCAATTTCTTGATCGTGTGACCAGTGATATCTACACTGACGAGGATAGGCTATCTGATATTCAAGACGCTTTAATAGAATTTTATCAAGGTAAGGTTTCTTTCCAAAAAATTGATTCTAAGATTGTTGAAATACCTCTTTCATGATGATTAAAAGTTTTAAAATGAAGTTAGCCACTTAAAAGTATGAAAAAACACCTCAGAGAGATATAATTGTAATCACCACAAAAACAATTAGAAAGACTCTGAGATGCAAGACTATTATACACCAAAAGGAAAACATTTAACACTATCAGACCGTAGAAATATTGAACGTTGGTTACATGAAGGGTGTTCCAATCGTGAAGTGGCTAGGCGACTAGATAAAGCTCCTCAAACCATTCATAATGAGGTCAAGCGGGGGCTAATTCTCCAACAAGTGCGTCAAAGTAGGTTCAAAAAGGTCTATTCAGCCGACAGAGCTCAGATG
>NZ_KB904615.1 GCF_000380145.1 Streptococcus thoraltensis DSM 12221 | reverse complement strand
TAAGGTCTCTGGAAGAAGATACCAGCGGATATCTTTAGTTGCAGGTCTCATAAATGGTGAGCTTATAGCTCCGATGACTTATTTGGTTCCAAAAATTCTTACTACCCACTTTGGAGACGCCATCAGTTATCATTATGGATAATGCAAAGTTTCATAGAATGAGCAGGCTAAAGGTCTTGTCTAAGGAGCAGGGGCATAGAATTTTACCACTTCCTCCGTACTCACCTGAGTACAATCCCATTGAGAAAACATGAGCTCACATTAAAAAACACCTCAGAAAAGTATTGCCAAATGGCCATACTTTCATTGAGGTACTTTTGTCCTGCTCTTGTTTCAGTTGACTATATCAGTCTCATTTTGCACAAAAAACCAAAAAGACACTGCAAGGATTGAAGCCATTGAATAGGTTTCAATCCTTTTAGTTTATAGCTTGGAGCCCTGGCAAAAAGCCTTGCATTCAAGGCTTTTTACTATCCCTTTCGTTCCAAGTTTTTAGAGTTTTACGGGCAGAGTAACGCACTTAGCGGTTCGCTGTTACCGCATCACTACGTTCTGCGGAGGCTGAGACAAAAGTACCCAACCTCCTTATTTTTATAATTTGAGCAGCTTGACGCAGTAGTTGTCGGGCTTGTAAAACATTGATAAATCAATATTCTACAAGCTACGTCAACCTTGCGGGGGTTGGACAACGAAATCGAACTCTTATGAGCTATCGATTTCTGTCCCACTCCCAATCAATATCAATGACCTATTTCACTAGTGATTGTCAAATGCAATTCAAGGTTTGGATAATAATCTTGAATAAATCTCCCAATCCTCATCTTTAAATACATTGAAAACTATCTTCAAATCAGAATCTTTATTACAAAAATCTTTAATCGTTTTTACAGCTATTTTGGCAGCAAGTTCATTTGGAAAATGAAATTCTCCTGTCGAGATGCAACAGAAAGCAAGACTAGTTAGACCCTTCTCAATGGCTAATTCTAAACAAGATTGATAACAGGAAGCCAACTCTTTCATCTGCTCCAGGGTTGGCTGATTTTGGATAATGGGTCCAACAGTGTGAAGAACATATCGACTAGGAAGATTATAGGCTGGTGTTATTTTAGCTTGCCCTGTTGGTTCTAATTTGCCCTGTTCTGTCATCAAATCTGCACAAGCCATGCGCAGTTGCAGACCTGCTTGGGAATGAATCGCATTATCAATACAGCTATGATTGGGGATAAAACAACCTAGCAGTTGGCTATTGGCAGCATTGACAATCCCATCTACTTTTAAGGTAGTGATGTCCCCCTGCCATAGATAGAGATGTTCTGAAATAGGAGATAACTCCTCCAGCCCAACCACTCCTTTATTCCGCAGTCTATCTTGCAGATAACAATCTTGTTTGTTGTAAAATTCTGGACTAAAATTCTGTGGCTCTTGAATAGCCATCAGCCCACGAAAAACACTGTCTTTATCAACATCCGCAGGTATGGTCAAACTTGGGGCTAGTGTTGCAATCAATTCATCCACTAAAGCCATGATGTGAGTACCTCCTCTAGGTCGTTTGTGAGGGTCAATGTTTTATGAGCATTTTCCTTCACTCCCTTTGTATCAGTCTGATTAAAGCGAATCAGATGTGCCTGTGACAACTGATAGGTTAATTGTTCAAAGGGATAACGAATGATAGTTGGTGTATTATAACCGACTCCCAACTCTAGGAGTACTATTTTTTTACCTTCTAATCCTTCCAAAAAAGTTGCGTAACGTTTCTGTTGTTGGTTCCATGTCTCATCTTGAACAAAGCGATTGTCAATTCTAAGATGACGGGTCAAGGGAGCACCACAATTAGGGCAAAAAGGTAATTGTTGACTAGGGATTTCAAGTTGATCATTCGTTGTTATCAACATCTTCAACACTTGATCTTTATTATCATAAACAAGCGGTTTACAGGGAACTGAACATTGAAATTCACCATAATTTCCCTGAACCTCAAAGAATCGATGACCATCAAATCCTGCTTTCATAAATTGCCCATCAACATTGGTTGTGATAACAAAATACTCCTTATCCTTAACTAATCGCAACAATTTCTCATACAATGGTAGTGCACCATTTTCATAGCGATTATGATAGATATGCTTGGCCCAATAGGCCCATTCTGCCTCTGGAGTTGGAAAGGAATAAAAACCAGCACTATACATATCGGTTAGACCATATTTTGCTATAAACTTGTCAAAAATTTTTTCAAACCTTTGTCCAGAATAGGTTAGACCAGCAGCTGCTGAAAGACCTGCTCCTGCTCCAATTAAGATGGTATCTGCTTCTTGAATAGAACGAATAGCTTGTTGATTGATATCATCCATATGAACCTCCTAAATAGCTATCTGGAAACTATCTGTCCGAGGTGGTAAAACTGATAAATCATAGAATTCCCCACGAGCTTTGGTGAAAATAAATACTTCCAACACTTGACGACTTTCCTCAGTTGGATAAATATCATACATGTAGGGATTTGTCTCAAGTAGAAGGTCTAACTTTTCTTTACCAATATGTCGAACCTCACCTGTCAATGACACCATCTTTCGATGCATGGTGTCAATCCCTTTTGTCAATCCAGTGACGGAAACATAAGGAGTATCACGTAATTGTTTATAAAATGGCTTCGTATTTGCTGTAAGAAAATAGGCCGTCTTTCCATCTTGATACATCATATCAATGACACGTGTAGCTGGAAGGCCTTCAGCATCAACCGTTGCCATAACAACTGAGTGAATGTCATCGACTAATAATGTAAGATAATCTGCTGTTTGCATCTTTTCTTTCTCCTCATCCATTCGTCAAAGGCAAGGTTGCTTCAACCTTACCTCAGACTAGTACCTTAGAATTTGCCGTTGTCATTTGCTGCTTCTGTCGCAATATCTTGAATGATATCCCAATGTTCTGCAATAAAGCCATTTTCTACACGGAAAAGATCATAGTAGGCAACATGTCGACCTGCAAATTCTCCCTCAGAAACGACAAGTGCAAAATCGTCTTGAGCAAGAACTTGATAAGTCTCTTTGTAAGTCATTTCTAGTCCTGCTTCTGCTAAAGCAGCAAGTGCTGCACCAAGACCTGATAGACCATCTGCAATACCCGTATTATGTTGGATGTAACGATCTCCGTCAAAATAACTTGTTAGTTTATCTAGATTTTTACCATGTAAGATATCTTGGACAAAATTCGTTACAAGCGTGCGAGTTACTTCCTTATCTGCCTCTGTCGTCTCTGTAACACCATCGGTTTGTGTCCGGCCGCTTGGATTTGGCTCAGCTAGGGCATCTAAGTTGTCCCAATGTTCAACAATTTTTCCCTCAGCATTAAATCGCAAAATATCAAAGGCAACTTGTTCACCACCACCAGCAAAATTATAAATGGTATGAAGAAAGACCTTGTCGCCATCTTCGAATGCACGGATTGTTTCAGCTGTAGTTTTAACAGGTGCTTGCGCCAATCCTTCTACTGCCGCGATAAAAGCATCTGCTCCTGTAGCGTACGCTTGATTATGCTGAATGTAATCAGGTGCTAGTAACTGACGAGCCAGATCAACATCACCACTAACAAATGTGTTGATAAGAGCTTTGGCATTTTGAATATTTTGTGACATGAGATTGTCTCCTTTTAATCTTATTTTGAGGCTATTTGCCTTACACCCATCATTCTAACAGCAATAGTTTCATTTGGAAAGTAGGCACTTTTTTAGCATATAGTTACCTAAAGGTGCCTTTTGCTGGATTATCAAGGATTTCAAACTATAAAAAATTTTTAATATTGTTAGAAATTGCCTGATATGATCAAATAAGATATAATATATTCAAAGTTTCAAAAAGATACTAAGGAGAAATTATGGTTGTTAAGAAAGAATTGCCAGCATGTCCAGTGGAAACGACATTATCTTTAATAGGAGATAAGTGGAAAATCTTGATTTTACGAGATTTATTGACGAAAACCATGCGATTTGGAGAACTGAAAAAATCCATTGGCTCTGTCAGCCAAAAAGTCTTAACGAATCAACTGCGAGATATGGAAAAACAAGGCTTAGTCAATCGCAAGGTGTATGCTGAAGTCCCACCTCGAGTTGAGTATTCCTTGACTGAGACTGGCTTGAGCCTCAAACCTATCATTGATTCCATGTGGGATTGGGGAATGGATTATAAAGAAAAGTATGGAAAATAAATGTAAGATACCCCCTTTTTCCATTAACCCTTTAATCTATAGAAACAACCCTAGGGTTTATGGAAATAAATCGTAAGCGCTCCATAACGAGGTATCTAGTAATCCTCTCAATCCTCCAGTATACTGTTAGTAGAAAATAGAACTGGAGGCTCTTCTGATGACACAACCGATCGTTCCTTTGAAAGTTCCCCCATCTCGTCGTTTTGATCAGAAAAACAAAAACGAGATGGTGCTGAAAAAGCGTATTGGAAAAGTTGAACTAAGCTTGTTCCAATCTCTTCATCAAGAAACACTGGAAACTATTTTAGATCAGGAGTCAGGTTCCCTAAATGATTAAATTCTTTAAGAAACAGGGCTACTTTTTCAGGGTCTTGTTCGTGGTAGGTAGAGCTCTTTTTTTTCGAGTATATCCCATGGATTTGAGAGCGTAATGAATAGCGGTTGGATGACAGCCGAATGCAGAAGCTATTTCAGTCAAATAAGCATCTGGATGAGTTTTAAGATAGTTCTTTAATTTATCTCTATCAACTTTTCTTGGCTTAGTTCCTTTAACTTGGTGATTAAGATCGCCTGTTTTTTCTTTT
>NZ_KB904614.1 GCF_000380145.1 Streptococcus thoraltensis DSM 12221 | reverse complement strand
GGTCTGACGACGACCACAACGTTTCTTGTTAGCTTTGTAGTCCTTGTAGTAATCATAAGCAGTGTGGCCAGCCTTGAGATAAGCAATGACCTTATGAATCGTTTGTCTTGATCTTTTGAGGGATTGACAAATATGGCTAACGGCTATTCCTTCTTTGTAATAAGCCTCTATCATGACAAGTTCATTTGTGGTAAGATGGGTATAGGTCATTTATGTTAGTTCCTTTCAGACAAATGTGGTGTTTATCTGAGCCTAACATAAATGGCTTTTTTCTGTCTAGCTTAATTTTACAAATTAGGAAAGTAAAACTTATTCCCATATATGCTCGATGGAGGTTGAGAAATGAAAAATTTTGGAGAAATTTTTAAAAAGTTTCGAGAATCAAGGGGATTACGTTTGAAAGATGTTGCAAAAGCTGGTATATCAACGTCTCAACTTTCACGTTTCGAGAAGGGGGAGACTGATTTAACGATTTCAAAATTTATGCTTATCTTGGACGAGATTAATATGTCTATAGATGAGTTTATGTATGCTGTCCATGATTTTCATCGTGATGAGTTAAATGAACTCTTGGTAAAGGTTCGAAATTTTGTCTCAACTAATGATGTTGAGGGGTTTAAGAGCTTACTCTATTTTTATATGGAATTAAATCCTAAGCGAGAAAAGTTTCATCAAATCAATACTATTTTATTAAAAATTCGCTTACAAGATTTATCTGGAGAAAGCTATTATACTGAACAAGACTTAATCGATTTAACAGATTATCTATTTAGTGTTGAATACTGGGGCGATTATGAATTACTAATTTTTATGAATACTTTAGATGTTTTAAAACACGAAGTTTTCATGATTTTAGCTAGAGAAATGTGTAGACGTTCCGATTTTTACAAAGAAATTCCTACGAATCGGCGACTGATCTCAACCATGTTGCTTAATGCCTACATTACTTGTATTGAGAGAATACAATTTATTGATGCCTTATACCTTGAAAAACAGTTAAATCAATGTTTTTTTATAGAAACAGAAGTTTATGAACGTTTAGTCTTTAAATATGCACAAAATTTATATAGATATAAATACGAGGAGAATACGAAGTCAATTATTGAAATGAAGAAGTGTATTGCTGCGTTGAAATTAGCAGGAAGTAATAACTTAGCAAAGACATACGAAAGACATTTGGAAAAAGTACTGGAGAATTGAGAAAAATGCAAATATGGGAATAGAATCCTTTGAAATGTAAGAATGATACAATGAGTTTAATATAGTTTTGGAAATGATTTCATAGTAATTTATAAATGTAGAACTAGATGTAATAATTGTATTCTTATCATAGAGTAAAATGTCATGTGAGGTGATATGTTGTGTCAAAAAAAAGAATTTTTAATTATTTCATTACAGTAGGATTTATTTTATGGGCCATTATATGTATTTATACTAACATTCAATTTTTGATTTCCATAATTGGGTTGGGAACTTTACTAACTATACTTACTTTAGGAAATTATTTTTACCATTTTAGACCTTTGAGAAGAAATAAACAAAATAATAATATAATTCCATTAATGTTATTTTTTATTTTTCTTTTCTGTGAACTTGTGATAACAGTGATAATGCTTCTCTTTGCTGATGATATTTCGTTAAAAACTCAAAAAATACTAGCATGTTTATTATGTTTTTCAATATTTTGGATGATGGTTGCCGGATACAAATATGAAGATAATAAATTCCAAGATTCTAAAACCTTTTCAGAATCAAGGTATTTAGGTATAGCAATAAATCCTAAGCATCCAATAGGTCGTATAATTTACGTTAGTGCCTTTATTTTTATTTCTATTATATTTTTATTATTATTATTTTTTGGACCAATACATTAACTCATATAATTTAAGGAGGGAGTACTATGAGTAATAAACGTATTTTTGGTGATCCTTTAAGAGATATGGATAAGAATTCCAAATTTAGCTTGGATGTACCTAAAGATATCGTAGCTTCATTGACTTTTGATAGTTTGAACATACAAAATCTCATGGATCCATATGATTTTATAGAAAGTGAAAGAATTCAATATAATTTGACAAAGGATGATGTTTATTTAATGAAACCGACTGTAGAATATAGTAAAGGATGGTTCTATAGTGTTTCGTATGTAGCTGTACATGAAGTTGCTGCTGGCGCAAATGTAGTAGCTGGACTTACTACAGTTGTAGGAGCTGCTACTCTTGTTGCAGTTGCATTGGGAGTATTAGCTTCTGATCCCGATAAAAGTGAAGAATTTTTCAAAAAAGTGGATAATGAATTTTTATCTAAAATATCTAAGAAAGCGCTTAAAGTTGGCGGAGTATCGTATTTAAAAGATATAATTGAACAATTTGTACAAACAGTTAAAGAGTATAATAGCTTAGGAGAAATCAATGAATGATTTAGAACCAAAACCTAGAACAGCGGCAATTCTTATGACATATCAATGTGTTGCAGAATGTGATGAATGTTGTTTTTCGTGTTCGCCTCGCTTGAAAGGTACATCTTTAAACTTCGATACAATAAAAAATTTTTTAAATAAGGTTAAAGAGCTAGGGAATGTCAAGGTGGTTGTTTTTTCAGGTGGAGAATGCTTTATTGAATTTAAATTACTAGTCCAAAGTATCAAGTATGCGCATGATTTAGGATTTTTAACAAGATGTGTTACTAATGGATTTTGGGGTACAAGTCTAGAATCTGCTAGAAAGCGAGTGAAATTTTTAAAAGAAAGTGGATTAAGTGAAATAAATTTTTCAACCGGAGATAGTCATCAAAAATTTGTTCCTGTAGAAAATGTTTTACGTTGTTCGATAGCAAGTATTGAACAAGGTTTGTTAACTTGTGTTGCAGTAGAGACTAATAGTAGCAAGAAATTTAAAGTAGAGGATTTTATTAATCATTCCTTATATTCCAAATATATTAAAAACAAAAAGTATTCTAAGCTTTTAAAGGTTATGCCTACAATATGGGTATCTTTCCATACTGATACAGTATATAATTTTGATAAATCAATTCTAAAAGGTAACGATGATGGGTGTGATGGAATATTTGATACAGTTGCTTTGGAACCTAGGGGAGATGTAGTTGGATGTTGTGGTTTAACTTCTAATGACATAAGCGAGTTACATTTGGGTAAAGTCATTGATTCTAATTTAGATGAATTATTGTCTGTTCATCATAACGATTTTCTAAAAATTTGGATTTTTGTTGAGGGGCCTAAAAAGATTGTAGAAACGGCTTCTAAATGGTCAGGAGAGCCAATACCCAATTTTGCACATAAATGTTTATATTGTGCTTATTTATATAACGATGTCTCTTTATTAGAAGCAATAAAAGCACACTATTTGGAGATTAGAGAGGATATTTTGAAAAGATATCTAGAAAAGGTAATTGTATTCAATTCAATAAATACTTAATTCAATTTCTGAGCAATTTGGGACATATTAGGTGTAAGGGTAAATCAATTTTATGGACTTTTTTTGGAACTTTGTGCGAAAGCGTAAATATCAATTTGGCTACATTACACTTTTAATATTACTAGGAGTAATATTCTCTTTACCGTTGCCATATATATCAAAACTTATTGTTGATGATGTGCTAATTGGAGGGCATCTCCAAAGGTTATGGGGATATATGGTAATTATTATAATAATTGTATCTATTCAATTAATTCTTGGAAGGTTAAATGCAATATCAAGTGCACACTTTTTCCAAAGTTTTTTAATGTCGTTACGTGAACGAGTTTTATCAGAAAA
This sequence comes from Streptococcus thoraltensis DSM 12221, assembly GCF_000380145.1. Taxonomy (GTDB): domain Bacteria; phylum Bacillota; class Bacilli; order Lactobacillales; family Streptococcaceae; genus Streptococcus; species Streptococcus thoraltensis. Next base: position 1,745 of record NZ_KB904614.1, on the reverse strand, counting down.
TGTTGTAAACTCTTTAAATGATAATTCTAATATCACGACTGTTATATTTAACGATACTGAGTTGCTTGTAACCAATATAGAAAATATAGTAGTATCGTTTATTTCAAATATATGTTTGTTTTTAGGATATTTAATATTGATGTTTCAAATGAGTCTAACTTTAACGATCGTAGTAGTAATAACGATTCCTATTTATACGTTATGGATGGTACATGTAGGGAAAAAGTTGAAGTTACTAAGTCATGAACAGCAAAATAATAGAGACTTATTATTAAAAGATTTGAGCACGATAGTGACAAACCATGAAGTTATAAAAATCTTTCGACTGTTTTCTAAAGTTAGAAAAGAATTTGAGGAAAGGTATAAAAGTAACTATATAATAAATTCTAAGGTTAGAGGCTTTCAAAATTTTATAGGTATAATTACTACAGCGTTTATCTCCTCAACAACTATAATAATTTTTATATTCGGGGTTTTGTTAGTTAATCACAATACAATTTCGGTAGGTGACTTAATTGCATTTAACACATATAGTGGAGTAATTTTTTCACCAGTTACTCAACTAGTTAATATTATTTCTATAGTTTCAGTAAGCAAGGTTTATGAACAGAGAATAAAAGAATATTTCGAAAAATCTTATCAAAGTTCTAAAATCATTGATTTCAGTAATTTTAGATCTTTAAAATGTTGTAATTTAAATATTTTTAGTAAAAATAAATCACTGATTTCTAATATCGATGTTACCTTCTTAAAAGGGGAACATATCTTATTGAGAGGAGAAAATGGTAGTGGAAAGACCTTATTCTTAAAAACACTTACTAATTTATATCAACATTATACTGGACATATTTGTATTGAAAAAGAGAATGGAACATTGCTAATATTAGATGATCAAACGAAATTAACTCCTACTAATGTTATTTATTTGTCCAATCATCAAGGATTTATTTTAAAATCATTGAGAGAAGAATTTTTTTCAAAAAATATATCTGATGATGTTATATTTAATATTTTAAAAGATATTGGTTTATATGAAAGAATATTAACATTAGATAAAGGAATTTATACTTCTGGTCCAGAGATTTCCAGAGAACTTAGTTTGGGAGAGGTTCAAAAATTACATTTAGCACGAGCAATGTTATACAAACCTGATGTATTAATTTTGGACGAAATACTATCAAATATCGATGCTTTATCTATAGGGAAAATATTACAATTATTAAAATCAAGGCTACCTAATGCAGTAATAATTATCGTAGATCACCATCTTAACATCTCAGTTTTTTTTGATAGAGTTTTTAAAATTAATGACAATTTATTAAGGGAAGAATAATGAGTGCTTGATGATGAAAGATAATACAGTATATTGTAAAATGCATAGAATTGCGCTCATTCTACGCATTTTGGCTCTTTGTCAACTGTAGTGGGTTGACTTATAGCTAACACCGAGAGAAAATCAGATTGGGAGCCCACTGAAAAAGTCATCGTTTGATGGCTTTTTTTGCTATACTAAAGTTGAGGTGATGATATGCTTGATAATCAGTTGACTTTAGATGTTAGTCCCTATTCTACTCTGTATGATATTGTTGTTCCTAAAACTCATTTTTTACGGCAGCTAACGGAACTCTGTGATTTTAGCTTTATTTATGATGAGCTGGAAAAGAATTATCAACCTGACTTCGGACGTCGTGCCTACTCTCCTATCATGATGTTCAAGTATCTCTTACTAAAAGATATTTACAAGT
>NZ_KB904613.1 GCF_000380145.1 Streptococcus thoraltensis DSM 12221 | reverse complement strand
GCAGGGAAGCCTTTTTATTTTGGTCAAATTCAGTTTGATTCCCCATTTTTCACTTCAAAAATAGGAAACCTCAAAAAAGACAAACTTCATTTTTGAGGTTTGTCTCAGGTTGAAGAAAAAGTCTATTTTAGATATCTTCCTCCAAGCTTTTTTTCTCAGTAGCCAAAAACAAAAACACTCAAAAACGCTGTTATTTCAACGTTTTTGAGTGTTTAATTATTCCCCATTTCCCTGCGAGATGTTCCGAAATATCAAAGTTGCAGGGGTTTGTCTACGTTCTGAGACAAACTTCATTTTTGAGGTTTGTCTTTTTTATATATAGTCAAACGAATTAACATTCAGACAAGGAAGTGAGACGCGGACAGTACATGAGTCTAGCAATTCGAAAGTGACGATATATCACAGTTAATTCAAAAGATTATATTAGGTTGAAAATACTTATTTTTAATACTCAATGAAAATCAAAAGCAAACTAGGCAACGTCGATACAGATATAACTAAAGTCCATCAAGGTTGATTATCAGCTTGGAGAGTCCCCTACTAACTAGTGGTACAGAAGTCAATTTTGAAACAAGTCATATCAAAACCAGCCTTCACAAAACGAGGGCTGGTTAATTGTTTAGCATACTATTTCGAACGGCATGCACTAACAGATAGTTGAACTGCTGTATGCTGAATAGCACGTACGGTGGTGTGGTAAGAACTAGAGATCAGCTCTTACTTGATTGTCCATTTTCCAGTTTTGATAAAATGTTCTAGAACTTCTTTTTGCTTAGGAATGACAAGATTTTTTTTGAAAAAACTTTCTAGCTCCTCGAGAGGCACCCATTTATAAGCAGTTGTTTCTCCTACTTGTAAAGTAATAGCATCTAATTCACCTTGGTAGATGGTGCGGTAATTATAATAAATTGAAAAATGATTAGGTTCGATTTTTTTGCCGATGAAATCAAAAAATTCAAGGACTAAACCTGTTTCTTCAAGCACTTCGCGCCTAATAGCATCTAAAGGATTTTCACCTTGTAAAACAGAACCTCCAGCACTGGCTTCATAGTAACTAGGGTAGGTAGGCTTAGTAGAATCTCTTTTCATAAAAAGAATACTCCCATTGCTTGATTGAATAATGCATTCAACCACAAGATGAAAGAGACCGTTAGGAATGATTTGTCCTCTAGTTAGTATCTGACCAGTTTTTGTTACCGTTTCATCATATGCATCCCAGAATTCCATGTTTTTCCTTTCTCTAGACTCCAATTAATTTTTAGTAACGGTCAATTCTTATTTGCCAAAAATACGTTTAAAAATATTTTTTTTCGACTTAGAATTTTTGGACTCTTTGTCTCTCATCGTTGAGTCAGAGAGCATTAATAGATTGGTTTCTTGACGGTTAACGGCATGGTCGGTATATATTACAATACCGAAAGGAGAAGTAGATAATTTTTCTTCGATAATGGTGGCAGATAAGTTTTTCTCCTTAGCAGTCTTCAAAAAAGCCATTTGGGTTTCTTCGCTTATTTGAGATGAAATTTTTACTTTAACGGTTTCTTCATCTTTAATTTCTTTGTTTAAGGTCGCTTTAAACAGCGAGAGTATATCTTTTGCAGATACATCTTCAATTTTTATAGTAGCGAGGACTCTTTCTTGAAAAGTACCAAGGTAATAACGTTGCTCATCTGGATTTATAACTAAATTTCCTGATGAACGTTCCATGATTTTTTGGTTGACATCTGACATTTTTTCTTCCTCATGTTTTTGCGTTTGAATTTATTGTACTATAATTTTCAATTTTTCTGAAAAGATTGCCTTTTAATTTGAAGAAAGTCTCTTATTGTGGTATTATTAACATGTAAAATATTTAAACTCATAAGGAGAGTATTATAATGTCAATTATTACTGATGTTTACGCTCGCGAAGTCCTTGACTCACGCGGTAACCCAACACTTGAAGTAGAAGTGTACACTGAATCAGGTGCATTTGGACGTGGCATGGTTCCTTCAGGAGCTTCAACTGGTGAACACGAAGCTGTTGAACTCCGTGATGGCGACAAATCTCGTTACCTTGGTCTTGGTACTCAAAAAGCTGTTGACAACGTAAACAATGTTATCGCAGAAGAGCTTATTGGTTATGACGTACGCGACCAACAAGCTATCGACCGTGCGATGATCGCTCTTGACGGTACTCCAAATAAAGGTAAACTTGGTGCTAACGCAATTCTTGGTGTTTCTATCGCTGTTGCACGTGCAGCTGCTGACTACCTTGAAATTCCACTTTACAGCTACCTTGGTGGTTTCAACACTAAAGTTCTTCCAACTCCAATGATGAACATCATCAACGGTGGATCACACTCAGATGCTCCAATCGCATTCCAAGAGTTTATGATTGTACCTGTTGGGGCACCAACATTCAAAGAAGCTCTCCGTTGGGGTGCTGAAGTGTTCCACGCTCTTAAGAAAATCCTTAAAGAACGCGGACTTGTTACAGCAGTTGGTGATGAAGGTGGATTCGCTCCTAAATTTGAAGGAACTGAAGACGGTGTAGAAACTATCCTTAAAGCTATTGAAGCTGCTGGATATGAAGCAGGCGAAAACGGAATCATGATTGGTTTTGACTGTGCATCATCTGAATTCTACGAAAATGGAATCTATGATTACACTAAGTTTGAAGGTGAAGGTGCAGCTAAACGTACTTCAGCAGAACAAATTGATTACCTTGAAGAATTAGTAAACAAATACCCAATCATCACCATCGAAGATGGTATGGATGAAAACGACTGGGACGGCTGGAAAGCTCTTACTGAACGTCTTGGTGGACGTGTACAACTTGTTGGTGATGACTTCTTCGTTACAAACACTGACTACCTTGCACGCGGTATCAAAGAAGAAGCTGCTAACTCAATCCTTATCAAAGTTAACCAAATCGGTACTTTGACTGAAACTTTTGAAGCTATTGAAATGGCTAAAGAAGCAGGATACACTGCAGTTGTATCACACCGTTCAGGTGAAACTGAAGATTCAACAATTGCTGATATTGCCGTTGCAACTAACGCCGGTCAAATTAAAACTGGTTCATTGTCACGTACAGACCGTATCGCTAAATACAACCAATTGCTTCGTATCGAAGATCAACTTGGTGAAGTTGCAGAATACAAAGGTCTTAAATCTTTCTACAACTTGAAAAAATAATCTCTTTACGAGATTAAGGGCGTAAGAGCCTTGATATTAAGCACTTTGGGGTGTCATCCCAAGGTGCTTTTTTAGAGTTTACTACCCTTTGTACTACCCCTAGTAAAAATAGGGTATAGTAAGAGGGGAATCCAAGATGGGGCAACCCTTATAAACTATTGATTGCTGTTTCATAATTTGAGACAGCTTTTTTTGCGTTCTCTTGGTTAGTGTGCCAATAAACATTTTCGGTCATCATCAAATTAGAGTGCCCTAGTCTGTATTGTACATCTTTAGGGCTAGCTTGAGCGTAAAATGTTTGATGCTGCTAGAAATCAAGATATGCTAGGCTATCAAAAATACGCTACTATTAAGCAGATCAGATATTAGGGTACAAACAAGCAATGATGATATTTTAGAGGCTGTAAAAGAGGTTTATGTGTACAATCGTATGAACGTTATTGGAGCTTGCCAGCGAATATTATTTATCAGCCAGTCACCAGCTTACAACAAACTGAATAAGTGGTTTGAAACCTATTCTGAATTGTATTTTAGTGTTGTGCCTTTGCCTAATATGAGTCTGTATCACGAAGTGATAGGTGTCTAGATACTTGTATGCTATAATAAATTAAAGCACAAGGAGTAGTATATAGGGATTACGCCTTGATGGAGGAGATTCCGGTTCGAATACAGGCTATTGTGCTAGCACCTAGGAAACTAGGTGTTTTTTTGCTTTGTATGAACTAAATTCTTATGTAAAATCAACGATACTAGTCGCATGCTTAAATTCAGCCCAATTTTCGCTTATGTTTGCCCCTAGCCGATAATTTTAGTTGCAGATAAGTTGAAATGGTATACAGACGTTTTTAGAGGCTAATTGAAGGATACAGGAAAATGATTTACAAGTGCCTTGAAATGTGTTACAATGTAATACATAAGAGAGGTAAATAACATGAGTACAGTAACAATCAGATTAAATCAAGAAGAAGAAACATTTTTCAAAAGCTATGCTCAATTAACAGGGCAAAGCCTTTCTAGTCTATTTAAGAAAGCTCTTGAGCGTGATATTGAAGATGAATATGATTTAAAAATCTATCATCGAGCCTATGCCGAATATAAAGCAGACCCAGAGACAATTAGCCATGCTGATTTTAAGAAAGAGCTAGGCTTGTAATATGTATCGTATAGAATATTCTAAAAAGGCTCAAAAGCAGATTAAGAAATTAGATAAGCAGATACAGCGGCTGTTATTTGCCTGGATTGATAAGCACTTAGAGGGGACAGACAACCCACGCGCCAACGGTAAAGATTTAACAGGAAATCATGCCAGTGAATGGCGTTATCGTATTGGTGATTATAGGCTTATTTGTGATATTCAAGATGATAAGATAGTTATTTTAACACTTGAGTTCGGGCACAGGAGGGATGTTTAGTAGATATAAAATAGCACCTTGTAACGGGTGCTATCCTTGCCTGCTGAGCTCATAAATTTAATACCCTTTTTACTACCCTCACTAAAATAGTGTACTTACTTTGTATTTTGCGTTTTAGGATGAAATAGGTTAAAAGTTGATTAGTAGTTTAGTATATTTTATTGAATTGTTTGCTATTGAGATAACTTGAAAAAAATCTCTTTACGAGATTACGGGCTGAAAAGCCTTGATAAATCAACACTCTAGGGCGATTTCCTAGGGTGTTTTTGGGTTTATTATCAACTGCAGTGAGTGAACTATAACTAAGCGCAAGGGAGAATCAGATTAGTTCTTACCTTTTGTCTGTTTAAAGCGATAACTATCTTGGCTTTGAAGTTTCGAACACCCAAAGGTTGATGTTTAATATCTTTGATGAATTTGTTGGTGGCTCGAGCTTAGTTTTAAAATAAGATAGGGCAAACATAGAATAAAATATTTCTATCGAATATAAATTGACAATTCTGTTGAAAACTTACTTTCCTTTTAAAACATAGAGTTGTGAATAATTATTAGAATAACTTGACAAATTAACAAACATTGCTAAACTATTAATTATGAAATAAGTTAAATTAGGAGATTAGATCATGAAAAAGAAGATGTATAAGGCAAAAAAGCACTGGGTTGTTGCTGGTGTTACAACCGCTAGCCTTTTTTGGGCGCCAACAGTCTTAGCGCAAGAAGCCGCACCAGCCAATGCCGTAGTTGTTGACGAAACGACAGGTGGTTCTGATAATGTCACACCACAACCGACTACTGATACAGGCACTGTGGCTGTTACAGTTGATTCTGCATCGGTAGAAACTAGTCGTGAGTGGAGTGGAGAATCCTCGGTTGCGGAGAATGTTAATCCTGCTGAGACGTCATCTATTAGGTCAAATTCACCGCAGTCAGCACTATTGAAAACCAATAATAGTCCAACACCAGTAATGACAGCTCCATCAGCGGTTGTTAGTCATGATGTCAAACCAACCTCAGCACCTAAAAGGGAGAGCTTATCTGCTGGAGGGATTGCATCCGATTTATCGAAAGTAGATAATAGTGACATTAAGATTCGCTCACATGTGGAAAATATAGGTTGGCAAACACCAAGTAATGCAACGCAGTTGATTGGTACAGTTGGACAGAGTAAACGTTTAGAAGCTCTTGAACTTAGTTTGGGAAAAGACATGGCGAGTTTAGGAGAGATTGTTTACCAAAGTCATATTCAAAATATAGGCTGGCAGCGTCCAGTCAAAAATGGCGAGCTTAGTGGTACGGTTGGACAAGGGAA
>NZ_KB904612.1 GCF_000380145.1 Streptococcus thoraltensis DSM 12221 | reverse complement strand
CACTTGTTGGAGAATTAGCCCCCGCTTGACCTCATTATGAATGGTTTGAGGAGCTTTATCTAGTCGTCTAGCCACTTCACGATTGGAACACCCTTCATGTAACCAACGTTCAATATTTCTACGGTCTGATAGTGTTAAATGTTTTCCTTTTGGTGTATAATAGTCTTGCATCTCAGAGTCCTTCTAATTGTTTTTGTGGTGATTACAATTATATCTCTCTGAGGTGTTTTTTCATACTTTTAAGTGGCTAACTTCATTTTAAAACTTTTATCCAAGCTATTGTCTTAAAAAATTTTTCGATTAAAAGCTTGATAAGCTTGACAAATGGTAGAAAAGAACTTTTTCTTCAAACTGAAACGCTTGAAACCGACTATTGGCTTCAAGCGTTTTTTATAATCGTTCAATCAAATCACTCAGGTGCTGGATGATCATGTCGCTGACATTCTCTCTTGGGCAACCGTTATGAGATCCTATTCCTTGTAAGACATGCACCGTCCGCATTCCAAGTTCCTTAGCAGGAAGAATATCATTGTCCATGCGATTTCTGATGCAAATATAGTCAAATGAATGAACTTTCAGACAAGGAACTGAGACGCAGACAGTACTTGAGTACGGCAAGTCGAAAGTGCCGATGTATCAAAGTTCATTCAAAAGACTATACAATTCCTCGCAGGGCTCTTGGTTTCTCTTAGTGCATGGTCAAATATCGCTCGGTCAGGCTTCTTATAGCCGACTTCTTCTGAACAGACAATAAGGTCAAAAAAATGCCGAATTCCAAAGGCTTCTAAGCGCTCCGCAAGTCCCCTACCTTGATTGGCAATAATACCGAGACTGTAGGACTGACTAAGATACTCTAGCGTTTGAAGGACGTCAGGATAGAGGGTTTCCCCCTCATGACTCCACCGAGGACGCAGATCGTCTGGCAAGCCATACCAAGCCCAAGCATTGCGAATTGGAGCTTCTCCAAGCGCAGCCACTTCTTGCATTTTGGCAAAAAATTCTGCCTCAGTCACCGGTTTTCCATGAGAAGCTAAGGTCAGGGCACATCGATACGCAAATCGCTGATAGGCCTCTGTTTCATCCACCAAAGTAGATCCAACATCAAAAAATATCCAGTTTGGCATATTTGCTCCTCTCATCACTAAAAAAAGATGAGATTACTCCCATCTTTTGATATTATTTACCAAGTTTTGCTTTTGCAGCATCTGCCAAAGCTGTGAAAGCTGCTGCATCGTTAACTGCCAAATCAGCAAGCATTTTACGGTTAACTTCGATTTCAGCAAGTTTTAAACCATGCATCAATTGTGAGTATGACAAACCATTCATACGAGCAGCCGCATTGATACGTGTGATCCAAAGTTTACGGAAATCACGTTTTTTCTGACGACGGTCACGGTATGCATAGTAGTAAGAGTTCATTACTTGCTCTTTTGCAGTACGGAACAAGATGTGTTTTGCTCCATAGTAACCTTTAGCTAATTTTAAAACACGTTTACGACGTTTGCGTGATACAACGCCACCTTTAACACGAGCCATTTATATTTTCCTCCGAATAATTCTGAATAATACTATTAATGTTTACAGACCTAATTATTTAAGGCGAGTAAGCATTGCTTTGATACGTTTGAAATCTCCAGCGTTAACCATTGACGCTTTACGAAGATGACGGCGTTGTTTTTTAGTTTTTCCGTGGAAACGGTGAGACGTGAAAGCACGGAAGCGTTTCAATCCGCCTGAACCTGTACGTTTAAAACGTTTAGCTGATGCACGGTGTGTTTTTTGTTTTGGCATTTTTCTTCTCCTATTGATAAATGTAATCTGACAAGTTATTTCTTGTCTGGAATCGGTGCAAGTTGCATGAACATTTGACGACCATCCATTTTCGCTCTTTGCTCAATGATCGCAATATCTTGAGTTGCTTCAGCAAACTCAGCCAACACTTTTGCGCCAATCTCTTTGTGAGTAATCATACGCCCTTTAAAGCGGATGGAAACCTTAACCTTATTCCCTTTTTCAAGAAACTTACGGCCGTTGCGAAGTTTTGTTTCAAAGTCTCCTTTATCAATAACAGGACTAAGACGGACTTCTTTAACCGTTATAACGCTTTGTTTCTTACGTTGTTCCTTTTGCTTCTTCTGATACTCAAATTTGAACTTACCATAGTCCATAATCTTAGCAACAGGCGGAGTGGCTTGTGGTTGGATGAGCACTAAATCAACATTAGCTTGATCTGCAATTGATTGAGCCTCTGATAATGGTTTGATACCTAATTGTTCACCTTCAAGACCAACTAAACGAACTTCGCGAACACGAATTTCGTCGTTGATGAATAGATCTTTTTTAGCTATGATCTTCACCTCTTTATTTTTTTAGAGAAAAACAAAGCGGACTTGACAAATCAAGCCCGCACACATTATGTTTCTACAAAGAAACTTGACATGTAGGGCCAGACAACGTTAGTCGCAAGGCGAGAAGTTCTCACTTCTGCTTTTCTCATTGCTACTATGATAACAATTTGGTTATCCTTTGTCAATGATTTTCTTTGCTTTTTTTTGAATAAAATCAACAACATCTTCTATTGATATGCCAGTCGTGTCAAACCTAATGGCATCATCTGCTGCTTTTAAAGGAGACACTTTACGATGACTGTCTTTATAATCGCGTGCAGCAATCTCATCTTTTAGAGTTTCAAAATCTGTCATAATGCCTTTTTCTTGATTTTCTTTAAACCGGCGTTCTGCTCGCTCTTCAACTGAAGCCACTAAAAAGATTTTTAATTCTGCATCTGGTAGTACCACTGTTCCAATATCACGTCCATCCATAATAATACCACCTTGTGCGGCAATCCGTTGTTGCTGAGCGACAAGCTCCTCACGGACTTCTGGCAAAGCAGACACCCAAGAAACGTTATTAGTCACGTCTGGTTGACGAATGGCGTCCGTTACATCAATAGTTCCCAATAAGACAGTTTGTTGTCCGTTTTCATCTTTATCAAAAGAAATCGGATATTCAGCTAACTTTTCAAGAATATCCCCTACTTTAGAATCATCTAATTGATGTTTCAAAGCAAGATAAGTCGCAGAACGGTACATAGCACCTGTATCAAGATAAGTATAGCCAAGATTACGAGCAATAATCTTGGCTACTGTACTTTTACCACTTGAAGCAGGGCCATCAATTGCAATTTTAATAGCTTTCATGATGTCCTCTTTTTCTATACTAGTTTACGTTGACTTGATCACCTGGATTTGCATACCAGTAACCCAAGGTCATATTTTGTGGGTTTAAGGCTTGTAATCGCTCAATAGAAATACCAGCTCGAGCTGCAATAGAAGCTGCACCTTCACCAGGTTGAACAACAATGGTTTGACCACTTGTAGCAACTTCTGTTGATGGTGTTGTTTCTTCTGTCACCGCGTCTGATGAACTCATAGCAGTGTTTGATGATGAAGCCGTAGAACCAGATACCTGTGTCGAAGATTTTTTAGCGTTTGCTTTTTTAGAGCGCTTAGCATCTGCTTTAGATGATTTAACTTTTTTAGAAGTCTTTTTATCAGCCTTTGATTTATCTTGAGAAGACTTGGCTTTTTTTTCTTCTTTTACTTTAGATTGTGATGAACGATAGAAACCTGATGTTGCTTTTGCTTCATCGCTACCGCCATTAGAAGTATAGAAAACAACAATCAAAATACCTACAACAATTAAGAAAAAGACACTAAGAAGACCTGTCAATAGGGGAGTGCTCAAAAAACCACTATTTTTTTCCTTCCGAGACGTTTGCCCGCCACTGTCTTTTTTATTTTCAAAAATCTTAGATTCCCATGGTTTCTTAGCCATGCTTTCCCCCTTGTTAAATAAATTAAATAATATTACAATAATACTATGAAAGTATCACTTATTCCAGAAAAATGTATTGCCTGTGGTCTTTGCCAGACCTATTCTAATGCCTTTGATTATCACGACGATGGTATCGTTAAATTTACAGACAGAGATGAATTAGTTGCTGAATTTCCAGACAATGATATTGCAACCTTAGAAGCTGTAAAAAATTGTCCAACTAAGGCTCTAATACTTTAGGAGTTTTTTCATTTTTGTACGCTTCAAAATAATCTAACTCAATAAAATTATCCATCAATTCAACCTCTCCCTTAAAATAAGGATGAACAGCCAAAGCATCTAAAAAATATTTCTTAGGCCATTTACGCATATAAAATATGCGTTTTTTTGTAGCATCATTGAATATCAATGTGATACTTAATTTTGTCACTTCAATCTTTTTTATGCTAGAAATCTTAACATTTTGTGGCTTGAAAATATCCATAGATACAATTTTTAATTGATCTTCTTCACTAATAATGAAGAATCGGTGCAAGCCAAATCCCAATAATACTAAGAACAGGGCGAACAATAAAAAGAAAGTCACTGGTATTCTTGTCCGTTCAAATAGCAAAGATAAACCTATAAAGATTGGTGCAATTGTCAATGACCAATAAATTAAAAGCCATGAGAGTTCAGGTTGCCAATGGTATCTTATTTTACCAAAAATTTTAATCATAGACGGTAACCCCCAAGCTTATTCTACCACACTTCCACCAATCTTTCAAAAAACTACTTGACATAACTTGATATTCCAACAATGACATCAACAGCTTTCTCCATAGTTTGAAGACTAACAAATTCAAATCGTCCATGCATATTTTCACCACCAGCAAAAATATTAGGAGTTGGAATTCCCATGAAGGAAATTTTAGAACCATCTGTCCCACCACGAATAGGTTCAATAATTGGTTTAATATCAAGACTTTCCATCACTTCTTTAGCAAGATTGATTGGAGTCATATCCTTTTCAATCACTTGACGCATATTATAGTACTGATCTTTCAACCTTACAAGAACACGTTCTTCGCCAAACTCCTCATTCATTTTTGAAGCAATAGCTACCATTAACTGCTTCCGACTTTCAAATGCTTCAGTATCAAAATCGCGGATAATATAAGAGCTATGCGCTTCTTCAACTGCACCTTCAAACCCATGAAGGTGATAAAACCCTTGGTAACCTTCGGTTAATTCTGGACGATCTGATTCTGGCAGAGCATTGTGAAAATCAATCGCAAGTTGAAAAGCATTGACCATTTGATTCTTAGCAGTACCTGGATGAACGTTTCGTCCTTTAAAAGTAATATCAGCCGCAGCTGCACTGAATGTCTCAAATTGTAGCTCACCGAGTGGTCCACCATCGACTGTATAGGCAAAGTCTACGTCAAAATCAGCAATATCGAACTTATCAGCACCAACACCAATTTCCTCGTCTGGTCCAAAGCCAACACGAATCTCACCGTGTTCAATTTCTGGATGACTCGTAAAATACTCAATAGCAGTCATGATTTCAGCTATTCCGGATTTATCATCAGCTCCTAAAAGTGTCGTTCCATCAGTGGTAATCAAAGTTTGACCATGGTAATTCTTTAAATTAGGAAAATCAGTTGGCGACAACTGAAATCCTGAATCTCCTAATTGAATTTCAGAACCATCATAGTTTTCAATAATTTGAGGATTAACACCTTCAACATTAAAATCAGCCGTATCAATATGAGAAATATAACCAATTTTATAGGTGAACTTGTCAGAGTTAGCTGGTAAAGTTCCAACAATGTAACCATTTGACTCTAAATAATGAACATTTTGTAAACCAATGGTTTCCATCTCAGGCTTTAAGATCTTTAAAGCAAAATCAACCTGACTCTGTGTACTTGGTGTTGAATGACTAGATTCATCACTACGAGTATTAACCTGTACATATGTTAAAAAACGTTCTAAAAGATTTGGATAGGACATAAATGAACCTCTTCTCTATTTATCTTCACTGATTATACCAAAAAATCTACCCGCTGGAGTAGATTTTTTAATTTTTATTAAATTGAATAAGTCTTATAATAGCTCAAAATTCCACTTACAATGGCTTGAGCCAATTTCTCTTGATAGGCACTATTCGTAATGCGATTTCTCTCTGCATAGTTAGACATGTAACCCAATTCTAAAAGTACAGCTGGCGCTGTCGTTTCCCTTAACACAGCAAATGTTTCTCTTAAGACACCATTGTCTTTAGCTCCTGTAGCACTGACCGCCGCAGTTTGAATTGCCGATGCAAGAACAGCACTTCTCTTTAAGCGCTCTGCATTATTATGGTAAGTTTTGTTAATTGCTGGCTGATATTCGGGATAGTATTGATAGTAATAAGTTTCAATACCATTTGCTCGTCCACTAGTAGAAGCGTTGAAATGAATGCTTACAAATAAATCTGCAATACTTTGATTGGCTTTCTTAGAGCGTGGTAACAAGTCTAAATAAGCATCTGTATCACGAGTGGTGATGACTTTATACCCTAATCGTTCTAGCTTCGAACGAACAAGAGACTGCATTTTTAAATTAAGAGATTTCTCAGTAATACCTGCATAAGTAGCACCGGGATCTGCACCACCATGACCAGCATCAAGATAAATAATTTTATTAACTTTTGCATAGTTACCTTGTGAGGCAGATGACATTAGGGCTACTGAAGTTCCCTTAGCCACAGCCGCTTTCTTCTCGAAAGGTTTAACCGTTGTTCCAGGAGCAGAACCTCCTTTTTTAACTAAGGTAACCTCGATACCTTCAACACCTAAAGAAAGCCCTTCTGTTCCTGCATCAGAACCATTCTTCGCCCAACCTAACCAACCTTTATTCTGGCTATGAACGCGATAATAAACATCATAGTACTGACTAATCTCACCAACTAAGGAAATTCTCACTGCCTCAACTTGGCGATTAGAACTTCCTTGACCACTTGCTTGACCTTCACCAACTGCAGCTATCCAGCCAACATTCTGAATGTGAGTTTGATACGAAAGATGTCCCAAATAATCGGAATGAAGTCGAAGTTTTAAAGATTCTATCTGTTGATNCTGACCCGTACTACCACTTAAATGACCATCAGAAACCAAGGCTTGCCAACCTTTTTTCTCAATATAAGTTTGATAACTAATCGAAGCTGATTGAGCACCTTTCTTTATAAAAGAACGACTCATAGTCCCTGTGAAATG
>NZ_KB904611.1 GCF_000380145.1 Streptococcus thoraltensis DSM 12221 | reverse complement strand
AATCTTTATCCTTTTGAACATTAAAATAGAGAGAACCGGAACGATTCTCTCCATATATTAGCTATAAGTCACCCACTACAGTTGACGATGAGCCATTTAACTAAGAGTTGCACTTAGTATCTCCCATCAAAAGATTAATGGACTTTTTCCTCGTAAATATCTTCATCTTCCTGTGTCAATGGTTCCCATCCTTTTGTGACAAGGTCTTTGATGTACTCGTTATTGTAGAAAAATGAGAAGATAATGCCTACAATACCGCTAGGTGGCTCTATGTCAAACATTACTGAAACGGCGACAGTAAGGACTGTAACACTTAGCATAATACCAAACCATTTCCAATCTTTTCTAAAAAGTGGTACAAACGGTCCAAAGAACAGAGTGGTCCAACTAAAACCCACTTTTACATTTTTCGTTTGATTGGTGTCTTGATTGATAAGATTTAGTTTCAACTTTTTCTCCTAATCTATTACTTTATCATTCTGTTATTAATCAATAGTTCTCTTACGCTTAGCTTTGATGAGCGGCAAACCTAGTCAGTCTAAAACAATTTAAAACACTACTAGTTTGCAATTTCATCAATTCTGAAATGTGGAAATGCAACATCTTTTAATCTTTCTTCAAAAATCTTTTGGGCTTCCTCTTCACTTTCGTCAATATAACCTTCAAAGTATACTTCTGCGATATCTTCTTGATTAAAGAAGTAAGTTTGTTCGTTGCTATGTCCCGATGGATAAATGCATGAGGCATAATCAAAATAGCCAACTTCTCCCTTATTTTCAAACAAGGGAAAACGGCTGATAATCATTAATTTCATATCACCGTCATTTAAACGAACGACGCTACCGAGTGGTAAATAGTTATTGTTCATGTTTGTCTTCTTTCTATTCATAATATTCTTTTAATTCTGGGTGCTTGATCAGGTCAATGATACAGAATAAAGCACCAACCGCTCCCCCCGGAAATAAGCCAGCACCTATAATTGCACCTATAATTGCAACAATGGTACTTGATAAAGGAGAACTACTCTGTCTCCCTAGTATAACAGTACTAACAATAGCTCCTAGGCTAATCGGATAAGAAACAGCCCTCCCCTTATTGAGCTTGAGCACAACCATGTTTTGATGATAAATGGTAAAGCTAACAAGACTAACGATAAATAAGCCTATTACAGGAATAAGATAACTCCAAACACGGGAAGGTGTAAAATCGTCACTAGTAATATTCCCGTCATATAACCATCCTGCAAGTCCAATAGAAATCATACATAAGGTAGTAATCAAGCATTCCAAAACAATAAATATATAAATAAAAATTTGATACTTATTAAGTATTTTCTCAAAACGTGACACTAACAAACAAACCGCAGTAAAAACTAAAAAAATTAAAAATATTGAACGAACATATCCATTAGGATTTGGATAGGCCTCATCACCGCCTGCATAATAAAGTATTCCAGTCATAAAAAAGTTAAACCAAGCTAATAGACCCAGATGCTCGGGAGAAATTTCGTATTTAAAGAACGGATGAATTTTGGTTGAATCTATAGTTGTGTCCTTTTTATTTTTCTTCTTTGCCATGTTATCCTCCTAAAAGGCCTTTTAGCCCGCCTTTAATTCTATCCGACACCGATTGATTTGATTTACCAAACTTGAAATTTAATGCTTCTCCAGCATAATATCCCACAACTGCACCGGCAACGGTTCCAACACCTGGAATTGGAATAAATGAACCTACAACGGCTCCGGCTGCTGCCCCTGCCGAAGCAGAAGCTACTCCTGTCACGATATCCCCACCTTGATCAGCTGTAAAGTTCCTGATTTTCTCACTCACCGATGACGTCTTGTCATCAATGAAATTTTCTTTAACATTACCGGTAACCTCAATGGCTGAAGAAATTAACCCAAGACCCTTTAAAGCCTTACCGGCTTTACCAACACCCTCTATATTGGTTTTTCGCCAATCAAAATCATCCCAGAATTTTGTCGCTTCCTTAGCCGCAACTTTTGCAGATGTTCCAGCGGTTTTGAGACCTTCGGCATTAAACCCGCGTTCTTTTCCAACATAGGTCTTATTGGGATCAATACCTTCCCCAACGGCTTTCTTATATTTACTACTCTCAGTTTGCCCATGCGGTGACCTACCTCTTTTAACTCTGTTTCCATTGGCATCATAGACATGGCCTGTCTCTTTATTATAAAGCATTTTATTGCCGACTTTTACATTTCCAACCTTATCGACCACAATATTGCTAGCTTTTACATATTTATTTTCTAAAAATTCCTTCCTCCCATTTTTTAAAGTCTCACCAATCACTTTTGAAGAATTGACTATAGCCTTCATACGACTGCCAACTTTTCCTGTCAATAAATAGTTCAGAGCATCTTCGTAGCTAATACCAGTTTGCTCAGAAAGTTCTTGAGCAGACTTTTCTGCTTTATCAACAACTATATCAAAATTGTTAGAGACTTCTTGTTCATGATGGTCATGTTGTAACAATGCCTCTTTTAGCTCACTCGGCAACTCCTTACTTGGGTAACCTGATAGGCGCGAATAGCTTTGATGCCCTTATCTGTTAACGGTTCCCCATTTTTGAGCTTTTGATTAACGGCTTTGAGTCTATCATTGACCTTCGTTCGCTTCTCCCACTCACTGCTAACTTTTTTAACCCAATCTGGCGTTTTGTTCACAAAAGTCGTGAAACCACTACCTGCGCTAAAACTTGAAAACTGGGTGCTAATTTGAGAAAGGGAGAAGACACGACTATTTCGAAGCTAGATGGGTTTTATGATTACTATTTTACTACAACTTGCTATTATCAAAATTATTTAAAAAATACAGGAAGAATTATGATTATTCTTCCTGTATAGTCAAGCTCTGTAAGTCACTCACTACAGTTGACGAAGAGCCATTTTTTTAGAAAAATATTAGTTAGCTTTTTTCAACATAAATTTTTTATCTTACTAAGTCAATGCTTAGTCACCATAATATCAACTATAAAAATCGAGATTACTATGCTGATTGAATTTTTAGTTCCAGAACAATTTAATCTATTTTTTTACGAGGAATATCTAATTCACTTTCCCATTTATCATAATTTTCTAGAAACTGAGGATGTTTAGTGCTAAATTCAAGATTTACTTTCTTAGCGGCTTCTTCCCCATCATCTGAGAATTTAGCGACTGAGGCGTTAATCGTCTTTACCCAAGGCAGGGAGCGACCTTTGATAGTAGGAATGCTGCTGGCTCCCTTAAAGTCACTTGTTACCATCGCAAGACCCTGATCAACCGCTTGTTTTATATCAGCTAGCTCACTAAAAATCTTAGCAGAAGCCCCATCAAAAGCAAATTAACATTAAGTTGTACAATCACTATTTTACCACATTCTATTTTTGAGAAAATTATTTTAATAAAAGAATATAGGAAGAATAATCGTGATTCTTCCTATATTCTTTAAATTCTCTATCAATTAATATCACTAATCTTGAAGTGCGGTACTGTAATAGCTTTTAATCTTTCTGCAAAAGTTTTTTGCGCTTCCTCTTCACTTTCGTCAATATAACCTTCAAACCATACTTTTTCGACATTCTCTTCATTAAAGAAATAAGCTTGGTTATCAGTTGTTCCTTTAGGATATAAACAAGCTGAGTAGTCAAAGTAACCAATTTTCCCATCATTATTGTATAAAGGAAATCGATTAATAATCATCAATTTAGTATCTCCCTTTTCTAATTGAACAATACTCCCGATTGGTAGTTGTCCTGACATCAACTATACTCCTTTTCTAATTGTCTAATCACTTTTCTACGGTCCAATGGCGAACAATCCCAAATTAGTAAAGATGTTGCACCAACTAAAAATGTAGAAATCAATAATGCTCTGACACTCCCAGATATTAAATAATCATATGAAAGTAATAAAATAAAACATATCATAAGTCCAACAATTATTAATTGACCAATTCTTTGTTTCTTCCCATTTTCTAGCAATTCTCGTATTTGAAAAACATTTGGATAATAAAGTTGTAGTGACCATTGCTTAATCAATACTCTCTTTCCAAAAATAGAAATAAGAAAAGTAATTCCATAACAGAGAAAAAGTATTCCTAAACGAAATTGGTCACTAGTTTCTCCTATTACTAAACTAATATTAGAAATTATTCCTCCTAGAAGAGTGCTAGCAATTGGAACTAAGAAAAAAATATGATTAGAATGTCTGCTAGTTTCAGATATATAAAATTTCTTAGTTTCCTTATCAACATAAACAACTCGATTTGATTTCCAACCGATATTGATTAACTTTAACATTAGTTACCATCCTTTCAGCTATAATAAATAACTACATATCATTAAGATAAAATATGATATTATTAGATTTGTCAATCAAATAGATTACCTATATTATTACCAAAACTAAGCACAGCATCCCCTATATCATCTCCCACATCTTCAATTGTGTTGATTGCACTATTACCAAATTCAATCACATCATCTTTATATTCATCATACACATAGTCAAATGCCATTGTAGCACCTACTGCAAGTGCAAATCCTACTGGACCACCAACTGCCATTCCAACACCTGAAGCAATCACAACATGCGCCCCTGTTTTGATTGCTGCGTCTATAACATCTTCGCCACCTTTGACTTGCATGGTGAAATCAATAGCCTACCCTATTACAGGTGCACCATATTTGGCAACTCCACTAACAAGACTACTATATGCTGGATTGACATTGATAGGAACCGTGTAATTTCCACCTCCTATTGTGGCACCCACTGCACCTACTTGCATATTTTGCGAGCTTTGAACTAACCATTCCCAAGTTTTCTTGGTAAAACCTTCAACGGCTTCATCAGTAATCTTGTTCTGAGCTAGTTCTTTAATGAAAGAAGCACCACCAGCAATTAATCCACTCTTGAGCGATTGATAGGTTTCTAAAGTAATGAGACCATTTTTATAATCGTCTTCAGCTTGTTTTAACAGCTCTCGTGACTCTTTATCAAGTTGAGCAGCACTGTTGGTTTCGACTTCTACCTTATTCTCATACTCCTTCATCTTCTCTTTCAAGATCTGGTTATCAAGGAGCTAAGCGGCTTCTTCCCCATCATCTGAGAATTTAGCGACTGAGGTATTGATGTTTTTAACCAACTTTTGATCTCATTATAGCATATAAAAGAGCACTGCAGAATAAATTCTGCAGTGCTGTACTTCTATCTAATTTATATTGCCCTTCTTATACTTCGCACCATTAATTTCTAGCCATTCGGCATATAATTCCTGATAGCGAGTTTCTTCGTCATCCTTAAAGCCTTCATAAACAACTTTATCAATATTTTCTTCGTTAAAATATAAGATTTGTTCAGCATCAAGTCCTACTGGGTAAATACATCCTGAGTAATCAAATAGAAGCTTTTCTCCAGATTGCTCAAGTAAAGCACCTCTATTTAAGACCATCAGTTTACGGCTTCCTTCTTTTAAATAAACAATACTTCCAATGGGTAACATCATCTATCCTTTCAAAAGTTGAAAATTTTATTAATAACATTGCTGTAGTAGTCATCTATCACTTCTATACATATAATGCATATCTAATTATGATACTTAAAACCTTAATTATCCTTTTTTATATCTATAATTTTATAAAATTGATTAGCTTCTGTACCAAATGCACCGTTTGCTCCTATAAAGTGAAGGAAAGTTATTGTCATAGTAATGAAGCAATAAAGAAGATTTCCTGAATAAAGATAATATCCTGCCATAAAAGAAGTAAGTCCCCCCACAATGACAACATATCCTATTAACTGTTTGAAGTTGAGTTTCTGTGGTTTAATCCTCATATTCACTGGCTGGAATAATTCTGATCCAAGTATAGAAATCATGTGCTTCTTCCTATAAAAATAAAATAAATTTGCTAGGATATAAGCTAAAATTACACTTACTAACAAGAATAACAGATTTATCCCAAAAGAAAATTTTGTATTAAAATATATTGAAATATCAATATTTTTCAAACGAAACCAATTGTAAATCAATACCCCAAGGCCTGCACTAACGGAAGCTGGGATGCTGATATTAGCTGCTCTAAGATTTTTTTGACGAAGTTTAAAAAACTCTTCTTGCGTGATTAAATAAACCTTTTGATGAAAAAACCAATTCAAAGGAGGATAAAGGTAACCTATACAGTGCTGAGGACTTCTGTCTAATAAATAATATTGTCCATCTAACTCAAACGTTAAATATCGAAAATTCCCATAAGTAAATTGAATAGTTTCCATATTTCTCCTTAATCAAATGGATTAATAGTACTCCAGCCATCTGAAAACGCATTCCCAATACTATCAGACATATCAGAAGCCCAATTTTTAGTATCTTCAATACCTTTCGACAAAGCTTGACCAACGCTTTTACCCGCTTCATCTAACAATTCTCCTGCTGTATCCAGACCATCTTGAAGACCAAGAAAGTTATTCTCATAAGCTTTATTAAATGCCCAATTTACTATAGCTCCTGTACCAACGGCAACTGTTGCAGCACCAGCTGCTGCCCAGCCGATAGGATTACTACCAAAGAAATATGCAGCTACAAAAGTACCGGCCCCCCAACTAGCTCCCGTTGACAAGCCATTATGAACTAATGCTTGGCCGACGGTCTTGTCATTATTGACAATGTCGTTATACATGCCAAGTCCAAAACCGAGTCCCGTCAAAACACCGCCGACACCTTTACCAACCGATGTTATGTTCGATCCATGATTGACCAGAGCCTGACCGGCTCCATTCGCAACATCATCAAGCATCACAAAAGCTGTCGAAGTCCCGTCTGCTGCCGTAGTAGCTGGCCCTTTGATCCCTTCAATAACTGTGATTAGCCCACCTAGTCGCTGAATCCCTATACCGAGTTGTTCAATGGCAGTCGCTATAAGATCAAATTCTGTACTATTTTTATCGTATCGTTTCTGTGCCTCAGATAAAAATCCATTGATACCATTTAGTAACTCTGGAGATAAGGCAACCTCTGGATGTTTTTCGGCATATTGTAAAACAGTGTCAATATCATTGTGAGTGAATTTCCCTCCATTGGCTATTTTCTCTTGTAGAGAGTGGTAAGCTACTGAGACGTCCTTCTCATACTCCTTCATCTTCTCTTTCAAGATCTGGTTATCAAGGAGCTTAGCGGCTTCTTCCCCATCATCTGAGAATTTAGCTACTGAGGCGTTAATTGTCTTCACCCAGGGTAGCGAGCGACCTTTGATAGTAGGAATGCTGCTGGCTCCCTTAAAGTCACTCCTTACCATCGCAAGACCCTGATCAACTGCCTGTTTTAAATCAGCTAGCTCACTAAAAATCTTAGCAGAAGCCCCATCAAAAGCAAGCAACTTTTCCAATTTCTCTTCCAGCTCATTAATTTTGGCATTGAGCCGTGCCATCGATTGACCAGCTCGTAGCTGCGTCTCTTGTTTGGCAATCGGGTCCTTCAGCTTAGACGCACTTTTGAACTGGCTTTCTGCAGACGCTAGTAAGGTTTTCTGAAG
>NZ_KB904610.1 GCF_000380145.1 Streptococcus thoraltensis DSM 12221 | reverse complement strand
GTCTTTCTAATGATAGTTTTGTCGCTTTTCATTATAAGTCATATGGGACTTTTTTCTACATTCAAAAAGACTCCATAATCTCCGAGGGGAATTTACCCACTACAGTTGACAATGAGCCAAAAAACAAGTCCGAATTGGACTTGTTTAGGAGATTATGAAAAAGAAAAGTTTTAGGATAGTCTTCTTCCCTAAAACAATTCTTAATCTATTATTTCCTAATCATATATGTGAATTGTTTAGCCATTTCTTTATCAAAGGCTCGATACGAAATAACACCTAGTCCTTTTATTTATTCTAAAAATTTTGATATATAGTATCAATATAAGTTTTGACAATTAATAAGGATCTAACTTAATAAAATAATAAATAATTGTTAAGCTGTACCATCCGATATTGCAATGAACTTATTGGACTTGACTTGGAATTTAGCCCAGAAAGTTTACAGTTTTAAAAAAATTCATGTCAAAAGTAGTATATTAATGCTCGTCAAAATTTCTATGAAATTTAAGACAAAAGCAAAATTTTGATAGATAATATAACATAATCTATATGATAAGAAAATATGAGAGTAAAAGATGAAATTTAATGATCGTGTACTAAACGTGGAAAATAATTTGACTGATTTGGAAGATATGATTGTCAATTATATTGAAAAAAATAAAGAAGAAGTTTCTCGGCAAAAAATAACAGCTTTGGCTGATCAGTTTTATACTGTGCCAAATACCCTTACGCGTTTATGCCATAAATTAGGTTATGAAGGGTTTGTGGATTTGAAAAATAATCTTAAGCAAGAATTATTATCAAAAAAATCTCAAGTCTATTTAGAAACAGATAGTTATATTTTTGAAACGATAAAGTCCATTGATGACAAACGTTTAAAAAAATGCATCACAGTTTTTAAAAAATCTAAAGCAGTCACATTTTTTGCTGTTGGACAAACTGGAGAATTGACAAAGATTTGTACAAACAATTTCTATGCTTTTGACCCAAAATTTAATTTTTTAGAGTACCCTAATACGGTAAATCAAAAAATTGGGTTGGCCAAAGACGAAGCATTCTTTTTTGTAAGCCTTTCAGGTGAGTCTAAAGAAACTATCAAACTTGCTAAAAAAGCTAAATCTAAAAATCAAACAGTAATATCGTTAACTGGTATGACAAAAAATTCTTTGTCGCAAATTGCTGATATCTCGTTGTATTGTTACTTAAAAGAAGAAAATATAGATGGTTACGATATTACAGATAAGACTCCTATAATGATTGTGTTAAATCGACTTTTTCACTTATTTCTAGAATTAAAGACTGGTCGGGAGTGATCGGTTTTTGTGTAAAATTACACAGAAATTTCTTTAGATTATAGAATTTAAGAGTAAATTTCCAAAAAAAATGAAACCGCTTACTTTTCTTGTTATAATATTTATAAATAAAACAAAGGGAGCGTACTTTTATGAAATTATCTCAAAATACGTCTGAAAATCTTATTTTCCTTAATCAACAGTTTGTGACGAAAGATCAAATCTTTGAATTTGTATCTCAAGAATTTGAAAAACAGGGAGTTGTTAGTTCTGCGACCATATTTAAAAAAGCGCTTAATGAAAGAGAAAATATGGGAACAACTGGCTTTGAAAATGGCCTAGCGATTCCTCATGGAAAAAGTACTACTGTTATTAAACCCTTTTTTTCAGTGATTCGCTTATTATCTCCTTTATCTGCGGAAGCTTATCATTCTTTGGACCCTCAAAACAAAGTTGATACAATTTTTGTTCTAGCTATTCCTGATACTGATAATGGTAATGATCATCTCTCAATTTTATCGGAGCTTGCTACAAGATTAGGTGATCAAAACTATCTTAATCAACTTAAGACTGCAAAGAATGAGTCAGACGTTTTGAAGATTTTGGACAATGACTCACAAAAGAATCTAGAAGGTGAAGAATTAGTCGAAAACTCAAAAGGATTGATTTTAGGGATAACTGCTTGTGCAGCAGGAATCGCTCATACTTATATGGCTGCTGAAGCTATAACAAAAAAAGCAAAAGAATTAGGATATCTTGTCAAAGTTGAAAAACAAGGTGCTAATGGAGTTGACGATAAGATTACGTCACAAGAAGCTAAAAGTGCAATTGGAATTATTCTTGCACATGATGTAGCTTTAAAGGACTTGCATAGATTTAATAACTTACCTCAAGTTGATGTGAAAGTATCTGAGCCTCTAAAACATGCTGATAAAATTATTCACTCGCTAATTGAAAAATCTCAAAACTATACTCCGCAATCTATTAATATAGCAGAAGAAATTTCTAATGCTAAACAAGATTTTTGGACGATTGTTAAAGATTCTATACTAACAGGAATCTCACATATTATACCTATTATCATCGCTGGTGGTATGATTGGAGCAATCGCTGTGATGTTGACACAGATTTTTGGGCTTCAAGATTTAATGGCTGCACCGACTGATGGATCTGCCAATACATTCTGGCTATTTTTACTAAAAGGTTTAGGGGGAAGTATGCTATCAGTTTTGATGCCTCCAATCCTAGCTGGTTACATGGCATATTCCATTGCTGATAAACCAGGACTAGCTCCAGGCTTTGCTGCTGGTCTGGCTGCAACAACGATTAATTCTGGATTCTTAGGTGCCATGCTTGGAGGTTTAGTGGCTGGTTTTCTAATGAAATGGATGAAAGAACATGTCAAAACTTCTGGAGTTCTCAAAGGTTTTGTAACATTCTGGGTTTATCCTGTCGTTGGTACATTAATTACAGCTTTAATAATGTTATTTATTTTTGGTAAACCAGTTGCATGGTTGAATAGCAGTTTGTTAACATTTCTAGAAAACACTCAAAATTCAAGTCCAATTATTCTGGGGGCATTGATCGGAGCTATGGTTAGTTTCGATTTAGGTGGGCCGGTTAATAAAGCAGCTTATGCTTTCTGTATTGGAGCAATGGCCTCAGGAAATTTCATTCCATATGCTATCTTCGCTTCAGTTAAAATGGTTTCAGCTTTCTCTCTTACTGCAGCAACAATTTTGAAGAAAACTATTTGGACACCAGAGGAAAGAGAAATTGGAGGACAAACTTGGATTTTAGGTTTAGCTGGAATTACCGAGGGTGCAATACCTGTTGCAATGAATGACCCTGTTAGGGTTTTAGGTTCGTTTGTAATTGGTTCGATGGTTACAGGTGCAATTGTTGCTTCAGCTAATATTGGATTGAACGTTCCAGGTGCAGGTATTTTCTCGCTTGCCTTGCTACAATCAACATCTAGTAAAGTATTTGCTGCAGGTATATGGTTTGGTGCAGCTATAATTGGTGCGGCTGTTTCGACAGGACTTTTAATAGTAAGTCGTCAGAAGAAACTTAAAAAATAAGATTACTCAGTGCTACTTGGAAAGGAGTATTTGGATGGATTTTAAGAAACGAGTACATGTCGTTCCCCACATGCATTGGGATAGAGAATGGTACTTTTCAACTGAAGAAAGTCAAATATTACTTGTAAACAATATGGAAGAAATCATGGATATGTTGGAGAGTAATCCTGATTATCCCAATTATATTTTGGATGGTCAAACGGCCATTTTAGAAGATTATTTTCAAGTTAAACCTGAAAACAAAAGTCGTGTAAAAAAACTTATACAAAATGGAAGACTTATTATAGGTCCATGGGTTTCTCAAACAGATGAAATGACTGTTGGATCCGAGTCAATTACGCGAAATTTACTTTATGGCTATAAGGACTCGATTTCTCTTGGGCAGCCAATGGCAATAGGATACCTCCCGGATTCATTCGGCCAAACTAGCCAGTTACCAATGATTTTAAATCAGTTTGATATTAAATATTCTATTTTTTGGCGTGGTGTTTCTGAACGTGTAGGTACTGATAAAACAGAATTTTATTGGGAATCAGATGATGGGTCTAAAGTTCTAGTTCAATTGTTGCCTTTGGGATATGCTATAGGTAAATATTTACCAACTGATCCTAAAGCTCTGAAAAAAAGAATGGAAACTTATTTTCAAGTATTGGACAAAGGTGCAACGGGAGAAACACTGCTCATTCCAAATGGACACGATCAAATGCCTATTCAGCAAAATATTTTTGAGATTTTAGATGAGTTGCGTAAACTTTATCCAGAAAGAGAGTTCTTCTTAAGTAAATATGAAAATGTTTTTGAAGAAATCTCAAAAAATGAAGGCTTAGCAACAGTAAAGGGGGAGTTTTTAGACGGCAAATACCAACGCGTTCATAGGTCAATTTTTGCTACTCGACAAGATTTAAAAATACTAAATACTAGGATTGAAAACAAAATAACTAATACATTAGAGCCACTGATGTCGATAGCGTACTCTTTAGGTTTTAGTTATGAACATGGATTATTAGAAATTATTTGGAAACTTTTATTAAAAAATCATGCACATGATTCTATGGGAGCGTGTTGCTCAGATAAAGTTCATCAAGAAATCAAAGCACGTTATTTCGAGGCCGAAGAAAGAGTAGATCGTCTCATTGATTTTTATAAACGTAAAATAGTTGAAGCAACCCCAAATAACGAAGACTTTGATAAATTGGGTATTTTTAACTTTCTCCCTTATAGTAAAGTTAGGATAGTTAATACAGTTGTAATAACTCGTATGAAAGGAATAAGTTTATGTGATTCAGAAGGTCATTCTGTCGATTTTGTTATAAAATCAGTAAAAGAAATTGATCCGGGATTGGTCGATCGTCAAATTGTTCACTACGGCAATTATGAACCTTTCTTTGAATATGAAATTGAGTTTTCTCGTAATCTTCCTGCGATGGGATACGAAGTTATATTTATCAAAGAAGGAGAAAGCACATCAATAGCCGGTACTATATGTAAACAGATTAATACGGAAATCTATAACATTACAGCAAATAATGATGGAACTGTTACTATTATCGACAAGACAAGTAAAAAGATTTATCGAAACGTATTTAGCTTAGATGATACGGCTGATGATGGAGATGAATATGATTTTTCTCCGTTAGAAAATGAGACTCCTTTGTCGAGTATAGGAAATGTTCGTTCACAAACAGAAATAATAGAATTTGAACATGAATTTGTTCTTAAAAGCTCTTATGATTTTGAATTACCTAAAGAATTGACTAGTGAACGAAAGAGAAGTAATGAGACTGTCAAAGTTCCAGTCTATTTAATTTTAAACGTAGCCAAAAAATCGCGACTAATTGAAGTGCAAGTTACTATTGACAATAGAGCAAAAGATCATAGATTGAGAATGTTAGTACCAACAGGTATCTCTGCATCAGTAAGTTATGCTAGTACCCAATTTGGAACTATTTGTCGCAATGTTCAGGACGAAGCAATGGCATATTGGGAATCTGAGGGTTGGGATGAACGACCTGATTCTATATATCCATTCTTAAGCTCAGTTAGTTTGCAATCACATTCTTCTTCTGTTGCCGTAATAACGAGATCCAGTCGAGAGTACGAAATTATTGGGGAAGAATCAGATACAATTGCAATTACTTTGTTACGGTCTGTAGGTGTTTTAGGAAAAGAAGAACTATTGAGAAGACCTGGTAGACCTTCAGGGATCAAACTACCAACTCCAGACTCACAATTATTAGGAAAGTTAACAATTGATTTAGCAATGACAATTTCGGAGATTCCGGAAACGCTTGTTCAGGATGAAAAAGAATATATAACACCTGTAGAAACCTATAATCAGATGCCTTACCACGCGATGAAACTTAATCCAAGTAAGCAAGTTACTCCTTATTTATTTTCTCTTTTTGAAATGAATAATAAAAGACTTCAGTTATCGACTGTCAAGAAAGCCGAGAACTCCAATGAAATACTTGCTAGATTTTTTAATCCAACAAAAGATGATGCATTCCTTAGTCTTTCAGAAAAAGATGATTACACTCTATACTCTTTAAAAGAAATAATCAAAGATTATCACTTTGATGGGAATATAAAATCTAATCAGGTTGTTACAGTGAGAATTTAAGAAAAGAAGGATGCCCTCTAGATAAGGTGACATCCTTTCATTTATAAAAAATGGAGAGTTATTTTATCATGAAAAAAAGTTGTCATTGCTATCGATTCTTATAAAAATTCAGCGACCAGTTTGGAACTTAATTATGCAGTAAAAGAGAGTCTCCATACGACTTTTCCTGAATTGGAGATAAAAATGGTTGGAATCGCGGATGGAGGGGAAGGAACCCTATCAGCAATCCATTCAAACATTGGTGGTTCATTAATTTCTGTGGAGACAGTAGATTTAATGGGGCAAGATATAATTGCCGAATATCTCTTGGTAAAAAATACTGCCTATATAGAAGTGGTTCAAGTTGTTGGTATTGATAAGATTGTTCCCAATAGGGAAACTTTCATAAAATCATCGAGTTTTGGATTAGCCAAACTAATGTTGGATGCCAAATCACGAAATGTCAAAAGAATCGTTGTTGCTTTAGGAGGGAGTGGCTGTTCGGACGGAGGTCTAGGATTATTAAGGGGGCTTGGAGCGGATGTGAAATCATTATTAGATTATGATAGTATAGATCTTTCAAATCTTGAGAAGTTTCCGAGTATTGAAATTGTAGGAATGGCAGATGTGACTAACCCTTTTTCAGGAGAATTAGGATTTTCTAGATTTTTTGGAATTCAAAAAGGAGGTAGTGAAGAACAAATCGAGTTTTTAGACGCCAAAGCAAAGAGCTTAGCTGATGATATTCAAAAGAAAACTGGACATGATATCCAAAATACAAGAGGAGCTGGAGCAGCTGGTGGAATTGGAGGTGCCCTACTTTGCTTAGGTGGAAAATTAGAATCGGGGTTTAAATTGTTATCTGAACTGATAGACTTGGATTCCTACATTCGCTATGCAGATTTAGTAATTACTGGTGAAGGACTTAGACATAATGGAAGATTTATTGCTAGCCTCTTTTTCAATTCAACAATCTGCAAATAGTTTGGAAGAGGCAATGAAAAAAGAAGTCACTTTAAGAAATGTTAAACGCGTATCAAAGATGATTGCAAAGGTTTATTTTAAATAAATTTTTAATTTCAACTGTTTAGCAGTCCCCCCATTCTTATTATTCGATCTCACCATTTGGATGCCTTTTAAAAATCTATTGCTAAATTTTATTAAATATTAGATTCCATTGTTTTTAGATTAATATTTAATTATAAAAGCATACTCAATTGATTTTAAGATTAAGTAGGGTTTTGTGATACTGAGGTACTTAGTGACCAGAATGGATCAATTTTTGTTTATTTTCGTTCATAGAATAGATATGATTTAAAGCATCAAAAAAGTTCTAAAACAGCATTTCTGATGCTTACAAGACTCGAAAAACCGATGAATAAGTCTTGTCAGATAAAATTGCTCCGTTTTTTGTAGTTATCAAAAGTAACAAATCCTTAATATTATCTTCTTCCTTCTATTTTGTCTTGAATTAAAGTAGCTATTCTTCTCATTTTTTTCAAGAAAACCGAACTGTTTTACTTTTACTCTCGTAGTAGAGCACGACACATTTATAGCTGCTATCGCTTTATTCTATATCCTTATTGGTATTGCATACTCGTATTCTTCATTATCAAAAGCTATTTTTGGGGGCTCATTGTCAACTGTAGTGGGTTGACTTATAGCTAACACCGAGAGAGAATCAGATTGGTTCTCTCTTTTGTTGTGTTCAAAGCAAGGTAAATCCGTTTTTTAAAGTTTTCAAAGTAAGCGCGCCATAACGAGGTATCTACCGAGATTATCAGTTCTCCAGTATACTGTTATAGTAAAATGAAGTAAAAACAATACACTTGTGATATCATGTTTTTATGGCATATTCACTAGATTTTCGTAAAAAAGTTCTCGCATACTGTGACAAAACTGGCAGTATTTCTGAAGCATCTGCTGTTTTCCAAATCTCACGCAACACCATTTATCAATGGCTAAAACTAAAAGAAAAAACAGGTGATCTTAATCACCAAGTTAAAGGAACTAAGCCAAGAAAAGTTGATAGAGATAAATTAAAGAACTATCTTAA
>NZ_KB904609.1 GCF_000380145.1 Streptococcus thoraltensis DSM 12221 | reverse complement strand
TATAGTCAAATGAATTAACTTTGAGACAAAGAACTGAGACGCGGGCAGCACTTGAGTAGGGCAAGGCGAAAGTGACGATGTCTCAACCTTAATTCAAAAGACTATACTTAACCAGGTAAGGTTCGTATTTGTGTAGTATTCTACAAGCAAATTATTATCACATTAAGCTATAATCTTATATAATAGACGTCACTAAAGGATTAGGGATAATCATTTGGAATACTTATTTTTGATTATATGACCAAAACATAATAGAGAGGAAAAGGGTGATTTAATTATCGAAAATATTCTCTTATAGTCGTTTGAAAAAGAAATAAGACTTTATTCAAATTGTTATAGAGCTATCTTAGTTTTTGTTCAAGCGAAGGATAAGATGATTTTCATAAAGAAACTAAAGACCCAGCACATGATATGGCTTATCAAGTGATAAAAATGTATGGCGACTTTGAACCTTGGTGGTTCTTAGACGATTGGCAAGAAGATATCACTGCTATTAAAGAGTTCCAAGTTTATGAAGATGCACTTGCTTATTATCAAGAAGAGTGGCAGTCTTTACAGGAACAATTTCCCAAGGTAAATAGTAAGTCGAACTTGATGTCAGCTTTTTGGCGTACAGATGATCAACGTTGGTGCGAAGAGTGTGGCGAAAATTTACAGCAATATCATTCCTTATTAATGTTAGGAAATTGGCAAGAACTTCCTGAAGATTTACAGGATTTGGATTTTGAACATCGAAATGCGGAAGGGATTCACCCCTCTTGCTCAATCAAACAACACAACACCTTATCGTGAGATAAGGGTATTCAGATTGGAGGAAAAGTCATTGTGGACGTTTTTCTTCAATCTTTTTGTCTTCCGAAAATAAAAAACTCCTAAAGACGTTGAAATAAGAGTATTTCTAGGAGTTTCCTTATTAGTTATCCCCTGCAAGATTTCCAAAATTATCAAATGTTCAGGGGTTGCCACATTCTAAACACTTTATCGTGAGATAAGGTGTTCAGGTTGAAGAAAAAGTCTATTTTAGATATCTTCCTCCAAGCTTTTTTTCTCAGTAGCCAAAAACAAAAACACTCAAAAACGCTGTTATTTCAACGTTTTTGAGTGTTTAATTATTCCCCATTTCCCTGCGAGATGTTCCGAAATATCAAAGTTGCAGGGGTTTGTCTACGTTCTGAACACTTTATCGTGAGATAAGGTGTTTTTTGCTGTTTTGGGAAATGATTACGAATAGATAGGTAAGGAGGTTTTATGGTTCAAGAATTAGCAAAAGAAATTATTGCTCAGGCAGTGGAATATGAAGCTCAAGATATTTATATCATTCCCCGAAAAGATGACTATGATGTCTTTATGCGAATTGGTGATGAAAGGAGATTTATTGAAACTTATGGCTTTGATCGTATGGCTAGTCTTATTAGTCACTTTAAATTTGTGGCAGGAATGACTGTCGGCGAAAAGCGTAGAAGTCAATTGGGATCCTGTGATTATGATTTTGGTGGCGATGAACTGGTTTCACTGCGTTTATCTACTGTTGGGGATTACCGTGGCTACGAAAGTTTGGTAATTCGCTTGCTTTATGATGGGCGTCACAATTTGCACTACTGGTTTGATGGTATGCGAGAAATCATGAAGGCAATTGACTCTAGGGGGCTTTATCTTTTTTCGGGACCAACTGGGAGTGGCAAGACGACTCTCATGTATCAACTTCTGCAAGAAAAGTTTAAAGATAAGCAGATTATTTCCATTGAAGATCCCGTTGAAATCAAGGATGATAGGATTTTGCAATTACAGCTTAATGAAGATATTAACATGACTTATAATAGTTTGATTAAGTTATCTCTGAGGCATCGGCCAGATGTACTTGTTATTGGTGAAATTCGTGATAAAGAAACGGCACGAGCTGCTATACGTGCCAGTTTGACAGGGGCAACTGTCTTTGCAACCATTCATGCTAAGAGTATCTCAGGGGTCTATCATCGCTTGGTTGAATTGGGTGTTTCAGAAGATGAAGTAAGGAATAGTTTGGCAGGTATTTGCTATCAACGGTTGATAGGAGGAGGTGGATTGATTGATGTGGCAAAAGATAATTTCCAAGACCATGTTCCGAGCCGATGGAACCAGCAACTGGCTGAGCTTTTTAAGGCAGGACATCTCACTAAGGAGCAAGTCCAAGCCGAGAGTATTAGCTATAAAAAAGCAGGTTAAAATCATTCAGCTTTTCAACAATCTCTTGGGATCTGGTTTTAATCTTCCTGAAACAGTTGATTTTCTAAAACGCAGTCAACTGATACCAGATAAGCAAATTCAGATTATGCATGAAACCTTATTAAATGGATTTGGTTTGCCGATTCTGATGAAAAATCTGGGTTTCTCAGATGCAGTTGTAACCCAGTTATCCTTAGCGGAGACTCATGGTAATAGTCAAAAGAGTATGACTAAAATTGAATCCTACCTGAGACAGGTCGGCTTAATGAGGAAAAAGCTAATTGAAGTGGCAACCTATCCGATTATTTTGCTGTTGTTTTTGCTTTTAATCATGCTGGGTCTTAAAAATTATCTCTTGCCCCAGTTAGAAGAAGGCAATGTAGCGACAACTCTTTTGGAACATTTTCCTCTCGTGTTTTTACTTGGAATGGTGACGCTTGTTTGTCTTAGTTTTTTGGCAGTTTATCTGGGTAAGAGAATGGAGCAGATTAGACTCTATCGTTTCTTGAGTAGTATTCCTTTTGTAGGTTATTTAATCAAGCTTTATCTGACAGCTTATTATGCGCGTGAATGGGGAAATCTTTTAGGTCAGGGTGTTGAGATGACAAGAATTGTGTCGCTTATGCAGGAACAGGAATCACGCCTTTTTTCAAGTATAGGTCGTGATATGCAGGCTGCTTTGTTGTCTGGTCAGTCTTTTCATGCTAAGGTTTTAGACTACCCCTTTTTCTTGAAAGAATTAAGCCTTATTATCGAGTACGGCAATGCCAAAGGCCATCTCGGTCAGGAGTTAGATGTCTTCTCAGAAGAACTTTGGGAGCAATTTTTCTATCGTTTGAATAGGGCCATGCAGCTAATTCAGCCCCTTATTTTTATCTTGGTTGCGCTTATGATTGTCATGATTTATGCAGCCATGTTATTACCAATGTATCAATCTATGGAGGTTATGTAAGTGAAGAATTATTTGGAACAAGTTAAAAGAAAATCGGTAAAAGCTTTCACTCTGATTGAGATGTTAGTCGTCCTTCTCATCATCAGTGTGCTCATGCTTTTATTTGTGCCTAATTTGAGTAAACAAAAGGCAGCTGTTGATGAAAAAGGTCAGGCAGCTGTCGTTAAGGTGGTGGAGAGCCAAATGGAATTGTATGAAATGAACAAGGATGTTAAACCGTCGGTTGATCAATTAGTGCAAGAGGGCTATATCACTCAAAAACAAGCAGATACCTATGCCAAAGCTAAACACTAAAAAGCTCAAGGCTTTCACTTTGATAGAAGCTCTGTTGACCTTGTCTGTTGTTACGTTTTTAGCCTTAACTACTAGTGGTTCTATCAAAAGCATTTTTAATCAGGTACAAACCAAGCTCTTTTTCATAGAATTTGAACAGGTTTATCGGGAAACTCAGCGCCTAAGCGCCAGCCAAGGCAAACAAGCAGTTCTACGAATCGGTAGTAACTACGTGGAGAATGCATTGGGACACTACGTGATTCCTAATACCATCGTTCCAGAAAAAGAGCAGGAAATTGTTTTTAATAAAGCTGGTGGTAATTCTTCGCTGGCTAAGGTTGTTTTTAAAACACCTGGGGAGCGTGTGACTTATCAATTGTATTTAGGGAGTGGTCAATATCAAAAGAAAAAGGATTAGAGCCTATATTTTATGGGAAAGTTTGCTAGCGACAGCTATTCTAGCTAGTCTGGCAAGTCTTCTCTTGGGGCAATTAAACTATCACCAAAGACAATTAAGGGCTTTAGATAGGCAAGCGCAAGCTCTGTCTGTGGCAATTATGGCAGTGCAAACCAATCAAAAACACTTGCGGAAGAATGGGCAAGACATCACTATTAGTCAATCTAGCGCTGAAACGATTATTAAGTCTGAGGAGAAGGAGATTTTTCGTGTTAAAACATTATCGCCTTAATGCCTTTACCCTGATGGAATGTTTGCTTGCTCTTATTGTTTTGTCGGGGTCTATTCAGGTATATCAAGCCATGACTAAGGTCGTGTCAGCTCATGTCCATGACATTAGTCAGCCTAGAGAACAGGATTGGTTGCTATTTTGCCAGCAATTTCGCTCAGAATTAGCAGGTTCTCGATTGGTTAAGGTGTCTGACGATAAACTAGTCGTCTTAAAAAATACCCAGACTCTGGCTTTTGGAAAATCCAAAAAAGATGATTTTAGAAAAACCAGTAGTGATGGCAGGGGGTA
This sequence comes from Streptococcus thoraltensis DSM 12221, assembly GCF_000380145.1. Taxonomy (GTDB): domain Bacteria; phylum Bacillota; class Bacilli; order Lactobacillales; family Streptococcaceae; genus Streptococcus; species Streptococcus thoraltensis. The sequence continues at coordinate 194,289 of NZ_KB904609.1, read as the reverse complement.
TCAGCCCATGATTTACAAGCTAAAGTCAGCTCATTTTACGCAATTTGACCAGAGCGTAAGTGTTCAGATTATTTTTGAAGATGGAAGGGTGCGTGAATTTCTTTATGCTTTTGAAAAAGCGTCTTAAAGCAGGTGTTCTTCTATATGCGCTTTTGATGGCGGCTGTCTTGTCTTTGCTCTTAAATTTCTATACGCATCGTTTAAAAATGGCTTATCGCATTCAAGCAGCACAGCTAGCATCTAGCCAATCCTATGTTTTAGCTGAGTTGGCGAAGCCCATGGCTAAAGAGACTTCAGGAGAAATCCTTTTTGACAAAGGCAAGGTAGTTTACCAGTTTCGTGAGGATACTTTAGAGATGACAGTGATTGCTGATAATCAAGAATTTTCATATCACTTTCTTAAAGAAGCTCCGCCATTGTCAGCAGATAAAACAGTAGAAAAGACAAAAGTGAAAGCAGAAAGAAAAGTGCCTAAAGCAAGTCCTGATATGGCGTCTGAGCCTTTATAATGTCACCGAAATTTGGTATTATAGTCAAGTATCGGAGGAGCTATGAATTTTGAAAAAATCGAATCAGCCTATCAGTTGATTTTAGAAAATATCCAACTCATTGAAAATGAGATTAAGACTAATATTTACGATGCCTTGATTGAGCAAAATGCCTTCTATTTGGGTGCTGATAATGCGCCGGAAAAGGTTGAAGAGAACAACCAAACCTTGAAAGCCTTAGGCTTAACTAAGGAAGAGTGGCGTCGCGCCTACCAGTTTGTCTTTATCAAGGCTAGTCAGACTGAGCAGTTGCAGGCCAATCACCAATTTACACCAGATGCTATTGGTTTTTTGGTGCTTTATCTTTTGGAGAATTTGACCAGTCAAGAGCATCTTGATGTCATTGAAATTGGTAGTGGTACAGGAAATTTAGCTCAGACACTACTTAACAACAGTGACCGAGAATTAGACTATCTTGGTTTAGAGTTGGATGATTTGTTGATTGACTTATCAGCTTCTATTGCAGAAGTTATGGGCTCAAGCGTGAGTTTCGTTCAAGAAGATGCTGTCCGCCCACAAATCTTAAAAGAAAGTGATCTTATTATCAGTGATTTGCCCGTTGGTTATTATCCCAATGATACCATTGCTAAGCGCTATCAAGTTGCGGCGGCTAACGAGCACACTTACGCCCATCATTTGTTGATGGAGCAATCTTTGAAATACTTGAAAAAAGATGGTTTAGCGATTCTTTTGGCGCCGATAAATCTCTTAACGAGCGGGCAAAGTGATCTTTTGAAAAAGTGGTTGTCAGGCTATGCGGATATTTTAGCGGTGATAACTTTGCCTGAAACCATGTTTGGTAATCCTGCCAATGCCAAGTCTGTGTTTGTTCTTCAAAAACAGGCTGAGAATAAGCCCGAGACTTTTGTTTATCATTTATCAGATATTCAAAATCCAGAAGTTTTACAAGATTTTATGGAAAATTTGAAAATCTGGAAAGATGATAATGCCATTTAGGAAAGATTTTTGCTATAATGGTTAATGTATTATAGTAAACGATTTCAGAAGAGGTGACTTATGTCTAAAACAATTGCAATTAACGCTGGTAGTTCAAGTCTTAAATGGCAACTTTATAAAATGCCTGAAGAAGAAGTTCTTGCTGCCGGTATTATTGAACGTATCGGTTTGAAAGATTCTATTTCTACAGTTAAGTTTGATGGTAAAAAAGAAACAGAAGTTCGTGATATTGCTGACCATGTTGAAGCAGTTAAAATTCTTCTTAGCAACTTAACCAGCTTTGGAATCATCGAATCATTTGATGAAATTACTGGTGTTGGGCACCGTGTTGTAGCTGGTGGAGAAATCTTTAAAGAATCAACGCTTATCGATGATAAAGTTTTGGCACAAATCGAAGAATTGTCAGCCTTGGCACCTCTTCACAACCCAGCCAATGCAGCTGGTATCCGTGCTTTTAAAGAAATTTTACCAGACATCACAAGTGTGGCTGTATTTGATACGGCTTTTCATTCAACCATGCAAGAGCCTACTTACTTGTACCCAATCCCACGTAAGTACTACACGGATTTGCAAGTTCGTAAATACGGTGCACATGGTACCAGCCACCAATACGTTGCGCAAGAAGCTGCTAAACAAGTTGGTCGTCCACTTGATGAGTTGAAAATTATTACGGCTCACATTGGTAACGGTGTTTCTATCACGGCTAACTACCATGGACAATCGGTTGATACTTCTATGGGATTCACACCACTTGCAGGTCCAATGATGGGAACGCGTTCTGGTGATATTGACCCAGCTATCATTCCGTACTTGATCGAGCATGCAGATGATTTGGAAGATGCGGCAGCAGTGGTTAATATGCTCAATAAACAATCTGGTCTTCTTGGTGTATCAGATGTTTCAAGTGACATGCGTGATATTGAAGCTGGCATTCAAAACAAAGACAAGGGAGCAACTCTTGCTTATAATATGTTTGTCGATCGTATCAAAAAATTCATCGGTCAATATGTTGCTGTTTTGAACGGTGTTGATGTGATTGTCTTCACAGCAGGTATGGGAGAAAATGCTTATCTCATGCGTCAAGACGTGCTGGCTGGTTTGACGTGGTTCGGTATTGAAGTGGATCCAGAAAAGAATGTCTTTGGCTACTTCGGTGACATTACTACGCCAGAATCAAAAATCAAAGTCTTGGTTATCCCAACTGATGAAGAGTTGATGATTGCGCGTGATGTAGAACGTTTGAAAAAATAAGGTTCTAAAATAGAAAAATTCAGTGCTTCCGTGAGACCACTGAACGAAGACTCACGGTCAACTGTAGTGGGTGACTTATAGCTAAGTATGAGAGGGAATCGATTGATTCTCTCTTTTTGCATGTTCACAGAGATGAGCATCTAAAGAGAATCATCAGAAAGGTGCTTACTTCAGATACAGCAACTGGCTAGTCAGTCTGCACTTCTAACACCTAAGGTTAGTAACAAAATGGTATCGTTTCTTGAATGAAGTTTGATACATGGTGCCCTACTCATACTCAATGAAAATCAAAAGCAGACCTTGTTGACTTGATTTGATGAAGACAGTTCTATCTGCTATCTGTGTCGCCTAGTCTGCTTTTGATTTTCATTGAGTATCAAGCATTGTTCGGGTCTTGCGTTCCTTGTTCTGAAAGTTCATTCATTTGACTATAGTACCGTCGTCAAGCCTTCGCGAAAGGTAACATTATTTTTTCATCTAAAAACAGATTCAAGGACCTGTGGTTCAGTGCCAGTCAAGTCTGATTTTCTTTTTTCTCTCCACTCAAGACAGGCAATCTTCTGGAACAATTGAGATGTTGATAACGAATATCTCACTGGGATTTGCATCCGCCTATTAGTCGTTAACAGATTCATTTTTAGTGGATTATCGTTTTGGGTGAAGAAGGCAAGATGGCTCTTTTACTACTTTTATTATAAAATGCAGACCAATAGAGTCACGTTCTAATCAAAAAAACAGATAAAAAATAGATGAGCATTAGGTGATAAATAGATACGTTTGCTACACTAGTATTAACATAAAGGTAAAGGAGGGACTAAATGAAACTATCGATTTAAGAAAATATCCCCTCACTCTGTACCAAGTCAGACACTAGGTTTGTGGAAAATCATTACCCACAATCTTACCTATCTCTGTCTTCGTCAGTCTTATAAATAGCAGACTTTATACTTTCTTATAACCTTATTTCTTCCTTTATCAGTAGCCAATTTTTCTAAAGATTATTGAGACCTGTGCTAGCATCTATGAAGACTTTGGCTTGATTAAGTTACGCTTAAGAAGATAAAGGATTCTTTCAAAAGACAGGCTAATCACTAAATAGCATGTGATACAATAAGGATAATAGAAAATTTCACAAAGACGATAACGAAAAAGTGAGGAAACAATGTTTAAGATACTAGTAGTTGAAGATGATAAGACCATCAATCAAGTAGTTTGTGAGTTTTTAAAAGCTAATGGCTATGTTCCAGACGCTGCTTTTGATGGGGCAGAAGGATTGGAAAAATGGCGTAAGCAGTCTTACGATTTAATCATTTTAGATATTATGCTGCCATCTATTGGGGGCATAGAGGTTCTTGAAGAGATTCGAAAAACATCTGACATTCCTATTATTATGCTAACTGCTCTGGATGATGAGTATACACAGCTGGTCAGCTTTAATCATTTAATCAGTGACTACGTCACTAAGCCTTTTTCACCCTTGATTCTAATCAAACGTATTGAAAATGCCTTAAGAAGTGTGTCACAAAATGAGCGTTTAACCGTTGGTGAGTTAACAATCGATTTGGCTGAGTTAGCTGTTTCTTGGAAAAATGTATCCATCACCCTAACCAAAAAAGAATTTGAAATTTTAGAATACCTCGCTCAGCACCATCAGAAATTAGTAATGAGAGAGCAACTGATGGATGCTATCTGGGGATATTGTGAATTGGACAGTCGTGTTTTGGATAATCACATCAAAAACATTCGAAAAAAAATGCCTGGCATACCGTTGAAGACTGTTACTGGCATGGGCTATCTTCTAGGTGATCGAGCATGAAACTAATCAAAAAGAACTTTTTGGTGATTAATCTTCTCATCTTTGCCGTTGTCACGATTATACTGGGCATTCTCTATTTCATAATGCCCATCTATTATGAGAAGGTTAAAACGCAAGAGATCAAACAAGAATTTAGCAAAGTAAGTCGACGAATTGAAGGGAAATCCCTATCACAAGTCAGTAAAGTGCTCACCCAAAATACTAAATCAGATGTTTGGTATACCTTGGTCGATCAAAAGAATCATATGATTTTTCCAAGACTACAGATTAGCAGCGACGAAGATACTAGCGACATCATCATTGAAAAAGATGTTAACCCTCAAAACGAGGTGATGAAGCATACCTTTGCCTTAAAAAGTGGAGAAAAGGTCACTTTGTGGGGAGAATTATCCCTTCAACCTGTGTCTGATGCTAGCAAGGTTCTATTAAATCTATACCCGTATTTACTTCTCATGTCATTAACCATAGGTAGCATTGTTGCGTTTTTATACAGCAAAACGTCTAGCAGTCGTTTGCTCAAAATCTCAAAAACAACGCGAAAAATGGCAGATTTAGAAACCAACCTATCCTGTGACGTTAAAGGAAAAGATGAAATCGCCAATCTGGCTAGCGATATTAATAGGCTCTACGATAAGCTATTTACTACCATTAAGTCATTGAACAAAGAGTATGATAAATTAGCCGATTTAGAAAGAAGCAAGTCGGAATTTCTACGAATGACCTCTCATGAGTTAAAGACACCCATTTCTAGTGTCATCGGCATGATTGATGGCATGCTCTACAATGTCGGTGATTTTGCTAATCGCGATAAGTATCTAAGAAAATCCCGCAAAGTCTTAGAAGGGCAAGCTCAAGTCATTCAGACGATTTTATCATTATCGAAATTAGAAAACGGGGTAGCTCAGCATCAAGAAGTCTTCTCCTTAAAAAATGCCTTAGAGGAGGAGATGGAAGTTTACCATATCTTATCAGAGCTTGATGGGTATCAAGTAACCATCGAGTTAGAGGAACAATTGGTTAGAGCTAATAAAATGTATCTGCTAAAAGCCATTAAAAATATTATCGATAATGCTTTTAGATATACCAAACCCCAAGGTCAGATTATTATAGGTCTAAAAGATAATCAGCTAAGCATAAAAAATGAAGCGGAGATATTACTAAGCAAGGAGCAGCTCGACCAGCTATTTCAACCATTTTATCGCCCAGACTATAGCCGTTCCCGTAAAGATGGGGGAACAGGGTTGGGGTTATTTATTGCCCATCAGGTATTTGAACGCTACCACTTTGGTTATCATATGGAGATAGAAGATAAGCGGTGGGTAGCTTTTACCGTCACCTTTCCAAATCTAAAAAGTGGCATTACATCTTCTTTCACAGAGTAGGAAAAAAGTGTTATAGAAAAGTAATTTTTATTCTCTTTATCGCTTTAGCAATAGAATTAATATCAATAAGACCTAAATCCATTTATACCTATTACCAAACTAACAATATCAGTCATTCGCTTACTCTAGGAGGTTAGTAAGAGTTAGTCGGTGCTGATTGATTTTAAAGAGAGAGAGTTCCTCCATTATCACAACAGAAAAAATCGTAATATCTACAGAAAGGATACTTACCAATGATGAAGAAAATAGTAGCATGTATTGCCCTTGGATTTCTATTGCTACTAGGAAGCCACACGACTGTTTTGGCGGATAAGGTTATTGATGGCGAAAAAACACGTACAGAAGTCAAAGAGAAAAAACAAGTCTACCCCTATCAGAGTGTTGTCAGAGTGCAGTATTTAAAAAGGAAAAAAGATTATGGAACAGGTTTCTTTGTGGGACGCCATCACTTACTTACTAATAAGCATGTAGTTGCTGACGCTAAAAAGCCTTCGAAAGAGCTTGTTGTCCGTATCAAAGGCAAAGATGGAAAAGATTATGACTACCCTGTCAAAAAAATAACACCTGCCAAAAAAGATAGTGATGACATGACCATTTTAGAAATTGGTGATAACCCTAAAGATAAAGGGACATTAGCAGCTATTACCCCGCTAAAGATTGCTAGTCCAAAAACGATTAGTTCCGTGAAAAAAGGAGATACTATACGGGCTATTGGCTATCCTGGTGATAAACCGTATAGTACGCTTTGGGAAAGCAAGGGAAAAATCACACAAATTGAGTCTGATGGTAGCTTCCTTACATTCAACGCGTTAATTTATAGTGGTAATTCAGGCTCACCACTCATCAATGAAAAGAATGAACTGGTCGGCTTGGTTAATGCCTCAACTGAAGGTAAAAAGAAACCTAAAACATTTGGTTTCTTGCTACGTCCTGAGTTACGACGCTTTCTAACAAAAACGATTGAAAAATAAACAATCTATAATGTCTAAAATAAGCTAGTAAGCTCTAGAGATAAGGGGCCTCCACTAGCGGTCAGCCTTACTAGCGAATCAACCATGAGGTATTAATAGATATAGTCAAATGAATTAACTTTCAGACAAGGAACTGAAAAAGATGCGGACAGTACTCGATATTCAATAAAAATTAAAAGCAGACTAAGCGACACAGATAGCAGATAGAGCTGTCTTCATCAAATCAAGTCAACAAGCTCTGCTTTTGATTGTCGAAGAGTATGAGTGTGGCAAGTCGAAAGTGACGAGGTATCAAAGTTAATTCAAAAGACGATAAATCCATCACTTTTATAAAATACTCAAGAGGCTAAGACGTTTGTCCGGCCTCTTGTTAGTATAAAAATGAATAACAGGCTTAGTTCAAGCACTACGTTTTTATGATTACTACCTCTGCCACTTATCGTATTAACAAGTCTACGAATCTCTTCTTTTTTCTGTATGGAGTCAGAAGAAATCCTTTTACTAGACATCACAACCACTAAGATAGTTTACTTGCAAAGGAGAGTCTATGAATGCTATAACACGTTCCATACTATACTTAAAAAGACACTATATCAAAACCACCATACTAACGGGGTTACTACTATTAGTAACGGTTTCTTTAAGTCTTCTTCTCTCGCTCAATACGGCAATCAATCGAGACATCAAAACATTGTCTGATAGACAATCAAAACGTTTCATCGTGACCCAAATTGACGCCCCTTCTGAAAGCACCATTTCCCCTTCTCACCGCTCTGCCTTTCAAAAGGTTAGTTCACGCTATCATCTCAAAGCCACTCACTTAATAGCTGAAGAAGTAACAGCAAAACCCCAAAATGCTACCAAAGCAAGACCTTACCGTTTGATTAATCAAAACTTTTTGGAGAAGATGCACCTATTCAACAAAAAGAAATTCTTAGTATCAAACGTCCGTCTAAGCAATAGCGATAGTGGCAAAGTTCTCGTTAGCCAAGGTTTCGCACAACAATATGGATTAAAAGCAGGAGCTTCCTTTGCCATAGAAGCCTCCAATGGCTCTAAGCATACGTTAACGGTAGCTGGTATCTTCAAGGTCATCAAATCCCCTATAGCTAATAAAGAAAGCGATACTCTTGATAATAACATCATCGCAACACAAAAAACGCTAGCAAAAATCCATTCCGATAAGAATTACCACACCAGTTATTATGAGGCAAAAACTAAAGCAGCAGCTTCTAAAGCACAAGCCTATTTAGAGAATCAAGAAAGCATTGCCAAAATGTATCAAATCAAAAAAGATGCCAGCATTCAGGCACAATTGAAAGGTTTACGCAGTCAACAAAAACTTTTCACCCTAATGTTTTGGGGAACCTTTTTACTCAGTGCCCTTGTACTTGCCTTCTTCCTTAATTTGTGGATGAAAAGTAGGCAGCTTGAAATCGGCATCTTACAATCAATTGGAAAAAGTCGTGGAGATATTTTGCTACAGTACATTTTAGAAATCGTCATACTTACTAGTGTCGCCTCCCTAGTGGCTATGCTAGTAACCGCCCTCTTACTACCTAGCATGAGAGATAATTTGATTCGCGATATTTTAAAAGTAAGCTATGAAACTACCGACAACGGTGAGTTAATGCCAGTGGCTTTTCTTGCCAATTATCTTAACCTAAAACAACTTAGTCTTCATACGGTTAGCTTAACTTTTGCCGATATTAGCTATAGCATTTTAACGGCTTTAGCCCTATCAGTAAGTTCTGTATTACTAGCTTGCCTGTCATTATTAAACTACCCACCTAAGAAAATTTTTGCAATGATGTCTTAAGCATCACGTCTTATCTAAAATGAAGGAGCAATCATGTCATTTTTTACAAGAGCCATTTACTACCTACACCGAAAAAAGGCAAAAACGATTATTAATTTCCTACTCTTTAGTACCGTTGCTAGTTTTTTGGTAGCCATGCTTAGCCTATCTGCATCTGTATCAGGAGCAATCGTAAAAAAACATCACCTCACTCAGACAGTCACCCTAACCCCAAGCAATATCTTTGTAGGTGATGGTCATGGATCTGGAGAGCTTCCTGAAAAAGCCCTTCAGAAAATTGCTAGCTATCCTGAAGTAGAGAACTTTGTCTCATCTGTATCGTCCTATGCTAATTTAGAAGATGCTAAACTAGTTCCCATTGGAACGGCTGAAGGGGATTACCGAAGAGAAGAACTCGCTGCCATCATCACTGTTGAAGGGATTTCAAACAGTCATAAGGATAACCGATTTCAAACGGGAATGTTGAAACTTAAAAGTGGTCGTCATATAAAAGCAAATGACCATCATAAAATTCTTGTTCACAAAGACTTTGCCAAGCACAACAATCTCAAAGTTGGTGATTATCTAACTTTGGGACGTGATCCCTTGCGTTATATTGGAAAAGATAAAACACCTCTAAAAGTTGAAATCATTGGTATCTTTAGTGGAAAAACATTTAATAGACCGAACTTTAATGACGAATTAGTCTCCAACACTCTACTGTCTGATACAAGTTTAGCCAGTGATCTTTTCGGCTTTACTAAAGGAAAAACACTCTATAGCGAAGCGACTTACAGCTTGAAAAAATCAGCAAAGGTTAAGTCATTTATCACCAAAGTGAAACAAAATGTTGAAGATGTCAATTGGCAAAATTACCAGTTAACTGAGCAAAATCCTGCCTTAAAATCTTATAATCGTAGTATTGGTCTCCTCCAAAAGACCGTAAAACGCTTAGTTGTTGTTACTATGATTGCTAGTGGCGTACTATTGATTTTACTCTTAATCTTTAATCTTTATAATCGTCTACGAGAATGCGGAGTCCTTTTAGCTCTTGGAAAGTCTAAGCTGGATATCATCAGCCAATACATTGTTGAAAACATCTTGCTAGCTATCCCATCTTTTGTTGTCGCTAGTCTTATTGGAAAAACACTGGGACAATGGTTAGCCAATCGAACCGTAGACTCTGTTACTCGTACTGTTAGAGAAGAGGTCATGAAGCAACTAGGTGGCTATTCATTAGGCGCTGACAGTCAGACCGATCTTATCATGCAGACGGTAAAACATTTCCAAGTTAACTTGAGTGCCAAAGAGTTAATCAGCATGGTCGTCATCAGTGGTGGTTTGATTATTCTTGGAATCCTAGCAGCCAGTGTACCAATTATGTTATTAAAACCAAAAGATATTTTAAATAAAATTTCGTAAGGAGATAGAAATGTTAACGATTAAAAATTTATCCTATACTTACGACAGTATTAGTCAACAAGAGGTATTTAAGGATTTAAACTATCAATTCGAAAAGGGAACGTTTTACTCTATTGTCGGTCATTCAGGCACCGGAAAAACAACGCTATTATCTCTTCTGGCAGGATTAGACAAACCATCATCAGGTCAGGTACTCATAGATGGGAAAGATTTAACAGATATTGGATACCCTTATTACCGTCGTCATCATGTATCCTTAGTTTTTCAAAATTATAATCTTCTAGACTATCTAACCCCTCTAGAAAATATCAGACTGGTCAACAAAAAGGCAGCACCTGATGTTTTGCTGGATTTAGGATTGTCAAAAGAACAAATTAACCGAAATATTTTACAACTTTCTGGTGGGCAACAACAGCGTGTCGCCATTGCCCGTTCTCTTGTTTCAGGAGCACCGGTCATGCTTTTAGATGAACCGACTGGTAATTTAGACGAAGAGATTGCCATTGACATCGTCCGTAACCTTAAAACTATCGCTCACCAAGAAGATAAGTGTGTGATTATGGTTACGCATAGTAAAGCACTAGCCCAAATGGCAGATATTCAGCTTGCTTTAGAGAAAGGTCAACTGCGCCAATTTAGCTAATGGCTAAGCGCCATTACTGACGGACCTTAGCCAGCATAAAAGCCCTAAAGTTTTGTGACTAAAATATCACGAAAGTCCTTCTCTAAGATACTCAGACAGAGGCTATAAAATAGCCTTTGTCTGATAAAAGAGACTAGGGTGATTTGAAATTGCCCCCTCCCTTTAAAGTGAAACAGAGAGGACGTTTACCAGATCATTTCAGATAGTTTATTTGAAATGATAGTCTTTTGAATAAACTTTGATACATAGTCACTTTCGATTTGCCCTACTCAAGCACTGCCCGTGTATCAGTTTCTTGACTGAAAATTAATTCATTTGACTATATTTTTCCTCATCGCTTGCTATTCGTAAACCTTGTATCGTTTTGTATTATTAGCTTCATAGGGATAGCCGCTATTTTCAACTGTATTTTATGATACAATAGTCCTAGTTCATTTTAAGGAGATTTCATGAAACAGTTTTTTAAAACCTTGTTTTTGATGGCCGGGTTATTTTTACTGACCCAAGTGCCTTCTTTAATTATCGGTGGCGTTTTAGGTTATAATCAAGTTTCAGAAAAAGGGCAGTTCGGACTAGTTCAAACTGCGAGCATCACTTTTATCTGTTTAATTATTGGAGCTTTAACAGTTGAAATTGCTCAAAAGCGTGAGATTTTTAGCCCACTTTCTGGTAGTAAGACGAAGTATATTTGGATGACACTCGTCATTGCTTACGCTATTATCATACTGGGACATGGTCTTTCGTCTTGGCTTCTTGAACTAGAAGGAAAGACAGATACGGTTAATCAAGCTGGCTTGAATGATTTGATGAGAATGGTGCCACTTTCACTTTTCTTTGTTCTGGTTGTCATTGTCGCCCCTGTCACTGAGGAAATTATTTTTCGAGGATTTGCGGCTAAGCGCCTCTTTCCGCAAAAGGAATGGTTGGGTTTAGTTGCAGGTTCAGTGATTTTTGCGCTAGCTCATATGCCAACTGATTTTGGCAGTGTTACTGGTTATGGGGTGATGTCTGCTGCCTTAGCTTTTGTTTACTGGAAGACCAAGGATATTAAATATAGTATCGCTGTCCATGCTTTTAATAATTTAATCGCATTTTTGGGGATGCTATTTATATAGTCAAATGAATTAACTTTTAGACAAGGAACAAAAAAAAGACGCAGAACAGTACTTGATACTCTTCGAAAATCAAAAGAAGACCTTGTTGACTTGATTTGATGACCTTCAGTTCCATCTGCATGGGCGTCGCCTAGTCTGCTTTTAATTTTCATTGAGTATGAGTACGCCTAGTCGAAAGTGAGCATGTATCAAAAAGTTAATTCAAAAGACTGTACCAATGTAAAAGACGCTGAGATAGCAATTCTCAACGTCTTTTTTATATCGCTATATGATAAGAAGCCGCAAAGGAATTGACCGCCTGGGGGTTAGCAATTATTGCTGCATATCATTTTTTACATCTTCTTGGCTTTATCAATAGTGGCATCAATAGCTGACACAACACTATGGGTTAAACCGTTTTTTTCTAAATTCATGAGACCTGCAATGGTGGTTCCACCAGGACTACAAATCTTGTCAATCAAGACGTGAAGATTGTCTTCAGATGTCATGAGATTTTGTGCGCTAGCCATGACCGTTTGTGTAACAATGTCGAGTGATTGTGCTTTTGTGAGACCGTTTTTAACTCCCGCTTTGGCCATAGCTTCGATGAAAAGGTAAATGTAGGCAGGACTTGAGCCAGCAAGGGCTGTAAAGGTGTCAAAATCTTTCTCAGCTAGTTCAAAAGTAGTTCCAAAACTATCCGTTATCTGGCGTATAGTTGTTTTTAAGTCATCGCTGACATGCGGATTGTAGCAGATACCTGTGGTGCTTTGGAGAATTTGGGCATTCATATTTGGCATGATGCGGATGAGAGGGAGTGACGAGTCAGTGAGTTGGGCAAGGCGATCCAGAGTAATCCCAGCTGCCATGGACATGATGGGCTTTTTAATATCGAGTTCGCTTAAGACGGTTTCAACTATCTGTGGTTTGATTCCCAGAATGACCAAGTCAACTTGTTCAACCAATTCTTGATGAGACGAAGCAGCTTTAAGTCCAAGATTTTTAGCAATCTCCTGCGAGCGCATCAGTGAAGAGCCGGAGATGATAATCTCATGCTCCGTCTGTTTGATTCCAGAGATGATGGCGGAAGCCATTTTACCTACACCAATAAATCCAATTTTCATCGTTTGTTTTACTGAGTGGTTGGTGCCAACTCAGTCCTTTCTAGTATTTCTTGATTAAATCAACCGTTGAGCGGTCAAGGCGCTTCACAATTGCTTGTAGGAAGTTTTGTGCTTCGATAAAGTCATCCATGGCATAGAGTGTTTGATGTGAGTGAATGTAACGGGCACACACACCGATAGTTGTTGATGGGATACCTTCATTTTTGAGATGAGCAGCGCCAGCATCGGTACCACCTGCGGCTGGGTAATACTGATACTTGATACCTGCTTCTTCGGCGGTTGTCAATAGGAAATCTCTCATGTTTGGGAGCATGATATGACCTGGGTCGTAAAAACGAATTAGGGTACCGTCTCCAAGTTTTCCAGGATTACCATAAATATCACCAGCAGGAGAACAGTCAACGGCGAAGAAGAGTTCAGGGTCGAATTTGGTTGTGGATACGTAAGCACCGCGAAGACCAACCTCTTCTTGAACGTTAGCTCCAGCGATTAGGGTGTGACCTAGTTTTTCGTTTTTCACTGCCTCTAACATCTCAGGTACCATAAGAATGCTGTAGCGGTTGTCCCATGCCTTGCTGATGACGTGTTTTTGATTGGCTGTTAGGACTGCTTCAGAATCGGGAATGATAACAGAACCAGGGAAAACACCAAAACTTTCAGCCTCGGTTTTACTGGTAAATCCTGCATCAAAGACGATGTCAGCTGTTTTAGGAAGTGAAGCACCGTTTGACCCACGTAGAAAATGCGGAGGAACAGAGCCTGAAATAACGGGATAGACACGACCATCAGGTGTGTGTAGGGTAAACCGTTGTGAGCTGACAACAAGTGGGTTCCAGCCACCCAGTTCAACCACGCGGAAAGTTCCGTCTTCTTTGATTTCTTTAATCATAAAGCCGACTTCATCCATGTGACCAGCCACCATGATGCGTGGAGCGTTGGCATCTTCGTGATGTCGAATACCAAAAATGCCTCCAAGACCGTCGGTTTGAACGTCATCAACCAAAGGTGTGATTTTTTCACGGAGATAGTCACGGACGGGTTGTTCAAAACCTGAGGTCGCTTTGAGTTCGGTTACTTCTTTGATTTTGTTAAATAAATCAGTCATATCAGTTCAGTCTCCTCGTTTGCATAAGTCTTACTAGCATTTTACCACTTTTAGCTATAAATGAAAAAGGGTGCAGTGGTGAAGGGTTTAGAGGTTGGCTGTTTTAGATATAGAAAAAGCCTGAGAACTTTATCTCAGACTTTTTATCGTTTAATTAAAGTTTAACGATGTTTGCTGCTTGAGGGCCACGTTGACCATCTTCAACATCAAATGAAACTTTTTGACCGTCATCAAGTGATTTGAAACCATCAGCTTGAATTTGTGAAAAGTGTGCAAAAACGTCTTGTCCTTCTTCAGATGAGATAAAACCAAAACCTTTTTCAGCGTTAAACCATTTTACAGTACCTTGTGCCATAATGAGTTACTTCCTTCCTTTTATGATGCGTAAATAAAAGGAGATGAAAATGTGAAACATGATAACTCTGACAATTAATTACTTATTCATCATAACCTTTATAGTTGGGAAAGTCAATGATAAACATGATTATTCTAAAAATAATGTCAAAAACTGTCTTGGTGCCGTTTTCTTATGGTAAAATAGTGCTTATGAAGAATAAAAAAATAAGCATTTTGGGTGGGGTCTTGCTTGGTTTGGGCCTCACAGCCCTTGCTGCTCAGGTGGCTTATAAGATTGGTGAAGCACAGAAAGCTCGTCGTATGGCAGATATTCGTGCTTATTTTAGCCAATATGGGGATATTCAGGTTGTTTACATCAATGAATTTGAAGACGGCAGTGAAACAACAGGTGGTGTGGTTTTTACAGATGGTCGTCAATTTGATTTTGTTTATGAACAGGGTGAGATTATTGCACAGGAGGTTGTGTCATGATTAAGGCATTGTCTTACGAACAGGTTGCTAAGCAGATAGAGTCGGGTTCAAAAACGGTTTTGCTGTTCACAGCTGATTGGTGTGGGGATTGTCAGTACCTTTATCCCTTGTTAGAGGCTATTGAGACGGAGAACAGTGACTTCACCTTTATGCAGGTTGACCGTGATAACTTTATGGACTTAGCTCAACAATGGGATGTTTTTGGCATTCCTAGCCTGATAGTTTTAGAAAATGGTCAAGAAATTGGTCGTTTTGTGGATAAGAATCGGAAAACGAAGGATGAAATCAACGCATTTTTGAAAGGATTTTAAAGGAAATGATTTATACTTATAACAAGGAGCAGGTCGGCGATGTTTTGATGGTGACCATCAAGCAAGACAAGGGGCAAAAGGTAACTGTTGAGCGTCATGGCAATGTTGCTCGTATTTATGTGGAGAAATCTGGAGAAACAGTGGCTTGGAATATCTTTGAGATTTCTGGCTTAATAGCTCTTGATGGACGTGGTCAGGTTTTTCTGACAGAAGATGATGTTGCTGTTTTGAATGCTGAATTGGCTAAGGAAGGATTTTCAGAAAAGCTCGTCGCAGATAACGAACCAAAATTTGTGGTTGGTCAAATCGTGGAAATGATCGCTCATCCAGACAGTGACCATCTCAATATTTGCCAAGTGCAGGTAGCTAAAGATAAGACAGTGCAAATCGTAGCTGGTGCGCCTAATGCAGCTGTCGGTCTCAAAACAATTGTTGCTTTACCAGGTGCTATGATGCCAAGTGGAAGTTTGATTTTTCCAGGGAAACTACGCGGTGAAGAAAGCTTTGGGATGATGTGTAGTCCCCGTGAGTTGGCTCTTCCAAATGCACCGCAGGTTCGAGGTATCATTGAACTAGATGACAGTGCAGAGGTTGGCGAGGCATTTGATGCTGAGAAACATTGGGAAATATAATCAACCTTCCATAACACGGTGGTAGTATATTAAAATCGTTGGTAGTATATTAAAATCGTTGGCAAACTTCATGTTTGAAGTTTGCTTTTTTGTTCAATAAAATGATTATTTTTGATAAAAAAAGAAAAAATATGAAATATATACTTGAATAAGATTCTTTTGTATGATAATATATGACTAAAGATAGAAAAAGGTGACAAAATATGAAATTAGCAACTAGAATAAACTCGTATTTACGCTTGGAAGAGTACAATTTAGAAAAAACATTTTCTGATTTCTCGAGGGCTGGATTAAATTATGTTGATCTTAATTATCCTGAACATACCAAAGGTGTTTCTTCCTCAGAAATGAAAGCGCTTTTAGATAAATGCCATTTAAAGGCAAATGGTGTCGCACTTCGATTTAGAAAAGAGTTTATTAATGGAGAACTTGGAAACGCTAATCCCAAAATAGCCAAAAAAGCTTTAGACTTGTGCAAAGAAGCAGCTGATTATTGTAGAGATATTGGTGGTCAAGTGGTGACGATTTGGTTGGGATTTGACGGCTTTGATTATAGTTTTCAAATAAATTACCGAAAAGTCTGGAATCAGTTGGTAGCTGCTTATCAAGTCATTTGTGATTACGCTCCTGATTTAGCAATTAGCATAGAATATAAGCCGTATGAAGAACGGTCTTACGCATTTGTTGATAGCATGGGGATTACGGGAATGTTACTTTCTGAGATTAATAGAAAAAATATCGGAGTTACCCTTGATTATTGCCATATGTTAATGAAGCATGAGAACCCAGCTTTTGCAGCTGATATATTTGGTAGTAGAGGTCAATTGTATGGTATTCATGCTAATGACGGCTACGGAGTTGTAGATGATGGTCTAATGATAGGTTCTGCAACCCCATTTAAAACATTGGAATTGCTCTATTATTTGAAAAAAAATAAGTATGACGGAGTGATTTATTTTGATACTTTCCCAGTTATCGAACCTGCCGTTGAAGAAGCAGAGCACAATGTCCAAATGATAAATTACTTAGATGGTTTAATTGATCATTTAGGTTTAGATTATATTCAGTCGATTATTGATAGTAATGATGCTATCAAAGTCAATCATTTGATGCTGGAATTTTTAAAAGGAAAACAATAAAGGAGGCATGTTATGGCAGAGTATAAATTAACAGCTCAAGGCATCTTAGATAATGTTGGTGGACCTGAAAACATTGCTAATATGACCCATTGTGCAACGCGTTTGCGTTTGAATTTGAGGGATGCTTCAAAAGCAAATGATGGCGCTGTGAAATCAGTTCCAGGGGTGGTAAATGTTATTGATAAAGCTGGTCAATATCAAGTGTTAATTGGAACTGAGGTTCCACATGTTTATGATGAATTTGAAACATTAGTAAAAGGGAGTGGTAAAGACAGTCTAGAAGTCAAAAACGTTCAAAGTGGAAGTGTCATTAGTAATATTTTTTCTGCGATTTCTGGTATTTTTGCACCATTGTTACCAGCCTTGGCGGGATCGGGAGTGCTAAGAGGCTTACTAATTTTAGCCGTTCAACTTGGCTTAATTAGCGAAGAAAGTGGTACTTATAGTATTTTAATGGCAACTTCTATGGCTGTATTTTATTTCTTGCCGGTATTGTTGGCATTTTCTTCAGCGAGAAGATTTGGAGCAAGTCCCTATATTTCTGCATTAATTGGTGCAGCGTTATTGCATCCTGATTTTTTAGGTTTGCTAGGTAATACAGGAAATGGAGCAACAACTTCTTTCTTTGGAATTCCAGTTGTTCTTATGAATTATAACTCTACTGTAGTACCAATTATTTTAGCTATTTGGGCATATTCATTTTTATATAAATGGTTGGATAAGCATATTCCTGAAACATTGAAGCTTGTTATTCTACCGCTTATTTCTTTAGGCATTATGGTTCCACTGACTGTTATCGTGATTGGACCGATTGGAGTATATAGCGGGGAAACCGTCGCGAATGTGGTGAATTGGTTGATTGAACGCAGTGGTGCTCTGACAGGTGTTCTAATTGGGGGAGGTTGGAGTGTTCTTGTCAGCTTCGGTATTCATTGGGCGGTTAATCCGATTATGATTAATAATATTTCACAAAATGGCTTTGATTACATTGTTCCCTTAACCTTTGCTTGTAATTTTGCGGTTATTGGTGTAGCGTTTGGGGTTTGGTTGAAAGCTAAGAATAAAACATTGAAAAACTTCGCAATGGCAGGAGTTATGACGATAGTTTTATCTGCTATTATTGAACCTACATTGTTTGGCTTATTGGTCAAAAATAAAAAATTATTCCTATCTCAAATTATTGCTGGTGCTGTTGGTGGTGCTTATCTCGGTCTTACAAAAGTAGTCACAAATGCCTTTGTTTTTGGAAGTGTTACTACTTTTCCAGCTTTCATTGTTGATAATGCAAATGTGATAAATGGTGTTATAGGATTAGCAATCTCTACTGTAGTTGGTGCGGTTTTAGGTTTTGTATTTGCAGATAAGAATGATGAATTAGCATAACTTTACATTATTGAAGGAAATAGTTTTTTTTAGTAATATGGTGTCAATAGAATATTAGGTGAAGGTGTACCATGATACCATATGAAAGACAACAAAAAATATTAGGATTACTTAAAGATACTGAATTAATAAAGTTCGAAGAGATTGAGCGGATATTCTCTGAAGTATCTGCATCAACCTTACGTCGTGATTTAAAAGAACTCCAGAAAAATAATAAAATTGAATATTTGTCTGGGGGAGCGGTCAAGTTGGTTTCTGCCACAGGAGAAATTCCCATAGCAACTAGAAACAATTTATACAGTGCAGAAAAAGATAAAATAGCTAAAATAGCATCAACTTATGTTGAAGACGGCGACATTATCTACCTAGATTCTGGCTCGACCTGCTCATTATTATTTAAGAAGATTATTGATAAAAAAATTACTATTTATACAACTAATACGGATATTTTTTCTATTAATAGTGGAATTGCTGCTGAGATTATTACTTTGGGAGGACAATATAACCCTATCAATTCATCCGTTAGTGGTCCCTTGACGGAAATGAACTTACAAAATATTTATTTTAATAAATGTTTTTTAGGTGTGAATGGCATTGATGAAAAATATGGGGTAACGACTCCAACACTAGCAGAAGCCAATAAGAAAAGGATTGTTAGAGAACATTCAGACAATACTTTTCTGCTCTGTGACAGCACTAAATTTCATAATCTCTCGAATGTAAAAGCTTTTGATCTAAAAGATGTAACGGTTATTTCGGATAAAAGCGATGAGATACTTCAAAAAATAATAACTCTTATTTCGAAAAATTGATTCAATTTATTACTGAAGTAGTTCTAGATTATTTAGAACTACTTTTTATGAGGTGAAAAATGGAAAAAATTTTAGCGCCAAGCATGATGTGTGCAAATTTTGGCAATTTAGAAAAAGAAATTGAGTTACTGGAACAAGCAAATATTGATATGTATCATTGTGATATAATGGATGGACATTTTGTTCCAAATATTACCATGGGGATTAATGATGTTAGAACCATTAGAAAATACACGTCTAAACTGATTGATTGTCATTTAATGATCGACAATCCATCTGAAAAAGTAGATTGGTTTATTGAGGCAGGAGCTGATATTATTTATATTCATCCTGAAAGTGAAAGGTACATCATTAAAACATTGAGTCATATTAAAGATCGAGGCAAGCTAGCAGGATTAGCCATTAATCCTGACACTAGTCTTGAAACGATTCAGGAAACACTGGAGTTGGTTGATTATGTCTTAGTGATGACTGTTAATCCTGGTTTTGCAGGACAGAAATTTATTGATTTCACACGAAAGAAAATTGCCAAACTGATTGATCTCAAAAAAGAATTTGGCTATAAAGTCATGATAGATGGCGCCTGTAGTCCAGCTATTATCGAAGAACTTAGT
This sequence comes from Streptococcus thoraltensis DSM 12221, assembly GCF_000380145.1. Taxonomy (GTDB): domain Bacteria; phylum Bacillota; class Bacilli; order Lactobacillales; family Streptococcaceae; genus Streptococcus; species Streptococcus thoraltensis. The sequence continues at coordinate 174,459 of NZ_KB904609.1, read as the reverse complement.
AGTCTGGGGGCAGATGGATTTATCTTGGGAACTAGTGCACTTTTTGGAAAAGAAAAATCCTATGCAACTTTGATTGAGGAGTTGAGAAGATTATGAAAATAGGAATTGGAAATGATCATGTTGCTGTGGACTATAAAGAACAGATTAAACAATATATTGAAGAAAAATATGGCTATGATGTTATTAATTTTGGAACAGATAGCGTAGAACGGTTTAATTATCCCGCTTCTGGAAAAGCTGTTGCTGAGGCGGTCATTAAAGGAGTTGTTGATAAAGGGATTTTAATTTGTGGTACAGGTGTTGGAATTGGGATTTCTGCCAACAAGGTTCCAAGGATTCGATGCGTTATTTGTAGCGAACCATACTCAGCAAAATTATCAAGACAGCACAATGATACAAATGTTTTATCATTTGGTTCGCGAGTTATTGGTATTGAACTTGCGAAAATGATTGTGGATGAGTGGCTAACCACTGAGTATGAAGGAGGACGTCACCAAGTTCGTTTAGATATGATTTCAGATATGGAGTAGATTAATGATTGAATAAATTGTAAAGCTAGTATAAAAGCTATTCATTTGAAGAAAACGAGATTTCTGGCTATTAATAAAGAATAGGTAGCAATTTATTAAAATGGTTTATTTTCCCTAACTTTTCCCGAATAAATAGTTAGGAGGAAATCTTATGTATAATAAAACTATTTTAATCGGTCGCTTGGTGGCAACACCAGAGGTGGTGAAAACTCCCAATGATAAATCTGTTGCGCGTGTTACAGTTGCAGTCAATCGTCGTTTTAAAGGTAAGGATGGTGAACGTGAAGCCGACTTTATCAACGTGGTCTTTTGGGGACGTTTGGCAGAAACTTTAGCGTCTTATGGAACGAAGGGCAGCTTGATTTCATTAGATGGTGAGCTGCGTACGCGTTCTTACGAAAAAGATGGGCAAAGGCACTATATGACAGAAGTCTTGGGACAATCATTCCAATTACTTGAAAGTCGTGCCCAACGTGCCATGCGTGAAAATAATGTGGCAGCGGATCTGGCTGATCTTGTCCTTGAGGAAGAGGAGTTGCCGTTTTGATTACAGCCGCTATGAATCAAGAACATAATAATATTAATTTTTCTGATTCATTTTCTTGGTATGCGTTTAAAATTAGGTATTAATAATATGTGACGTGATAAGACAAAAAGAGATTAGACATAATGATGTTCTGATCTCTTTTTTTATCATAATGAGATAGTAAATTGCTCATTTCTGTTAATGATAGTCAACTGAATTAACTTTGATTCACGGTCACTTTCGACTTGCCGTACTCAAGTACTATCCGCGTTTCAGTTCCTTATCTGAAAGTTAATTCAGTTGCCTATCATATCATTCTTTATTTTAACTGTTCTACTGTTATTTGTTTTATCATTTTGCAGGTATTGTATCTATCACGTTGAGATAGGTTAGTTTCTTGAATTTAATGAGTACTATGACAAGTGTCTCTGATTTTAAAAGCGTTAAAATGCAGACAGAATTTGATAAATGTCATATGTTTTAATGACATTTGCCAATTGTTTTTTAGATTTGTATTGGTAGACTTATTTGTGTAAGCGCGTACAAAAAAGATGTGAAGGTACCTAACATTCCAGTGATGTGGCAAATAAACATGAGGAGAAAGACAATGGCTATCAGTGAAGAGGTAACGTGTAAAAATTGGTTTATGAGGAAAAGTGGTAAAAATTGGTTATACGGCTGTGCTACGGTAGCTGCAACAACACTCGTATTGGCAGCTCCTTCTGTTTTAGCAGAGGAAGCTTCTGGTAAGGTCGTTCCGGTTACTGAACAGATGGGGTCAGAATCAGTTACAAGCCCTGCTATATCTAGTTCTCCAACGTCTGAGACAAATCAAGTAGCATCTAATCCAATAGAAACATCTTTATTAGCATTGGAATCAGAAAGGATTGATTTACCTAAATTAGTCAATGCTACTAACGGATCGCTCCTAGATGAAGTTGATGAAGAGGTAACAGTAGATGAATCGATTGTTAATACACTTGAGTCTCCTGCCTCATCGGCTTCACCAGACACATCCGTGTTAGCATCAGAAGAATCTCGTTTTCAAGATTCTGACTCAAGTACAACTGTAAAAGAAACGAATGAATCAATTGAAATAAGCACTCGTTCTAAATCGGTGCCCGCAGAGACCGGATATAGAACCAATCTCCAAAACCTAGAACCGGTTAGTGGTATATGGGAAGAGAGAGCAGACGGCTTATATACTAATGCTATCGGAGCGGGTGATAATTTCTTGCAGACGACCTCATTTGGGAAAAATTTTACATTTGAGACTGATGTTACTTTTTTGCAAAATGTAGGGGCAGCCTCTCTAATTTTCCGTTCTAATAATGACATGGAAAATTTAAGCAATTATACAGTCAACCTTGATGCGAATAGCCGTAAAGCTAAATTATGGCGCTGGGCTGAGGGGCATTTAACTGAGGAAAAAGAAGTACCTTTGGCACCGAATAATAAATATCATCTAAAAGTGACTGCAGTGAATGGCTGGTTGTCATACTATGTTAATGATGTTTTGGTTGCTAATTTAGGTGATCACATTTTACAATACGATGACAGAGGACAAAACACTTATATTCCTTCTGGTTATTTTGGCTTGCTCAATTGGAACGGTGAAATGGTTTTCCAAAACACCTATTACACTGAGTTAGATGACACAGATATTCCTCTAATTTTAGATATAGGGGTAACTTCTGAAAATGGGAAAGTTGAGAAAAAAGGCCAATTTTTCCCAGAAGAGCCTACTCATATTCAATATGTTAGCAATGGTGCTGATACTGTCAAATTAAATATCTCCCTTAAGAATGATAATAGTCAAATCAAAATCATTGATGCTAAGGGTAAAGTTTATAGCCTTCAAGATGCTATACCAATTGAGGTAGGTAGAAATGATTTGACGATTGAAAGTACGTTTATTGCTGAAGCTGGGAAGCCAGTTACCTTAACCTACAGACTTAATGTTCATCGTAGACAAGCTGATGGCATCTACTATAATGAACCACACCGTAGTCAATACCATTATTCAATCAAAGATGGTTGGGGTAATGATTTGAATGGTTTGGTTTACTATAAAGGTACCTATCATATGTTCCACCAGTTTTATGATGATACTAATTGGGGACCAATGCACTGGGCACATTTGACGAGTAAGGATTTAATGACTTGGGAAGAGCAGCCAATTGCCCTATATCCAGATGCAAACGGGACGATGTTCTCAGGCTGTATTGTTGTAGATGATAAAAATACCTCTGGTTTATTTGAGAGTCCAGAAGGAGGTCTTGTCGCATTAATCACTGTAAATGGCGAGGGACAGCGTCTTAAAGTAGCTTATAGTAATGATGAAGGTAAAACTTGGAATAAAGTAGATGACATAGCGGTCGATTGGTCTGAGGATCCCCTAAATAACAGAGATTTCCGTGATCCAAAAGTTTTTCGTTGGGAAGATAAATGGTTTATGGTTATTGCAGGTGGACCATTGCGTATTTACTCATCTGATAATTTAAAAGACTGGACTGTGGAAAGCACTTATGCCGATCTTCATACGGAGTGTCCAGATCTCTATCCTTTGCAAGCTGACGACGGTAGTTTGAAGTGGGTCTTATCACGTGGTGGACGATACTACAAGGTAGGTAACTTTACTCCAGTAGATGGGAAATGGACTTTTGTTCCTGATGCTGAGTATCAAAACCGTGATGAAATGATGAACTTTGGTAAGGACTCCTATGCTGCGATGACTTACTATATCCAGAGCTTTGGATCGTCTGAAAATCCGACTATTCCAGAATTGATTGAAGAAAACTGGATGAATACTTGGGATTATTGCCGTATTGTTGGAACGACCCTAGCTCAAGAATTTAATGGGACTTATAATCTTAATTTGAAACTAGGTCTCGTTAAAGACGGAGATGCCTATCGTCTAACGCAAACACCAATTGATGCTTATACTTCTCTTCGTAATATAGATCAGGCTTTGCATTTCGAAAATGTTGAAGTTAGTGAAACTAACAATTTGCTTGATGGCTTTGAAAGTGACAGTTATGAAATTGTCTCAACTTTTAGACCTAGAGAAGGAACGAAAAAAGTTGGATTTGATGTTCGTGTTGGTGATGGTGAATTAACTAGAATTGTCTATGACCTTGAAACGGAAGTATTGTCAATTGATCGCAGTCAATCTGGGGTTATTTTGAATAGTAGCTTCGCAGAAATTAATCAGCAAGCTGTTAAGAAAAATGCCGATGGTAGTATTGACCTTCATATCTTTGTTGACCGAGCAAGTGTAGAAGTTTTTGCTAAAGGTAATACCGTTGCTGGAGCTAATCAAATTTTCCCCGCTCCGGATAGTTTAGCGGCTAAAGTATTTGTTGAAGGTGAGCGTACCAATGCAGATATTGCTATCTATCCAATGAACACCATTTGGAAAGAAAAAATGACTCCTAAAGAGCCAGTAGCCATAAGTTCTACAACTCCAGACTATAATCGCATAAATGTAGGCGATCAACTTAATTTATCGGCTTATCTAATTCCGTTTAGTGAAGGTGAAGAATTGGTATGGAAGCTAGACAATGCAGCTATTGCGTCTTTAGATGTAAATGGTAACAGGGCTCAGTTGACAAGTCTTGCTAAAGGAAAAGTTACAATTACCGTTAGCTCTAAAAAGAATCCTGATTTAGTTAAGAAAATGGTTGTTGATAGTTTTGCAAACAACTTTAATACAAATCTTAAAGACCTGAAAGCTTTATCTGGAGCTTGGTTGGTTGATGATGAAACATTATCTGTTGACAATAGAAGTTCCAATGATATTTATATGTCAGGGGAGAAAGTGCCTAGTCCTACCTATACTTTGTCAGCGGATATTAAGTTTGAACGTGGACTAGTTAACCTCTTCTTTGCTTCTGAGAAAGTTGATCCAGCTCAGGCTTATTCGATTCAGCTTGGAGGCGACAATAACATTCGACTTTTCCGCTTTTATGGCGATACGATAGCAGAGAATCCGATTCCAACAGCTCTTAATGATAATAATTATCACCATATAGAAGTGGTGAAAGGTGAAAATAGTGTTGAAGTTATTGTCGATGGGGTATCTTATCTGAAACATCAGTTTGATCTTGTAGATTCGTACTATACAGATGCTTATGTTGGACTGGGAATTTGGGATGGTGCAATGGAGGTGCAAAATCTATGGCTTAATTTCCCTAAAGCAACTGTTCCAGAGGATGAAACAACAGTTAAACCAGAAGTGGATATTCCAAAAGTAAGGGTTGATGCTGAAGGAGTGCAAGAATCAATTGCAAATGTAGCTGATACAGGGTTATCATCTAATGTATGGGGAGAAAAAGAGGAATCTGGAACTCTCAGTACAGGTGTTGAGGAAAACCTGCTTGCTTCGGCAACAAGTATACCAAAAGTTGCTCGCTCAGCAGAGCTTCCTGAAACAGCATCTAAGGACAGTAACCTATTGACAGCTCTTGGTTTAGCTTTGCTTTGTCTTGTAGGATTTGATATTCGTAAAAAGAAAGATAAGAATCGTTAACTCAGTCAGGTGTTAGCAAAAGATAAGAACTACTGTAGGGGGACTTCACCTCAAGTGAGGGCTTATCTTTTTGCTTTTTGGCAACGCTAAGGTAGAGTATTAGTTTTAATGATATATGATATAATGAAATAAAAATTTAGAGCTTCAGGAGGTTTTTACCATATGGTCAAGATTATTTTTAGTGATATTGATGGAACGTTGATTAATGATCAATTACAGGTAACGCAGCGCACTCGAGATGCGATTGTGTCTGCTGTCGAAAATGGTAATCTTTTTGTTCCTGTTTCAGCCCGAATGCCTGAAGCCATTAAACCGATTATTCGAGATTTCTTACCAAAAACACCAATAATTTCTTACAATGGTGCCTATATTCAAGATGAAAATGGTCAAGAGATTGCTTCTTCACCGATGGCAACCGATATGGGAATCGCTATTTGTCGGTATTTAGAAAAAGAGCATCCAGATATTGCTTGGAATGTTTATAGTGGTGAAAAATGGTTATCACAAGATCGTTTCAATAAATGGATTTCTAGGGAAGAAGATGTTGTGGGTATTTCTTCTCAAGAGGCGGTACTTGATGATTTGAACTCACTTAGGGAGATTCATAAATTATTATTGATGGGAGAACCGGAAGAGATTTTAGCAGTCGAGGCGGTTTTGAAACAAGGCTATCCAGAACTTTCTATTTCAAAATCTTACCCTTATTATTTAGAAATTATGGCAGCGGGAATTCAGAAAGGACGAGCGGTTGCTCGCTTGGCTGACCACTATGGCGCTAATATTCAAGAGGCATATGCTTTTGGAGATAATTTCAATGATCTTGACATGTTAGATGCGGTAGGTAATGGCTATGTTATGGCAAATGGGCCAGAGGCGGTTCGACAAGCTATCGGAAAGGTTACTGCCGATAATAATAATGACGGTATCGCAGATGTACTAGAAGAGCATTTGAATTAGCCTTCAATTGCTTGATAAGGTTTGAATATGACCGGATATTTCTGGAGTTGCTTATTATCATGATGAGGAGGGAGTTGCTTCTCTCTTTTTAGTTGCGATTGTCATAAGAGATTAGAGAGTTATAGACAATCTTTTTTTAAAAAGCTATACTTTTTATGAAAGTTTTGTTAAGTATTGCTTAGGATGTACTCGTTGATAAAGGAGCTATATGCGTTCGATTCGGAAGATTTTAGGGCTTTTGGTTGCTCTGATATTATTAGTCTTAGTGGTTGTGATGTACCTTAATCAAAAGATTAGTGCTACGGATAATAGTCGTTTAAAGGTCGGAACGACCTATATGACCATGAATAATCCTTTTTATGAAGTGATTAATGCGGAAATTGAAAAAGAAATTACTGAACAAGGTGGTACTGTTTTCACAAGAGACCCTGCCCTAAGTAGTAAGAAACAAGTTGAGCAGATTCAGTATTTTATTGACCAAGAAATGGATGTTATTATCCTGAATCCTGTCAAAAGTGACGATGTAGCCACTAAGCGGATGGTTCAAAAAGCTGAAAAATCTGGTATCAAGGTTATCGTTGTTGATAGCCAGCTATCTGATAAGGTAGCTGTCACTTCAACAATCGTGTCAGACAATTATCAGGCAGGCGCTTTACTGGCAGAAGATTTAAAAACTCGAAAAGATAAAGCAGATATTTTAATGTTAGAACATCGAGATGCAGTGTCGGGAAATCAACGAATTAAGGGCTTTACGGATAACATTGCGTCTGATAAACGCTTTAGGATTGTTTCAAAAGAAGAAAGTCTGGGACAGACGGAAGTTGCCATGCCAGTCGTTGAACGTGTGTTACAATCTAGAAAATCCTTTGATGTGGTGATGGCATTAAATGATCTTGCTGCAATCGGAGCTGTTGCCGCCTTGGATAAAAACGACATCGAAAAGCCAATTCTTATCTACGGTGTCGATGGTTCCCCTGACATGAAAAATTTATTGGCAACGACAGATGACGTTACTGCAACGGTAGCCCAGTCTCCTTTGGCTATGGGGCATAAGGCTGCTCAACTAGCCTTGATGATTTCAAAAGGAAAAACAGTTGCTTCCAAGGTTGTTATTCCTGTGACATTGATTACCAAAAAATCAATAGATGATTATGATTTAAAAGGGTGGCAGTAGTGAGACGATTAAAACTAGTTCAAATCAGTAAGTACTTACTTGTCTTTATCAACTTCATTGCCGTTATTTTCTACGCTTCGGTTTACCTTTTTTCCACGCAACTCATCACGAATCACGGTGATAGCCATGCTTTGTTAGAGCAACTGGTGAGTATCCCTTACCGGCCGGATTTTATCTTTATTTCAGCTGTATCCTTGTTTTTTATTTTGATGGGGTTGATTTTTTACAGAGATTATTTAAGAACTCAGAAGACAACTGACTTTTGGGATAAATGGGTAGCTTGCGAATTGCTGGTAACCTTGTTTTTACTGGTCAGTTTGCAGTTTTCCTATAATGGTTTTCTATTATTGGTTTTTGCGGATGTTTTTTACCATTCCAGAGACATGTATACCCTGTTAGAGAAGCGGTATTGGCTTGTCTTTATCCTATTAAGCTTTGGTCTTCTCTTGGTGACTGATGTCAATGTTTTATCGACCATTATGCCTTTACCAGCTATTGATACGTACATTAGTTTTTTACCTGTTTATTTAAGGATTTCGTTGATTTTCATCAAAAATTTACTAACATCTTTAAATCTTATCGTCTTTATTATTTCCTTAATTTCCTACATTATGTTTGCCATCAGTGAAAAGCATAATCTGGAAGAGGAAGTTCGTATGGTTTCTCAGGTTAATGCCGAGTTAAATAGCTATGTGGCTTTGACAGAAAAAATCACAGAAGATAGGGAGCGAAAACGTATTTCTCGTGAAATCCATGACACGCTCGGTCATGCGCTGACGGGTATTTCTGCAGGGATTGATGCTGTTAGAGTTTTGATTGATATTAATCCTAGTAAGGCTAAGGAACAACTAGGCAGTGTGTCGGAGGTTGTTAGGGAGGGGATAGTTGATGTAAGGCGGTCCTTGAACAAATTACGTCCAGATGCTTTAGAAGGTCGTACGCTCAAGGATGCCTTAGGGAAGGTTATCAAAGAGTATCAAGAGGTCTCTCAGATTGATATTGAATTTTCCTATGAATGGGAGACTATTGATTTGAGCGTTGCTGTAGAGGATATTATTTTCCGAGTGGTGCAGGAATCCATAACCAATTCTGTTCGGCATGGTCATGCCAGCAAGGTGACCATCCATCTCTACGAAGAAGAGGATTTTGTGATGTGCATTCAAGATAACGGTGTTGGAGCTGATGAGATTACATTTGGTTATGGCTTGATGCAGATGCGGGAACGTCTGGCTATTATTGGAGGTCGGATTGCTTTTAATGGAAATGATGGTTTCAAGACAATCATTCATATTCCCAAAGGATAAGGAGTTACTATGATTAAGGTAATGATTGCAGACGATCAAGAGCTCATTAGAGAATCTTTAAAGATTGTTCTATCTGCTCATGAAGATATTAATGTTGTGGCTTCGGTGGCAGATGGCTTTGAAGTCTTGGAGAAGATTAACGAAGAGCTTCCTGATGTTATTCTAATGGATATTCGTATGCCAAAGATGGACGGGGTCATCTGTACCAAAGAAGTTAAAAGACAGTTTCCTAATGTAAAAATTATCATTTTAACGACTTTTGACGATGATGAATTTATTTTTTCTGCGCTTAAATACGGCGCTTCAGGTTATCTTTTAAAGGGTGTTTCCATGGATGACCTATATCAAGCCATTCAAACGGTTCATAATGGTGGCGCTATGATTAATCCTGATATTGCTACTAAGGTGTTTAAAGCCTTCTCTCAAATGCCCCAGCATGAAAATACGATACAAGTCGATGAAACAGAGCTTTCGAATTTGTCAAAAGCAGAATGGCGGATTATCCAACAAATTGGCTTTGGTTTATCGAATAAAGAAATTGCGCAAAAGTTGTTTCTTTCAGAAGGGACAGTGAGAAATTATTTATCAAATGTCTTATCTAAGTTAGCGCTACGTGATCGTACCCAATTGGCTATCTGGGCGGTTCAAACAGGTGTAACTACTAGACAGTTGGAGCATTTAGATGACTAGGAGAAGACGGATAAATCTGGCAGTGATTTTTGTAATCATGCTACCTTGCTTGTTTTTACTGCTGTCATGGATGGAGCGTCCAAGAAAGGTTACGCTCCATTTAGGAATCCATGAAGGTTCAAGTTGGGATGTCCCTCAAGGGCAAAATAATCGTGTGCTAGATGACATTATCAAACGGTTTGAAAAGGCTCATCCAGGTGTTGATGTTGTTTATGAGAGTGGTATTCGAAAATCAGATTATTCGGATTGGTTGGCTGGAAAAATAGTAGTTGGTCAGCAGCCAGATGTTTTTATGGTTCCAGAAAATGATTTTAACCTCTTAACGTCTATAGGTTCTTTGAAGAGTCTAGACGCTTTAGTGAAACAGGACATTAACACAACTGATTTCTACCATGTTTCTTATCAAGCAGGACAGTATCATGATAAGCAATTCGCCCTCCCTTTTGAGAGTAATCCTATTATGATGTGTATTAATAAGGACCTCTTGAAGAAAAGTGGTTTTGAGGTTCCTGATGCCGACTGGTCTATCTCAGACTTTTACAAGATAGCACAATCAGCAACCAAAGACACCGATGGCGATGGGCAGTTGAACCAGTTTGGTATCGTGGGTTACAATTGGAAAAATGCTATGGCTGCCTATAGTAATCAGATGTTTTCTGAAGATGGTAGTCAGATTCATTTGAATACTAATAAGACAAAAAGTGCGATGGATTTAATGATGAAATTGGATGCTTTATCTGGAACACAAGAGGTTACATCACAAGATTTTGACCAAGGAAAGGTTGTTTTTCGACCGATGACGATGGCAGAATATCGCACCTATAAGCCCTACCCCTATCATATCGCCAAATATTCAACATTTGAATGGACCTGTGTCCCCATGCCGAGTGCTGATAAAGACTTTAAAGCCACGCAAGTTGATAGCTCCCTTTTTGCCCTATCTTCTCAAACCAAGCATACGACATTAGCTTGGGAACTCTTGAAAATGTTGACCTATGATGAGCACTCCCAACAAGAACTCGTCAAGCAGTCTCAAGGAATATCGGTTCTAAAGGGTGTTATGGCTTCAGAAGAGACGAGTGATATTTTACAAGAGGATAATTTTGGCAGTGATTCTTTAAGAGTTTCGACAGTAGATCACATGATGACGGATGGTTTTAATCAACCCAAATTTAAACGCTTTAATGCTGTTTATGAAGAAGCTGACTATCTCTTAACCAAATCCTTGTCAGAAGAAACCGTAGACACTGATTTAGCTCTTATTGAGAAGAAACTATTGCAAAGTTTAAGATAGGTAAGGAGGAGTGGCAAAGAACACTGACAAACAAAAAGAGGTCTCGCTCTCTGGTTTCTAGGCTCAGGCTAAAAGGATCCGCTAGGCTATTTTACACTCCTACCCTAGTACAGCTGATGAGGTTGTCTTTGGAGCTTAAAAAATGAACGCCATGACAAGCAAGTACTACGTCAGCTTGATTGGACTAGAAAAAGTTGAAGAGGATGACTTACTCCCAGCCTTATTTTCCGGCTCATTGTCAACTGTAGTAGTGACCGATAGCTGAGCGCTAGAGAGAATCATACGGTTCTCTCTTTTTGCTTGTTCAAAGTGATGAGTAGTAATTCCAAGAAATTTTCCACGGTGAACATTCGTCTCAAAGTCAAGAGGTTAGAAGATTTTTATGATTTAGAGTGTGCAGAAAATCAAAGAGGGAGATACAGTATCGATAAATATCTATATGACTTTGAAAATATAACCTCACTAAAATAATGATATAATAACAAGGTAGGAACGAAATTTTTGTGAGAGCAACTATTATTGTTAGAATAAAAGTAGAGAGGTTAAAAATAAATTAAGGAGTAAAAATTGAAATCAATTGAATTATTTGCGGGTGCTGGAGGTTTGGCGCTTGGCATAGAAAAATCGGGATTTGATACCATTGGACTAGTAGAGTTTGATAATGCTGCTGCTGAAACATTAAAATATAATCGTCCAAATTGGAACGTTATACATGATGATATTGCAAATATATCAAAATTAGACTTGGAAGAGTATTTTTCAATCCAAAAAGGCGAATTAGATTTGCTGAGCGGAGGTGCTCCATGTCAGTCTTTTTCTTATGCAGGAAAACGACTAGGTTTGGAAGATACACGAGGAACTCTGTTTTATCACTATGCCGTTTTCTTGGAAAAGTTACAACCTAAGATGTTTCTATTCGAAAATGTAAAGGGATTGACAAGTCATGATAAGGGTAAGACCTATGCGACTATTTTAAATGTCTTTGAATCTGAAGGGTACACTGTACAATCAAGAGTTCTAAATGCTTGGGACTATGGTGTTGCCCAAAAGAGAGAACGAATGATTATGGTTGGAATTCGTAATGATTTAATAGATAAGACTTCTTTTGAATATCCAGAAACTCATGCTTATAAACCTGTATTACGAGATATTTTGATGGATTGTCCGCCAAGTCAAGGAATGCAATATTCAGAGCAAAAGAGAAAGATATTTGAATTAGTACCTCCAGGTGGCTATTGGAGAGATATTCCAGAGGACATTGCAAAAGAATATATGAAATCAACTTGGGACATGGGAGGGGGGCGTACAGGTATTTTACGGCGAATGAGTCTTGACGAGCCATCACTGACTGTCTTGACATCTCCGTCTCAAAAGCAGACAGAGCGGTGTCATCCTTTGGAGGCACGCCCCTTTACAGTTCGTGAAAATGCCCGCATTCAAAGTTTTCCGGATGATTGGGATTTTAAAGGAAGCATAGGAAATCAATACAAACAAGTGGGAAATGCTGTTCCAGTGAACCTAGCTTATGAAGTGGGATTAAAGATAAAAGAGAGTTTGGAGGTGTTATAAATGTGGAATTTATCATTTATTAGTGAGGACGATTTTTATAACCATGTGCAATTGACGATTGATAAGTATGGTGAGAAACTACAATCTTTTGATTTGAAACGATTTAATAAAAATATTGTTGATCCGATAAAATTGATTTTTGATAAATCTGTCTATAGAAGTTCATGGGAACAAATTATAAGTAATGAAATTTTTAGACAACGTGATAAATCAAATAATAATGATATTGGCTACTTTCATCAGACTATCTTTAAATATATTGAGAACTGTCGAGTTCCGAATAATGGAGAAGAAGGTGGTTGGGATGTCATTTTTGAAAATCCAAATGGAATAACAATGCCAGACGGTTCTCGAGTTAGTCGTGTCTATGTGGAAATGAAAAATAAACATAACACAATGAATTCTGCTTCTTCTGGTAAAACTTTTATCAAAATGCAAAATCAATTGTTGCAAGATGATGATTGTGCCTGTTTTTTGGTTGAAGCAATCGCAAAAAATTCTCAAAATATTAAATGGGAGCCAAAAGTTGATGGTCAAAAAATGGGACATAAATACATTAGACGTGTCAGTTTAGATAAATTTTATGCTCTTGTGACAGGAGAGGAAGATGCTTTCTATAAGATGTGTATGGTTTTGCCAGAGGTCATTAGTAAAGCAGTATCCGAGCTAGATTCTTCTACTATTCCAAATGATACAGTATTTGATGAAATTAGAATGATTGCTTCTCAACAAAACTACGATTCTGAAGATTTATCTATAGCAATGGCTTTTTATTTACTAGGTTTTGTTAGTTATTTAGGATTTGAATAACATAGCCTGAATTGATTTATGTAAAATAAAGACATGACGATAGGAGATAGGTTAAATTGATTTCTGTGACTAACAATGCAAAATTATTGAATGGTGTAGTAAGTATTGAAAGAGATTATCTGGATTACTTTGGTAAAGGGTTTGTTATAGATTATGAGCATCTCTACAAAGGGAAGTTTGATGACAGATTGTGTCAATTAAGTTCTAGCTTGCACTATCAGCTAGTAGAAACATTAAGAATATTAAATGATAGTATAAATGGAGGAAAGCATTTCTGGGCTGACCCTAGTAGAGATTTGATAAAAGTCATCTCGTTATCAAATAGATTTGTCAACAATCTTAAGGATTGTGGGTATAATATTAAAATTGTTGAATACTATGATAAGATAATGGAAAGATGTAATGATTTTCTATCGTCATCTGGTGGAAGCTCAGTGCCATATGATATGATGGAGGTTGAGATATACTATGAGCTCCCGATTTTTGAGGTATCTGATGTGGTTCAGTTACCTAATAATTCATCACAGAAATTTCAATTGAAGCCAGTTGGTGATGGTTCTTATGCAACTGTCTTTAGTTACTTTGATGAGAACTACAACAAAACTTTTGCATTAAAACGGGCGAGTAAAACAATCTCACCCAAAGATTTAGATAGGTTCTACTTAGAGTTTGATACGATGAAGCGGTTACATTCTCCCTATATACTTGAAGTCTACTCTATTGATAAAGTGAAAAATGAGTATGTTATGGAGTATGCTAATACTACTCTTTTAAAATACATCACAACTCATAATCAAAAATTGACTTTTGATGAGAGAAAGTCTCTATGTTATCAGATTATAAGAGGATTTGAGTATCTAGCTGAAAAAGATATACTTCATAGAGATGTTTCACCTAAAAATATTTTGATAAAAGAATATGAGGATACAAAGATTATTAAAATTGCTGATTTAGGGAATGTAAAGTTGAGCGATAGTGTATTAACATCTTTAGATACAGAAATAAGGGGGGCGTTTAATGACTATTCAGGGCTTCAACGAGTAGGATACAGTAATTATAATTTTTATTTTGAAGGCTTTGCTTTGTCAAAATTATTGTATTTTGTTTTAACAGGGAGATATAAAGACTTTACGAAATTCGAATATAGTAATTTAGAGGAATTTATCAACAAAGGAACAAATCCAAATTTGAATAAAAGATTTAGCAATATTCATGAATTAAAGATGGCATTTTCTCAGATTAAATCGAAATGAAAGCATCTCAAATTATGAGATAGTTGACTAGTCTGTTTTATGGTGTTTTTATCTAAACAAGTGGATTTTATCCCATTTTCATAGAAGTCACATTCTCCAAAATGTGGATGTAAAGGGATTTGTAAGACTTGAGTATTCATAGCTTTCAATATAGAAATCCTCAAAATGTTAATATAAGCTGTTACATCAGTATTTCAAGGCATTCAAGATTTATCTTGGATGCCTTTTTCTACTATTTGTTAAGCCGATTAAGGCTTTAAAGCGTCATTATCTCACAATCCAGTAAAAGCAGTGTAACTGTACTGTTTTGATGGTTTTTGTTCAAAAATCATAACAACTGCCCTGATATTTGCCTTGGTCGTTTTTAGGAAGAGTTTCTGATGTCTTTTTCCGATTGTTTTTGGAATTGTATTGATGATATTACGTAGCTTTTAGATGTTTCAGACTAAGTCTGAGTGAGAATTTCTAAAATGATGTTTAATGGCACACCAGCTTGCCTAGCGGTATTGCACCTACAGGCGTAGATGAATAGGTCACATTAGATAGAAATTATAGTACCTGTTTTGAGTACATATGCGACTGATATGACAAATGTCATTTTTTATGATGACAATCTTCCACAAAGAATCATGACATCTGACAATTCAAAACCGCTTTCAAAAGATTTAGAATAAAGGAAGAAAAAGGAGAAGAAAGCTATGAAATACTTAATTCTTGTCAGTCACGGTGGATTTGCAGAAGGTTTGAAATCCTCCTTAGCTATGTTTGCTGAAGATAAAATGGACCAAGTTATCGCAGTTGGTTTAAAAAATGGTTCTTCGGTTGATGATTTCGCGAAAGACTTTCATCAAGCGGTTCATCAGCTTACCGCAGATGATCAAGTAGTTGTTCTTGCAGATATTGTTGGTGGTAGTCCACTGACGACAGCATTAGGTGTTTTAGAAGAAAAAGGATTACTCCAAACAGCGACCGTTCTAGGGGGAATGAACCTTCCTATGGCAGTCACGTCAGTCGTCATGAAAGACGCTCTTGAAGGCGATGATTTTGTCGCAGCTGTTTTGCCAGAAGCACAGACAGCTTTACAGGAATTCAAAGTTGCCACAACTTTCACTGATGACGACGAAGATGATGATATTTGATAGTCAGTTGACTGTTTTGTAATATGATGAAAAAAATTTCTCAGACTTGTTTGGTCTATTTTTGAGGATAAAAAGAAAAGAGGAAAAGATTATGTCAGTTTCATTTGTACGCATTGATGACCGTATGATTCACGGTCAAACCGTAACCCGCTGGGCGAAAGAATACCCATGTGATGGTCTCATTGCCGTTAATGATGCAGCAGCAGCTAATAAAGTCCTTACACAAGCGTATAAAGGAGCTTCTGATAAGAAAACATTTGTGTGGACAGTTGATGCTTTTGGTCAAAAATCGCAAAAAGTTTTGGATTCAGATACACGTTATTTTGTGATTACCAAAAATCCATTAGATATGAAAAAACTTCTGGTAGATCAAGGGTTTGTCCCAGGAGATGTTAAAGAAATTATCATCGGTCCAGCTAATGATCGTCCAGGTGCTATCAAGCTTGGTAATAATCAATCTATTACTCCTGAAGAAGCAGCGGCAATAGAAGAAATTGAAAAGGCTGGCTATCGTGTAAAATTCCAACTGCTACCGGATGTTTCTATCGGATATTGGTCAGATTTTAGAAGTAAATTCGGTTATTAATCATTGTAAGAAGGAGATAAACAATGACAATATCATGGTTTCAAGCTGCCTTACTTGGGCTATTTGCTAGTCTAGCATCTATGCCAGGGATGGGTGGTTCAAGTATTGGTAACTACACTCTTGGTCGTCCCCTAGTTGGAGGACTTGTCTGCGGTCTCATTTTAGGAGACTTGAAATTGGGGATTGTTTGTGGCGTAGCGATGCAGTTGGTTTATATCGCCTTGGTAACGCCAGGTGGTACGGTATCTGCTGACGTGCGTGCCGTGTCTTATATCGGTATCCCACTTGCTATGGTAGCCATTACCGCACAAGGTATTTCTGCTAGCTCAGGTGAGGCCGCGGACCTTGCTAAATCAATGGGAACACTCGTAGGAACGATTGGTACAGTTCTTTTCTATGGAACAGCAACTATGAACTTGGCTTGGCAACATATTGGTTGGAAGGCTGTTGAAGAAGGGAACTTCAAAAAACTTTACATGGTTGACTGGGGACTTCCTTGGATTTCACATTTTCTTTTTTCATTCTTACCAACACTTATCATGTGTAAGTTGGGAGCATCAGCTGTAACAGCTCTCCAATCAGCGCTCCCTATGGATGGTATTGCAATGAAAACTCTTTTCACGGTTGGGGCACTTCTTCCTTGTGTAGGGATTGCTATCTTACTGAAACAATTAGTTGAAAAAGTTACAGACTTCATTCCATTCTTTGTTGGCTTTACTTTGGCCGCTTCATTGGGCTTAAACTTGGTAGCAAGTGCGGTTATTTCTCTCATCTTTGCTCTCTTGTTCTATGAAATTGACATGGCAAAATTGAAGGCAAATTCTCGTCTAGTTGCAGCTGTAGCAGAGTTAGAAGATGACGAAGAAGAGGAGGATATTTAAGATGGCTGATATGAAAAAAATTTCTAAGAAGACTTTGACTAAGTCTTTCCATCATTGGTATTATGGACACTTGACTTGCTTCTCTCAAGAGCACATGCAAACTTTTGGTTACTTGACATCAATGCTTCCAATTATTGAAGAACTGTATGATGACAAGGAATCTCAAAAGAATGCCATGCAAACCTATACGGCTTTCTTCAACACAGAACCACAGCTTGGAACAGTGGTTGTCGGTGTAACAGCGGGGCTTGAAGAGGCACGTGCTAACGGTGAACCAGTTGATGATGAAGCTATCAATGGCATGCGTGCAGGTCTTATGGGACCGGTGGCAGGTATTGGTGACTCGCTAATTGTCGGAACTTTAATCCCAGTTCTCTTAGGGATTGCGCTTGGCCTTTCAACAGGCGGCTCTCCAGCAGGTGCAATTTTCTATATCATTGTTTGGAATTTGTTGGCTTACTTTGGTATGCGTTTTGCCTACTTTAAAGGTTATGAACTTGGTGATAAGGCGGTAGAATTCCTCGTAGGACCTCAAGGGATTGCTATTCGTAAAGCCATCGGAATTGTCGGCGGTATGGTTATCGGTGCGGTTGCTGCGACTTGGGTATCTGTGAAGACATCATTTAGTCTAGGTAGCGCTAAGAAACCTTACCTTGTCTTGCAAGATCAGTTGGATGCTGTGTATCCAGGATTGTTGACAGCTATCTTTATCGTTCTTTGCTGGTGGTTGATGGCAAAGAAAAACATGTCACCTATCAAGGTAATGCTTCTCTTGGTAGTTGTAGCTTTTGTCGGTGTACTTGTCGGCTTCTTTGATCCAGGTCTTTCTTACTAGTTAGAAGGAGTAAAATCTGATGACTAATCAAAAAATGATTAAAGGTTATGAGACAGAAATAGCCTACCAAAAACATATGATTGAAAATTTAGGACGGTGGTTTTCTCTCTTCTTTATTGTGTCAAGTATTGGAGTGGTCTTGTTTTCCCTTTTTCACCATACTAATCTATGGGTAATGGTGTTGGGTCTCGTCTTAATCATTATCGGTAGTCTAGGTATGATATTATTCGGTTATGGTATCTATCGTGGTAAGAAAAATGTCTCCAAAGTCATTGAAGATTTTGAATTCAAACTTAGTCAATCAAGATAGGATAATAAAACATTGAAAACATTCTTGTTTTGATCTGCACCTCAACAGTTAGACATAAAATCTAACGATTGGGGTGTTTTTTGTTTTGACTATTTTTGACCAAGTGCTATAATAGTTTTTGTAATAGCTAGCACTCTATATAGCAGAGTGCTAATGCAGTTTATTTCAACGCTATTATGAAAATAATCCTTATGGAGGCGTATTATGTTAAAACCATTAGGCGATCGTGTGGTCGTGACTTTTGAAGAAGCAAAAGAGAAATCAGTTGGCGGTTTTGTGCTCGCGGGAGCCTCTCACGAGGCAACTCAAACAGCAGTTGTTGTTGCTGTAGGACAAGGTGTTCGTACACTTAACGGCGACTTAGTAGCACCAAGTGTTGCTGCAGGCGATAAAATCTTAGTTGAAAATGGTGCAGGTATTGACGTCAAAGACGGTGATGATAAGCTATCAATCATTCGTGAGTCAGATATTGTTGCGATTGTAGAATAAGAAAGAATAGGAAGGAGAGAGGGTTAGTCCGTATTGGTTGAAACTGAATACGGGCTACGGACGGCTGCAAAAAGAGGAACACTATTTAGACGCTAGCGTCTAAGTAGGCTCCCTATTTTGCTATTGTCCGTTTGACGCCCTTTATATCTTAAATTATGGCAAAAGATATTAAATTTTCAGCAGATGCACGTGAAAGTATGGTTCGCGGTGTTGATATTTTAGCAGATACTGTGAAGGTAACACTTGGTCCTAAAGGACGTAATGTCGTTCTTGAAAAAGCTTTTGGTTCACCACTCATCACCAATGACGGTGTGACCATTGCTAAAGAGATTGAGCTGGAAGACCATTTTGAAAACATGGGAACAAAATTAGTTTCTGAAGTAGCTTCAAAAACTAACGATATTGCCGGAGATGGTACAACAACAGCTACCGTATTGACACAGGCTATCGTTCGTGAAGGACTTAAAAATGTGACAGCAGGCGCTAACCCAATTGGGATTCGTCGTGGCATTGAATCAGCAGTTGCAGCAGCAGTTGCAGATCTTAAAGAGATTGCTCAACCTGTCTCTGGTAAAGAAGCCATCGCTCAAGTTGCAGCGGTATCATCACGATCTGAAAAAGTCGGAGAATACATCTCTGAAGCTATGGAGCGCGTGGGCAATGATGGTGTTATCACTATCGAAGAGTCTCGTGGCATGGAAACAGAGCTTGAAGTGGTTGAGGGAATGCAGTTTGATCGAGGTTACTTGTCACAATACATGGTAACTGATAATGAGAAAATGGTTGCTGATCTTGAAAATCCATTTATCTTGATTACGGATAAGAAAATCTCAAATATCCAGGACATCTTGCCACTTCTTGAAGAAGTTCTTAAAACAAATCGTCCACTTCTGATTATCGCTGATGATGTTGATGGCGAAGCGCTTCCAACCCTTGTTCTTAATAAGATTCGTGGAACTTTCAACGTTGTTGCAGTCAAAGCGCCAGGTTTTGGTGACCGTCGTAAGGCAATGCTTGAGGATATTGCTGTTTTGACTGGCGGAACTGTTATCACAGAAGATCTTGGACTTGAACTTAAAGACGCAACGATGCAAGCTCTTGGACAAGCAGCGAAAATCACGGTCGACAAAGATAGCACTGTCATTGTTGAGGGTGCAGGTGATGCTTCTTTAATCGCTAATCGTGTTAACTTGATTAAGTCTCAATTGGAGACAACAACTTCAGACTTTGACCGTGAGAAGTTACAAGAACGCCTTGCTAAATTAGCAGGCGGTGTAGCCGTTATCAAGGTTGGTGCGGCTACCGAAACCGAACTGAAAGAAATGAAGTTGCGTATTGAAGATGCCCTTAATGCAACGCGTGCGGCAGTGGAAGAAGGTATTGTTGCCGGTGGTGGAACTGCTCTTGTCAATGTTATTGAAAAAGTAGCAGCTCTTGAGCTTGAAGATGATGCAGCAACAGGACGCAATATCGTTCTTCGTGCGCTTGAAGAACCAGTTCGTCAGATTGCTTACAATGCAGGCTATGAAGGTTCAGTTATCATCGATAAGTTGAAAAATAGCCCAGTTGGAACAGGTTTCAATGCAGCAACTGGTGAATGGGTAGACATGATTGAAACAGGAATCATTGATCCTGTTAAGGTGACACGATCAGCTCTTCAAAATGCAGCTTCAGTTGCCAGCCTTATCTTGACAACAGAAGCTGTTGTAGCAAACCAACCAGAACCAGAAACACCAGCGATGCCAGCAGGCATGGATCCAATGGGTGGCATGATGTAAGGTTTAAAAAGAATCTGAGACAAAGTGTCTCAAATCAGGTTGAAGAAAATTGTCCAAAATGGACTTTTTCTTCAACCTTTTGCGTTTTCTTGGAGAAAAAAACTCTCAGAAAGCTTACTAATACTCTTCGAAAATTAAACTCAAACCTTGTTGACTTGATTTGTTGAAGACAGTTCTATCTGCTATCTGTGTTGCCTAGTCTGATTTTGCTTTCATTGAGTACCAATCAACGTTTCTAAGAGTTTGCTTGATTGACAATAAGGTCCTATAGTCTCAAGTTCTCTGTCATTTATAGGATTGTCTACATTTTAAACTGAGGTAATAATGCCTCGGATTTTTAGGGTTTATAGCCGTTCGTTTTATTCCGTTGAAGTATGCATAGTTTTTAGGTTTGACTATTTAGGAGGGTTTCTAGTTGAAATGCTCTTTAGGTCATCTATGCGAAAAATATTTCGATTAATAACAATGTTCATTATTCGAAATTGGAAAGAAAGTTACATGTTTAATGTCAATACTAGTGATAATGTTCAAAAGCATTGATTGGAAGATTTGCCTGATATTTCCTTTCTTGACAGCTTAGACCGGTTTGTCACAATAACCGATTTAAGCGTAGTTGGATTTTGTAATATTCCTACTTTATGTCATCATAAAAAAAACCTCGCCTAGAAAAATTCTCAAGCTTAGGAGAGGTATTTTATCTAAAACTCCAACTGAGCAAATTTTTTACTACCCATAGAGGTAAAGAGGAGAACATAGAAAAGAGTGACAAGGCTGGCAACTACCATAGCAATACCTGCTTCTTTGGTTCCTGACCACGCCATTTTCTGATACCCTGTCGGAAAGAGCAGACTAACTGGACCACCAACTGCCCCCGTAATCGACATGATGGGACTCAGTACAATGGCTGCTACTATAGTTGCACCCGTTTTCCAGTGAAGACAGAGTACACTCGCAATCGTCATCAAAACAATAGCCTTTAAAGTAACGATGACAAGTGCCGTTATACTTGCTAATGTTTCTGTTTTATCACTATCAAAAAATGCTGCTGTCGCAAAATCCATGTGAATAACACGAGTATAAAAGACACCGAGTGATACCACAAAGCTGATACCAAGAAAAATCAAGATAATCGCAATCAAGCTCAAGTACTTAGCCCAGAAAATTTGCTTGCGATTGATGTCCTTGTAGAGAAAGAGGGTATGGTCATCCACTTCTCGCTTGAAGACTGATACGGTTAAGAAAAAGAGAGCCAAGGTTGGTAAAATTAGAGTATCTATTGAATCAAAAAGCAACATCCAAAATCCGATAAAGGATAATTTAAACCCCTCCTCCATTTTTATCTGATAAAAATTAGAATCTCCAAAAAAAGAAGCCACCAAATAGATAAGAGAGAAGCATGCAAAGGTGAGGTAAATCTTCGTTTCTTTGCGTTTCCATATCGAGTCAAAAATAGCTGAAAATAGGTTTTTCATAGAATTATCCTTTCATAAAAATTTCTTTAAGGTGATTTTCCTTAATAGCAAGTGAGCCCATCAAGTTGTGACGCGCTAGCAGACCAAAGATAGCATTGAGAGATTCCTTATCTGTTGCAGTCGAAATCTCAAGAACTTGACCATCCAAGGTAATTTCCTCAGATAGATAGTCCGCAAGCACACGGTAATCACCTGCTGGGTTTAGGTTAACTAAGACACTCGGATGTTCTTTTCCGTCAAAGGCGTCAGCCAATTTTCCATCTTCGATATAGACATAGCGATTACACAAGGCCTCAAGCTCTCCTAACTGGTGGCTAGAAATCAACATCGAAATCTGACGCTCGCTCGACCATGTTTTCAAAATGTCAATCAACTTCTGTACTCCAATAGGGTCAAGGCCAACAAAAGGCTCATCCAAAATCAAGAAATCCGGTTCTGCTACTAGGGCAATCGCAAGAGCAGTCCGCTGTTTCATCCCAAATGAGAAGCCTTTGGGCTTGCGATTTCTCGCTTCCCAAAGCTCAACCAATTTCAAAGTCTTTTTAATATTTGGGTACAAGTCTGTCTTACCATGTAGCTTGAGATAGAATTTTAAGTTATCAATGACCGACATTTCAGGATAAAACACAGGATCAATCATAATACCAAAATCTGTCAAGACGTTGTCACGACTATTGATATCCTCACCATGATAGGTGATTTTCCCGCCCGTTGGTTTGAGGGATTTTGCCATCATTTTCATGAGAGTGGATTTTCCTGCACCATTTTTTCCAATTAACCCAACGATTTCTCCCTTTTGGATTTCCATAGACACATTGTCCAAAGAATAAAAGTCATTTCCTGCAAATTTTTTAGATAATTGTTCGATTTTAAGCATGATAATCTCCTTTATTGATATAATCAGTTCATTTTTATACGATTCAAAGTCTACTAAAATTCAATTTTTTGGAAATTCTTGATTCCCTTAATGTAAAAATAGGCAAAATAGACAATAGATAAACCTGTCATGGCCAGAAATGGTGGGGCAAAGCCCATACCAGCTAGAATTTTGATATACGACGTCGGCCCAAGATATCTGAGCCCAATCCAAAGTGGAGCTGTCATGATGAAGAGATTAAAGAAAATTCCTGCCAGAACAGCGCTGATGGTTTTAGACTTGATGGCTACCATGGCTACCACTGCAATGGTGATAAGGTTAATCAATATCATCCCAATAATTCCAAGGATATTGGCCTGCAAGGTAGCAGGATTCCCAGAGACAAGAGCCATTCCGTAGCCCATTTTAGGAACGAGGAAAGCGTAGTAGACAATCAAGGTCGCAAAACTACTGAGTGCAGCGTAAAGAGCGTAGACTGCAAAGAGACCCGCAATCTTCAGATTGAAAATCCGTTTCCTACTGATGTCTTTGTAAAGAAAGAGAATTCCTGCGTCAATCTCATCGCGAAATACAGACGAGATGACAATTGCAAAGACCAAGACCGGCAGTAAGATGCTGTACTGGGTTTCCAAGACTCCCCGTAAAAAGCCTAGAAAACTAAGGGTAATATCTGTATTTTCTATCCTGATGTAGGGGGTGATAATGGTTATAATAAATGGTAAAAGGCTGAATGATAGGAAAATCTTGACATCTCGCCGATTGACGATAGATTTGAAAATA
Organism: Streptococcus thoraltensis DSM 12221; assembly: GCF_000380145.1. Taxonomy (GTDB): domain Bacteria; phylum Bacillota; class Bacilli; order Lactobacillales; family Streptococcaceae; genus Streptococcus; species Streptococcus thoraltensis. The sequence continues at coordinate 150,674 of NZ_KB904609.1, read as the reverse complement.
GGTTGAAACATGGACACCTGTCCTCCTCTTATGTGAAATAATCATAACTTTTAAGGTTCTCCCTTACTGATGAGACTAGTATATTTTAAAACTAATCCATTTTTTCACCCATATCCTGAATGGGTGCTCAGATGTCTTGAATGGTAGTTGTCGTGCTATAAAACACTACAACACGATAAAAAAGAGTCTGGGATAACAATCCAAGCCTAAATATAAAAAGCGAACAAAATTAGTTTTCTGACACTCAGAATTCTGTCTTGTTCGCTTTTTATATCTAATTTATCAATTTAAAGAATGGATGATAAAGAATTTCAAAAATCAAAATCTTTTTTATACGAAAACTACAAAGAATGCAAAAATCCCCTCCTATGATATAACCAAAGTGAAATTTTTTGTATTTAGAGTAAGTTATTTGTTCTTTTAAGAGTATATAGGCGATTTTTAAAAGTTGATGTGTGGCTTTCTGCTCGTTTTCATTGTTCTGTGAGTGAGGGCATAGCCATCATGGATGTCTGTCCAGACTCTTTCGTATCTGTCATTTTAATCTCATTTTCAAAACTCTACTTTTTGGGAGAATGTATAATTTTCGCTACTAGTCATGAGGGATACAGTAGGGTAGTGCTGGAGGATATTTTTTACATTGGCAAGACCTATTCCTCTCCCTGTTCCTTTACTTGATTTGCCATATCCATAGATTTCTTTGGTATTGACGCGTTCTTCTTTGATACTATTTTTAATGATAAGAATTTTCTTCCCTTGCTCTTCAAAATAGACGAGACTCAAACTTGGCTTTTCTGCCTGAACAGCTGCTTCAATGGCATTGTCAAGAAAAATTGATAAAATGGTTATCATCTCAAGTGGCTCAATCTGGGGTATATCAATCGATTCTGCAATTTCTACTGACACATCAATCCCTTGGCTTTGCGCTGCAATGAGTTTAGCAGAAATAATACTTTTCATCGCATCGTTTTGGAGATTTACCAGATTAGCGACATCATACTTGTTGTCATAAAATCGCCTATCGGACTCTGCAATGACTGTCTGATAAATCGATTCGACCGCATTTATATCACGATTTTTGATTGACTCTTGTAGGCTGACTAAAATATTAGTATAGTCATGACGAAAACTACGAATTTCTTTATAAAGCGATTCGATATGGTGACTATAAGCGTTCATCGCTTGTAACTGGCTATCTTTTGCCTGCTTTAATTCTTCTTCTTGCCACTCTTTGATCGTATAATTTAAATAGAATAACAGACCCATAAAGATAAAAAAGTAGACAATCACAACATGCCATCGAACATTCAAGTTCAACATATCCATCTCCGTCTCTCCTACACTGACCTCGGTAATCCGTGTGAAAATACGAATCAATAGACTATAAACAATCATAGAAATGTTTAATATCAAGACGACATTGTACAACTTTCTTTGGCGTAGACCGGCTTGAATTTTTTTAAAATCAATTCGTAAGCCTCTCATCATAAGCCAATAAAAGGGCAATAATAACAGTAACATGAGGTATTGTAACCCTGGACTATCTAATAACTGTCCAAAATTCCAACCGAGGATAAATTGAAGATAGGCACCAATCAGCCAATTGAACACCTCATAGATTACCAGAGGTAGCATGCCATAGAAGATGAAACTAGACTTTGGTCCTTGATACGAAATACTGCGCAAAACGATTATCAATAAAAAAGGGGCAAGCAATAAATCCACTAGCATACCAACAAAAGGAGTGATGGAAGTCAAAAGGATATACACTAAAGGATAGCCTAGCCACCGTTTCCAGCCCAGCTTTAGACCACTAATCTCTTGTAGGAAAAAGAGCTTGATAAGCCATTCTAAATAACTCAAGATGTCCCATGGCAAGGTTGATAAACTCATCATTTCTCAATTCTCTCCACTAAACCTTTTAGCTTCAACCGCGATACGAAGCATGTTTCATCATTTTCAAAATAGATTGTAAATTTGGTACGGTCTACACTGACAACATTTCTCGGATTGACAACGTAGGAGCGATGAGTTTGGTAGAGTCTATTATCTGATTTTACAATTTCAGACAATTTTCCGTAAAATTCCATGTGTCCTTTTTTGGTCGTCAAGATAAGTTTGTTAGCGGTTGGAGCAGTCTCAAAGTAGAGAATATCTGAAAAGGGTACTTGAAAATTAGACTGCTCGGTCCGAAAGACAAAGGCATCGTCTGCTACTTCACTATCCATATTTTCATAGGCATAAGTCAAGACATCGCGTATAGCTACTTGAAATTCCTCGTCAGGTAATCCTTTATCGATAAAGTCTAAAGCGGATACGCGATACTTATAAGTAATCGGCATGAATTCTGAACGCGTTGTCACAAAAACAATACTAGCATTTGGATCTTTTGATCGAATGTCACGCGCGATTTCCATTCCCTTCTTTTTCTCACCATGGATATCAATATCCAAAAAGAAAAATTGGTGGTTTCCTGTTTCTTGAATTGCCTCAAGCAGCTGCTTAGGCTTACCAAAAATTTCTAAACTCTTATAGTCTACATTACCCTTTCGAACACAATCTTGAATTGCTTGCTCCAAACGTGCTTGATGCACAAAATCATCTTCTAACACAAAGATGTTTAACATTTGCCTAATTCCCCTATTTCTTTTTGTCTATTATACTAAAAATGTGGCGAGTCGCAAAAGCCTAATCATTCGTGGCAAATGATTAACTGGTCGTGATACAAGGCATTGATGTAATCTCTTTTCTGCTGGAATTAAGAACAACCATTTTTGAAAAAACATGATTTATCTTAATTATCCAGCACTTACTCATAGTCCCTCTATCGAGTGCTGAGGAAGATTATTGTCAATCACTCTTAAATAGTATCTTGCAGCTTAGCACGATGGTGCTATTTCTACTATAGTCAAATGAATTAACTTTCAGACAAGGAACAGAAAGGCGCAGACAGTACTTGAGTACGGCAAGTCGAAAGTGACGATGTATCAAAGTTAATTCAAAAGCCTATATAAACACACTTCACTTTATCATATATGATAGTCGTTTTTCTACTTGAAATGAGCTGGTTTTGTCACGCGCTCGCTATCCGAAAACAATTCAAAATCTCAATAACATGGTATTCCAATACTTTAGCTATGAGAAGGGATACCAGATATTGCAACTGTTAACAAGGCGATGAAATGCATGTAGTTAGAGATAGATATTCGGTTACTACTTACTACTAAAGTACTTGTCGTACTTATAGGACTATCTTTAGCTTAATGATACCGATTTAGGTGTTATTGTTAAGATTTTAAAACACAAGGATATTACCCAGCTTATTGAGTTTATAATGATGTATTGACAGAAGTTATTAAGTAAGGAGCATGAGACGATAAGACATTTAACGTCTTGAAGGTGATTATTGGAAAGTTATTTTTAGAACGAAAAGGAGGGATAAGCCAAAAACTTGAGAATAAAGTTTTTTCATGAATATATTTCTACCTAGATGTTGTTTATGCTTTCATTAGGACATAAATCGTTGATTTAATGGAATTTTATATTACAAGTAAGGCAAAGGTGTTGGGTAGTTTCTAGTGAATTTCTGTTTTTTCACTGCCCACTATAAGAAGATTATATCACCATCCGTCTCTTTTGATGTTATAGGTTTTGAAGTCGTTTTCTTATTTCCTATATTTGTGCTATAATCATGAAAAGCTTTAGGAGGATTAATCCATGCCAGATTTAAAACCAGGAAGTCATTTACGTATTCTTAGCCCATCATCTTCAATTGCGCGCATTGGTGGCTTTGATGCTAACCTATCTGCCAAGAAGGCTTTGGAAAAATTAGGGTTTTCCCTGTCTTTTTCAGAGCACTATGATGAGCATGATATGCTGGATTCGGCATCGATTGCGAGTCGGGTAGCGGATTTGCATGCGGCTTTTGGGGATGTGTCGGTTGATGGAATTTTAGCCACTATTGGTGGATTTAATTCTAATGAACTCTTGCCCTATTTGAACTATGAATTAATTGCCCAAAATCCTAAACTTATCTGTGGTTACTCGGATACCACTGCGATTTTAAATGCTATTTACGCTAAAACGGGTATGCAAACTTATATGGGACCATCCTATTCTAGTTTTAAGATGGAGGGCGGTCAACCCTATCAAACAGCTTCTTGGTTAAAGGCTATCGGTCAGAAGGCTTATGATTTGGAACCAAGTCCTGAGTGGTCTAGCGATCCTTGGTATGATCCGAGCCAGCCACGTCATTTCATGCCGACAGATTGGAAACGATACAATTCTGGTAAAGCAAGCGGTACCTTAATTGGTGGCAACTTATCAACCTTTGGTCTCTTGAGGGGAACCCCCTACGCTCCTAAGCCTGATCGTTACGTTCTCTTTTTGGAAGAAGCAGAAGAAGACGATTATATCGAATTTGACCGCAATCTGGTAGCAATTCTGCAGGCATACCCTAATCCACAGGCACTTGTTTTAGGACGTTTTCCTAAGGAATGTCGAATGACACCAGAACTCTTGCTTTATATTTTAGATAAGCATCCTGTTTTAAAAGAGATTCCCGTCATTTACGATACGGATTTTGCCCACACGCAACCTTTATTTACCATCACCATTGGTGCGCGGGTGACAGTAGATGCGGATGAGCTTTCTATCCATATTGAAAAATAGTGATTAAGCCTAGTTTGTCTAGGCTTTTTGATTATGACTTCGAGCCAGTTCAGAGCGCGACAACCCCTTGAAAATTTGATACTTCAGGAACTCTTGCTGGAAGACGGATAATAACTAAACTCCCTAAAACGCTGTTGTTTCAACATTTTGGGGAGTTTTTATGTTTTGTCCCATACTCCTAACAAGGCTTTGAGCTTCTAATTATAGTTCTTTGAATTAACTTTGATACATCGTCACTTTCGACTTGTCTTACTCAAGTACTGTCTGCGTCTTACTGTTCCTTGTCTAAAAGTTAATTCATACTCAATGAAAATCAAAAGCAAACTAGGCGACACCGATACAGATAGAACTAAAGTTCATCAAATCACATCAATAAGATCTGCTTTGGATTTTTGAAGAGTATTATAAACCATCGTCAACAGACAATGGTTACAGAAAGTTTGTTTTTGATTTTGGATGAGTATCATTTGCCTATATTACAAAAAAAACAAACCTCCAAAAAGGAAGTTTGTTCAGTGTCTGATTAAGCCTGCTGTTTATCTGTAACAATTCCCATGTCAATGCTTAATCCGTGAATGGGAAGGATTAAGAAAACTAACTTAAAGTTGGTACCAGATGCTACTAGATAGGCTTGTTAACCTGATGTCGATAAGTTTGAAGCCGATGCTTTATTTATGATAGCAAATAGCAGAAGAAAGACGTAAAAGGTTCATTGATGGAAAAAACTAGCGTTTTGGGAATTTTTTGCCCCTTGAGCCTATAGGGATAACTAAGCAGGTATATTTTGGGAAAGACGGTAAACTCAATCCCTCGATCAGCACTACCAATCATGATTTTCTCAGGTCTAGGGTGATAACCCATGAAAAGAAAGACTTTGTAGAGGGGGTCTCGGCTGGTGATGTAAGCGTGACTGACCAAAACCTAGCCTCTAAAGCCATCACCAGCATGATTGCTAAAAAGCCATTGAGTAGATTGAACCTCGCAAAAAGTAGTGAGATAGTAATGCTTATCTATTTAGCCTCGTACCAAGTTTTTCCGTATGATTCTTCAGCTAGAAGGGGAACAGTCATCTCAACTGCCGCTTCCATAACCTCTCTGACTAGTTTTTGGATAGTTGGGATTTCATCTTCAGGAACTTCTAGAACAATCTCATCATGCACTTGAAGGAGCATTTTGGTCTTGAAGTTGCCGTCTACTAGTGCTTTGTCAAGGTTAATCATGGCAATCTTGAGAATGTCCGCAGCACTCCCTTGGATAGGCGAGTTTATAGCTGTCCGCTCAGCGAAATTACGCACATTGAAGTTGCGTGAATTGATGTCTGGTAATTCGCGACGGCGTTTGAAGAGGGTTTCAACGTAGCCTTTATCCTTAGCCTCACGAACGACGGTTTCCATGTAATTCTTGATACCAGGGTAGCGTTCAAAATAGGTTTCGATGTAGTCTTTGGCTAATTTACGAGGAATACCCAGGTTATTGGCAAGACCGAAATCTGAGATGCCATAGACAATACCGAAGTTGACAGCCTTGGCATTGCGACGGTCGTTGCTCGTCACATCTTCTGGATTTTCAATGCCAAAGACACGCATGGCTGTTGACGTGTGAATGTCCGCACCGTGTTTAAAGGCATCAATCAAATGCTCGTCACCTGAAATGTGGGCAAGGACACGAAGTTCGATTTGTGAATAGTCGGAGCTAAGGAGAACAGCATTGTCAGTGGAAGGGGTAAAGGCTTTACGGATGAGGCGACCTTGTTCCAGACGAATCGGAATGTTTTGCAGGTTAGGGTCAGTTGATGAGAGGCGGCCAGTTTGCGTTAGATCTTGAACATAGCGTGTGTGGATTTTGCCATCGTCGCGGATGTATTCCTGCAAACCAATCAAATACGTTGATTGCAGTTTAGCGATTTGGCGGTATTCCAAAATCTTAGACACAATTGGTGAAATTGGTGCAAGTCGCTCCAAAACATCAACAGCTGTTGAATAGCCAGTTTTGGTTTTCTTGGTGTATTCGAGGGGCAATCCCATAGTTTCAAAGAGCAAGACACCCAACTGTTTTGGCGAATTGATATTGAACTCTTGCCCAGCCATCTCGTAGATGTCTTGGGTTAATTTGTCGATGACCACTTGGTTTTCCAAAGCCATTTCAGCTAAGGTTCCCCCGTTGACCTTGATACCAGCGATTTCCATTTTAGCCAGAACATTTGCCAAGGGTTGCTCCATGTCAAAGAGGAGGTCGATTTGGTCGTTTTCCTCTAGTTTGGCTAACATAGGTTCCTTACTTTCGATAAGGACTTGGACTTTTTTGGCTAAATGGCTGAGTAGACTATCCTTTTCAGGAATAGCGCGTTTGGCGCCTTTTCCATAGACGACTTCATCGCTTTCCAAAGGCAGAGCTGTGTAGAGACGAGCGATGGTTGATAGGTGATTATCCTCAACGGTTGAAAGCAGGTATTTGGCTAAACGACTGTCAAAGCTGGGGGCAGGAATGTCAATCCCATGATGGCTCAGTAGAACCTTGACTCGTTTGAAGTCAAAGGTCTGCATAGGCTTAGCAAGTGCTTTCTGAAAGGCTGGTGCTTGTAGTAAATCCAGATTAGTAGATGCGTAGATAGCCTCCTTAGTTCCCCAAGCAAAGCCAATAATTTCCTCGACGTGGTAGTTATCATTGAGCATTTCAAAGTAGAAGAAATCTTGGTTACTGAAGTGCTTGTCAGAAACCGTATTGACTTCTTCAAATTGACTTTCAAAAGTAGGTGTTTCAGCCTCTCCCACTAGGGCATTTTTGAATTGAGTAAAGCCCATTTCATCGTAGAATTTAGCCAAATCGTCGACTTTTGGCCCCATGTAAACAGTGTCAGATAACTCGATAGTGATAGGCGCTTTGGTGTTGATGGTTGCTAGCGTCTTGGATAGGAAAGCCTGCTCTTTATCATTAATGAGGTTTTCTTTCATCTTGGACTGTTTCATGCCATCTATATTTTCGTAAATCCCTTCCAGACTGCCATGTTCAAGAAGCAATTTAAGACCAGTTTTCTCACCAATTTTAGTAACACCAGGGATATTATCCGACTTATCCCCCATGAGAGCTTTGAGGTCGATAAACTGTTCAGGCGTGATGCCCATTTTTTCCATAAGGTAGGCTGGGGTAAATTCTTCGAACTCGCTTACGCCTTTTTTTGAAATTTCGACCACCGTATTATGGTCAGCTAATTGAATCAAGTCCTTATCACCAGATACAATCGTGACGTCAAAATCTTCTAGCTCAGCCATTTTATCAAGTGTTCCGATGATGTCATCAGCTTCATAATTAGCCAAATCATAATAAGTAACGCCTCTCGCTGCTAGCATTTCCCGAATGTAAGGAAACTGCTCGCGGAACTCCTCAGGAGTCTTGGCACGACCAGCCTTGTAGTCGGCGTACATCTCGGTACGGAAGGTAGTTTTACCCGCGTCAAAAGCCACCAAAATGTGAGTGGGCTGTACACGTTCCATGAGATTGTCTAGCATGAGGTGGAAACCATAGATGGCGTTGGTGTGGAGACCGTTCGGGTTGCGGAAACGATCAATCTGGTTATAAAGGGCGAAGAAAGCCCTGAAAGCAACGGAAGAACCGTCGATTAAAAGTAGTTTATTTTTCGCATTTGTCATGCTTCTATTATAGCAGAAAAGGGGTGATAAAAATGAAAAAAGCACTTCAGAAACGAAGTGTTCAGAACGTAGACAAAACCCTGAAACTTTGATATTTCGGAACATCTCGCAGGGAGAAGGGGAATCATTAAACTCTTAAAAATGTTGAAATAACAGCGTTTTTAAGAGTTTTTGTTTTTGGCTACTAAGAAAAAAGCTTGGAGGAAAATGTCTAAAATAGACTTTTTCTTCAACCTGAGCACTTCGGAAACGAGTGCTTTGGCATGCAGGTAGAGTGTTTTTGGGCGTTTAAACGGACATATCGCCTAAAGTCTGCTTTAGTGAACTTATTCTTTTATCTTTTAGAAAGGTAGCATTGCCCACCAAATTATCCCTATTTATCCGAATTCAACCTGATAGAAAATCAAAAAAGCCCGTAAAATCGGGCTTTTCATTCGGTTAATTCCTGTTAAATCAGGTATTGAAAGGCGGTAGACGGATTTGAACCGACGATCAAGCTTTTGCAGAGCCGTGCCTTACCACTTGGCTATACCGCCATAACAAACTATATTCTACCTTAAAACTCTTTTTGAGTCAAGTTGAAATTGACGGGAATCATTCCCGTATCATTCGAAAGTGATAATGTCCTAGTTAAGTCGAAGATGACAATATCTTTGTTTATTACACTTGTAAAATGAAAAGATTTGAATAAAGCGTGAATGGGCAGATTTAGATGGGGTAGGAACTAATCTGGTAGTGCCATTGTCAATATCACATTGTAGCGTTTAACTCAACAAATGTAAGGCAGTTGACTATTCCATCTTCAACAAACCAAGCAAAGGCTGATTTATGAAGAACTATTTTAGGGTATGCACAATGAAGTAGGACCGGATTATCTAATCTTTACAGACATATCCTCGCTTAACGTTTAAATCGTCAAATAGACTTGTTTCTAGAAGACTGTTCGTGGCTGTGGACTTGGTAAACAACTGTAGAACGGAGCTGAGAGACAGTGGGACTGATGCTATAGTCTTTTGGATTAACTTTGAGACACAGTCACTTTCGACTTGCCCTACTCATACTCTTCGAAAATCAATTTTTGTCCGCATCTTTCTGTTCCTTGTCTGAATATTAATTCATTTGACGGTATCTTGATAGTGCCTACAAGATTGATTTGAAGTTTTGAAAATTAAGTGTGAAAAAAGGAGTTTAGGCATTTCTTAAACTCCTTTTTATGCTTGATTTTCGGTTAAACTATCCGTCCTCTGTCTACCATTAAGTTACCTTTCTTGTAAACTTGATGGATTAAGTTCGTAGCAAAGAAATAAAATGGGTAGTCAATGTTTGGTGCATCAAAAATAGCAATGTCTGCTTCTTTTCCAATCGTGAAGCTGCCAATGCTCTCTTGGCGATTAACAGAATAAGCTGCATTGATGGTTGCAGCGTTTAAAACTTCTACGGGAGTCAGCCCCATCATGAAGCAACCCAGTTGCATGGCGAATTGCATATTAGCTGTTGGGCAGCTACCAGGATTGCTGTCGGTAGAAAGTGTAATAGCCATGCCCTTTTCAATCATTTTGCGAGCGGGAGCGTAGGTGTCTTCCATGAGGCTAAAGGTTGTCGCCGGCAGCAAATTACCAATAACCTTTGCCTCACTCATTTTAGCGATACCTTCATCTGTTGCCATCATCAGGTGTTCTGCACTGGTTGCACCCAGTTCTGCCGCCACATCTACGCCACCAATGGAAGCAATCTCATCAGCATGAATACGAAGCTTAAAGCCCATTTCTTTAGCCTTGCTTAATAAATAGCGAGATTCTTCTGCAGTGAAGACATTTTTTTCGCAAAAAATATCACAGAATTCCGCTAGATTGTCTTCTTTAACCGCTGGAAGCATTTCTTCAACAATGAGATCCAAATAGGCTTGACTCTTGCCTTTGTATTCCTCTGGAATAGCATGCGCTGCCATAAAGGTAGAAACGAGGTCAATCGGATGGTCTTTATTAAGGGCTGAGACAACATCAAGTTGGCGTTTTTCTGTCTCCCAGTTTAAGCCATAGCCACTTTTAGCTTCGACTGTTGTAACGCCATGAAGTAGCATATAGTCCAATAGCCTCTTGGATTTTTGATAGAGATTATCAAAACTTGCCTCTCTAGTCGCCTTTACGGTACTTAAGATGCCCCCACCTTGTGCCAGAATGTCTAAATAAGAAACCCCCGCTAATTTTTTAGCAAATTCATGTTCTCTGCTACCTCCATAAACAAGGTGAGTGTGGCAATCAATGATCCCCGGGGTCGCAATTTTACCTTCGTAAGAACGTACAATGGTTTCTTCGCCAATCAAAGATGCGTCAGGTTCACCTGTTCCTACTGCTAGAATAAGCCCATTTTTAACGGCAATATAACCGTCTTCAAGGATTTGAGCGTCCTTCATGTCCTGACCAAAGAGAGGGTGTCCTGGGTCATTTGGGCAGAAGACTTGATTGAAATGTGTGAGTAAACTATCAGCAATCATATAAAACCTCCGTATAGTGGATTCTATAGTCTTTTGAATTAACTTTGATACACCGTCACTTTCGACTTGCCCTACTCATACGCAATGACAATCAAAAGCAGATTAGGCGACACAGATAGCAGGCATAACTGAAGGTCATCAAATCAAGTCAACAAGGTTTGCTTTTGGTTTTCGAAGAGTATCAAGTGCTGTTCGTGTCTTAGTTCCTTGTTCGGAAAGTTAATTCATTTGACTCTATTATTCAATACAATCAGATTACTCATAAAACGTCAAATTTTAGTCAAAAATTTCTGACTATCATCATTTTTTATCTTTTTTGCTAAGTTTCAGGTAAAAAGACTTTTTATTGACTGTTTACTGTTAAACTACCATCAACAATAATATTTTAAGGAGGCGTTTTTATGTCATACTTTAGTGAAGCAGACATTGCAGCTGCAATGACAGTTAAATTAGATGATGTGCTACCTGAAAAGACGGTATTTCAAGACGGTATTCGACGTGCACCTGATAGAGGTTTTCGTTTAACTCAAGCGCAAACAGAACTCGCTTTGAAAAATGCGTTACGATATGTTCCTAAAAAATTTCATGAGGAAGTGATTCCAGAATTCTTGGAAGAACTCAAAACGCGAGGTCGTATTTATGGCTATCGCTGGAGACCAAAAGAACGCATTTATGGCAAGCCGATTGATGAATACAAGGGAAATTGCACGGCTGCTAAAGCCATGCAGGTCATGATTGACAATAACTTGAGTTTTGAAATTGCCCTTTATCCTTATGAATTGGTCACTTATGGTGAAACTGGTTCTGTCTGTGCCAACTGGATGCAGTACCAACTCATCAAAAAATACCTCGAGGTGATGACTGAAGAGCAAACTCTAGTTGTGGAATCAGGTCATCCTGTCGGCTTGTTCCATTCAAAACCAGAAGCTCCCCGCGTTATTATTACCAACGGTCTTTTAGTTGGCGAATATGATAATATGCAGGATTGGGAAATCGCTGAAGAAATGGGGGTTACGAATTACGGACAAATGACCGCTGGTGGTTGGATGTATATCGGCCCACAAGGAATTGTCCACGGAACCTTTAATACCTTGTTGAATGCCGGTCGTTTGAAATTGGGGGTACCAGACGATGGTGATTTGACCGGTAAACTCTTCATTTCATCTGGTCTAGGTGGTATGAGTGGGGCACAGGGTAAGGCTGCAGAAATTGCCAATGCTGTGTCCATTATCGCTGAAGTAGATGCGTCACGGATTGAAACACGTCATACACAAGGCTGGATTAGCCAGATTGCTGAAACACCAGAAGAAGCTATGAATATGGCTAAGGAATATCTAGATAAAAAAGAAACAACCTCCATTGCTTATCATGGCAATATCGTTGATTTGCTTGAGTATGTAAATGAAGAAGGTATCCACGTTGATCTCCTATCTGACCAGACGTCTTGCCACAATGTCTACGATGGTGGCTATTGCCCTGCGGGTATCAGCTTTGATGAGCGCACTCGTTTACTCGCTGAGGATAAGGAAACCTTTATCCGCTTGGTTGATGAAACGTTGGCGCGTCACTATGAAGCGATTAAGACCTTGACAGAAAAAGGCACCTACTTCTTTGACTATGGTAATGCCTTTATGAAATCTGTTTACGACTCAGGCGTCAAAGAAATTTCTAAAAATGGTATTGATGACAAAGATGGTTTCATTTGGCCATCCTACGTAGAAGACATCATGGGTCCGATGTTGTTTGACTATGGTTACGGTCCATTCCGTTGGGTCTGCTTGAGTGGTAATCATGATGATTTGGTTGCGACTGACCATGCTGCCATGGAAGCGATTGATCCAAATCGTCGTTACCAAGACCGTGATAATTATAACTGGATTCGTGACGCTGAGAAAAATCAATTGGTTGTTGGTACACAGGCGCGTATCTTGTATCAAGACTGTCTGGGACGTGTCAACGTTGCGCTTAAATTTAACGAATTAGTCCGTGAAGGCAAGATTGGCCCTGTCATGATTGGTCGAGACCATCACGATGTATCTGGAACAGATGCACCATTTCGTGAAACATCAAATATTAAAGACGGTTCAAACGTTACTTGCGACATGGCGGTTCAGTGTTATGCTGGAAATGCTGCGCGTGGTATGAGTTTGGTTGCCCTTCATAATGGTGGCGGTACTGGTATTGGTAAGGCGATTAATGGTGGCTTTGGTTTAGTATTAGATGGCAGTGAGCGTGTTGATGAGATTATCAAGTCAGCTATTTCTTGGGATACCATGGGTGGTGTTGCAAGACGTAATTGGGCTCGAAATGACCATGCTATTGAAACGGCTATTGAGTACAATCGTCTGCATGGAGACACTGATCACATTACGATTCCATACCTCGCTGATGACGACCTTGTTTCATCAGCCGTTGCAAAATTATTTAAGTAAAAATGTAAGCGTTATCTAAAAATGCTTATTATAGTCAAATGAATTAACGTTCAGAACAAGGGACAAAGACGCGGACAGTACTTGACACTCTTCGAAAATCAAAAGTAGACGTCGTTGATTTGATGCCTTTCCGTTCTATCTGTATCGGCATCGCCTAGTCCACTTTTGATTTTCATTGAGTATGAGTAGGGCAAGTCGAAAGTGACGAGGTCGCAAAGTTAATTCAAAAGACTATATTAATTCAATAACTTGAAAGGAAATTACTATGGCAAAAATTGTTGAATGTATTCCCAACTTCTCTGAAGGACGTAATCAAGACGTTATTGATGGTCTGGTTGAGACAGCTAAAAGCATTGCTGGGGTAACCCTGTTAGATTACTCTTCTGACGCTAGTCATAATCGCAGCGTATTTACTCTTGTTGGCGATGACCAAGCGATTCAAGAAGTTGCCTTTCAGCTGGTAAAATATGCTTCTGAACATATTGATATGACTAAACATGAGGGAGAACATCCTCGCATGGGAGCGACAGATGTTTGCCCGTTTGTACCAATCAAGGATATTACAACAGCTGAATGTGTTGACATTTCTAAAAAAGTTGCTGAACGTATAAACAGTGAGCTTGGCATTCCCATTTTCCTTTATGAAGATTCAGCAACACGTCCAGAGCGTCAAAATCTTGCCAAGGTTCGTAAAGGTCAGTTTGAAGGGATGCCAGAAAAATTATTGGAAGATGACTGGGCTCCAGATTACGGTGATAGAAAAATTCATCCTACAGCTGGAGTGACGGCAGTAGGAGCGCGTATGCCACTTGTAGCTTTCAATGTTAACTTGGATACGGACGATGTTGAAATTGCCAATAAAATTGCCAAGATTATCCGTGGTTCAGGTGGTGGCTACAAATACTGTAAGGGTATTGGTGTCATGCTAGAAGACCGCAATATTGCTCAAGTGTCTATGAATATGGTTAATTTTGAAAAATGCCCACTTTATCGAACCTTTGAAACCATTCGTTTTGAAGCCAAACGCTATGGGGTAAATATTATTGGTTCAGAAGTGATTGGACTTGCTCCAGCCAAGGCGTTGATTGATGTTGCTGAATACTACTTGCAAGTTGAAGATTTTGATTACAATAAACAAGTTTTGGAAAATCATCTACTTGGATAGGAGGGTTCGATGGGATTAGTTGATTTAAGTTTAAGAGACTTTGCAAAAGTGCTAGGGTCAGATGCTCCTGCACCAGGAGGCGGCTCAGCCGCAGCAATGTCAGGAGCTAATGGCATTTCCTTAACTAAAATGGTCTGTGAATTGACTTTAGGAAAGAAAAAATATGCCGACTTCCAAGATGTGATTGAAGACATTCACAACAAGAGTAGCTCCCTACAAGATAAACTCTTAGCAGCCATTGATAAGGATACCGAAGCTTTCAATTTAGTTTCAGCAGTCTTTGAAATGCCTAAGGAAACGGATGATGAAAAAGCAGCCAGACGGACTGCCATGCAAAGTGCTTTGAAAGAAGCTGCACAGTCTCCTTACGACATGATGGTCTTGATGGTGGAAGCTTTAGAGACAACCCAAAAGGCTGTCGGAAAATCAAACGCCAACGCAGCTAGTGACTTGGGAGTTGCGGCTTTAAACCTCAAAGCGGGCTTACAAGGAGCATGGTTGAACGTTCTCATAAACTTATCTGGTATTAAGGATGAATCCTTTGTGACAACTTATCGTCAAAAAGGAGAAGAACTGCTTAAAAAAGGTTGTGACTTAGCAGATAACATTTACGACACAATCGTCGAAGTCGTTTAAAAAATAAAGGAGAAAACATGGTTTTATCAGATATTGAAATAGCAAATTCAGTCACTATGGAACCGATCAGCAAGGTAGCCAACCGACTAGGTATTGATGAAGAAGTGCTCTGTCATTACGGTAAATACAAGGCAAAAATTGATGCTCGGCAACTTGTGTCTCTTAAAGATAAACCAGATGGCAAGCTGATTCTTGTCACTGCCATCTCTCCAACACCAGCCGGTGAGGGAAAAACAACTACTTCAGTTGGTTTGGTTGATGCTCTGACTGCTATCGGTAAAAAAGCTGTTATCGCCCTTCGCGAACCTTCCCTAGGTCCTGTTTTTGGGATAAAAGGTGGAGCAGCGGGTGGAGGGCATGCTCAAGTTGTTCCGATGGAAGACATCAACCTTCACTTTACAGGCGACTTCCATGCCATTGGTATCGCGAACAATTTATTGGCTGCTTTAATTGATAATCATATTCATCAAGGCAATCAATTGGGAATTGATTCAAGACGCATTACATGGAAGCGTGTCGTAGATATGAATGACCGCCAACTTCGCCATATTGTCAATGGATTGCAAGGAAAGGTCAATGGCGTTCCTCGGGAAGATGGTTATGATATTACCGTTGCTTCTGAAATCATGGCTATCCTTTGCCTCTCAGAAAATATAGCTGACCTGAAGACACGTTTAGAGAAGATTATTATTGGTTATAACTATGAGGGCAATCCAGTTACTGCTAAAGATTTGAAAGCTGGAGGAGCCATGGCAGCTCTGCTTAAAGAAGCCATTCATCCAAACCTTGTTCAGACCTTGGAGCACACACCAGCCCTTATTCACGGAGGTCCATTTGCCAATATCGCCCATGGCTGTAATAGTGTTCTTGCGACAAAGCTAGCTTTGAAATACGGAGATTATGCTGTCACAGAAGCAGGTTTTGGAGCCGATTTAGGTGCTGAAAAATTTATTGACATCAAATGTCGCATGTCAGGATTACGTCCTTCAGCGGTAGTTTTAGTAGCGACCATACGAGCCTTGAAGATGCACGGAGGTGTAGCCAAAGCAGATTTAGAAACTGAAAATGTTCAAGCAGTTATCGATGGTCTTCCAAATCTAGACAAACATTTGGAAACGATTCAAGAGGTCTATGGTTTACCCGCTGTGGTTGCTATTAACAAATTCCCTCTGGACACAGATGGTGAATTACAAGCTGTTTACGATGCCTGTGCTAAACGCGGTGTCGATGTAGTCATTTCAGATGTCTGGGCAAATGGAGGTAAAGGTGGCCAGGAATTAGCTCAAAAAGTTGTTGAATTAGCTGAACAGGACAATCATTTTAACTTTGTTTACGATGAAGATGATAGTATTGAAACAAAACTAACTAAAATTGTGACCAAAGTATACGGAGGCAAAGGCATCAGCCTAACGCCAGCTGCCAAGCGAGAAATGGCTGAGTTAGAACGTCTAGGTTTTGGACATTACCCAATTTGTATGGCGAAGACGCAGTATTCTTTCTCCGATGATGCGAAAAAACTTGGCGCTCCTAAGGACTTTACCGTGAAAATCAGCAACCTCAAGGTATCTGCTGGTGCAGGCTTTATAGTCGCTCTGACGGGAGCTATCATGACCATGCCAGGCTTGCCTAAAGTGCCAGCTAGCGAAAAAATTGACATTGATAAGGAGGGCAACATCACCGGATTATTCTAAGACAATACTAGGAGATAAAAGATGACAATCGTAACTGTTAGAAAACCTTCTGACTATATTTTATCGGATTGGTCAGGTGGAAAAACGCAACAATTGTACCTTTATCCTGAAACTGGCGATTATGGAAAAAGACAGTTTTCCTATCGTCTTTCTACCGCAACAGTAGCCATAAGACAAACAACTTTTACATCACTAGAAGGGTATCATCGCATTATCATGACTTTGGATAAGCCGATAACTCTCAGTAACATTCACGACAATCGTGAAACAACTGTGGTTCCTTTCAAGCCTTACGCATTTGAAGGAAATAGCCGAATCATTAGTCAGGGTACCTGTCGAGATATGAATCTCATTTTTGATGATCACTATAAAGGCGATTTACAAGCGATTGGGTCAGATGTTCCTTTTAAGCTGACAGGAGCTGATATTCAGCTGATTTATGCACTTAGTGAGCTTACGATTTATTTGGGTAAGCAAGAAGAACTAAGATTGGCAGAGAATCATTTAGCCATTATTGAAGCGAATTCTTCAGTGTTAGACTTACAAATCCACCACAATCAGAAACAGGAATATCAACGCCCTATTGCCGTTTGGGCTGGATTGTGGAAAAAGTAAATTGGCTTTGAAATGGTACTAGTCATCCCATTAAGATTTCTTTCTCAGCTATGATTGATTAGCTTTAAAGAGTGAGCCTTGTTATTATTTCCTTTTAGCGAAGTCTGTTTAAACGTTTTACTATGACTACTTAGTTTCTCATCGCTACTTATTTATTGCATCCCTTTTGTCAGGTAGAGAAATCCAGTCATCCATTTGGAGAATCACCTGATGACTTTATTGCTACAATTTGAACGCAAAATGTACAAAAAAGGAGAGTATTATTATGGCGTCAAATCATATGAATGAACAAGAAAGAGAAAAAGCTAAGTTTAGCTTGAGTGGTGCGACTCTTTATGGGATAAACGCCGTTATTGGTTCAGGTATTTTTCTCTTGCCACAGTCAATTTATAAAGGTCTTGGTCCAGCTTCCATCGCTGTCATGTTTGGAACAGCGATATTGACCATCATGTTAGCCGTTTGTTTTGCAGAAGTTGCGGGTTATTTTGGTAAAAACGGTGGCGCTTTTCAATACTCGAAACGCGCTTTTGGTGACTTCATTGGGTTCAATGTTGGTTTTCTTGGTTGGGCAGTTACCATCTTTGCTTGGGCAGCCATGGCGGCAGGTTTTGCTAAGATGTTTATTATTACCTTCCCAGCATTTGAAGGATGGAATATTCCCTTGAGTATTACTCTGGTTATCCTTTTATCTCTGATGAACATTGCAGGCTTGAAAACTTCTAAAATTTTTACCATTACAGCAACAATTGCTAAATTGATTCCAATCGTTGCCTTCTCAGCTTGTACCCTATTCTTTATCAAAAATGGTCTACCCAACTTCACTCCTTTTGTCCAATTGGAACCAGGAACGAATTTGCTAGGAGCCGTATCAAAGACTGCTGTCTATATTTTCTATGGCTTTATTGGTTTTGAAACCCTCTCAATCGTTGCAGGTGAAATGAGAGAACCAGAAAAAAATGTTCCACGTGCTATTTTAGGATCAATTAGTATTGTTTCTGTCTTATACATGTTGATTATTGGTGGAACCATTGCCATGCTTGGTGGTGGTATTATGAATACCAATGCCCCTGTTCAAGATGCATTTGTTAAAATGATTGGCCCTGTTGGCGCTTGGATGGTTTCAATTGGAGCTTTAATTTCAATTACTGGATTAAATATGGGGGAATCTATCATGGTACCGCGGTTTGGTGCTGCGATTGCTAAAGAAGGTTTGCTTCCAGCATCAATCGCCAAAGAAAATAAAAATGCAGCTCCTGTTGTAGCAGTTGTTATTTCTAGTTCAATTGCGATTGCCCTGCTACTAACAGGCTCTTTTGAAACCTTGGCAGGTTTGAGCGTAGTCTTCCGTTTCTTCCAATACATCCCAACTGCCCTAGCAGTTTTGAAATTACGGAAGATGGAACCAGATGCAAAAGTAGTATTTCGTGTACCATTTGGCCCAGTTATCCCAGTATTAGCGGTAGTGATTAGTCTTTTAATGATTTGGGGTGATAATCCAATGCACTTCGTTCGTGGTGCCATAGGAATTGTCATTGCAAGTAGCGTTTATTACGTGATGCATGGACGAAAGAAACACGCAGATCATCATGTTATTTAAAAATAGAACTAGGAGAAAAGATATGACAAGAGTTATAAAACTAGACGGCGAAAGCCTTACCCTTGAAGATGTGATTGCCGTTGCGCGTCAGGGCGTGACTTGCCAAATCGATGATCATGCCGCAGAAGCGGTGAAGGCGTCTCGGAAAATTGTTGACGACATTGTCAAAGAAGAGCGAGTTGTTTATGGCATTACAACAGGATTTGGCTCACTTTGCAATGTCAGCATTTCGACAGAAGATACCGTACAACTTCAAGAAAATCTCATTCGTACGCATTCCAGTGGTTATGGAGATCCTTTGGCAGAAGATGCGGTCAGAGCTATTATGCTTATCCGGATTAACTCTTTGGTAAAAGGTTATTCAGGTATTCGATTGTCAACCATCGAAAAATTGTTAGAATTATTGAATAAGGGGGTTCACCCATTTATCCCTGAAAAAGGCTCACTCGGTGCTTCTGGAGACCTTGCCCCACTTTCTCACATGGTTTTACCAATGCTGGGTCTAGGGAAAGCCTACTACAAGGGAGAATTACTCTCAGGGCAAGCAGCTCTTGATAAAGCTGGAATTTCCAAAATTTCCCTAGCCGCAAAAGAAGGCCTTGCTTTGATTAATGGGACAACGGTCTTAACGGCAATAGGTGCTTTGGCAACCTACGATGCGATACAGTTACTGAAATTATCAGATATAGCAGGGGCTCTCTCACTTGAAGTCCACAATGGTATTTCCAGTCCATTTGAAGAAAATCTTCATACCATTCGCCCGCAAAGTGGTCAGCTGGCAACCGCACGAAATATCCGCAATCTTTTGAAAGATAGCCGAAATACAACAGTAGCTACACAATCCAGGGTTCAAGATCCTTACACACTTCGCTGTATGCCTCAAATTCATGGAGCAAGTAAAGACAGTATCGCCTATGTTAAAACCAAAGTTGATATTGAAATCAACTCTGTGACTGATAATCCAATCATCTGCAAAGACGGTCATGTCATCTCAGGAGGAAACTTCCACGGTGAACCAATGGCTCAACCGTTTGATTTCTTAGGGATCGCCATTTCAGAAATCGGAAATGTTTCTGAACGTCGTGTAGAGCGTCTAGTCAACAGTCAACTCAGCAAATTGCCGTCCTTCCTTGTCAAGCATCCAGGCTTGAATTCTGGATTTATGATTACACAGTATGCTTGCGCTGCCTTGGCATCTGAAAACAAGGTTCTATCTCATCCAGCCAGTGTGGACTCCATCCCATCTTGTGAAAATCAAGAAGACTTTGTCAGCATGGGAACAATAGCCGCTCGAAAGGCTGGAGAAATCCTCAAAAATGCTCGTCGCATTGTGGCAACCGAAATCTTGGCGGCTTGCCAGGCTCTTGATTTGAAACCAGAAAATCACGAACTAGGTAAGGGAACCAAAATTGCTTATGATCTCTTCCGACAAGAAGTTAAGCTGATTGAAGATGATAAGGATATTGAAATTTACGAGGAACTAAACAAGGCTTCCGCTATTATAGAGAATCCAAAATTCCTTGAAAAAATTGAAGATGTCGTTGACCTCGCCATTCAATACTAGGCTATTCATAAAAGGCTGTGACAAGTGTCAGAGCCTTTTTAGCCACAATACTTATAAAAGATTTATGGTTAGCTTTGTATAATTTTTTGAATTAACTTTGCTCCCTCGTCACTTTCGACCTGCCGTATTTATACTCAATAAAAATCAAAAGCAGGCTAGGCGACACAGATAGCAGACAGAACTGAAGGTCATCAAAGCAAGTCAACAAGGTCTGCTTTTGATTTTCGAAGAGTATTAAGTGCTGTTCTGCGTCTTTTCTGTTCCTTGACTGAAAGCTAATTCGTTTGACTATAACAAATAGTCGTTGGGTCTGCTTAGTTAGTCATCTTGCTTGCAAAAAGATAAGGAGGTGATAGGTGTGTTAGAAGACTACTACCCATCAAACACAAGTTACTACCACAGAGCCATAGAAGATGATCTCTACACTGCTAAATGGGGGATGGTCATGACGTTTCTTGATCTCAATGATGATTCCCTGACCCCTTTTAAGGGAAGGCATTTTGCAATAATTGGTTTTAAAAGCGATAAGGGCGTTTACATCAACAATGGACGTGTCGGCGCGGTTGAAGGATCGCAGTCTATTCGTAGTCAATTGGCTAAGTTACCGTGGCATTTGGGAAATAAGGTCATGGTATATGATGTGGGAGATATTGATGGCCCGAACCGTTCTTTGGAACAACTACAAATGAGCTTATCCAAAGCTATCAAACGTATGTGTGATCTCAATCTCACGCCGATTGTACTAGGCGGTGGACATGAAACTGCTTATGGACACTACCATGGATTGCGACAAACATTGGATATTAACGATGATTTGGCTGTAGTCAATATGGATGCTCACTTTGATCTGAGACCTTACAATCATACGGGTCCAAATTCTGGGACAGGTTTTCGTCAAATGTTCGATGATGCCCTGCTCGACAACAGGGTATTCAACTACCTTGCATTAGGTATTCAAGAACATAATAATAATCTGTTTCTCTTTGACTTTGTGGCAAAATCGAAAGGAATCCGTTTTTTAACCGGTCAGGATATTTATAAAATGGGTTATCAGCAAGTGTGCCAGAAGATTGATGACTTTTTAGAAAATCAATCAAGAGTCTATCTAACCATTGATATGGACTGCTTTGCGGTTGGTTCAGCCCCTGGGGTGAGTGCCATTCAGTCACTTGGTCTTGATCCCAATCTAGCAGTTTTGTTGTTACAGTATATTGCTGCCAGTGGCAAAATAGTGGGATTTGACATTGTTGAAGTATCCCCGCCACATGATATTGATAAGCACACAGCTAATCTCGCTGCAACTTTTATTTTCTATTTGGTTCAAATCATGGCACAGCAGCACAGTTAAAAAACTTAGTGGTTTCATAGCCGAATCACAAAAAATTCCCCATATTAATACTCAATGAAATCACAAGCAGACTAGGCGACACAGATAGCAGACAGAACAGAAGTGCATCACATCAAGTCAACAAGGTCTGCTTTTGATTTTCGAAGAGTATAAGTTTCTCTATGGGGAGTTTTATCTTGCTTTATGATCAACTGTAGAGGGTGATTTATAGCTAAGCGAGAGAATCAGAGTGATTCCCTCTTTTGTGTCTGAAGCGATGAGTATTTTAGGTTTTTATAGTCTTTTGAATTAACGATGATACATCGCCGCTTTCGACTTGTCGTACTTAGGTACTGTCTGCGTCTTTTCTGTTTCTTGTCTGAAAGTTAATTCAGTTGACTACATTTGGATCATTCCTGCTATCTCTCAGCCCAGTTTCACCATTTTTCCAAACTCACAAAAAGCTCTATAACTTCTGTGGTGGTTTATCCACTACAGAAACTATAGAGCCTTTTTTAGGTGTTGGCAACAATCTGTTCTTAGCTTGTTTTAGACTTTTTGAAAATCACATGCGACCGATTTGATGAACGTCAGTTTTATTGGCATTAGCCGTCACCTCGTCTGATTTTGCCTGTCATTGAGGATAAGATAGTTTTTGCCGTAAGTTTGTTAATTCAGAACATAGATGACTATCACGATAAGGATTGAGGTTGACTATAGCAACTTCGTAATAAGAGTCAAAAGATTCGACAAGTGCCGCTTCTAAATAACAGACATCGGATTGACTTAAAGAATGCTCACCTGTTAACAAATGGTATTTAACAACCGCCATAACATAGTAAATAAAGCCTTTATCTCTAGGATTGCCATATCTAGATTCGAGCTTATCTTTTTGTCTTAGTAGGTCCATAACAGGAGCAGTGATACCCTTTTTCCATTGAATGATCGCCAAGTAAATTTCCAACTGAATTTCCTTCCAAGGGCGCAGATGTTTTTTAAGTCCTTGTTTAGCAATCGTTAACATCTGATAGGAAGTGTCAAGATGACCGATTGTGAAGTAAGAGATACCCAATCCGATATAAAAGACGCTTGCAGGAACTTCTGCAGCTATTTTTTCTGTTAATTTTATAGCCATTTTTTGGTAGTGAATTGCCTTATCAAATTCTTGTCTGATTTGATAAATCTCCGCTAAATAATCTAAAGCAGCGGCTATTTGAATCGTGTATTGAGATTCCACAGAGGGAGTGACCTTGAAAAAGTCAATGGATTGCAGTAGAAGTCGTTTTGCCTCATCTAAGTCTCCGATGATGAGATGGTAGAGACCTTTAAATCTCAAGCTAATAGCGATAGCTTCGAAATGATTGGCAGAGACAGCAGCTTCTAAGGATAGTTCGGAGTAGTATTTCATCTCGGCTTTATTTTCCACTTGAATGCAATAATGGATGAGTTGCCGATAACCTTCTAATAAAAAAGAGGGATGATTCAGATCAGTTGCCAAGGTGATGACTTTTTGAATATGTCGAATCCCTTCTTGGTAGCGACCAATACGAATATCATAGCGTCCTTCTAAGTAAGAAAAACGAACCAGCAATTCTTGAAAATCCCGATTATTTTTATAAGTCATTTCCAAAGAGTCAATACGTTGTCGGACAGTTTTAAACTGCTTTTCGATGATGTTTTGATTATCTTCTGTCGAAAGTTCATTTCGTGCTGAATATTTAGAATAAATCGGAAATAGTTCGTGTTGATGCCCCAAGGTACTATCGAGATAATTTAGGTTATATTCTAAGGCTTTGATCTCTTGATGGGATTTGTCAAAATGGTAGGCTATTTCTTGCAAAAGTTGTGGAGTAGGTGGCAAAATGGTAAGGCTTTCTTCTAAGCGTTTAGCAATTTGTCCGTGAAGAAGTCGTTTCCTAGACTTGGATAATCTATCGTAGCAATAAAGTCGGACAATCTGCTCTCGAAAATTGATAACGACATCATCGCCACAACTAGATTCAATTAAAATATAATAATTGCAAAGATTGTCAACGATAGTTATGATTTCTTCTAAAGAAACAGACATCATCTGTGCCAAGATATTAAGTGGGACGGCTTGAGGACAGCAGGCTAAAAGATTTAATAGTTCATTAGCTAAACTATCTAGATTTGCTAGTTTAAGCCCCAACTTGGCTTTGATGGCTGGTGTGAGAGGAATAAACTTTTCTTTATTAACAAGGAGCTTGGTGTATTCCGATAAAAAGAAAGGGATACCCTGACTGACTTGATAGAGCCGATCAAGTTCTTCAGAATTGATTGTCTGCTCAATCAGCTGGTTATGGATAAAATCGAAACTTTCTTGGCGTGTAAACGGCTTTAATAAGATTGTATGTAATTTCTTCTGGCTCGTTAAGGTATTCAAATAATTCTCTAGATGAAGCGGTGTTCCAAGGTGTTTGGTGAAGATAAAAGCTAAAGGGCTAGCCGTGACTTGATGCACAACCTGCTGGAGAATCGATAAACTTCCTTTATCAATCCAATGTATATCTTCAATCAGAATAACCATTGGTTTAATGGTAGCCAGTTGTTGTAAGATGTCTACAAGGAACTTGATAAGGGCATTTATTTGCTTAGGCGAAATCGAGTTATCACAATCCTCTGTCTGCATAAAAATAGCTGTAAAGTGTTGCTTCAAGGACATCTTCCAAGCTTTGGGAGTTAACAACCGATGTTGAATGACCAAATCCCCAAGGTGATTTAGCAGATTGCGCCATAGTTGAAAAGGATTCTCGTATTCTTCACGGAAACACTCCGTTGTAATCATTTGAAAACGTGAATTTTGAGTAGCTAGAACCTGTCTCGCCAAAGTTCTTTTTCCTATTCCAGTGTCTCCAATTAAGAGCAAGATTTCTGCATCGTGGTTACTCAAACAACTCGATAAAAATGTTTCTAATTGTCGAATTTCGTTGATTCGTCCTAAAAAGGTATCACTAGTATGGAGAAAGTGACTAACCGTACGTTCGCTGCGATGATTTGCTAGAATTTCTTGATAAATCTGCTGGCTTTGGCTGCTCGGTCGAATGCCAAGTTCTTTCTCAAGGAGATTGGTCAATTGATAGTAGGTTTCAATAGCCTTACTAGGACGTTTTTTTTGCTGGTAGAAACGCATCAATAACTGATAATTTCGTTCCTCAAATTCGTCACGTTCAATGAGTTGTTTTAAGTATTGTTCATTATCTTCTTCGTTACCAAGAGAGAGACCTTCTTCAACCTTTTGATAGGAGGCTTTCAAAAAGATTTGCTCATACTGCAGGCGGAGCTTAGACATCCACAACTCAAATTCCTCACAGTTTTTTAGATAAAACCCCTGTAAGAAATCTCCCTGATAAAGATTTAAATGGTGTTTAGGAGACTTTAAAAAAAGCTCGACATCAATTTTGATATTTAAATCAGGATTTAGAGTAATAGTGTTCCTATTGGGACAAATAATGATGTCTGTTTTCGTGCCCTTATTGGCTTGATAAATCGTATTTCGAAGATTCTTTTTAGCTGTCTGGGTAGTCTTATGTTCCCAGAGTAAGCTAGCTATGGTTTCGCGATTGACAGGACCATTTATCGCTAGGTAGTAAAGGAGCGCATTTACTTTGGAAAATGTGAAAAATTGTTCTTGTTCATTTAAAAAAATCTTTGGGCTGCCAAGTAGTTTTAATCTGATTTTCGTCATTTTGTAAACGCCTCCAAAATCTAGTCGCTTTCACTATAACGTAATCTTTTCTTTTTAGCAAGGCAATTTTAGCAAACAACTTTTGTGCGTTCTTACTTTTTTTGAATCAGCAATTTCTGTCTAAAATGACAGCTTTAATCAAATTGTTGATTTTTGTAATCTTTAATAAACGCATGCGTAGAAGTTAGCTTATCTAGGACGAAACAGGATAATAAGTGTTGTATAGCAGTCAGCAAAAGAGCAATTAATTGCTTACAAATTTTCTGTCATTTTAATGTATATTGTCCTAAATATGATGGAGCCGAAAAACCAATCATAACAGAGATGGAAACGCAACCAATTTTTGAGCTTTTCGAAAGCTTATTTAGAATTATTATTATATAATGACCCTAATTACAAAAACTAAGGAGGACACAAATATGTCTTTAATCGGAAAAGAAATCGTTGATTTTCAAGCACAAGCCTATCATCAAGGTGAATTTATCACGGTTAGCAGTGACGATATAAAAGGTAAATGGGCTATCTTTTGCTTCTACCCAGCTGATTTTTCATTTGTTTGCCCGACGGAACTAGGGGATTTACAAGATCAGTATGAAGAGTTGACATCACTAGGTGTGGAAGTTTATTCAGTATCAACAGATACGCATTTTGTCCACAAGGCGTGGCATGATGAGTCTGATGTTGTAGGAACAATCACTTTCCCAATGATTGGTGACCCTTCTCACGTTTTATCACAAGGTTTTGATGTGTTAGGAGAGGATGGACTTGCCCAACGAGGAACATTTATTGTAGATCCTGATGGCATCATTCAAATGATGGAAATAAACGCTGATGGAATTGGACGCGATGCCAGCACCTTGATTGATAAAATTCATGCAGCTCAGTATGTTCGCAAGCACCCAGGAGAAGTTTGCCCTGCTAAGTGGAAAGAAGGCGCTGAGACCTTGACACCAAGTTTAGATTTAGTCGGAAAAATATAATCAAAAGACGAGGAGGATGTTTATGACCTTATCTAATGACATCAAATCCCAACTTCAAAGTTATTTAGGTTTACTGGAGTCAGATATTGTATTACAAGTTTGTCTTGGCGATGATGCGAATTCTCAAAAGATGGATGAGTTTATCACGGAAATTGAGAATATGTCAGATCGTATCAGCCGTGAGCCGATAAATTTGGAGAGAACTCCCAGTTTTCAGATTTCAAAAAAAGGAGAGACTAGTGGTATCGTTTTTTCAGGACTTCCATTAGGGCATGAGTTTTCATCGTTTATTTTGGCTGTTTTGCAAGTCTCTGGTCGTGCTCCTAAAATTGAACCAGACCTTGCGGATCGTATTAGAGCCATTGATGAAAAACTTCAGTTTGAAACCTATGTTAGCCTAACGTGTCACAACTGTCCAGATGTTGTTCAAGCCTTAAATATCATGTCTGTACTAAATGACAACATCTCACATACTATGATTGAAGGAGGGATGTTTCAAGATGAGGTGACCTCTAAAGGAATCATGTCCGTTCCAACGGTGTATTTGAATGGTTCGGAGTGGTCATCAGGTCGCGCAACCATTGAACAATTGGTAGACAAAGTGACAGGTCCATTGTCAGAAGAAGCCTTTGCTGATAGAGGCGTCTATGATGTCCTAGTAGTCGGAGGCGGTCCAGCTGGAAACAGTGCAGCCATCTATGCTGCACGAAAAGGTTTGAAAACGGGCTTAGTAGCTGAAACATTTGGTGGACAAGTGATGGAGACTGTCGGCATTGAAAACATGATAGGAAATCTCTATACAGAAGGTCCTAAGTTAATGGCGCAAATAGAGGAACATACCAAGAGTTACGATGTTGACATCATTAAAGCTCAAAAGGTGGTTTCTGTTGAAAAAGATAATGTCATTGCCTTAACCTTGTCAAATGGTGCCGTCTTAGAAACGAAATCAGCCATTTTAGCCCTTGGTGCAAAATGGCGCAATATTAACGTTCCGGGTGAAGCTGAATTTCGCAACAAAGGAGTCACTTACTGTCCGCACTGTGATGGACCTCTTTTTGAGGGCAAGGATGTTGCTGTGATTGGTGGTGGAAATTCTGGACTTGAAGCTGCTTTGGACCTAGCAGGTTTGGCTAAGCATGTGTATGTTTTAGAGTTTTTACCAGAACTTAAGGCAGATCAAGTATTGCAAGAACGAATAGCACAAACTTCCAATGTAACTGTTTTTAAGAATGTTGCTACTCAGGAAATTCTTGGAGATACTCAAGTGACAGGTTTGCGATATAGTGATCGTGAGTCTGGTCAAGAGCAGACCATTTCCTTGGAGGGTGTTTTTGTACAAATTGGCCTTCTTCCAAACACTTCTTGGTTGAGCGATAGTGATATTGAGTTGAACCAACGAGGGGAAATTATTGTGGATAAACAAGGCGCAACTAACATCCCAGGCATTTTTGCGGCGGGTGACTGTACGGATTCTGCTTACAAGCAAATCATTATTTCCATGGGATCTGGAGCCACGGCAGCTATTGGTGCCTTTGATTATCTTATTCGAAATCCCATCTCCAACTAAGTTAGTTGAGGATATGTAAATAGCTCTAAGAAGTAGGAAAAATACCTCTTAAAAGGTACTTCCTGCTTCTTTGTGTTATTTTGGAAGTGATATTATTAATTTTGAATAATTGTTATTAGTCGACTTAAAAAGCGTGGATTAAGCGACATTCTTTAGAATTAAAAAGAAAACACTAAACATAATCGGAACAATAAATCTTTATCTAGTATCGTCAAATGAATTAACTTTCAGAAACAAGGAACAGAAAGACGCAGAACAGTACTTGATACCCTTCGAAAAACAAAAGCAGACCTTGTTGACTTGACGTGATGAACTTCAACTCTATCTGCTATCTGTGTCGCCTAGTCTGCTTTTGATTTTCATTGAGTATGAGTAAGGCAAGTCGAAAGTGACCATGAATCAAAGTTAATTCAAAAGACTATCAAATCATTGAAAGCTATGCGACACCCTATGCCAAAACACAAAAAACAAGATAAGCGTAGAGGCTTAAACGCCTGATATGATTAGAAAAATAAACCGAAAATCCAAAGTTCTATGACACTCCTTTTTAGGTGTTCAAGCAAAAATGCTTATTTAGAAACAGTCACACAATCTCCAAGACAAAAAGGCTGATAGCACAGTCAAGGTGACGTTTAAAAATGGTGAAGAAATTCATGGCAAGGAGAATGATTCGGTACATAATGACTTGCTTTTTGGTATGATTTTTGATACTATGTACTAGTTGCTTAGGCAATAAATACTCATTCTGGCTCCATTGTGAGACTGTTGCCCTCGTGGTGGTCTTGCAAGTTGACGGCTGGAAGAGGAAAAAAACATAAAGGAGAAACTACTCATGGCAGTAATTTCAATGAAACAACTTCTTGAGGCTGGTGTTCACTTTGGTCACCAAACTCGTCGCTGGAACCCTAAAATGGCTAAGTATATCTTTACTGAGCGTAACGGTATCCACGTTATCGACCTTCAACAAACTGTAAAATTGGCTGATCAAGCTTACGACTTTGTTCGTGATGCAGCAGCAAACGATGCAGTTATCTTGTTTGTTGGTACTAAAAAACAAGCAGCTGAAGCAGTAGCAGAAGAAGCTACGCGTGCTGGTCAATACTACATCAACCACCGTTGGTTGGGTGGAACTCTTACAAACTGGGATACTATCCAAAAACGTATCGCTAAATTGAAAGAGATCAAACGCATGGAAGAAGATGGAACTTTCGAAGTTCTTCCTAAGAAAGAAGTTGCATTACTTAACAAACAACGTGCACGTCTTGAAAAATTCTTGGGTGGTATCGAAGACATGCCTCGTATTCCAGATGTGATGTACATTGTTGACCCACATAAAGAACAAATCGCTGTTAAAGAAGCTAAAAAACTTGGTATCCCAGTTGTGGCTATGGTTGATACAAACGCTGATCCAGATGAGATTGATGTTATCATCCCAGCAAATGACGATGCTATTCGCGCCGTTAAATTGATTACTTCTAAATTAGCTGATGCTGTTATCGAAGGTAACCAAGGCGAAGATGCTGGCGTTGACTTCCAAGAAGAAGCTAGTGCAGAATCAATCGAAGAAATCGTTGAAGTTGTAGAAGGCGACAACAACTAAGAAAAATAACAAGGACAGTTGTCCACTTTACCATTTGAGCTTGATTAGCAAGAATGGCTATTGCTTGCGAAGGGGGCAGGGCTAAGCCCTAGTCCCTTTTGTTTTTATTTAGTTATTAAAGAGTAACAAGCCTGATAGTCAGGAATTGTTTTCTCAGATTATATTTTAAGGAGATCTACTCATGGCAGAAATTACTGCAAAACTCGTTAAAGAATTGCGTGAAAAATCAGGTGCTGGTGTTATGGACGCTAAAAAAGCACTTGTTGAAACTGATGGCGATATCGACAAAGCGATTGAATTGCTTCGCGAAAAAGGTATGGCTAAAGCAGCTAAAAAAGCTGACCGCGTAGCTGCTGAAGGATTGACTGGCGTTTACGTTGATGGTAACGTTGCAGCAGTTGTTGAAGTTAACGCTGAAACTGACTTTGTTGCTAAAAACGCACAATTTGTTGAATTGGTAAACGAAACTGCAAAAGCACTTGCCGCAGCTAAACCAGCTAGCAATGATGAAGCTGTTAAAGTTAAATTGGCTTCAGGTGAAACGCTTGAAGAAGCATACGTTAACGCAACAGCTACAATCGGAGAAAAAATCTCATTCCGTCGTTTCGCTGTTATCGAAAAAGCTGATGATCAAGTTTTCGGTGCTTACCAACACAATGGTGGACGTATCGGAGTTATCTCAGTTATCGAAGGTGGCGACGAAGCACTTGCTAAACAATTGTCAATGCACATCGCTGCAATGAACCCATCAGTTCTTTCATACACTGAACTTGATGAGCAATTTGTTAAAGATGAACTAGCACAATTGAACCACGTTATCGATCAAGACAACGAATCACGTGCTATGGTTAACAAACCAGCTCTTCCACACCTTGAGTATGGATCAAAAGCTCAATTGACTGACGAAGTGATTGCAAAAGCTGAAGAAGACATCAAAGCAGAACTTGCTGCTGAAGGTAAACCAGAAAAAATCTGGGACAAAATCATTCCAGGTAAAATGGATCGCTTCATGCTTGACAACACTAAAGTTGACCAACAGTACACACTTCTTGCACAAGTTTACATCATGGACGACAGCAAAACTGTTGAGCAATACTTAGAATCAGTAAATGCTAAAGTTGTCGCATTTGCTCGTTTCGAAGTTGGTGAAGGTATCGAAAAAGCTTCAAATGACTTTGAAAACGAAGTTGCAGCCACAATGGCAGCAGCTCTTGGTAAATAATTGATTAATCTCTAATCTACGGCACCTCTGTTTCCTTTTCCTAGGTAAATAGGGGTGCTTTTTTGATGATGAATTCTATTAGAAAGTCTAAAATGACAAAATCACCCTTTTTAAAAATTTCCTTACTATCCATCTCGTTATTTCTCATGTCGCATCTAGCGATTGCACCAGCCATTCCCAAACTATCTCAATATTACCAAGCTCAAAATCCACACCTTAGCTTGGCTTCTGTGGAAACCTTGGTTACGATTCCAGCCATGACCATTACCATTGTTGTAATTTTGAGTAATTTTATTGTGGGAAGGATTGGTCAGAAAAAGACGGTTCAACTCGGTCTCCTTTTGATTTTAGTGTCAGGTATTTTTTCATTCCTCTCCAAAAGCTTTGGTTTAGCCCTGTTTTCACGCCTTCTTCTCGGTGCAGGGATTGGACTTTATAATTCTTTGTCTATTAGCATTATTTCAGAATACTTTGATGGGGATAAACGCGCTAGTATGATTGGCTGGCGTACGGCGACCTTGAACATTGGTAAAACGCTGACCACCTTTTTGGTTGGATACGCCCTTTTTATCGGCCCACAGTATATTTACTTGGTTTACCTCTTGGTTCTTCCTGTTCTCTATCTTTTTAGTAAAAATGTTCCTGATACCAAACGTGAGATTAAATCCTTATCTCAGATGACTATTTTCAATAAAGACGTTATCTTATGGATGCTGATTACCTTCTTCATTGGGATTAGTTATATCGGAGCAACGGTAAAAGTACCAACGCTCTTAGTCAGTCATTTAGGCTATTCTGATTTACTAGGCAGTCAGATATTGACAATTATGGCTTTTTCTGGTGTTTTGATGGGACTTATTTTTGGACAATTGCATAAACGTTTCAAAGAAAATACCTTGACGCTCATGCTTTTTAGTATGATGGTGGGAAGTCTTTTCTTCGCTTTTGGTCATCATCTTGTTTTCTATTACCTAGGTTCATTCTTGATTGGTGCTAGTTTTGTGGGTGGCATGTCATCTATTTTTGAAAGCATTGCAAAATCTTTTGACATGACTTATCACACCTTTGTCACCAGTATGGCTATCACAGCAGGCAATATCGGTGTTATTGTGACACCATTGCTGTTAACTAAAGCTATTCAAGGTCTTGGTTTAGAACAGTATCAAACCCCCTTCATGCTAACAAGCTGTTTGATGCTGATTGCCTTGGGGATTTATCAAATCTTAAAAAAATAACTTGAAAAGGGCTGAGTCTATTGTCTAGCGTTTTTCAGCTGTCTAATACTCTTCGAAAATCAAAAGCAGACGTTGTTGACTTGATTTGATAAACTTTAGTTCTATCTGCTATCTGTGTCGCCTAGTCTGCTGTTGATTTTCATTGAGTATAAGGATTCTTTAGGTCTAAAGCTTAAAGTTTAAAATGTCCTGAAAATTTGATATAATTATAGTCAGTTATAGTCAAAGTAAGAAAGGGAGGCCTTAATGTCGTCAAAAAATACTTCGGATCAGATTGAAGAGTATATCAAACAGTTGTTGGCTCAGTCAGGTATGACCGAAATTAAGCGATCTCATCTGGCAGAGTCTTTTCAGGTTGTTCCTAGTCAGATTAACTATGTTATAAAGACGCGTTTCACAGAGAGTCGGGGTTATTTAGTTGAGAGTAAGCGTGGCGGTGGTGGCTACATCCGCATTGTTAAGGTTAAGTTTTCAGATAATCACCAACTACTCGGTTCTTTGATGGCAACGATTGGTGAACGAGTTAGCCAACAGGTTTTTGATGATCTTATTCAACTCTTATTTGAAGAAAAGGTAATCACAGAGCGAGAAGGCAACATGCTGCTATCAATGACGTCTGATGCAGTATTGGGACAAGAAGCCCCTTTTATTAGAACTAGAATGTTAAAGAAACTCCTCCATCGTTTGGATAGGAAAAAGGAATCATAATGGTTAAGTATTCACAAAAAATGCAGGAAGTTTTTGGCCTGTCACAAATTATTGCAACACGATTCTCTTGCCAATTGTTAGAAAGTTGGCATCTTTTACTTGGCTTAATTTCCAGTGATGAAACCATTGCAGGATTAACTTTCAGAGAATTCGATAATGAAACTGGTGAAAATGATTATTTTGCAGCCGCTATTTTAGCGTCAGACAAAACTTTTGATGATAGCATTGATCAGTTTGACCTGCACGAGCAATCGGTGGCGACAGCTGATATACTTGCTTTTGCGGAGCAAATTAGTCATATCACAGGAGATGATGAGGTGGGTACTGAGCATGTCCTGATGGCTATGCTGCTAAACCCACAAATGATGCCCATTCGTGTCTTGGAATTAGCTGGTTTCAAACTTAAAAATGACGGAGAAGGCTCTTCGATTTTTAGCCTTCGTCAAAGTTTGGAGAAACATGCTGGTTTTACCAAGGATCATGTAAAAGCTATCCATGAATTGAAAAAACCAAAACGCCCTAAGGCTAATAATTTTACCGATATGATGAAACCACCATCAACGGCTGGTGAATTATCTGATTTTACGCGTGACTTGACGGCGATGGCACAGGCTGGCGCTTTAGAGACGGTTGTAGGACGCGACAGAGAAGTCTCTCGCATGGTGCAGGTACTCAGTCGTAAAACTAAGAACAATCCTGTCCTAGTTGGTGATGCAGGTGTTGGTAAAACGGCTCTGGCATATGGGCTAGCCCAGCGTATTGTCAGTGGTGAAATTCCTTATGAACTGCGTGATATGCGTGTTCTTGAACTGGACATGATGAGCGTGGTTGCAGGAACCCGTTTTCGTGGTGATTTTGAAGAGCGTATGAATCAAATCATTGATGATATTGAGGCGGATGGTCATATCATTCTCTTTGTAGATGAGATGCACACTATCATGGGGTCTGGCAGTGGGATGGACAGCACCTTAGATGCGGCTAATATTCTTAAACCAGCTCTTTCACGCGGAACACTCCATATGGTTGGAGCAACCACTCAAGAAGAATATCAAAAGCATATTGAAAAAGATGCCGCTCTATCGCGTCGATTTGCCAAAATTATTATTGAAGAGCCTTCGGTTGCAGATGCCTTTGAGATTCTCAAAGGGCTTCGTCCCAGTTACGAAGCCTATCACCATGTAACGATTTCTGATGAAGCGCTTATGACAGCTGTTAAATCTGCTCACCGTTATATGACTAGTAAAAATCTTCCTGATTCAGCCATCGATTTGATAGACGAAGCTAGTGCGACCGTTCAGACCATGGTTAAGAAAGAAGCGCAAGCAGAACTTTCCCCAATTGATGAAGCTCTTTTGGACGGAGATTTTAAAACCGTTTCGCGTTTACTGAAGAAGGAAAAATCACTTGTTGCTCCAAAAGTCGTCAAGGTAAGTGAAGACCACATCATGGCTACCCTTAGCCGTCTGACAGGGATTCCCGTGGAAAAAATGACGCAGGCAGATAATCAGAAATACCTCAATCTGGAAAAAGAATTGCATAAGCGTGTTATTGGTCAGGATACGGCGATTTCGGCTATCAGTCGTGCCATCCGTCGTAATCAGTCTGGTATTCGGACGGGTAAACGTCCAATCGGCTCTTTCATGTTCTTAGGTCCAACTGGGGTTGGTAAGACAGAGTTGGCTAAGGCATTGGCAGAAGTTCTTTTCGATGATGAATCTGCCCTTATTCGTTTTGATATGTCTGAGTACATGGAGAAATTTGCTGCTTCGCGTCTTAACGGTGCCCCTCCAGGCTATGTCGGTTACGATGAGGGAGGCGAATTGACAGAAAAAGTTCGTCAGAAGCCTTATTCGGTCCTCTTGTTTGATGAGGTTGAGAAGGCGCATCCTGATATTTTCAATGTGCTTCTACAAGTGCTTGATGATGGTGTTTTAACAGATTCTCGTGGTCGCAAAGTTGATTTTTCAAATACCCTGATTATCATGACATCAAACCTTGGAGCGACAGCACTTCGTGATGATAAGACGGTTGGTTTTGGAGCGCAAGATTTATCGCAGGATCATGAGGCGATGGAAAAACGTATCTTGGAAGAACTTAAAAAGGCTTATCGCCCTGAGTTCATCAATCGTATTGATGAAAAAGTTGTCTTCCACAGCTTGACACAAGAGCATATGAGAGAAGTGGTTAAGATTATGGTTCAACCATTAATCAGACAGTTAGCTGAAAAAGATATTGTTCTTAAATTTCAGCCGTCAGCTCTTAAACACTTGGCTGAGGATGGCTATGATATTGAAATGGGTGCGCGTCCACTACGCCGTACCATTCAGACACAAGTGGAAGATCACTTGGCAGAACTAGTTCTTTCAGGACAGCTAGCTGCTGGTAATATTCTCAAAGTCGGTGTCAAACAAGGGAAACTTAAATTTGATATTGTTTAATTGTTGTTAATAAGTCTCTGATTGATTCAGAGACTTTTCGCATGCTTATATAGCCAAAAGAATGGCTCATTGTCAACTGTAGTGGGTTGACAATGAGCCCAAAAAAAGAGAACCAACCTGATTCTCTCTCGTGCTTAATATAAGTCACCCACTACAGTTGATAAGGAGCCTTATTTTTATCGAATCGTATTGAATAAGTCTTGAACTTCTTGGAAGCTCTCTGCACGTGAAACGGCGCCACGGACTTTAGCTGCGCCTGCTGTACCACGCAAGTAGTGAGGGGCAAGTCCACGGAATTCACGGACAGCAATCATTTCACCTTTGAGCTCAACCAAGCGTTTGAGGTGGTCTTCAGCGATGTCTAATTTCTTAGCAAATGGTAATTCTGGTAATTCTTCGCCGGTTTCGAAGAAGTGATTGATTTGTGTAAAGATGTACGGGTTGTTCATGGCAGCACGACCAACCATAACGGCATCAACGCCGATTTCTTCAATCATAAATTTTGCATCATGAACAGTTTTGACATCACCATTTCCGATAAATGGAATTTTTGTGATAGCTTTGGAAACGCGAGCCAGTGTTTCATGGTCACAATGTCCGCGGTACATTTGCTCGCGCGTACGACCGTGCATGGCAAGGGCAGAGACGCCAGCAGACTCCGCAGCAAGGGCGTTTTCCACAGCAAGCGAGCTGTCAGCCCAGCCTGTACGCATTTTCACAGTTAAGGGGATATCAAGGACAGATGTCACTTCGCTAACGATGTGGTAAATCTTGTCTGGATCCTTGAGCCATTTGGCACCGGCTTCGTTTTTGACGACCTTGTTAACTGGACACCCCATATTGATGTCAACAATATCAGCTTTAGTATTGGCTTGGATAAAGTCAGCGGCACGTTTTAGGCCTTCGGCATCACTACCGAAGAGCTGGATTGACATTGGGTGTTCATTTTCGTCAATGTGGAGCATGTGGAGAGTCTTTTCGTTGTTGTAGAGCAATCCTTTTTCAGAAATCATCTCCATGACAACAAGTCCTGCTCCAAACTCCTTAGCGATGGTACGAAAGGCAGAATTAGTAACCCCTGCCATAGGTGCTAAGACCGTACGGTGCGGGATTTCGACGTTTCCAATCATAAATGATGAATTAAGCTTTGTCACGGATAATAGCCTCCAAATCATCTTGGTTAAATTGATATTTTGTGCCACAGAACTGACAAACAATTTCAGCGCCTCGGTCTTTTTCTTTCATGTCTTCTAGATCAGCAACTGGTAGCGTGGCGAGGGCTGATTCAAAGCGGTGGCGTGAGCAGTCGCAGTTGAAACCGATGCTTTCTTCTGAAAGGCGTTTATATGGTTCATCACCGTAGATAGCTGATAGCAGGGCGTCAATGTGGTCTTTCGATTCAAGGAGCGTTGAAATGGCTGGCATGTTTTGGATACGCTTCTCGTAGCGGCTGATTTCTTCCTCAGTCGCACCTGGAAGGACCTGAAGCATGAAGCCACCTGCGACTTTGACTTGGTCATTTTCATCTAGGAGGACGTTAAGGCCTACAGCAGAAGGGGTTTGCTCACTTTCTGTTAGGTAGAAGGCTAGGTCTTCGCCGATTTCACCTGAGACGATAGGGGTTGTTGATGTGTAGGGATTTCCAGTACCATAATCAACGATGACAACGAATTGACCAGCGCCCATGAAAGGACCGACGAGAACTTCGCCAGTGGCTGTTTTCTTAATATCAACGCCGGTATTTTGGATATAACCTTTAACATTTCCTTTAGTATCTGCTACGGAGATGATATGACCAAAAGAGCTGTTACCAATGACTTTGACGGTGATTTTACTGTCGCCTTTTTGGTTAGCAGCTAAGATTTGGTTGGCAATGAGGGTACGCCCAAGGGCAACCGTTGATGATGATAGGGTTTGGTGATTAGCTTGTGCTTGTCTAACAGTCTCAGTGCTGTCAAGGACGTAAGCCCTGAAGGCACCTGACTCTGAAATTGATTTGATTAATTTATCCATAGGCTTTATTTTACCATATTTATCAGCATTTTTGGGCAAGTGAAAACTCCTCAATTGAGGAGTTCAGGTCTTGAAATAGATGGTTTTTTACGGCTTATCTGGTGCAACATCATCTGATTCCACGTCTTTTTGCACTTCTTTTCCTTCATTAAGGAGGGCTTGGACAATCTTTTGGTCGCGGAGTTTGACAGAATCGTTGATGGTTTCAGCTGATTTGACGATAGCTGTTTCGAGTTGAGCTCTCTGCTTACGGCCGTTGTCAATGGCGGCAATGATGCCATTATTTTGTTCAACGAGACTTTCAGCCAGTGCAGTGACTGACTCGATAGACATGGTCGGGCTCTGTGCTGAGCGCTCAAGTGCAGGAATAGCTTCCTTGCTGGTTTGTGCTAGCATTTCAAGAGCGGCATTATTAGCGTTAACAATGGCATCTGCAGTTGCGCCAGATTTAACAGACTGTTGCAACATTCCCAATTGAGCGATTGAGAGCTTCATAGTTGGAATGGTATTGCGACGGAGCATGCCGAGCTTTTGGCGCATGTCAGATGATACTTTGACCAGATTACGCATCTGGGGCGTCGTCGTCCATGCTACGTAGAGACGGCTCATATATTCAGTGTGTTGTTGTTCCAAAGTGTTGACAACTTCAGTCATGCGAGCCAATTCTTCAGTCTTAGCGTGAAATTCTGGGTCAGCATTGTCCAATAGAGCGACTTGCTTTTGCAGCTCGCTCGCACGTTTGGCTCCCTCGTTCTGGGTGGCTTCTAGGAAGGCGATGACACCAACTAAGTTCTCGATAGATTCGGTGTTGTCCTCAATGAGCATTTCAGCGGACACGATATTACGTGCTAAAGTTTCTTCTTGCTTGACTACAGTAGCGGCCATGCTATCCATTTTTTGCTCGATATTTTTTGAGTCGAAGTAGAATTCTTGTAAGCTAGATTTGCTTTTGTTAAAAATCTTTTCGATAAAGTTTGGTTTTTTCTCTAATTTAGCAGGTTTGACGTCCTTGTATTTAGCGATGAAACCGTTGAGCTCACGATTAGTAGCAGCAAGTAGGTCATCCACTTGTGGGATTTCTAATTTCTTCTGCTCAGAGAGAATGTGATTCACTGTCTTGTTGACTTCTTCAACAGCAGAAGTTCCAAAGTCCAAGAGGTAGTTTTGGTCATCTATAAAGGCATCGACAAGAGCAGGAGCTTTAGCTTCGATAGCTGATTTTTGTTCGGGTGATAATTTTTCTAAAAAGGCAATTTGTCCTGTGGTTGTTGCTGGTTCAGAAGCGATAATTTCAGTGGTTTTGTCTGTTTTGGCGACAGCACTATTAGCAATTTTATCAATATCAAAGTTAAATTCGGCCATGTGAGTTTCCTTTTCTTTTTATTTTATACTTTATCACGCATCATGCGTAGACTGACGTCAAAGTCTTTGAGTCCAGATTCGTTGAGTTGACGCAGGGTCTCATCTAATTCTAAGTCAAACTGTTGCAGTGCTTCTTTGGCTTCTGCTAACCGTTCTTCTGCGTTGTAATAATCTTTGGGTGATTCTTTAATTTTAAGATAGCCTGTGAGAATATCGTCGAAACGTCGCATGTTGTTTTCATGCAGGGCAGTCAGTTCAGCTCGATTATCAGCTTCTTTGATTTTATCCATAATGGTGCGGTGATCACGTTGGATATTATGGTAAATAGTCGTCAGTTCTGGGGCACGTTTTAGAAGTTTTGTCTCTTCTTCACTAGCCGGTTCCAAGTCAGTGGCGATGTGAAGGCGTTCCAATTGTAGGGTGACATCTGCCTTGACATCGTTGGCTTTTTTGGTAACCCGACGATAGATTTTAAGATCCATGTTATTTTTTAAAACTTCTGATTCAGCTGTAATCTGGTCTAATTTGGGTAATAACTGGCGGGCAACAATGCTATATTGTGTGTAATCTTGATCGGCTAAGTAATTATCCAAGAGCCTCACTTGACGGTCGGCTTGCTGAATGGTATCTTTTAAATCTTGCAAACGTAGGTTTGTATTTCGCCTTTGGAGAGCCGTTGGACGGTTTGTTATATAGTAAGTACC
Source organism: Streptococcus thoraltensis DSM 12221 (assembly GCF_000380145.1). Lineage (GTDB taxonomy): Bacteria > Bacillota > Bacilli > Lactobacillales > Streptococcaceae > Streptococcus > Streptococcus thoraltensis. Next base: position 111,300 of record NZ_KB904609.1, on the reverse strand, counting down.
AAGTCCAGAAATAGTAATTAAAACGATAAGGATGAGAAGGAATTCCATGCATACCAATCACTTTCTAATCTTTTGAATGTAATAATATTGTACTCCAAAGCGCCCTTGAATACAATTCTAAACTCAAAGCGGCGTTAAAAGATGCTAGAAAATATGATATAGTTAAATGAGGAGGACTTAATGGGGGAGAAAAGTAAGACATCACAGGTCAGTTTTGACCAGTTAGCGACCCAATTAGCTCAAGATTATTTTACGAGACGATTGCGGAGCAGTAAGAGGCGCTATCGATGGTTGATCGCTAGTGTCACTCTTGTCTTGGGGGTGCTAGTGTTAATTTTTGCGCTTAAGCTCTATAAGAATCGCGATTTGTCTGAACAGGCTTTGAGAAAGCATGTACAAGAGTATGTAGCGTCTAGGTCTTCTGACTTTCGTTTTCAGTGGACGGAACAAAGAGTTGAGAAGTTAGTGGCTAAAAATAGCCCAAAGAGTACAACTTTGGCAACCATTTATTAGAAATATGGTAAAGCTACAGATGCGAAAGTCATTCCTGAAGAAGCTAGCGCTGATGGTTTTAGGTTGATTTATCAAGAGAACTATTTTGACCAATCCCTTCCTTATCAGATGGTCGAGTTGTCCTTTAAAAAAATTGATGGGGATTTTCGCTTGTTTGCTAAAAAAGCTCAATTGAAGATGACGACTTATCAGTCAGATTGGGGACATGTTTTTGACTTGACCCAAGAAGACATTGCTGATTTAAAGACAGGCTACATGGGCGTTGATGCCTCAAATTATCCGACAGCACAGAGCATCCTAGCGCAATTTGGTAAACCAAATAGTATTGATTACAACATGTCTGAGCTGAATTCAGATATGCACTGGTATTACTATCATCCTGAGGCTGAAACATGGCATTCAGATGATTATGTGGTGATGGCGTTTCAAAAGTACCCTGAAGATCAGGATTACCATTTGAGTATGATTACAGCGGTATTTGACGGTGTCAAGGTGAGAAAGTAGGCGAAACATGACAGAAAATGGGAAAGGACATGATTTTGAGCAGCTAGCTAGTGACTTGGAAAAAGATCAAACGAAACGACAAATTGGAGCGCTTCTTTTTCCCTATCGTTACCTTTTAGCGATGTTACTGCTAGCTGTGATGATTGGCAGTGGCTATCTGGCTTATCAGAGCTGGCTGAGGAGGGACTACTCGCCAAAGGAACTCAAAGCCTATGTTAGTTCTTTAAAGGCGAAGTCAATCTTCGATTATCGGTTTGATTGGACAGTATCAGATGTTGAACGGCTAGTCTACACTAAGGATGGTCATCTAGGAACGTCTCTCAAAGCGGTCTTGAAAGAACATGGCAAGCCTTCTGATGTGACTATTGATGATAGGGCTTCAGATAGAGATGGTATCTTGGTTATTTATGACAAAGATGCCTTTACAGATAAGCATAGTCGGACAGATATTGCCTTGTTTTTTTCTAGAGTAAATGGTGTTTATCACCTAGATGACCAGATAACAAGGCTCCCACACCCAAATTATCCAGAAGCTGGCGCTAGAGGGTCGAAACATGTTATGACGCATCAAGACTATTTAGCTCTAAGGGTTGAAGATAGCTCTAAAAGTGTGAAAGGGGTATCGGTTGATGATGTTTATCAAAGTTTTGGTAAACCCAGCTGGTCACGCTTTATACCGTCCAGATACGGGGATAGCATCTTCTTTCATTACCCTTTTGAAGGTGGTCAGCAAAATATATCTCTTAATTTTAAAAAAGCAAAAGACAGTGTTTATCGTTTGGAGTATAAGACGATACAGCCTGTTGAAAAGAAAAATTGACCACAACTCATTGTGGACAGTTTGAAGAAAATACCCAAAATAGACTTTTTTCAATCTTTTTTCTTTTTAGCCAAAACTAAAAAAACACTAAAAACATTAAAATAACAGTGTTTCTAAACCTTTCATTATCGTCAAATGAATTAACTTTCACAACAAGGAATAGAAAAGACGCAGAACAGTACTTGATACTCTTCAAAAATCAAAAGCAGACCTTGTTGACTTGATTTGATGAAGACAGTTCTATCGGCTATCTGTGTCGCCTAGTCTGCTCTTGATTTTCATTGAGCATGAGTAGGGCAGGTCGAAAGTACCGATCTATCAACGTTAATTCAAAAGACGATATTATCTGCCTCCCTGCTATATCTCCCTAGATATCACATTTCATGGGTCTGTCTGCGTGCAAATCATAACTCATTGTGGTTTTTTAAATAGTCATTGTCTATTTTATAGTCAAATGAATTAACTTTTGGACAAGGAACAGAAAGGCGCGGAACAGTACTTGAGTACGGCAAGTCGAAGTGATGGTGTATCACAGTTAATTCAAAACATTATAATTGTATGTTAGGAGGGAGCCGCTATAGTTAGGGACTTGAAAGCTAATCCTGTGTCTAATAAAATTCGGAAATTGTCTTGTTTTTTAAGTGGATGAGGCATTCTTTAATAGAAATTACTCGATTTTTTATGTTTTGTGGAAAAAGTTTTCGGTTTTTGCTATAATGGGGTGTAAGATAAACTTGCAGGTGAGATTCCTGCCAATAGTTTTTCAGAAAAGGAGCAGGGTTTAGCTCAGCTATTGAGCAAGATCCGAATCAAATATATGACATCAGTAGTTGTTGTTGGTACCCAATGGGGTGACGAAGGTAAAGGTAAAATCACGGATTTCTTATCATCAGATGCGGAAGTCATCGCTCGCTATCAAGGTGGTGACAATGCAGGTCACACAATTGTGATTGATGGTAAGAAATTCAAGCTTCACTTGATTCCGTCAGGGATTTTCTTCAAGGAAAAAATCTCAGTTATCGGTAACGGTGTGGTTGTTAATCCGAAATCTTTGGTCAAAGAATTGAACTATCTCCACGAAGAAGGGGTAACAACTGATAATCTTCGTATCTCAGACCGCGCCCATGTTATTCTTCCTTACCACATCAAGCTTGATCAACTTCAAGAAGAGGCTAAAGGTGATAACAAAATCGGTACAACCATCAAAGGAATCGGTCCGGCCTATATGGATAAGGCTGCGCGTGTTGGTATTCGTATCGCAGATCTTTTGGACAGAGACATCTTTGCGGAACGCCTTAAGACGAACTTAGCAGAGAAAAATCGTCTCTTTGAAAAAATGTATGAATCAGATCCATTGGCATTTGAAGATATTTTCGAAGAATACTACCAATATGGTCAAGAAATCAAGCAATATGTCACAGACACATCTGTTATTCTTAACGATGCACTTGATGGTGGGAAACGTGTCCTTTTTGAAGGTGCACAAGGGGTTATGCTGGATATTGACCAAGGAACTTACCCATTTGTAACGTCATCAAACCCAGTTGCTGGTGGTGTGACTATCGGTTCTGGTGTAGGTCCATCTAAAATCAACAAAGTTGTTGGGGTATGTAAAGCCTACACAAGTCGTGTTGGTGACGGTCCCTTCCCAACAGAGCTTTTTGATACTGTTGGTGACCGTATTCGTGAAGTCGGTAAAGAATACGGCACAACAACTGGTCGCCCACGTCGTGTTGGCTGGTTTGATTCTGTTGTTATGCGTCATAGCCGTCGTGTGTCAGGAATTACAAATCTCTCACTTAACTCAATTGACGTCCTTTCAGGACTTGACACGGTTAAAATCTGCGTCGCTTACGACCTTGATGGTGAACGCATTGATCACTATCCAGCAAGTCTTGAACAACTCAAACGTTGCAAACCAATTTACGAGGAGCTTCCAGGCTGGTCTGAAGATATTACAGGCGTACGCAGCCTAGAAGAGCTTCCAGAAAATGCTCGTCACTATGTTCGCCGAATTGGCGAATTGGTAGGTGTTCGTATTTCTACTTTCTCAGTAGGTCCAGGACGTGAGCAAACTAATATCTTGGAATCTGTTTGGGCTAATAGTTAAATCCTAATCTGCTGAAGACAATAGGCAGATATTAGAGTAGGACACCGTTGTCCTCTTTAAAGGATAGTTGCTTTTAAGTGTTAAAATTAATCATATATTGGAGGCTGGAACTAATGTTTCAGGCCTCTTTTTTAGTTCTCAAAAGTGAGGAGTTCTTTAGTGGTCACATTTTGCCAGTGGTAAAATAAAAAAGAAAACAAAGTTGGTTTTCCAGACTATAGACAAGACTTCTAAACGATGAGAAGTTGAAAAGTGTAAATAAACACATCAACAAGCGTGGCAATCCTTACGCCAGAAAGATTCTTTTCAAGTGTATTCATAAGATCGCTTCTGCTAACGACACCAAGCCTTGCCCTATCGCAGATTTCTATGAGAAAGGAAAAGACAATCGCAGATGCCTTCAACCAAGCCACACACGATCGCCTCTATGCATCGTTTCATCAAGACAATGTATTACCTCATTACGTATAACCCAGTCGACGATTATAAATGAGCCAAAAATCAATAGACTTACTTATGCCATATTATTGTGTTACCTATCAAAAAAATTCAACATAAGGTGCAGAACGTAGACAAACCCCTGAAACTTTGATATTTCGGAACATCTCGCAGGGAAATGGGGAATAATTGAAGTCTCAAAAACGTTGAAATAACAGCGTTTTTGAGACTTTTTGTTTTTGGCTACTAAGAAAAAAGATTGGAGGAAAATGTCCAAAATAGACTTTTTCTTCAAGCTGGGTCTTGTTTTTGCAGGCACTTTTGAAACTATCAAAGCAAGAAAAACATACTCTTAGAAATGGTGATTGATACGCAATGAAAATCAGACCAGGTGACGTCTATGCAAATAGAACTGAAGGCCATCAAGTCAATAAGGTCGGAACGTGATTTTCGAAAAGTATTAGTAAACGTTCTGACAGTTTTCTTTTCTCCAAGAAAGTGAAAAAGGTTGACGACAAGTTCTATTTTAAACAAGTTTCGTCAATCTAAGAAAACATCAAGTTGATTTTTCAAAGTTAGTGATAAGTCACTGACAACCGATAAGTTTCCCTTCAAAAAAAAGGGCGCATTCTATGCTTTTATGTAAGGCTTAGCCCTAGATTGTTACTGTATTTTGACCGGTTTGTCTTCCTTATGGATGTTTATCTTTACAGCTGGTCTGATAATAAGCGTAGCTTCACTGCTTATCCTATGCCTAGTGATTCCATTTTTGGGCTTGACAAGGCGACAAAATATATTATATACTTAAACTGGTTATAACAAGTTAGAAAGGAACTTTTCATGACTATTAATAAGCCTTTGTATCTTAAGATGGTAGATACTCTTGAATTAATGATTAGAGATTCAATGGCGCCACATGATAAACTGCCATCTGAGCGTGAACTTAGCGAGTCCTTTGATGTTAGTCGTATTACAGTTCGTCAAGCTTTGAAGGAATTGGAAGCTAGAGGTTTTATATATAAGAAGCAGGGTAAGGGAACCTTCGTTTCCAGTATTGAGAATGTCAAAACAGACTTATCATCAGCTTACAGCTTTACAGAACAGATGAAAAAGTTAGGGAAAAAGCCGGAAACGAAAATTTTGTCCTTTGAAAAAGTGCAGGTGACCCCCTATCTAGCTACCTATCTCAATATGGAATTGGGAAGCGAAGTATTTGAGTTAGAACGCTTGAGGTTGGCAGATGGGCTACCTCTCATGTTTGAAAGGACTTATATGCCTGCGGCTCTCTTTAAAGGCTTGTCTGAGGAAAATTTACCGAAAAAACCGCTTTATGACATTTTTGCACAAGATTTTAAGCAAACCATTAGAGTTGCAGAGGAGGAATTTTCAGCTAGTATTGCACTAGATTACGAGGCTGACCTTTTAGACATCAAAAAAGGTTCAGCTGTTTTGCAGATAACCCGTAGAACTTACAATGATAAAAATATTATGATTGAGTTTACGTTGAGTACCGCACGCGCCGATCAATTTCGTTATCACATTACTCATCAACCATCTTAGGAGGTTTTTATGTTTCAATTATCCATAGAAGAATTAGAAAAATTAGGTGCAGCTATCACTACTCGTGAAATTAAGCAGCAGCCAGAACTGTGGCTAGAAGCCTTTGAAAATTACAAGCATCAGAAAGACGCTATTGATAAGTTTTTAGAAAGCGTCCTTGCTTCAAGCAATGGTCAGCCAGTTAAAGTCATCTTTACAGGAGCAGGCACATCAGAATACGTTGGAAATAGTATTGTGAGCTACTTGCAGACTAAGGGAAATCGCGAAGACTTTTTATTCTCAAGTGTCGCTACAACCGATATTGTAGCAGCACCGCACTATTATTTTTATCCTGAAGATACGGTTTTATTAGTATCCTTTGCTCGAAGTGGTAATAGTCCTGAAAGTTTGGCTGCAGTAGATTTGGCAAATCAATTCATTGACAATATTTTTCACCTCAGCATTACTTGTGCCGAAGATGGTGAATTAGCAAAAGCGGCTAAAAGTCAGGACAATCATTACCTCTTATTACAACCGAGCCGTTCCAATGATGCTGGTTTTGCCATGACAGGAAGTTTTTCTTGTATGATGTTATCAGCTTTATTGGTGTTTGATCGGTCCTTGTCTGATGATGCTAAAGGAAGTTATGTTAAAACAGCGTCAATCTTGGCTGAATCTGTCATTGAACGTGAAGCAGAATTACAGGCTTTAGTTGACGTAGACTTTGATCGTGTCGTTTATATCGGTTCAGGTAGCCTGTCTGGTTTAACTAGGGAGGCTCAATTGAAGCTTCTAGAATTAACAGCAGGGAAAATTGTAACCGTTTTCGATTCTTCGATGGGCTTCCGTCATGGTCCAAAATCCTTTGTCAATGACAAGACGATTGTGATTGGGTTTGTCAACAATCATCCTTATGTTCGTCAGTATGATTTGGATATTTTAGAAGAAGTCTATGCGGATAATATTGCCGTTAAAACCTTGGCGCTTATCCAAGGAGATGGGTCAGCCTTTTCAGGGGATGCGTTTACATTTGCCGCTCATGAGATATTACCAGATGCCTATCTAGCTTTGCCATATATTTTGGTAGCTCAAACGATTGCTCTACTATCTTCTATCAAAGTAAACAATCTTCCTGATACCCCATCTGCAACAGGAACAGTTAACCGTGTCGTTAAAGGGGTAACGATTCATGATTATAAACAGTAGGAGGTCTTATGGCTTTAACATTAACGGAAACTAAATACCAATCAATGAAGCAGCTGAGTGATAATGGTATCATTTCTGCTCTTGCTTTTGACCAACGGGGAGCTCTTAAACGCATGATGGCAAAACATCAAGCGCAGGAGCCAACGATTGAACAAATAGAAGAACTTAAAAGTCTGGTTTCAGAAGAATTGACACAATACGCTTCTTCAATCCTTCTTGATCCTGAATATGGACTTCCTGCGATAAAAGTCCGTCACGAAGATGCAGGATTGCTTCTAGCTTATGAAAAAACAGGTTATGATGTGACAACAACAAGCCGTTTACCAGACTGCCTTGATGTTTGGTCAGCCAAACGCATCAAAGAAGCTGGCGCTGATGCGGTGAAATTTTTGCTTTACTATGATGTGGATGGTGACGAAGCTGTTAACGAGCAGAAGAAGGCTTATATTGAACGTATCGGTTCAGAATGCAAGGCTGAAGACATTCCTTTTTACTTGGAAATTCTCACTTATGATGAAGGAATTTCAGACAATAATAGCGCAGCTTTTGCCAAAGTGAAGGCACATAAAGTTAACGGTGCAATGAAAATCTTTTCACAAGAACGCTTTGGTGTTGATGTGTTAAAAGTAGAAGTTCCTGTCAATATGAATTTTGTGGAAGGATTTGCAGAGGGAGAGTTTGTCTATACGAAAGAGGAGGCAGAGCAAGCCTTTCGTGAACAAGAGGCAGCTAGTGAGCTTCCTTATATCTATTTGAGTGCGGGTGTGTCCGCTAAGCTCTTCCAAGAAACCCTTAAGTTTGCGGCGGAATCAGGTGCTAAATTTAATGGCGTTCTTTGTGGTCGTGCTACATGGTCTGGAGCGGTTCCTGTTTACATTACAGATGGTCCAGAGGCAGCTCGAGAATGGCTTCGTACTGAAGGTTTAAAAAATATCAATGAACTCAATAAAGTTCTTCAAGAAACGGCTACCTCATGGGAAGATAAAGTGAAGTAGTTCTACCTTGATGTTCTGATGGATGAATAATAATAGAACAGGACGCATCATTAGACGAGTTAATGAGAGGAAATTTTGAATTTATAATAATCCCAACGTTTATAGGTTTCGATATATTCTAAGATGCGATTACTTTTCTTTTGACGTGTCGTACGAATTTGTAAGACAACAGGCTCTTTCGCATTGAGTTTTAACTGTTCCGCTACTGCTTCTGGATAAGACAGACAAATTTCGTTGGTTTCTTCGAAAGCTTCGTCACTCATAATGATATTGAAATCCTTTTTGAACAATTGGTATATCGATTTAAACTGCTCTTTGTCTGCATGAGCCTCTTTAACAAAATCATGAGGCAAGTAGGTGTGGTGGTAGATATATGGATTTCCCTGAGCCGTTCTTAGACGTATGACTTGGTAGTAGTATTCGGTTTTATGTAGACCTAACCGGCTTAAATACTTGGGATGGTTTCCTTTAGTCACACTTAAAACGATGGTGTCATCTTGCGATGGGTGAAATAATTCAATATCAGAAAACTTGACCAGCGTTTCTAAACGAGAGCGTGAAACAAAGGTTCCCACCCCTTGTTTGCGTTTAACCAACCCCTCTTTTTCTAACTCATTTAAGGCTCTGATAGCAGTGATCGAGCTAACGTTAAAAGCAGAGACTAATTCAGATTCGGTATGAAATTTGTCACCTTCTTGAAAGTTACCAGATAAAATTTGGTTCTGTAAGTTTTTTTTGAGCTTTAGATATTTAGGTTCTTTGCTTAGTTTCATATCCTTTTCATCCTGTGTTTCAAATAATCTGTTCAATTATAGCAAAAAATCTAAAAAAATAGTACATCTAACTTGATATGACAAGTTGGATGTACTATTATATCAATAAAAAGAAAGCGATTACAAATCAAGGAGGTGCTCGGTGAGTAAGTTCACGATTGGGGAAGACTTTTACCTAGATGGTCGTCCTTTTAAAATACTATCTGGCGCAATACACTATTTTAGAGTTCCAAAAGCTAGCTGGTACCACTCCTTATACAACCTGAAGGCTCTAGGGTTTAACACTGTTGAAACCTATGTTCCATGGAATAGACACGAATCTAAAGAAGGCGAATATGATTTTTCAAAAAATTTAGATTTAGATGCTTTTTTAACTATGGCGCAGGAACTAGGGTTGTATGCCATTGTCCGACCAAGTCCCTATATTTGTGCAGAATGGGAATTTGGAGGGTTACCCGCTTGGCTGATTGAAAAACAAGTTAAAGTGCGCTCAGATGATCCTAAATTTTTAGCTTATGTTGAAAGATATTATAAGGTGTTGCTACCGAAGTTGGCAAAGCATCAACTTGAACAGGGCGGAAATATCTTGATGTTCCAAGTTGAAAATGAGTATGGCTCCTATGGGGAGAATAAACGCTACCTTCGGGCTTTGAAGAAACTAATGGAGGAAAATGGTTTATCGGCTCCATTCTTCACATCAGACGGTGCTTGGCAAGCGACGATGAGAGCTGGCAGCTTGATCGATGACGATGTTCTTGTTACCGGAAATTTTGGCTCAAAAGCGAAACTGAACTTTGCTAGGATGCGTTCGTTTTTCCAGCAACATGGGAAAAAATGGCCTTTAATGAGTATGGAGTTTTGGGACGGTTGGTTCAATCGTTGGAAAGAACCAATGATACGGCGTGATCCAGAAGAATTGGCGGATTCGGTTATGGAGGTCTTGGAAGAGGGAAGCATTAATCTCTATATGTTCCATGGCGGAACCAACTTTGGTTTTATGAATGGCGCATCTGCGAGACGAGATAGGGATTTACCCCAGGTAACATCTTACGATTATGACGCTATTTTAGATGAAGCTGGTAATCCTAGCCCCAAGTTTTATGCGCTTCAAAAACGCTTGAAAGTGGCTTATCCTGATTTAGATTATAAAGAGCCTCTGGTGAAAGAAAGTATGGCACTAGCTGATATTTCTTTAAAACGAAAGGTGACTTTAAAAGATACCTTAGCCCACTTATCGACTTCACGGGAAAGCTTCTATCCTCAAAACATGGAAGCATTGGGGCAGGCAACAGGATATATCTTTTATCGAACTCGTTTACCTCGTGACCATGAAGAGGAAAGACTTCGTGTTATTGATGCTAGAGATCGAATCCATGTTTTCTTAGATGATCAGAAAGTGGCGACTCAATATCAAGACGAAATTGGTGCTGACATCATGATTAAGCAAGAAACAAGTGACAGTCGGATTGATATTTTAGTGGAAAATATGGGGCGTGTGACTTACGGACACAAGTTAGAAGCCTCAACACAGAGCAAGGGGCTTGGTCGTGGTCTGATGGCGGATTTGCATTTTGTAGGTGGTTGGGAGCAGTATCCACTACCTCTTGATAACATTGAAAAGATTTCCTATGAGGGACAGTGGCAGGAGGGGCTTCCAAGCTTCTATGAGTTTGAATTTGACTGTCAAAGTCCTAAAGATACTTACATTGATCTGTCGTCATTTGGTAAGGGTGTCGTATTTATCAATGGCTATCATTTGGGAAGGTTTTGGCAAGTTGGTCCAACCTTATCACTCTATCTACCGGGTGTTCTCATTAAAAAAGGTCGAAATATTATTACCGTCTTCGAAACAGAAGGCATCTATCACAATCGCTTATCCTTAAAAAATCACCCTATTTATAAGGAAATGGAAGGAGAAAACTTATGACAATTGTTGCAGCTCGTATTGATGGTCGTTTAATTCACGGTCAGGTGGCTAATCTGTGGACAACGAAATTAAATATCAGCCGAATTATGGTTGTTGATAATGATATTGTTAATAATGACTTGGAAAAAACAGGTTTGAAATTAGCAACGCCAGCCGGTGTTAAATTATCAATTTTAACAGAGGAAAAAGCGGCTGCCAATATTTTAGCAGGGCGTTATGATTCACAGCGTCTCTTGATTGTTGCGCGCCGACCAGATCGCTTTTTAGCACTGATGGAAAAAGGCGTATCTATCCCGGAACTCAATGTTGGAAATATGTCACAAACACCAGAAACACGTGCAGTTTCTCGTTCAGTTAATGTAGTGGATGAGGATATCGAAATCTTTGAAGCGATTCATGCTAAAGGAACGAAAATCATTCATCAAATGGTTCCAAATGACAGTGCTCAGGATTTCATGATTTTGCTTGAAAAAGTAAGATAGGGATTAGTAGAAGTATTGTTTTTTCTAAAGGCATTCATCTAAAGGGATTATGAAAAAAGTCAATGGTTTTGAGGTGGCACACGCTCATTCATTTCTGGGAAGCAAGGACAATGCCTCACGAGCCTGTCTTGCAAGATTTTAAAGGTTCAACTCTCTAGAGACTTTTATTGTTCTTGTTGCTTCTCTTTCCGTTTCAGGGGAATGCTTCTCTTTGACATCAAACACAGGCTTATAATATGAGTTGAAACTGAAGTGAACGCCTGTTGCCCATCTTCTCATCGTAGGCGTTTGGGCGATTTGAAGGATTTTTTGCTATCACTGGTTAATGCCTAACTGTTGTTTGTCGTGCCTTGGATGGCAACAATATCTTTTTTAGGGTTATCCTTTTGTTTTCAGTGCTTATTTCTGCCTTTGGCATTTTATTTAGGAGGTTTCATCATGATTGAATGGTGGCAAATTTTATTACTTACTTTATATTCAGCTTATCAAATCTTAGACGAGCTGACCATTAACTCCTCTGCTGGGTCCCCTGTTTTTGCCGGATTTATTTCTGGATTGATTATGGGAGATATGACAACGGGTCTGATTATCGGTGGTAGTCTTCAGTTATTAGTTTTAGGTGTTGGTACTTTTGGTGGGGCTTCACGTATTGATGCCACATCAGGTGCGGTTTTGGCAACGGCTTTCTCTGTTGGACAAGGAATTAAACCGGAACTGGCCGTTTCAACGATTGCCGTTCCAGTAGCAGCTCTCTTGGTTTACACTGATATTCTAGGACGTTTTTCAACAACTTATTTCGCACATCGTATCGATAAACACGTTGATAATTTCAACTACAAGGCTATTGAACGCAACTATCTTTTAGGTGCAGTGCCATGGGCTCTTTCTCGTGCGCTTCCTGTTTTCCTCGCTCTCGCTCTTGGTGGTCGTGCTGTTGAAACTATGGTAAATACAATTGCTGATTACCAATGGATTGCCGACGGTTTGACACTGGCTGGTAAAATGCTTCCAGGTCTTGGGTTTGCTATTTTGCTTCATTACTTGCCAGTCAAGAAAAACTTACACTATTTGGTACTTGGTTTCGGCTTGACTGCTATGTTGACAACGATTTATGGTAACTTACAAACTGTTTCTACAACTTTGGGTGGTATCATTGGTGAATCAGGGCTTAAAGAAACTGTTTTCGATGCATCGCCATTCAAAGGTCTTCCAATGATTGGTATTGCTATTATCGGTGCCGCTCTTGCGACAATACACTATAAAAATGGACAAAATGTGACAGTTGTTGAACATACAACACAAGTTTCTGAAAGTGGGGAAATCGAAGATGACGAAATCTAATTACAAATTAACAAAAGCAGATTTTAATCAAATTAATAAACGTAGTCTCTTTACTTTCCAATGGGGATGGAACTATGAGCGTATGCAGGGGTCAGGTTATCTTTATCTTATTTTGCCTCAACTGCGCAAAATTTATGGAGATGGCACACCAGAATTGAAAGAAATGATGAAAACACATGTTCAATTCTTTAATACGTCAAATTTCTTCCATACCATCATTACTGGTATCGACCTAGCTTTGGAAGAAAATGAAGGGGTGTCGTCTAAAGATGCGGTTAATGGGGTTAAAACAGGTTTGATGGGACCTTTTGCTCCGATTGGTGACTCACTTTTTGCTTCACTTGTTCCGTCAATTATGGGATCTGTTGCAGCTTCACTAGCATCAAATGGTAACCCAATTGGGGTATTCCTCTGGGTAGCTGTCAACATTGCGATTATGGTCTTTCGTTGGAAACAACTGGAATTCGCTTATAAAGAAGGTACCAAGCTGGTAACGACTATGCGTGACAAGTTGAGTGCCTTGGTTGATGCGGCATCTGTCATGGGGGTATTCATGGTTGGTGCTTTAATTGCAACGATGATTAATTTCAAATTCATTGCTGAGCCGCACATTGGAGATAAGGTCATCAATATCCAAGATCTATTCGACCAAATCTTCCCACGTTTGGTACCAGCATTGTTCACAGGATTAGTCTTCTGGTTGCTAGGCCGTAAAGGTATGAGTTCAACAAAAGCTATTTTGATTATTATCATTTTTGCCCTTTTGATGTCATACTTCAAGATTTTAGGTGTTTAATAGGAGGTAAATTTGGCAAAAGATTTAATTTTAATAAGTCATGGTCATTTTAGTGAAGAACTTAAAAAAAGCACCGAGATGATTATGGGACCGCAAGAAAATATCCACACTGTTTGCTTGCTTCCAGAAGAGGGGCCAAAAGAGTTTGAACAAAAACTTTTGCAAACTATTGAGGGGCTTGATGAGTTCGTTATGTTAGCAGATTTGATGGGAGGAACTCCTTGTAATGTGGCAGGACAACTTCTGATGAAGGGCTATCATTATGACTTGTACGCCGGCATGAATATGCCAATGGTTGTCGGTTTCATTAACAGCTACCTTATTGGTGAAAGCATTGATTTAAAAATCTTCGGTGCTGAAAATATCCATCATGTCAATGATCTCTTAGCTATGACAGATGATGAAGATGAGTAATCCAGTCCCTTCTATGGGACTGTTTTAGTGACGACAAAGCTAAGCGATTAGTGAACTTGAACTGAGAAGGGCTTTTAGGCTTTTTGTCAACTGTAGCGGGTGACTTATCGTTAAGTGTGAGAGAATCCTATTGGTTCTCTCATTTTGCCTATGCACAGCAAGGAGTATTGAGGCTTTCTGATGTGAGTTTTGTCGTTTTTCATTAGAAGTCATATGAAACCTTTTGCTCGTACTGAAAAAGCCCCATAACCCTTGCAGTGGTGTTACCACTACAGAAATGATAGAGCTTCTAACAGAGAGGTTAGGTGGTTTCTTTGAATAGTCTTTTGAATAAACTTTGATACCTTGTCACTTTCGACTTGCCCATACTCTTTGCAAAGCAAAAGCAGACTTGTTGACTTGATGTGATGAAGACAGTTCTATCTGCTATCTGTGTCGCCTAGTCTGCTTTTGATTTTTATTGAGTATCAAGTACTGTCCGCGGCTTTCTGTTCCTTGTCTGGAAGTTAATTCATTTGACTATGTTTACTGGCTATTGCTAGGCAGTCTTCAAACGTTTTTGACTTAGCTGAAACACGGACTGTTTCAAGAGTTAGTGGATGTGTAAAAGATAGCTCGTGTGCATGCAACATCAGCCGTCCTTTTGACTTTGTGTGGTAGAGGGGATCACCTAAGATGGGATGATCGTCATGACTGAGATGGACTCGGATTTGATGGGTGCGTCCTGTATCTAGCTGACAGTTGATGAGGCTCGTTGTGCCAAAAGCTTTGAGGACTTGGACGTGAGTGACAGCCTTTTGCCCTTTTCGTCTATCCACCACTCGCTTGCGCCGGTCGTGACGATGACGACCGATTGCTTGGCGGTAGGTCAGTTTTTTGTCAGAAAAATGCCCTTGGACCAATGCCCAGTACTGGCGCTTGATCTTCTTATTTTCCAAAAGTCGGTTTAGGATTGGAAGAATAAAAGGATTTTTAGCGAAAAGCACGGCACCACTGGTCTCCATATCTAGGCGATGAACAACATAGCAGGTCTGTTCTACAAAGGCAGAAACATGATTTAAAAGAGCAATCTCAGTTGGTTCATTGCCATGTGTTTTCATGCCCTCAGGCTTGTTCACAATGATGATATGCTCATCTTGATAGAGACAATCAACCAGTTGAGCCTCCCCAAAAGGAATTTCTTTAGTGGGATAATCCTCCTCATCGAAGGTGAGTTCAACGGTGTCTCCCAGTTCAACTGGACTTTGCCAATTGATCAATTCATGATTAACACGAACGTGTTTTTTGGTTCGTAGGAAGTGTCTTATCTTACGCGGGATTAAAAAATGTTCTTCTAAGAGTTCCTTAACCGTTGTCTCGGAATAAGGGTTTTGAATGCTTACCGTAAATGTCATAGAGATATTATAACATCTTAGCAAGGGAATGCTTAACTGAACCTTACTTGTACCTTCCAGTAACAGTTTTTTTAGGAAAATCTTCTTGGAAAATTGATATAATAGGCTTATGACAATATTTGATAAATGGAAAAAGAGCTTAAAAAATCTTCTTTCGACCGATAAACAGATTGATAATCCTGAATCAGATGTTTATGATTTGGATGATCTTGAGGATTATTCTAACAATAAGAACACTGATGAAACGCAAGTTTATCAAGGGTTTACAAGGGGTAGCTCTAAAAAGAACAAAGAAAAATCAAGGCGATTTGATAGGTCAAGCCGCCATAAAGAACGAGGATACCATGGTCAAGGACATAGGGTGAGTCTCTTGGATAGGTTGGTTAAGAGATACCCTAAGTTAGCAATCTTGCGTAAGATTATCCCTGCGCGCGATTCCTGGATTCGACGCTTTTGGCGCCGTTACCACATTGGAAAGATTATCCTCTTGATGGGAGCGATTTTTAGTTTGGTTGTCGGTTCTTATCTTTTTTATTTGTCTAAGACAGCCGATGTGGAAGATTTACAGTCAGCCTTGAAAGCGACCACTCTTATCTATGACAAGAATGAAGAGCAGGTAGGTAGTCTGTCTGGGCAAAAGGGAACTTATGTGGAGCTAGATGCCATCAGTGATAACCTTAAAAAGGCAGTCATTTCAACAGAGGATAGGAGCTTTTATAAAAACAATGGGATTAACTTCTCTCGGTTTGCCTTAGCGATTGTTACCATGGGGAAATTTGGGGGTGGCTCGACTATCACTCAGCAGTTAGCTAAAAATGCCTATTTGTCTCAAGAGCAGACTATCACTCGTAAAGCAAAAGAATTCTTCCTAGCGTTAGAGTTGACCAAACAATATAGTAAGGATGAGATTCTCACGATGTATCTCAATAATGCTTATTTTGGAAATAGCGTTTGGGGGGTTGAAGATGCAAGTCACAAGTATTTTGGTGTCAGTGCGGCAGAGTTGACCTTGGAGCAGTCGGCTATTTTAGCAGGTATGCTCAAGGGACCAGAAATTTACAATCCGATTTATTCCCTTGAAAATGCGACCAACCGTCGAAATACAGTTCTTGGCGTTATGGTAGATGCTAAGGCTATCAGTCAAGCAGAAGCAGAACAAGCTGCCAGCGTTGATATTTCAAGCGAACTTGTCGATAATTACAGTGGAACGTCAGACACCTACCAATACCCATCCTATTTCGATGCCGTTATTCAAGAAGCCACGCAAAAATACGGCTTAACCGAAGATGATATTGTTAATAAGGGTTACAGGGTTTACACAGAATTAGACCAGAACTATCAGGTAGGGATGCAGTATGTCTATGACGAACCATCCTATTTCCCAGTTGCAGAAGACGGTGAATCATCACAGGGTGCAAGTGTTGCTATGGATCCTAAGACAGGTGCGGTTAGAGGTTTGGTGGGGCGTGTTTCTAGTACCAGTCAATCCTTTAGAAGTTTCAACTATGCGACTCAAGCAAAACGCAGTCCAGGATCTGCGATAAAACCGCTTGTAGCCTATGCCCCAGCAGTCGCTAATGGTTATTCTATTAATAAATTATTGCCAAATACGCCGATTGATTATGACGGTTATCGACCTGAAAACTTTGGTGGTTATGAATCTGAGGATGTTCCCATGTACCAAGCCTTGGCGAATTCTTATAACATTCCAGCAGTTCATCTTGTAGATAAAATGGGTGTGTCTAAAGCCTTTAGCTATGGTAAAAAATTCGGTCTTAAAATGTCAGGTGTCAATCATGAACTTGGAGTTGCTCTTGGGGGAAGTGTAACGACAAGCCCACTTGAAATGGCTCAAGCCTATTCAGCTTTTGCTAACGATGGCGTCATGCCCAAAGCCCACTTGATTACCCGAATTGAAACCGCTAGTGGAAAAATCATCAAGCAGTTTAAAGAATCGAATCAACGTGTCATTAGCCAAAGTGTTAGCAAGAAAATGACCAGCATGATGTTGGGAACTTTCTCCAATGGTTCAGCGGTTAATGCCAATGCCTATGGTTATACCATGGCTGGTAAGACTGGGACAACAGAAACAGAGTTTAATGCTGATTTAACCAGTGACCAGTGGGTTATTGGCTACACGCCAGATGTTGTCTTGAGTCAGTGGATTGGTTTTGAAAAGACTGATGAAACACACTATCTGACTGGAGCAAGTTCTGGAACGGCTTCTACCATCTTCAGTGCCGTTGCAAGCAATGTCCTACCTTATACCGCTGGCACAAGCTTTACTGCGGAAAATGCCTATATTTCAGATGGTCTTGTACCAACCTACACGGCAAATCCAGAAGAAGCAGAAGAAAGCACCGCACCTAAAGTTTCGAATATTTTTGATGACCTTAAAAAAGGAGCAGAGTCTGCAAAAGATACCTTTGATCGGGCGGTTCAAGATGCTAATCTAGAAGACAAGGCTAGACAAGTGTGGAATACCATCGAAGGCTGGTTGAACTAGCTTGCCACAATCTCTGAATTATGGTAAAGTAAAGGTTACGGAGGCGTTATGGCACAGAAAAAAGCAAGCCTAGCGTGTGCAGAGTGTGGAAGTCGAAATTACTCTATCGGAGTTTCAAGTAATCCAAAACCAACACGACTAGAAGTTAATAAATTTTGTAAACATTGTCAAAAATATACACTACACAAAGAAACAAGATAGGAGAAAAAACAGTGACATTTATTCCAGGTATTTTTAAAGTTTTAAAAGATACAACATGGCCAGATCGAAAACAACGATGGAAAGATTTTCTTGCTGTTTTAGAATACACTGTTTTTTTCACGCTTGTCATCTTCTTGTTTGATAAGTTGATTTCAACAGGCATTCTTTCTATCTTGAAGATGTTTTAATCAAAAACAAGTCAGTAAATGTACGGATTTTCAACAACTAGAGACGACGTCTAGCGATTGAAATGGAGTGCGAAAACTGACTTGTTTTTTTGATTTTCAGTGGTCATAGAGCTCTCTAGTATGGTATAATGAAGTCGTAGACGTAGCCATGGAGGCTTTTTATTATGCCGTTTTGCTATGACAGAAGGTTGAGCAGCCGTTTGCCAGACCTTAAGATCTTTTTTATTCTGATTTGTTGATACTTGTCAGTCATCTCAGGGGAGAATCGTTGCGTTAGTTTGTCAGCATATCAGTGTTATCTATGCGTCTCTTAACAAGTGATAGCAGTACTCTCTATGGAGTCGTTGCAAGAGTTTAGGAGATATAAAGTGACTAAAAAGCGATTAGCTGTTGTGATGAAGAAAGGTCTTAAGAAATTGATAGTATCTTTATCAAGGGCTCTTTTTGGTTCTCAGTTTCTTGTCACAAGTTATCACTAAAAACGGTCAGCTAGCTAGAGGCTCACAGCAGGATTAGCAATCAATCAAAAAGGAGAATAGTCATGTTAGACTCATTTGATAAGGGCTGGTTTGTCCTTCAAACTTATTCAGGTTATGAAAATAAAGTTAAAGAAAACCTTTTGCAACGCGCACAAACTTATAACATGTTAGACAACATTCTACGCGTTGAAATCCCAACACAAACGGTTAACGTTGAGAAAAATGGTAAAACCAAAGAAATCGAAGAAAATCGTTTCCCGGGATATGTCTTGGTTGAAATGGTAATGACAGATGAAGCATGGTTTGTTGTACGTAATACTCCAAACGTTACTGGTTTTGTGGGCTCACACGGTAACCGTTCCAAACCAACGCCACTTTTGGAAGAGGAAATTCGTGCCATTCTTATCTCTATGGGACAAACTGTTGATGTGTTTGATACCAACATCAAAGCTGGTGATGTTGTACAAATCGTCGATGGTGCCTTTATGGGGCAAGAAGGACGCGTTGTTGAGATCGATGGTAATAAGGTCAAATTAATGATTAACATGTTTGGCACGGAGACACAGGCCGATCTTGAACTATACCAAATTGCGGAGTTGTCTTAATCAAAGAACACAGTAATCAAAAAAGACTCCGCCTATGATGGGGTCTTTTTGGATAGCATACAAAGAGGGAAAATGATGGATACTTTTAAAGCAATGCGTTTAGAGGATGTCAATGGACAATTAGTCTTTGGACTTCAGAATATCACGCTTAATGACCTTAGCCAAGGCGATGTAATCATCAAGGTACTTTACTCGTCTTTAAATTATAAGGATATGTTGGCGATTCAGCCTAAGGGTGGAGTGATTCGCCATTATCCTATGATTCCAGGGATTGATTTAGCCGGGACAGTTGTGTCTTCAAAAAGTGATGCCTTTGAGATTGGTCAAAAAGTTTTAGTGACAGGCTACGAGATGGGCATGTCGCATACAGGAGGCTTTTCAGAGTACGCACGTGTTCCTAAGGAGTGGGTTGTTCCTCTGCCACAAGAGCTATCGCCTGAGCAAGCAATGGTATATGGTACAGCAGGTTTAACAGCCATGTTGTCTATCTTGGCTTTGGAAAATGCTGGTCTGTTTGAGAAGAAAGAGGCGCGTGTTTTAGTAACGGGAGCTAGTGGTGGTGTAGGCTCAATTGCTCTAGCACTCTTAAAAGAACGTGGCTACAGCAATGTAACAGCTCTAGTTCGTAAAGATTATCAAGAAGCACTCGTCAGTCGTTTAGGCGCTCAACAAGTCATTCGACCAGAAGATCTTTTTATCAAAGAAAAGCCATTGCTACTGAAAGAACAATACGATTTTGTCCTAGATACTGTGGGTGGTGATGTGGCAAGCCACCTGATTCCCCAACTCGCTTATGGAGGAGCGATTTCCCTCTGTGGCAATGCGGGAGGAATCGGCTTACAAACGACTGTATTACCCTTTATCTTACGAGGGGTTAATGTGTTAGGAATAGACTCTGTTAACATCAGCCATCAAGACCGTCTAGCAGCCTGGGCAGAATTAGCACAGTATCGGACGACGCTTGATAACCTACAAACAGATACGATTGGTTTAGAGGAGGTTCCTAAGCATTTGGAAATGCTCAAAACAGGCAGCCATTTAGGACGAACCATCGTCAGACTAACAGATTAGCACTCATTTTTATCATATAATCAAATGAATTAACTTTCAGACAAGGAACTAAGACGCGGACAGTACTTGAGTACGGCAAGTCGAAAATGACCATGTAGCAAAGTTAATTCAAGAGACTATAAAATGAGAAAGAAAGTAACCAAGCTATCTCACTTAACATTAGTATCATCTAAGCTAGCCTAGCATGGCTAGCTTTTTTGATGTTGGAAAGAGCCGTGGGTTTATGTTATGTCTCAAAGCCTCTTCAGCCCTTTATCTAGTTAAATGAATTGACTTTCAGACGAGGAAGGTAAGACGCTGGACAGTACATGATACTCTTCGAAAATCAAAAGCAGACCTTGTTGACTTGATGTGGTGAAGACAGTTCGATCTGCTATCTGTGTCGCCTAGTTTGCTTTTGCTTGTCATTGAGTATGCGTAGGGCAAGTCGAAAGTGATGATGCACAAAGTTAATTGAAAAGCCTATATTAAAGCCTTCGGTCACGTTCCAATTACCAATGACCAAGTTTTTTCAATTTTAGAGAATGTTTAGCGCATTTTGGAAAATGGTCGCTAACCCTTTTTCCTTCTTTTGTGCGGCTAAACTGGAACGGTCACCAATCATAAGGTATAGCGTTTGCGAAATTATCAAAAAGGGCAACTTCCAAACGGAAGTTGCCCTTTGAGCATTAGAACAGATTCAATTCGATATTCCCACTAAAACTTGGTTTATCAAGGGCAATTTCTGCCAATTGGTCAATCGTCACCTTGCTATTTTCTCTATTGTAGAACTTGAGTCCTTTTATGAGGATACCATCAACCTCATCTTCAAAAACTAAATCTTCTTGGTGTTCATTGATGTAGGTGAGTATTTCTTCCTTCCACCTATCTTTTTCCATTAGCTGCTTTCCTTTTGGCTCAAGGAATATTTGTAGATAAAATTCTTGGTTTTGAAGCAGTAGAATGAAATCTGGTTGAAAACCTGCTAAGTTGATTTCTCTCGGATTTTCTTCGAACTGATGTAGCTTTAAGCGCTCGACTCTATCTGTTCCTTTAAGCATGTTTTCGTCCATTCGGATTAGAAAAACCTCGCCATATTCTTCTCTAAGTTCATCTACATGATTGGCTATGGTATCAACTAGATGCTCTTCGTTTTTATTGATGATTGCGGACTGATAAGCAAAGAAATCATACTGACCAAAAGGAATATTAGATACTTTTTGTTCGATGAATGAATCACTCTGCTTGGCAGTATCGTAATTAGGGACTCGTTTTCGGTAATCAGCAAGGTATTCTGAAATAGGATAGCCCACAAAGCGATTTGTACCTTTTTCTTTGCGATACCCAGACTTTATTTTACCAGCAAGAATGTCCAAAAAACGATCTACAATTTTCATCTTTTCAACTGCTGAAAAATCTTCGACCACCGTTTCTTTTTCGGTTTCAACGGATAAAATGAGATTTTTTAAATCGAGCCACTCTTCTCCCCAAAAGTCGTTCATAGATTTGAGATTCGGAAGGTATTTTTTGAGATTGTTAAATCGGAAAAAAGTTGAACGGCTAACTCCCTTTTTGAAATAACGACTATCGATTCCTTTTAATGGAGAAGTTTTTAACGCTCTTGTTTCAGTTGAACGGTAAGAGGCTTCATAACTTGATTTGAAATAAGGTACG
This sequence comes from Streptococcus thoraltensis DSM 12221, assembly GCF_000380145.1. Taxonomy (GTDB): domain Bacteria; phylum Bacillota; class Bacilli; order Lactobacillales; family Streptococcaceae; genus Streptococcus; species Streptococcus thoraltensis. The sequence continues at coordinate 89,345 of NZ_KB904609.1, read as the reverse complement.
GTTGCTATTTTAGAAATATCTATGCCATAGGCACGTAAATTGACGTAATGACTATCAGGGATTTCTTTCGTTTCATTATAATAAAGTTTCCCCATTTTATAGATTTGAGTTTTCTTGAAAGATGTCTTTAGCCTAATATCAATTGGAGGATTTTTCCCATCCGTACCCGTTGCTAGATTCATCTTATCAAGCGATGACATGAGATTTTTTAGATATTGTGGTTCATTGAGAGTATGATAATGCAGAGTTTCCAATAAAAGGCTTGCTTTTTCATTGTCGTCATCAAATCGTCTCTGATAGGAAATCTTTTTACCTAGAGAAAAAGGATTATACCTTGCACCACGCCCTATGAGTTGAGCTTCCGAGTTGGTCGCTTTTGCATCTTTTTTATCATTGGTCTTACCTAGGCTGCTAATCCTTACAATATCGTAAAGGTTGAGCACATCCCAACCTTCAGTTAATTTAGCAACGGCAAAGACAACACGATAAAGGTTACTTGGCGACTCGAGAGAATTGAGTGCTTGATACTGCCCCGTTTCTAATAGTCCTTTTGAACTGCTATCTGTATCGTTCGCATTCAAAATCCTAGCTGGTGAGAAACCACGCTTGATGTCTCGTACAATAATGGAAAGGTCGTCCTGCTTAAGATAATACTGGTATGCCAGTTGCAGGGTATGACTCTGCTCGTCTGTTAAGTTTCTCGTCTGAGAATGCAAGAAATGTTGCAAGTAGTCAACATTCAGACTGTCAATCATTTCGTTGAATAGTCTATTAGCTTCATGTGAAGCGTCAATCTTATGCGATTTGAAAAGGATAACAGGTTTGAGGTCAATGCCAAATGTTTCCAAAGCAAATTTTCTTCGATACTCACTTAGAAGTACGGTGCTAAGCATGTTTTCTTCATTGGAATTTCCTGTTTGAATGCGTCTAACATTTTTCGAATACCTGTCTTTGATATATGAATCCAGTGTATAACGATAAATAATCTTATCTCGATATTTTTCATAGATGGTTTCATCATCAAAATCAAGCGTTGCCGTAAATTCTAGCAAAAGATTATCAGCACGTGTGTGAAGAAGAGATAGGAGGCTCTTTTCCCACGACGCTTTTTTCAATTCAACCTTGTTTTTCCTTCTTGTGGAAGCAGAATAGTGATGGGCTTCATCTGCCAGAATAACCAGCTTCGCCTTTTGATAATCTTTTAAGGACATCACATTTTCTGCCTGAGTAAAGAGTTCATTTGTCAACGTTTGGATAGAAACAAACTTGATATTGATGTCGTTTTTGTTGGGAAAATCTGGAAATTTTCCAGAAATTTGATTGATAGAGAGGCGCTCTCCATCAATTTCCAAGTGCGAATCGAAAAGAAACTTGGTGGATTGAGTATCCGTCAGGTTGTCAACTGTTTTACTCAAAACACCATTGGTATTTACCGTGAAGAGGAAATTTTGATAGCCTTTCTCCTTGAAGAGATAGAGTATCAATCCAGCCATTAAATCCGTTTTTCCTGAACCAGTCGCCATGTTAAACATGAGCTGTCTAGGCTTTCGGAACTTAAATGCTTCCGAAGTCTGTGTATAGTGAAAATAGCGAATAGCTTCATTTTGATAAGGACGTGGGTGATGCTTGAGATTTTCCACGATATACTGCGGTAACTCCCAACCATGTTGCTCATGCAAAATATCCATATCCAGCTGTTTTAGCTCATCATAGAGTTCAAAAGTTAGTTCTTTTTTCTTTGTTTTGTTAGCCATGTTCACTCCCCATAAAAGCTCTTATTGAAAGCAATGTCTGATTTAGCAAGTTGAGCTTGAATCATCTCATCATCAATTTCAGAATAATTATGATACAACTGGTTCTTATCAATAATCTTCACCAGAATTTTCTTCTGAACATCAAACTCTTCACCCCAAAGAGATTTTGATACTTCTTGTAAATCCACTCTGAAATCAAAATCAAGCGTGGTTTTCATCTCATCATAGACAGCTTTTAAGTCATCCGAGTTTTTAGAATTAAGGACAGCCTCAATAAAGGTTGAATTCTTGTCCATCAACTCAGCATAGACGAATGAGCCACCACCAGACCAGTTGACAGCCTTGGAGATACCAGTTTTATCACCCTCAATAACTCTTTTTAACCTTGCCACACTATCGTTTTCTCCATAGTCTAACTGTTCAAGTCCAATATATCGGCGTTCTAACTTATGTGAAACAGCTGCGGTTGTGCCTGAACCTAGATGATAGTCAAGAATTAAATCGCCTCTGTCTGTGGCTAGCTCAATAATTCTTCGAATGAGCTTTTCAGGTTTTTTCCCACCTTTTAAAGTTACACCGCCTTCTTTAGCGATTCCTTCATAAGGAGTATCCATCCAGATATTTGATAGTTGAATGCTTGGAACACGTTCACCATCAATGTTTCTAATCTTTTTGGAATAAAATGCGATTTCCTGTCCATTTTTTACATAAACGTCATAGTTTTCGTCTCTGGTCTGAAAAAATACTGTTTCGGGCTTTTCTTTTGACTTATCTCTTAGTTCAATGAGGACCTTACTAGCATTATTGTTGATAGGCGTATAACGAAAAACGGAGTCAGCATGTTCCAAAGCAAAATCTGCAACTAAATGGTTAAAAAAAGACCGTCCCAATTCCTTAATAGCTACTCGCTTGTTTTCGTACCCCTGTCTTTTGGCAATATGTTCGCCGATATTTTCAATTTGCCACTTTGAATGGTCATCATTTTTGTTGGTAATATAGAGGTTATAATTAGTATCATAGTCAGAACGAACATATTGAGGGTTATATTTCCATTTAGACTTATCTTTGGCAAATGATAAGATATATTCTGCTGTCTCAAATACTCCCGGATTGACACTTGCGAAACCTGAAGGAGACTTAGTTTTCAAGGTAATCTTATTGATAAAGTTTTCTTTACCAAAAAGTTCCTTCATCAATACATGTAACTCTCCAACACCATCATCGCTAATCTGTATGAAGATAGCCCCATCGTCAGCCAATAGGGTTCTAGCGATTTCAAGCCTGTTTTTCATAAATGTCAACCAGGTTGATAGTTTGAAATTGGAATTATAGGCGAATGTGTCTTCTTTTTTATCTTTGATGAAATAGTATGGTGGATCAATATAGATCAATTTTACCTTTCCTGCATACCGTTCTTTCAAACTATGAAGTGTTAGTAGGTTATTCCCCTTGATAATCAGATTATCTGTATCCTTGATTTCTGAAACTTCTGAAGTTCCTGTTTCATCATATTTCCTAGCATTTTTGAAAATCTTATGATCCAGTAGAACGTCAATTTCCTCACGAGCAACGATTTCATTTAAGAATGTTTCTTGAGCATCCTCTTTTTTTACATCTTCTTTGCTCATACCAGCTTTTAAAACGGTATCTTTGTATGGAAAATCAAGGACAACATCAGAAATCTCATCAAGATAGCGATTGTGTGACGTCAGCCCGATTTTGTTACTGTAACGCGTGTAGGAGTTTGACCAATACTCATCAACTTCAAGCGCTTGGATAATGGCATTGATTTTTAAGATAGTAGCACCAGCAATTGCTTCTGTGAAAGCATCTTTTAGAATTGGATTTACTAGAAGTTGTTCGATTAGCTCAGGCTGGTAATTATCTAAAGCTGTGATAATAGCATCTTTTTTCAACAATCCATCCAAAATATATCGGTCATCAAATCTTTCAACCACTTCTCGCAAGGCTTTCTGAATCTTTGTTTCATACGATTGACTCATGCCAACACCTCGCTCTCCAAATCAATAGAAAAGGCCCCTCCACAAAAATGTGAAAAAGCCAGTTTTAGAGCTTGACAAAAAACACGTCCGATTACATAATCAGCGTGAGCTGTGAGCTGTGAGCTGTGAGCTGTGAGCTGTGAGCTGTGAGCTGTGAGCTGTGAGCTGTGAGCTGTGAGCTGTGAGCTGTGAGCTGTGAGCTGTGAGCTGTGAGCTGTGAGCTGTGAGCTGTGAGCTGTGAGCTGTGAGCTGTGAGCTGTGAGCTGTGATTGCGTTCATCCCAATCGTTTCCTTTACTTTTTTAATAGTTCTATTATATCAAAAAAGTGAGAAGTATTTTTTGATTTGTTTCGGTGTCGTTAACAGGTTACTTGTTTTCAGACGGATGTTTTATGGATTTAATGACACAATAGGACAGCAGATTTACCATTTCTTAAATCTTTATATACTTGACGAATAATAGAAAAGGACCTAGCCCTGTACAATACAGAACTAAATCCTTTCAATCATTTCTTATTCAACTTTTGGAAGCAGCACAGCATTATTGACTATCTTTTTTTGCGATAAGATACTAAATTTAGTATAAAGCCGAATGATAAACTTAAGATGCCCAATAGCGTTGTATGCTTAGTTGAATCGCCTGTTTTAGGAAGGTTAGGGTTTTGATAGTACGTTTTACTTTCTGTACCTTTGTCTTGCTGATTTGTTTTAGACTTGAGTGGATTTTCTGGAGAAACGTGAGGAGCTCTCTTTAAAGTTTTATTTACACTTGCTAACTGAGTTCTTGGATTATCCTCTTTTTTTGGAATATTTTTTTCAAGAGCATCTTTCCTAATATCCTCTATTTCCGAATTCTCCTTTTTAGGATTCTCGTTTTCTGGCGCTTGTTTATCCGAATTCTCTTTTTTAGGGTTCTCGTTTTTCGGCGCTTGTTTTTCTGGAACTTCTTTTTCAGTGGCTTCTATTTCAGTAGCGTCTTTTCCAGTATCCTCTATTTCCGAATTCTCTTTTTTAGGATTCTCGTTTTGCGGTGCTTGTTTTTCAGTATTTTCCTTTTTAGGATTCTCGTTTTTCGGCGCTTGTTTTTCTGGAACTTCTTTTTCAGTGGCTTCTATTTCAGTAGCGTCTTTTCCAGTCTCCTCTTTTTCAGGGACATCAGGTAGCTGATTTTCTTTATTTAGAATTTCGGTAAGTTTGACATGAGAATAATTACCCGCGAAATCTTCAACAACATACGTTAGTTGTTCGGGTGTCAGTTCAGTGGTTTCTTCAGATTCGTTGAGGAAAGTGTCTGGAATGGTAAAAGTTCCGTCCTGATGAGGTTCTATATAGCGAATAACTGGGAAGCCCTCTTCCATATCAGTGTAGGCTAAACGTGTTCGAAAAATAGGAGCGTTAGCTTTTGATTGTTGAGTAGGTACTATTCTGACAAGTCGAGAAGTGTGATCGTAGCTTGCTGATGGCGGTAGTACAGGTGGGGTAGTATTGAGTGTCAAATCAAAATCCATATGTTGTTCTTTTGCTCCCTCAGAAATAGGAGTAAATACGATACGATAGATATAATGACCATCACCGACATAATGACCGGATTGATCTTTTCCGTCCCATCTCGTCTTTTCAAAGGTAGTTGCAGCCCCTGATTTTTCTAGTGATTCGCTGTAATGTTTATCAGCTATTGAGGATTCGGAGCTTTCCCAAATCGCATTTGTAAGGTCAGATGGTCGATAGACCTTGGCTTTTAAATCTTTTACATTTCGTAACAGTGTTCCTCTAAACTCAACTGTATCCATAACACCATCTCCATTTGGTGAAAGTGCTAAGTAAGGTTTTCCATCTTTGAAGACTAATTTTTTGATATTTTGAGCCCCTGTTTTATCATAAGCACCTAAAACAGTAGTTGAGCGAAATTCTAAGGCTTCTTCTTCATTGAAATCTGGACGTTTAGATTCTTGTACATATCCCCATGAACCATATTGGCTAAGGAGAGCTGTGAAATTTTGTGCTTTAAATTCTTTGAATTCATTTACTTCAAATTCTCCATCTTGTAAATGATTAGGACGTTCATAATAAAATGTTTTATTTGGATTTTCATAGATAGATTTTTCTACTGCATTTAAATCGGCAAACTTACCTGCTCCACGAAAACCAATGAAAGGAATGCTCATCACTTCAGAATTATTTGGAGACGTCATAAAGCGAATAAAGCCTTCCAGAAAGTAGCCGTTAGGCATCAGTTTGCTCAGCTGGTTATGAAACTGAGTGACATTAATTGGTATGCTAATGTCTAGTGTTGTATTAGCTGGAACAGTAACTGTTTTAATTTCGGTTGATAACAAATGTCTTGGTGCTAGTGCAAAGTGTTGATCTTCAACCTTATCTGTTCCTACATGCGCTGTATAATAAAATTTAGTAGGAGAGGAGCTTAGATTATGAACTTTTGCCACTAGATGAAATGTATCTGTTATATCGCCAAGATGTATTTTACTATTATTGTTCTGATCTGTTACATAGGCGGTAGCAAAAGCAGCCTTTTTGGCATCTACGAGCCCTGCCCCTTGCTGTCGTGGTGAAACATAAGCATTTTCTTGCTCATTAAAAATAGCAGTTGCCGAACTCATCATAATCTGTTTTATGAATAGTGCCAACTCTTTAGGTGTTTTCTGTGGAAAACGTTTTTGATAGATAGGTTTTAAGAGATTTACTAAGCCAGCTACATGGGGAGCTGCGGCACTAGTACCGTTAATCAATTCATAGTGATTAGTTCCTTTGAAAGCAGCTGAGTAGGTGAATCCTCCTGGGGCTGCAACGTCTGGCTTTAAATGACCATCCGCAGTAAGCCCCCAACTGGAGAAGTCGCCTATCTGATTGCCACCAGGATTTTTGAAAATGTGATAATGCTTAGTGAATGCTAATGTCTGATTTTGATTGTTTAATAGCGCTTGCCCGTCTTTTTGACTAATAAAGCCAGAAGGTATCGTAGCAAGATTTTTAGGCAATGGTAGTGTTAGATTCTCTCCTGCCGTATTATTATAAATGAGAATCCCTGCAGCTCCATTTGTGATAGCATTAGTAATTTTATCGGCAAATCCAATCTCTCCACGTTGAATTAAAACAATTTTATTTTTTGCATCAATGGCTTTAAAATCTTCTTCTCTGCCAAATTTAGCGTCAACAAACTGGTATTGTTTCGTTTTATCAAATTCGGTAAGTAAGCCTTGACTGGTTGAGAGGGCAATTTTTTGATGTGTTGATGTTGTTAAATATTCGCTGTATATGTAAGGTTTTTGATAAGCAGCTACACTGATGACATCTTCTGATAAACCTGGAGAAGAAACGACCCCAAAGTCGGGATTTGTTGCTAGAGGTTTTTTTGAGACCTCCCCAAAAGCATGATCGTTGCCCGCACTTGCAACTAAGAAAACCCCTTTATCTTTTGCTAGTTGGATTGCTTTAACCATATCAGGGTGCAAATGATGTTTAGAATCTGCGCCTTTTCCAAAACTCATATTGATACTGTCAGCGCCCAAATGCACGGCATCAATAATAGCTTTGGCTCTTAATTCATCAGCACCTCCAATTACCTTCATAAAAATGAGTTGAGATTGAGGGGCGACGCCGGTCATTTTCAACCCGTTTTCCATAGGTTGTGTACTTTCCCCAACGGCAATACCAGACACATGGCTTCCATGTGTGTCTGTTCCTGCTACGTCATCATTGTTTTTAAGGTAGTTATGGGCAAAAATAATTTTAGGTGAAATCCACTTACCGTAATCAATGTTTGCGGCATCTTTCAATCTGTTTAAATCTTCTTCTTTTGTTACTTTGGGTGTTTTAAGATCTGTGTTTGAGAAAGCCTCATGATTACTATTTAGTTCACTGTCAAGGACCGCTGTTATGGTACCTGCTCCCTGCTGACTTTCTTCCCAAATTTTGGTGACATTAGTGCTGTCTAACTCGGAATCAAGAGTTGTTTCTGGGTTTTGGGAAGGTATTTCTGATTCTGAAGAATAACTTTCTGACACAGTTTCAGGCTTATTGACAGTTGATAGAGCATGCTCGTTGTCTATTTCAGTGTTTAATGGTATTTCCGTTGAGGTGTTAAGCGGAGTCTCCTCTTGAGCTTCTATTTGTGTTGTGTACATCATTAGTGTACCTGTCGTTATTAATGCTACAGCAACTAACTGCTTTTTTTGACTATGTTTTTTCACATCATCCTCCAAATTTTGTTTAATATTTTTTTCATATCCATGTAGTATTGTATAATAAATAATAAAATTGTTCAATGTTAGAAAGAAGTTAAGTAATCGTTAGGTGTATTTTTGTACAGAAATCGATGTGTTAGTTGCCGAATAAAGTAGCAAAAACCTGCATTGTGACAGTGTTCATTTGAGCTTATCTGCATTTCTATTGAAGGATGCACCCGTGTATTTTTTGAGTAATATTATTGATATTTGTAGGAGGTATTTATACGGATGTGTTCATTAAAATTGCATGTGTTTATTAAATTTGCACTATTAGAGACGGTGTGTCAGAACGACTACGACAGCTAGTTAAGCTATGGGAGTATTAGGTAAGGTGTTATTCAATGATTGAATATGCTACAATCAAAAATATATAAAAACATAGTAGGATTTAAAAATGAATAAAAAAGTATGGAAAAAAATTGAGAAGTATTTTTTGATTTTTTTGATTTGTTTCGGTGTCGTTAACATTTTAACTGTTTTCGGTGTGATTGGACTGATATTTTATGGACTTAATGACACAATGGAAGTCCCTTATGAAATAAATTCAAAAAGAATTCCAGCCATTTATAAAAAGGCAGGATTTAAGGGAAAAATAAGTGACTTAGAGAATCGTTCGAATCCACATAATCAAAGAATTAGTTATACTTATACTGAAGGTGCTGGGAAAAATAAAGAAACCTATCATTTTTATTTTGGAATCGATAGGAGTAAAAAAGAGCCTAAATATAGCCTTCATGACATAGTTGATTTGTATACAGGTCATTATTCAGAATCCTATGAAATTAATCGTGACAGTGCTCTTTTTAGTGAATTTTTCGATACTGCTTTATTTAAAAATAAAAAGATGAATTCATACCAGTCTCAATTAAAAAAGTCTCTTGAAGAAACAGGTCTTAAAAATGTGGAAGTGGGGATGAGTGAAGAAGCTTTTGAATTCTCTGATGTGGATAATAGTTTATTAAATAAGGAATTAAAAAATGACCTTGATATTGTCAATAAAAATGATGAAAAACCTCTTTTAGGGATAAATACTTTAGATCCTTTTAACTATTTAAAAATAGGAGTAACACCACTCTATATTTCAACAGATACTGATATTTCTTATTTTGTGGATTATGCTAAAAAGGTTGACAAAAGCAAGTTAAAACCAGGTTATTATGTTGTTAACGAAAATAAATCTTCATATTATTCAAAGTATTTACTGAATGAAAAGTTGGAATGGGAAAACATAACCCCTGACGATTGAAGGCAAATACCAAAATAAGAGCTCGTAGCTAATGCTTTGGATTTTCATTGGGGATAAGTTGTTGATGGCTCTTATAGTCGAAAGACTATAAGAATAGAAATAAGCGCGTGTAGAAGCACACCCTACTGTACCCCTTTGTTTTTCATCAGGGGGTCTTTTATTATTCCTCAAAAACACCACTACCTTTCGGTACCAGAAATCCCTAAGTTTTTATAAGGAGTTAAGGTTGTGTATGAATGTGTTATTTGAGATAAAGCTTTTATTTAAAAGGGGTAGGAGAGTAAAAAATAGGTGTTATAAGTTTATCCTATAACGTTTTTTAAAAAATAACTATGTTTCAGATAATGAGATTCATGTTAGTATCATAAGTACGATAAAAATGTCTGTCAATTTTAGTCAAGGTTTTTAATCGTCAAAAAGGGGAAAAGGAGAAAGGATGACGATGGATAATCATCACTTTGAAAATGAAGGTCAGTATAAACGAGAAATGACGAGCCGTCACCTTCAAATGCTTTCAATAGGAGGTGTGATTGGAACAGGTCTGTTTTTAAGTTCTGGTTATACGATTGCTCAGGCGGGACCGTTTGGGGCGATTTTTTCCTATTTATTTGGGGGTGTCATGGTGTACTTGGTGATGTTTTCTTTAGGAGAATTATCCGTAGCCATGCCGGTCACAGGGTCTTTTCATACCTATGCCACTAAGTTTATCAGTCCTGGAACAGGTTTTATGGTAGCTTGGATGTACTGGCTTTGCTGGGTTGTTGCCCTGGCATCGCAATTCGTTGGAGCAGCCCTCTTGGCACAACGTTGGTTTCCTGAGGTTCCCATCTGGGTATTTGCGACTATTTTTGCTACCCTCGTTTTTGCTCTTAACATGCTCAGTGTGGGCTGGTTTGCCAAAGCGGAGACTTATTTTTCAAGTATTAAAGCCTACGCTATTTTGATGTTCATTGTTTTGGGTTTGTTGGCTATCTTTGGTATTTTACCAGTTGAAGGGTATCATTCAGCACCTCTTTTTGAAAATGTCTTTACAGACGGCTTCTTACCCAATGGTCTAGTTGGCTTGGTTTCTGTCATGCTGTCAGTCAACTATGCTTTTTCTGGGGTTGAAATGATTGGGATTGCAGCCGGTGAAACGGATAATCCTAAGGAAGCTGTACCAAAGGCTATCAAGTCTACTATTGGTTTGTTGGTTGTTTTCTTTGTGTTAACGATGTTGGTCTTAGCCTCTCTTTTGCCCATGGCAGAAGCCGGTGTGACAGAAGCTCCTTTTGTTCTTGTTCTAGATAAGATTGGTATCCCTTACGCAGCAGACATCATGAATGTGATTATTCTATCAGCCATTTTATCGGCGTCAACTTCTGGGCTCTATGCTTCTAGCCGTATGCTCTGGTCTCTAGCCAATGAGGGGATGATTTCTAAAAATGTCGTTCGCATCAACAAGCATGGCGTTCCTATGAGAGCCATGTGGCTTTCTATGGTAGGAGTGGTGATTGCCTTAGTAGCGAGTGTCTATGCTGCGGATACAGTCTTTTTAGCCTTAGTATCCATTGCAGGATTTGCCGTGGTTGTTACTTGGCTATCTATTCCGCTAGCGCAGGTACGTTTTAGAAAGGCATTCTTGAAAGAGCATTCTTTGTCAGAATTATCTTATCGCACTCCTTTTTCCCCTGTTTTGCCGTGGTTAACGATTACCTTGTTGGTGATTTCAGTGATTGGTATTGCTTGGGATGAGGCGCAAAGACCGGGCTTATATTTTGGTATTCCTTTTATGTTGGCTTGTTATGGCTATCACAAATGGAAATTTAAATCTTGGTAGGAGGAGTATTAAATGGGACAGTTTAAAGAATTATTATCTCAACAAAGAGCTGTTATCTTACATGGCGCTTTGGGAACAGAGCTAGAGGCTAGAGGTTATGATATTAGTGGTGAGCTGTGGTCGGCAAAGTATTTGCTTAATGGTTCAGACGCTATTACAAAGATTCATGAAGCCTATGTCTTGGCTGGTGCTGATATTATCACGACATCTACCTATCAGGCCAGTCTAGCCAGTCTGCAAGGGGTTGGCATCTCCAAAAAAGAGGCGGAATCTCTGATTATTAAGAGTGTTGAATTGGCGAAAATAGTTAGAAAGACAGCCTGGGAAAAAATCGAAGAAACGGCTAAAAGCACACGCATTTACCCCCTAATCTCCGGTGATGTCGGTCCGTACGCCGCCTATTTAGCAGACGGGTCTGAATACACAGGGGATTACGGGCAAATTAGCAAGGAAACATTGAAAGATTTTCATCGTTCTAGAATTGCCTTATTTTTAAAAGCGGGCGTGGACTTGCTGGCTTTGGAAACGATGCCCAACCTTCTGGAAATAAAAGCGCTCATCGAATTGTTAGTAGAAGAATTTCCCGATACAGAAGTCTACTTGAGTATCACCTCACAAGATGGCGAAAGCCTATCAGATGGGACAGATCTGAAGGAGATGGTAAGACTTGTTCAACAATGCCCACAGATAGTAGCGCTTGGAGTGAATTGCAGCTCCCCGACGGTCTGTGAAAAAGTCTTGAGTCAGCTCGTTAATTTAACCTCCTTGCCCCTTGTAGCCTACCCAAATTCAGGTGAAGTTTACCATGGTGAAACGCAAACCTGGCATGCGAGTGATTCGGCGATGCATGAGATAGCATCTTATCACAAGCGATGGCAGGAGAAGTTCGAACAGTTAACCTTAGTTGGCGGTTGTTGCCGAACGCGTCCAGATGACATTGAGAAGATAAGAGAAAGTCTATCGATTAGCTAAAAATGAGCTGTCATATAATCTTTTGAATTAACTTTGATACATCGCTACTTTTGACTTGCCCTAGGCCTACTCAATGAACATCAAAAGCAGACTAGGCATGCCGATGCAGGTAGAACTGGTGTTCATCAAAGTAAGTCAACAAGGTCTGCTTTTGATGTTCATTGAGTATCAAGTACTGTTCGGCGTCTTTTTCTGTTCCTTGTCTGACAGGTAATTCATTTGACTGTAGTAAGATATATCTAGTGAAATTAGTTTTAATTTCCTTGCTGTTTGGACGATAAGAGAAAAGAAATAGAAACTAGTTTCTATTTCTTTTATTTTGTTGAAATAAAATTCTGTAAGCGCTATACTTTTAGGTGAGGTAAGTAAATGGCAAATTTAACAAAAAACGTAATACCTTTGATTGAATCTTATCTAGATTCAATGACATCAACCGAACAAACCATTGCTCAATATTTTATCACTGGTCAGGAAATCAAGGATTTATCAGCCGTCAGCGTTTGCAAGCGGCTACATGTTTCGAAGGCTAGCTTGACACGTTTTGCCCAAAAATGTGGCTTTGCTGGCTATCGAGAATTTGTTTTTTCCTATCAGGAATCACAAGAGGATACTGATAGCGCCTCTTTGATTTTAAAGCGTGATGTGACTAAAAGAGTTTTGGCTGATTATGATCAGCTCTTGCAAAAAACCTATTCGATTTTAGATGAGAGCCAATTAGCTAGGGTGACAAGCCTTGTTGAAAACGCTAAACGGATTTATCTTTATGGGAAAGGGAGTTCAGGTCAGGCTCTTAGAGAAATGAAGATGCGGTTCATGCGACTGGGATTGATTTGTGATATTGTGACGGACAATGATGAATTGCTTTGGGCGAGTATGTTGGCAGATGAGACTTGTTTGGTGATTGGTGCCTCAATTTCAGGGAAAACGAAGGCTGTTATTGATGCTTTGCTTCAAGCAAAAGATCGAGGGGCTAAGACCATTTTATTAACCACGCAGAAAGAAGCTGGTCAAGATTCCCCGTGGGATGAGCTAGTCCTCTTAGCTTCAACGGATAATTTAGCGTATGGTAATCGAATTTCACCACAATTTCCATTGCTGCTAGTGATTGACTGCTTATTTGCCTATTACCTTGAGATTGATGTTCAGCAAAAACAAGAGCGCTATCAACAAACGATTATCGATAAGGAGGAAATATAATGCAGAGCGCACAAGACATCTTGGAGAAAATAAAAGGAGGTGTGATTGTTTCTTGCCAAGCCTTACCTGGAGAGCCGATGTATTCAGAAAAAGGAGGTGTCATGCCACTTTTTGCAAAGGCAGCACAGGAAGCTGGTGCTGTGGGCATTCGAGCTAACAGTGTGAGAGATATTAAGGAGATTAAAGAAGTTGTAGATCTGCCGATTATTGGGATTGTTAAGAAAGATTATGATGGTGCAGAGGCCTTTATTACACCTACTCTTGACGAGGTGGCGTCCTTGGTTGAAGTTGGTGTCGAAGTTATTGCCGTTGATGCAACGATTTCAACTCGCCCTGGTGGGCAATCTCTAGAAGCATTTATCAAGGAGGTGAAGCAAACCTATCCTAATCAATTACTGATGGCAGACTGTTCGACCTTGGATGAAATGGTTACAGCAGATCAGCTGGGCTTTGATTTTGTAGGGACTACTTTAGTTGGTTACACGAAACAAAGTCAACACTTAGTGATTGAAAGTGGTGATTTTGACCTTATTCGTCAAGCAAGAGCTAAGGTGGGTGCTCCCATTATTGCAGAAGGAAATATTAACACCCCAAATAAGGTGAGACGTGTTTTGCAATTAGGTGTTGATAGCGTTGTTGTAGGATCGGCTATTACAAGACCGCTCATTATTGCTAAACCATTTATTGAAGCAACAAAAGATTATTAATAAAAAGGAGTTTGTAATGACAAATTTAGACAAATATAAAGGTATTATTCCCGCATTTTACGCTTGCTATGATGATAATGGCGATATTAGTACAGAGCGTGTGAAAGACTTGGTTCAATATCACATTGATAAAGGTGTTAAGGGGATTTATGTTAATGGCTCTTCTGGAGAATGTATCTATCAAAGCGTTTCAGATCGAAAACAAGTGATTGAAGCCGTTATGGAAGTTGCCAAAGGGAAGTTAACCGTTATTAACCATGTAGCTTGTAACAATACACGCGATAGTATTGAATTAGCGAAACATTCTGAAGCGCTTGGTGTAGATGCTATTGCCGCTATTCCGCCTATTTATTTCAAACTTCCAGAGTATTCGATTGCGACATATTGGAATGATATGAGTGCGGCAGCTCCTAATACAGATTTTATTATATACAATATTCCGCAGCTGGCAGGCGTAGCATTGACAAGTAGCTTATATGCTGAGATGCGTAAAAATCCTCGTGTGATTGGGGTTAAAAATTCTTCAATGCCAGTACAAGACATTCAGCTTTTCGCTGCTGAAGGTGGTTCAGATTATATTGTCTTTAATGGCCCAGATGAGCAGTTTCTTGGTGGCCGACTTATGGGCGCAGAAGCTGGAATTGGAGGAACCTACGGTGCCATGCCAGATCTCTTCTTGAAACTCAATGACCTAATTGCTGAAAAAGATTTAGAAACAGCCAAAGCCTTACAATATGCCATCAACGATGTCATTTATAAAATGGTTTCAGGTCATGCCAATCTCTATGCAGTGATTAAAGAAGTTCTTCGAATCAATGAAAATCTTGATTTGGGTTCTGTAAGACGACCATTAGAACCACTTGCAGAAGCCGATCTAGCAATTGCCAAAGAAGCAGCAGAATTGATTACGAAAGCGCGTGCGACATTTATTAATTAAAGGTGGATAAACTTATGGATAAAGTATCATTTGGAGCTTTAAACTGGTTCATGGTTCTTTTATATCTAGGAATCATGTTACTAGTAGGCGCCTATTTCACAAAAAAATCTAGCGAGAGTACGGATGCTTTTTTCAAAGCAAATGGTAAAGTACCTTCTTGGGCAGCAGGACTTAGTGTCTATGCTACAACCCTAAGTTCGATTACCTTTATGGCAGTACCAGAACGTTCCTTCTTAACAGACTGGTCTTATGCTGTTGGTACGCTGACGATTTTCTTGATTATTCCTCTAATGGCTAAATATTTCATTCCCTTTTTTAGAAAATTGGATGTGACAACGGCTTATGAATATCTAGAGTCACGCTTCAGTACAAAATTGCGTGCCATGAGTAGTTTTCTATTTGTTGTTTATCACTTAGGACGTATGGCGGTTGTTATCTATCTGCCAGTTCTTGCGATTACCTCTGTAACTGACATCAATCCTTTCTTAATTGCAGCTATTGTTGGTTTGCTCTGTGTTGTTTACACCTTCTTAGGAGGTATCGAAGGGGTTATCTGGAGCGATGCCATCCAAGCCATTATTCTATTAGCCGGTGCTTTCTTGGTTATTGTTATCGGAATCACTAAAGTTGATGGTGGTCTAGGAACCTTAGTTTCTGACACTGTTGAACATCATAAGTTTATTTCAGTGGGAAATAACTTTAAGGCATCTGACCTCGCTAATTTCATTCCTTTAATCTTTATTGGACAATTTGCTAACAGTTTATATCAATATGCAGGTAGTCAGGATGTCGTTCAGCGCTTTTTGACCACTAAATCAACCAAAGACGCTGTTCAATCATTATGGACATCTGGTTGGTTAGCCTTGTCTGCCATCCCACTTTTCTTTGGTATGGGGACAGTTCTCTTTAGTTTCTACACGCATACTGGCACCCTACCTGAAGGGTTTAATACCAGTGCCATCGTTCCTTATTTCATCGTAACACAACTACCAGCTGGTCTTGCAGGATTGGTTATTGCTGCCATCTTTGCTGCTGCCCAATCAACTATTTCATCTAGTCTTAATGCCATTTCATCGTGTGTGGTGGTTGACTTCAAACAACGCTTCTTTAACGATTCTTTCAAATCATTATCAGATGTTTGGTTGGCACGCTTGGTGATTATTGTTGCAGGGACAATAAGTACATTGATTACCCTTTACTTCATTGCAGGAAATTCTTCATCAACTTGGGATATTTTCCTAGCCGTATCAGGTATGTTCGGTGTACCAGTTGTCGGACTCTTTGTTTTAGGAATTTTCACAACAAGAGCCAATGCAAAAGGTGCTCTGTTAGGCTTTTTAATCAGTGTAGTGATTAGCTTCCTCGCCAACAATGCGAAAATGTCAGCACTTCTTGTAGCTGTCATAGCTCTTGTAGCAACAGTTGTCTTTGGTTATCTATTTAGTTTGGTATTCAAAGATGACAAGGATCTCAAAGATTTAACAATTCATACCTTGTCAGGCGAATTTATGGACGAATAAGAAAGAAGGTTATATAGAGATGAAAGATACCATGACCTTAACTGCTATGCAGACTTACCAAGGTAGGCAAGATGTTCCAGATGATTTTGATGAGTTTTGGCAGAAGAATATAGCAGCCCTACCAGATCAGTTTGATCATGTGATTGAAGAGCAGGATTTTAACACACCTAATCTTCGCTGCATTGACCTGTACTTTAAGGGGACGAACGATGGGAATATCTATGCCCGTTGTATCTTGCCAAAAACCAGTGAAAAAGTACCTGTTATTTTT
The DNA here is from genome assembly GCF_000380145.1 of Streptococcus thoraltensis DSM 12221. Taxonomy (GTDB): domain Bacteria; phylum Bacillota; class Bacilli; order Lactobacillales; family Streptococcaceae; genus Streptococcus; species Streptococcus thoraltensis. The sequence continues at coordinate 72,675 of NZ_KB904609.1, read as the reverse complement.
CACTTTCATGGCTATATGGGACAAAATCCAGACTGGTCAGTTTTATTTTCATACGCAGCCTTAGGCTACGGTATCGTGGCTATGGATGTGCGTGGGCAATCCGGTCGTTCCCTAGACAATGCTGTCTTTAATGGAAATACGGTCAAGGGGCAGATTATCCGTGGGATGATAGATGGTCCTGACGCGCTATTTTACAAAGATATTTACTTAGATGTTTATAGTTTGATTGAAATTGTAGCAACATTTGATGAGGTTGATGAAACTCGCTTTTCTAGTTATGGTGGTTCACAAGGTGGTGCTCTAGCTTTAGTGGCTGCAGCCCTCAACCCAAGAATAAAAAACTGTGTAACCATTTATCCATTTTTAGGTGATTTCAAACGTGTGCTGGAGTTGGGCAATCATAGTGAGGCTTATGATGAATTGTTCCGCTATTTCAAATTTCATGATCCTTTCCATCAAACAGAGGACAATATTTTGAAGACCTTGTCCTACATTGACATTAAAAATTTCAGTCATTTGATTAAGTGCCCAGTGAAGTTTGTCACCTGCCTAGATGATGATGTTTGCTTCCCATCAACGCAGTATGCCATTTACAATAGATTGGAAACTGAAAAAGAACATCTTTTACTGCCAGAATACGGACATGATGCGGTTAATGTTCAATTAAATGATACAGTCTTTAATTGGTTGACAGGTTCACGCATTACGTTTGAAATTTAAGAAATAGGAGATAAGTTATGGAATGTTATCAATCAATTAACAGCGTTGACAATCATGCCTTGCTAGATTTGATTAAACCGATTCTTGCTGATTTAGACGGTGCGACCCTTGAAAAAGGAATGCATGCGGTGGATGAAGACCTTTACTACAATGTCATTGAGTACACCTCAACCACTCCTGACCAACGCGTTTGGGAGAGTCACCGTCGTGAATATGATGTTCACTACATTATTTCAGGAGAAGAACGCATTTACCACAATTTTCTAGATCAAATGGAGCTAGGCGATTATGATTCAGAAAGCGACTGGCAACAGATGACAGGTTCTCATGCTAGTGAAATAGTCCTATTTCCGGGAAACCTTTTGATACTTGATGCTAATGATGCGCATAAGACAGGTCTCATGGTGAATGATTCAGTCGCTATCAAAAAAATTGTTTTTAAAATTAAATTGTAAAAGATTTCTAGACAATACTTGTCTAGAGATTGACTAGAATGCTTGGATGAGATGAGAAACTCAATTTGGTTTGGGGGATTATCCCATCCTTTTTTGGCTAAGGAGTAAGGTATGTTGTTATTAGGGATTGATATTGGTGGTACCAGTATTAAGAGTGACATTTATGATGAAAAGGGATGTTCTCAGAAATACTTTCAAGAAAGAGAGACGCCTGTAGACTTAGAAAAAGGTACCAATCAGATTGCCGACTGTATTTTAAATATTATTACTGACTACCTTGATAGAGGTATTGCATTAGCTGGAGTGGGTATTTCAAGTGCAGGTGTCATTGATGCTACTTTAGGAGAGGTTGTCTATGCAGGTCCAACGATTCCTGATTATAAAGGAACAGCTCTGAAACAACTGGTTGAAGAGACGTTCAATCTTCCCTGCGCGGTCGAAAATGATGTCAACTGTGCAGCTCTTGGGGAATCTTGGTTAGGTGCTGGTAAAGGGGCTTCAAGTTTGGTCTGCTTAACAGTCGGTACGGGAATTGGCGGAGCCATCGTTTTGAATGGAAAAGTTTGGAGAGGGTTTTCGCATTCGGCTGGGGAGGTGGGTTATCTCCCTGTTCAAAATGATGCTTGGCAAAATAAAGCCTCTACAACAGCTATGATTAAGGATTATTGTCAACAAAAAGACCTGCCAACTGCTACAGGAAAGGCTGTTTTTGATGCCTATGATGGGGGCGATGACATTGCCAGTGCTGTGATTGATCAATTTGTCAATCATTTTGTAGAGGGCTTACTGCCAATTTTATATCTTATTAATCCTGAGAAATTACTTATTGGAGGTGGTATTCTAGCTCGGTCAGAGATTTTATTACCTCGAATTAGTCAGCGTTTAGAAAGTGCGCTGCAAGCGACTCAGTTTTTACCAAAAGAGCTAGAAAGTACCAAGTTGGGAAACGAAGCAGGTAGGATTGGAGCAATCTACTGGCTCTTACAACAAAAAGAGCTACTCGGCTGACCCTATCAATAGTTATCAAACTCTTCAAAAAATCCAGTTTAAACCTTGCTGACCTGATTTGCCCAACTTCAGCTTTATCTGCATGGAGGTCACCTCTCTAATTTTGATTTTCCTTGAGTATCCATAAAGCGTCGCTTCCTCTTCCACCTATTTGGTTGACCTGTCCCTTGCTGGAGTGAGGTTGATTGCAGCTGATAGAGGTTATAGTCTTTTGAATTCCCTTTGATACCTCGTCACTTTCGGCTTGTCCTACACAAGTACTGTCTGCATTTCAGTGCCTTGTCGGAAAGTTAATTCATTTGACTATAATACTCAAAATCGTCTGACATCAGACTAACAGAAATCACCTAAAATCAAGGCTACTAAACCTTTGATTTTAGGTGATTTTGCTATTTTACCGCCAGATAAAAACAGATTATGGTCTTTTGAATGCCTTTTGCCCCCTCGTCACTTTCGGCTTGCCCTACTCAAGCACTGTCCTCGTCACAGTTTCTTGTCTGAACGTTAGTTCCTTTGACTATAGTAAAGTTGATGATTATGGCTGCTAGATAAAGGAAAACACTGCTAAGAATGACCTATTTCTTAGCTGATAAGACTCTTCAAAATCAAGTTTATAGCTTGTTGACTTGATTTAATGAACTTCGCTTCTAATTGCCTTGTCTGATTTTGATTTTCCTTGAGTATACGTTTGGGATAGATTTAAATGGTACTTGTCTCAATATGATGATTAAAGCTACCAATAAAGACACTGTTTTGCCGCGTAGCTTGGAGGCGGTCTAAAAAGAAAGCATGTATGGGTAGTTCCTGCGGTATGGAGGTTTTTTAGTCAGATGATGATCTAGTTGCTCTTTTACTCGACAGTTAACTATTGTTAATAATCTTAGTGAACTCACTTACGATTGTTTTGCTGTATCATCGATAGAAATACTGTCAACAATCAGAATTTACCACGAAGATGATTAATAAGAGCCAGTATACCAAGGGTAAGGCTAGCTATGGATAAAGGAAACAGCGATAGCGGAATCTTATCTGTTACAAAATAATCCCAAATGGGTGATAAAATAATGATAAAAACTATAGCGATTAAAAAGCGATAGCGAAACTTGGTTTTCATTTTATGGTTAAGCACAAGAGGAAGGAGAAAGAAGTTACTTAACTGAGAAAAGCCGAATGTTGGAACAATATCAGGAAAGAGTAGCAATGTCAGGGCAAATGCTCCACATAAGCTAGCATTGAGCAGGCAGAAAGCCTCCCAATAGTAGAAGAATTCTTTTTTCATTGTGACGTATTCTTTCTTTTTTGATAGCGATAATTCCCTATTGTAAGTAAGCCAAAGAATAAGCTAAGAAGAAAAATCTGTTGTGTGCTTGGATAGATTCTGATGGGGACAAGCGTTTCGATAATAGGATTGACAACAAGGATCAGCAAAAGGGCAATAATCAAAAGATAGCGAGTCTTGAGTTTTATTTTATTGCTGATGAGAAAAGGTAGCCAAAACATGTAGCAGAAGGTATTAGTATCCCAAATTGCTAGATGGTCAGGAAATAATAGGTTGGCAATGGCTGTAACCAGACAGAGCGTGGCATTGATGACACAAAAAGATTGCCAGTAGTAAGCGAAATTCTTTTTCATATCCATAGTGGTAGCTCCAGCTTTTTTCTTTAGTATAGCGCTTTCAAGGATGATTATCAAGGTTTTCTAAATTTTCTAAAGGAGATAGACCGCTAAAATGCCATTAACATGATATAATGGAGACATCATACAAAAATTGGAGTGAAATAGCTATGAGTACCTATAATCATGGAATAATCGAGCCTAAGTGGCAAAAATACTGGGCGGAACATCACACCTTCAAAACAGGTACGGATACCGAAAAACCTAATTTTTACGCCCTTGACATGTTTCCTTATCCAAGTGGAGCAGGACTTCACGTTGGTCATCCCGAAGGGTATACAGCGACTGATATTCTTAGTCGTTTCAAACGTGCGCAAGGCTACAACGTCCTTCACCCTATGGGGTGGGATGCCTTTGGTTTACCTGCTGAGCAGTACGCGATGGATACTGGTAATGACCCTGCGGAGTTTACTGCGGAAAATATCGCCAATTTCAAACGCCAAATCAATGCGTTAGGATTCTCCTACGACTGGGATCGTGAAGTCAACACGACTGACCCTAACTATTACAAGTGGACCCAGTGGATTTTTACCAAACTCTATGAAAAAGGCCTAGCCTATGAAGCTGAAGTTCCTGTCAACTGGGTTGAAGAACTTGGTACAGCGATCGCCAATGAAGAAGTCTTGCCTGACGGCACTTCTGAACGTGGAGGCTATCCAGTGGTTAGAAAACCAATGCGCCAATGGATGCTCAAAATCACAGCCTATGCAGAACGCCTTTTAGAAGATTTGGAAGAAGTCGACTGGCCAGAATCCATCAAGGACATGCAGCGCAACTGGATTGGTAAATCAACTGGTGCTCACGTGACTTTCAAAATCAAGGATACAGATAAAGCATTTACTGTCTTTACAACGCGTCCAGATACACTTTTTGGTGCTACTTATGCTGTTATGGCACCGGAGCATGAGTTGGTAGACGTCATTACTACAGAAGCACAAGCTGAAGTTATTGCCGAATACAAACGCACTGCCAGCCTAAAATCAGATTTAGCACGTACGGATTTAGCCAAAGAAAAAACCGGAGTTTTCACCGGAGCTTACGCTATCAACCCTGCCAATGGTAAAGAAATACCAATCTGGATTTCTGACTACGTTCTTGCAAGCTACGGAACTGGTGCTATCATGGCTGTACCTGCTCATGATGAACGTGACTGGGAGTTTGCTAAACAATTTGACTTAGACATCATTCCTGTTTTAGAAGGTGGTAATGTCGACAAGGCAGCCTATACCGAAGATGGACTTCACATTAATTCAGGATTTCTTGATGGGCTTAACAAGGAAGAAGCTATTGATAAGATGGTTGACTTCCTTGAGGAAAATCATTTTGGTAAGAAACAAGTCAACTACCGCTTGCGTGACTGGCTCTTTAGTCGTCAGCGTTACTGGGGCGAGCCAATCCCAATCATTCATTGGGAAGATGGTACTTCAACAGCAGTTCCAGAAAGTGAATTGCCACTTGTCCTTCCTGTAACCAAAGACATTCGCCCTTCAGGAACTGGAGAGTCACCACTTGCCAATATCACTGACTGGCTTGAAGTGACACGTGAAGATGGTGTCAAGGGGCGTCGTGAAACCAACACCATGCCGCAATGGGCCGGTTCAAGCTGGTACTATCTTCGTTATATTGATCCACACAACGATGAAAAATTAGCTGATGAAGACCTTTTGAAACAATGGTTGCCAGTTGATATCTATGTTGGTGGGGCTGAACATGCCGTTCTTCACTTGCTTTACGCTCGCTTCTGGCACAAGGTTCTCTATGACTTGGGAGTTGTTCCGACCAAAGAACCATTCCAAAAACTCTTTAACCAAGGAATGATTTTGGGAACAAGTTATCGTGATAGCCGTGGAGCGCTCGTTGCGACGGACAAGGTGGAAAAACGTGACGGGTCATTCTTCAATATCGAAACAGGGGAAGAGCTTGAACAAGCACCTGCTAAAATGTCTAAATCTCTCAAAAACGTTGTCAATCCTGATGATGTGGTTGAGCAGTACGGTGCAGATACACTTCGCGTCTATGAGATGTTTATGGGACCACTTGACGCTTCAATCGCCTGGTCTGAAGAAGGTTTAGAAGGAGCTCGCAAGTTCCTCGACCGTGTTTACCGTCTCATTACGACTAAAGATATTTCGTCGGAAAATAGCGGAGCTTTGGACAAGGTTTATCATGAAACCGTTAAAGCTGTGACAGAACAAATTGAAGAACTAAAATTCAACACAGCTATCGCCCAACTCATGATCTTTGTGAACGCAGCCAATAAAGAGGACAAACTCTTTGTGGACTACGCCAAGGGATTCGTTCAGTTGATTGCACCATTTGCACCACACTTGGGTGAAGAGTTGTGGCAATCCTTGACCGAGTCAGGTCAATCAATTTCACATGTCGCTTGGCCAACATGGGATGAAAAGAAACTCGTTGAAAACGAAATCGAAATTGTTGTTCAAATCAAGGGGAAAGTGCGTGCTAAATTAGTCGTTCCAAAAGACGCCAGCCGTGAAGAACTCGAAGCGCTAGCTATGGCAGATGAAAAAGTCAAAGCTGAAATTGAAGGCAAGGACATCATTAAGGTTATCGCAGTGCCGAATAAACTAGTCAATATTGTTATCAAATAATCAATTCACTCGCACATTTTCACCTGAAGCAGTCGGAGAAGTGAGCCTTTCAACCCAACAAATAGATTGACTGACCTTCTTCTAAAGTCAATATGGTGAACATAGCGAAAGCTGTGCATTGTTGCAATCATAACGTAAAACACGCCTCATTCTTTTTAGAGTGAGGCGTGTTTTTATAGGAGTTAAAAGGCTATCGCTAGTTTATGGCTAATGCTTTATGAAGGTTGGGAAAAAACACATGCTTTTTTGACCGTACTTTCTTTTCATATCGTGGAGCGATAGAAATTTTTGAGCTGAAATGAATTTTTGAATACAAGTCATAATAACTTTTGTAAACCAAACGCTATAAAAGGATATGGATAGTTTGATGCATTCTAGCAAAGCGAAATAAGCATACGCTATCATAGGGATAGTTCTTAAAAGAGGCTGTACCGCCACTTTAGCTTTTAAGGATAAGGCAGCAATAGAAGCTGCTATAACTTGGGGCAGATGACCGAGTAAACTATAGTCTTTTGAATTAAGGTTGAGACATCGTTACTTTCGCCTTGCCCTACTCAAGTGCTGCCCGCGTCTCAGTTCTTTGTCTCAAAGTTAATTCATTTGACTATATTGTCGCTATTTGATTTCTGATAATAACAACCTCTTTTTGCTTTATGAAGTAGCTAGGGGAGCTGTTTCTATGTATAGTCTTTTGTATTAACTGTGATACGTGGTCACTTTCGACTTGTCCTACTCATACTCTTCTAAAATCAAAAGCAGACGTCGTTAACTTGATTTGATGAAGACAGTTCTATCTGTTATCTGTGTCGGCTAGCCTGCTTTGGATTTTCATTGAGTATCAAGCACTGTCTGCGTCTTTGTTTGTTCCTTGTTCTGAAAGTTAATTCGTTTGACTATAATTACCAATTAGCGCAGATAGCTTGGTAACATAAGATAGTTATAAAAAGGAACAAGCTCTAATAAGTGGGGAATACCTTCAGGGCTTGTTTCTTTTTATAACTACTGCATTAGAGGGTTGGGATAATACCGTTAAATCTTAACAGACTTGAGAATATAAGTTGCAATTTTATCTGGTGGTGTCTGCACATCATTGATTATCCAAGTTGTAATGATAATTTTAATCGTAGTAATATAGACTTCGAGTGAATAAATAAAAGGAAGCTGATAAGCCTGTTCTAATTGTTCTTTTATATCATCAATCCTTGAGTTCATGACAGTTGTCCTGATATAGTTTGTTAAGATATTGTCAATATTAGGATAATAATGAATAAAAGGGAGTATGATGTCATGATTATCTCTTATATAGGTTAACATTTCAACAATGACATCAAATCCAAACTCGAGATCATTAGTCAATATTTTAGTAATATCATCGAGGATAATAGTAATCGATTGTTCAATAAAATCCTCTTTTGACTCATAATATTTATAAAAGGTTTGTCGACTGATGCGGGAGGCAAATGCAATTTGGGCCACTTTAATCGATTTAATCGTTTTGGTCTGTTTTAAAATATTAGAAAATCCCCTAATAATTCTTCGTTCGGTTATCTGATTATGATGCGGATAACTACTTTTTGTCACTTTTATTTCACTCCGATGTCACACACAAAGGTTGGAAAAAGGGCAACATTTGCTTTGTTTGTGAATATTTTTAGATTTTCGAAACATTATATAAGAAAAAAATTCTTTAAAGGTGACAAAAAACAAAGAAATGTAAATATTAAAATTTTTAAATAATATAAACTAGTTGCTAGTAACGGTTATTATGATGTTTAGCTGTTACCTATTATTTTGCTTTACATAAAGAAAGGAATGGGATTAAATATGTTTTATAAGGGTAAACATGATAGTTCTCAAACACAACAACGCTACTCAATCAAGAAACTTAGCGTAGGCACAGCATCTGTTTTGGTAGGTATTGCCTTTTTAGGTATGAATACTCAAGCAGTATCTGCTGATCAAGTTCCATCAGACAACGCAGCTTCAATTGTTAATCAAGACGTTGTCGGCAGTGCCTCAGCAACTATTGCTGTTAAAGACAATGCTTCAAACCCAGTAGCTGGCGCAACAGTTGAATTGTTAGCAGCAGATGGTTCAGGTCGTCAAGTTGCGACTGATGAATTTGGTAATGCTAACTTCACAGATGTGAAGCCAGGAAACTATTCAGCAGCAGTTGCAACTGTACCAGAAGGCTATGAAGCAACAGGTTTCCGTCCAAGCTTTTCATTGAAAAACACTGACCATTATGAAGATTTCATCAACGTTAATAAAGTTGAGAAAGCTAGTGAGCCAGTAGTAGAAACACTAAAAGAAGATGAAGTAGTTGGTAACGCCTCAGCAACTATCGCTGTTAAAGACAATGCTTCAAACCCAGTAGCTGGCGCAACAGTTGAATTGTTGGCAGCAGATGGTTCAGGTCGTCAAGTTAAAACTGATGAATTTGGTAACGCTAACTTCACAGATGTAAAACCAGGTAAAGGTTACACAGCAGCTCTAGCTTCTGTTCCAGAAGGTTATGAGTTGAACAGCTACCGTACAGCAGCTTTCGACTTAGACAATGCTAATCACCATGAAGACTTCATCTCTGTTGATAAAGCTCAAAAAGAAGCACCAAAAGAAGAGAAAGAAGTTGGTAACGCCTCAGCAACTATTGCTGTTAAAGACAATGCTTCAAACCCAGTAGCTGGCGCAACAGTTGAATTGTTAGCAGCAGATGGTTCAGGTCGTCAAGTCAAAACTGATGAATTTGGTAATGCTAACTTCACAGATGTAAAACCAGGTAAAGGTTACACAGCAGCCCTAGCTTCTGTACCAGAAGGCTACGAATTGAACAGCTACCGTACAGCAGCGTTTGACCTAGCAAACACAGATCACCACGAAGACTTCATCTCTGTTGATAAAGCTCAAAAAGAAGCACCAAAAGAAGAGAAAGAAGTTGGTAATGCTTCAGCAACCATCAAAGTTGTTGATAACGGCTTCAACCCAGTTGTCGGTGCAACAGTTGAATTGTTGGCAGCAGATGGTTCAGGTCGTCAAGTTAAAACTGATGAGTTTGGTAACGCTAACTTCACAGATGTAAAACCAGGCAAAGGTTACACAGCAGCGCTTGCCATGGTTCCAGAAGGTTATGATTACAACAGCTACCGTACAGCAGCGTTTGACCTAGCAAACACAGACCACCACGAAGACTTCATCTCTGTTGATAAAGTTCAAAAAGTGGCACCAAAAGTAGACGAAGAAGTTGGTAATGCTTCAGCAGCTATTAAAGTTGTTGATAATGGCTTCAACCCAGTAGTGGGTGCAGTTGTTGAGTTGAAAGCAGCAGATGGCTCAACTCGTCAAGTAACAACAGATGAGTTTGGTAACGCTAACTTCACAGATGTAAAACCAGCTAAAGGCTACACAGCAACTCTAGCTTCTGTACCAGAAGGTTACGAGTTGAATAGCTACCGTACAGCAGCGTTTGACCTAGCAAACACAGACCACCATGAAGACTTCATCTCTGTTGATAAAGTTCAAAAAGTGGCACCAAAAGTAGACGAAGAAGTTGGTAATGCTTCAGCAACCATCAAGGTTGTTGATAATGGCTTCAATCCGGTAGTAGGTGCAGTTGTTGAGTTGAAAGCAGCAGATGGCTCAACTCGTCAAGTAACAACAGATGAGTTTGGTAACGCTAACTTCACAGATGTGAAGCCAGGTAAAGGCTACACAGCATCTCTAGTTTCTGTACCAGAAGGTTACGAGTTGAATAGCTACCGTACAGCAGCGTTTGACCTAGCAAACACAGATCACCATGAAGACTTCATCGCTGTTGATAAAGTTCAAAAAGCTGACAAACCAAGTCAAGAACAACCAAAAGAAGAACAAGGTAAAGATAATTCTGGTAAATCAGACAAGGGAGACCAAAAAGCTACTGACAAATCAGATAAAGGCACTCAAAAAGCTGCTGATAAATCAGAAGTAAAAGCTTCATCTGTCAAAGCAACTCGTTCTGCTGAAAAACCAGAAGCAGCAAAATCTGCAAATGGCGATCAATTACCAAGTACTGGTGAACAATCATCATCAACAGCAGTTGTAGCAGGTTCAGCTATTGCACTTGCTTCATTAGGCTTTGCAGTGTCACGTCGTCGTAAAGAGGACTAATCCTCCCTCTAGTTTATCCTTAGAAAAAACAATTTAGTGTCCATACGATTTCACGACAAGGTTATCTCATTAATGAGATAACCTTGTTTTTGCATTTTTCGACTGTTGGTCAAGGATGATACGGTTTTTCGCCCCACTTTTGCACTGAAAAAGCCCTACAATCTCTGCGGTAGATACCCCACTACAGGAATAATAGAGCTAAAATGCTATGGTTAGTCGTTTTTTGTAGTTACAGTTAACGATTTGATTTTAAATGCTTTGTTAATGAATACTTACTTTATAAATGGTCTGGTAAGTTGCTGGTGTATTAGCTTTTAACACAGGAGATGGGAAGTTGGGGACATTAATAGCATTTGGGAAAAATTGTGTTTCAAGGCAGAAACCATGACGCTTTCCATAACTTGCTTGGGCTTTTCCCGGGTGGTTATTGAGAAAATTACCTGTATAGAACTGGACTCCTGGCAAATCAGTAAAGGCTTCCAGCCTGATTCCAGATTTATCCCCAATAACGGTCGCAAAAGCAGTTTGTAAATTTGGATTATCTAGGACAAGATTATGATCGTATCCGCCGGCAAATTGTAATTGCTCAAATGGCTGGTCAATATCTTGTCCAATGGTTTTAGGTTTTCTAAAATCAAAAGGCGTGCCTTCGACATCCGCGATTTGTCCAGTCGGGATTGATGTAGAATCTTTGATAGGTGTAAACGCACTAGCATTTAGCTGAAGAAGATGATTTTCGATGCTACCAGAAGCGTGACCGTTTAAGTTAAAGTAAGAGTGGTTAGTCGGACTTAATGGGGTATTTTTATCAGATAAAGCCTGATAAGTGATAGTGACTTGGTTGTCATCAGTAAGTCGGTAGGTGATTTTTAAAGTTAAATTTCCTGGATAACCTTGATCACCGTCAGAACTATCTAGCTTGAAAGTGACTTGATTACTTGATTCATCAAGGGATTCGACTTCCCAAATGCGTATTTGATAGCCATTAGGACCGCTATGAAGGTTGTTTTCTCCTTCATTTTTATCAATTTGGAAAGTTTCTCCATCGAGTGAAAAGCTAGCTGTTTCTGTCCGATTGGCAATACGTCCGATAGTTGCCCCAAAATAGGTGTCAGTGTTACGGAAGTATTCTTCGACAGTATCAAATCCCAAGACGATGTCTTGCAATTTGCCGTTTTTATCTGGCGTTTTGAAATTGAGAAGTGTCGCACCTAGATTTGAAACGACAATAGAGGTTTCGTTACCATTTGATAAAGTGATCTTGCTAATAGTGTCGTTAGGTGTGTTGACTTGTTGTGTTTGTAACATTTGTAGTTCCTTTCTATGATACGTAAAAATCAAAATTGATGTCTTGAGGATGGTTGCCCCAATTTTCACCAAAAATAGTTAATCCACCATATCGGTTTTCGATTTGTTCCACTTCGATTCTAAAAGTGATAAAATCTTCGTTTTCAATTTTAGTTTCTGTTAAATTGTGGTCAGAAACTTTGACACCATCGATGGAAGTATCGGAATGGTTGATGCGAATATGTTTTAAAAGACCATACTGACTGAATTCATCTGCCCACCAAGATGGTGTGTAGACACCTCGTACATCTGAAAAATTACCTGGGATGGTCATCGTACCAATTGGGATATTGTTTAAGATAAGTTTTAAATTGGTTGGCCAAGTATTATTGGAAATGGGAAATTCTGAGGCGACTTCTAAACTGATGTCGAGCATTTCTATTTTGTCACCGTTTTTTAAAGGTTTGGGAATCTTGTACTCCAAAAATCCTTGACTAAGCCAGATAAGACTGGCATCAACTCTGTTTTGATTGAGAAAAGATTTTGAATCATCAATGCGGCCAATTACTTTTTGGGATGTGGCTAAACCACAAGAGGGAGCAGCTGAAAAGTCTAAGAAATGTCCAATTCGGACACTTTCTCGGATTTTAGAGAGCTCGGGGAAAACGCGTTGCGGAAAATGTATGTTAATAGTATCAGTATTTAAACTGACAAACTTTTGCTTCCAGAATTCATTTTTTCCATAAGTCAAGGAAATCAAATCAGCGTTTTCTAAAACTTTGAGGTGTTTACTAAGACTCGAAGAACTGATTTGCAACTCCTCTTTTAAGCGATTGATAGGAACATTTTGAAATTCAATCAGTTCAATAATTTTTAAGCGATCAACGTGTGATAAAGCTTGGAAGATAGATAATGCTTTTTCATTTTGCTGTTTAATATCTATATCCATATGGATCTCCTTTAAGAAGTATAACTTTATTATAAAACGCTTTCTTTTAAATGTCAATTTCCAAAAAAAGAAAGTTTAAAACGACGTTTTTATGTTGACAGCGCTTTCTTTCAGAAATATAATAAGGTCATACAAAAAACGTTTTTTGAATACCTAATAATACATTACATCATTTTCTTTAAATGGAAAACGAAAGGAAATCAAAATGAAGAAAAAAACATGGTTAATGACAGGTGTGGCTTTATCAAGTGCATTCTTACTGGCTGCATGTGGTAATGGTGGTGATAAAGGGAGCAACACTAAACAAACCACAGGTGATAAAACGGGGACTATTACAGTCTGGTCTGCTTTTTCAGGACCTGACTTAGAAAATTATCAAAAGACTATTAATCGTTACAACGATACAAATCCAGCTTACAAAGTAAAAATGGTTCCAATGAAAGCTGATACCTTGAAACAAAAATTAACAACAGCTGGAAAATCAGGAAAGGGCTTGCCAGATATTGCAGAATTAGCTTCGGAACAGTTGCCTTACTATAAAGATTTAGGCGTTTTGGATAGCTGGGATTCTCTTATCAAAGATTCCGATATTAATGCCAAACAATACGTGCCCGCAGCTTGGGAAATTGGGACATTAGATGGAAAACAATATGGTGTTCCAGACAAGATGGATACTTGGGTAATGTATTACAACAAGGATCTTGTCGATAAATATGCTTCGGGAGCTTTGGATGACGGCATTGTTACCTATGCAGAGGTTGAAAAGGCTGGAGAAGCTGCTAAAAAAGATGGCATTTATGCAACAAGTAATGACTGGGCATCTCAAAACTTCATGAATATTTACCTTCAAATGGGCGGTAAATGGCGTGATGGTGACGGCAAGTTCAACATTGATAACAAAACAGCTAAGAAGGCTTGGGGAGAATGGAAAAACCTTTATTCCAAAGGCTATGTCGTACCGAGTGGAAAAGATGCTGTTAAAGCCTTCATGAACGGAAAAGTTATCTTCAATCCAGAAGGAACTTGGATGTTAAGTCAATATCAAGAAATTAAAGATTTTGAATGGGGCGAAACGCTAACGTTACAATGGGACGAAAACAAAGTGGTCAATGCTTCAGGAGCTGGACAATTTGCTATTTTCAAAACAAATGACGGTCGTTCTAAAAATCTCGAAAAAGGGATGGTTGACTTCCTCACTTGGTTACAATCCAATCAAGATGAAATTGTAAAATCAGGAGCTAACCCAACCTCACTTGCCATGCAAGATAATGAAGCCTACACCAAACTTCCGCAATCATTCCTTGTGACTGACGAGAAAGCACAAAAAGCTATCACAATCAATACAGATCCAGGGATGTCGCCATTTATGACAGCCTTTGATCCAAAAGGTATGGATATGTTGGATGGCAAGGCAGACATCAATGATACCTTCACCAAAATTCAACAAACCGTTGAATCTCAAATTGCTAAATAATTAATATTAGAAAGTTTTCCTTCTAATAGAAAGACAAGTTGTTGGAAATCTATGAGCTGCAATAACTTGTCTTTTAATTTATAAATGAGGAAATAAAGTTATGAAAAAAAATAAACTTCAGAAAAAGTGGAGTTGGTGGACCTTGTTGTTTGTCTCACCTTTCCTAGTTTTATTTATTACTTTTTTCTTACTGCCAGCAGTAATGGGGTTATATGTTTCGTTTACTAATTGGGATATCTATTCAACTCCCATCTGGGTAGGGTTAGAAAATTTTAAGACAATCTTGTTTGATAAGACATCGATTTGGCATACTCAGTTTGTAGAAGGCTTTCGACACACCTTCTTATTTGCTTTGATAACCGTGCCATTTTGTATCATTGTACCACTATTTTTAGCAGTGCTATTGATGAATAAACCTAGATTTATGGGATTCTTCCAAGCTGTCTTATATATGCCCAGTCTGTTTGCTATCTCTGCCGTTATGATTATCTGGGCTTTCTTACTCAGCATTTCTTACGGGCCGCAAAGTTTATTTGGACTAGATATTTTCTTTACTGGTGAGCAACCTTGGGCTTGGTTTTCTCTAGCTTTGGTGACGGTTTGGTGGACCATGGGGAGCAATCTTATCATTTACGTTGCCTCTCTCAATGGCGTTAACTCAGAAATGATTGAAGCCGCTCAAATTGATGGTGCCAGTCGCAAGCGCATTTTTTTCAGTATCCAGTTACCAAGTATCCGAGATCAATTATTGTTTACTACCGTTATGACATCAATCGCTCAATTGAATGTTTACGGTCAACCGCTGATGTTGACTAATGGTGGGCCTAATGGCTCAACTAGTGTGTTACTCATGTACATTCAACAAGCAGCCTTTAGTTCAGGTATTCCACAAGCTGGTATGGCGTCTGCAATGTCAATTTTGCTAGGCTTGGGAATTATGCTCGTATCTGTATTCCAATTCATAGCTGTACGTAAAATGAATCAATAGGAGAAAGAATAATGAAACAATCAAAATTAGCTAAAAACGTATCCTTCATCATTCTATCTATTGTTTGCCTATTTTGGATATTACCTCTTATCTGGGCAGTGTTTACCTCTTTCAAATCACAAGATGAAATTGCCTCTTCTGGATTTAGCTTTCTTCCAAAGGTATGGACCTTTGAGAATTACGCTACGCTAATGAATAACAGCGAAGCCTCACCTGTGTTTCAATGGTTTATGAACTCATTGATTATTTCCACAGCCTTTATGGTTCTAACTGTTTTTATCACAGCTTTTGCAGCCTATGGCTTTATTCGGATTCAATGGCCGGGAAGGGATTTTGTTTTTTCAGTGCTGCTGGGAAGTATGATGTTTCCGACGGTCATTAACCTTATTCCGAATTTCAAAATTATCAGTAGTTTAGGCTGGGCGAATACTTTTTTAGCCATCATTGTACCAGGTCTGGCAAGTGTTTACAATGTGTTTTTAGTAAGGCAATTTATGAGAGCTATTCCAGTGGAATTGGACGAATCAGCCTATATTGATGGGGCAAATGAATTTCAGATTTTCTGGCATATTATTTTCCCCTTAATTAAGCCTATTTTGTTAGTTGTTGCTTTGTTTAGCTTTACAGCATCATGGAATGACTTTTTGTGGCCATCAATCGTAATGACAGATGTTAGCCGCATGCCAATCACACCGGGTTTGCAACTGTTGCAGGGACAGTACCAAACTTTCCCAGGCTTATCAACTGCTGGAGCTATTTTAGCGCTAGTTCCTACATTTTTACTATACCTAGTAGCTCAAAAGTACTTTATGCAATCAATGTCATTACAAAGCGGAATGAAGTAATGGTAAGGAGTTTTTGGAAATGAAAAGAAAAGAATACCCACGTCCACAATTTCAAAGAGACAATTGGACAAATCTAAACGGACAATGGGATTTTGAATTTGATGATGATGATTTAGGGATTCGCGAAAAATGGTTTGTATCGGAAAATGATTCCTTTACTCGTAAAATCGAGGTTCCTTTTGTATATCAATCGCAAGCAAGTGGTATTAATGATCGCAAAGTTCATGATATTGTGTGGTACCGTCGCCGTTTTGACTATGTCAAAAAAGATGATAAGCGGTTGATTTTACATTTTGGTGCAGTTGATTATGAGGCGCAGATTTTCCTAAATGGTCAACTTGTCGCCAGTCATTTAGGTGGTAACACACCATTTGAAGTCGATGTGACAGACGCCTTAGTGGAAGCGATAAGTCAACTTTTGGTTGTTCGCGCTAAGGATCAACACGATGATGAAGAAATGCCTCGTGGGAAACAATTTTGGGAAAAAGAATCACGTGGGATTTGGTATACCAACTCTACTGGTATTTGGCAGACCGTTTGGTTGGAAGAAGTATCGGAGAACTATATCCACCGGGCTTACTATCATATTGATTACGATGCAGGAAGAGTTGAGATTGAAACACATTTAATCGGGAAAAATCTTCTAGGAAAAACCTTTCAATATCGTGTTCAATATGGAAATACCTTGGTAAGCGAGGGTCGTCAGAAAGTTTTGTCTCATAAGGTTGACGTCGCTGTCAATGTTCTTCAAAATCATATTTTTGCGACCAACTTCCATGACGATGGCAGGAGTTGGACACCGGAAAATCCAAATCTTTTTGATGTTCAACTATCCTTATTTGATGAAGATGATAAGGTATTAGACAAGGTTTCATCCTATTTTGGTTTTAGAAAAATTCATACGCAAAATGGCATGATTTACCTCAATAATAAACCTTTCTATCAAAAATTAGTCTTAGATCAAGGTTATTGGCCAAGTGGTTTATTGACAGCTCCAGATGATCATGATTTTGTGAAAGACATTGAGCTATCCAAAGAAATGGGGTTCAATGGTTGCCGTAAACACCAAAAAACGGAAGATCCACGATTTTTGTATTGGGCAGATGTGCTAGGCTTTGTCGTTTGGGGAGAATGTGCTGCGCCACCACTTTACACAAAGACGTCGGTCAATCGTTTGATGAGAGAATGGTCAGAGATTGTTGAGAGAGATTACAATCACCCGTCACTCATCACTTGGGTACCCATCAATGAGAGTTGGGGAGTGCCAAACATTTCTCACGATCGTCAAGAGCAACATTTCTCTCAAGCTATTTACCACTATCTTCACTCTATTGACAAATCACGCCTTGTTATTTCAAACGACGGCTGGGCTGCGACAGAAACAGACATTGTTGCCATTCATAATTACATGCACGGTCAAAAAGACGAAAAAGCTAAGTATGCCTACTATAAAGAAACCCTATCTAGTCGCGAAAACTTGCTTAGTCGTCCCTCAACTGCTTGGCCGATTTTTGCAGACGGTTTCTCATATCAAAATCAGCCGATATTACTAACAGAATTTGGCGGCATTGCCTACGAGGTCTCTAATCAAGAAGGTTGGGGATACACCAAAGTAAATAGTGAAGCTGAATTCTTGGAGGATTACGAGCGGATTATGGCGGCTCTCTACGCTTCCAAAGGTCTCTGGGGGTACTGCTATACTCAAATTACCGACGTTGAACAAGAAATCAATGGGCTACTAACCTACGATCGCAAAGCTAAATGTGATTTGTCTAAAATAAAAGAAATTAATGACCGCTTCCATGTGCCAAATGTAGAATAAGGTAGGATGAGCTTATGAAAAAAGTTATCTGCTTGCTTATTTTTCTCATAGCCGTAGCTGCAGGATGCTCCAAAGAGAAAGAAAGAACTCAAAAAAGTTCAGAAATATTTCCTGTAATTGATAGCAATGGTGCTGATCCTTGGGTATTTAAAAAAGGTGACACCTACTACTACACCAAAACAACGGGGAATAATGTGACGCTTTGGAAATCTAATCAACTGAGTACCGTAGCTTTTGGTCAAGAAAAAGTGATTTGGGACATGCCCAGTGAGTTTGAAAGTGCCTGGGCTCCAGAACTACATTATATTGATGGGCAATGGGTTATTTATGTAGCTCTTAATAAATTGGGTGAAACTCATCGTATGTATGCTATTACCAACCCTTCTAAAGATCCCTATCAAGGAAGTTGGGATTTGAAGCCCATAGCTGGCATGGATGATAAATTTGCTATCGATGGTACAGTTTTGAGCCTAAATAGTGGTCTTTATTTTATCTGGTCTGGCTGGGAAGGCTATGAAAATGTGGCACAAAACCTTTATATTACAAAAATGTCCAGTCCAACAGCGATTGCAGGCAAACGTCAACTCATTTCAAAACCAGAATTTGATTGGGAAACCAAGCAGAACCCCCTCATCAACGAAGCCCCCGAAATCTTAGTAATTGGTGATAAGGTCAATCTGACTTATTCTGCCAGTGGAAGTTGGGATGATGATTATAGTCTTGGTTTAATGACTTTATCTGTTTTTGCTAATCCTATGAACCCCAGCAATTGGGCAAAATCGAAAGAACCCATTTTCACCAAAACAGATACAACATTTGGTCCAGGTCACAATGCCTTTGTTAAAGATGATAAAGGAGACGCTTGGCTAGTCTATCACGCTGCTAGGTGGTCTCATTCAGGTTGGTCTAGGTCAATTCGCATGCAATCCTTAGAAGTTAAAAACGGTATTATCCAGAAAATGATACCACTCGAAGATACAGATAAGATAAGTCTTCCTGCAGGTGATACGAAAAGAAAGGTTTACCTTGCTAAAGACGCCCAATTAAGCGAAGGATTAAAATTAGAAAAAGACGGGTCTTTACCTGAAAAAACAAGTGTGACCGGTTTTTCGGAAACTAAAGAAAAAGCCTTTTTTGATATTTCAGTCAAAGAAGCTGGAGAGTACACCGTTTTAGCTTATGTGAAAACTGTGGATATATACACAGACGATAATCCTGTCTCTATACTTTTCATGGTTAATGGCAACGAAGAACAGATGACGTTACTGCCTTCTGATTATTATCAGCCAATTGGACAAACAGTTGCGCTGAAAGAAGGGAAAAATACTCTTAGTTTTTCTCTTGAGGTCGGGATTGATGATGTGAGGTTGAATCGTATTGAGGTGATAAAAGTTAAAAATAAGGTAAAATACTAAGTTACCTTATTTTCTTTTTTGATTGACCATCTTCTATGCTATAATCATACTAAACCTCAATAGGAAAGGGAGTTTTATAGTGCTTAGTGATTTGTTTCCTGGAGCGATGTTGTCCGATGTTGCCACTGCTCATCAGGATGTTCTTGTCTTACCGCTAAATCAGGGGTTTCTTCATTTGCCTAAAGCTAACCTGACCAAGAGAGAACTGGCTCTAATTCAGCTTTTGTCCTTGGGTGAAGAAGGAGCAACCACTGATAACAGTTGGCAATCTTTTCTTCAAGGGGAGTCTACATTACCGATTGCTGAAAGGGATTTGCAACTCATTTATTTGCACCATCCTTCGCCTCTGTCTTCTGAATTGAAACGTCTCTTAAAAGATATTTTTCCAAATAGTCTGCTTGTGACAGAATTATCGGCTCATCAATCTCTTTTGGTTCTGGATGCCAGTGACTTACATGATTCTTCAGACATCATCAAGGATTTGCTTCCAACGATTGAGGGTGATTTTGGCCTTTCTTTAAAGGTATCTATTGGGAATGCTTGGACAGGATTTTCGGAGCAGGATTTACAGATCATTCTGAGCATGGAATATGCCATCTTTCAAGAATCCCGTGAAGAGAATGCCCAGCAGTTGATAACAACATTCGCACAGGCTCTGCTCTGGTCTCTGGCTAAAAAAAGGGATATAGCCTTGCTTAGTCAGAAACTGATTGCGCTTATGGATAGGCTAAAAGACGGTCGTGATTTGGTCATTGCTATGTGGCAGGAACATGGCAATCTAGTGCAAACAGCCCAACGACTTTTTATTCATCGGAATTCTCTTCAATATCGCTTGGACAAATTCTATCAGACGACCGGACTAAATCTTAAGAATTTGGATGATTTAGCCTTAGCTTATTTATTGATTCTAAAGAACTAGAGTTTAACCTAGTTTCAGGTTGAAGGAAACGTCTATTTGGACAATTTTCTTCAACCTTTTTTGTTTTTTTGGAAAGAAAATGCTCAGAAAAGATTACCAATCCTCTTTGAAAATCAAATTCAGCCCTTCTTTGTTTGACTTGCTGACCTTGAGTTCTATCTATGTCGGTGTCACCTCGTTTGATTTTCATTGACTATAAATCAACCTTTCTAAGTTTTTATTTCTAATCAAATCTTACATTTTCAATTCTTCTATCGTTTAGAGCGATTGTCTAGGATCTGGAACTATATATTGGTCTATTTTTTCTTTTTGGTCATCCTGCACAAATCGTTTTGGAGGATATGACCATATCTTGAAAACGCTATCTTTGTTATACTTAAAACATCAGTAAATAGTCTAAATAAAAGTTTAGAATGATTTCAAAGGAGAAAACATGGTTGAATTAAATTTAAATCGTATACACAAAAAATACCCAAATACAGACCACTATGCGGTTGAAGACTTCAATTTGGACATTAAAGACAAAGAATTTATCGTTTTTGTTGGTCCATCAGGATGCGGTAAATCAACAACTCTTCGCATGATTGCCGGACTTGAGGATATTTCAGAGGGTGAACTTCTCATTGATGGCGAAGTGGTTAATGACAAGTCTCCCAAAGACCGTGATATTGCGATGGTTTTCCAAAATTATGCCCTTTACCCACACATGAGCGTCTATGATAACATGGCTTTTGGACTTAAATTGCGCAAGTACAAAAAAGCCGACATCGATACACGTGTTAAAGAAGCAGCGCAAATTCTTGGTTTGACAGAATTCCTAGACCGTAAACCTGCTGATCTCTCTGGTGGACAACGCCAACGTGTGGCAATGGGACGTGCCATTGTTCGTGATGCTAAGGTTTTCCTTATGGATGAGCCTTTGTCAAACTTGGATGCCAAACTTCGTGTATCAATGCGTGCCGAAATTGCTAAAATCCATCAACGTATCGGATCAACAACCATCTACGTTACCCACGACCAAACAGAAGCGATGACTTTGGCTGACCGTATCGTCATTATGAGTGCAACGAAGAATCCTCAAGGTAATGGTACTATTGGTAGAATCGAGCAGGTTGGTACACCTCAAGAGCTTTACAATACTCCTGCTAACAAGTTTGTCGCAGGCTTTATCGGAAGCCCAGCTATGAACTTCTTTGAAGTGTCGGTTAAAGATGGTTTTATTGTAAGTGATGATGGCATTAATATCGCGATTCCAGAGGGGCAAGAAAAACTGTTAGAAGCCAAGGGCTATAAAGGTAAAAAAGTTGTTTTTGGTATTCGTCCAGAAGATATTTCAGGAAACCTTCTTGTCAAAGATACCTATCCAAACGCTCAGGTGAATGCTGAAGTCTTGGTATCAGAGTTATTAGGTGCTGAAACGATGCTCTATGTGAAGTTGGGTCAAACGGAATTTGCTTCTCGAGTTGATGCGCGTGATTTCCACAATCCGGGTGAACAAGTTAGCCTAACCTTTAACGTTGCCAAAGGGCATTTCTTTGATATTGAAACAGGGAAAGCTATTCGTTAATTCGGTTAATGACTAAAGTAACTCCTAAGAAAACAGAATCTTCAGTGGTGCTCACTGGGGATTTTGCTATCTTAGTGGTTTAATAATCTGATTTTTTAAGTAATATTCTTTGAAAATTAAAATGATAGACTGTTGATGGCGCCTTGCCGTACTCAAGCACTGTCTGCGGCTTATCGCTTGGTCTAATTTTGATTTTCTTTGAGCATAAGAAAGGTATTTTATGGAAAAACATTGGTGGCATTCGGCTACAATTTATCAAATTTACCCTAAATCTTTTATGGATTCTAATGGAGATGGGATTGGAGATCTTCAAGGGATTATTTCAAAACTAGATTATCTTGAAAAACTTGGTATTACGGCTATTTGGCTGTCTCCAGTTTATCAGAGTCCCATGGATGACAATGGTTATGACATTTCTGATTATGAAGCTATTGCAGACATCTTTGGCGACATGAGCGATATGGAAGAGCTTCTTAATCAAGCTAACGCGCGCGGTATTAAGATTATCATGGATTTGGTGGTCAATCATACGTCTGATGAACATGCTTGGTTTATTGAAGCGCGTGACAACGCAGATAGCCCTGAGAGGGACTATTATATCTGGCGTGATCAGCCTAATGATTTAGTCTCTACTTTCTCCGGTTCTGCTTGGGAATACGATGATAAATCAGGTCAGTATTACTTACACCTTTTTAGTAAAAAACAACCTGATCTCAACTGGGAAAATGAAGAACTGCGCCATAAAATCTATGATATGATGAATTTCTGGATTGATAAGGGCATTGGTGGTTTTCGAATGGATGTCATTGATCTTCTTGGAAAAATCCCTGATCAGAAAATTCGGGAAAATGGACCAAAATTGCATGATTACCTAAAAGAAATGAATCAAGCCAGCTTTGGCAAATATGATTTATTGACAGTCGGGGAGACTTGGGGAGCAACGCCTGAAATTGCCAAACAGTATTCTAATCCGGATAATCAGGAATTATCTATGGTCTTTCAGTTTGAGCATATTGGCTTACAGCACAAGCCAGATCGACCAAAATGGGATTATGCAGAAGGCTTAGATGTGCCGGCGCTCAAGCGTATCTTTAACAAGTGGCAAACCCAACTAGAATTAGGTCAGGGGTGGAATTCCCTCTTTTGGAACAATCATGATTTGCCTCGCGTCTTGTCTATCTGGGGTGATACCGGGATTTATCGTGAGAAGTCAGCTAAGGCTTTGGCGATTTTACTACATTTAATGCGCGGAACGCCTTATATCTATCAGGGTGAAGAAATTGGCATGACCAACTATCCTTTTGAAAATCTAGAACAATTAGAAGATATTGAGTCTTTGAACTACGCTAAAGAGGCATTGGAAGATGGTGGAAATCTGGCTGACATCATGGACAGTATCCGCGTAATCGGTCGCGACAATGCTCGGACACCAATGCAGTGGTCAGCCGAAAAACAGGCAGGCTTTTCAAGTTCTGAGAAGACTTGGTTACCCGTTAATCCTAATCACAAAGAAATCAACGTAGCAGCTGCTTTAGAAGATAAAAACTCCATTTTCTATACCTATCAGCAACTAGTATCCCTACGCAAGGAAGCAGAATGGCTAGTGGATGCTGACTTCGAGTTGATTGATACTGAAGAAAAAGTCTTTGCCTATAAACGCTATACTGAAGCTGAAACCTACTTGGTAGTGGTCAATCTCTCTGACCAAGAGCAAGCTATCAAACTAACCTGTCCTGTTCAGGAGACCATTATCTCAAACACTGATATTCAGCAGGTGGTTAACACTCAAACCTTGAAACCTTGGGATGGCTTTTGTGTAAGGGTGAAATAGATCATAAGTAAGCGTCCCATAACGAGGTATATTGAAAAACATTCCAAGGTTCGGATTAACTCTGGAATGTTTTCGATTAACAGTATACTGGGGGATTGAGAGGAAGACTAGGTACCCTGTGATGGAGCACTTACGATCATGACAGGATGGCAAAAAATTATTTTTGCCATCCTCACTAGGTCGATGGTGATACTATAAAAAAGAATAAGTCAGCGTTCTGAGCAAAAGAGTGCTGGCTTGTTCTTTTTGTTATATCTCATTTTGTATAATATACTGCCTCAGAGACTACTTTCTCTCAGTGTTAATTGGGTTCCTAGTTTAGTAACCGTAGCAACTGGTCTAGGATTGATGGCTTGTCGATTAAGCACATCAACAGCAGTCTGCCCCATTTCACTTGTAAAGACGGTGATGCTAGATAAAGTTGGATAGACCTGTTTCGTGATAGGGGTATCGTTAAAGGCAATCAGTTGTACCTCTTGGGGCACCTTGATAGTAGCTTCTTGCAGCGCTCGTAAAGCTCCGACAGCTAAGGTATCATTAGCAATGAAGAAAGCTTTCGGTAAATCTTGCTCAAGTTCTTGAATGGCTTGTGTCATTAGCTGATAGCCGGATTCAGCTGAAAATTCTCCCACAAAGATACTTGTAGCATCATATATCCCCTGCTCATGAGTGTAATTACGGAAAGTGCGAAAACGTGGGTCAATCAACACTTCCAAGCCATCGCTAGTTCTTTCTTCCCCTGCAATCATGCCGATTTTCGTCAATCCCTTGCTTATAAAATGGTCGATAACGGAAATAACAGCATTATCAAAATCAGTCGTCACACAATGATAACCTTTTGTTAAGGTGTCACTATCGACAAAAACGAGGTTACGGTGGCAAGTGCTAAATTGTTTGATTTGTTTCTGACTGAATTTGCCAATAGCGATGATACCAATGGTTTCTTCGGGTAATTTTTCTGGTTCTTGATTAAAAAAACGGATAATATCATACTGTAACTCCTGTGCGCGTTTTTCAATGCCTAAGCGAATGGCATGGTAGTACAAGTCATTAAGTTCTTCCTGCTCCGTATACCACTGGATAATGGCGATTTTATGACGCACTTTTGGTGCATTCAGTGTTTTTAAATGCTTTTGATAGCCTAAGTCGTCTGCTATTGTTAAGATACGATGCCTCGTTTCTTCTCCAACAGAAAGTGTCGGATCTTGATTTAAAACGCGCGAAACTGTTGCTTGTGATACTTTAGCTAGTTGAGCAATGTCTTTTAGGGTTGCCATTTTCTTCTCCAATTGGTTTATGATGTCTCTATTTTATCAAAATTCAAGATGGAATTAGTAAAAATTTAGTAAAAATATTGTAAAGCCATCTGGCTAAGATTACAATAAAATCAAGAAATCATAAAAGGAGACTCTCACATGAAATCACAAGATTTAAAGCAGGCTTTTACTGACATTTTTGGTATGAAAGCTGATGCAACCTTCTTTTCACCAGGTCGTATTAATTTGATTGGCGAACACACCGATTACAATGGCGGTCATGTGTTTCCAGCGGCTATTACCTTAGGAACCTACGGGGCTGCTCGTAAGCGTGACGACAAGACATTACGCTTTTATTCAGCTAACTTTGATGATTTAGGTATTATTGAAGTCGATTTGAATGATTTGGTCTTTGATAAAGCAGATTATTGGACTAACTACCCTAAAGGTGTCATCAAATTCTTACAAGAAGCTGGTCACACCATTGATACTGGCTTTGAGCTTTACGTCTATGGCAATATTCCTAATGGTTCAGGGCTTTCTTCATCAGCATCTTTGGAGCTTTTGACAGGGATAGTCGTAGAAGAACTCTTTGGCTTGAACTTAGATCGTCTTGATTTAGTAAAAATTGGTAAACAAACGGAAAATGACTTTATCGGTGTCAATTCAGGTATCATGGATCAGTTTGCCATTGGTATGGGTGCAGATAAAAAAGCTATCTACCTAGACACCAATACGCTAGAATATGACCTTGTACCACTTGATCTTGGAGACAATGTCATTGTCATCATGAACACCAACAAACGCCGTGAATTAGCGGATTCTAAATATAACGAACGACGTTCTGAATGCGAAAAAGCGGTTGAAGAGTTAAATAAAGAATTGGATATTCAGACTCTTGGCGAATTGGATGCTGACACCTTCGACCAGTACGCCTATCTCATCAAAGATGAAAACCGTCTTAAACGTGCCCGCCACGCCGTTCTTGAAAATCAACGCACGCTTAACGCTAAAGAGGCCCTAGTTTCAGGTGATTTGCAAAGTTTTGGACGTCTCATCAACGCTTCACACGTGTCACTCGAACACGACTACCAAGTGACAGGTCTCGAATTAGATACTCTGGCACACACAGCTTGGGAGCAAGAAGGTGTCTTAGGAGCTCGAATGACAGGAGCAGGTTTTGGCGGTTGTGGAATTGCCATTGTTGCCAAAGATAAGGTAGATGATTTTAAAGAAAATGTTGGTAAAATCTACACCGAGGTTGTTGGTTATGCCCCTGAATTTTACATCGCTGAGATTGCCGGTGGTTCACACGTTCTAGAAAGAAAGTAAATCATGACAGTTATTGATGCATTTGTTGCCAAGGTCATTGAACTTGGCGACTATACTGAACAAGATGCCCTTTACCTTTTTAATCGCGTTTTAGCCCTCGTTGGTGAGGTTAGTGGAAATCCTGACAGTCAGTCAAAGACCTTGATTGATTTGAAGGAAGACTTGCTTGACTTGGCTGTGGCAAACGGCAAAGTAGGTGCTCTGCTTGAAGAAAGAGACTCTCTGGGTGCTGAATTGATGAATTTTATCACACCTATTCCAAGCAAGGTCAACAAAAACTTTTGGGAAACTTATGAACAATCACCAGAAAAAGCTATCGCTGACTTTTACGCCCTTTCTCAAAGAAATGACTACATCAAGTTGGCAGCTATTTCCAAAAATATCGCCTTTAAAACCCCATCTAAATACGGCGATTTAGAAATCACCATCAATTTATCAAAGCCTGAGAAGGATCCTAAAGCTATCGCTGCGGCAAAGCTCATGAAAAGTTCTAGTTATCCCAAATGTCAACTCTGTATGGAAAATGAAGGTTATCAGGGACGCTTGGATCATCCCGCACGCGCCAATCACCGTATTATTCGCTTACCCTTAGGCGACGAAGAATGGGGCTTCCAGTATTCACCTTATGCCTACTTTAATGAGCATAGCATCGTTTTAAATACGCAACATGTGCCCATGGTCATTAGTCAAAAAACCTTTGAACAACTTTTGGATATTGTTGATTTGCTACCGGGGTATTTTGTCGGATCAAATGCAGACCTGCCAATTGTTGGTGGTTCTATCTTGACTCATAATCACTATCAAGCAGGTCGTCACGTTTTTCCGATGGAAGTGGCAGAAACAGTCAAATCCTTCACATTTAAAGGATTTGAAAGGATTGAAGCTGGTATTGTTAATTGGCCCATGTCGGTGTTGCGCTTAACTGCAGATAGCAAAGCAGATTTGGTAGCCTTGGCAGAGCAGATTCGTTTAGCTTGGCGCGATTATAGTGATAGTAAGGCAGAGATTATCGCCTACACAGGTGACACACCACATCACACAATCACGCCTATTGCTCGTCGTAAAAATGGTCGTTTCCAATTGGATTTGGTTTTGCGTGACAATCACACGTCACCAGAACATCCAGATGGCATCTATCATCCTCATGCCGATGTTCAACATATCAAAAAAGAAAATATCGGTTTGATTGAAGTTATGGGTCTGGCTATCTTGCCACCGAGACTCAAAGACGAACTTTTAGAAGTTGAAAAATACCTCCTCAACCAGTACAATGAAATAGCAGACTATCATAAAAACTGGGCTGACCAGTTGAAAGATGAACACCCAGAAGTCAGTCCAGAAAACGTGCAAGAAATTGTCTATCAAGCAGTGGGACACACCTTTGCACGAGTTTTAGAAGATGCAGGCGTCTATAAAAATCAAGCAGACTTTATGCGTTTTGTGGAAAGTATTGGTATTGTCGAAGTTTAGAAAGATAGGGGAATTATGGGAATATTAGTTTTAGGTGGAGCTGGTTATATTGGCTCTCACATGGTCGATCGTTTGGTAGAAACAACAGATGAAAACGTTATTGTTGTGGATAATTTGGTGACAGGGCATCGTGCAGCTGTTCATCCAAAAGCTAAGTTTTATGAAGGTAACTTGGCTGATCAAGATTTTATGCGTCAAGTCTTTAAGGAAAATCCTGACATTGATGCCGTTATCCACTTTGCAGCTTTCTCACTAGTTGCAGAATCCATGGCAGATCCTTTGAAATACTTTGATAACAACACAGTTGGCATGGTCAAACTCTTAGAAGTCATGAATGAATGTGGCGTGAAAAATATCGTCTTTTCTTCAACAGCGGCTACCTACGGTATTCCAGAAGAATTGCCAATTAAAGAAACCACACCGCAGAGACCTATTAACCCATACGGTGAAAGCAAACTCATGATGGAGTCGATTATGAAGTGGGCGGATCAAGCTTATGGTATCAAGTTTGTGCCTCTTCGTTACTTCAATGTTGCTGGTGATAAGCCAGACGGTTCTATCGGTGAAGACCATCGTCCAGAAACTCATCTCTTGCCTATTGTGCTTCAAGTCGCTCTTGGTCAACGGGAGAAAATTTCAATCTTTGGATCGGATTATGACACTAAAGATGGGACTAATGTCCGTGACTACGTCCACCCATTTGACTTGGCTGATGCCCACCTTTTAGCAGTGAAGTATCTCCGTGAAGGCAAGGAATCAACTGCCTTTAACCTTGGTTCATCAACAGGATTTTCAAATCTTGAAATCGTTGAAGCGGCTCGCCGTGTGACAGGCAAGGAGATTCCACTTGAAATGGCAGCTCGTCGTCCAGGTGATCCGGACAGCCTAATTGCAGAATCAAGCAAAGCGCGTGAGGTTCTTGGCTGGCAACCACAATTTGATAATATCGACAAAATCATCGAAACAGCTTGGGCATGGCACTCAAACCATCCGCATGGTTATGATGATTAGCCAAAATAAATAGTGACAAGAAAAAGAAGAGACTCGTTTCAGATAATTGAATCTCTTCTTTTTTAGGTGTAAAATGTAGGAAAACTAAGTAAAGTGAGGATTTAACATGTCAGAATTTGCATCAGCTTTTAACCCTATTTCAGCAGTGGCTGCTGAGGATGCTATCAAGAATCAAGAAAAGTTCATTCTTTTTATTGGTCGACCAACGTGTCCATACTGTCAACGTTTTGAGCCAAAATTAACTAAGGTTGCTAAGGATAATCGTCTAAGCGTCAATTATCTCCACTCGGAAGATTTTTCACAAGGTGACAACATCCAAGCCCTCCGTGATAAATATGGTATTAAGACTGTTCCAGGTCTTCTTGTGGCTGAAAATGGTCAAGTACGTGTGATTTGCGATTCATCACTTTCTGAAGAAGAAATTCTTGACTTTATTGGCTAAGACTTTAGGCTGATTTTAAAAGAATAGCGAGCTAACCTTGTTTGTTGGCTCTTTTTTTACTATAATGGTAAGTAATCTATACTTGGAGGAGAATAAGGATGCCAACATTACTAATTATGGTCGTTATCATGGCGGGGATGATGTATTTGACAACTCGTCAACAGAAAAAAGCAGCTAAACAGCGTCAAGATCAAATGAATGCCCTCACTAAAGGTGACGAAGTTGTTACCATCGGTGGTCTTTATGGAGTCGTTGATGAAGTCAATCGTGCGGAACAAAAAATTGTTCTTGATATTGATGGAGTGTATCTAACATTTGAATTATCAGCTATCAAGCGCGTGGTGACAAAAGTTGGAGATATTCCAGGTGAAATCGGACTTGTTAATGAGCCAGCAGTAAAAACTGATATGGCAGAAGATTCAGCAATTGAACCAAGCTAATTTGTATTGCGTGATGACTAGAAAGTCTATTGGCTGGATTGAAGACGCTAATGATCTTAGCAATATATTAATCTAATGGTGACAAAAGTGGTTTTAAAAAAACTTATCTTTTGTCGCTTTTTTTATTTTTATAGTCAAATGAATTAACTTTGAGACAAGGAATTGAGACGTGGACAGTACTTGAGTAGGGCAAGTCGAAAGTGACGATGTCTTAAAGGAAATTCTAAAGACTATACAAGGATAAGTCACATGATTTGCTAGATTACTATTCAGTGAACAGTAAATTAAAACACTCTTGACTTGATGGAAATCAGATTTATCTGCTATCTGTGTCGCCTAGTCTGATTTTCATTGAAGATCAGCATTTCTCGAGAAGGATGATATAAAACATGGCTAAATAGGCTTAAAATATGGTAAAATAAGATGATTATGCTTTGATGAAGGAAGACAGATGTTTGGATTAAAACGAAAAAATACGGAATTGATTCTTGACAAGATTCCGAAACATATTGGGATTATTATGGATGGCAATGGTCGTTGGGCTAAAAAACGTCTCCAACCAAGAGTCATGGGGCATAAGGCAGGGATGAATGCTTTGCAAAAAGTCACGATTGCTGCTTCTGAGTTAGGTGTCAAAGTTTTGACAGTTTATGCTTTCTCGACAGAAAACTGGTCGCGTCCAGAAGATGAGGTGAAATTTATCATGAATCTTCCGGTCGAATTCTTTGATAAATATGTTCCAGAATTGCACAAGAATAATGTTCGTATTCAGATGATTGGAGAGCGTCATCGCCTACCTAAAGAGACACTTGCAGCTCTTGAAAAAGCATTAGAGAAAACGAGACATAATTCTGGACTGGTCCTTAATTTTGCTCTTAATTATGGCGGTAGAGCAGAGATTGTGGAAACCGTTCGTGAAATAGCTCAGGAAGTTTTAGATGCTCGCTTAAATCCTGGTGATATTACTGAAGATCTCATATCAGGACACTTGATGACCAGTCATCTGCCGTACCTATATCGTGACCCTGACTTGGTCATTCGTACAAGTGGAGAGTTGCGCACAAGTAATTTTCTCCCTTGGCAGATTGCCTACAGTGAGCTCTATTTCACTAATAAGCTGTGGCCAGATTTTGATGAATCTGCCCTTAAAGAAGCTATTTCAGATTATAACCGCAGGCACCGTCGATTTGGTGGCCTGTAATCCAGAAAGGAATTTTTAATGAAACAACGTGTGATTTGGGGAGCTATTGCCTTAGCAGTCTTTGTTCCCTTCTTGTTGATTGGAGATTTGCCCTTTCAGTTATTTATTGGTGTTCTAGCCATGATTGCTGTTTCGGAACTTCTCCGCATGAGACGATTGGAAGTCTTTTCGTTCGAGGGAGTATTGGCAATGCTGGCAGCATTTTCACTAGTCGTCCCTCTACAAAATTACCTAACATTCTTACCTGTCGATGGTAGCTTTACTATCTTTGGTTTGGTCATGTTCTTCATCTTAGCGGGAACAGTTATTGCAAGCGATACGTATGCTTTTGATGATGCAGCTTTTCCCATGCTTTCTAGCTTATATGTCGGGATTGGTTTTCAAAATCTAGTTAATGCTCGAATGGCTGGTTTAGACAAAGTTTTCTTAGCCTTGTTTATTGTTTGGGCTACCGATACAGGTGCTTACTTAATTGGGCGTCGATTCGGACAGCGAAAATTACTTCCCAAAGTATCTCCAAACAAGACAATCGAAGGCAGCTTAGGCGGTATCCTATCTGCAGTAGTGGTTTCTTTATTCTTTATGCTCTTTGATAAAGATGTTTATGCGCCACATCATTTCTTCGTTATGCTTATTTTAGTCGCCGTCTTTAGCATTTTTGCGCAATTCGGTGATTTAGTGGAAAGTGCCATCAAACGTCGTTTTTCAGTGAAGGATTCTGGTAATCTTATTCCTGGACACGGAGGAATTCTCGATCGCTTTGATAGTATGATCTTTGTCTTTCCGATCATGCACTTATTTGGACTATTTTAGACTGAAAAGGAGTAAGTCTTATGCAGGGATTATTAGCTTTTATTGTTATTTTTGGGATTTTAGTTGTTGTTCATGAGTTTGGTCACTTCTATTTTGCCAAAAAATCTGGTATTTTAGTCCGTGAATTCGCAGTCGGTATGGGACCTAAAATTTTTGCCCATATAGGTAAAGATGGTACGGCATATACCATTCGAGCCCTCCCTTTAGGCGGTTATGTCAGAATGGCTGGTTGGGGAGATGATACGACTGAAATAAAAACGGGTACACCAATTACACTAACACTGAATAAAGATGGACTGGTGAAGCGGATAAATCTATCTCAGAAACATCTAGAGCAGACAAGTCTTCCCATGAATGTTACAGATTATGACTTGGAAGACAAACTTACTATTACAGGTCTTGTCCTAGATGAAACGAGAACCTATTCAGTTGATCACGACGCTACAATCATCGAAGAAGACGGAACAGAGGTTCGCATTGCTCCCCTTGATGTCCAGTACCAAAATGCGACTGTTTGGGGACGCATGATGACCAATTTTGCTGGTCCAATGAACAACTTCATTTTAGGAGCTCTGGTATTTATTGTTATGATGTTTGTCCAAGGTGGGGCTCCAAATCAGGATAGCAACCAAGTTCGAGTGACAGATGGTGGTGCTATGCAGGTAGCTGGTGTTCAAAACGGAGATCGTATTTTGCAAATTGGCTCAATGCAAGTATCTAATTGGAAAGATTTGACAAAAGCTGTTGAAAAGAATACACGTCACTTGAAAAAAGATGGGCGTATTGATGTTTTGGTAGCCACAGCTGAAGGCAAAGAGCGCAAACTTCAAATCAGTCCGAAAAAGTCAAATGGAACCTACCTCATAGGTGTCATGCCAGGCTTAAAGACAAGATTTATGGATAAAATTGCTGGTGGACTTCAGGAATCTTGGAAAGGTGCGACCATCATCGTTCGTGCTCTAAAAAACTTGATTACCAACTTTAGCTTGAATAAACTAGGTGGTCCTGTTGCCATGTATCAGATGTCCAATCAAGCTGCCAAGAATGGATTGCTTAGCATTTTATCATTGATGGCAATGCTGTCTATCAACTTGGGTATTTTTAATCTGATCCCCATTCCAGCTCTTGATGGCGGTAAAATTTTTATCAATATCATTGAAGCCATCCGCCGCAAGCCACTCAGCCAAGAAGTTGAAACTTATATCACGCTAGCTGGTGTCGGTATTATGGTGATCTTGATGATTGCTGTAACCTGGAATGACATCATGAGAGCCTTCTTCTAATAAGTCGATAAAAATCATTAACGTAAAACAGAAAGGAAAAGTGTTCGTTTTGATTTCAAAATGAACATGCCCTGAATGCTGTATTCAAAAGATAAGCTGTCTCGTGTGTTTCACGCTATGTCAGTTTTCCTATCTTATCTTGCATTTTATGGGCTTTATATCTTAATTATGAAACAATCTAATATGCTTATTCCTACGCTTCGCGAGATGCCTAGTGATGCTCAAGTTATCAGTCACGCTCTTATGGTGCGTGCTGGTTATGTCCGTCAAGTTTCTGCTGGTATTTATGCTTATTTACCATTGGCTAACCGTGTTATTGAAAAATTCAAAACCATCATGCGTCAAGAATTTGAAAAAATTGGTGCCGTTGAAATGTTAGCACCAGCTCTTTTAACAGCTGACCTTTGGCGCGAGTCTGGTCGTTACGACACTTACGGTGAGGACTTATACAAACTCAAAAACCGTGATAAATCAGACTTTATTTTGGGACCAACCCATGAAGAAACCCTTACTTATTTAGTTCGTGATTCGGTAAAATCTTATAAACAATTGCCACTTAACCTTTATCAAATCCAGTCTAAATACCGTGATGAAAAACGTCCACGTAACGGTCTCCTTCGTACGCGTGAGTTTATCATGAAAGACGGCTATAGCTTCCATAAGGACTACGAAGACCTTGATATAGCTTATGAAGCATACCGTCAAGCCTATGAAGCTATCTTTACACGTTCAGGTCTTGATTTTAAAGGTATTATCGGTGATGGTGGTGCGATGGGCGGCAAAGACTCTCAAGAGTTTATGGCTGTTACACCTGATCGCACAGACTTAGATCGTTGGTTGATTTTGGATAAATCCATCCCATCTATCCAAGACATCCCAGAAGATGTTTTGGAAAAAATTAAGGAAGAATTGGCTTCGTGGTTGGTTTCTGGAGAAGACACCATTGCCTACTCAACAGAATCTACTTACGCTGCCAATATTGAAATGGCGACCAATGAATTTAAGACAACTTCAAAAGTAGTTTCACAAGAGTCACTCGTTCAAGTGGAAACACCAAATTGTAAGACGATTGATGATGTGGCAGCATTCCTTGATGTCAATGAAGAAGAAACGCTTAAAACCCTAGTATTTAAGGCTGATGGCGAACTTGTCGTTGCTCTTCTTGTTGGTAACGACCAAGTCAATGACATCAAATTGAAAAACTACCTAGGGGCTGATTTCCTTGAGACTGCTGCCGAAGATGAGGTTCGCCCAATATTTGGAGCTGGTTTTGGCTCACTTGGACCAGTCAACCTTCCAGAAAGCATTCGTATCATTGCTGACCGCAAGGTGCAAAATACTGCCAACGTTGTTACTGGAGCTAACCAAGATGGTTTCCACTTGACTGGTGTCAATGCTGAACGCGACTTCCAAGCAGAATACGTTGATATTCGTGAAGTCAAAGAAGGGGAAGTATCTCCAGACGGTAAAGGCACGCTTCAATTTGCGCGCGGTATCGAGATCGGACATATTTTTAAACTTGGTACGCGTTATTCAGACAGCATGGGGGCAAACATTCTTGATGAAAATGGTCGTGCAACACCAATCGTCATGGGATGTTATGGCATCGGTGTTAGTCGCATCTTGTCAGCTGTTATCGAGCAACATGCCCGTCTCTTTGTCAACAAAACACCAAAAGGTGACTATCGCTTTGCTTGGGGTATCAATTTCCCTAAAGAGTTGGCACCATTTGATGTTCATTTGATTACAGTCAATACAAAAGATGAACTTGCCAACGAATTGACTCAAAGCATCGAAAGCACTTTGATGGCTAAGGGATATGAAGTTCTAACAGATGACCGTAACGAACGTGTCGGTTCAAAATTCTCTGACAGTGACTTAATTGGTCTTCCAATCCGTGTGACGGTTGGTAAGAAAGCAGCTGACGGCATCGTTGAAGTTAAAATCAAAGCAACCGGTGACAGTATTGAAGTTCATCAAGATAACTTGATTGAAACTTTGGAAATTCTAACGAAAGAAAATTAACATGACAAGTCTTGGCAATCCTGTCAAGGCTTTTTGATATAATAGAATCATGATAGAGAAAGAATTTCTAAAAGTGATTCAATCGGATCAAAAAATGATGAGCATATTAAGGGTTATTGCTGGTTTAGACCTAAAGGATTCTTGGCTAGCAGCTGGGGCAATTCGGAATTATATTTGGAACCTTCATTGTGGTCGACCAGGATTTGATTCTGAAACTGATTTAGATGTGGTTTTCTATGATCCAGATATATCTTACCAACACACCCTATCCATTCAAGACATCTTGAAAGCAGCTTGTCCGGCTTATTCTTGGGAGGTCAAAAATCAAGTTTATATGCATGGACATAATCCTGAGACGGATCCTTATGTGTCAACTAGAGATGCTATCAGAAAATACCCAGAAACAGCAACAGCAGTGGCGCTGCGATTGGTCGATAATAAATTGGAACTTTTTGCTCCCTATGGTTTAGAAGTTATCAGTCGTTTTGAGATTCATCCAACGTCGCATTTTAAAGCATCAAGCAAGCGCATGAGGGTTTATCAAGAACGTATGGCTAAGAAAGATTGGCGACAAAAGTGGCCGCAAATTCAAATATTTAATGACTAGCCTAGAAGGAGAGAAGATGTTTAAGATCAAAAACTGGACTTTCTGGCAACAATTCAACCGTTTATGTTTAATCGTTGTTATTTTAGCAGTTATGGGAGTTGTTTTAAAAATTGATAATTGGGCAACAATCGGACAAGTCATTTGGTTTTTTAGCTTTGCTATTTTTCCTAAAGTCCCCGATACAGTAGCGGTTTATCAGCGTCCAAAGTATCTCAAGTGGATTCGTTATGGCTCTATTATCATGCTCCTTGTAACGCTTTATATTCTTTTTTGCTAACAAGACGTGGATTTAACCCATTTTGATAAACTCATCATAAAGTGATTTTTTGATATAATAAGGTTAGAGAAAGGTGGTTTTTCAGATGAAAGTTACAACGCTTGGATGCTGGGGTGGTTACCCTTATAAAGATGAAGGAACGACGTCCTATCTATTGACGGGACATGATGGCTTCCAACTGCTTATGGATGCGGGTTCACGTGCTTTAAATGAATTAGAAAAAGAAATCAGCCCGTTGGATTTAGATGCTGTCTTGATTTCTCACTATCACCCAGACCATGTAGCTGACTTGGGTGTTCTGCGTCATTATCGTCAGCTCTACCCAAAACATTTATGGGAACCAACAGTTCTTCCCATCTATGCTCACAATGAAGATGAGTCTGAATTTAACAAGTTAACCCTGCCAGATGTTTCAAAAGGA
Source organism: Streptococcus thoraltensis DSM 12221 (assembly GCF_000380145.1). Lineage (GTDB taxonomy): Bacteria > Bacillota > Bacilli > Lactobacillales > Streptococcaceae > Streptococcus > Streptococcus thoraltensis. Next base: position 36,388 of record NZ_KB904609.1, on the reverse strand, counting down.
ATTGCCTACGACACTGATGGCACCCAGAGTATTGGGCCTTTTGATATTACCTTTATCAGGACGGTTCACCCGGTTGTCTGTTATGCCTTTCGCATTGTCGAGCGTGAGACAGGACAAATCCTGCTTTTCACGGCTGATACAGGATTTTTTGAAGCATTATCAGATTTTGTAGAAGGGGCGGACTTGTTCTTGGCAGATGTTTACCTTTATGAAGGCAATGAAAAGCATCCCGCTCATTTGACAAGCAAAGAAGCAGGTGAGATTGCTGTGCAAGCAGGTGTCAAAAAACTCGTCCTAACCCATATGCCACCTGTGGCTCCAGAAGGTGTTGATCCAGACAACCACTTGGAAATCCTTCGTCAAGAAGCGCAGCGCCATGCAGGTGCTATTCCAGTAGAACTAGCTGAACCTCACAAATCATGGGATTTGGGATATCTCTGATGCAAGAATTTACAGAAAAAGAAAAAGCCTACTTTATGCAAGAGGCTTTGAGAGAAGCAGAAAAATCCTTAGCCAAGGAAGAGATTCCCATCGGCTGTGTTATTGTCAAAGGTGGTCAAATTATTGGGCGTGGGCATAATGCGCGTGAAGAACTCAATCAGGCCATCATGCACGCGGAGGTTATGGCCATCCAAGAAGCTAATCAGACAGTTGGGAATTGGCGATTGCTTGAGGCAACCCTGTTTGTAACGATTGAACCTTGTGTCATGTGTAGCGGTGCTATTGGGCTTGCTCGCATTCCGCAAGTCATTTATGGAGCGCCCAACCAGAAATTTGGTGCCGCGGGAAGTCTCTACGACATCTTGACAGATCAGCGTCTCAATCATCGGGTTGAGGTAGAAGCTGGGGTTTTACAGGAAGATTGTGCCGCCATTATGCAGACATTTTTCCGTCAGGGACGAGAAAAAAAGAAAGCAGCCAAACGACTGGCTAAAGAAGCCCAAGACACGACAAACAACGCATGAAGAAAGTTTCGTTGTTGGTTAGTATATTTTCATAGAATTTATATTTTTTAGAGTGATATTTTGCCATAAGAGAGATGAAAATGAGGCAATACCTATGTGAGATTCTGAATTCTACGAAAATATTTTGAAAAAGTGCATGTCATAAGAGCATTCTTTTATGTATTTTCTTTGTGTTTACGCTGTGGTTGAAGAAAAAGCGATTTGCAATAAAGTAAAAATATGATATACTAATAGTGGAGCAACACTTGTGCGTGAAGTGGGTCAGGGGAGGAATCCAGCAGCCCTAAGCGAAGTCAGGTGTGTGCTCTTTTTTTGTGCCTAAAATTAGAATCTTACCTCGATGAGTAAACATACCACTGGCGTGTTTCTGGTTGTTAGTTGGACATAAGACAGTATGGTCAAATGATCTATCAACAAGATGAGCCAAACAAGGTAAAATTTTATGAGATTTACTAGAGTTCGAACGAAGTTATGTCGTCAAAAAATAAGCGCTTTGATGACATAACTATTGGAGCTGAGATGTAGCTAGTTCCAATAGTCAGAGAAAGTGATTATTTAACTTAGGAAATCAGGCAAGCACAGCTTATGTGCATCGTACAGGGGTTAGCAAAGTAACTATAGTTTTTGAAATCCTAGAGTCAGCCTCTTTTAATCGTATTTGATTGCTCTTGTTTAAATCGATTTTTCAAGAGTTGATTTAAGAACTGAGTGACACTACTAAATGTTAGAGCATTTGAGATATAGTCTTTTGAATTAACTTTGATACATCGTCACTTTCGACTTGCCGTACTCAAGTACTGTCCGCGTCTCAGTTCCTTGTCTGAAAGTTAATTCATTTGACTATACTACTAAAGCACGTGAAATTTTTCGAGAATTTTGTTAAATATATATTCTTCGATAGCAGAATAGTTGTTTTTCTTCAGGCGACTAACCATAACTTTCCATGGAATAGGATTTTCCATTGGAATTGCGACAATGTCTTGGAGGACATAATTGTGCATCGTTTGCTTAGGAATGATGGTCAACAGTTGCGGATTAATCCGAGTAGAGTTGACCAAAAAGTCCCATGAAGCGGATTCCAAAACAATTTGAGGGTTTATGTTCGTATATTGGCATTTTTCTTTGATTAAGTGATGAATCATAAAGGTTTTGTCAAAAATAGCTAATTTTTCATTATGAAGTTCTGACCAGGTCAGGATTTTTTTATTGGCTAAATGATGATCCCTAGATACAAAAGCGCAAAGTTCAGATTCCTGAATCTTGAAAGAATCAATCGTGTTTGCAGCAATCCTCTCAGGATGGAGAAGGACAGCAATGTCCACATTCTCCAAAATTAATTCTTGACGGAGGCGATTGGCTCCAAATTCTTTGATGTTAAAGTGAATATTGGGATTTTCTAGGATGATTTCCGGCATGATCTTTGAAAAAACCACTGATAAAATGAGTGGCGGGATCCCAATAGTGATATTACCTTCTACTTTTTGATCGGTAGCAAACAGGTTGTGATGCATTTCATCATATTTGCGAACAACTTCTAAAGAATCCTCATAAAATTGTTTCCCCGTCATCGTCAAGCCAAGAATTTTATTGTACTTTTTATTAAAAAGTTTAATCCCTTGTTTTTCTTCAAAATCAGTGATCATGATGCTGAGTGCGGGTTGAGAAATATAAAGTTGTTTGGCAGTCCGGCTGAGATTGAAATTATTCTCAACAATGGCAATAAAAAAGCGTAAATGTTTAATATCCATTCTAATTATTTCTTCCTTTCTTTTTAATATCTCTTTGTTGTCTTTATCTTAAGCAATATTTTTATAGCTGTCAATAAAAAATGATAAATTTAATTTATAATCATATAAAAAAATCGAATTTTACAAACGTTTTCAAGAGCGATACAATAAAACCGTAAAAACAGAAAGCGCTTTCTTAAAATTTAGATTGGAGAATTACAAATTGGTTAAAGAAGTTATTATCACTTCAGCTGTAAGAACACCTATTGGCTCATTCGGTGGTGCCTTTAAATCAGTCTCAGCTGTTCAATTAGGGAAAATTGTTGTAGAAGGTTTATTAGAAAAGTCAGGTTTGAAACCTGAGCAAATTGATGAAATTATTTTCGGAAATGTCCTCCATGCAGGACTTGGGCAAAATGTTGCAAGGCAGGTAGCGGTAACTGCTGGCATTCCAAATGACAAACCAGCCTTCACCGTTGATATGGTATGTGGTTCAGGTCTTAAATCCATTGAATTAGCTGCTCAAAGCATTATTTGTGGTGATTCGGAAATTGTTATTGCAGGTGGCACAGAAAGCATGAGTCAAACAAGTTATGTGCTTAAAGATTATCGATGGGGTGGCCGATTAGGTGATGGAAAGATCATTGATACCATGGTTAATGACGGATTGACTGATGCCTTTCACGGTTACCATATGGGGATTACAGCAGAAAATATTGCCAAAAATTATGATATTAGTCGTGAAGAACAAGATAGATTTGCTCTATCTAGCCAACAGAAAGCGTCGACAGCTCAATCTAAAAATCGCTTTTTAGAAGAGATTGTACCAGTTCCGGTTCCTCAGCGAAAAGGTGATCCTATTGTAGTGACAGAAGACGAATACATCAAAGCAGATACCACATTTGAAAAACTAAGTGCTTTGCGCCCAGCCTTTGTTCGCGACGGTTCAGGCACTGTTACTGCGGGGAACGCATCAGGTCTCAATGATGGTGCTGCAGCTGTTCTACTGATGAGTCGCGATAAGGCTGAAGAATTAGGTCTTCCGATTTTGGGAACAATCAAGGGTTATGCAAGTGCAGGGGTAGCACCAGAAGTTATGGGGACTGGGCCAATTCCATCAACTCAGAAAGCTCTTGCCAAAGTAGGTTGGACCGTAGAGGACTTAGAATTGATTGAGGCTAACGAAGCTTTTGCTTCTCAAGCTATCAGTGTTGTTGATGAACTTGGTCTGAATCCTGATATTGTCAATGTCAATGGTGGCGCTATCGCTTTAGGACACCCAATTGGTGCCAGTGGAGCACGTATCTTGGTAACACTTCTACATGAAATGGAAAAACGTCAAGTGCATAAGGGATTGGCTACACTTTGTATCGGTGGTGGTCAAGGAACATCCTTGTTGATTGAAAAATAAAAGGAGATAGTTTCATGAAAAAACGAATGAGCTTGGCAGAAGCTGTCAGTCTTGTAAAAGATGGCGATACAATCATGGTTGGTGGTTTTATGACTAATGGAAGCCCTGAACGTTTAATTGACGCCTTGGTTGAAAAAGGTGTTAAAAATTTAACGCTTATCTGTAACGATGCAGGCTTCCCTGATAAAGGTGTTGGCAAGATGGTGGCTCAGCATCAATTTTCTAAAATTATTGCCTCTCATATTGGTTTAAATAAGGAAGCAGGACGTCAAATGACTGCTGGTGAAACAGTAATTGACTTAGTACCACAGGGAACTTTAGCAGAAAGAATCCGTTCAGGAGCCTTTGGACTCGGAGGTTTTTTGACACCAACAGGTATTGGAACCTTGGTGGAAGAAGGAAAACAAAAATTACATGTCGATGACAAAGATTATTTACTAGAATTACCTCTGAAAGCAGATGTGGCATTGATTTTTGCAGATAAAGCTGACGAACTAGGTAACCTATGCTACAAAGGCTCTGAAAATAACTTTAACCAAGTTATGGCAGCAAATGCAGCTATTACAATTGTTGAAGCCCGTGACATTGTACCAGTAGGTGACATTGAACCAATTGCGGTTCAGACACCAAGTATCTTTGTTGATTATCTAGTGGAAGGAGAGTAGTCCAAATGGTGAAAGAATTAAGCAAAGAAGAAATTCAAGAACGTATTGCAAAACGTGTAGCTCTCGAACTTCCAAATAATTCCTTGGTTAACCTGGGGATAGGATTGCCAACCAAGGTTGCTAGCTTCTTACCAGAAGGTATAACAATCATGTTGCAGTCAGAAAATGGTTTTGTTGGCTTAGATAAGGCGGGTGATGATATTGATCCTACCATTGTGAATGCGGGTGGTCAGCCCGTTGGAATAACAGCTGGTGGAGCCTTCTTTGACAGTAGTACATCGTTTGGGATTATCCGAGGTGGACATGTAGACGCAACAGTTCTAGGAGCTTTGCAAATTGATGAGAAAGGTAATATTGCCAATTATCTGATTCCTGGGAAAATGGTTCCCGGAATGGGTGGTGCTATGGACTTGTTAGTCGGTGCCAAAAAGGTGATTGTTGCGATGGAGCATACCAATAAAGGCAAATGGAAAATTTTGAAAGAATGTTCTCTGCCTTTGACGGCCACAGGAGTTGTTGATAAGATTGTCACAGAAATGGGTGTCTTTAGCGTTACTACAGATGGAATTGTTGTAGAAGAAATTCATCCAGATTATTCTTTTGAAGAAGTTCAAGAAGCAACGGAAGCTAAGTTAATCTTTACTCAAAACTAAAAAACAATAGATAAATAAAGTGAGGAAATAATTATGTCTAAACAAGTAGTATTTGTAACGGGTGCAGCAAGTGGTATTGGCAAACAAATCGGTGAAACATTCTTAAAAGAAGGTAAGATTGTTGTCTTTTCAGACATCAACCAAGAAAAATTAGAAGCGGTTGTTGATGAATACACAACACAAGGGTTAGCAGCTGATTCGGTTTTATGTGATGTGACTAATGAAGAAGCTATTAATCAAGCTATTGACTATACGATTGAAAAACATGGCCGTTTAGATATTTTGGTTAACAATGCTGGTTTACAACACGTTGCAATGATTGAAAATTTTCCAACAGCAAAATATGAATTCATGTTGAAGGTGATGCTGACAGCACCATTTATCGCTATCAAACGTGCTTTTCCAACGATGAAAAAACAAGGGTTTGGTCGTGTCATCAACATGGCTTCTATCAATGGTGTGATTGGTTTTGCTGGAAAGACAGCTTATAACTCAGCAAAACATGGTTTGCTTGGCCTAACAAAAGTAGCAGCTCTTGAAGCAGCTGATTCAGGTATTACTGTAAATGCTATTTGTCCAGGTTACGTGGATACACCACTCGTTCGTGGTCAATTTGAGGATCTTTCAAAAACACGTAATATTCCACTTGAAAATGTATTGGAACAAGTATTGTATCCATTAGTACCTCAAAAACGTTTAATTGATGTCCAAGAAATCGCTGATTATGTTTCTTTCCTTGCAAGCGATAAAGCTAAAGGCGTTACTGGTCAAGCATGTATTCTAGATGGTGGTTATACTGCTCAATAAGCCGTCTATTCAGTCTGAATTAAGAGAATAGGGGATGGGGTGATGTTGCTCTGTCCCTTGTTCCTTCTAGATGTGAGAGGAGAAATATTATGGAATTTTTAGGACCAATTGGGGTCTTGGTGGGGATTGTCGCTATCATTTATTTTTCGTTAAAGGAAATTCATATTACTATTGCGGCTCCTTTAGCTACAATATTAGTTGTACTTTTAAACAGTATGTCATTAGTTGAGTCAATTCTAGGAAAAGAAGCCAACAACTATATGGGAGCACTTGGTGGCTATATTATGAGCTACTTTGCTATCTTCTTATTGGGATCTATTTTAGCCAAATTGATGGAAGTCAGTGGTGCTACGGTTTCTATTGCTGAATTTATTTTAAAGAGAGTTGGCTATCAGAATCCCTATCGTATCTTAGTCTCCCTTTTTATCATAAGTGCTATTTTAACCTATGGAGGGATCAGTCTTTTTGTGGTAATGTTTGCTGTACTTCCGTTAGCACGTTCTCTCTTTAAGAAGATGGACTTATCATGGAATCTCATTCAAATACCACTTTGGTTAGGAATCGCGACTTTTACGATGACTATTTTACCTGGAACGCCAGCCATTCAAAATGTCATTCCAATTCAATACCTCAATACCTCTTTAACTGCTGCTCTTGTGCCTAGTATTTTAGGAAGTATTGGCTGTATTGCCTTTGGTCTCTTTTACATGAAACGCTGCCTAAATAAGAGTCTGGCAGCTGGTGAGAACTATGCCACCTATACGAGCCATACAGAAGAAGATACAGAGGATAAAGATTTGCCACCATTTGTATCCAGTATTTTACCTTTAGCTTTATTGATTTTTGTTGCTATAACGGGAAGTTTAATCGGTGATGACTTTGTTAAGAAAAATATCATCTATGTAGCACTCTTGACGGGGATTATCTCCGCTCTCATTCTATTTAATCGGTATATTGACCAAAAGATAGCAACCCTTAGTATCGGAGCAAGTGGTGCCGTCGGTCCCATTTTTGCCACAGCCTCTGCGGTAGCTTTCGGTTCAGTTGTTACGGTAGCGCCAGGTTTTGGAGTGTTTTCAGATATTATCTTAAACATACCAGGTCCTCCTGTTATTAGTTTAACAGTTCTGACTTCAGCAATGTCAGCGATTACTGGTTCATCCTCTGGAGCTCTAGGAATTGTTATGCCAAACTTTGCACAGCACTATTTAGATGCAGGTGTTTCACCTGATATGATTCACCGTGTGGCAGCTGTTGCCTCTAATATTCTGACTATCGTACCACAATCGGGAGTCTTTTTAACCTTCTTGAGTCTCACTGGTCTCAATCATAAAAATGGATTTAAACAAACATTTATCACAGTTTTTGGAAGTACTTTAGTAGCCGAAGTTATCATTATTTTAACAGGGTTATTTTTTTAGATAGTCATATTTCAATAATGCTTTAGTCATGTGTATGCTATCATCTTAAAACTAAAATGAGTCTTACTACTCTGCAATATGAAGATAGTAAGGTTCAGTCTACCTCTTAGCCCTGGTCTCTAATGTCGAAGTTTCGTAAAGACTTATCTTTATATTATATTTGATATAAAAAAACTCTCCTTATTACTTTTGGTGAAAACAAAATCACTAGAAGTAATAAGGAGATTATTTTTTTTAAAGATAGCTGTTAACTGTCTTTTTTACTGTCTAATTCTTTTCCCAAGTCGATGATGTATTGTTTTAAATCATCTTTGACTTGGGGGTGTTTGAGGGCATAATCGATAGATGTTTTCATAAAGCCAAATTTATCACCAACATCGTAGCGGTTCCCGGAAAATTCATGTGCAAAAACACGTTGTGTTTTGTTAAGTGTATCGATAGCATCTGTTAGTTGAACTTCATTTCCAGCACCAGGCGCTTGATTTTCTAAAATCGCAAAAATCTCCGGTGTCAGAAGGTAACGTCCGATAATAGCTAAATCACTTGGAGCTTCCTCAGGAGCGGGTTTTTCAACAAATGTATCAACGCTATAAAGTCCTTTACGAACCTCTTTATGTGGCGCAATAACACCATAAGATGAAACGTCTTCGTGAGGGACAGGCATAACGGCGATAGTAGAAGCATGTGTCTCTTCAAAATCTTTAATCAATTGTTTGGTCAAAGGAAGCGCTTTGTCATCTGTAATATCCATAAGGTCATCACCAAGCATGACAACGAAAGGTTCGTTACCAACAAAAGCTTTAGCTTGAAGAACGGCATCTCCAAGTCCACGAGGGTGACTTTGACGAATGAAATGTAAGTTGATAGCGGTAGTGTCATTCACCAACTTGAGCAAGTCATTTTTTCCTTTTTGTTCCAGATTGTGTTCAAGTTCGATATTTGAATCGAAGTGATCTTCAATGGAGCGTTTGGCTTTACCAGTGACAACTAAAATTTCTTCAATACCAGATTTAAGGGCTTCCTCAACGATGAATTGAATCGTTGGTTTATCAACAATAGGTAGCATTTCTTTAGCAAGAGCCTTAGTAGCTGGTAGGAAGCGGGTTCCAAGACCGGCAGCTGGAATGATGGCTTTTCTAACTTTTGTATTCATAAATTTCCTCTACTTTACTTAACTTAGTCAGCCCACTCGTTTTCTGAGCGAAATTCATTTGACATCATATCAAGGATGGCTTCTTTGATGTCAGCTCCTTCATAAATGGTACGGTAGATAGCGCTAGTGATTGGCATGTAAACATCCAATTCTTGGGCGAGTTCATAGGCAACTTTTGTTGTTGAGATACCTTCGATAACCATCCCCATATTTTTTTCAATATCTTCCAATTTTTCGCCACGACCTAGAGCATCCCCTGCTCGCCAGTTACGAGAGTGGACAGAAGTACCTGTAACAATCAAGTCTCCAACACCAGAAAGTCCGCTGTAGGTAAGTGGACTTGCTCCCATAGCAACACCGAGTCGAGTGATTTCTGCTAAACCACGAGTGATAATTGCAGCTTTGGCATTATCACCATATCCAAGACCATGAAGGGCACCTGCACCGACGGCGATGATATTTTTAAGGGCACCTGCTGTTTCCACACCGATAACATCAGTGTTTGTGTAAAGACGGAAGTAGTGATTGCTGAAGAGCTCTTGCACATACTTAGCTGCCTCCAAATCTTTAGAAGCAGCTGTGATTAGCGTTATATCACGAACGATGGTTTCTTCGGCGTGGCTTGGACCAGAAACAACAACAATTTCTGAACGTAAGTCTGCTGGGATTTCTTCTTCAAGAATCGTAGATAGTCGCTCATGTGTACCAGGTTCAAGACCTTTAGAAGCATGCATAATAGTAACTTTATGATTTAAAGCCTCAGCAACTTGTTTGGCAACCAAGCGTGTTACTTTAGTTGGTACAACGAAGAGAATGGCATCTACCCCATCAAGTGCATCGGAAAGATTGTGGTAGCCAATGATGTTTTTATCTAAAGTAATGTCTTTAAAATAGCGTGTATTAGTGTGTTTTTGGTTTAATTCATCGATTTGATCGGTGATGTTTCCCCAAATACGAACTTCGTGATTATTATCATTCAGAACCTGTGCCAATGCGGTACCCCATGAACCGGGACCCAAGACAGCAATTGTTTGTTTGGTCATAGTTACTCCTTAATTTTTTAGTCATTGAAAAATTGATTTCCAAAGGGTAAATAAAAGTTAGTGTACATTCTTGAATATTATACCATAAAAACGCTTTTAAAGAATTTTGGAAGAATGAATTAGTCACCTTATTCTAGGCTTAGCACCAATGTCATCTGAAACATCAATAAAGAGAACTCAAGCGAGCAGCTTCCTGTCCTGTTAGGTATAGTCAAATGAATTAACTTTCAGATAAGGAGCTAAGACGTGTAATAGTGCTTGAGTAGGGCAAGGCGAAAATGACGATGTATCACAGTTTATCCACTTGACTATAAATTGTAGCTAATAAACGTTTAAGATAAGACTTTATTCTTCAATTCAAGAGGTGAAAAGGCACTGTGTTTATTTGGTGGTAGGTGGCAAGAAGTATCCTACTGTTTGATAGCTGCTTGATCATTTCTTCCATGAATAAGAGCAAGATTGATAACCTATCTCTCAAAGCGGCTAATTAACTTCAAATTGATTAGCTAGGTGATGAAAACTTAGATTTTTTTGTTTTAGTACTCTTTGAAAATCAACTTTAGATCTTCTTGATTTGCTGAACTTCAGTTCTATCTGAAACGGTTTCGCTTAGTCTGATTTCGATGTTCATTGAGTATAACGTTTCAAGCTGAATTTTATCTTTATAACGTAACTTTACGAAATGTTTCAATTGCTAGCTTTTACGTTTAACCGTTGTAGTATAGGTCACAAGAATCTTATCTCCCATAACAGCAATAGCAAACAGACGGTAGACAACTCCTTAAAAGGTGATGGTTTGGGAAATTTTATGGGGAGATGGAAATAATGAAACGTTTAGAAACACTATTATTTTAATGTTTTTGTTGCAAAGAAAAAAGATTGGAGAAACATGTCCAAAATGGACAATTTCTCCAATCTGTATATAGCAAATAATCTTTCTCTCTGACTATTTGACAATTTGAGTTATCCAAAGATTTTCTATATAAGAGGAAAAGAATGGAAAATCTTCGATTAAGAAACGAACCAATCCATTTCCTGATAAAGTCCGTTGGATATTATCAAAAGGAATAGTTGCTAGGATAGTAAATCCCATACTTAAAGTAAAACAAACAACAAGGCAAGATAGGAGACCTGCTATGATGTTGTTGGTCTTACAATCAAAGCGCTCAAGTGGAGCGAGATGAAGCAGCACACCTAAGAAGCGAGTAGCAGCATAAGCAAGGGTGTAGACACCAAGAAAAGCAACTCCAGCGTAGAAAATTAAATCATGTGAGAAGACATCAACATCCTTAAAGAAATAGATGTGTGATCCTTCGGTCGGATTGGCGTAAGGAACCCAGATGTAGAGAACTTTAGCTAGTGGTTGGTAGTAGGCTTTAGCAAGAGCCAAGGCTACTAAGCTCCCAATAGTATAAAAAGCTTGTAGAAAGATGCCTCGTGAAAAGCCGATGTAGAAACTCCAAGCCAAGATAATTAAGAGCAAGAGTGTGATCATAGGTCAACCTCAGTTTCGTTAAGGCTTTCGACCGTCTTTTCATCTAGAAAACGTGCTCTCAAATCAGCTAATTCATTCTCCATATCTTCAATAGCAATCTCACGGCTTAGTTGGGTTGATAAGGCGTTGATGGCTAGTAAGATTGCCAAGGTTTCATTGTCTGCTTCAGGCAATTTTTCACGAATAGCCTCGTATTTTTCTTTGGCAACACGTTCTACCTCTTCCATGAAGAGATTATCTTTATCAGTTGTTAATGTTAAGGGGCGATCCCCAAAAACAAATTTGTAGCGATTCTTTTTTGTCATGAAAATACCTCTCAAATATTATAGCATAAAGGCTGTTTTAGCGACACCTTTAGCTTTTGTTGGGCGGTTTTCTAAGTCATGTGAAACTAGATTTATGCTATAATATAGCCTATGAATACTAGAATTTTAGAACAGTTAGAATTTGAAAAAGTGAGGGATTTATTTGTTCCCTATCTTCAAACTGAACAGGGTCTAGCTGAATTACAGCACTTGATGCCGCTTTTTAAGGCAGACAAGATAAAAGAACAATTTATCGAAATTGAAGAAATGGCCACCATTTTTGTGGAAAATCATGGCTTCGCCTTAGGCAGTCTGACCGCTATCTCAGAAAGCATTCGGCGCTTAGAGTTGGAAGCTGACCTCAATATCCCAGAACTTATTGCCATCAAAAAGGTGTTAGCTGTTACAGCAGACATGACCCACTTCTATCAGGATTTGGAAAATGTAGAGCTCTCTGCCCTCAAGCGTCTTTTTGAGAATTTGGTAGGCTTCCCCCAACTACAAGGCGCCTTGCAGTCGGTAAATGATGGCGGTTTTTTAGAAAATTTTGCTAGCCCAGAATTGGAAAAAATCCGTCGTCAGATTACAACCAATGAAGCACAGGTGCGCCAAGTGTTGCAAGATGTTTTGAAAAAACAAGCGGATTACCTATCCGAGAGTCTAATTGCCAGTCGTAATGGGCGTAGCGTTCTTCCTGTTAAAAATACCTACCGCAATCGTATTTCAGGAGTTGTTCACGATATTTCAAGCTCGGGAAATACAGTTTACATTGAACCACGTGCAGTGGTTGCGCTAAATGAAGAGATTACCCAGCTGCAAGCAGATGAACGACATGAGATGTCTAAGATTCTTCATGACTTTTCGGAAATGTTACGCCCGCATGCTGATGCCATCAGAAATAACGCTTGGATTTTAGGTCACTTGGACTTTGTTCGTGCCAAATACCTTTTCATGCGTGAGAAAAAAGCCAATGTTCCTGAAATTTCAAGTGATAAGAGCATCAATTTGATCAATGTCTTTCATCCTCTACTTCAAAATCCAGTCGCCAATGATTTGCGCTTTACCAGAGATTTGACAGCCATTGTTATCACAGGTCCCAACACCGGAGGTAAGACCATTATGTTAAAAACGCTTGGTCTAGCGCAACTAATGGCTCAATCTGGTTTGCCAATCATGGCTGATAAGGGGTCAAAAGTAACGGTCTTTAACCAGATTTTCGCTGATATAGGCGACGAGCAGTCTATTGAGCAAAGCCTATCGACTTTCTCAAGTCACATGACCCATATCGTGGAAATTTTGGAAGCGGCAGATCAAGATTCCCTAGTGCTTTTTGATGAATTGGGTGCAGGTACTGACCCTCAAGAGGGGGCTAGCCTTGCCATGGCTATTTTGGAACATCTGCGCCTCGGTCAGATTAAGACTATGGCTACGACTCACTATCCAGAGCTTAAAGCCTACGGGATTGAGACGAAGTTTGTAGAAAATGCCAGTATGGAGTTCGATACGGCAACACTGCGTCCGACTTATCGCTTCATGCAGGGGGTTCCTGGGAGATCCAACGCCTTTGAGATTGCCCGCAGACTTGGTTTGTCAGAAGTGATTGTGTCTGATGCCGAAAATATGACAGACACTGACGGTGATGTCAACCGTATCATCGCAAAATTAGAAGCACAAACTCTTGAAACGAGAAAACGTCTGGACCATATCAAAGAAGTAGAGCAAGAAAACCTCAAGTTTAACCGAGCGGTAAAAAAACTTTACAACGATTTCTCGCACGAGCGTGATCGTGAAGTGGAAAAAGCCCACCAAGAGGCGCGTGACCTGGTTGATTTAGCGCTACAAGAAAGTGAAGAGATTCTAAAAAATCTTCATGCTAAAGCTGAGTTAAAGCCACACGAAATCATTGAAGCTAAGTCTGAATTGAAAAAATTAGCTCCTCAGGTTGATTTATCGAAAAATAAGGTCTTAAAAAAAGCCAAAAAACTCAGAGCCCCACGTGTGGGTGATGACATTGTAGTGACAGCCTATGGTCAACGCGGAACCTTGACCCATCAAATTAAGGATAAAACTTGGGAAGCCCAAGTCGGTTTAATTAAGATGACCCTCAAAGAGGATGAATTTAACTTGGTTAAAGTTCAAGAGGAAGCGCAAAAACCTAAGAAAAAACAAGTGTCAGTGGTCAAAAAAGCCAAGAGATCTGGAGGAGGACCTCGTGCTCGCCTAGATTTAAGAGGGAAGCGCTATGAGGAAGCCATGCAAGCCTTGGATGACTTTATTGATCAGGCACTGCTCAATAACATGGCGCAGGTCGATATTATTCATGGTATCGGAACAGGAGTTATCCGTGAAGCTGTTACCAAATACCTCCGCAAAAACAAACACGTCAAAAGCTTCGGTTATGCCCCACAAAACGCTGGCGGTTCAGGTTGCACCATTGCTAATTTAGGTTAACCCCCAGAAAAGAAATAATAGCGTCTTAGTATGTACTCCTATCACAGAACGATAGTTAAATGAATTAACTTTCAGAACAAGGAGTTGAGACGCAGAACAGTACTTGATTTTCATTGAGTATGAGTAGGGCAAGTCGAAAGTGACCATGTATCAAAGTTAAGTCAAAAAAACTATAACTAGTAATCTCATCCCAAGTGGGTGTATGATTTTATTCAAGAGCATACCTTGAGTCGCGATATTAAGGTAGCTGAAATAACTTCTGAATTTGCCGATAGAGACAGTCTAAATAGAGAGTACGGTCTTGCCCATGAAGAAATGCTTAACTGTCTTGTAGTCGAAGGTAGTAGGGGAGAAGACGAGCGTTATGCCTCACTTTTGGTAGCTTATGGTAGGAAAGCTAAAACCAACGCTACTATATAAGATAAGCATAAAGGACTAAACAATCGCTTGATGCTTCTAAAGTCGGGTTTGCTGATTTGAATGTTGTCCTAGAAGCAACGCAAATGCCATTTGGCTCGATTAGCCCAGCCGTTTTTTCGTCTGATTACTTAATTTTGATAATAGTAGTATCTTAGAATAAGATCAGTTAGTCATCGGAGGAGGTTTTGTTCATTCAAAACTTTTGATTCCAACTTAGTTATTAGCTAGTCTTTCAAATGATCAAGTTATTGAAGGATTGGTTAAAGATTAATAAAAATGCCTCTTGCTAAGCTGCGAGAGGCATTTTTATTATTTACGATAAAGAGTATTGTTTGAGTAAACAGGGTCGAAGGTCACATTGGTGCCTAGCTTACGGAAAACATTTTTATCTTCTTCTGGCAGAATCACTGTTGAATGCACTTCGCTACCTTTAAGGTTACCCAATTGTTCCATAGCTTTTTTAGCATCGTCATTTTCCATAGCTGTGATGGCTAAGGCGATGAGAATTTCGCTGGAATGAAGTCGAGGATTCTTACTACCGAGATGGTCAATTTTGAGATCTTGGATTGGTTTGACGTAGTCTGCACTGATGAGGTGAGTGGCTTTGTCAATGCCAGCTAATTTTTTGATGGCATTGATGATAACAGCTGCTGATGGTCCAAAAAGTTCAGAAGTCTTACCGGTCACGATATCACCAGTTGGCAATTCCAAAGCCAGAGCAGCATCACTTGTCTGTTTCGCTTTTTCTTTAGCAACTATGGCGACTTTTCGATCAGCTGGACTGACATTAATGTCGTTCATGAGCAACTCAATCTTTTGAACAGCCGTTGTTGGAACGCGTTCAGCCTTGGCTTCAACCACAGTTTGGTAATAACGGCGGATAATTTCCTGTTTAGACGCTTCGATAGCAGCCTCTTCGTCAATGATGGAAAAGCCCACCATGTTAACCCCCATATCAGTAGGCGAAGCGTAAGGTGACTTACCCAAGATACGTTCTAGCATGCGCTTTAAAACAGGGAAAATCTCAATGTCACGGTTGTAATTGACAGTTGTTTTGCCGTAGGATTCCAAGTGGAAGGGATCAATCATATTAACATCATCTAGGTCAGCAGTTGCTGCTTCATAGGCTAAGTTGACGGGGTGGTGGAGTGGGAGATTCCATACAGGGAAAGTTTCAAACTTAGCGTAACCAGATGTGACACCGTTGAGCTGATCGTGGTAGAGGTTTGACATGCAGGTTGCTAATTTACCAGAACCAGGACCGGGTGCTGTCACGACCACTAAATTACGACTGGTTTTAATGTAATCATTTTTCCCCATTCCTTCTGGTGAGATGATATGATCCATATCAGTTGGATAGCCTTTGATTGGATAGTGCAGGTAGGAAGCGATACCGTGTTTTTCCAGTTCTTTACGGAAGGTATCAGCCGCTGCTTGACCAGCATACTGAGTCACGACAACAGAACCAACATAGATGTTGAGGTCTTTGAATTTATCAATTAGGCGGAAAACTTCTTGGTCGTAAGAAATGCCCAAATCACCACGTGCTTTTGAATGTTCGATGTTGTTGGCATTGATGGCGATAACAATCTCAACTTGCTCCTTGAGTTCCTGAAGAAGTTTAATCTTGTTATCGGGTTCGTAACCAGGTAGAACGCGGGCAGCATGGAAATCTTCCAACATTTTGCCACCGAATTCCAGATAGAGCTTACCATCAAACTGATTAATACGCTCGATAATGTGATCACGTTGCAAATTCAAATATTTCTCTGAATCAAAAGCTTGTTTTGTCATGTGTCCCTGACCTTTCTCTTTTTAAAGAAATTATTATAACAAAATTTTAGCAGAATTTGGTGAATTCTATAAAAGAAAAATGATTATTAATATTGTTTGTCAACTCCCTACGGATGTCATAGAGTATCTGACAGTGCAACGTAAAGCTAAAAAAGCAAAAAATGTTAAAACGTAGCCATTTTATGACAAGTTTTTTTCAAAGTGTTATTCTTAAATTATCTAGTAACTCTAAAAGAAGAAAAGAGAAGACTAGAATACGATTTAATCCTTGTTGGATTTGTGAAAGTCGGCAAAACCCTAGCGGTAAGAGGGCAAGTTGAGGTAAAAAAGCTTACTCTGGTTAGGCAAAACAACAAGATGTGAAGGAAACCTATATCACTAGTGGTTATCTTCTTACTGAAAGCCTACCCATCCTGCAGAAAAACAGCCTTTTTCCAAGAAGCGATGGCTCTTAAACAGCTAGTTGTTAGCCGTCCCAATTGACGTGCTGAATACTCTATTAACCAAACCCGCTTTAGCTCAAAGGTGCTAAGACAAAAGCTGCTTCTGAAGAAACAGGGCTCTTAAACAAAGTTAACAACCTTTTGCCTTCTGGTAGCAGGTATGTCTCACAGTCACGGTAACAACAGCTTTCTTGGTTTCTATAAAGCAGTATAGTCAATGTTGCAACAAATGCAATTCTTAAATCAACTCTCTTTGGAAGGAGTTGAGAAGAAATTGTCAACTTGGTTAAATTGGCTATGGCTGAAAACTTGAATGGCATCTTGAATTTATAAAAAGGGGATTTTATGCATAAACGTATTTATGAGATGAGTTTTGCCAGTGTCTATGGGGCACTTATTGCAAAAGCTGAACGAAAAGGCCAGACCAAAGCCGATGTGGATAAAGTGGCCGCTTGGTTAACTGGCTATTCGACTGCGCAACTTGGTGACTTTCTGGAAAGTGAGCTGACTTACGGAGAATTTTTCAAAAACGCGCCTTGTTATCATTCTAATCGCACTAATATTACAGGTAAGATTTGTGGCGTTCAGATCGAGACACTGGAAGACCCTTTGATGCAGGAAATCCGTCGGTTGGATAAGTTGGTGGACTGGATTGCCAAAGGGAAGACACCGCAAGAGGTTTTTGACAAATATGAGAACTAGGAGTTTGTGATGATTGTTATTGATTATATGGATGGGGTAAATCGTCCGCAACAAGTGACGTTTGATAATTACAACAGTTTTGTCCAGTCGCAGCAATCTTGCTGGCATGATATTCCTGACTTTTTTAAGGTGACAAGGGTCAATTTTAACGGTCATGATATTCCATATCAAGGGCTTTATGGTGATGTTTATCATTTTCTTATGAAGCAAGATTTGACCCAATACCAATAGAGAATTCACTTAGCCTGGCTGGGTGATTTTTTGATGTGAACAACAGCGTAGTCTCATCATGTGGTAAAATAAAAGAAAAGATATAGTCAACTGACTTTCAGACAAGGAACAGAAAAAGACGCGAAACAGCACTTGATACGCTTCGAAAATTTAAACCAGACCTTGTTGGCTTGCTTTGATAACCTTCAGTTCTATCTGCTATCTGCTATCTGCTATCTGTGTCGCCTAGTCTGCTTTGGAATTTCATTGAGTATGAGTAGGGCAAGTCGAAACTGATCATGTATCAAAGTTAATTCATTTGGCTATAAAATAGAAAAAGGTCATATGAAAACCTATATTTGTTTATTAAGAGGCAGCAATGTTGGTAGGAAAAACTGCCTTTCTATGGCTGAGTTAAAGTCTGCTATGGAAGGAGCTGGGTGTATGGACGTTAAAACCTGTATCAATTCTGAAAATATTATTTTTAGAAGTTCTCGCGATAATCTCCCATTTTTTTGTCAGAATTTGATAAAAGATAAGTTTGGACTTGAGCTTACTTGTCAGATTTTGTCAGCCGAGGGTCTGTTTAGGCTGGCAGTTCCAAAGTGGTTCAATCAGGACTCTGATAGCAAGCACAACGCCATTTTTACGATCCATCCTTGGACAGCCAGAGACGTTAGCGAGCGCATGCCTATCATCAAACTAGAGCTTGAAAGGGTAGCTGTAGTAGATGAGGTGCTTTTTTGGACGTGCTCTAAGAAGAATTTTTCAAAAACGACCTATGGGAAGCTAGCCTTAAAATCGAAAGGTTACGCCATGACGATAGTGTGAAATGGGAACACTTTCTTTAAGTTGGTGGAGTTGGCGTGTGATTATGTAGAAAGGTTGGGTGTTTGAGTGAAAGATTATGATGCGTTTTACGGGAAAATTCTGAAGATCCTAGAGACCTATCCCAGATTGACGCCTATCATTTTAGGATACAATTGGTTTGTGACAAAGCTGATGTACTTGCTCTATCCTGTGCTTTTGATTTTTCTTTATATGGAAAATCGTCAAGATTTGTGGAAAACGATCCTTGTGCCAGGGCTATCTTTTCTGCTTATCTCAGTTTTTCGGAAGGTGATTAACCAGCCTCGACCTTATGAAAGATGGCATACCAGCCCAATCATGAGCCGTGATGGACTGGGAGAATCATTCCCCAGTCGCCATGTTTTTTCTGCTAGTGTCATCAGCATGTCTTTTCTTGCGCAATTTGTTTGGCTAGGCATTTTGCTACTGATGATGACTTTAGGATTGGCGATATGTCGGGTACTTGGTGGTGTGCATTATCCTAAAGATGTTTTGGTTGGTTACCTTTTAGGCGTCTTTTGTGGCATGCTTTTAATCCTGTTCTAGTAAACGTAGGTGTAAAATTGAAAATGCCTTATAATTCTAGTATAATAGGAGGTAAAACGCGTATGAGGTGCCTATGTAATGGAAATGAAACAGATTAGCGAAACGACGTTAAAAATTACGATTAGTATGGAAGATTTGGAAGAAAGAGGAATGGAGTTAAAAGATTTTCTCATTCCTCAAGAGAAAACGGAAGAATTCTTCTATACCGTTATGGACGAACTTGACCTGCCAGATAATTTTAAAAATAGCGGTATGTTAAGTTTTCGTGTGACTCCTAAGAAGGATCGGTTGGACGTCTTTGTGACAAAGTCAGAAATTGATAAAGAACTCAACTTAGAAGACCTAGCAGATTTTGGAGATGTTTCTCAAATGTCACCAGATGAATTCTTTAAAACCTTGGAGAAATCAATGTTGGAAAAGGGTGATACTGAGGCTCACGAGAAATTAAAACAAATGGAAGCCATGGTAGAATCGGCGATGTCAGAAATGACTTCTGAGCCTGAAGGGGCGGCAACGGTAGCTACTGACTCTGAGAATGATACTGAAGAGCTGACTTACACGCATTATGTTCTTAGTTTTCCCACTTTGAAAGAAGCGATAATTTTTTCAAAAGCCATTGATTTTGACATTGAAGCGTCAGAGTTGTACAAGCTAGCCGGTCAATACTATATGACCATTTTAGTCGGTTTAGAAAATAAGCCAGCCTATTATGCCAATCTTGTCCATGCTCGATTGTTAGAACACAGTAGACATGCTCCAAAAACAAGAGCCTACCTTCAAGAGCATGGCATCCGTTTGCTTGATGGATACGCTGTAACTGAATTAGAGGATATAAAGGTGAACTAAATGTTGCCATTTGAGTTATCCCTTGTCTTGTCTTTGATTGGAGCCTTTCTTTTATCTCTCACCTTGACGCCATTGGTTCGCTTTTTATCACTTCGAGTGGGAGCTGTTGATCAGCCCAATGCTCGTCGTATCAATAAGGTACCCATGCCTAGTGCAGGGGGGCTAGCTGTTTTTTTAGCCTTTTTGACGGTGGCTCTGTTTATTTTGCCTAAGGTGACAGCGCAGGTTAAATCAGATATTCCTTATTTTGACTATATTCTACCTGTTCTTGTAGGGGCTGCTATTGTGACAGCAACAGGCTATCTGGATGATGTTTTTGAAATTTCAGCTAAGAAGAAAATGATTGGTATCGTGCTTGGCGCAGTTATTATCTGGGCTTACACAGACTTTCGTTTTGATAGTTTCAAGCTACCTTTTGGTGGTCCCATGATTGAATTTGGACCAACTCTAACTTGTATATTGACCATCATATGGATTGTCTCCATTACAAATGCTATCAACTTAATTGACGGTCTAGATGGTTTAGTAGCAGGTGTCTCTATGATTTCATTGGGGACTATGGGGATTGTTTCTTACTTCTTTTTACCACAAGTTGAACTGTTTTTGACCATCACAATTTTTCTGCTCATGGCATCGATTTTAGGATTTTTCCCTTATAATTATCACCCCGCCATTATTTATGGGGGAGATACGGGAGCTCTTTTTATCGGTTTTATGATGGGTGTTCTTTCCTTGCAGGGCTTAAAAAACTCGACTGCAGTTGCGGTTGTGACGCCTGTCATTATTTTAGGAGTGCCCATTGTTGATACGGCTGTTGCGATTGTTCGCCGAAAACTATCTGGTCGCAAAATTTCCGAAGCAGATAAAATGCACTTACATCATCGTCTTTTAGCCATGGGCTTCACCCATCGTGGCGCGGTTCTCGTCGTCTACGGTATTGCAATCATTTTCTCTCTGATTGCACTTTTACTGAATATCTCAAGCAGACTGGGTGGCATTTTACTGATGATCGGTCTACTCTTTGCCTTGGAAGTCCTTATAGAAAGTCTGGAGATTTTGGGAGAACATCGGACACCCTTGTTTAATATGCTTAAATTCATTGGTAATAGTGACTACCGACAGGCAAGTTTGCAAAAATGGCAAGATAGAAAGAAAAAATAAATCTCGAGGAAAGCCCTTTGTTGGCTTTTTTTGTTACAATAAAATAGATTGAAAAAATTGTCTGTAAATTCAATTATGAAGTCATAATACTCAATGAAAGAAAATCAAAATCAGACTAGGCGACACAGATAGCAGATAGAACTGAAGTCTATCAAATCAAGTCAACAAGGTCTAAATTTGATTTTCAAAGAGTATCAACACCTAAAAAAGGAGTAGTCATGTCTGTACTTGAAATAAAAAATCTTCATGTGTCTATCGAAGATAAAGAAATCTTAAAAGGTCTCAACTTGACCCTAAAAACAGGTGAAATTGCAGCCATTATGGGACCTAACGGAACTGGGAAATCAACCCTATCAGCTGCTATCATGGGAAATCCCAATTATGATGTTACAGAAGGTGAAATTCTCTTTGATGGTCAAAATATCTTGGAGCTTGAAGTGGATGAGCGTGCCCAGCTAGGTCTTTTCTTAGCCATGCAGTACCCTTCTGAAATTCCAGGCATTACCAATGCTGAATTTATCCGCGCAGCTATGAATGCTGGTAAAGAAGATGCGGATAAAATTTCTGTCCGAGATTTTATTACTAAATTGGATCAAAAGATGGAACTTCTTGGTATGAAAGAAGAGATGGCAGAACGTTACCTTAACGAAGGTTTCTCAGGCGGTGAGAAAAAACGTAATGAAATCTTGCAACTTCTGATGCTTGAGCCTAAGTTTGCCCTTCTTGATGAAATTGACTCAGGTCTTGATATTGATGCCCTAAAAGTGGTGTCAAAAGGGGTTAATGAAATGTGTGGCGAAGGTTTTGGCGCCATGATTATTACCCATTACCAACGCCTGCTTAACTACATCACACCAGATGTGGTTCATGTGATGATGGAAGGTCGTGTGGTTCTTTCAGGCGGTCCTGAATTGGCAGAGCGTTTGGAAAAAGAAGGTTACGTTAAAGTAGCAGAAGAACTGGGCATCGATTATCACGAAGAGATTGAAGGATAAGCATGGAATGATAGATTTTCAAAGTTTGTCAAAAAACTATGAGATTCGTCTCTTGACAGAATCAGATAGTCAAGATGTTTTACAGTTGTATAATACCAATCCTTACTATTTTAAACATTGCCCACCAGTACCGACGCTGGCATCAGTTCATATGGATATGACCAAGCTTCCTCCCAATATCAAACCTAAAAATAAGTATTTTCTTGGGTATTTTGATAAGGCAAAGCTGATTGCTGCGTTGGATTTGGTAGAAGGCTATCCAGATTTGCACACGGCGTTTATCGGATTGTTCATGCTGGATAGGGAGTATCAAAGTAGGGGAATTGGTAGTCGCTTGATAAAAGAAGCGGTATTTCAATTAGTACAAAGCTTTGATAGAGTTCGGCTAGGGTATGTGGCAACGAATGAAGTTGCTGCTAATTTCTGGACGAAGCAAGGCTTTGTTCCGACAGGTGAGACGTCAAAGACAGACTGCTATGAAATCATTCTTGCGGATTTTTTAGGAGATAAGAAGGATAAACAATAAATGACAAAAGAAATGATTTTGGCTTTTTCACAAACTAAAGCTGAACCCATCTGGCTGCAAGAACGTCGCCTAGCTGCTTTTGCTAAACTAGAAGAGTTACCCTTGCCGACCATTGAGCGTGTTCGATTTCATCGTTGGAATCTTGGGGATGGCACAATTTTTGAAAATGACTTTTCAGCCAATGTTCCTGATTTCACAGCCTTGGGAGACAATCCTAAACTTGTTCAGCTAGGCACGCAAACTCTCCTAGAACAATTACCAGCAGAACTCATTCAAAAAGGGGTTGTTTTTACGGATTTGGCATCTGCTTTGGAAGAAATCCCAGAGGTTGTTGAGGAGAACTTTGGGGCGGCTCTTGCTTACGATGAAGACAAACTAGCGGCTTACAACTATGCCTACTTTAATAGTGCCGCTGTTCTATATATTCCAGATAATATGGAAATCAAGACACCTCTTGAAGGCATTTATCTACAAGACAGTGACAGCAATGTTCCTTTTAATAAACATGTTCTGATTATTGCTGGTAAAAATAGCAAATTCAGCTACATCGAACGTTTCGAAAGCATTGGCAATCAAACTGAAAAAACAAGCGCTAATATCTCTGTTGAAATTATCGCAGGTAGTGGCAGTCAAGTCTCCTATTCAGCTATTGATAGGCTGGGCGAAAATATAACAGCCTACATCAGCCGTCGTGTTAAACATGATAATGATAGTTCAGTAGACTGGGCAATGGGTGTCATGAATGAAGGACACGTTATTGGTGATTTTGACTCAGACCTTGTTGGAAGTGGAAGTCATGCTAATCTTAAGGTTGTTGCTGCATCGTCAGGACGTCAAATCCAAGGGATTGATACCCGAGTGACTAACTACGGTCGTAACTCTGTTGGTCATATTCTACAACATGGGGTTATTTTAGAGCGTGGCACACTGACTTTTAATGGTATTGGTCATATTGTTAAAGGAGCGAAAGGCGCAGATGCTCAACAAGAAAGTCGCGTCCTAATGTTATCAGACAAGGCTCGTTCGGATGCCAATCCTATTCTTTTAATTGATGAAAATGAAGTTACGGCTGGCCATGCCGCTTCGATTGGTCAAGTCGACCCAGAAGATATGTATTACCTCATGAGTCGCGGTATTGATCAGAAAACAGCAGAACGCTTGGTGATTCGTGGTTTCTTGGGAGCTGTTATTACAGAAATTCCAAGTAAGGAAGTTCGTCAAGAATTGATTAGCGTCCTTGATAGTAAGTTGGACAAACGATAAAAAATAAAACGCATGGTAGCCTAGCCATCGGTTTTGAATTGCCCCAAGATAAGGCTAAAAAGTAATTTGTGCTTAGACAACCAAGCGGCTTTAACTAAGGGACTATGGAAGCATTTTGCTGTTGAAAAATAGCTTTTGAAGAAGGACAGGTTATGTCGCGCGAAACAATCGATCAAACAATCGCTGAAGGGAGCCCCCTAGCGCCTTATTCACAAAGCTCATACTCTTCGAAAATCAAACTCAGACCTTGTTGACTTAATTTGATGAACTTCAGTTCTATCTGCTATCTGTGTCGCTTAGTCTGTTTTTGATTTTCATTGAGTATCAAACAGCTGACGTTCTCATTGTCAAGATAAAAGGCAATCATGGAGACTAAGAAATTATCTTTACTTAACCAAAAAGATACAGTAAAGAAACTGGATTAGCAATTTGGACAGCTGTGGAACACCCTTATCCTGAAATCGAGTTTTGAGAGACGCTGATACCCTTATGTTGAGCAACGAAATGTTTATTTTTATGTTAATCGTTGTAGTCTTCGTATTGTTGAATGTTACAACAGATTCAAACGTGATCTCCATGAAATAAACTGAAATGTACAAAAGCCGAAAGAGAATAGTCTCCTGTTAGGAGCTTTACGATTTGAAAAGAGAATGAAATGATTGAGAAAAACAATGTTTGAAAGTATAAGATCTGATTTTCCTATATTAAATCAAAAAGTGAATGACGAAGCTCTAGTCTATTTGGATAATGCTGCAACCAGCCAAACACCACAGCCAGTTCTAGATGCCATTATGGACTATTATCATGAAGATAATGCGAACGTGCACCGCGGCGTCCATACCCTAGCTGAAAGAGCCACTTACAAATATGAAGTCAGTCGTCAGAAAGTGGCTGATTTTATCCATGCTAGCTCGTCACGAGAGATTATATTTACCAGAGGCACAACTACTAGCCTTAATTGGATTACGCGTTTTGCTCGCACTGTTTTGCAGCCAGGAGACCAGATTCTTATTTCCATCATGGAGCATCATGCCAATCTAGTTCCTTGGCAAGAAGCTTGTCGTGCAACTGGAGCAGAACTCGTTTACCTTTACCTTAAAGATGGTATTTTGGATTTAGACGATTATCAAAACAAACTCTCTTCAAAGACGAAGTTTGTTAGTCTAGCCCATGTTTCTAATGTCTTAGGCTGCCTTAACCCTATCAAAGAGTTAACAGAGATGGCTCATCAAGTCGGTGCTTACATGGTTGTAGACGGGGCGCAAGCAGCTCCTCATTTGCCAATTGATGTTCATGAATTAGATTGTGATTTCTACGCTTTTTCTGGTCATAAGATGATGGGGCCGACTGGTATTGGCGTTCTCTACGGTAAGGAAGATATTCTCAATCTCATGGATCCGCTAGAATTTGGTGGTGAAATGATTGATTTTGTGCATGAACAAGAGTCAACTTGGAAAGAATTGCCTTGGAAGTTTGAAGCAGGTACGCCTAATATAGCTGGAGCTATCGGTTTGGGAGCCGCTATTGATTATTTGAATGATTTGGGGATGGCATCTGTTCATTCTCACGTCCAAGCTTTAGTTACCTATACGCTACCCAAACTTCAAGCAATCGAAGGGGTTACTGTCTACGGTTCGAAAGATCCAAGTAATCATATCGGTCTCATTTCGTTTAATATAGAAGGCATTCATCCTCATGATGTTGCAACTGCCTTGGATTATGAAGGAGTTGCTGTTCGTGCGGGGCATCACTGTGCACAACCACTTATTCATTATCTGGGGATTTCATCTGCTCTTAGGGCTAGCTTTTATGCCTATAATACTTACGAAGACTGCGATCGACTCATTGACGCTATCATAAAGACCAAGGAGTTTTTTAATGGCACTCTCTAGTTTAAATAATCTTTACATGACTTTGGTTACGGAACATTCTAAAAGCCCACATCATTTTGGGCAACTAGAAGGTATTGAAGCTATTCAACTGAACAACCCAACCTGTGGCGACGTTATTTCCCTAACCCTTGCCATGACAAACAATAAAATTGAAAATATTGCTTTTTCCGGTCATGGCTGTGCTATTTCAACAGCCTCAGCCAGTATGATGACAGATGCTGTTATGGGAAAAACAAAAGAAGAAGCCCTAACTTTAGCAGATATTTTCTCAGAGATGGTTCAAGGAAAAGAAGATTCTAAACAAGAAGCTCTAGGAGATGCCGCCTTTATGGCGGGCGTCTCAAAATTCCCACAGAGAATCAAGTGTGCGACCTTAGCTTGGAATGCTCTTAAAAAGGCCATCGAACGCAGTGAAAAGTAATCGCGGCACCCAAATTCGTCATTAAACTGTTTTATTAATCATGTAGAAGTAAACAGACATCTCATTTAGAATCCCCTTAGAAACCGTTTATAGCAAGAATAGAAAGGAAAAATCATGTCTGAAAAAGTAGAACCAAAACCTATTGATTTAGGTGAATACAAATTTGGTTTTCATGATGATGTTGAACCAATTTTATCAACAGGAAAAGGCCTAAGTGAAGAGGTAGTTAGAGAATTATCCGCTGCTAAGGGAGAGCCAGAATGGATGTTGGAATTCCGCCTCAAATCACTAGAAACTTTTAATAAAATGCCTATGCAAGAGTGGGGGCCTGATTTATCAGACATCAATTTTGATGATATTATTTACTATCAAAAGCCCTCTGATAAGCCAGCACGTTCATGGGAGGATGTGCCTGAAAAAATCAAAGAAACCTTTGAACGTATTGGTATTCCAGAAGCTGAGCGAGCCTACTTAGCTGGAGCTTCGGCCCAGTATGAATCAGAAGTTGTTTATCATAACATGAAGGAAGAATTTGAGAAACTAGGCATTATTTTCACAGATACTGACTCAGCTCTCAAAGATTACCCCGATCTCTTCAAACAATACTTTGCTAAGCTGGTACCGCCAACAGATAACAAGTTAGCTGCCCTTAACTCAGCAGTTTGGTCAGGAGGAACCTTCATTTACGTCCCTAAAGGAGTTAAGTGCGATATTCCGCTTCAGACTTACTTCCGTATTAACAATGAAAATACTGGTCAATTTGAACGTACCTTAATCATTGTAGACGAGGGAGCAAGTGTGCACTATGTGGAAGGCTGTACAGCCCCAACCTACTCCTCTAATAGTCTCCATGCTGCTATTGTTGAAATCTTCTCACTTGAAGGTGCCTACATGAGATATACGACCATTCAAAACTGGTCTGATAATGTCTATAACTTGGTGACCAAACGTGCCAAGGCTCTTAAAAATGCTACAGTTGAATGGATTGACGGTAACCTCGGTGCTAAAACAACCATGAAATACCCATCTGTTTACTTGGACGGAGAAGGTGCGCGTGGTACCATGCTCTCCATTGCCTTTGCCAATAAAGGACAACACCAAGATACAGGTGCTAAAATGATTCATAATGCTCCCCATACTTCATCATCGATTGTTTCAAAATCAATCGCCAAAGGTGGAGGCAAGGTTGATTATCGTGGTCAAGTTACCTTTAATAAAAAATCTAAAAAATCAGTGAGTCATATTGAGTGTGATACCATCTTGATGGATGATATTTCAAAATCAGATACCATTCCATTCAATGAAATTCATAATTCTCAAGTAGCCTTGGAACATGAAGCTAAAGTTTCAAAAATCTCAGAAGAACAGCTCTACTACCTCATGAGTCGTGGTTTATCTGAATCAGAAGCAACTGAAATGATTGTCATGGGCTTCGTTGAACCCTTCACCAAAGAGCTTCCAATGGAGTATGCCGTTGAATTGAATCGCCTTATTTCCTACGAAATGGAAGGGTCTGTCGGATAATTTATTTTCTTATAGACTAACATCATAAATAAAAAAAGCCGCTATCTAGCGAACTTTTCAAATTGAAGACAAACCTCAGTTTTGAGGTTTGTCTTTTTCTACTATTTGTCAAGCCTATTAAGGCTTTAAAGCGTTATTATCTCACAATCCAGTAGTAAAAGCAGTGTAACTGTACTGTTTTGATGGTTTGATAGCGTCATAAGGGCGTGCCAAAAGAACACCTTATTTTGTGATTTTTGGGATAAAATGTATCGTTCGAATGAGACGATGCGTAGTGGCGATTACATGCGGTTTCGTTGAAGCTACTTGCGATTGCCTTTTTTGTCTTCCGAAAACGATAGTCAAATGACTTAACTTTTAGACAAGGAACTGAGACGCGGACATTGCTTATACTCAATGAAAATCAAAAGCAGACTAAGCGACACAGATAGCCGATAGAACTGAAGTTCATGAAATCAAGTCAATAAGGTCTGCTTTTGATTTTCGAAGAGTATGAATACGGCAAGTTCGAAAGTGACCGCGTATCAAGGTTAATTCAAAAGGCTATACTAGAGGTGTTAGTGGTTCTGTAGAGTTTCTAGCGTGGTATAAAAAATCCTCCTAAAATGATAAGATAGAAATGTTTTCCCCGTCACTCTATCATAATCACAAAGGAGGTATCTCACATGAAAAATTAATCAAGGTTTATCACATGCTATGTATAGTTGTAACTATCACATTGCTTTCACACCTATTCTGCTTATAAATGTTCATTGACATAAGTAACAAAATGATTCCACCAAACCTTTAAGAAGAAACTTCGTTCAACTGGCGTTTTGGTTTCAGCAGCCACTCTTGGAAGATTACCCAAATAGCCATCTCCGACAAGATTCTTATCTTTGAAAATAAAGTTGCCGACCTTGGTCTTACTTTGTACAGGCGCAGTCAATTCGTTTTGATTAGATTGAAAAATAATCTTCGATTTTTGGTTAATCGGACGAATGATAGTCAGGTCTTTGGCTGCAATAGTTTTGACTGTTTTTACCTTTCCGTCACGAACAGAAACCTTGCTATCATCAACTGTTTGCCCTTTTTTCAAAATAGTCTTTTTCTCATAATTAGCAAGAATATAATCTAAAATCTCATTTGTTGCTTTAAACCGAGCTAACTCATCTTTCTCAGCATTCTCAGCGTCTAAAACGACAGTGATGATACGCATCCCATTTTCAGTAGAAGTTGCTACGAAAGAAGCGCCGGATTTTTTCGTGGTTCCAGTTTTTAAGCCATCAACACTAGAACGGTAGTAGGGCATATCTTCTAACATATAATTATGGGTTGTCATCAAGCTACCATCGAAATCAGCACTTCCTTGTTGGCTGACTTTAATGAGGTTAGGATAGTCCTTGATGATATGCTGTGTAATAATGGCAACATCCTTTGCACTCATGATATTTTCGTCGGTTTTTTTAGAACCAGGATAAATATGATCGCCCAAGACTTCATTATTGAGTCCAGAAGCATTAACTAACTTGGCGTCTTTAATGCCCCAATCCTTTAATTGTTGAGACATCATATCAACAAATTTTGGCTCACTACCTCCGATATGCTCTGCAAGAGCAATCGCTGCGCTATTAGCACTGGCTATCATTGAAGCATTTACCAAATCTCTAACTTTATATTTCCTAGCTTCCATAGGGACATTACTAGCTTCTGGATTGACAGTCAACTGATAAGGATAATCAGAAATCTCAACTTCGGTATCCCAAGTCAAATTGCCCTTGTCAATTTCTTGATAAACCATATAAACAGTTAAAATTTTAGTAATAGAAGCAATGGCATCTGGAGTTGTCGCATCTTTCTCATATAAAATTTTACCAGTATTTGCTTCAACAGCGATAGCATGCTCAGCCTTAGCCTTGAATTCATCTGCGGTTGCATCTGAGGTTAGAAGTGAAGCTAATAAGATACACAGAAGAATGATTAATTTTTTCATTTTTTGTCTCCAAGAACGTCGAAAACCTATATTTTTTAATTACCTAAACATTATAACATAACTGAAAAGCCAAAAATTCAGAAAAATTTTTTTAAATAGCGCTTTCCATTTTTAGTCAATTTATGTTATAATACCCCCTATAGAAAGAATTGCTTCGCATAGGAGGACATCGTATGTCAATGTTTTCAAAATCAAATTGGAAGCGTGTTGGTTTAGGGGCGGTTGCTCTGACATCAACAGCTGTATTAGTCGCTTGTGGTGGTGGAAAGTCATCATCAAATTCAGATAAGAGTGTTATCAATTGGTCTATTCCAACTGAAATCAACACATTGGACTTATCTAAGAATACAGATACCTATTCAAATATAGCGATAGGTAACTCAGGTAGCAACCTGCTTCGTCTTGACGGTAAAGGTGGTACAGAGCCAGACTTGGCTAAAAAAGTTGAAGTATCTGAGGATGGTCTCACTTACACAGCGACCCTTCGTGATGGACTTAAATGGTCAGATGGAAGTGATTTGACTGCGGAAGACTTCGTTTATTCATGGCAACGTATTGTAGATCCTAAAACAGCTTCTGAGTACGCTTACCTTGCAGCAGAATCACATCTTGAAAATGCTGACAAAATCAATGCAGGTGACGAAAAAGATTTGAATAAACTTGGTGTTAAAGCTGATGGGAACAAGATTATTTTTACTTTGACAAGCCCGACACCTCAGTTCATGGAGTATCTCGCTTTTACAAACTTCATGCCTCAGAAGAAAGAGTTTGTTGAAAAAACAGGAAAAGACTATGGAACAAATTCTGAGTCACAACTTTATTCTGGACCATATAAAGTTGAAGGCTGGAATGGATCTAATAACAAATTCAAACTTGTTAAAAATAAAAACTACTGGAATGCTAAAAATGTAAAAACTGAAACGGTAAACATTCAAGTTGTTAAAAAACCAGATACGGCTGTACAAATGTATAAACAAGGTGACTTAGATGCAGCTAATATCTCAGGTACAACAGCAATCTATAATGCTAATAAAAATAGTAAAGAACTTGTAACTGTACCAGAAGCGACATCAGCATATATGGTTTATAACCAAACCGGTGAAGTTAAAGCCTTAGCAAATGAAAATATCCGTAAGGCTTTGAACCTTGCAACAAATCGTGATGGAGTTGTAAAAGCAGCGGTTGATACAGGCTCAAAACCAGCAACTGCATTAGCGCCTACCGGATTAGCAACATTAGAAGATGGCACAGATTTAGCTAAACATGTTGCTCCGGGTTACTCATATAATGCTAAAGAAGCTAAAAGATTGTTTGAAGCTGGCTTAAAGGAGATTGGAGAAGATAAACTAACAATTACTGTTACATCTGATGCAGACTCTCCAATTGCAAAAAATACGTTGGATTATTTAAAAACAACTTGGGAAGATGATCTTCCAGGGTTGACCGTTGAAGAAAAATTTGTACCATTCAAACAACGTTTAGAGGATACGAAGAATCAAAACTTTGAAGTTGCTATAGCCCTTTGGGGTGGTGATTATCCGGAAGGATCAACATTCTATGGAATGTTCACATCTGATGCCTCATATAACTACGGTAAATTCACAAGTGAAGAGTATGATAAGGCATATGAAGAAGCAATTGGTAAAAATGCTTTAGATAAAAAAGCTGCAGCTGATAATTACAAAACTGCTGAGAAAGCACTTTATGACCATGCTTACTATAATCCATTGTATTTCCGTAGCACAGAGTCATTACAAAACCCAGCTATCAAGGGTCTTGTTCGAAATTCAACTGGTTTGACAACTGACTTTACACATGCTTATAAAAAATAATTTAGATAACTAGAATGACTAAATAGCAGCAAGAATTGGAATTTCCAATTCTTGCTTTTATTGCAGGAAAAAGTTTTTCCTGCAATAAAAGCAAAAGAAAAAAGGAACTATTATGATAAAATACATTCTAAAACGCCTGGCCATACTTTTGATAACCTTATGGGTTGTAATTACGCTTTCTTTCTTCCTCATGCAGGTAATGCCAGGAACACCCTATAACAACCCCCGCTTGACAGATGAGATGATTGCTTTGATGAATAAACAATATGGGCTTGATAAACCAGTTTGGCAACAATATGTAAAATATCTTTTTGATATTTTACAAGGAGATTTTGGGACAAGCTATCAATCAATCAACCAGCCTGTGTCACGTATGCTTAGCCAAAGACTTGGTGTATCTGTTCAACTTGGTCTACAAGCTCTAATAATAGGTATTGGTAGTGGACTAGTTGTGGGGGCTATTTCTGCTCGTAATAAGAATAATAAAATTGATGGCTTTCTTAGTATTGTTTCAACAATGGGGATCTCAGTGCCTTCTTTCATTATTGGTCTTTTGCTTCTTGATTACTTAGGATTTAAATGGCAATTGTTGCCACTTTCTGGCTGGGGAACATTTGCACAATCTGTTTTACCTACATTAGGTTTAGCAATCCCAATTTTTGCTCAAGTGACTCGCTTCTTCCGTAGTGAGATGATCGAAACTTTGAACTCTGACTATATTCAATTGGCTCGCGCTAAAGGTTTGACTGTTCGTCAAGTAACAAACAAACATGCCTATCGTAATTCAATGATTCCAGTATTGACCTTGGTGGGGCCACTGGCTGCAGGTGTCTTAACTGGTTCAGCCTTGATGGAAAGAATATTCTCTATCCCAGGTATTGGTCAATTATTCGTTACAGCAATTCCGACAAAAGACTACCCAGTTATTATGGGAACAACAATTGTCTACTCTGTAATGTTAATGGTAGCTATTTTAGCGACAGATATCATCATTAGTATTGTTGATCCTCGCGTTCGCTTGCAGTAAGGAGAGTAAAATGGCAGACAAACATCAAACATTCAAACTTGTTGGTGCTGGATCATCTAGTACTCAAGAAAAAATTGAAAAGCCAGCACTATCCTTCTTTCAGGATGCTTGGCGTCGACTTAAAAAAAATAAATTAGCAGTTGTGGCAATGTGGTTTCTTGTCCTTTTGATGGTTTTTTCTCTAACTTCAACTTTGTTTGTGAAGCAAAAAGATGCAAATTCTTTTAATTCAAAGGAAGTTACCATCTATCGAAATTTACCACCTAAAATTAGCGACAACTTACCATTTTGGAATGGTGAGATTGTTTACTCTGGAAATACAGAAGCTAATGATGCGTACGCAGATCAAGGTGTTCCAGAAGATAAAAAGTTTGCCCTAGGAACGGACACCCTTGGTCGTAGTTTAGGTAAACGCATCATCGTAGGTGTTCGTATCTCACTTTTGGTAGCCTTGGCCGCTACTGCCATTGACCTCATTATCGGGGTAACTTATGGTTTGATTTCAGGTTATGTTGGTGGAAAAGTCGATACAGTGATGCAACGTATTATTGAGGTTGTATCATCAATTCCAAACTTGGTTATTGTTACTATGCTTGGTCTTTTGCTTGGGAATGGAATTCTTTCAATCATTATTTCAATCGGTCTTGTTGGTTGGACCTCAATGGCCCGCCAAGTACGCAATCTAACGCTTTCTTATCGTGAACGTGAATTTGTTCTTGCAGCTCGTTCCCTTGGTGAAACTGGTGGTAAAATAGCATTCAAACACATTTTACCCAATATTTCAGGAATTATCATTGTTCAAATTATGATGACCGTCCCGAGTGCGATTATGTACGAAGCGGTTCTATCTGCGATTAACCTCGGTGTTAAACCCCCAACAGCTTCACTTGGATCATTGATTTCAGATGCCCAAGAAAACTTGCAATATTATCCATATCAAGTATTACTTCCAGCTCTTGCTCTTGTTATCATTTCCTTAGCATTTATCTTGCTTGGTGATGGTTTACGTGATGCATTCGATCCAAAATCAAGTAACGACTAAAGGGGGAAATGAGTATGATACAAGAAAATATCTTAGAAGTTAAAAATCTTCATGTTGATTTCCATACTTATGCTGGTGAAGTCAAAGCAATTCGTGAAGTTAACTTTGAACTAAAAAAAGGTGAAACTCTTGCAATTGTAGGTGAGTCTGGTTCGGGTAAATCTGTAACCACTAAAACTCTTATGGGATTGTCAGCAAAAAATGCTGAAATTTCTGGTGATATTCTTTTTAAAAACCGTAATCTCAATGATTTGAAAGAGGAAGATTGGGTTAAAATTCGTGGCAATGAAATTGCCATGATTTTCCAAGATCCGATGACAAGTCTTGATCCAACGATGAAAATTGGTATGCAAATTGCTGAACCGATTATGCTGCATGAGAAAGTTCCCAAAAAGGAAGCGTTGGATCGTGCGCTTGAGCTAATGAAGAGTGTTGGTATCCCAAATGCGGAAGAGCATATTAATGATTATCCACACCAATGGTCAGGTGGTATGCGGCAGCGTGCAGTAATCGCTGTTGCGTTAGCTGGCGAGCCTGAAATTCTGATTGCTGATGAACCAACAACAGCACTTGATGTGACCATCCAAGCTCAAATCTTGAACTTGATGAAAGATATTCAACAAAAAACGTCAAGTTCTATTATTTTTATCACTCATGATCTGGGTGTTGTTGCTGGTATGGCTGATCGTGTTGCAGTTATGTATGCAGGTAAAATCGTTGAGTATGGTACTGTTGATGAAGTCTTCTATAATCCACAACATCCTTATACTTGGGGGCTATTGAATTCAATGCCTACTACTGATACAGCTGCGGGTGCACTTCAGTCAATTCCAGGAACGCCCCCTGATTTGTTGAATCCCCCAAAAGGGGATGCCTTTGCCGCACGTAATGAATTTGCTTTGGACATTGACCATGAAGAAGAACCACCAATGTTTAAGGTGTCAGATACACACTATGCAGCAACGTGGCTATTGGATGAAAGGGCTCCTGAAGTAACGCCTCCACCGCAAATACTAAAACGCTGGGCTAAATGGCAAGAAAAAAATGGAGGGCCTAACTAATGGAAAACACCAGAAAAAAATTAGTGGAATTAAAAAATGTTTCCCTCACATTTAATAAAGGGAAATCCAATGAAGTTAAAGCTATCAATAATGTTAGTTTTGATATCTATGAAGGCGAGGTCTTCGGATTGGTTGGTGAATCTGGTTCAGGTAAAACGACAGTTGGTCGCGCTATCTTGAAGCTTTATGATATTAATGAAGGTGACATTATCTTTAATGGAGAAAAGGTCTCACACCTTAAAGGTAAGGATCAGCATAGTTTCCGGAAACAAGCTCAAATGATTTTTCAGGACCCACAGGCCAGTCTTAATGGACGTATGAAAATTCGTGATATTGTTGCTGAGGGATTAGATATTCATAAACTGGTTTCCTCCAAAACGCAACGTGATGAAAAAGTTCAGCATCTCTTAGATTTAGTTGGCTTGAACAAAGATCACTTGACACGTTATCCACACGAATTTTCAGGTGGACAGCGCCAACGTATTGGCATTGCCCGGGCGCTTGCTGTCGAACCTAAGTTTATCATTGCGGACGAGCCCATATCTGCTTTGGATGTTTCTATTCAAGCTCAAGTTGTCAACTTAATGCAAAAATTGCAACATGAGCGGGGGCTGACCTACCTCTTTATTGCCCATGATTTATCAATGGTAAAATATATCTCAGATCGCATCGGTGTTATGCATTGGGGGAAAATGTTGGAAATTGGAACTTCGGAGGATGTCTATAATAACCCAATCCACCCATATACTAAGAGTCTTTTATCAGCTATCCCAGAACCAGATCCTGAAAAAGAACGAGAGCGTGTGCACCAAGTATATGATTCAACAGCAGAATTAGATGGGCAAGAGCGCACCATGCATGAAATAACACCAGGTCACTTTGTGCTTGCAACTGAAGAAGAGGCGAAAACCTTTAAACAACAATCAAAAAAATAAAATAAACATACTAAGATTAGTAGTGAAGAAAAGTTCGACGGAACTGAGCAGCTCCCTGTCAAATGGACAATGAAATAAGGCTCATTTCTACCATTTGTTGAATCGGTTACACTAAACTAGACAGAATTTATAAAGTGTTCTATAGTAATCAAAAACAGGAGAAATTTATGTCTAGAAAAGTACGTCGTCAATTCACAAATGATTTTAAACAACAAATCGTTGACCTTTCGCAATGCAGGTATGAAACGTAGCGAGCTTATCAAAGAATAGGATTTAACACCTTCAGTCTTTGATAAGTGGGTCAAACAAGCCAAAACAACTGGTTGGTGGAAACGGTGCAGTTCATCGTTTTTGTACCAGCTCCACCATGTTCTAACTTGACTTTTATTTTTGATTCCTAAGGTTTCCATAATCACCTTAGTCGACTTACCTGATTTTTTCATTTCAATACAGCATAGTTTTGTTTCTAGAGAATGTGCTTTTTTGACCATAAGAAAACACTCCTAATTCTATTATGATATACTCCCCATATAGTAGACAGTGAAAAAATAAAAATTCACTCGAAACTATAAGGGGAGTTTTCCTATGTCCAAAAGAAGTCCAAAATCAGTAGAAGAAAAATTAGAAGTTGTTCGCTTACTACTTAACCAAGAACAGTCGCTTACCCAACTCAGTAAACAATATCAGGTCGATGATCAAACAATCCAGTCTTGGAAAATGAAATATGAGAAGTTCGGAATCGACGGTCTTAGGGAGAGTCGAACTCGGAAACACTATTCGTCTGAGTTAAAAGAACAAGCTGTTCAAGACTATCTAGCTGGTAAAGGTTCC
>NZ_KB904608.1 GCF_000380145.1 Streptococcus thoraltensis DSM 12221 | reverse complement strand
CCATAGCCCGTGTTCAGTTAAGAACACTTGTATTCCTTTCTGTAATTTCGTCTCAAAGAAATAAAATAGGAAATCGGCAGAAAATCCTGATTTTCTAAACAATTTAGCTTTTCCACACAGCTTTTAGGGCGGGTTCATTTACTTAAACCATATATCCTTTCTTATAAAATATTGGAATAGGAACCAGCTTTCTGCTCGCGTTCAATTGTACCAAGATGTTAAGCCGTCAAACGGACTCAAAGAAAAAGTAGGAAGCCCGATAAAGATGATGGCAGCTAGGAATGGGTTAGCTGTTTTCAAAAAGCTGTAGACAGACTCAAATCCTTCATAGTTGCGACCAACAAGTTACACTGAACGTATGGAGAACGCTGAAGCCGTAGACAGACTCAATCCCTTCATAGTTGCGACCAACAAGTTACACTGAACGTATGGAGAACGCTGAAGCCGTAGACAGACTCAATCCCTTCATAGTTGCGACCAACTCTCAGCAATCTTACGGCGATAAAACCGCGCAAGCAATGCATCGCTGACCGACTTCTACCATATCCTCAAAAACAGAGGCTGGGTTACAACCTCTGTAATTGGATGTGTCTATTTTTCTAAATCGAGTTTTGCAATCTATTCACCATGATCTCGTTCACCAGTTTCATAGAATCCACTGGAAGAATACAGAGATTTGGTAACTTGATTTTCAGGTTCGTAAGATAACCAAAAATAGTTTGCGGATCCACATGGAAATTGTTTAACAAATTGGATAGCTACTTTAACAGCTTGTCTACCATAACCTTGATTTTGATACTTTTTATCAATCATCAAACGTCAAAGGTTATCATTTTCAGTTGCAAGAGAAGGTGCATCTTGCCAACATTCTCCATAGCCTATCATCATATAGCCAACCAAAGTATTGGAGTCGTAGATTCCAAATGGGAAAACTTGGGCTTCTGTTTGTTGCGTGAGAACCAGATAGGCTTCTGACAAACTAATCGAATTGCTGGCAACAAATTCTTGTTGTTCTTCAAAAACATCTAATTTTAAAATATCCCAGATATTTTCTCCATTTACTGCTTCCAAATTCAACATAGAATCCGCCGAATTGGACAACTTTCATTTGCTATCAAGGTTCTGCCCACAAGACATTGTTACGACACGAGGAAGCAAAATCGATAACATTTTGCTGACGAGTTAGTAAGACACCTAGGTTATCCGCCATAGCGGTAACCGTTAACTGATGAGCTACCTGAGTAGCCATCAGTTTGGGTGTGTTACTTCTCCGTAAACTCTCCGTCTACAACATCATCACCTGATGCGTCTGCGTTTTCAGCGCCTTCTGCTCCACCTGCTGCTTGTTGTGCAGCAGCTGCTTGCTCATACATTTTAACCGCAAGAGCTTGAGCTTTTTCGTTAAGAGCTTCTAGTTTAGCTTTCATATCATCAAGGTTGCCAGATTCTTGAGCTGCTTTCAATTCATCAAGAGCTGATTGAGCCGCATCACGTTCTGTATCAAAGCCTTTGCCTTCAGTTTCTTTGATTGTTTTTTCTGTTGCAAAGATAGCTTGGTCAACTTCGTTTTTAAGGTCAACTTCTTCTTTACGTTTAGCATCTGCTTCAGCGTTTGCTTCGGCGTCTTTCATCATGCGGTCAATTTCTTCTTCAGAAAGTCCGTCATTTGACTTGATAACGATGTGTTGTTCTTTTTGAGTACCAAGGTCTTTGGCTTTAACAGAAACGATACCATTTTTATCGATGTCAAATGTCACTTCGATTTGAGGCACACCACGAGGTGCTGCAGGAATATCAGTCAATTGGAAACGTCCAAGAGTCTTGTTATCTGCTGCCATTGGGCGTTCCCCTTGAAGAACGTGAATATCAACGGCTGGTTGGTTATCTGCTGCTGTTGAGAAGACTTGAGATTTAGATGTTGGGATTGTGGTGTTACGGTCGATAAGTTTTGTAAAGACTGCACCCATTGTTTCAATACCAAGTGACAATGGCGTAACGTCAAGAAGAACAACGTCTTTAACATCACCAGTAATCACACCACCTTGGATAGCAGCACCCATGGCAACAACTTCATCAGGGTTAACTGATTTGTTTGGTTCTTTACCAGTTTCAGCTTTAACAGCTTCAACAACAGCTGGGATACGTGTTGAACCACCAACAAGGATAACTTCGTCAATTTCTGACAAGGCTAAACCAGCATCTGAAAGAGCTTGACGAACTGGTGTTTTTGTACGTTCTACAAGGT
The DNA here is from genome assembly GCF_000380145.1 of Streptococcus thoraltensis DSM 12221. Lineage (GTDB taxonomy): Bacteria > Bacillota > Bacilli > Lactobacillales > Streptococcaceae > Streptococcus > Streptococcus thoraltensis. Next base: position 6,272 of record NZ_KB904608.1, on the reverse strand, counting down.
CGCTTGTAAGGTCATCGAATTTCGCACGTGACAATGATACTTCCAAGTGGAGAGGTCCAGCTTCACCTGCTGTGATAAATGGCAAACTGATTTGTGTTTGAGTAACACCTGAAAGGTCTTTTTTAGCTTTTTCAGCAGCATCTTTCAAGCGTTGAAGAGCCATTTTATCTGATGAAAGGTCAATACCGTTTTCTTTTTTGAATTCAGCAACCAAGTAATCCATGATTTTTTGGTCAAAGTCGTCACCACCAAGTTTGTTGTCACCTGCTGTAGCAAGTACGTCGAAGACACCATCACCAAGTTCAAGGATAGAAACGTCAAAAGTACCACCACCAAGGTCAAATACTAGGATTTTTTCGTCCTTATCTGTTTTGTCAAGACCGTAGGCAAGCGCTGCTGCTGTTGGTTCGTTGACAATACGTTCTACTTCAAGACCGGCGATTTTACCAGCGTCTTTTGTTGCTTGACGTTGCGCATCGTTAAAGTATGCTGGAACTGTGATAACAGCTTTTTCAACTTTTTCACCAAGATAGTCTTCAGCATAACCTTTAAGGTATTGGAGAATCATGGCTGAAATTTCTTGTGGTGTGTATTCTTTACCGTTGGCAGCAACTTTTTCAGACGTTCCCATTTTTGATTTGATTGAGATGATGGTTTCTGGGTTTGTTACTGCTTGACGTTTAGCAGCATCACCAACGATGATTTCACCGTTTTTAAATGATACTACTGAAGGTGTTGTACGGTTCCCTTCCGGGTTAGCGATGATTTTGCTTTCTGTTCCTTCAAGAACTGCAACAGCTGAGTTAGTTGTACCTAAGTCAATACCAATAATTTTACTCATTTTTTTCCCTCTTTTATTATTATTTTCTTTTCTGATAGTTTCCCCATGTAGTTGAGACACAAGTAACGAACTATGTCGTGTCATTGTTTAATTTTGAAATTTTAAGTTCAAAATTCTCTTCGTAACAGTAACTTGAGTTTCTGTTACACTCGCCATTGTGGAAAGTATCATACTAGCATGCCTATGGCTTGCTTTTCATTTTACGACTTTATAGTTTTATGACGTTGCGGTCAAGTCGTTTATTACGACGTGAGCGATTAAAATCGAATTTAGTTTAATCGCGAGCTAGTAAATAGCTTAGGCAATTCGCCCATAGCGTTTGCCGTTTTCTGATGAGTTGCTTTAGCAAGCATCAGAAATAGCTAGTTGTAAACCACCACCATTGCTGGTCTTAACAATCGATCATGCAATTTATAACCTTTTTGGAAGACTTCTGCAATGGTGTCTGCTGGGTGTTCATCGTCAGCTGGTAAGGTTTGAACAGCCATATGGAAGTTTGCGTCAAATGCATCCATTGGCACTTCTTCAACACCTTCTTCTTTGAACGCCTGAAGCAGACTATCGCGCGTCATTTCAAGTCCTTTTTTGACATCTTCTGTCAATCCTTCAACAGCCAAGGCACGTTCTAAGTTGTCAAGACTTGGCAAGATTTTTTTGGCTAAATCTTGTGAACGGTAGCGTTGTAAACTTTGACGCTCTTCACTAGCACGGCGTTGGATGTTTTGCATTTCTGCATGCGCACGAAGGTATTTATTTTCGAAGTCATCAGCGCGTTCATTAGCCAATTCTAATTCTGATTTTTCGGTGCTTTGTTCTGATTCAATGGTTTCATCAACAATTTCCTCAGTGACTGTTTCATTGTCAATCGCTTCATCAACGATTTCTTCATTTTTAATATCTTCTGACACGTTGTCACCTCTTTTTATTTTATATCTTAGTTAACTTCGTAATGATTGCCACTTAAATAGCGATAATAGTCAGCTAGCTTCAAGGCTAGGACTCGACTAACCACATTAATCAAGCTAATCGCGCGACGATAGTCCATCTCGACCGGTCCAATCAAACTCAAGAGTGCAAAGCCTCGATACGGTATCAAGAACTGATGTCGAATGACTGTAAGATTAGCAAGGGCGGGTTCGCTACTGTTTGCAACCTGAATAGTGGTCGGTTCTTCCTCAGATAAACTGCTACGCATTTCAGTAGCCACCTTAACCTCATTATCCAAAAACTGATAGGTTGCTAAATCCGCATAGGTTAAAGCATTTACCTTACCAGAAATAAGGACAGTCTCACGGAAAAGGCCTTGGAAAATGTAGTCAAACAAGTCCAAGATGTTATCCGTAGTGCTAAAGTACTTGTGGATGACTTGTGGCACTTCTGTCAAGAGCTTGTAGTGAATATCAAGTACAGCTTTACCAAGAAAGCGCTCGTTAATCAGGGCATTCAAGGTTTCTAAATCTTTGGTTAGGAAATTCTTAGGAATGGCGAACTGAACGGTCACTGGTTTGGAATCATCCAGCATCATCACTGCTAGTGCGTCGTGATTGGACAGTTGCACGACTTCAAAGTTAGTCAAACGCTGATTTTTGGGTTCCACGTCTAAAATAACAGAGGTGTAACCGGTCAAATCAGCCAAGAGATGACTGGCTGTGGCAAAAATGTCTTCTAGGCGAAAAGCTTCATAATCAAAAGCCTTAATAACCTGATAAACATCCTGCTCATCAATACTTTCCAATTTCAAAGAGTTTTGAACGAAGTATTGAAAGCCAGCCCGACTCGGTAAGCGACCACTAGAAGTATGAGCTTTTTCCAAAAAACCAAGTTTTTCCAGCTTAGCCATGTCATTACGAATGGTTGCTGAACTCGAATCAATCGAAGCTTGTAAAGCTTTGGAACCGACTGGTTCATGCGTTTGGGTGAACATTTCAATGATTAAATTCAAAATATCATTTTGCCTTGGTGTAATCATGGGGTCTCCCTTCACGCTTTAGCACTCTTTTGTTATGAGTGCTAATTTATATTTCTAATTATACACCTCTAGCAGAGGAAGTCAAGAGAAAAACTCAAAAAATTAGCACTCTTTTTGTAAGAGTGCTAATTAGCCTGTTTATCGTATTTTTCTAGATTGTATTCTTTAATAATGCGTTCTAATTGATTAGCATAATCATCATCTTGCGTAAAGTCATAGCGGTAAAAGGCTTGGGTTGCCACGCTGATACTCGAAGCGGTCGCTAGGATTTTATACAAATTTTTATTGGCGAGACTACCATCTTTAAGCCCTGCTAGATAAATTTCCAAAGCATGATTCCATGATGGGTAAATAACGTAATCTCTTTCGACTTCACTAATATTGCCTTCGTTGCGCTCCATATTTTTCAAACGAATACTATCATCACCAGGTTTAGCAGGAATAGCAAAGAGATTATGATACTTGGCGGCTAACAAATTCTGACCAAAGTTGGATTCATAAGCTGCTTGGGCAATTAAAACAGACGGTCTAATCCCATAATATGTTGATAGCTCTTGAACTTCAGGAGCTATTTTTTCAATAAAACGTTCATTATCCAGACCGGTTGCGACTTTTTTCTCTGCTGATAAGCTACGGTAGTTCAAAGCAAGTGGCAAAATGCCAATCAATACAAAAGCAATTGCAAGACTAATAAAAAATGAAAATTTAAAACGTCGTCTCACTCTACTTCTCCTTCAATTGCTTAATATATTCTTCCAAAGTCAAGCCATGATCAGTCATATAGCGCGCAGAATCTTTCCCTACAAATCGAAAATGCCAATCTTCATAACCAACACCGGTAAAGGCTGTCTTTCCTTCCTGAAAACGAAGGACAAAACCATAGTCAGGTGCCATTTTATGAATTTTTTCCATACTAGACTTATCCGCTTGATTTAAAGCGTCCACGGTACTCAAATCAATGGCTAAACCAGTTTGGTGTTCGCTTGCTCCCCCTGGTTGTGAATACGTTTTAACTAATTTCTCAGCTTCTTGATCACTCAAGCTGGGGTCGCTCGCCTTCTCCTGATCGACGTAAGATTGGAATAATTCCTTTTGGTAGGCAACGCTACGATAGCCAGAAATCAAATGAAAGGCAGGGTCTACCTCCTGAGCTGCTTTTAGAAAATTCCTAACATTTTCAGCAATCCGCCTATCTACAGTGATATTATCAACCGTTTCCAATTCAGGATAGAGCTCTGGTGTGATATTTTCGCGATTAACCAAGACCAGTTCCCAATCAGAAGGCGAGACTCTGGGCAGAGCTGAATCTTGTGATTTTTTTTCTGATGTGCTTTTCTTTTCAGAAACCTGCTTGGTTGGTTTGATGGCTGTGTTTCCACTTGAATGACGAGATTCCCCTTGACCGCTGAACCAAACTAGTGCTCCGATCATGACTAAAAAAGCAAGTCCCAAAATGACTAGAGCCTGTTTTCCTAACTTACTTCTCATTCGCGTCAATAATCTCTCTTCCCTTTTCACGATATGATAGATCCGCTACCGTTTCAATAGTAAATTTGCCATCTTTATAAGTCACGACTGAAACACTACCATTGTCAATGCTTTGTTTTTCTTGATTGTTATCGATCAACCACATAAAAGTACCGATAGTCATCCCATGACTGACAACAATAGCATTGCCACCACCTTGGGCTTCAATTTCTTTTGCCATAGCTTCAAAACCATCATAAATACGTTTACTCAAAACATCCCATGGCTCAGCCCAGTTAGCTGTATCTACTTCAACGATACTTTGAGCAATGTCTGAGTAGGGCATTTCCTCTAGTGAACGACCGTCCGCAAAGGCAACTGTTCTTGGAAGGACACCTTGGAAAAGATCCCCATCGTAACCGCCATCTAGACTACCAAAGCACCATTCACGAATACGTTTATCACGTTTGTATGGAAGATTTTCATTTTCAGTTTCACGAAGGATGATTTCCATGGTCTGCATGGTACGTCCAGAGTCACTTGAAAATGCTGCTTTGAAAGGGATGCCAGACGCTTTCAAGCCAATACCAAGTTCTCGGATACCTTCTTCACCAAAGGCAGTCAGAGGGGTATCAGACCAACCCTGTGCACGACCAATCGTATTGAACATGGTCTTTCCGTGTCTTGCAATGTACAATTTCGTTTCTGTCATGATAACCTCCATTCTTCCTTTCATTATACCATAAGATGGTAGCAATGCGATAGGGAGCTACGTTCTTGGGCATTTTGTACACCAAAAAACCTGCCATAGGTGACAGGTTATTAACTCATTATTTAAGTGAAATCTTGACTAATCGTTTCAGTAAGCATAAAACGCAAATCCGTTTTAAACGACTTTCCCATCAAGAGGATTTCTTAGTGGAAGACCATACCCCCATCAACGACAATTGTTTGACCTGTGATATAGTTTGAATCTTCTCCCGCAAGGAAGCCAACAACATTGGCAACATCTTCAGGTTCTGAAAGACGTCCCAAGGTAATGTCTTTAGCAAAAGTATTCATACCCCATTCATCATCTTTGCCGGCATTTTTACCAACCTGATGCGCAATATCATACATCATAGGGGTTTTTACAATACCTGGCGCATAGGCATTTACTGTAATCCCTTCTGCTGCTAGGTCTTTAGCCCATGTTTGGGTAATACCACGAACCGCAAATTTAGAACCACCGTAGACAGTCAAGTTGGGGTTTCCTTCACAGCCAGCCTGAGAAGTTGCATTGATAATTTTTCCACCGTGACCGAAAGCTCTAAAATGCTTGAGTGCTGCTTGAGCCCCCCAAATGGTTCCCCCAACATTGATAGCAAAAGTGCGTTCAAACTGTTCAGGGGTAATGGTATCAAGAGGTGTTGTCGGTGCAATTCCGGCATTGTTAACAACAACGGTTAAATCACCGAAATGTTCAACGACTTTATCAAAGGCGGCGAACACTTCATCACGATTGGAAACATCTGCAACTACTGCGAAAGCATCTTTGGCAGACAGAGCCTCGACAGCCTTTTGAGCCGTCTCTTCATTGTAATCCAAAATACCAACTTTGAACCCATCTGCATGAAGACGCTTAGCAATTGCAAAGCCAATTCCTTGCCCAGCACCAGTAACAATAGCAACTTTATTCATATACATTACCTCTTTTCTTATGTGCTATATCCCCCATTATAGAACTATAAAAAATAAATACAAGCGTTTTTGTAATCACATGAATAACTTTCAGAACAAGAAACAAAAAGACGCAGAACAGTACTTGATACTCAATAAAAATCAAAAGCAGACTAGGCGATGCCGATGCAGATAGAACTGAAGGTCATCAACTCAAGTCAACAAGGTCTACTTTTGATTTTCAAAGAGTATGAGTAGGGCAAGTCGAAAGTGACCATCTAGCAAAGTTGAGTCAAAAGACTGTAAGCGCCCAATAACGAGGTATATTGAAAAACA
>NZ_KB904607.1 GCF_000380145.1 Streptococcus thoraltensis DSM 12221 | reverse complement strand
ATTCTTTAAGAAACAGGGCTACTTTTTCAGGGTCTTGTTCGTGGTAGGTAGAGCTCTTTTTTTTCGAGTATATCCCATGGCTTTGAGAGCGTAATGAATAGCGGTTGGATGACAGCCGAATGCAGAAGCTATTTCAGTTAAATAAGCATCTGGATGAGTTTTAAGATAGTTCTTTAATTTATCTCTATCAACTTTTCTTGGCTTAGTTCCTTTAACTTGGTGATTAAGATCGCCTGTTTTTTCTTTTAGTTTTAGCCATTGATAAATGGTGTTGCGTGAGATTTGGAAAAGAGCAGATGCTTCAGAAATACTACCAGTTTTGTCACAGTATGCGAGAACTTTTTTACGAAAATCTAGTGAATATGCCATAAGAACATGATATCACAAATGTACTGTTTTTATTTCATTTTGTTATACAAGAAATTAAAGATTTTGAATGGGGCAAAACGCTAACGTTACAATAGGACGAAAACGAAGTGGTCAGTGAAATGACATAATAAGGGGATTGAATGATAGCCTTTCTCCTCATTCCAAAGAGGAGAAAGCTGTTGTCATGGCTTCAAGCCAGTTTTTCTTTGGGAGAAAGACAAGAAAACCACCAGATTAGCTGGTGGCGAACAAGGCTTTGAGCTTCCATTTATTGCATTATTGAAAACGTTCGTTATTGGAAAAGTAAATATAGGTATCAATTTTTAACTTATTCTTTATTGATTTTGGTCTTTTAAAGTTTTGATGAAAAGATTGTTTTCAAGAAATATAGATAGCTTGACTATTGTTTTTTCGCTTTCTCATGGTAGTGGGAGTCATTTTCCAGAATTTTTTAAAACTTTTAGAAAAGTAGAGAGCATCTGAAAAGCCTACAGAAATGGCAACGACTTTGATACTTTCTTTGGTTGTTTCGATCAGTTGTTTGGCTCTTTGCATGCGGATTTGAAGGAGGTATTCTTTGGGGGATTGTTGCTGATGGTCTTTAAATACAGTCGTCAGATAACTACGGTTGATGGAGAGTTCATTGGCAATACTTTGGATGGTTAATTCTGTTAGGGAATAGCGTGTTTCAATGATATGCTTGGCATCCAAGTAAAGTTGGTTACTAGATGACCGATCTGTTGGTTGGGAGCTGGGGGCTTCCTGTGCTAGTTGAAAGAGAATTTCATAAATGCTTGCTAAAAGCTGCAAATTGCTGCTAGTTAGGGTTATCTGAGAAGCGGTTTGGACTAGATTTTCAATGAGTTGGTGCAGGCGGATCTTATCCTTAAAAGCATCTCTACGAAGAAAAGCAAGGTCCTCAATTTGACTATAACGAAAGTAGTCTGCAATTTTATTGCCACTGAGACCTAACCAATAATAAGACCAGGGCTCTTGACTATCAGCTTGGTAAAAGGTAAGTTCGTTTGGCTTTAATAAAAATAAATCACCAGCTGTGAGGTCAATCACCTGATCTTTATAATAAAACTTGCCACGACCTTGGGTAATGTAATGTAGGACATAGGTCTCACGTATGGAAGGGCCAAAACTATAATTTGGCGGACAGTCCTCATAGCCGTAAAAATCGAGACTAACATCCATGGTGCCACTTTGATATTCTGAAAACATAAGATTTCTCCTTACCTAACATTTTACCATATCGGTCTAACAAAAGTCTATTTTAGGAAGCGGTTGCAAGTGTTATGCTAGTGATAAGTTTATGAGGAGGTCACTTATGGCAATCACTGTAGAAGGTAATCTTTTTTATGTTAATACCGAAGCTTCATCTTTGATTCTTGAAAATCGAGATGGTGACTTATTATTAAAGCATTTTGGTCGGAAAATCAATAGTTATCATTTTTCCAATACCATTCATGAAAAGGATCATGCTTTTTCTGGCAATCCTAGTCCTGAAGTTAGAACTTATAGTTATGATACGCAGCGTCAAGTAATTGGAACCTATGGATTTGGTGATTTTCGAAAACCATCGGTACGTGTACAGCATGGCTCGAATGAATTGACTTTCTTTAAATTAGTGGACTACCACATTGTGAAAGAGCTGATTGAAGCGGAAGGTTTACCTAATCCTCACAGTGATGAGCAAGCTCAAACCTTGGTTCTCGTGTTAGAAGATCAAGTTGCTCAACTGCGTTTGACGCTTTACTATACTGCCTTTGAAACGTCTGCAACCATTACGAGTTTTGCCAAGTTAACGAATCTTTCAGATGAACCAGTGGTGGTTCATCGTCTCCTGTCTAGCATGTTGGATGTTCCAGCTAAGCAGTATGATGTCATAACGCTTCAAGGAGCCTATGCGCGTGAGAAAGCGGTTCGCCGTCAGAACCTGCATCAGGGAGTGTTTAGTATTTCATCGAGTCGTGGAGCTTCTGGTCACGGGCAAACACCAGCCTTACTCTTAGCTGATCGTAAAGCAAGCGAAGACTTTGGTGATGTGATAGCTTTACAGTTGCTTTATAGTGGGAATTTTCAAGCGTTTGCTCAAGAAAATCAATTACAGGAAGTGCGTCTTGGGATTGGAATCAACGATGATAACTTTGCTTGGCAATTAGCTCCTAGTGAAAGCTTTGTGACACCTGTTGCTATGCTATCTTATAGCCATAAGGGGTTGACAGGTCTGACAAGTGAAAGTCAGGCATTTATCAAAAATCACATTATTCCAAAGCGGTTTGCTGATGAGGAACGTCCGATTTTAATCAATAACTGGGAAGCTACCTATTTTGATTTTAACAAAGACAAATTATTGTCCTTGGCTGATGAAGCTAGTGCTTTAGGGATGGAACTCTTTGTTCTGGACGATGGCTGGTTTGGCAATCGTTTTGACGATAATCGTGCCTTGGGTGACTGGACTGTTAATGAATCAAAACTGGGAGGTCCTTTATCAGAATTGATTGCAGATGTTCATGCTAAGGGATTGAAATTTGGTCTGTGGGTTGAACCCGAGATGATTTCAGAAGCTAGCGATCTTTATCGTGCACATCCAGATTGGGCGATTCAAGCACCGTGTCGAGGACATACTTATTCGCGTAACCAGCTTATGTTGAATCTAGCCAATCCAGACGTGGTTGCTTACTTGAAAGAGACATTTGATGGGATTTTGGCTCAAAACGCTATTGACTACATTAAGTGGGATTATAACCGTAATATGACGAATCTGGGTAATGGCGCCACCTATCTAGAAACTCAAATGCAGTCACATGCTTACATGCTTGGTTTTTATGATTTGGTATCTTACCTGACAGAAACTTATCCAGATGTTTTATTTGAGTCTTGTTCTGGCGGTGGTGGTCGTAATGACCTTGGGGTGATGCGCTACTTCCCACAAGTGTGGGCGAGTGATAATACTGACGCCATTGCACGCTTGCCGATTCAGTATGGCTCGACCTTCCTCTATCCGACGATTTCTATGGGTTCTCATGTTTCTGCAGTACCAAATCATCAAATGGGTCGTATCACACCACTAGAGACACGTGGTCATGTGGCAATGATGGGGAATTTTGGTTATGAATTGGATTTGACTCAGATGACTGAAACGGAAAAAGCTATCGTTGCTGAGCAAGTGGCGCATTACAAAAGGATTCGTCCTCTTGTTCAGTTTGGACAGCAATACCGCCTACTTAACCCAGAGGAAAATACTAATGAAGCAGCCGTTCAGTTTGTTTATGAGGATCAATCAGTTGTGACTTATGTGCGTATTCAGTCAACGATTGAAACCATTGAGACGACTTTGAAATTAAAAGGGCTTGATGAAGATGCTATCTATCGCCTAGACGGAACTGAGAAGTGCTATTCTGGTGCGGAATTGATGTATGCTGGTTTAACCCTTGATATGCCAAATGGTGATTATTTAAGTAAACAATTCTACTTTGTCAAAGATGTCAAAGACTAAAAGGAGATAGACATGAAATGGTATCACAAATTAGGCTTGCTGAGCACAGTTGCTGTAGCAAGTATTGCTTTAGCAGCTTGTGGTAATAGCAATTTAGAAGCTGAGAATGGAAAAGTAACCATTGAGTATTTCAATCAAAAAACGGAAATGGTAGCAACTCTAGAAGAGATTGCCAAAGATTTTGAAAAGAAACACCCCAACATCAATGTGGAAGTGACCAATGTTCCTAATGCTGGAACTGTCCTCAAGACACGTATGTTATCTGGAGATGCGCCAGATGTCATCAATATTTACCCACAGAATATGGATTTTCAAGAGTGGGCCAAGGCTGGTTATTTCTACGATATGACAGGTCAGGATTATTTGGCTAATCTTAAAAACAACTATGCTGAACAATACGCTATCAATGATAAGGTATACAATGTACCGCTAACTGCTAACGTTTCTGGCCTATACTTTAACAAAACGAAGTTTGACGAACTTGGTTTGGAAGCACCTCAAACTTGGGCAGACTTCCAACAGTTGGTTCAAGACATCAAAGATCAAGGTGAAACACCATTTGCGGTTGCTGGGACAGAAGGTTGGACCTTAAACGGTTATCATCAATTGTCTTTAATTACCACAACAGGTAGCGCTGATAAGGCTAACGATTATTTACGTTTTTCAAAACCAAACAGCATTTCAGCTAAGGATAAGATTTTACAAGATGATATGGAACGTTTGGATTTGCTCGCAGAAGAAGGCAATCAACAGAAAAACTGGCGCGGAGCTTCTTACAATGACGCCATTGTAGCCTTTGCTTCGGGTGATGCTCTGATGATGCCAAATGGATCTTGGGCTTTGCCAGCCATTAAACAGCAAGAACCAGATTTTGAGATTTCAACCTTTGCTTTTCCAGGTGAAGAATCCGGTCAGACAGCGACAGTTGGTGCGGGAGACTTGGCTTTATCGATTTCTAAAAATAGTAAACATGTCAAAGAAGCGGAACAATTCGTCGAGTATCTAACAACGGCAGAAGGTATTCAAAAGTACTATGATGTCGATGGTTCTCCGATTGCTGTTAAAGGGGTTAAAGAAGCTGGCGAGGCGTCTGAATTAGCTGCTTTGAATGACTTAGCTTTTACTGATAAGCACTATGTATGGATGGCACAATACTGGAACAGCGAAGAGGATTTCTTTAATCTGACAGCTAGTTACCTGATGAATCAAGATGAAAAAGCTTTTGCGGATGCCTTAAATGCCTTTTACAATCCTATGAAGGCTGATGTTGATTAGAAGGAGCACATGACATGAAATCATTTATTAATAAATACTGGGGTTGGGTGTTCTTGGCTGTTCCTCTTATTCTACAGGCGGTTTTCTTTTACTTTCCGATGTTTCAAGGGGCCTTTTACAGTTTTACCAACTGGACAGGATTAACCTACAATTTTGATTTTGTCGGTGTTAATAACTACAAAATCTTGATGACCGATACGAAATTTATGAAGGCCATTGGTTTTACTTTGATTTTGACTGTGGCCATGATTGTTGGTGAGATTATGCTTGGTATTTTGATAGCACGTGCGCTCAATTCTAAAATCAAGGGAAGGACTTTCTTTAGAGCATGGTTTTTCTTCCCAGCAGTGCTGTCAGGTTTGACCATTTCTTTGATTTTTAAACAAGTGTTCAACTATGGTTTACCAGCTATTGGCAATGCTTTGAATATTCCTTTTTTGCAAGAAAGTCTTTTAGGAACAGGTACAGGTGCTATTTTATCAGCAATCTTTGTGATGTTATGGCAGGGAGTTGCCATGCCGATTATCCTATTCTTAGCAGGCTTGCAAAGTATTCCTTCTGAAATTGTGGAGGCAGCTGCTATTGATGGTGCAAATAATCGTCAAACTTTCTGGCAAATTGAGTTGCCTTATCTGATTCCAAGTATTTCCATGGTCTTTATCATGGCACTTAAGGGTGGGTTAACGGCCTTTGATCAAATCTTTGCCCTAACTGGTGGTGGTCCCGATAACGCCACAACCTCACTAGGCTTATTGGTTTATAATTATGCCTTTAAGTCTAATCAGTATGGTTATGCCAATGCCATTGCTTTAATTCTCTTTATTATTATCGGCGTGGTATCCATTTTACAAATCAAACTGTCTAATAAGTATCAGGTATAGAAGAGAGGTTCCCTTATGCAACACGAAGAAAGAAAAAGCAATCTTTGGAAGTATGCCTTACTTGGTTTAGGCGGTATTCTAATTTTCATCCCCTTAATGGCAACGGTTTTTAGCTCCTTTAAACCAACAAAAGACATCATTTCAAATTTTTTTGGATTTCCCAATCCTATCACTTGGGACAACTACAGCCGTTTGATTCAAGATGGGATTAGCCATTATTTTTTAAACTCGACCATTATCACTTTCTTATCAATTGCTGTGATTATGCTATTCATTCCAGCAGCGGCTTACTCAATTGCTCGTAACATGTCGAAGCAAAACGCCTTTGCTATCATGTATAGTCTCTTGATTTTAGGGATTTTTGTTCCTTTCCAAGTCATCATGATTCCTATTACAGTTATGATGAGCAAGATTGGTCTAGCAAATACTACTGGTTTGGTTATCTTGTATCTAACTTATGCCATTCCACAGACCTTGTTTCTTTATGTGAGCTATATCAAGGTTAGCGTTCCTGATAGTTTGGATGAGGCTGCTGAAATCGATGGTGCTGACAAATTTACCACTTATCGTAAGGTAGTCTTTCCAATGTTAAAACCAATGCATGCCACGACTTTGATTATCAATGCCCTTTGGATTTGGAATGACTTCATGTTACCACTGTTGATTCTCAACCGTGATGCGAAAATGTGGACGCTGCCCTTGTTCCAATACAACTACACAGGACAATACTTCAACGATTACGGGCCAAGTTTTGCCTCCTATATCGTTGGTATCATCACCATCACCATCGTTTATATGATTTTCCAAAAACACATCATTTCAGGAATGAGTAATGGTGCGGTTAAATAATCTACTCATCTTTTAATACCCTTCAAAAGGAGACCTTATGCCTATTCAAAATAAAACCATGTTAATCACTTATTCAGATAGTCTGGGTGAAGATTTGAAAGCTTTACGAAAAAATCTGGAAAACTACTTTGGGGACGCAGTTGGTGGGATTCACTTGCTGCCGTTCTTTCCATCGACTGGTGACCGAGGGTTTGCGCCTGTTGATTATGATGAGGTTGATTCAGCCTTTGGTGACTGGTCAGATGTCAAAGCTTTAGGTGAAAAATACTATCTGATGTTTGATTTTATGATTAACCATATTTCTCGTCAAAGTAAATATTATAAAGATTATCAGGAAAAACATGATGATAGTGCTTATAAAGACTTGTTCCTTAACTGGGATAAGTTTTGGCCTGAAAATCGTCCAACACAGGCTGATGTCGACCTGATTTACAAACGTAAAGACCGTGCTCCAAAACAAGAAATTATTTTTGCTGATGGGAGCACAGAGCATCTTTGGAATACCTTTGGTGAGGAGCAAATTGACCTTGATGTCACCAAAGAAGTGACTATGGATTTCATTCGTCGCACTATTGAACATTTAGCGGCTAATGGCTGTGATTTGATTCGTTTGGATGCTTTTGCTTATGCCATCAAAAAGTTAGACACTAATGATTTCTTTGTTGAACCTGATATCTGGACACTCCTTGACAGTGTTCGTGAGATTGCTGCTGAAGTGGGCGCTGACATTTTGCCAGAAATCCATGAGCATTACAGTATCCAATTCAAGATTGCGGATCATGATTACTTTGTCTATGATTTCGCTCTACCTATGGTCACCTTACACGCACTTTATTCTGGTCACACCAATCAGTTGGCTAAATGGTTGAAGATGAGTCCGATGAAGCAGTTCACAACATTGGATACGCACGATGGTATTGGTGTAGTGGATGTGAAGGATATTTTGACAGATGATGAAATTGATTTTACTACTAAAGAGTTGTACAAGGTTGGAGCAAATGTTAAACGAAAGTACTCTTCAGCAGAATATAATAATTTAGATATTTATCAGATTAACTCAACTTATTATTCAGCATTGGGGGATGATGATCGGAAGTATTTTTTGGCACGATTAATTCAAGTTTTCGCTCCGGGCATTCCACAAGTTTATTATGTTGGGCTATTGGCTGGAAAGAATGATATCGATTTATTAGAACAGACTAAGGAAGGACGTAATATTAATCGTCATTACTATAGTAGTGACGAAATTTCTCAGGAAGTAAATCGTCCAGTCGTTAAAGCATTACTTAAACTATTTAGTTTTAGAAATAGCAGCCTTGCTTTTGATTTGGAGGGAAGTATTTCGGTAGAGACACCTGATAGAGAAAGTCTTACTATTACTAGAACAAGTAAAGATAAAACGAATACTGCACAAGCGAATGTTAATCTCAAAAAATTAACGTATCAAGTTCTAGAAAATGGAAAAGAAATTATCTTTAGCGATAAAAATTAGATAAAAAGAATATTTAGAAAATATGTCGACATAAGATTGTCTTTAGGATAACATATCTTTAAATCAGGCATGTATAGTAAAATGAAATAAAAACCGTACATTTGTGATATCATGTTCTTATGGCATATTCACTAGATTTTCGTAAAAAAGTTCTCGCATACTGTGACAAAACTGGTAGTATTTCTGAAGCATCTGCTCTTTTCCAAATCTCACGCAACACCATTTATCAATGGCTAAAACTAAAAGAAAAAACAGGCGATCTTAATCACCAAGTTAAAGGAACTAAGCCAAGAAAAGTTGATAGAGATAAATTAAAGAACTATCTTAAAACTCATCCAGATGCTTATTTAACTGAAATAGCTTCTGCATTCGGCTGTCATCCAACCGCTATTCATTACGCTCTCAAAGCCATGGGATATACTCGAAAAAAAAGAGCTCTACCTACCACGAACAAGACCCTGAAAAAGTAGCCCTGTTTCTTAAAGAAT
>NZ_KB904606.1 GCF_000380145.1 Streptococcus thoraltensis DSM 12221 | reverse complement strand
ATTGTGGCTCTAATAAATCAAAAATAAGGAAAAGCAAAGAGGAATCTCCCCAATTATGAGATAGATTCCTCTTTTTTCATTTCAGTCAAACTGTAGAACTTTGACTTTTTCAGTGGGCTCCCAATCTGGTCCTCTCTAGGTGTTAGCTTTTCATCTACCCACTACAGTTGACAATGAGCCGATTTTCTGTCTAACTTTTGGGGCGCAGTTCATTCACACTGGTGGTTATGACTCATCTTGTAAGAATTTTATATGACATTTTTGTCATGGTAGACTGGTTATAAGCCCTATATAATGATCTTATTATTAGAAATGAGGTTATTATATGATTAATGATAAATCACTAAAGGAACTATCGTTTGATGAGTTGTGTCAGNTAATTCGACCTATTGTTTTTAAGTTTATGCGACAGTACTATATTCATCTTTGGGAAGTGACTGATTGGGAACAAGAAGGGATGATTTGTTTATTTCGCTTGATTCAAGACAAACCATCTTGTCTGGAGTGTCGTTCTTTATTCTTTGCGTGTTTTAAAACAAAGTTTTCAAGTTACTTGAAGGATGTGTTGAGGTCGCAAGAGAGTGATAAGAGACGACTCAATCGTTTGCCTTATGAAGAAGTTTCAACATTGAGTCACTCTATTTCTCAAGGTGGTTTANGCATAGATGAGCAGGTTATTTTGAAAGAACAACTACTCATATTACGCGAGCAATTACCTGTTCAAAAGAAGCATCTTGTTGGCTTATTGTTAAGTGGTGAACGCTTCAAGGGACGTAGTGAGCTCTTAAGACAATTGAAGGAAATTTCAGAGAGATAAAAAACACTAGCACTGTGAACTGCACCCCAATCATTCACAGATTTTTTGTCCAATTTTTTGGGGTTCAGTTCATTTATGCTGGTGGTTATGACTTATGATGTAGTGCTGGATTAGATTACATTGTTTTAGACTCTTCGAATATAGATTAATTCGTTTTGTTCATTTGAGTCTTTGAAGTGGTAGCCTTCGAATGATAGTTTTTTTAAATCTTCTATGGTTTGACATTCTTCCATCGCTGCTGCTTTTAGGAAGTAGCCACGCCCTTTTTTTGAGATGGTTGAGTGTTGTTTTAATTTCCCTGAACTGTTTTGTTCATAGAATCTAACTTTAGTTAATTTTTGACGTTCTGCAACGGAAAAAATGTTCTCAAATTCAGATGACAATAGTGAAATGATTGTCTCTTGTTTATGTGATTTTAAAAAATTATCGTAGTTTTCTTTCCAAAGTGTTTTTAGTGATTGATTATTGATTGATATGGAGTTATTAAAATCCAACCGATGGGGCTTGATAAACTCAGAGATTGGAATAATACCATATAATGCTGTTGTGATAAATGTTGTTTGTTCTAGATAATTTTGGGCATCGTTTGATAAATTTGTTTTTAGTGCACGGTACATTAGACCATTGTAAAGATCAAGTGCCTTATAGGAGAAACTGGTATCAGAAGTGATATCACGCCAGCGTTTTTGCTCTTTTAGAACAGTTTCTTCTTTTTTGAAATGGTAAATGGAGAATAGTTCGCTCAAATCTTTTTGTGACATTTCGTCAATAATTTTCTTAGTATTATCAGAATATCTTTTTTTAGAATTTTCTGGTTTTTCCTCATTCATTTCTTTGGCAGTTGATATTAAAAAACGGAGCATAGGTACTTTTTCCTTATATTAATGTGTTATAGCAAATATAATTAGACTAATCAGAACGACAAAATAGAAAATTAGAGATATGATTTTAGGAAATAGAGACAGGCTCGTTTCTTTTTGAGGACTCAATCCTATTCCTAGTAAAATACCTCCAATTAAACCTCCGAGATGTCCAACAATACTAACATTGGGAGTGGTGAGATTAAAAATAAGATTAATAATAATCAGTGTTCTGTAAGTATTACTGAGATTTCTTAAGGTAGGATTTTTACTGAAATAACCTGTGACAACAATTGCGGAGAAAAGACCAAAAATCGAAGTAGACGCACCTGCCACAATAACTTCAGGAGTTAGTAATAAGACAAATACATTTCCCATTATTCCAGAGAGAAAAAATAGGATTAAAAATTTTATATGTCCGTAGATTTTTTCAGATAATTGTCCAAGGAAAAAAAGGGTAATGGTATTGAATAAGAAATGTTCCCATCCAATATGAACGAAAATTGGTGTAATAAGACGCCAAAAATTAGAAGTATTTTCTTTTAAGACACTGCCAATCAATCCACCAAAGCGGTAGATAACATAGGCGCTTTCGGCATTCCCGGGATATAAAATTTGCATGCCAAAGAAGACAAGGGAAATGCTGACAATAAGTAGGATGGTAATAGGTGATTTTTTTAATGTAGACATTATTGTAATAGTTTTCTAACTGGAATATCGAACGGCTCTTTCTTAAAGTCTTGGAGTTGGAATGGATAGATGGTACTGATGGTATCACCAGTATAATCTGCTAAATAGCGATCAAAGTACCCAGCCCCATAACCAATCCTATAGCCATCAGGTGAAAAGGCAACTCCGGGAACATGGATAAAATCAATCTCAGATTTTTTTACTTCTAAATCTGAGATGGGTTCTAGAAGGCCAAAGGATGTTTTTTGCAATTGATTTTTATCATACTTTACAAAAATCATTTTACCATTTGGATAAGTTTTTGGAATAACAACTGTTTTTTTGTCCTTAATAGCTTGTGAGATAAAAAGGTTAGTGTTAAATTCATTAACCATTGAAAGATAGGTTGCAACAATCTTGGCATTTTGATAAGAAGTGGTAGATACCAATTTTTCCAACAGCATGGCATCGGCTCTATCCTTTTGCAGGATATTTTTTGAAAAATTTTTCATTTTCAAAATCATTTCTTTTCGTAGTTCTTTTTTAGTCATACTCTTATCTTATCATGAAGTCAGATAAAACTCTAACATCATATAGTAATCAATACGAAGTGTTCGGAGGTTCACGATAAAGATATGAAGAAAGTTTCAGCTCCAGGTAACGTATTTTCACAAAGACTATATTTCTCATGGTGAAATTTATCATAATGGCACTGAAAACGCAGAAATATCTATACGAAAATAGTTTGAAAAAATGTACGCAATTAGAAAGTACTTTCATTCATTTTCTTTATGCATACGTTGCGTTGGAGGTTTTATTTTAGTTGTCTTTAAGCGTTAACTATGCTATAATTAACAATCAAAAGCTTGTGAGAAAGAAGGTGTAAGTATGGGATTTACAGATGAAACAGTTCGTTTTAATTTAGATGATGCTAACCGTAAAGAGATAAGTGAAACCCTATCAAATGTTTATCATTCTTTAGCTGAAAAAGGTTATAATCCAATCAATCAAATCGTGGGCTATGTTCTCAGTGGAGATCCAGCTTACATTCCACGTTATAATGATGCTCGAAATCAGATTAGAAAATATGAACGGGATGAGATTGTAGAAGAATTAGTACGTTCTTACCTTGTTAAGAATGGTGTAGAACTCTGATGAGAATAATGGGACTAGATGTTGGTTCGAAAACGGTAGGAGTAGCTGTTAGTGATCCTTTAGGATTTACAGCTCAAGGTATCGAAATTATCGCAATTGACGAAGAAAATAAAGAGTATGGGCTAGAACGTTTATCCGAATTGGTTTCGGAATATAATGTTGATAGGTTTGTTGTAGGTCTTCCGAAGAATATGAACAATTCTGAGGGACCACGTGTAGAAGCAAGTAAACTTTATGGGGATTTAATCAAGGAACGTTTTGAACTTCCCGTTGATTATCAGGATGAGCGTCTAACAACCGTACAGGCGGAGAGAATGCTAGTTGAACAGGCAGATATTAGTCGCGGTAAACGTAAAAAAGTTATCGATAAATTAGCAGCGCAGTTGATTTTGCAAAACTATTTAGATCGTATGTTTTAAGTTAAAGGAGAAAAGATGGCAGACAAACATAATCATGACCACGAACCGGAAGTTATTACTTTAGTTGATGACCAAGGTAACGAAAGTTTATTTGAAATTTTACTTACTATCGATGGTAAGGAAGAGTTTGGTAAAAATTATGTTCTTTTGGTTCCAGCTGGAGTGCAAGAAGATGACAACGGTGAGATTGAAATCCAAGCCTACTCATTTACTGAAAATGAAGATGGTACAGAGGGTGATCTTCAACCAATTCCAGAAGATTCAGATGTTGAATGGGATATGATTGAAGAAGTATTTAATAGTTTTATTGATGAAAATTAAGTTATTAATCCGATTTTTAATCGGTTTTTTTTTGTGACTTATTTTTGCGACTTAGAAGTTTAGAAATTGTAACATTTTTCCGAATTAATAAGTAAGATGAAAATGAATTGTACATCACCATTGGATTTAACTGAAGAGGAAAAGCTATTTGTAAAACATTATCAAGAAAAAGACTATCACTGTTTTAGAGACATCCAAAAATATGCTTTACTTTTGCAAAAATTGACTAACGTGTAAATTCTGTTATACTTTGTATGAAGTTAAAATAAGGAGAACGCTAGTGACAACAAGTTACCAGGAAAATAGCACGATACCCTTAGATGGGATAAATTCTGTTGATGAAAAAATAAGTACTAAAATTGGTGGATTGGCTCATTTTTATGTAGTCCTCTTGAGTGCTATTGTTAGCTCTATATCTATTTTATTACCTGTTGTGAAAGATTTTTCAACGGTTGAACAAACGCAAAATCTCTATACGGGTTTAATGATGTCAAAAGGTGTTCTGCCTTATAATGATATTTATGCAACGGGCGGTTTTTTATATTATGCAGTGATAGCCTTGTCATACTTCTTGGGAACTAATTTATGGCTAATTGGGATTCATTTTTTAGCTTATTATATTTCCGGACGATACTTGTATAAGATTATTGTTGATTTAACAAACTCAAGTGAACTGGCAGTTGCCATGAACTTATTGTTTTATCTGTTTAACCTCATCCTAGGATTTGGAGGACTTTACCCTATTCAGTGGGCGTATCCATTCTTTCTGAGTATGATTTGGTTCTTAATGTCTTATTTCAAAAATCGAGTCAAAGATGAGTGTTTTATTATTTTTGGTTTAACAAGTACAGTAGGGCTATTTATTGAACCGCGTCTTTTGGTGTTTTGGTTAATTGCAACAATTACTATTCTGATTTTTAATATCAAGTCAAAACGTTTGGCACGTGGATTTTATCAAGCTCTATGTTTTATTTTTGGAACTATCTTGATTGGATATATTATTGGTTATTTCATTTTTAATGAGCAATTATTGGCAGAATACATTGCGCAGCCAATTCTATTTAACTTGACGGTGTTTCAATCTGGTCGTGAAGATTTTCTAATCAGTGCCATTTTCCAAGTAATCCTTGTCGTCTTTTCGGGGGGTTATCTTGGCTTTATGAGAAATTATAAGAATGAATTTACACCAGTAAAAATCATTTTGATTAGTTCCATTGTTGCTTATAGTGCTTATGCAATTCTTTCACAAACTTTTAATAGTTATTATCTATTATTTGTTATTGTACAAGGTATCATCTTATCAAGTCTTCGTTTAATAAAGGATTATCAATCAAGCTTATCTAGTAGAACACATCGTCGCAACAGACGAGGATCTTTAGCTAAACAGTTTTTCTATAATTATTTTACAAAAACTTATTTATTCCCCTTAATTTTACTTGTTGGAGTTGTAGGCCAACTATGTTATCACTATTATCTAGAATCACAAAAAATAAATGAGCGACAAACCCTTGCTTCTTTTGTCTCAAAAAACACTGATAAGGAATCAAAAGTCTATATTTGGGATAATCAAGCTACTGTTTATTTGCAGTCAGAAAGACAATCTATATCGAAGTTTTCACTTCCATATTTGTACACAGTAACGCCTAAAAATATGCAAAGTCTAGAAGACAGTTTACTTCAAGACGATGCTGAACTTGTCATGATTAAAAAGGATACGAAACTTAATCAATCGATAGAGAAAAATTTTTCAAGACATTATAAGCAAGTTAAGGTAAAGGGAATAAACTCTTTCATTATCTATAAATTAAAATAAAATCAATATGTTGTGTCTTTGTTTTTTTTTGACACAACATATTGATTTTTTATTGACCTTGTGTCATAATAACATCTATCAGGAGGTCTTTTCTATGACAATGCAAGAAGAAATAATAGCGGAAACAAATTTAGCTATTCAAGATTTAAAACAAATTGAAAAATATGATGGTAGATTAGTTACCTTTGATATCCAAAAATTAATTGCTAGTCTTGAAAAATCTATGGCTGCCCATTCTCCACTAACAAAAGAAAAATTTCATACTATTTTGGAAGTTATTTTAGATACGTTGTCTAAAAATAATTCTGGAACTCTTAAGACAAAAGATATTCAATTAGTGACTCTTCAAACATTATTAGATTACCAAGAAGAAGATTTAGCTAAAGATTATCAAGATTTTGCAGCATCAAAACATGACCGTAAAAATCAAGAAATGGATATTAATGTTGCTATCAATAAATTAATTGGTAAAGATCAATCTGTTGTCAATGAAAATGCCAATAAAGATAGTGATGTTTTTAATACTCAACGTGATTTAACAGCAGGGATTGTCGGCAAGGCTATTGGCTTGAAAATGCTACCCAAGCATGTGGCGAATGCCCATCAAAGAGGGGATATTCATTTTCATGATTTAGATTATAGCCCCTATACGCCAATGACGAATTGCTGTTTGATTGATTTTAAAGGTATGTTAGCCAATGGCTTTAAGATTGGTAACGCTGATGTTGAAAGTCCGAAATCCATTCAGACAGCAACAGCGCAGATTGCCCAAATCATTGCCAATGTCGCTTCTAGTCAATATGGTGGCTGTACCGCAGATAGAGTTGATGAATTTTTAGCCCCTTAC
Source organism: Streptococcus thoraltensis DSM 12221 (assembly GCF_000380145.1). Classification (GTDB taxonomy): domain Bacteria; phylum Bacillota; class Bacilli; order Lactobacillales; family Streptococcaceae; genus Streptococcus; species Streptococcus thoraltensis. The sequence goes on along the minus strand of NZ_KB904606.1, from coordinate 3,846 downwards.
GCCCAGTTAAATTATGAAAAACACTTAAAAGAGGCTAAAGAATGGGTTATTGAAGGAAAACAAGAATCTTACGCAGAAGCAAAGACCAAAAAAGATATTTATGATGCCATGCAGTCTTTGGAATATGAAATCAATACTCTTTTTACGTCAAATGGTCAAACCCCGTTTACTTCATTGGGCTTTGGTTTAGGAACCTCTTGGTTTGAACGTGAAATTCAAAAGGCTATTTTGAACATCCGAATCAAAGGTTTAGGAAGTGAAGAACGGACAGCCATTTTTCCAAAATTGATTTTCACAGTTAAACGAGGATTGAACTTAGAACCAAATTCTCCTAACTATGATATCAAGCAGCTGGCTCTTAAATGTGCTACCAAGCGTATGTATCCAGATATTGTTTCTTACGACAAGATTATTGAATTAACAGGTTCATTCAAGGCGCCAATGGGCTGTCGCTCATTCTTACAGGGATGGAAAGATGAAAACGGACAGGAAGTGACTTCAGGACGTATGAATCTTGGAGTAGTGACGCTTAACTTACCTCGTATTGCTTTGGAATCTTCAGGGGATATCGATAAATTCTGGAATCTATTTAAAGAGAGAATGCAAGTGGCTAAAGATGCCCTTGTTTACCGTGTTAATCGTGTCAGAGAAGCCAGTCCTGCGAATGCCCCAATTCTCTATCAATACGGTGCTTTTGGAAAACGCTTGGATAAAACTGAAGATGTTAATCAAATTTTTAATAAGCGTCGTGCAACGGTTTCACTCGGCTATATCGGTCTTTATGAAGTAGCAACGGTATTTTATGGTCCAAACTGGGAAACCAATCCAGTTGCTAAAGATTTGACTTTGGATATCATTCGACAAATGAAGGAAGCCTGCGAAGCTTGGTCTGAGGAATACGACTATCATTTTTCAGTTTATTCAACACCGTCGGAAAGTTTGACAGACCGTTTTTGCCGATTAGATACGGAAAAATTCGGTATTATTAAAGACATTACGGATAAGGAATACTATACCAATTCTTTCCATTACGATATTCGTAAAAATCCAACACCATTTGAAAAATTAGAATTTGAAAAAGACTACCCTGCAGCTGGAGCATCAGGTGGATTTATTCATTATTGTGAATATCCAGTCCTACAACAAAATCCTAAAGCACTTGAAGCTGTATGGGATTATGCTTATGATCGTGTCGGTTATTTAGGAACCAATACTCCAATTGATAAATGTTATCTCTGTGATTTTGAAGGGGATTTTGATCCAACAGAACGTGGATTTAAGTGTCCCAACTGTGGTAATACTGATCCTAAAACAGCAGATGTTGTCAAAAGAACTTGTGGTTATCTTGGTAACCCACAAGCGAGACCGATGGTTAAGGGGAGACATAAAGAGATTTCAGCCCGTGTGAAGCACATGAATGGCTCATCATTGTAAAAGAAAGGGAAAATCGTGGGAAAATACCAGTTAGATGACAAAGGAAAAGCACTCGTTCAACGCTTTCATGAAAAACACTCAACAGTGAAATCGGATAAAAAAGCGCGTGCACAGGAATTATTGAAAAAAGCTAAAATGAAACAAAAATAAAGATAAGGAGGAAGATGATGTGCTAAAAATAGGACTTGTTGGTATTGGAGGAATTTCTCAAAAAGCTTATCTCCCTTATATGAGACAATTACCTGATATAGAGTGGCATATTTTCACACGAAATAGAGATGTCAGACAGCAAGTGTCAATTCTATTTGCTCAATCTTCCACTTATGAATCATTAGAAGGACTTTTAAAAGAACCGCTGGACGGTGTTTTTATTCATGCGGCAACTAAGGCTCACTTTGCTATCGCTAGTCAATTTTTGGCATTGGGGATTCCCGTTTATATGGATAAACCATTAACAGAAGACTATGAAACTTCCCAAAAGCTCTACCAGTTAGCTCAAGAAAACAGCACTTTTTTAATGGCAGGATTTAATCGCCGTTTTGCTCCTAGAATTACTGAAATGACAAATTTACAGAACAAACGACGTATTCTCGTTGAAAAAAATGACGTTAATCGTGTAGGAGATTTTCAATTTAAACTGTTTGACTTCTTTATCCATCCTTTAGATACAGCATTATACTTACTTGATGACAAAATCAATTCAGCACGTTTTAAAGTGATTAAAGACAATGGTCTCCTGAGTCAGGTTTCAGTGATACTCGAGACAGACCAGTCAATTGCTATTATAGGCATGAATCTTCAGTCAGGTAGCCGTCGAGAAATTATAGAAATTCAAACACCGGAAGAAACCTATCATCTCGAAAACTTAGATGAGTTAACAATTTTCAAAGAAACAGACCAGTGGAAAAAACAATTTAGTTCTTGGGATACGACGCTATACAAGAGGGGATTTGAAAACATTATTGATACCTTTCTTGAAGCTATTCAAACCCAACAAAATCCTGTCAGTCCTCAATCCAGTTTGTTAACTCATTGGCTTTGCCATCAAATCAACCAATCCAATGCAATGAATGGAGAGCTTAATGTCAATTTACCAGAATAATCTTATTATTCGACGACCAACTGTTGCTGATAGAAAAACAATCTTGGAGATGATTGAAGAGTACCAAGAAGCCGACAGTTCAACTAGTGGACTGTGGAATTTTGCTAACAATCAGGATAAATTTGAAGGCTGGATAGAATCTAATTTCTTACAAGAAACTGGTTTGCTAGGAAAAGGCATCCCGGCAATTCAGTTGGTAGCCTTTGATGATCAAAATCAAGCCCTTGGTTTTTTAAATATTAGATTGCGTTTGGATCAAGAGTTACTATCAACAGGTGGTCATATTGGTTATTCTGTCCGACCAAGCAAAAGAGGTCGAGGCATTGCTAAAAAGATGTTGAAAGAAGCGATTGCCATTGCAGCCACCAAAAATATTCAAAATATCTTGGTGACTTGTCATCAAGATAATCAGGCTAGCCGGGCAGTAATTTTAGCTAACGGTGGCGTCTTCGAAAATAGTATTGATGAAACAGAAAGGTACTGGATAAAAAGCTATGAACAATCCTAAACCTGGTGAATGGAAATCAGAAGAATTAAGTCAAGGAAAAATAATAGACTATAAAGCCTTTAATTTTGTTGACGGTGAGGGAGTCAGAAATTCTTTATATGTCTCTGGTTGCATGTTCCATTGTGAAGGTTGTTATAATATGGCTACTTGGTCTTTTAATGCCGGAATACCATATACACAAGAATTAGAAGAACGGATCATGGAAGATTTAGCTCAGCCGTATGTACAAGGTTTAACACTACTAGGTGGCGAGCCCTTCTTAAACACAGGCATTTTGATTCCTCTTTTAAAACGTATCAAGACAGAATTGCCTAACAAAGATATTTGGTCTTGGACAGGCTATACTTGGGAAGAAATGATGCTGGAGACTGAAGATAAGCTAGAGATGTTAAAAATGATTGATATTCTTGTTGATGGCAGGTATGACCGAAATAAAAGAAATCTCATGTTACAATTTAGAGGGTCTTCAAACCAACGAATTATAGATGTTCAACAATCACTTGAAAGTGGTGATATAATTATTTGGAAAAAGTTACAAAATTAGCTTGACAAGTAACAAGAAGATATAGTAATATATAAAAGTTCTCAAAACGAGCGAATGTTGTCAGAAACAAAATAAAAAAGATGAAAAAAGTTATTGACAAGCAACGGATAGTTTGATAGAATAAAGAAGTTGTCTCGCGAGAGGCAATGAAAGACCTTTGAAAACTGGATAAAGAAACCAAACGTGCGGGTTACGAAAGTAACCTGTCAAAAAGAGAAAACGTCAGAAAGACACACGAGTGGGAACTCAAAATCTTAA
>NZ_KB904605.1 GCF_000380145.1 Streptococcus thoraltensis DSM 12221 | reverse complement strand
AACTTGTAAATATCTTTTAGTAAGAGATACTTGAACATCATGATAGGAGAGTAGGCACGACGTCCGAAGTCAGGTTGATAATTCTTTTCCAGCTCATCATAAATAAAGCTAAAATCACAGAGTTCCGTTAGCTGCCGTAAAAAATGAGTTTTAGGAACAACAATATCATACAGAGTAGAATAGGGACTAACATCTAAAGTCAACTGATTATCAAGCATATCATCACCTCAACTTTAGTATAGCAAAAAAAGCCATCAAACGATGACTTTTTCAGTGGGCTCTCAAATTGGTTTTCTCTTTTTAAATCTGACGAATCAAGCTAAAAATTATTCTACCCTATTCTCTCACTATCCAAAGTATACTCCCCTCTCACCTGTTCAAATTGTCGGATACCATATGTTATATTATGGTGTCGTCCAATATAGAAATGATAGGGATGACTTTTAAACTCATAGCTTATCCTTGAAAAAATTGTACCTATCAAAAACATCTCAAATAAGATATTACTCCATTAAAGGGATACCCCTTGCTCAGCAATTAGTCTAAATACAGTGCTAGTCACTTTTGAGCATATACTTTTAAACCTTGAGTTTTAAAATGATACGTTTGATGTCCTTAAAGGCATTAAGCTATCTCTCAGTGCTAGGCTATTTTCAGGACATTAACTTTCATCTTCAGCTGTATAAACTTGTGTCGCCCTAACGGCACGTTTCCAACCTTTGTAAAGTTTTTCTCTGCGAGAGGGCTTCATTTGGGCTTGGAAACATTGCCCCGCTTCATTAAGTGCCTTAATCTCTTCAATGTCTTTCCAGTAGCCTACCGCCAATCCTGCTAAGAAGGCTGCACCAAGAGCCGTTGTTTCCAAATTTTTAGCGCGTGTAATGTCTATCCCAAGAATATCTGCTTGGAACTGCATAAGGTAATTATTCATCGCAGCTCCACCATCCACACGCAATTCGGGAATAGCAATCCCAGAATCCAATCGCATGGTATCAATCACATCACGAACCTGATAGGCAATTGATTGCAGCGTTGCTTTAACAAAATCTTCCTTACTACTGCCACGTGTCAAGCCAAAAACTGCCCCACGGGCATCAGAATCCCAATAGGGTGCACCTAACCCTGTAAAAGCAGGAACAACGTAGACTTCATCCTCATCTTTTGACTGTAAAGCCAGACTTTCAGATTCTGATGACTGTTCAATCATGCGAAGACCATCACGAAGCCATTGGATGGCAGAGCCAGCAATAAAAATAGATCCCTCTAGGGCATAGTAAACTTTTCCATTAATACCATATCCAATTGTCGTCAACAAGTTATGATTTGACAATTGCATCTCTTCCCCCGTATTCATAATGATGAAAGAGCCTGTTCCATATGTATTCTTAATCTTTCCTTTTTCAAACGCCAGCTGTCCAAATAAAGCTGCTTGCTGATCTCCCGCCATTCCTGAGATGGGAACACAGCCTCCATAGAAATGAAAAGGTGCCGTTACTCCGTAAATCTCTGAATTGGATTTTACCTCCGGTAGCATGATTTTAGGAATATTAAGAAGGTCTAAAATCTCATCATCCCATCTCAATTCCTTAATGTTATAAAGCATTGTCCGAGCAGCATTGGAATAATCTGTAATATGAGCCTGACCGTCTGTCAATTTCCAGACTAGCCAAGTGTCAATCGTACCAAATAATAATTCTCCTTTTTCAGCTCGCTCCTGTGCCCCAGGCACCCTGTCTAAAATCCAACGCACCTTTGTTGCGGAGAAATAGGCATCAATCACCAAACCTGTTTTTTCATGAATCATGGCGGTATAACCATCTTTTTTTAGCTGTTCTGCCAGATCAGCTGTTTGGCGCGACTGCCACACAATGGCGTTATAGATTGGAAGCCCCGTCTCCTTATCCCACACAACCGTTGTTTCACGCTGGTTTGTAATCCCAATTGCCTCTATTTGATTGGGTTTGATTCCCGACTCAATGAAAGAACTGGCTATCACCGATTGCACCGAATTCCAAATTTGATTAGCATCGTGTTCAACCCAACCAGCTTTCGGAAAAATCTGTGGAAACTCCTTCTGGCTCGTACTGACACTCTGCCCTTTTTTATCAAAAATAATAGCTCTTGAACTTGTCGTTCCCTGATCAATAGCCATAATATACTTTTTTTGAGACATTCTCGTCCTCCTCTTTAAACAATAAGTAAGCGTTTCCTAACTCTTTTACTATATCAAAACTACGGCAATTCTGCATTTATTTTACGACTTTATCTACCTCATACGATTTGCTTAACACCTAACCACATCAGAAAAAATCTATCCGACAGGCTCTCATCACAGCAATCTTCCTGATTTCCAAACTCACGTTTTTCATCCCGAAGACAATAGCTAGTTTCTAACGGCTATTATTACCATTTTTAGCTAAAAACATCGTGCCAAAATGCTCGCTCAACTAAACTAGTCTACTGGCTCTTGCGATAAGTTTTTCTAACATAACTACCATAACGCATAAAGTTACAGTCAAGGAAGACTTAGTGACAAACGAAATCACTCTACAACAATTAGCTCGTGGACTCTATAATAAATGAAAAAGCACCTATAGATTCCAATCCAACTGCTATGAATAATTCATTTTACACTCAATAAAAATCAAAATTAGACTAGGCGATGCAGATAGGCGTAAAATTCATCAAATCAGGTCAACAAGGGGAAGGTCTGAATGTGATTTTCAAAAAGTATAAAACAAGCTGAGGACAGATTGTTGCCAACCCCTCAAAAAAGAGGGGCTCTATAGTTTCTCTAGTGGATAACGCCACTGCAAAAATTATAGAGTTTTTTGTGAGTTTGAAAAATGGTGAAACTGGGCTGAGAGGCAGAGGGAATGGTTCAAATATAGTCAAATGAATTAACTTTCAGACAAGAGCGGACAGTACTTGAGTAGGGCAAGTTGAAAGTGATTATGTATCAAAGTTAATTCAAAAGACTATAATACTTGTTTTAATTCGTTTCATTAGTGTGAAGATAGCGTTTGTTTCATGGTATCCATGATAGCTTTGCTAAACACTAGAAAACCAAAAGAGCTATAAACACAATAATGCTAATACGCTTCGAAAATCAAAAACAGACCTTGTTGACTTGATGTAATGACGTTCAGTTCTGTCTGCTATCTATGTCGCCTAGTTTGTTTTTGATTTTCATTTATAGTCAAATGAATTAACTTTCAGACAAGGAACGGAAGATGCGGGCAGTGCTTGAGTACGACAAATAGGAAGTGACCGTGTATCAAAGTTAATTCAAAAGACTATAGTATAAATAAAAAACCTAAAATCATCAATGTCAGACTTTGATTTTAGGTTTTTGGTTAGATTTAATAAGCATTAAGAGCCTTTTATCACCTTTGAGTTTTCTTTAAGCGATTAAGATTCAGGGTCATCTAAACGACGACCATGTAAACCTTTTTCACGTTGGACTTGACGGAGTTTTTCCGGTGTCACATCATTACCATTTTCATCAACTAATTTGATGCCTTCAATGTGATGACGTAGTGATTTGCGATAGCCGTCAATATATTCACGGCGGAGTTTCTCCTGCTCAACTTTTTCCTCACCAGTGAGACCAACTGTTTTTTTCTTTTTCGCTAGTTCATTAATGCGATTGATTTTAGCTTGATCCATCTTAAGATACTAAGCCGTATGCGCCCCCATGAAAATAGGAATCCCAGCGACGGTATTCACCCCTAACTGGCTATTCTCTTTTTCACAGAGACATAGACGAATTCATTTCGACTGCTACGGCTTCCCTTTCTTTGTTTATTTAAGAGACATACGGTCATAGCCCGTAATTCTTATCTTCTTATTTACTGTTCAACTGATTAAAAATAGCCACGTAACTTGCTTTGTCTGCTAAGTTTTTCAAAAGCGCTAGACGATTAGCTTTAAGGGCTTCATCATCAGCCATTACCATAGTATTGTCAAAGAAATCTGTGATAAGAGGTGCTAAAGCAAAGAGCGCTTCAACGTTGGCAAGCATGTCATGGCTAATTTCTAGATTTTCAACAGCTGCATTGAGGGCTTTTTCTTGCTCATTTTCAAAGAGACTGGCAGTAATTGTAGTATTTTCAGCTTTCTCAGCCAAATTGAAAACACGAGATAAGCTCTCAACGGCTTCTTTGTAGCCGGGTTCTTTTGATTTTTGGAAAATAGCAGAGCTGGCAGGTAGTTGTTCTGTTACCACGTAGTTAGTACTGTCAAGAACGGCTGTCCGAATGTCTTTTGGAATGGCTTTATCCATCATTTTATCCACACGCGCGCGGATAAAGGTCATAACATCAGCTTTATTTTCATAACTCAAACTATCAAATGACAATGCATAGAGGTCATTGATCAATTCATCTAAAGGCATTTCCCAACCAAAGGCAGCCAAGATACGAACGATACCTGCTGTGGCACGGCGAAGGGCATAGGGGTCGTTTGAACCTGATGGAATGAGACCAACTGAGAAAAATGATAGGAGCGTATCTAGCTTGTCAGAAAGCGCAAGAATGGCACCAACTTTAGTTTCTGGCAATTCTCCATCAGCTGAACTTGGCATGTAGTGCTCACGGATAGCTGTCGCAACAGCAGCTTCTTCACCAGCTAGAAGGGCGTATTTTTCCCCCATGAGCCCTTGAAGTTCATCAAATTCACCAACCATACCAGTCAAAAGATCAAATTTATAGATCTCAGCTGCACGAGCTACTGCCTTACTTTCATCAGCTGAAAGAGCAGCTTTTTCGGTCAAATACTTAGCGATAAGCCCACTGCGCTCCATATGCTCAGCCAGAGAACCGATTTTTTCATGGAAGGTAACGTCAGCCAACTTGGCTACCAAGTCTTCAATCTTAAGTTTTTGATCTTCACGCCAGAAAAATTCTCCATCTTCCAAACGCGCTACAAGAACTTTTTCATTTCCCTTAACCACGTTTTCGATGTGTTGATCGTTCCCATTACGGACTGAGATAAAGTTGGGTTGCAACTGACCATTTTGATTGCGCACTACGAAATAACGTTGGTGATTTTTCATTGATGTTACTAACACTTCTTCAGGCACATCAAGGTATTTAGCGTCAAAAGCACCCATGAAAGCTGTCGGGTATTCAACCAAGTTAAGCACCTCATTAAGAAGGTCTTCATCAATCTCAACTTGAACATTCTCAGCAGCTTCGATAGCTTTGATTTGTTCAACAATCATATTCTCACGCTCTTTGGCATCAGCGATAACAAATTGCTCACGCAAGTCATCTTCATACGATGTTGCTGAAGCAATCTGCGTTTCTTGACCAAGAAAACGGTGTCCACGGCTCACACGACCTGAATGAATACCCAAGAAATCCATGTCCAAAGCCTTATCGTCTAAGAGGACGGTCAAAGTATGAACCGGACGAATATATTCAAAGCTGTTTTTAGACCAATGCATATTAACGGGGAAAGTCATTTGATTAAGGACTTTTGGAAGGTCAGCTAGCACCTCTTCTGCTGGTTTACCAGCTTCGTTTTTAGTGACATAGAGGTATTCTACACCCTTCACTTCACGGAACTCAATAGCATCAGTGGTCAAGCCTTTCCCACGAACAAAACCTTGAGCTGCTTTGGTATAATTTCCCTCGTCATCAAGGGCAATCTTCTTAGCAGGGCCTTTGAAATCCTCAGTCAAATCAGTTTGTTGGTCAGCAAGACCTGCCACACGCGCAGCTAAACGTCGAGGCGTTGAAAAAGTCTTGATGTCTTCAAACGAGAGACGATTGTCTTTAAGGAAAGCGGCAAGACGCTCTCCAAGTTGTTGCTCACTTGGTGTGACAACATAGGCTGGAAGTTCCTCCAGACCAAGTTCAATTAAAAGATTTTTTGTCATTTTTCTTTCCTTTTTTCTTTTTGCCAGTTATCTTATGAAGCACGGTACACAAGCAAACCAATAATTTCATAGCTAAATATAGGCTTTTGAATTGACTTTGATACATGGTCACTTTCGACTATTCATACTCAATGGAAATCAAAAGCAAACTAGGCGACACAGATAGCAGATAAAACTGTCTTCATCAAAGCAAGTCAACAAGGTTTGCTTTTGATTTTCGAAGAGTATCATGCACTATCCGCGTCTCACTTTCTTGTTCTGAAAGTTAATTCATTTGACTATAAAAAGTTAGAGTTCTTGCGTTTATCTATGCCATTATCAAAACTAATGATACTTTTAGCACAACAAAACTGACGCTACGAGCGACTCTTAGTCACTATAAACTCACTGGGCTTATAATGTTTTGGTACTTACTTGTCTAGTCTAAAGTCGCATCTGAAAATGTCTAGATAGATTACTTCACTATTTTGCATCTTCAGCTAGAAGCTCCGCTCTTGTTGCTTCATCAAGCAAGGGAAAGCCAAGCTTTTTGCGTTCTGAGACAAAGGTTTTAGCCACGATACGAGCTAGATTACGGATACGAGCAATATAGCCCGCCCGTTCAGTAACAGAAACTGCACCACGCGCATCTAAGAGATTAAAAGTATGAGAACATTTGAGGACATAGTCGTAAGCTGGGTGAACCAGTCCCTCTTCCAAAGCACGTGCGGCTTCTTTTTCAAATTTATCAAAATTTTCAAGCAACATGTCCTGATTTGACAATTCAAATGAGTATTTTGAATGCTCATACTCAGGCTGCAAGAAGATTTCGCCATATTTGACACCTGGAGCCCACTCAATATCATAAACTGAATCCACCTCTTGGATATAAGACGCCAAACGCTCCAAACCATAAGTAACTTCAGAAGTTACTGGTGAAGTCGCCAGACCTCCCACTTGTTGGAAATAGGTGAACTGGGTGATTTCCATACCATCAAGCCATACTTCCCAACCCAGACCAGCTGAACCAGTTGATGGGTTTTCCCAGTTATCTTCAACGAAACGGATGTCGTGTTCTAATGGATTGATTCCTAATTTTTCCAAAGACTCAAGGTAAAGTTCTTGAATATTTGACGGTGACGGCTTCATAACCACTTGGAATTGGTGGTGTTGGTAAAGACGGTTAGGATTTTCTCCATAACGACCGTCTGCTGGACGACGTGATGGTTCTACATACGCAGCATTCCAAGGCTCAGGACCTATAGCACGAAGGAAAGTATAAGGACTCATAGTCCCCGCACCTTTTTCATTATCATAAGCCTGCATCAGCATACAGCCTTGGTCATTCCAATATTGTTGTAAAATCAAGATAATTTCTTGAAAGGTCAATTTCTTTGACATACTATTCTCCATTCTTTTGATTGCTATAGTTACTTGCGACACTTTAGCCACTGAAACCCTATTTTTAAAAAGGTCAACACCAGTGCATAGACAGGTATAGTCTTTTGAATTACCTTTGATATATGGTCACTTTCGACTATTCATACTCAATGAAAATCAAAAGCAGACTAGGCGACACAGATAGCAGATAGACCTGTCTGCACCAAATCAAGTCAACAAGGTCGGCTTTTGATTTTCGAAGAGTATCATGTACTGTCTGCGTCTTTTTCCGTTCCTTGTTCTGAACGTTAATTCATTTGACTATAAATCGCCCTCGTGATTGCCATTTGTCAGTTTGACTGACAAGGACATAATGATATTGTCACGATGAACGGTTAATTTTGTAATTCATATCTTAACTTCTTTTCCCATATAAGCAGTTGAGTGACATCTTAAAACGCTAACACCAAGTTTTAGCGCAGTATGCAAAAGAACCACGCTTTTCCACTCCTATGCCTATTGACATAGGGGCGTCAAAACGCGGTTCCACCCTAATTTATCACTTACTTAATATGCTAGCTCAGTTTACAATAACAGAAAGTGCCAAGTCTTTATTTTGCTCTACCTGGCTCTCACTACTCCAAGCTCGCTGTTAGAACGCCCTAAAGCTTTCTTTCTCTTTTTGAAAGTATATCAAATTAGAAGCTGATTGTCTATTTTTTAAGAAAAATAGTAGCATTTTAAAGCCTTTTTTATGCTTGGTAGACTTTTTGACCATTTAGATAGGTTGCCACCAACTCCAAATCATTATCCAAAACAATGAAATCGGCTTGGTAACCTCGACTTAATTGCCCACAAACATCATCAATTCCAACAGATTTTGCTGCAACATAGGAAGCCATTTTAATAGCTTCTTCAGGCGTAGCAATCCCCCAACGAACAACGTTTTTAAGTCCATCTTTTAGTTCAAGAATTGACCCCGCTAAATTACCAGTGTCTTTCAAACGCGCCGTTCCTTTTTCTACGATGACTGGAAATTCACCCAACATATAATCGCCATCAGGTTGACCTCCTGCACGCATACAGTCTGTAATTAAGGCAACATGATCATGTCCTTTTTCACGCATGAGGATTTCACTGGCAACAGGTGAAACATGGTGACCGTCCGTAATTAACTCAGCATAGGTATTTGGAATATTGTAGACAGCACCGACCATACCCGGTTCGCGGTGAGTGAGTCCTCTCATGCCATTGTAAGCGTGAACCCAAACAGAGGCGCCAGCTTCAACAGCCTTTTTAGCTTCAGCGTAGGTGGCATTGGAGTGACCCAGAGCCACCGTCACTCCTTGCTTGGTGACTGTTGAAACAAACTCTTCAACACCTTGGCGTTCTGGAGCTAGAGCAATCTTTTTAATACGCCCTCCTGCTGCATGCTGCCATTTATTAAATTCTTCCAAACTTGGATCAAACATATAAGAGGGATTCTGCGCTCCTTTGTATTCCTCAGTGAAATAAGGTCCTTCAAAATAAATACCTTGAATTTTAGCACCTCTAACCTCATCAGCCACACCTGCAATGGTTGCAGAAACTTTTTCTAATTGCTCAAACGTAGAGGTCAAAGTAGTTGGCAGAAAAGATGTAACACCTGTTGATAACAATCCTTCACTGATGGCATGAATACCTTGTGCTGAATTATCCATCACATCCCATCCCGCAAAACCATGTATATGAGTATCTACCAAACCAGGGGCAACTTGATAACCTGAATAATCAATAATATCACCCTCAGCAGGCTCCTGACTCTGCCAGTCACCAAAACGACCATCAGTAAGTTGAAGATAACCTCCTTCTTTGGTTTCATCTACAAAATAAAATCGATCTGCTTTTACATATTGTGTCATTTCTGTACTCGCTTTCATCCTTTTTTTCCTATTATACGCTCTTAAAAAATTTTTTCAACTGGTATATACCAAAAATTTGTTAATGGACAAAAAAATAAAAAGGCCCTGTAGACCTTTCAGAACGTAGACAGCCCCCTGAAAATTTGATAATTTGGGAAATTTTGCAGGGACTCGGATAATACTTAACCTTTTAGGAACCTTGTTAGTCACTTTTGGCGGGAGTTTGCGATTGTCTTTTTTGGCGACAAATAAAAAAGATTGGAGAAAAATGTCCAAAATGAACTTTTTCTTCAACCTGAAAGATTCTGTAGACCTTTTCATTAGATAACATCTTCAATAACTTTTTCAACCAAGTTGATACCATGATCAGAAATACGTGTGTAGTGAGATAAGATATCCACATAGCTAATACCAGCTTGCGCTGAACATTCACCTCGGTTGAGACGTTTAGTATGGACACGACGGTATTGACGTTCCAATTTGACAATCTCTTTGTGTCGCTCCAAGAGTTCACCAGCAAGAACTTTATCATGGTCAACAACGACACGGATACTATCCAAGACCAAACGGTGTGTCATCGTATACATTTTCTTAAGTTCTGCCTGAGCTTCTTCTGAGAAGATAACATTCTTAGCCAGTGTTTCCGTCGTTAATTGTGCCAACTCATTAGCATGATCAGCGATACGTTCAAGGTCACGGGAGGAATCAAGAGAGCTTGCTAGCACTTCATTTTCACTTTCGTTAAGCGCTTCGTTTGAAATATCAATTAGGTAACTTGTCAATTCTTCGTCAATCGTATTTACGGCATTTTCATATTTTTCAACCTTGGCAGCATACTTACTATCAGATGATGAAATATAAGCGTATGAAGCCTCTAAAGCTTGAACGGAATAGGAAGCCAGATGAACCAATTCGCGTTTAGCATTTCCAAGAGCGATAGACGGCGCTGACGTAATAAGACCACGGTCGAGGTAGAGGGCTTCGTATTTAACGACTTCGTCTTCACCAGGAATAACTTTCGTCACAATGTATGCTAAAGCCCCGATGAAGGGAAATTGAACAACGGTATTGGTAATATTAAAGGTACCATGGGCAAAGGCAATGGTCATCTCTTTTGTCAAGCCCAAGTGTCCCTGAAACCATTCGACCAGGTGTGTAAATGGCGCTAAGAGAATCAAACAGATGACAGTACCAATAACATTAAACATAACATGGGCACCAGCCACACGCTTAGCAGCGATGTTTGACCCTAAAGCTGCCAAAACCGCTGTGATGGTTGTTCCAATATTATCACCAAACAAAATAGGTAGGGCACCATTCAAATCAAGCAAACCACCTGCGTAAAGACTTTGTAAAATACCGATTGTCGCTGATGATGACTGAATAAGAACTGTCAACAGTGTACCAATAAACACCCCTTGAAGAGGTTTGTCGCTTAAAGTGATCATATAATCACGAAAAGCAGCGATTTCTTTGAGGGGTTCCATAGCATCTCCCATAAGGTTCAAGGCGAAGAAAAGACCACCAAGACCAAAGAGGATCTTTCCTAGATTGTTGAGTTTACGGCTTTTCACAAATAAGAATAATACCGCACCCACAAACAAAATAGGAAGTCCATAATCTCCTAATTTAAACCCAATCAAGAAGGAAGTAACTGTCGTTCCGATATTGGCACCCATAACGATACCAATAGCCTGTCGTAGCCCCAGAAGTCCAGCTGATACCAAACCAACCGCAATCGCAGTCACACCCGAACTTGATTGAATCAATCCAGTAATCACAATCCCAATCAAGACTCCCAAGAAAGGGTTGCTGGTGTATTTGTCAATATAATAACGTAATTTATCCCCTGCAGCCTGTTGCAAGCCATCCCCCATGTATTTGATACTAAAAAGGAAGAGACCTAGACCACCTAGGAAGGTAAAGGCAATTTCTTGCCAGTTGATAGACATATGTTTATCCCCAAACTTTTTTATTTTGTCTACTAGACAACACTTCTATTTTAATAGAATATGATAAAGGGCACAAGGATTTTTTTAAGAAATCATAGGAAATCATTAGTTAAGGTTGGCATTAAAAGTTCTAAAATGAAGTTAGCCACTTAAAAGTATGAAAAAACACCTCAGAGAGATATAATTGTAATCACCACAAAAACAATTAGAAGGACTCTGAGATGCAA
>NZ_KB904604.1 GCF_000380145.1 Streptococcus thoraltensis DSM 12221 | reverse complement strand
TATAGTCTTTTGAATTAAGGTTGAGACATCGTCACTTTCGCCTTGCCCTACTCAAGTGCTGCCCGCGTCTCAGTTCTTTGTCTCAAAGTTAATTCATTTGACTATATTTGATTTACGGGATTCCCTAAGGTTTTATGACAAACAAAAAATCGAAAGCCGTAACTTTCGATTTTTTCGATTATTCTGTAACAGTTGCTTCTTCTGAAACTGGCACTTCTTCAATAACTTCCACTTCATTAACTGATTGTGGTTCAATGTTACGGTAGCGAGCCATACCAGTACCAGCTGGGATGATTTTACCGATGATAACATTTTCTTTAAGTCCAAGAAGATGGTCTTTCTTACCACGGATAGCTGCATCCGTAAGGACACGTGTTGTTTCCTGGAAGGAAGCCGCAGATAAGAATGAGTTAGTTTCAAGAGAGGCTTTTGTAATCCCCATAAGAACTGGACGAGATGTTGCAGGAATACCACCAGAGATAACAATATCTTTGTTAGCATCTGTGAAGTCAGCAATGTCCATAAGGGTTCCCGGAAGAAGATCAGTGTCACCTGGATCCATAACACGAACTTTACGAAGCATTTGGCGAACCATCACCTCAACGTGTTTATCTCCGATTTCTACCCCTTGGCTACGGTAAACTTTTTGAACTTCAGCAAGAAGGTAAGTTTCCACAGAAAGGGTATCACGAACTTCAAGGAGACGTTTAGGCTGGATTGACCCTTCAGTAAGAGCCGCACCACGAGCAACATCGTCACCAACTTCAACTTTCATACGAGCTGTAAATGGCACCACATATTCGCCCATACCAGTCTTACCTTGAACGTAGACTTTCTTGGTACGTGTCGCAGCATCTTCTTCAATTTCAATAACAGTCCCTTTAACCTCTGTGATCACGGCTTCCCCTTTAGGATTACGTGCTTCAAAGATTTCTTGGATACGAGGAAGACCTTGTGTAATATCAGTATTTGAGGCTACACCACCAGTGTGGAAGGTACGCATGGTAAGCTGTGTACCTGGTTCACCGATAGATTGAGCGGCAATCGTACCAACTGCCTCACCAACTTCAACCGCATCACCAGTTGCCAAGTTGATACCGTAACAGTGACGACAGACCCCATGACGGGTATTACATGTGAAGACAGAACGAATTGTTACTTCTTCAACACCAGCATTGACAATCTCAGCAGCCTTATCTTCTGTAATAAGTTTATTAGGACCGATGATTGTCTCACCAGTGATTGGGTTTTTAACAGTTTTCTTAGTGTAACGACCTTGTAGACGTTCATCAAGTGTTTCTGTTACTTCCTTACCATCTGTGATAGCAGTGATAGTCAAACCACGATCTGTTCCACAGTCATCTTCGCGGATGATAACATCTTGAGCGACGTCAACCAAACGACGAGTGAGGTAACCTGAGTCGGCAGTCTTAAGAGCCGTATCAGTCATCCCTTTACGAGCACCGTGAGTTGAGAAGAACATCTCCAAAACGGTCAAACCTTCACGGAAGTTAGACAAGATAGGAAGTTCCATGATACGCCCGTTAGGAGCAGCCATCAAACCACGCATACCAGCAAGCTGTGAGAAGTTAGAGATATTACCACGAGCTCCTGAGTCCATCATCATAACGATAGGATTCTTAGGATCTTGTGTTTCAATCAAACGTTTTTCAAGAGACTCTTTAGCTTCACGCCATGTTGTTGTAACAGCTACATAACGATCATCTTCGGTCATAAGACCGCGACGGAAGGCTTTGTTAATATCTTCAACGCGGCGGTGAGCAACATCGATAATCTCAGCTTTATTATCAATAACAGGAATATCGGCAATACCCACTGTCAAACCAGCAAGTGTTGAATGGTAGTAACCGAGGTCCTTCAAACGGTCAAGAAAGGCTGATGTTTCAGTTGTACGAAGACGCTTGAAAGTTTCTGCGATGATGTTACCAAGGTTTTTCTTCTTGAATGGAGGATTGATTTCAAGGGAGTCAATGACAGGTTGAATATCTTGCCCTGGTTCCAAGAAGTATTTATCTGGTGTTCCATCCGTCAAGTTAGCGTTGTTTGGTTCTTGAAGGTAAGGGATTTCAGTTGGAATCACATCGTTAAAGAGGATTTTACCAACAGTTGTCACCATGATTTTGTGAAGTTGGTTTTCTTTCCAAGGTTTGTTTGGCATGCTATCAACAGCGATACCAACACGTGAATGCAAGTGAACATAGCCATTTTGATAGGCCATAACAGCTTCATCACGATCCTTGAAGACCATACCTTCACCCTCACGACCAGCATCTTCCATAGTTAGATAGTAGTTACCCAAAACCATATCCTGTGACGGTGTAACAACAGGTTTACCATCTTTAGGGTTAAGGATGTGCTCCGCCGCAAGCATGAGAAGACGTGCTTCTGCTTGTGCTTCCTCAGAAAGGGGCACGTGGATGGCCATTTGGTCTCCATCAAAGTCAGCATTGTAAGCTTCACATACAAGTGGGTGAAGACGAAGAGCTTTACCATCAATAAGAACAGGTTCGAAAGCTTGAATACCCAAACGGTGAAGGGTAGGCGCGCGGTTAAGAAGAACTGGGTGTTCTTTAATCACTTCTTCAAGAATATCCCAAATGCGTTCATCTCCACGTTCCACCATACGCTTAGCTGCTTTGACGTTACCAGCATACTCGCGAGCAACAATTTCTCGCATAACGAAAGGTTTGAAGAGTTCAATCGCCATTTCACGTGGAACACCACATTGGTACATTTTAAGCGTTGGACCAACGGCGATAACGGAACGACCTGAGAAGTCAACACGTTTACCAAGCAAGTTTTGACGGAAACGCCCTTGCTTACCTTTAAGCATGTGACTCAAAGATTTCAAAGGACGACCACCAGGACCTGTGATTGGGCGACCACGGCGACCATTATCAATCAAAGCATCCACAGCTTCTTGGAGCATACGTTTTTCATTTTGAACGATGATACCAGGAGCGTTAAGTTCCAAAAGGCGTGCTAGACGGTTGTTACGGTTAATAACACGACGGTAAAGGTCATTAAGATCAGATGCTGCAAAACGACCACCATCCAATTGAACCATTGGACGCAAATCTGGTGGAATAACTGGGAGGATGTTAAGTACCATCCACTCAGGCTTATTGCCAGATTTATAAAAGGCATCAAGAACATCCAAACGACGAACAGCTTTCACACGTTTTTGACCAGAAGCTGTCTTGAGTTCTTCTTTAAGTTCTGCAATTTCAGCTTCTAAATCCACACGTTTAAGGAGGTCTTGGATAGCTTCAGCACCCATTTTAGCTACGAATGAGCCATAGCCGTATTCTTGAAGTTTTTCGCGGTATTCACGTTCAGTCAAAAGAGATTTTGCTTCAAGTGGGGTATCCATAGGATCAATAACCACGTAAGCCGCAAAATAGATAACTTCTTCAAGAGCACGCGGACTCATGTCAAGGGCAAGCCCCATACGAGATGGAATTCCTTTGAAGTACCAAATGTGTGATACAGGAGCTTTCAACTCGATGTGACCCATACGTTCACGACGAACTTTGGCACGTGTTACTTCGACACCACAACGGTCACAGACGATACCTTTGTAACGGATACGTTTGTATTTACCACACGCACATTCCCAGTCTTTTGTTGGACCAAAGATGACTTCATCAAATAGTCCTTCACGTTCTGGTTTTAACGTACGATAGTTGATTGTTTCAGGTTTTTTAACTTCACCGTAAGACCAAGAGCGGACCTTACTAGGTGAGGCTAATGTGATTTGCATACTTTTAAAACGATTTACGTCAACCACTAATAGTACCTTTCTTCATTATCAATATTACGCAGTCAAAGTAGTGGCAAACCACTACTCAACCTTGTAACAGCTTGTTAGTTTAGAGGAATCCTTAAAACTAACTTTTTGTTTCATCTTTTATTATTTATCTTCAGCTGCTGCCTGTGCTAATTCTGCTGATTCTTTTGCTTGTTTCTCACGCGCTTTTTCAAGATCATCAACGTGCATCACGTCATCATCTTCACCTTCATCAAGATCACGAAGTTCAACTTCTGTATCATCCTCATCAAGAACACGCATGTCAAGACCAAGAGATTGCAATTCTTTAACAAGAACACGGAATGACTCCGGCACACCTGGTTTTGGAATTGGTTTACCTTTTGTGATAGCTTCATAAGCTTTAAGACGACCAGTCACATCATCTGACTTGTAAGTCAAGATTTCTTGAAGGACATTTGACGCACCGTAAGCTTCAAGAGCCCAAACCTCCATCTCACCAAAACGTTGTCCACCGAATTGTGCTTTACCACCAAGCGGTTGTTGGGTAACGAGTGAGTAAGGACCTACTGAACGGGCGTGAAGTTTATCATCAACCATGTGGTGAAGCTTAATCATATACATGACACCAACTGACACACGGTTATCAAATGGCTCACCTGTACGACCGTCATAAAGAACAGTCTTAGCATCACTATCCATACCAGCCTCTTCAACAGTAGCCCAGAGATCCTCTGAAGTTGCTCCGTCAAAGACTGGTGTTGCCATGTGGATACCCAAGTTACGAGCAGCCATACCCAAATGAAGTTCCATAACCTGACCGATATTCATCCGAGAAGGCACCCCAAGAGGGTTAAGCATAATATCAACTGGTGTTCCATCTGGAAGATATGGCATGTCTTCTACTGGTACAATACGTGAAACGACACCCTTGTTACCGTGACGACCAGCCATTTTATCACCAACTTTAATCTTACGTTTTTGCGCAATATAAACGCGAACAAGCTTATTAACACCTGATTGCAACTCATCACCGTTAGCGCGCGTAAAAATTTTCACATCACGAACAATACCATCACCGCCGTGAGGAACACGCAGTGAAGTATCACGCACTTCACGTGATTTATCTCCAAAGATAGCGTGTAAGAGACGTTCTTCCGCAGAAAGATCTTTCTCGCCCTTAGGTGTTACTTTACCAACAAGAATATCGCCTTCTTTAACCTCAGCACCGATACGGATGATACCCATTTCATCAAGGTCTTTGAGCGCTTCTTCACCTACATTCGGAATTTCGCGAGTGATTTCTTCAGGGCCTAACTTAGTATCACGTGTTTCTGACTCAAACTCTTCCAAGTGAACAGAAGTATAAACATCTTCTTTTACAAGACGTTCAGACATGATAACGGCATCCTCAAAGTTGTAACCTTCCCATGTCATATAGGCAACGACTGGGTTTTGACCAAGAGCCATTTCACCGTTTTCCATAGAAGGACCATCAGCGATGAAATCACCTTTTTCAACTATGTCGCCAACTTTAACAAGAGTGCGCTGGTTGTAGGCTGTACCTGAGTTTGAACGACGGAATTTTGTCACATGATAAACATCAAGGGAACCATCTTCACGACGAACTTCAACTTTTTCAGCATCTGAAAAGACAACTTTACCATCATGTTGAGCAATAATAGCTGCTCCTGAGTCGTGAGCTGCCTGATATTCCATACCAGTACCCACATAAGGTGCTTTAGGATCAATCAATGGCACAGCCTGACGTTGCATGTTGGCACCCATGAGGGCACGGTTAGAGTCATCGTTCTCCAAGAAAGGAATACATGCTGTCGCAACCGCAACTACCTGCTTAGGAGAAACATCCATGAAATCGGCTAAATGAGCTGGGTATTCTTGGTTGACACCTTGGTGACGACCCATGACGATTTCTTCGGCAAAAGTACCATCTTCATTGAGTTTTGAATTTGCCTGAGCTACTGTGTACTCATCCTCTTCATCCGCAGTCAACCAAACGATTTCATTAGTAACTCGGCCACTTGAACGGTCGACTTTACGGTAAGGCGTTTGGATAAAGCCATACTTGTTAAGGTGTCCGTATGAAGACAAGTTGTTAATCAAACCGATATTTGGTCCCTCAGGTGTTTCAATAGGACACATGCGTCCATAATGAGTGTAGTGCACGTCACGCACTTCATAACCAGCGCGATCTCGTGTCAAACCTCCAGGCCCAAGGGCTGACAAACGACGTTTGTGAGACAACTCAGAAAGTGGATTATGCTGATCCATGAACTGTGACAACTGTGAAGAACCAAAGAATTCTTTGATAGCAGCTGTTACAGGACGGATATTGATGATTTGTTGTGGTGTTAAGACATCATTATCTTGAACGGACATACGCTCACGCACATTACGTTCCATACGAGCCAGACCGATACGGAATTGGTTAGCAAGAAGCTCACCCACGGCACGAATACGACGGTTACCCAAATGGTCAATATCATCAACTTTTCCAAGGCCTTCAGCAAGATTTAGGAAGTATGACATTTCAGCCAAAATATCCGCTGGTGTAAGGGCACGAACCTTATCGTCTGGATTAGCATTACCAACAATCGTTACTGTACGATCTGGATCACTTGGAGCAACTACTTTGAATTTTTGAAGAACAACAGGTTCTGTAACAACCGCATAATCATTTGGTGTGTAAACAAACTTGTTCAAGTCACCATCCAAATGCTCAGCGATAGAATCAATAACATCACGAGTCATTACTGTACCAGCTTCGACAAGGATTTCGCCGGTTTCACTATCAATCAAGTTCTCAGCAATAGTTTGATCAAGAAGACGTGTCTTCACATTAAGTTTTTTGTTGACTTTGTAGCGCCCAACAGCAGCCAAGTCATAACGACGTGGATCGAAGAAACGAGCTGTCAATAAACTACGTGATGAATCAGCTGTTTTTGGTTCACCTGGACGAAGACGCTCATAGATTTCTTTAAGGGCTTCGTCAGTACGTGAATCGTTTGGATTTTTGTGAATATCTTTTTCGATAGTGTTACGAACAAGGTCACCCTCACCAAAGATATCAATAATTTCATCATCACCTGAGAAACCAAGGGCACGAACAAGTGTTGTGAATGGAATCTTACGCGTACGGTCGATACGCGTGTGAGCAATGTCTTTAGCATCTGTTTCAAGCTCAAGCCATGCACCACGATTAGGGATTACGGTTGAACCGTAACCAACTTTACCGTTTTTATCAACTTTATCGTTGAAATAAACACCTGGTGAACGAACCAACTGAGAAACGATGATACGTTCAGCACCATTGATGATGAAAGTACCCATTTCTGTCATGTAAGGAAGATCTCCAAAGAAGACTTCTTGTGTTTTAATTTCACCAGTCTCTTTGTTAATCAAACGGAAAGTAACGAACAAAGGTACTGAATAGTGAGCGTCATGGGCACGCGCCTCTTCAAGTGTGTACTTAGGTTCTTTTAATTCATAGCCTACAAATTCCAACTCCATAGTATCTGTGAAGTTTGAAATCGGAAGTACATCCTCAAATACTTCACGCAAGCTGTTATCCAAGAAATCTTGAAATGAATCTGTTTGAATTTCAATTAAGTTAGGTAAATCAAGAACTTCTTTGATTCTTGAAAAACTACGACGGGTACGATGTTTCCCGTATTGAACGTCATGTCCTGCCAAGTCTTACTCCTTTATTAAATGAGTTATGAACGAAAATCGTTCGAGTTCAATCACAAAGTCAATTTTAGATAGCCTCTAAAACAACTTCAATAACATTATTGATGTCAATCAATTTTCAGAATCTTTAAATGTTTGTTACACATCCAAAAAATAGCGAAAATAGGCACAAAAAGAGCAGCTAAATCGGACTCCTTAAAAGTATGATTTAACTGCTTTATGCCACGGCTGGACAATATTTCAACCGTGATTAAACGTCAAATAGCTGTCTATATTATATCACCAATTGACTTTAAAATCAAGTTTATCGTCGATTACTTCTTCTTGTGTTATTGGATTGGCTACCGCCACCGATAATACTATCCCAAGCTTTTTGGTAGTCACTATCAGTACCACCAATACCAAAGTGGTAAGTCATATTACCAGCACCGTTTTTAGCCCAATAGCTGGTTGTTGTATTACCATTAATCGTATAACGCCGACCATTTTCTGAAACTGTTCCAGGTTTTAGTCCCGTTTGCTTATTAACGGTAGATTTTATGACACTTGAATCAAGAGAGAATTTCTGACCACTGCCAAATACATTAGGATCAGCCTGATTAATGGCATTAACAAGATTTGCCAAATAATTAGAATGATTATCATAACCTGTCATTTTGCCTAAAGAGTCATTATTATCGTGACCAGCCCATGAAGCTAATGATACCTGTGGTGTTGACACAGCAAGCCATACATCTGAGTAATCATTCGTTGTTCCTGTTTTACCAATCCAATCGTCATTAGCTAAGGCACCATTTAGTGACTGCAATCGGCTCTTAAACTGAGTAGTTGTTCCTGAATCAAGTGGTCCACGAAGCAGGTTCTGTAGAATAGTTGCTGTAGCTTTAGAAAATACTTGAACAGGTTCTGTCTTGTGTTGGTAAATAACTTTCCCTTCATTATCAGTAATCTTATCAACCATGTAACCTTGGGCATAGGCTCCATTATTAGCAATCATCTGATAACCATTTGCCATCTGTTCAACAGTCATACCAATACCACCACCAAGTGGCAAACTCTCGATATCATAGTTATCAATAGAGATTCCTATCTTGGTCATGTAATCTTCAACATCAACCCTTTTATTTTGCAAGAGTTTATAAGTCCAAAAAGCAGGGATATTCCAAGAAGTATTCAGCGCTTCTTGAAGAGTCACCATCGCTGTACCTTCATTATCAACGTGCATGATTTTTTGACCACTAGAGTAAGTTGTTGGATAGTTTGACAACATGCTGGCACTTCCCATTAAACCTTGGTCAATAGCTGGTCCATAAGCAATCAAAGGTTTAATAGTAGAACCTGGTGATCTTTTCGTATCAAAAGCATGGTTGTTCTGATTGATAGTATAATCACGTCCACCTATAAAGCCAAGAATTGCTCCAGATTTGTTGTCTATCAAGACATTTCCGACTTCTGTCCGACCAGTTCCATCGTCTAGAATCGATCCATACTGGTTAACAGCATTTTGCATAGCTTCATAGATAGGCTTGTTGATTGTTGTTGTTACTTGGTATCCACCCGATTGGAGTTCCTCCAAAGCACGCTCTTCATAAGCAACCTTTGTCGCATCATTTTTCAAATCTTGAGCGGAAACCCCGTCTTTTTTAATCAAATACTCATACATTACCTTCTGCGCTTCTTCCATCACAGAATAATAAAGATAGTCATGTTTAGATGCCGCTACAGTATCAGAAGCAATAAAATCCTGTTTCAAATCATAAGATTTATAAGAATTATACTCACTCTTGGTAAGATAACCTTCTCGATACATATTGTATAAAACATTACTTGCTCGTGCTAATCCAAATGACAAATCCTCATCCGATTTCAAACGACCATCCCCATTATACGGAGAATAAATAATTGGACTTTGTGGTAGACCGGCAATAAAAGCTGCTTGTGGAACTGTCAGCTCTGCAGCAGACTTGCCAAAAATACCTTTTGCGGCTTCTTCAACACCAGCGATATTTTGCCCTTTATTATTTCGTCCAAACGGTGATACGTTCAAATAAGATGTTAAAATAGCATCCTTATCCATATCTTTTTCCAAAGACAAAGCATAGATAATTTCCCTAGCTTTACGTTTAAAAGTTGGATCATCTCCGAGGATTTGTTGCTTCAAAAGCTGTTGAGTTAAGGTAGAACCACCACTAGATTCCCCAATTCCTAAAAGAGATGAAATAAGAGCCCTAAAGACTGCCTTAGGTACCACACCATGGTGCGTGTTAAAATTCTCATCCTCAGTTGAAATAATCGCATGTTTAAGATTCTCAGAGATCGCATCACTCGCAACCGGTGTGCGTAAAAGATCCGTATCAATCTCCGAAATCAATGAACCATCAGAATAAGATAGATGAGAAATCAGTGAGCCAGTTTCAACCTTCTTAATAAGTTCCGCTTTTTTCGGCACCTTAACGCCATCAATTTGACTCGCCAAATACCCAAATCCAAGACCAGCACCCAGCATGCTAAAAAGCAATATAATAATATAAATAAAGTTTGATAATAATTTCGTGATACGTAAAAGAATAGATAAACTATCTGTCACAAACCAAGTACGATCTGAAGATTTCTTAGAAGAATTATTTGTTTTATGTCTTGGTCCTTTAATCGAAAGGCTCTGTTTACCCTTTTGTAACCAATAACATGCTTTTTTCTTAAAATTAGACATAGAATACCTCAATAGCATTATACCAAACTTCTGTATAGCTTGCATGGGACAAAGTATTTTTGATATAATGAAAGCTAGTACAAAACTTATTTTGGAGGCTTATATGAACATTTTTGAAGAATTAAAAGAAAGAGGCTTAGTCTTCCAAACGACTGATGAAGAAGCCCTCGAAAAAGCATTGACGGAAGGTCAAGTTTCTTTCTATACGGGTTACGACCCAACGGCAGATAGCCTACATTTAGGACATCTGGTTGCCATCTTGGCAAATCGTCGCCTCCAATTAGCTGGCCACAAACCATTTGCTCTTGTTGGTGGCGCCACAGGACTTATCGGAGACCCATCATTCAAAGATGCTGAGCGTAGTCTTCAAACCAAAGAAACCGTTGACGGTTGGGTAACCAAAATTCAGGGACAATTATCACGTTTTCTAGATTTTGAAAACGGTGATAACAAAGCTGAAATGGTTAACAATTACGACTGGTTTGGATCAGTCAGCTTCATTGACTTTCTTCGAGATGTTGGGAAATACTTCACTGTTAACTACATGATGAGCAAAGACTCCGTTAAAAAACGTATTGAAACTGGTATTTCTTACACAGAATTTGCCTACCAAATCATGCAAGGTTACGATTTTTACGAATTAAATCAAAAGCATAACGTAACACTTCAAATCGGGGGTTCTGACCAGTGGGGTAACATGACCGCAGGAACAGAACTTCTTCGCCGAAAAGCTGATAAAACCGGACATGTAATCACCGTACCACTTATTACAGATGCCACTGGCAAAAAATTTGGTAAATCTGAAGGCAATGCAGTCTGGCTTGACGCCGATAAAACATCTCCTTACGAAATGTATCAATTCTGGCTCAACGTTATGGATGACGACGCTGTCCGCTTCCTCAAAATCTTCACCTTCCTAACATTGGATGAAATTGCAGCCATCGAAAAACAATTCAATGCTGCACGACATGAACGCTTAGCTCAAAAAGTACTAGCTAAAGAAGTCGTTACTCTGGTTCATGGTGAAGAAGCCTACCGCCAAGCCCTTAATATCACCGAGCAACTCTTCGCAGGAAATATTAAAAACCTATCTGCAACTGAATTAAAACAAGGACTCAGCAACGTTCCTAACTATGCTGTTCAAGCTGAAGACGACCTTAACATCGTTGAAATCCTTGTAAAATCAGGAATTTCTTCCTCAAAACGTCAAGCACGTGAAGATGTTCAAAACGGAGCCATCTACATCAACGGTGATCGTGTTCAAGATTTAACATACAACCTCTCTGACAATGATAAAATTGAACAGGAATTAACTGTAATCCGTCGTGGTAAAAAGAAATACTTCGTCCTCACTTACTAATATAAATATAAAGATCACCTCATCCAACCGAACTGCACCCAAAAAGTTAGACACTACCTCTAACTTTTGAGGTGTTTTTTCTACCATTTGTCAAGCTTATCAAGCTTTTAATCGAAAAATTTTTTAAGACAATAGCTTGGATTTAGCTATTGTCTTATTTTTCTGCTCTAATTAGCGTCAAAAAGTGTACACGAAAACAACACCTTATTTTGTTATTTTTTGGATAAGGTGTTACAATGATATAGCATCAACGACTTTAATGATTTTGGGTCGAAGCATAATCGTAAAGTTTGTTATGCGTTATGAGGTAATACATTGTCCTGATGAGGCGATGTATAGAGGCAATCGTATG
>NZ_KB904603.1 GCF_000380145.1 Streptococcus thoraltensis DSM 12221 | reverse complement strand
TGACTAATCTCACCAACTAAGGAAATTCTCACTGCCTCAACTTGGCGATTAGAACTTCCTTGACCACTTGCTTGACCTTCACCAACTGCAGCTATCCAGCCAACATTCTGAATGTGAGTTTGATACGAAAGATGTCCCAAATAATCGGAATGAAGTCGAAGTTTTAAAGATTCTATCTGTTGATNCTGACCCGTACTACCACTTAAATGACCATCAGAAACCAAGGCTTGCCAACCTTTTTTCTCAATATAAGTTTGATAACTAATCGAAGCTGATTGAGCACCTTTCTTTATAAAAGAACGACTCATAGTCCCTGTGAAATGNGCTCCTTTAGNAAGAAGTTGCATCTCAATAGCTTCAATCCGTTTCGAAAGTCCTTCTGTTCCTGCATTAGCCCCATTCTTTGNCCAATCTAACCAACCATAATCTTGAACATGAACACGGTAGTAAAGNTCGAAATGGGTTGCTAATTCTTGCGTTAGTCGAACATTAACNGCCTCAAGACGTTTCCCTTGTCCAACCGTACCACTAAGCTCGCCATTTTTGACTGGACGCTGCCAGCCTATATTTTGAATATGACTTTGGTAAACAATCTCTCCTAANCTCGCCATGTCTTTTCCCAAACTAAGTTCAAGAGCTTCTAAACGTTTACTCTGTCCAACTGTACCAATCAACTGCGTTGCATTACTTGGTGGTTGCCAACCTATATTTTCCACATGTGAGCGAATCTTAATGTCACTATTATCTACTTTCGATAAATCGGATGCAATTCCTCCAGCAGATAAGCTCTCCTTTTTAGGTGCTGAGGTTGGTTTGACATCATGACTAACAATCGCTGATGGAGCTGTCATTACTGGTGTTGGACTATTATCGGTTTTCAATAGTGCTGACTGCGGTGAACTTGACCTAATAGATGACGTCTCAGCAGGATTAACATTCTCCGCAACCAAGGATTCTCCACTCCACTCACGACTAGTTTCTACCGATGCAGAATCAACTGCAACAGCCGTAGTGCCTACATCAGTAGTCGACTGTGGTGTGACATTATCAGAACCACCTGTCGTTTCGTCAACAACTACGGCAGTGGCTGGTGCTGCTTCTTGCGCTAAGACTGTTGGCGCCCAAAAAAGGCTAGCGGTTGTAACACCAGCAACAACCCAGTGCTTTTTTGCCTTATACATCTTCTGTTTCATGGTCTAATCTCCTAAACTAAAGCATTTTGAAAATTAGTGTAACAAAATATTTCTTGATTTTCTACTGTTTTTGCAAATATTTAGTTTTATTTCAATTTATCATTTTTGTAAATATGTACCGTTTCTAAACCTTGAAACTGCTGTTGACGCAGTGCCTCGTACACAACCATACAAACAGCGTTAGAAACATTTAAACTTCTAACATGTTCATCGTTCATCGGAATCCTAAGAGCCTTCTCTGCATTTTCTCTCATAAAAATTTCAGGTAGACCAGTATCTTCGCGTCCAAACATAAAGTATTGATTAAGCGGTTGATTATAATCCACATCAGAATATGTTTTATCCGCAAACTTAGAAATCAAAAAAACTGGTCCATCAGTGCTTTCCATGAATTCTTCCAAAGAATCGTAATAATAAATATCCAATTTATCCCAATAATCCAGACCAGCACGTTTCATTTTTTTATCATCAATAGGAAATCCCATCGGTTTGATAATATGTAAAGGGCTATTAGTCGCCGCACAGGTTCTCGCAATATTTCCAGTATTTTGTGGAATTTGTGGCTGGAAAAGCACAACGTGATTACGTCCAGTTGATTGTTTCTCATGGTTATTTTCTATCATAGTCTCATTCTCCTTGATTTTTGTCCACAAAAATAACCACGCTACCCGGAGTCAAGCTCAGCAGATAGCGTGGTTCATGTTGACTCGTTACCTTAAATCATAACAGGTTTGATTTAAACCAACGAATAGCTTAATAGTAAGTATAACACTTTCGTCGCTAGTGTCAACTATTTTTTCTGAAATTTCTTCTTAAAATTCCCTTTAGTAGGATGCATTTTTATGAAAAAAAGAGTATGATAGGATGTGATTACTATGGAGGAAAATCATGCAAATAATTCTAGTCGGTGGCGGTAAGGTCGGAGCTGCGCTTTGTCGATCGCTAGTCGAAGAAAATCACGATGTCGTATTGATTGAACAAAAAGAAAGTGTCTTAAAACACCTCACCAAACGATACGATATCATTGGACTTCTTGGTAACGGCGCCAACCATAAAATTTTAGAACAAGCTGACATTCACGATTGTGATATTTTCATTGCAATGACAGACAAAGATGAAGTCAATATGATTTCAGCAGTTCTCGCTAAGCAAATGGGGGCTAAAGAGACCATTGTCCGTGTCCGTAATCCTGAATACTCCAACGCTTACTTTAAAGAACGTAATTTCTTAGGATTTTCACTAGTGATTAATCCTGAACTTTTGACTGCTCGCTACATCGCTAATAGTATCGACTTTCCAAATGCTAAATCTGTAGAACATTTTGTAAATGGACGTGTCATGCTCATGGAATTTTCGGTATCCGATCAGAGCATCCTAAGTCATATGTCTCTTTCAGAATTCCGTAGAAAATTTGGCAATATCGTTATCTGTGCTGTTCAGAGAAAAGGAGCTATCCTCATTCCCGATGGGAATGATACCATCCTCCCCGAAGACCGTATCTTTGTAACGGGTAGTCGTGTCGAAATGGTCCTTTTCCATAACTTTGTTAAGCATAAACTCATCAAAAATATGATGATTATTGGCGCAGGACGCATCGCCTATTATCTCCTCTCATTGCTTCGAAATAACAAAATTAACTTGAAAGTTATTGAACGAGATGAAAAACACGCGCAATGGCTCAGTCAAGAATTTCCCCATCTTAACATTGTTGTTGGTGACGGAACTGCAAAAGATGTCCTCTTAGAAGAGAGTGCAGCTAACTATGACGCCGTAGCTACCTTAACAGGTGTGGATGAAGAGAACATCATTGCTTCTCTTTTCTTGGAAAAAGTCGGTGTGCAAAAAAATATTACCAAGGTTAACCGTACTAGCCTCCTTGAAATCATCGACCATAACTTTGTATCCTCTAGTATTATTACCCCCAAAAGTATCGCTGCCGATACTGTCATGCATTTTGTCCGTGGGCGTGATAATGCCCAAGATTCTAATTTAGATGCCATGCACCACGTAGCAAATGGTCGTATCGAAACCCTCCAATTTGAAGTTCGTGAAAAGAACAAAATGGCTGGGCAACAACTATCCAATATCAAACTTAAAGACAATGTCTTAATTGCTGCTATTATCCGCAAGGGGAGAACTATCTATCCTACTGGAGAAGACATCCTTGAAGTCGGAGATAAAATTGTCGTCATTACCCTACTTAAAAATATTACAAAAATCTATGATTTGATGAAGAGGTCTCGTAATGAATAGAGCAATGGTCCGTTTTTTATTATCAAAACTACTCATCATCGAGGCAGGGCTTCTCCTAGTCCCACTTTTCGTATCTTTCATCTACCAAGAAGATTGGTCTATTAAACTCAGCATTCTCTACACGATTGGGCTACTCCTGCTACTTGGTGGCTTGGGGAGTTGGTCAAAACCAAAAAATCACCACATTTACACTAAAGAAGGCATGTTAATCGTCGCACTCTGCTGGACGCTCTGGTCCTTCTTTGGGGCCCTTCCGTTCGTGTTTTCAGGTCAAATCCCAAGCCTTATCGATGCTTTCTTCGAAGTCAGTTCAGGCTTTACTACCACTGGGGCTACTATCCTAACTGATGTTTCTGTCTTATCACACTCCCTCCTCTTTTGGAGAAGTTTTGCCCATTTAATTGGAGGGATGGGGGTGTTGGTTTTTGCGCTCGCTATTATGAGCAATAGCAAAAACGGTCACTATGAAGTTATGAGGGCTGAAGTTCCTGGACCCGTCTTTGGAAAAGTAGTGGCAAAGCTAAAGGATACTGCCCAAATTCTCTACTTCATCTACATGGGAATGTTCCTTGTTTTTACTCTCATTTTATGGCTGTGCGGTATGCCCTTTTTTGACAGTATTATAACAGCTATGGGAGGTGCTGGTACTGGTGGCTTCGGTGTCTATAACGATTCTATCGCTCACTATAAGAGCCCTCTCATTACTTATGTGATTTCTTTCGGTGTCATGCTTTTTGGAATCAATTTTAACTTATATTATTTGATATTGATGCGAAAATTCAAGATTTTCTTTAAAGACACCGAATTGCGCTTATATCTAGGGACAATCCTCGTGGCAACAATAGTTATTATCTTAAACGTGAGCCACCTGTACTCTAGCCTATCTCAAACCATTCGTTTCTCTTTCTTCCAAGTAACCAATGTGATTACAACCACTGGTTTTGGAATTACAGATTTGACGGTATGGCCACTATTTGCACAGTTTGTCCTTCTTTTATTGATGTTCTTGGGAGGGTCAGCTGGTTCCACAGCTGGTGGTTTTAAAGTCATAAGAGCACTCATCATTTCTAAAATTGTCAAAAACGAAGTCCTAAGAACACTTTATCCACGTCGGGTAATGTCTCTCCATATTGGGGAAAATGTTATCGATAAGGAAACACAACATAGTGTCTTAAAATACTTAGCCATCTATGTTATCATGTTTATTTGTCTGGTATTTTGTTTAAGCATTGACCATCAAAAAGATTTTATGATAGTTGTCAGTGCAGCCGCTTCAACATTTAATAATATCGGACCGATGTTGGGAACTGCTGAAACCTTTGATATCTTCAGCCCGTTCTCAAAACTACTCATGAGTTTTGCCATGATTGCCGGTCGTCTGGAAATCTATCCGATGCTCTTACTTTTCTTAAGACGTACCTGGTCCAAATATTAATATAACGAAAAAACGGTTCACTTTTGTGAATCGTTTTTGACATGTGTTTTGAGTGAAAAATGATCAGGAACGGGATCAAATCCAGTTTTTGAGCAGAGATGACAACGCAGAATTCTAGCAATTCCCATCATAATTCCCTTAAAGCCATGTTTGTCAATGGCTTCAATCATGTACTGGGAGCAGGTTGGTCGAAAGCGGCAGGTTCCTGGCAACACAGGCGACAGGTATTTTTGATAGAAACAAACGACTGCTATTAGCACTTTTCTCATTTTGTTTTATTGATAGCCATATTGTGAAGCTGGCTAACTTCTTTCTTGCTAAGACGACGAGATTCTCCCGGACGAAGTCCTCTCAAATCGAGGGTACCAAACTGAGTACGTGATAGTTTATCAACTAGTAAACCAACAGATTCAAACATCTTCTTAACCTGATGGTTACGCCCCTCATGGATAACCAATTCGACAACCGAACGATTTTTATCCGCTTCAACTTTGATGATATTGTAGCGGGCAGGCTTAGTTTTTGTGCCATCAATAACAACACCACGCGTCAGTGGGCGAAGATTTTCTTTTGTTGCAATACCTTTAACACGCGCCACGTAAACCTTATCAATCTCATTACGAGGATGAATCATTTTATCAGTAAAATCGCCATCATTTGTCAAAAGAAGAAGTCCAGAAGTGTCCCAATCCAAGCGACCTACAGGATAAATGCGTTCCTTAACTTGTGGGAGCAAATCCACCACTGTTTGACGCCCTTTTTCATCCGATACACTTGAAATCACTCCGCGAGGTTTATTTAGTAGGTAGTAAACTTTTTCTTCGTTATAAATAGGGCTGCCCTCAACTTCAACAACATCACCTGACTTAACGATTGTTGCCAACTCAGTAACGGTCTTTCCGTTAATGGTTACCAAGCCCTTTTTAATTAATTCTTCTGCCTTACGACGACTAGCCACACCTGCGTGGGCGATATATTTGTTAATTCTCATCTTGTTTCCTTATTCTTCTAAAGAGGGAACTTCCGCAAATAATGCGACCTCTTCTTCCTTGATGTCAATAGTTGAGACATCAACCAGCTCGTCTAGGCTATTGATGCCCATATAATCTAAAAAATAATCCGTAGTCGCATAAAGATTAGGACGACCAAGAACTTCTTTCTTTCCAACTTCTTGAACCAATCCGAAAGCTTGTAACTTGCTAATGGCTCCACTTGAATTTACCCCACGAATCCCATCAACTTCAATCCGTGTAATAGGCTGCTTATAAGCAATAATCGATAAGGTTTCAAGACTTGCTCGAGACAGGCTTTGATTGATTGGGGTATGGGCGTATGACTTCAATAGGTCTGCATAATCATCTTTAGTGACTAATTTGTAAGTATTGGCTGATTCTAAAACGCTCAGAGCAGAATCCTTGTCTTTTTGATACTTCTCTACCAATTTTTCCATAGACTGTTGTAAACCTGATGGCGGTAATTCTAGTAATTCTGCTAATTGACGAATTGATAGGCCCTCTTCTCCAGCCACGAAGAGAAGCGCTTCGATTTGTGATAAAGTTGTCATGCCGCCTCCCTTCTTAATGTAACATCTGAGAAATTCTGCTCTTGCTCAACCCTTACGACCTGACGTTTGACCAATTCTAAAATAGCCAAAAAGATGGTAATCATCTGCTCCTTACTCTCAACTTCTTGGAACAATTGTTGCATTGATTTAGGTCGACCAACCTCAAGTTGACTTTCCACAAAGACCATCATATCCTCAATACGGTAATCATCTGCTGCGATGGTGGTATGCTCTTGGTTAAAAGCAACCTGCTTTTGAGCCATGATTTTTGAAAAAGCTAGATAAAGATCTAAAGTTGTCTTATCCTCTTTTAGGATTACATCTTCTGAGACAATCTCTGTCTTAGCTTTTGAAAATAACTTGGCACGCTCTTGGTGTTGTCGTCCCAGTTCCTGTGAAATAGCCTTGAAACGCTTGTACTCTTCGATTTGCGAGAGAAGTTCCATTTCAAGGTCTTCTTCAAGTGGTGTTTCTTCCACAACTTTCGGTAAGAGCTTGCGGCTCTTTATCAGCATGAGCTGGCTAGCCATCACCATGTACTCTCCAGCAATTTCCAACTTCATAGCTTGAAGGGTTGCTAGATATGCTAAATATTGTTCGATGACCTCAACCAAGGGTACATCATAAATATCCACCTCATACTTTGACACCAAGTGTAAAAGTAAATCAAGGGGACCTTCAAAATCTTTTAATTTTATATCCATTATTTGAAATATTTCTCGAGGGTCTGTGTCGATTTTAGCCCCAGTTGTTTGGCAATCTCTATTGCTGACTTTCCTAAAACAATTTGACTAAGAATATACTGTTGTCGCAATTCTTGAGCCGTCAGATGGCTTAGATTGAGACTATGCAAATACGCCTTGAGTTGCAAGAAAAACCACTGACGAGAATAAGCCATCCCTTTATTATCAAAGAGATAAGAATCCTCAGACACTTCTGGTAGTTGTTGCAAAATACTCTGAGGCAAGTGCAGAATTCTGACTTGTCCATCTTTTTTGATCTTCAAAACCTTAAATTCAACATCAATCATGTCACCTTTCACCTCCGCTATTTCTTTCAGGGTTAAGCCCATAAGTGCTAGAAACGAGGCAATCAGACGCCCATGATACTGTTCGCTGTCTTCCTTTAAAAAATCCAAATCAATCTTTTGAAAGGATTTCGGCTCAGACGAAACTTCTTTCACCCTTTTCAAGCGATGATAGCGATCCAGCTGCCCTTCTTCGTAGAGATAGAGTAAAAATTGATTGACAGATGATTGTTTGCGCTTCTGGGCACTGACTTTTAAGGATTTTAAAAATTCTTGATAATAAAGAAGACTGGTGTCATTGATATGGCCTTCTACCAAATCCATAAACTGCTCTAAATCATAAAAGTAGGCTTTTTGAGAGGCAGATGAGATGTTTTTCTCAGCTAAAAAGGTTGTAATAAGCTCTTTAGATATCATGTTTTTCTTTTGGTGTGATGTCATAATCCTCAGTAAAATCATGTAGCAGGGCATTGACAGCTTTCAGAATTGATTTTCGTGTGATAATTCCCATAAAGTGCTTATCGCTATCCAAAACTGGCAAAAAAGGATTATCCACGAGTTTGTGCATAATTTCTGTCAATGAGGCATCCGCTAAAATAGTTTCCACCTTGTCATTAACTGCCACTGCTACATCGGTTTGAGAAAGCTCCCAATCTGCTAAATTATTTTCAGCCTGATAGTGCATAATATCAGAAATTGAAACTGTTCCACAATAGGCTTTCTCTTTTGAAATAACAGGGATACGTGAATAACCATTACTGGTCATCAGGAGCAGTACATGATCCATATTATGGGTATCAACCACAATAGCAAGGTCTTTGGAAGGAATTAAATAATGCTCGGTATAATTCAATAAAAAATCTTCAAATTCTTTTGCAATCATCTGCTAAATTCCTGTGATAAACCTGGATAAACTTGGTGATTAAGGTCTAAGAAATCAACCTTAATTGAAGTATCTGTGACCCTAATCATAGCATAGAGTTTTTCATTGATGTCTCCCCGCGGCTGTAAAACAGATCCTGGGTTAACAAAGACAATACCCTCTTCTTGCCAGGCTGCCGCGCGATGTAAATGACCATACAAGCAAATATCAGCTTGCGCTTCTTGGGCAAATTTGATTAAACGGCTCCATATAAAGTTGATGTGATAAAGATGACCGTGTGTCTGGGCAACGATTAAGTCTGGTAAATGAACGATATTATCTTCTTGATAACCAGAATCGTAATCACAGTTACCTTTAACAACATGAATTCCCTGCCAAACAGCATCTGATGGCGCTAACTCAGAATCACCATTATGGAAAATAGCATCTACCTGACCTTGATAGTGTTCTTTTATCTTTTCAACCACAGCTTTAGCGCCGTGAGAATCACTCATTACAATTAAAATTTGTTCTGCCATGCTGGAAATTCCTCCATTAGTTTTTTCATCGCTAAACCACGATGAGACATGTCATTCTTTTGTTCTGGACTGAGCTGAGCAGCTGTTTGACCCGTTTCGCCAACAAGGAAAAGTGGATCGTAACCAAAGCCGCCCTCACCTTTTTCTTCATAAGCGATATACCCCGGCCAATCTGCGGCGACAACCAGACTTTCTTTATCTGGCGCAGCGACAACTAGAGTTGAATGAAATTGAGCACTACGGTCTTTTTGTTCAAAAACCATAGCCAATTCATGCAAGAGTTTAGCATTGTTTTTTTCATCCGTTGGATCTGGTGCTGAAAAGCGTGCCGACCACACACCAGGTAAGCCACCTAGAGCATCAACTTTCAAACCTGAATCATCAGCTAAAACCATGCGACCAGTTAATTTAGAAATGGTCTCTGCCTTGAGACGTGCATTTTCTTCGAAAGTCATTCCCGTCTCTTCTACTTCTGGTAAATCAGGATAGTCGTTTAGACTTTCCACTTCAATTCCAAGCGAAGCAAACATCTTACGGAATTCCCTGACCTTGCCTTCATTATGTGTGGCAATGAGCAGTTTGTCACCAAAATCTGACTGACTTTTATCAGAGAAATCTGAAAGCGGTAAGCCATTTTGAGGCAACTGAACAGCCAATAGCCGATCATCTTCGATAATGAGAATCGCCCCATTATGCTGCCTAGCTTCTAAACGACGGTCTAAACTCTCATTAATCATCTTCAAAACAAAGCTAATCAATTTGAATTCTGACGACCATCTAACGACTGTCACACAATAACCTCTAGGCTTATTCCACTCATCTTCTGAAAAAGGATCAATTAAGGTCAGACGACTTAAAAACGAGTTTAACTCAAATAAGGGGTCATCTATTCGATTCTCATCGCCTAAATAAGCCAAGGTATTATGACCAGACATGCTTCCTATAAACCAATCCTGCCCATCTTTATGTTCATAAATCTTCTTAGTCATTCAAAACCTCCTCTAGGTTAACATGCTCAACACGAATTGATTTTCCTAACCAACTTTCGGCAATTTCTTGAAAACTAGCAACACCAGCTGTTGTATAGAAACAGTCCTTTTTGCCCTGTGCCTCCCGGCTACGATTGATTTCAAAATAGTTTAGTAAGACTGAAATATCACGAACTGTCTCAGCACCACTATCTATCAGCTTAACTCCAGGTCCCATAACATTTTGAATAATAGGACGAAGCAAAGGATAATGCGTGCAACCCAAAATCAAGGTATCCACTTGACCAACCAAGGGCGCCAAGGTTTCATAGACGACTTTCTTAGCGACACTAGAAGTTGTTTCATTGGATTCCACCAATGGGACAAATCTAGGACAAGCTAATGACATCACGGATATATCGGGATCTAAAAGCTGCACTTTTTCCTTGTAAATGTCAGATTTGACGGTCATTGGAGTGGCAATGACCCCTACTTTTTTGGTTTGGGTGACTTTAATAGCTGCGCTTGACCCTGGTAAAATAACCCCCAAGACAGGGATACTTAGAGCCGCTTTAATTTCTTCCCACGCCACTGCTGTAGCTGTGTTGCAAGCAAACACAATCATTTTAACGTTTTTGGTCAAGAGAAAATTAACCAGTTGCCATGTGTACTCTCGAATTTGTTCCGCAGGTCGTGGCCCGTAAGGTGCTCTAGCTGAATCACCGATGTAAACAATTTCTTCATGAGGGAGTTGTCGCATCAATTCCCTGACAACTGTCAAGCCACCTACACCTGAATCTAAAAAACCAATGGGACGATTATCCATAGTCTCTTCTTTCTAAAAAGGGTTGAGAACTCTGCTCCCAACCCCTCTTAATCTTATTTTTTCTTTTTAGCAGCGGCTGCTTTTGATTGTTTAACGATGTTGCGGTAAGTCTGTTGAACTTTCGCTTCATTTGGTTTTTGACCCATTTGACTCATCATTTCACGGATGGCATCTGGTGTCAAACGTGGGTATTGACCAATTTCTTTTTCGATTTGTTTACGGGCAATGAAAACACCACCAAATACACCTGCAATTGCTACTAATACAACGATTAAAATCCATAATGCTGTTGACATGTTTTTGATTTCTCCTAGTCTTATTTACCGTCCTATTATAGCAGAAAAGTCACGGCTTTACAAATTTGAAAATACCTAAAAATAAGCCATGAAAACTGCCACAAATAAAACTAGCAACACATTAGCTACGCTGATGTTTATCCAAAAACAGCGTTTAGCCCACATACAAAAAATCAGTAGCAAACTGACTAAGCTGGAGGAGGGAAGTATCATATCCATCATTAAGACTTTGATGAATTGTGCCCAAAACATGATAAGCCTTCGAAAACGAAAGACTAAAATGGCTAAGCTTTCTGCGCGCCTACCTAGCTGAACGCTACGGCTAAGAAAATGATGAAATCCAAAACTCTTTTGGCTGGAATCACCCAAAATCTCATCTTGAATAGCACCGACATTGCCAGATTTCTTTCGAAGCCAGCGCCTCAAAGTGCTCAAAGTTGTCCTCAATACCTAGTTACTCCACTTGAGTGAATAAACTGGCTCTACATAACACCTGAAATTCCCTTAAGCACGATGCTAATCCTGCTACAACTATCACTGTCTTTTAGTGTTCTTGCTTAAGATGATGAGAGCAAAGAGCTACCGCTAATACCAGCAAGCACAATAGTTCCCTTGCTAATAGCTGTCCTAATCCGAACAGTCAATCTCTTTTAAAATGAAAAGAGCTGGACCTTAATCCAACTCTTCTTCACACGCTATTAGTCAAAATCAAAGCCTCTAATGGTTGCAAAGTAGTCCTCTGGTGTCTCTGCACGACGTATAAGACGAGCACTACCATCTGTTTGATAGAGAATTTCAGCCGAACGTAGACGGGCATTGTACTGATAGCCCATTGAAAAACCATGTGCACCTGTGTCATGTATGACTAAGGTATCCCCCACACGCGCCTTAGGGATTTCACGCTGTTTGGCAAATTTATCGTTATTCTCACAGAGTGAACCAACAACATCTACTATTTCTACAGCACCATTGGGGTTGCTGATATTAGTAATGTGATGATAAGAACCATACATAGCTGGGCGTAAGAGATTGACAGCCGATGCATCCACACCGACATAATCACGATAAGTTTTCTTACGATGCAAGACTTTTGTGACCAAGAGACCATGAGGAGCTAGCATAAAGCGACCAAGTTCCGTGAAAATCTTAATATCCCCAAGTCCAGCCGGTGTAAGGACATCTTCATAAACCTTGCGAACACTTTCACCGATGATTGCAATATCATTGGCTTTCTCTTCAGGACGATAATTGACACCGATACCACCAGATAAGTTGATAAAGCTAAGTTCAACTCCTGCTTCTTCTCGGATTTCCACAGCCAGCGTAAATAGCTGACGCGCCAACTCTGGATAATAGTCATTAGTAACTGTATTGGAAGCTAGGAAAGAATGAATCCCAAACTCTTTGACCCCTTCAGTTTTTAAATCCTTGAAACCTTGGATCAATTGCTCTCGCGTCATGCCAAATTTGGACTCTTCAGGATTATCCATAATATCTGTCCCGAGAGAGAAGACACCACCTGGATTATAACGAAGTGATACCGTTTCTGGTAAGCCGACTGTTTCTTTGACAAAAGCAATCATTTCATAGGCGTCCAGATTGATGGTTGCTCCGATTTCTCGGGCATATTGGTACTCGGATGCTGGTGTGTTGTTTGACGAAAACATGATGTCTTTAAAGCCCAGTTTATGACTCATTAAGAGTTCAACACCCGTCGCACAGTCCACACCGCAATTTTCCTCTTGTAGAATTTTCAAAATAGCAGGTGTCGGCGTTGCCTTAACCGCAAAATATTCTTTGAAACCTTTGTTCCAAGAAAAAGCTTTGTTTAACGCACGAGCTTTTTCACGAATCCCTTTCTCATCATAAAGATGGAAAGGCGTAGGAAAGTGTTCAGTAATCTTATCCAACTCTTGACGAGAAATAAAAGGTGTTTTCATAAGAATCTCCAAATCTTCAAAATATTAGGATTATTATAGCATAAAAAACTATTCAACAGACTATCTCAAAGCAAAATAACAGTTCAAAAAGATGTAGAAGTTTTTCCGAAACGGTATCAAAAAAGGTATCAAAAGCAAAAAACGACAAAAAAAGCACCTTGCAAGAGATTTGCAAAATGCTTGTAATCGTTGATGTAAAGCGGTTCTTAACGTTTTGAGAATTGTGAAGCTTTACGAGCTTTCTTAAGACCTGGTTTCTTACGTTCAACCATACGTGCGTCACGTGTAAGAAGTCCAGCGCGTTTCAATGAATCGCGGAAGTCTGGGTCTACTTGAAGAAGCGCACGTGCAATACCGTGACGGATTGCACCTGATTGACCACCGTATCCACCACCGTTAACGTTAACGAACACGTCGTATGAACCTTCTGTTGAAGTCACTGCGAACGGTTGGTTGATAACAAGACGTAGGTCTGCGTGTGGGATGTATTCTTCTACATCTTTTTTATTAACTGTGATTTTACCAGTACCTGGTACCAAACGAACGCGTGCAACCGCGTTTTTACGACGACCAGTACCTGCATATTGTGCTTGTGCCATATTTATGTTGCTCCTTTCCTCTTAGATTAGATAAGTCCTGAGATATCAAGTACTTCTGGTTGTTGAGCAGCGTGTGTGTGCTCAGCACCTGTGAAGACTTTCAATTTCATACCTTGTGCACGTCCAAGAGTGTTATGTGGAAGCATGCCTTTAACTGATTTTTCGATCAAACGCACAGCATTTTTAGAACGAAGTTCACCAGCAGAGATTTGTTTCAATCCTCCTGGATACATTGAGTGAGTGTAGTAGATTTTATCAGTTGCTTTTTTACCAGTTAATTTAACTTTTTCAGCATTGATAACAATCACAAAATCACCTGTATCAGTGTGTGGAGTGAAAGTTGGTTTGTTTTTTCCGCGAAGTACGCTAGCAACTACTGCAGAAAGACGTCCAAGTGGCACATCTGTTGCGTCAACAACGTACCATTTACGTTCAACTTGGCCTGGTTTAGCCATGAAAGTTGTTTTGTTCATGATTTCTCCTATACGAATTCGTAATATTTGTTTACAAGGGTGGTGGGTGTTCCGTCCCACCGAAGGTATTTGGAAGGTTCCGGGGCCTTTCAAATGGGGTAAACAATACCGTTTAATATCATATCAAAAATCACTGACTAAAGTCAAGTGTTTTTTATTTTTATTTTCAATTCATCTAGGAGTTTTCCCAACTGAAAATACAGCTAAAGTACCAGGTCCTACATGGGCCGAGATAACAGGTCCCAGAGGTAATTGAATAACACGATCAACAGAAGCTTTGTCCAATAATGCAACTTCCATTTTTTGAGCTGCTTCTGGATCGTTGGCATGTGCAACGACAACTGTTGCATAATCTAAATTTTGGACAGATTTTTCAATCATTTCTCTGATGCCTTTTTTACGCCCCCTCACTTTGTTTAAGGGTGCTAAGTTTCCTTGACTATCAATCCATAAAAGAGGCTTAACATTAACCAAGCTACCGACAATAGCTGATCCCTTTGAAAGACGACCACCGCGCATTAAATGGTAAAGATCATCTACCAAAAAATGGCTATATAAACGAGGGCTGATAGCTTTCATTTCCGCGACAACTTGATCCAACGGTAGACCCTGATCTCGTTTTTCTGCCGCTAGCATGACTAAAAAGCCCTCACCACCAGCTGCAGCTAAGGTATCGACAATCTCGATACAAGCTTCTGGGTATTCTTCTAAAACCATCTCGCGTGCCATCATCGCGGACTGGTAAGTTCCTGACAATACTGATGAAAAAGCCATATACAAAATGTCATTTCCCGCTTGAACTTCTTGACGAAAATAAGTTTCAAAAGTCCCAACGTTGATTTGACTGGTAGTTGGTTGCCCACCGTTCTTCATAGCTGTTAGCAAAGTTTCTGACGTTAAGCGGCGGTCTCCAACAGTCTCGTAAGTAACCCCTTCAAGTCTAATCGTCAGACCTAAAACGGTCACATCATTATCTTTAGCCCAGGTTTCTTGAAGGTCGGCGGTTGAGTCTGTTACAAGTTTAAAAGTCATTTTATTCTCTTTTCAAATATTTTGATTTTCAAAGTTTTTCTATATTATAACAAAAAAACTATACGCTGAATAGTTTCAAGCTAAAGAAACGACTATTTGAGAGAATTTTCTTCGACCCTCTGATACTAAATGAAAATCAAAAGCAAACTAGGCAACGCCGATACAGATAGAACTAAAGTCCATCAAATCACGTCAATAAGGTCTGCTTTTGATTTTTGAAGAGTATTAAAAACCATCGTCAACAGACAATGGTTACAAAAAGTTAGTTTTTGATTTTGGATGAGTATTAGTTTTCTTTGGACAACAAAAACTCTCAGAAAGGTCAGCAATGAACGGCTCCCTGTCAAGTAGACAGTCAACTAATAAAAGATGTTAAGCAACCTGATTCCTGAATTCCCCAGGAGTCAGGTTGTTTAATTTTGTTTGATAACGTTGCGTATTGTAAAACTCAATGTAGCATTCCACATCTGCGACTAGCTCTTCATACGTTTTGTATTTCTTGAGATGATAAGACTCTGTCTTGAAATGCCCAAAGAAACTTTCAATTGGGGCATTGTCGATACATTTCCCAACTCGTGACATCGATAGAGTGATGCCAGCCTGTGTTGTAAAATGACGATATTCTTTTGATGTGTACTGACTGCCACGATCGCTATGAATGAGCGGTGTCGCTCCTGGATTGGTTGCTAGAGCTTTCTTAATGGTCTTCATAACCAAGGGATTATCATTGTTATGACCAATCTCATAGGCGATAATCGAGCCATCATAGAGGTCCTTGATCGCACTCAAATAAGCCTTGGCACCGAGACCGTATTGTAAGCAGGTGACATCTGTGCACCATTTCTGATTCGGTGCTGTCGCGGTAAAATCCCGATTGAGAAGATTCTCAGCGTAGAGTCTAGCCCCAGCTTTCGTACAAGCATGTCTCACACGACGAATAACAGATTGGATGCCAAGAATCCCCATCAGACGACGAATCCGTTTCTTATTGTCGTTGGTAGCGAGTTGGNGGTTNATGAANNTCGTCATNCGACGGTAGCCTAGAATGCCATTGTGATGTTTATGAAGTTCCTGAATCTTCTCCATCAGTTTCTTGTTTTCTTTCTCAGAGGTTGTTTCGTCATGATTGAGCCACTTATAATAGCCTGAACGTGAGACCTTCAGAATCTGGCATAAGAGATAGATAAGACTATCAGGGTGTTCATCATGGTAATCCCTAATAGCTTGGAACTTCTCTAGGTGCTTTCCTACTCTTAGCGACGGTTTCGCCGTTTTATTTCCTNNAACTTTTTTAGGAGACCAACCTCCATTTCTANATAACGNTTNCGTTCTTCCANTTGNTTNATNTTGAGTTGAAGTTTTTCAGCTTCAGTGAGGTTTGGCTTGCTTTCTAGTCCTTTTCCTCTACGATCCACCAGCCCTTGTGAGTCGTTCTTCTCAAACTTCCGTACCCAAGAATAAACTTGTTGGTAGGAGACACCAAACTTATCAATGGCAGCTTGATAGTTTTTCTCGTGAGCGATGGTATAGTTAACAATCTCAAG
>NZ_KB904602.1 GCF_000380145.1 Streptococcus thoraltensis DSM 12221 | reverse complement strand
AAGGTAAGGTCTCTGGAAGAAGATACCAGCGGATATCTTTAGTTGCAGGTCTTATAAATGGTGAGCTTATAGCTCCGATGACTTATAAAGATACTATGACTAGTGATTTTTTCGAAGCTTGGTTCCAAAAATTCTTACTACCCACTTTGGAGACGCCATCAGTTATCATTATGGATAATGCAAAGTTTCATAGAATGAGCAGGCTAAAGGTCTTGTCTAAGGAGCAGGGGCATAGAATTTTACCACTTCCTCCGTACTCACCTGAGTACAATCCCATTGAGAAAACATGGGCCCACATCAAAAAACACCTCAGAAAAGTATTGCCAAATGGCCATACTTTCATTAAGGCATTTTTGTCCTGCTCTTGTTTCAGTTGACTATAATAGGACTATAAAACTAACGACAACACAAATTAATGAACTGAAAATTTACTTAAAAGATAAAGAGTTCTCACAATTCCATAGACGCCTTCAAGTGGTGCTATTTAGAGCAGAAGGTCTCACTTATGAGGAAATCACCACTCTTATTGGCTTTTCAAAGTATGCTATTTGGAGCTTAACTCGCAATACTTAACAAAAATCATAAATAGCGGTATAAAAATCTTATGACACACGAACTCACTCCTTCCCCAATCAATGAATTAAAGCAAGCACTCAGAGATAAAAGCAATGCCCAGCATCATAGAAAAATTCAGGCGCTTATTCTTTACTCTGAATGCTATAATTTAGCAGCTGTCGCTAAATCAGTAGGCTTTGTCCATCAAACCGTACGAAATTTACTGAATCGCTATTTAGACGGAGAGTTACAGGCCCTTCTCAAAGAGGACCGTGGCGGACGCCGTCGTGC
Source organism: Streptococcus thoraltensis DSM 12221 (assembly GCF_000380145.1). GTDB lineage: Bacteria > Bacillota > Bacilli > Lactobacillales > Streptococcaceae > Streptococcus > Streptococcus thoraltensis. Next base: position 17,142 of record NZ_KB904602.1, on the reverse strand, counting down.
CTACATGACGCATGAAGAGGAAGAACGTTTCCTCAAAGCAGAACTTTCTTGTGCTCTGCATGGAGAATTTGTGACAGCCATCTCTCTCTTTCAAGCTTACCAAGAACAAATTGGTCGCAAAACAACTCGCGAAGGTTTCTATGCTCTTCTCAAGCGCTACGGTTGGCGTAAGGTTAGCCCTCGTCCTCAACATCCTAAAAAAGCAGACGCCGAAACGATTTTAGCGTCTAAAAATAAACTCTTTATACGAGGAGAGAGCAAGTGAGCGCTTTATCAATGGAAAGTCCTATCAAAATACCCGCCTGATGTATCAAGATGAGGCGGGTTTTGGTTGTATCAGTAAACTGGGATCTTGTTAGTCACCAAAGGGCTGCTGTCCTCATGTAGCTAGTCACTATATTCGAGAGTACCGCTATTGTTATGGTGCTGTAGATGCTCATACGGGGGATTCGTTTTTCATTATAGCAGGTGGCTGTAATAGCGATTGGATGACTGAGTCTCTGCGTCAACTATCAGTGATTTATCCAGATGCCTATATTATTTTAGTCATGGATAGTGCCGTCTGGCATAAATCTCAGACCTTGGATATCCTTGAGAATATAGAATTTAGCTTCATTCCACCTTATACACCTGAAATGAATCCTATTGAGCAAGTCTGGGCTGAGATTCGCAAACGTGGCTTTAAGAATAAGGTATTTAGAACATTAAATGAGGTCATTGATAAACTTCAAGAGGCGACTATCCTAGCAGAAAAAGAATTATGGCGCTGAAAGGATGCCTCCTCATCGGTCAATCGATGCGGTTTATTCTGACGCAAGGGGGGGTATTATTAAAATGGTCATAACCTTGCAGGCGGGCTATTGGCTTTCGATTGAAGATATGTTAATCAGAAATTAGTATCTTTGGCACAGGACAAGTGTGTTCATGTGGTGCCAAACTTTTTGGGGTAAACATTTTAAACGGTTAAAGGACTTTGAGGTAAAGGCGTGTTTGGATAATGCTGATAAAAATTGACTTAGTCAGCTAAATGAGACTCGTCCATAAGGTTTTAAATATTATTGATACTTCAGGGGAAATGGCTCTGCACGTTAATTTAGACTTATTGAAACTTCATGGTTCAGTAGTACTTGTAATCACGCTATAGGATAATCAGTTTAATGCGCAGGCTTTTACATGAAATCATAACCTATAAAAGGTTTCGTCATCAGTCACACCACTTTAGAGGATACACAAGGTCGCGGATTGGTTGACTAAAAACTTTGCCAAAGGCAATTTACTGTCTGAAAATCTTTTGCGAATGCCCTGTCCTAAGGGGGAAAGTATATGGTTTGTTAGAGAGTTGAGCAAAAAGGATAAAGGACTATTTTACGACTATAGAAAAAGGCGCATCCTAGGACGTGCCTTTTAATTTATATCACAATCTTTGATGATTTCGGTAAAGCGATGGGTGAACATGGCTGTTAACCCCCAGAGGGTTTCAGGACCTTGTTCGTAAAAGGGGATTTTATCAGCGCGTGATTTGAAGCGATAGTCTTTACCATTTTTATGCAGGCGGTCTACAGGAAAATCTTCTTCGGGTTTTATTTTTGAACGAAGGTTGTAGTAGGTAGGGGGTGTGTCTAAGAGGGATTTTAGAGGAAGGGTATAAATACTGGCAACTTCATCGTTGTTAGGGGAGATTGATGATAGGCAGTCAATGTGAATTTCTCCGACAAAGCAGTGAATGGTTCGATGGTTTTGCACTAGGTAATCAATTTCTCCGAGGATATTAATGGCGTTTTTAGGAATGTTCAATTCCTCGTGTGTTTCTCGGATGGCTGCTGCTTCTGGGCACTCGCCTTCCTCGATACGTCCTCCAGGAAAAGAAACCTCTCCAGGCTGAGAAATGTGTTCGCTACGGACTTCGTAAAGGACATGCCACTCGTCATCAATGCGCATTAAAGGTAGAAGCACAGAATAGGCTCTATCTTGCCCAAGGGGTCTTGGTTGATAAGATTTTAGCGTTTTTTCGATAGATGATAGCATTGTAGTTCCTCCATATTTTTATTCTAGCCTAGTCTTAGTGAAAAATCAAATGATACTAACTAGTGACATAAAAAAGAGAGAGGTGATTGACAAATGAATACAGGCTTGTTACAATAAATCTACAAATGTAAACAAAAGAAAGGAGATTCTATTCTAATGACAAATCTTCTAGTAATTGTACTCGGTTTAGCTTTGGTAGCTTTTATCCTCTGGTGGTTTTTTGGCAAACATGAGATGTCGCAACAAGAGGCTGTTGTTCGCGGAGACCATCAGGAAATTCATGTTTCAGTTGATGGTGGCTACATTCCACAGACTATTGTTTTGAAAAAGGGGCTTCCAGCAACCTTGATTTTCAACCGAAAAGACCCATCGTCTTGTTTGGATCAGGTTGTTTTTTCAGATTTTGGAGTTCATGAAAATCTTCCTATGAAGAAGGATTTTCCCATTCAGTTTACACCAGAAGAAGCGGGAGAATTTGGCTTTGCCTGTGGTATGAACATGATTCATGGGAAATTGATTGTTAAATAGAAAAAGAGAGTATAGTATGTTTTTTAAAAAGAAAAAAGAAGTAAAAGCTGAACAAAGGGGTAATTTTCAAGAAGTGCGTGTGCTTGTTGATGGTGGTTATAAACCTGAACGAATCGTTTTGAAAGAAGGCCTTCCTGCACGTATTATTTTTGATCGGCAGACAGACTCGGCTTGTTTTGACCAAGTTGTTTTTCCAGACTTTAACATCAAGGCAGACCTACCTGTGAAAGAGGATTTTTTTGTAGAGCTTACACCAAAAGAAAAAGGTGAGTTTGGCTTTGCCTGTGGCATGAACATGTATCACGGCACGCTTGTTGTTAAATAGAAAGGACTTTTCTATGACGATTAGAAGTCGCTTCTGGATTGCTTTTATCTGTTCGGTCCCTATGGTTTTTCTCATGATTGCCATGTTTACCCATACTTTAGATCACAAGATCATCGAGTGGGGAACCTTCTTCTTTACGACTGCTATAATGGTTTTTTCAGGTTTTCCATTCCTCAAAAGTGCTTGGGCTTCCTTTAAGAATCACAATGCTAATATGGATACTCTGGTAGCCTTAGGAACTTCAGTTGCTTATACCTACAGTGTTTATGCTATTTTTAATGGCTTACCTGTTTACTTTGAGAGTGCAGGTTTTATCATTATGTTTGTTCTTCTGGGGCAAGTTTTTGAAGAGCGCATGCGGAAAAATGCGTCTCAGGCAGTGGAGAAATTGCTTGATTTGCAGGCCAAGTCAGCCAGTGTCTTTAGAAATGGTGAATTTGTTGAGATTGCTCTGGAAGACATTGTTATTGGTGATCTTATTCGGGTCAAACCCGGTGAGAAGATTGCGGTTGATGGAATCATCACAGACGGGAAAACCAGTATTGATGAGTCCATGGTTACAGGGGAAAGCATGCCAGTCAGTAAGACGACTGGTGACACGGTTATCGGCTCAACCATAAATGCTAACGGAGGGATTACCTTTAAAGCTACTAAGGTTGGTAAGGATACCATGCTATCTCAGATTGTGGATTTTGTAAAAAAAGCGCAATCAAGCCATGCCCCAATCCAAGATTTGACCGATAAAATTTCAGGAATTTTTGTCCCTGTGGTGGTCATTTTAGCAATTTTGACCTTTGTTGTCTGGTATTCATTTTTGGGGGCAGGTAGCACTCAGTCCATGATTTATGCGGTGTCTGTTTTAATTATTGCTTGTCCGTGTGCGCTTGGTTTGGCAACGCCTACAGCCCTTATGGTTGGTACTGGACGAAGCGCTAAGATGGGTGTCTTGATTAAAAACGGAACTGTTTTACAAGACTTACAAAATATTGATACGGTTGTTTTAGATAAAACAGGAACGATTACTCTCGGTAAACCCAGGGTGACAGATGTGGTCGGTAATCAAGAAGAAGTCTTGGCTATTGCTACAGCGCTTGAAGCCTCATCAGAACACCCACTTGCCACGGCTATTATGACTTATGCGGAAACTAAGGGCATTGATGTTGGGGAAATAGAAGATTTCCAAGCTGTTGAAGGGCAAGGGGTGACTGGAACTTATCAAGGTCAATTGGTTTACTTGGGAAATCATCGCTTGCAAGAAGGTAAGAATTTCCCAGAAGACTTAGAGCAGCAGATGAAAGAGTTGCAAGATCAAGCCAAAACAGTAGTTATTTTAGCGAAAGGCTCAGATGTGGTTGGTTTAATTGCTATCCAAGATGTGCCCAAGGAAACTTCTAAGCAGGCGATTAAGGCTTTAGAAGATAGAGGGCTGAAAACTGTTATGTTGACGGGAGATAACGAGGGTGTCGCACAAGCTATTGCTCAGGAAGTTGGCATTAATCAAGTTATTGCTAATGTTTTGCCACAAGATAAGGCAGACCAGATTAAAGTTCTTCAAAAAGAAGGGAAAGTGGCATTTGTGGGTGATGGCATCAATGATGCACCAGCTCTAAGTCTAGCTGATGTTGGGATTGCTATGGGGGCAGGTACCGATATTGCTATTGAATCAGGTGGTGTGGTCTTGATTCAAAATGACTTGCTAGGTGTGGTTAAGGCTTACGATATGAGTAAGAAAACCTTCAACCGCATCCTACTAAATCTCTTCTGGGCTTCTATTTACAATTTAATTGGAATTCCTATCGCAGCAGGTCTTTTTGTAGCTTTTGGTTTGACACTGAATCCAGAATTAGCAGGTTTGGCTATGGCAATGAGTTCGCTGTCCGTACTAACAAGCTCCTTATTACTGAACAAATCCAAATTACCGAAAATATAGCAAAAAATACCTCATTTTTAAGTGATGAGGTATTTTTGTATTTTAGACGATCTTACTTTTCTTCTTTGAGTGCTGTTTTTAAGTCTTCAACTTGCTTGGTGACTACGGCTTGAGGATTTTCCTTAGCCAGTTTTTGCAATGCGGCTGCAGCTTTTGGATTAGCCTTGGCGTTTTCATCTTGAAGTTTTTTGGCAATGTCGGGTAATTTATCTGCTTGGTTCTTAGTTACAACTAACCAAGTGTCTTTAGGTACAGTAGCAGTAACTTCACGAGAAATGAGTTCACCGTCCTCTCCTCCAAATCCATAGAGTAATTTGGCAAAGTCGGATTTCCAAGTATAACGTTTGGTAATTGTTGTGACAGTTGCTTTATCGACATCTGCTTCTTTGTAGGTCACCCTCTGTTTTACTGCTTCTGTTGGCTCGTCTGTTTTAGGGATAAAGTGTGCGGTAGCGTCTTTATCAGATGGTTTGTCACGATAGGCTAAAACATAGTTATTCGAATCAGATCCCACTTCTTTCTTAATCAAGAGTCCAAATGGTGAATCAGCTCCTGCAGCGGAGTAAATTTCTTTGGTTTTTTCACTCGTTTTAACTGACATTCCTGTGTGATTCACGAAGTGATTGGTCAACATGGCGATTGAACCAACAAATATGAAAAGAGACAGGCTTCCTGCAAGGCAACGTAGCACAGGCTTTTCAACCAACATCCAGCTGGCGAAGACAGCGACGGTTGCTAGAATAATAATGACAATGATCATGCTTATAATTCCCCCTCTTTTTCAATAATTTTTCCACGGCGTAAGAGCAGTGAGACAAGAAGTCCTACCAAGGCGAAGCTAGCACCAATTGTAAAGGAAACATGGAAACCAGAAAGACTGGCTTCAAGCATTTTTTCTGCATAGGCTAATGGATTCTGCTCTTTGAAACTATTAGCAGGAGTATTGTTTGAGATGACATTTTGAGTGACACTAGAAAGTAGAGCAACAACGATAGCAGACGCAATCTGGCGAGCAATATTATTGGCAGCAGTACCGTGAGCCGCTTCATGAGGAGGTAGGGCGCTCATGGCACTAGCAGTCAATGGCATCATAATCATCCCGATACCAGCCATGCGAATAGCGTAAAGTAGGGTAATAAAGTGATCAGGCGTAGTTTCTGTGAGGAAAATAAACGGTACAGTCGCAACACCAAGAATGGTAAAACCTACCAAAGCCATACGACGGGCACCAACCTTGTCATAAATCCCACCAGCAATGGGTGATATGAGTCCCATGACGAGAGCACCGGGGAGAAGGACCAGTCCAGAGTTTAGAGCTGATAAGCCGTGAACATTTTGAAGGTAAAGAGGAAGCATCATCTCTACTCCCATCATCGCCATCATTGACAAGGCAATAGCGATAGTTGTTACTGTAAATTGTCTAATCTTAAAAACACGCACATCGAGGAAAGGCTTGTCTAATTTTAGCTGACGCATAAAGAAGACGCCAATGACAAGAATACCGATGAGAATTGGCAAAATAACGTTTTTGACATCACCCCAACCATCAGCGGCTACGTTGGTGAAGCCCCACAAAAAGGTACCAAAACCAATAATAGAGAGGATTAGCGAAGGAACATCCAAAGTGACAGGATGATTAGGCACGACATCATGTAGAATAAAAGGACTAAGAAAGGTGATAATAATCAAAATGGCTAGTGGTAATACAAAAATAGCACGCCACTCCAGTGATGTTCCAAAGAGAACAAAGTTTTCCTTAAGAATCCAACCAGCTAAGGCAGGTCCGATGGCAGGAGCTAAGGCAACAACGAGACCGTTAATCCCCATGGCTGCACCACGTTTTTCAGGTGGGAAGATATTGACCATAACTACCTGCATGAGAGGCATGGTGATACCAACGGCTGACGCCTGAATGATTCGCCCCATTAGGAAAATAGTCCAGTTTGACGTTGGTGCGAGTGAGTCAATTAAAAGCCCAATGGTTAAAAGAGCATAGGCTACTGTAAAGAGCCACTTAGTTGAAAATTTAGTTGCCAGATAGGCTGATACAGGAATCATAATACCATTAGTTAAAAGGAACCAAGTAGTTGCTTGCTGGGCAGTGGCTAACTTAATGTCAAAGCTATTCATTAAGGTTGGAATGGCAGTTCCCAAGCTAGTTTGGTTTAGAACCCCAGCGAAGGTACCGATAAGTAAAATAATGAGCATGGCGGTACGGTTATAAGGTTTGCCATGAATATCATGTGTTTCTTGTGACAAAGACATTTCTCCTATTCTAAAAGGACCAACATCAATTAAAGGGTGAATGTCAGTCCTAATCTTATTAATCATTTGAGTATTCATAGAATTTTTCATTATAAAAAGCATTCTTCATAGGAAGCTATGTAAAAGAATAACAAAGGTTCCTATGTAAGTCAATGAAAATGTCTCAACATTTTCACATAAATCTTTATAACTACAACGGAAATAGCGAGTTATTAATATCACTTTAGAGACTTAAAACTTAATTGCCTTCAATCAAAAGTTTTAACAATTGCGCAAGCGTTTCTTGTTGATGTGGGCTTAACGAACGCGTAAAATCTTCGTTAATTTTCTTACCAACATCATGGAAAAGAGATTTTAAATCTTTCGTTTTTTGGGTCAATCCTAACACCTTGCTACGCCCATCATTTGGATTTTGCTGGCGATAAATCAAATCTTTCTTTTCTAAGTTTTGAATAATGCCTGAAACAGTCGGATTAGTCATGGAAAAACGATCTTCAATCATCTTTTGAGTGACGGATAATTCCTCGTGATGAGCCACGTATCCGAGAATTTTAAATTGTGCATAGGTTAATCCATAAGGATTCAAGCATGCATTGGCCTTTTTATCTAATTCTAAACTAGCACGTTTGATTAATACTGAAATGGAATCTTGTGACATAGTTACTCCTTTATTTTCCTATAAAAATACTATCATAGCAACCTACTCAAAACAAGAAGAATGTTCAATTGCTCACATTTTAAGAAAAAGAAGCTCTGTTTATGATAAGCCTATCAAAGGAAGCAAACAGAAGTTTACAGACACATTTTTGACATTTTAAAATAAATACGAAGTCTCCGTTTCTGTAATTTCCAAGAGGCCAAAGAGAGCCACTTGGAAACTGCACCTAGAATTCTTACCTAACAACTAAACGATACGATTCCTATCCTTTCCAGAGACAGTATGAACAGCACCGAAGACTTAATAACAATGACCAATTACTTTTAAGTTTCGAAGTACCGTCAGGTGGAAAGTTTTTATGGCTATGAGGGAATAGAGATTTGAATCAAGGGAACAGGAAGTTTCCTCACAGAAGGAGTGATTACGGGTATGATGAAAGAAAAATCCCCCTTCATTCAATTGTCTGACCGCTTACCATCACAGCTTCAAAACAGCTTTTATAAAAATTTCGGTGTAAGCGGAGGTCTCTATGTATTCTGTAAACGATAGTCTTTTGAGTTAACTTTGATACATGGTCACTTTCGACTTGCCTTACTTATACTCAATGAAAATACAAATCAGACTAGGCGACACAGATAGCAGATAGAGTTGAAGTTCATCACATCAAGTCAACAAGGTCTGCTTTTGATTTTCGAAGAGTATTAGGTGCTGTCTGCGTCTTTTCTGTCCCCTGTTTGAAAGGTAATCATTTGACTATACGGTTGAGTGGAAGATCAATAAAAATCGTAACTGCCAACATATCTCTTAGCTTATTTTTATTCATTATTTTATCAAAAAGGAACATTCTTTTTAGAGGGAACTCTCATCAAACAATCATTATAGTTTAGTAGTCTTTTAAACTGTTAAAAAAATGAAAACCTTTTCTAAAAATGTTGTATAATAGAGGAAAAGCGAAGAGGAGATTTTTTATGAAGACAATTTTTAAATTAGGGTTGAGTTTATCATGTTTGTTGTTATTAACTGCATGTCAGACGACTACAACACCACATAAATCTGAAACATCTGTTAGTCAGTCATCAAAGAAAAAATCTAATGAAGCTATAAAACAGTCTTCTGAAAAAAATCAGTCATCAAAAAAATCGATGAAAAACCCTAAGTCTAATCAGGCACGGACTTCTGAGTCATCAGCTTCTCAGTCGGAGGAGAATGATCAAAAAGATTATGAAGCGTTATATGCGGACACCCTATCGAAAGTTGCTGCAGATGATAATAATGTCAGTCACTATGCCTTCTATGATATTGATCATAATGGCAGTAAGGAGTTGTTTACCGGAACAGATGTCGGAAGTAACATCCACCCAATTGCCCTTTATTACCTAAAGGATAATGTTTCTACCTACTTAGCACACTCTGAAGTTGCTTCAGGTGGCGGCTATCGCTCCAGCTTTGAAGTTAATTCGGATGGGACGGTCACCCATGTTGAGTGGACTTCTCATCAGGGTAAGGGGAACTTGAAAAAACTGCAACTAAATCCTGATAATAGTGGTGTAACAACAATTGAAGAAAAAGCTATTATCATAAGTTCAGCTGAGCAAAAAGCTAGCATGGACGACAATCCTTTAGACCTATCAACCTTGGATTGGAAAGGATTGGCTAAAGCTACAACGACATCATCTGAAACAAAAGCCACTGAGTCTAATTCCAAAATATACACCTTCGATAATTTAGTCGGCACGTGGAAAAATGCTAAAGGAGATAAGATTACGATTTCATCTGATAAAACGGTAGATTTAAATGGTAACCAAGGACAGGCGGGTGAGCTTTCGAATACTAACCATCAATGGGGAACTGGTGTGCAGCCTTTTGGAAGTCGCATAGGAGGGTATGGCATCCGCTATATCCCAGCAGATGAGACAGCCTCAAACCAAGACCAGTCAGACAAAAGTAAAGAACGTCTTTTGATTGGACAATACGATAATAGTGGCAATACGGATGAGTATTTTTATCGAGTGGAGTAATTTATAAAATAAAAAGCCTATGAGAGCAATGTTCATAGGCTTTTCATGTCTGTAAGAAATAATTCCATTCTTTGCGGCCATTCATTTCGGTATTTAAAGGCTAGAGCCTCTCACAGTCCACTAGACTATGAGATTATTTTGTATCAGTAAAGGATTTTAAATGTTATTTTAGCATGTTATGAAAGTTGATATATCAAGGTTTATAATTTGTACAACATGGGAGAGGAAAGAACTCTAGCAGGGGAAAAGGCTTTCCCACCGCACAGTTGGTCAAGTTATCTTTGGAGCTTAAAAAGCGAACGTCATGACAGGTCAATCACTGCGTCAATTTTTTATTAGAATAAGTTGAAGAGGATGGATTTGATTTCAGATTTCATTACTATTTTATTTATGACCATTTAAATGTTAAAACTTACTCTATTTTTTTGCTGATAATAATATAATAATGACAGAAATAACAGTAAAAATTAACCATGTAATATTCATATTCCACGATGATACAATACTAAAAATAGCAGTTCCGGCTGGAATAGATAGTGTGAATAGTAAAGAAAGAAAGTTACTCGTTCGGGCTAAAACAGTTGAAGGGAGATTCGTTAATAAAAGCGAATTAATTTTGGGATTAACTTTTCCAGAGAGGTATGTGGCAAATGATAGTAGAATAATGCCAATAATAGAAGAAAAATGAAATAAATTTGATAGTCCAACAATAGTGAAGACAACAGCGGTAATGTTTAGTAGGTTGTTAATTGATAATTTTGAAAAATAGTCGTGTGGTGTAAGACTCCCTATCAAGACACCACCGACCAATATTGTTTCAACTACTAGCAATGCCTGACCATAAGAAAAATTTAGTATATTTTGATTCAAAAGAAAAATATTATAGATAGCTGTAACAGATCCACCTAAGCTATTTAGGAGTAAAATGGCAACCAGTAAATGAATAAAACTAGTTGTGCTGGACTCGTTAAAAATCATCTTGATATTGGAAAACAGAGTAGATAACTGTTTAAAGAAAGAAGCAGAACCTTGTTCTTTTTTAATTTTTTCATGTGTTAATTCTTTTTTGACAGGAATTAATATGCAGACAGATAAACAGAAGGATAGTGCATTTATAAGCGCAACAATAGCAAAGTTGTTTTGTGAGATAGTTAGAAGCCAAACTCCTATTGCTTGTCCAGATAGATTGCAGAAATAAGAAACAAACTGAGTAAAAGAGTAAGCTTCAATTAAATCGCTCTGCTCAACATTCTTTTGAATAATAGGCATTCTTAAACCATTTGAGTAATCACTAAGTATATCACTAGTGATGTTAAATAGACTAATAGTTGAGAAAACCAAGAGTGTTGCTTCGTTTATAATGAGTGATATTAGTGTGAATAATATTGCTTGAACAAATCCTGTTAATATTAAAACTCTCTTCTTATTTACTGTATTATCGGCTTTAATACCAACAAATACAGTAAATATTGTTGGTATGACCATGGTTATGTTAGCTAAACTAACAATAATTTTGGAATGAAACATATTTGCAGCATATACAATAAAGACAATATTATATAATGAAGACCCCATGGAGTTAAACAGACGTGAAATTGTTAAAAATCTATATACCTTATTTTTAAATATTAATTTCATTTTAGCTCCAATCTATATTTGTAAGATCATCAAGATAGTTAAAAACTTGTATAAATTCATTTTTTTGCAATCTATTAGAATCTAAATAGTAACTTGAATTGATGATTAAGTTTTTTGCGAATTTAAGATAGTTTTTATTTTTTGTGATCGTATAGACATCTAATAGAGTGTTGGCTATGCCTAACATTCCATTCCAATAATCTGGTCGTTGAGCAAAACTAACTGTTAGACTATTAGATAATTCTTCAATTATTTTTTGGTATTTTTGGGGATCAATATTTAGTAGAGCTTTTATTACCCCAGCAGAACCATTACTTAAATATGGTGAAGCGGTGTTGTTATTGATTTTTATCATTTTACCATTTTGTGTATCAATGATATTATCAATTAGTTTCTTAATACCATATGAAATAATATCCTCATCGCAGGACGATTCATTTAGGAGAATTAAACTTCCTGCTAAGCCATCCAACCCCAAAATTTTTTCGGAATCAATAAAATATCTTAAATAAATAGGATTGTCTAGATATTTTAAGTATTTCTTATAATTTAGATTATTGGAGTATATATACTCATTAAGAGAGAGACTAGGCGTTGATAAATTAAGAGAGATTAGTTGTTTTTTTAAGATAGTTAATTTTTTGTTGACAAAGAATTTACCATTATACCTAACATTAACATTTATTTGTTTTAATATTTTTTTTGCAGTCTTTATGGATGCTGATGGTGTAAATAAATAGCCGATTAGTCTGTCTAAGTTAGATTCGATGCCGTAGAATTGCAATAAATTATTTAAAATATTTAATTCATTTGTCAATTTTGACTTGATTTGAAGCCTTCTAATAAGATAAAGAATCATATTTCCAATTTTATGACAATCAGATACTTTACCATCAATATTATTCCAATTTTTTAAACTATTGCTATTATAGATTCCAACAATAGGATTACTCTTATATTCGTAAGAGGCTTCCAAATCGATAAAATATATATCATTTGAATCTATAAGGAAATTGTCAGCATGTATATCATTTAAAATAATATTATTTTCATGAAAATAATCAACTAATTTAAATAGATGATTATTTACAGCTAAAAACTGCTTAAATTTTTTGGCGTTATCTTTTTCTGTAGTTGTTTTATATGAAAAAAGAGTGAGTGGTGTAGTATATGAAATTAAATTAACTCCATCGATGTATTCGTAGATATAATAAGTATTTATCCATTCCTTCACTTTTTCTAAAGGAGTAGGAATGTAATTTTCAATTCTTTGAGATATTTGATATTCATTTTTACGAAGGTTGCGTTTTTCAACATTATCGAAAAATAGAATAAATGGCTTTGCCTCTTTCATAACAATTAAACGATTCGTTTTTGTAGATATTCCTCTATAAATATTACCACCATTTGAAGAGTGTACGATTTGATCAATCCTATAATTTTTTGATAGATAAGACGTTTCCTGTAGTTTTATATCCTGAATATCTTCTATCCATGAAGGTAAGTCAAAATAAGTTTTTGGGTAATCTTGCCAAATCTCACCATTTGGTCCGATTAGGGTTAGAATACCATTTTTAGTGTACTCTGCTTTTTCTTTAAAAAATCCATAACGGTAAAAAATATTACTAGAGTCACGATACGGATGGTCACTTAAAATGTAGATTCCGTCTGTAGAGTTTGGAATTATTTTATAAAGGTCATTTAAAATCTCTTTAAATTGTCGAGTATTCTCGGGATATATGGTTATTAATTTACCAGAATTTGTAGCTTCTTCGAAAGTAGAAAAATTTTTGAGGATACACTCTGGCTTTGAAATGTATTTATAATTTAGAGATTTTTCATTCAAATAAGGTAGTACAAGTTTTAGAATTTCTTTAAAATTATAGGGTGTTGCTGATATATGTATTTTAAAACCAGTTAAAGGTAAGGATTCTTGATTTATATTATAGGTATATATTTCACTCAACATTATTCTCCTTAAAATAAAAAAGGCTAGACTTTATATTCTAGTCTTTTTTACTAACTTCATTAGCCGATGTGACAGCCGAAAGTGATATTAACATTTTGTGTAGAATTTGGAATTTCTTTTTTATTCATTTCACTAATAAATTGAGTCATAACTATTCTCCTATTTTGTAAATTAAAAATGTATAAATTATTTTAGTAATGTATATTTTATATGTGTTCTAATTCATAATCATCACTTCTTCCTTTTTATTTTATAGCTATATTATATAACCATCATTTAGAATGGTTAAAAAATTTGAATATATTCTTCTGAATTTTTATAAAAATTTCTGCTTTTTACAGCATTTAAATTGATATTATTAGTTATACAAAATAATTATGAAAGAGAAGATTTTGAATATATTCAATAGAATATAGACAGATTCTTAGAAATGTTAATTTAGTAAGATTTCGAAAAATTTTTCTTTCCTAGAAAAATTAAACAGGTTGAAAAAAGTCCATCCTGGACACTTTTTTCAACCTGTTTAATTCCTTTTTTTCGCAATTTCTTTTTCTAATGCTTTTTGATAATAATTAGCAGCTTGGTAGCAGTTTAGTATTTTGAGGATGGAGATAGCTTGTCTCATTTGTTCTATACCATCTGACTGTCTATTTTGTTTATAGTCCAAAAGCCCTTTAGCCCAAAGGTAGATAATACGGTAATAGGCTTCATTTTCTTTAAAAAAGTGTTCTTGAATATGCTTATCAAAGTAACCTGCATTAACGAAATCCTCCTTTTCAATGCATAGTAGGAAACCATTAATTAGTAGTGTTTTTATGATGCTCTTATTTTCGTTTAGTAATCCCAAAAAATCAGTTTTATGCAACATTTCCCGAGTATATTTTGTGAATAATTCAGGTGATATTAATGTTGAGCTAATTGCAAAAAGAGTCAATTCATAGTTTCCCCAAATTTCAGTATTGAAGAGGTAATCATACAAAAAATGTTCTTCTTCTTTAGAAAGTTGAATTGTATCATCTAATCCTTTCATATGTGCCTTGATAATAAGGGAATTTATTTTATGATTTTGATGATTTGGATTTTTTGCTATTTTTTTTATTTCTGAGTTATACATATTGTTTAGACCATTATAGTCATTATTTAACTCTAATTCCTGAATACCGTTTTGCAATCTGACCAGTTGACTCTCAGAGAACCCTCTTACTAGATAAAGATATTCATTAATTTCAATGTGAGTATTCTCTAAAGCAGTCAATAATTTTTGTGCTGAAATGTCATTTTTTCCACTCTCAAATTTAGAAAGCATAGATGGTGAGAATTCATCTCCACTTGCTTCAGAAAGTGATATGTGTCGTGCTTCTCTTAGTCTTTTAAAGACTTGTCCTAATTGTTTCAAATTATTCACCTCAATATCATTTAGATATAGTTTATCATAAAAAGGAATGAGAGATAAACTTTGATTAGAGGATTCCAATAAGATATAACATAGTTAGTCTTACGTGATTAATACTCAATGAAAATCAAAAGCAGACTAGGCGACACAGATAGCAGACAGAACTGAAGGTCATCAAATCAAGTCAACAAGGTCTGCTTTTGATTTTCGAAGAGTATAAGAGACAAAAAATATAAAGGAAGGAGTTGTAGAAAACGTTGAAAAATTTACTACATTATTCATTTTACCGAATTGATTACACTAGTCTAGGCAACCTTGATACAGACTGATATACTAATAAAAAACAGGATAAATGTCTATCTAGAAAAGTATACCGTTAATTCTCAGATGACTTTAAACAATAAATGGTTAATCGTCATAAGGTCAGAAGGAAACGTAGTAATCTGGTCAAAGAATGTGATTTAACACCTCTAATTTTCGACGAATGGGTTGGACAACCAGAAACGCAATCTGGGAAGTCGATGAGTTTATCCATATCAATGCCGTAGCATTCAGAACTAAAAGTCATAAGTGGAATAAAATTCCTTTAACATAATGTCACTGAAATTTAGGCAACATGATAATATAGAAAGACTGATATCGGAGATGGTTGAATGGAGGATATTGATTTCAATCTGATAAAACAGTGTTTAGAGTAATATAAAAAGCCTATGAAAACAATGTTTCTAGGCTTTTATTATCTGTAAGTCCTTCTTACTGCTTTTTATGTTTCCAAATTGTTACCGAAAATAAAAATCAATGGCTTCAACCACTGATTTTATACTATTTTCACTAATTAAAAAATTATTTCACCTCAGTAAACACAACATGTTTACGCAATTTTGGTGAGTATTTTTTTAATTGAAGACGGTCTGGAGTGTTACGTTTGTTTTTTGAAGTAAGGTACAAGCGTTCACCAGATTCTTTGTGTTCAAGTGTAATATTTACGCGCATGGTATCTCCCTTCTATTATTTAGCTTCGTTAGCTTTAGCAATTTTACGTCCTTTGTAGTATCCTTTAAGTGATACACGGTGAGAACGTGAGTAATCTCCAGTAGTTTCGTCAAATTTTACAGTTGGAGCTGTTAATTTGTAGTGCGTACGACGTTTGTTTTTCTTCGCTTTTGAGGTGCGACGTGCAGGTACTGCCATTTTGGTTTCTTCCTTTCGATATTAAATACTTCAGGGGCTTACGAATCCGTCTAAATGATACCATTCTTGGCGACAAATCTGCCCGATAAAATAGAGATGAATTTTCATCAACTATAGCATGATAACATATCTTTTATGTAAAGTAAAGTTACTTGACACTTTTTTTAAAAAGACATCTATAGTTTGACTCTATAACAGATTATAGAAAAGTTATATTTGTTACGCATAGCTAGCTTTGTTATCCTATATTTAGATTCAATAGTAGGTTTCAGCTCTGCTATGTTCCAAAAAAGAAAAAGGGGTAAGTCTATGTCTAAAGCACAACATCATTTTGATCATGTCGGTTCCTATTTACGCCCAACTAAGCTCAAAAAAGCTCGTGAAAAGTTTGCAAATGGTGAGATCTCACGTGACGAATTGCTCCGTATTCAGGATGAATTGGTTAAAAATTTGGTTTATCATGAAGTAGATAATGGCTTAAAAGTGGTGACTGACGGTGAATTCGGTCGTTCTTGGTGGCACTTGGATTTCCTTTGGGAGCTAAGGGGCTACGAAGCTTATTTACAAGAGGATTCTTACAAATTTCATGGGGCTGAGACACGTACGACCAATGTGCGTGTGGTTGGTAAGGTTGCGGAAAACCCTAATCATCCATTTTACCGTGATTTTGAGTATTTGAAATCAATTACTCCAGAGGGCGTGACACCAAAAATCACTATTCCTAGTCCTTCTATGGTCTTTCGTGATGGGCGTAGCGATTTGGCTTTGGATTACTACGATAGTTGGGAAGACTACCTCAGTGACTTGGCACAGGCTTATCACGATACCATCCAACATTTCTATGATTTGGGGGCGCGTTATGTGCAGTTGGATGATACGACTTGGGCATTTTTGATTGCTAAATTAAACGAAAGCAGTGGAGATGAACTTGATGGCTACCGTTCGCAAGCTCAAGAGATTGTGGATATCATAAACAAAGCCCTAGAGGGCTTACCTGATGACTTGACTCTTGCAACGCATATTTGTCGAGGAAATTTTAAATCAACCTACCTCTACGAAGGTGGCTATGATGTCGTTGCTAAATATTTGGGTCAACTCAATTANGACATCTTCTTTTTAGAATACGATGACAGCCGTTCAGGTGATTTTACACCACTTGTGGATATTTGGAATCATCGTGATCATGTGGAGCTTGTTTTGGG
>NZ_KB904601.1 GCF_000380145.1 Streptococcus thoraltensis DSM 12221 | reverse complement strand
ATCTTTTAGTAAGAGATACTTGAACATCATGATAGGAGAGTAGGCACGACGTCCGAAGTCAGGTTGATAATTCTTTTCCAGCTCATCATAAATAAAGCTAAAATCACAGAGTTCCGTTAGCTGCCGTAAAAAATGAGTTTTAGGAACAACAATATCATACAGAGTAGAATAGGGACTAACATCTAAAGTCAACTGATTATCAAGCATATCATCACCTCAACTTTAGTATAGCAAAAAAAGCCATCAAACGATGACTTTTTCAGTGGGCTCCCAGATTGGTCTTCTCTTTTTGATGTTGAAATTAAAGCAAGTTTCAAAAAAAAGCAATTGACGATGAGTTAGAATTGTGATATTATAATAAACGGTACTTTTTACTTTTGGTCTCTCAAAAGTGTACAGAGACGTGCTGACAAATGTTGCAAAAGTACACGCGGAAAAGAGGATGTCACCAATCGCTCTTTTCAACCAAAACTAAAAATTTTACAGGAGAAATGTAGATGCCTACAATTAACCAGTTGGTACGTAAACCACGTAAATCTAAAGTTGAAAAATCAGATTCACCTGCTTTGAATATTGGTTACAACAGTCACCGTAAAGTTCACACAAAATTATCAGCGCCACAAAAACGCGGTGTTGCAACTCGTGTCGGAACAATGACACCTAGAAAACCTAACTCAGCCCTTCGTAAATTTGCTCGTGTACGTTTGAGTAACCTTATCGAAGTTACTGCTTACATCCCAGGTATCGGTCACAACTTGCAAGAGCACAGCGTTGTTCTTCTTCGTGGTGGACATGTAAAAGACCTTCCAGGGGTACGTTACCATATCGTTCGTGGTGCACTTGATACTGCAGGTGTTGCTGATCGTAAACAAGGCCGTTCTAAATACGGTGCAAAACGTCCTAAAGGATAATAGAAGGGGGATAAGGAAAAATGAGTCGTAAAAATAGAGCGCCAAAACGCGAAGTATTGCCAGATCCATTATACAATTCAAAAATTGTAACACGTCTTATCAACCGTGTTATGCTGGATGGTAAACGTGGTACAGCTGCATCAATCGTTTATGATGCATTTGCAGAAATTAAAGAAACAACTGGGACAGATGCTCTTGAAGTGTTTGAAACAGCTATGGACAACATCATGCCTGTACTTGAAGTACGTGCGCGTCGTGTTGGTGGTTCAAACTACCAAGTCCCAGTTGAAGTTCGTCCAGAACGTCGTGTGACACTTGGCCTACGTTGGTTGGTTAATGCATCACGTGCTCGTGGTGAACACACTATGAAAGACCGTCTTTCAAAAGAGATCATGGATGCTGCTAACAACACTGGTGCATCAGTTAAGAAACGTGAAGACACACACAAAATGGCTGAAGCAAACCGTGCCTTCGCACACTTCCGCTGGTAAGATTAAGCTGCATTGGATCTATCTATTTTGTAAATGTCAGAGTTTTATCTCAGTATATTCTTTACCGAGTAAACAATTTTAATTTATGGGAAAATAGGTTCAAGTACAGCTAACTCTTTCACATAGGGAGTTCAATGAATAAACCGCACGAACGGGTAGGTCCTGCCTATCCGTTTTTCTTAAATCGTGCTATAATAATAAAGTAAATAAAATTAATAGGAGAAACCTAATGGCTCGCGAATTTTCACTTGAAAAAACTCGTAACATCGGTATCATGGCTCACGTTGATGCTGGTAAAACAACTACAACTGAGCGTATTCTTTACTACACTGGTAAAATCCATAAAATTGGTGAAACTCACGAAGGTGCTTCACAAATGGACTGGATGGAGCAAGAACAAGAACGTGGTATCACAATCACATCAGCTGCAACAACAGCACAATGGGATGGACACCGTGTTAATATCATTGACACACCAGGACACGTTGACTTCACTATCGAAGTACAACGCTCACTCCGTGTATTGGATGGTGCGGTAACTGTTCTTGATGCGCAATCAGGTGTAGAACCTCAAACTGAAACTGTTTGGCGTCAAGCGACTGAATATGGTGTTCCACGTATCGTATTTGCCAATAAAATGGATAAAATCGGTGCTGACTTCCTTTACTCAGTAAGCACACTTCATGATCGTCTTCAAGCAAATGCACATCCAATCCAATTGCCAATCGGTTCAGAAGATGACTTCCGTGGGATCATCGACTTGATCAAAATGAAAGCTGAAATTTATACTAACGACCTTGGTACAGATATTCTTGAAGAAGATATTCCAGCTGAGTACCTTGAGCAAGCTGAAGAATACCGTGAAAAATTGGTTGAAGCAGTTGCTGAAACTGATGAAGATTTGATGATGAAATACCTTGAAGGTGAAGAAATCACAAATGAAGAATTGATGGAAGGTATCCGTAAAGCAACTATCAACGTTGAATTCTTCCCAGTACTTTGTGGATCAGCCTTCAAAAACAAAGGTGTTCAATTGATGCTTGATGCGGTTATTAACTACCTTCCAAGCCCACTTGATATTCCTGCAATCAAAGGTATAAACCCAGATACAGATGCTGAAGAAGAACGTCCAGCATCTGATGAAGAGCCATTTGCAGCTCTTGCCTTCAAGATTATGACAGACCCATTCGTAGGTCGTTTAACTTTCTTCCGTGTTTACTCAGGTGTTCTTAACTCAGGTTCATACGTAATGAATACTTCAAAAGGTAAACGTGAACGTATTGGACGTATTCTTCAAATGCACGCCAACAGCCGTCAAGAGATTGAAACAGTTTACGCTGGTGATATTGCTGCTGCCGTTGGTTTGAAAGATACAACTACTGGTGACTCATTGACTGATGAAAAAGCAAAAGTTATCCTTGAATCAATCAATATCCCAGAACCAGTTATCCAATTGATGGTTGAGCCAAAATCTAAAGCTGACCAAGATAAAATGGGTATTGCCCTTCAAAAACTTGCAGAAGAAGATCCAACATTCCGCGTTGAAACAAACGTTGAAACTGGTGAAACAGTTATCGCTGGTATGGGTGAGCTTCACCTTGATGTCCTTGTTGACCGTATGCGTCGTGAGTTCAAAGTTGAAGCAAATGTAGGTGCTCCTCAAGTATCATATCGTGAAACATTCCGTGCTTCTACTCAAGCCCGTGGATTCTTCAAACGTCAATCTGGTGGTAAAGGTCAATTTGGTGATGTTTGGATTGAATTTACTCCGAATGAAGAAGGTAAAGGATTTGAGTTTGAGAACGCTATCGTCGGTGGTGTAGTTCCTCGTGAATTTGTTCCAGCTGTTGAAAAAGGTCTTGTAGAATCTATGGAAAACGGTGTTCTTGCTGGTTACCCATTGGTTGATGTCAAAGCTAAACTTTACGATGGTTCATACCACGATGTCGATTCATCTGAAACAGCCTTCAAGATTGCTGCTTCACTTGCCCTTAAAGAAGCTGCTAAATCAGCACAACCTGCTATCCTTGAGCCAATGATGCTTGTTACTGTAACAGTTCCAGAAGAAAACCTTGGAGATGTTATGGGACATGTTACAGCTCGTCGCGGACGCGTTGATGGCATGGAAGCTCATGGAAACAGCCAAATCGTTCGTGCCTTCGTTCCACTTGCTGAAATGTTCGGTTACGCAACAACTCTTCGTTCTGCAACTCAAGGACGTGGTACATTCATGATGGTATTTGACCACTATGAAGATGTTCCTAAATCAGTACAAGAAGAAATCATCAAGAAAAATTCTGGTGAATAATAAAAATAGCAAGAGAGAACAGCTGTGGCTGCTCTCTTTTGTTTTACAGAAAATAGATTGTATTTGCAATTTAGTAGAAATTATTATACAATAATCATGTTGAAAGGTTAGCTGATATATATATTAGTTAATATTTTCACAATAGCTAAGGGAATAATCCCTAATATAATTATTTATTGATTTTCATAAGGAGGAAATCACAAATGACAGTTAAAGTTGGTATTAACGGTTTCGGTCGTATCGGTCGTCTTGCTTTCCGTCGTATCCAAAACGTTGAAGGTGTTGAAGTTACTCGCATCAACGACCTTACAGATCCAGCAATGCTTGCACACTTGTTGAAATACGACACAACTCAAGGTCGTTTCGACGGTACTGTTGAAGTTAAAGATGGTGGTTTTGAAGTTAACGGTAAATTCGTTAAAGTTTCTGCTGAACGCGAACCAGGAAACATCGACTGGGCTAACGATGGCGTAGAAATCGTTCTTGAAGCAACTGGTTTCTTCACATCTAAAGAAAAAGCTGAACAACATATCCACGCTAACGGTGCGAAAAAAGTTGTTATCACAGCTCCTGGTGGAAACGATGTTAAAACAATCGTATTCAACACTAACCATGACATTCTTGATGGTACTGAAACAGTTATCTCAGGTGCTTCATGTACTACAAACTGCTTGGCTCCAATGGCTAAAGCTCTTCAAGACAACTTTGGTGTTAAACAAGGTTTGATGACTACAATCCACGGTTACACTGGTGACCAAATGGTTCTTGACGGACCACACCGTGGTGGTGACCTTCGTCGTGCTCGTGCAGCTGCAGCAAACATTGTACCTAACTCAACAGGTGCTGCTAAAGCCATCGGTCTTGTAATCCCAGAATTGAACGGTAAACTTGACGGTGCTGCCCAACGTGTTCCAGTTCCAACAGGTTCTGTAACTGAATTGGTTGCTACTCTTGAAAAAGAAGTAACAGTTGAAGAAATCAACGCAGCTATGAAAGCAGCAGCTAACGAATCATACGGTTACACTGAAGACGCTATCGTATCTTCAGATATCGTAGGTATCTCATTTGGTTCATTGTTTGACGCTACTCAAACTAAAGTTCAAACAGTTGACGGTAACCAATTGGTTAAAGTTGTTTCATGGTACGACAACGAAATGTCATACACTTCACAACTTGTTCGTACTCTTGAGTACTTCGCAAAAATCGCTAAATAATTCACTGATTTAGTGAAAGAAAAGAGCCTTTGGGTTCTTTTCTTTTTTATGAATGATAAAAAACTCACAGGCTTTTAGAGCAATCTGTGAGTGTTGTGTTTTATGGGATAGAGATATTAGATTAATTCTAAGAAGAATTGACTCATTTCCTCGGTAGACTTTTCAGGAGCATCTCGAAGCCACCAGCTGAGACAGGTGATAAATGTGGAGATGATATGCTGCTGTAGCAACAAGGGTGGCAATTGGCTTCCTTTGAAAAAATAATCTTTTACTGCGGGAGACAGATGTTGGGCTAGTTGTTCGCGTAAATTACGACGGAAATAATCATCGTTTAAGCGAAATAGAGTTAGGACTTTGTCATCGTTTTGTTTAAAGTGGTAGAAGAGGTGCGCAACCCGATCTGCTAAGGAATCCTCGAAATTTTTAGTATTATTTTCATCTAAGCGGTGTTCAGCATAAGAAGCTGTCACGAAGACATGATCAAATAGATGCTGACAAACAGCCGTTAAAAGATCATCTTTGCTTGTAAAATGGCTGTAGAAGGTGCTTCGACCAATATTAGCCTTCTCAATAATATCCCCTACGCTAATTTGTTGGAAGGTGCTTTCATTAAGTAAGTCAAAAAAAGCTTCAAAAATGGCTTCCTTTGTTTTTATGATTCGTTTATCCATTATTCTCCTCTAGACAATTTTAATAAAATGTTCAGTAACTGACAAATCGGCTAAATTGTTTCTGTTTTTACCGATAAAAATCTGTCATACTATTATTGTAAAAGAGATTTTATAATATTTCAAGGACTAGGTTTTATCTTAAAATTGTTAGAAAATACTTAGTTTGAAGGTAAGAGAAATGATGTCAGAAACGAAGAAAAGTATCATCATCACAGCGTCTTGTGCTCTGTTGATTGTGTTGGGGTTGGTTAGTACATTTTGGAATCAACCAACGGTAGAGAGTGTTTTATTTATTGCTGCGTTCTTGGTGGGGGGGTATAAGTCTGCCAAAGAAGGTTTTGAAGAATTGTTCTTTGAAAAGCATTTGAATGTTGATATTTTGATGGTACTAGCTGCTTTGGGGGCGGGGATCATTGGCTATTGGTTGGAAGGGGCTTTGTTAATCTTTATCTTCTCACTTTCTTCTACGTTGGAAGTTTTGGCCATGGCAAAAAGCACGGAGGCGATTTCGTCATTGATGGCAATGACGCCAGATGAAGCGCGTCTGCTAACAGAAGACGGCACGATTCAAGTAGTTGCTACGGCAGATTTAAAAGTTGGAGATCGGATACAAGTTTTGAAAGGGCAGTCTGTTCCGATTGATGGTAGCTTGCTATCTGGGCAAGCTTTGCTAGACGAATCCATGGTAACGGGCGAACCGCTTCCAGCAGAGAAAAAAGAAGGTGAAACGGTTATCGGTGGAACGATTAACCAAGGTGAAACCATTGAATTGCAGGTTTTGGTTGAAAACGACAATACCCTATTTGCTAAAATTGTGAATATGGTAGAAGAAGCGCAAGAGTGCAATAGTAAGACAACGACCTTTATTGAAAAATTAGAAAATGGTTATGTGAAGGGTGTTTTAATTCTTGTACCAAGCTTTATTCTCTTTTCCTATTTTGTATTGGGCTGGCCGATTCAAGATGCTTTCTACCGCGGAATGATTTTGTTGACAGTAGCTTCTCCGTGTGCTCTGTTGGCTTCTAGTACGCCAGCTAGTTTGTCTGCTATTAGCCGTGCAGCCCGTATGGGGATGATTTTAAAAGGTGGCGATACTGCGGATAATTTGGCTGGTTTGAAAGCAATTGTTTTTGATAAGACAGGGACTTTGACAATTGGAAAACCAAGTGTTACTTCTATGTATGTAACTCCGATGGCAATTGTTGAGGAACTTGCAGCTGTCGTGGTTTCTGCTGAAAGTAAGACAAGTCATCCAATTGCACAGGCTTTATTAGATCACTATCCAGAACAAGCAGTGATTGAATTAGACCAAATGGCAGATGTGACAGGTAAAGGTTTTGAAACGGCTTCTTATGGTAAAATTTGGCGAATTGGTAAGAAAGATTTTATTTTAGAAAACTTAGAAGAAGCGATGGCAGTGGATGCTGTTCAATTTATGGACGAGCATGAAGCTAGGGGGCAAACCTTGGTATTTGTGAGCGCAAATGGCTATCTGCAAGCTATTTATGCCTTGGCAGATCAAGTTCGCGAAGAAAGTAAGCAAGTCCTGACTGAATTGCACAAAATCGGAATTGTCACCATTATGCTGACAGGAGACCAAGAAAAAACAGCTCAATCGATTGCTAAAGAAGTGGGAATTGATCGAATTGTAGCAAATAGTTTACCAACTGATAAAGCCAAATATATCGCAGAGTTTCAAAAGGAGTATGGTTCTGTCGGAATGGTAGGGGATGGAATCAACGATGCTCCTGCCTTAGCACTGGCCAATGTTGGCTTTGCAGTAGCTTCTGGTACAGATATTGCCATGGAAAGTGCGGATGTCGTTTTAGTTGAGGACTTAACTCGCTTGCCATTTGCGATTGGTCTTTCTAAAAAAATGCGTCTTATTGTGATGGAAAATATCGTGTTTGCTCTACTTGTGATTGCTAGTTTGATTGTGAGCAACTTATTCCAACGAATCAATTTACCATTGGGAGTTGTTGGACATGAAGGTTCCACTATTTTAGTTATTTTGAACGGCCTTCGTCTTCTTCGTTACAAAAATCACAAGTAAAAACGGTTTCTTTAGAAGAATAGGCAAAAATATGGTATAATGAAGAGTATAAAAATAATAAGGAGTCTTTTCTAATGGCTAAATTGACTGTTAAAGACGTTGATTTGAAAGGTAAAAAAGTTCTCGTTCGTGTGGACTTCAACGTACCTTTGAAAGATGGCGTTATCACTAACGACAACCGTATCTCAGCTGCCCTTCCAACAATTAAATACATTGTTGAACAAGGTGGACGTGCTATCCTTTTCTCTCACCTTGGACGTGTGAAAGAAGAAGCTGATAAAGCTGGTAAATCTTTGGCACCAGTTGCTGCTGACTTGTCAGCTAAATTGGGTCAAGAAGTTGTTTTCCCAGGTGTTACTCGTGGTGCTGAATTGGAAGCTGCTATCGACGCCCTTGAAGATGGACAAGTTCTTTTGGTTGAAAACACTCGTTTTGAAGATGTTGACGGCAAAAAAGAATCTAAAAATGATGAAGAACTTGGTAAATACTGGGCTTCACTTGGTGATGGTATCTTCGTAAACGATGCATTCGGTACAGCTCACCGTGCTCACGCTTCAAACGTTGGTATCTCTGCAAACGTTGAAAAAGCGGTTGCTGGTTTCCTTTTGGAAAACGAAATTGCTTACATCCAAGAAGCTGTTGAAACTCCAGAACGTCCATTCGTAGCGATTCTCGGTGGTTCAAAAGTTTCAGATAAGATTGGTGTTATCGAAAACCTTCTTGATAAAGCTGACAAAGTTCTTATCGGTGGTGGTATGACTTACACATTCTACAAAGCTCAAGGTATCGAAATTGGTAACTCACTTGTAGAAGAAGATAAATTAGATGTTGCTAAAGAATTGCTTGAAAAATCAAATGGCAAATTGATCTTGCCGGTTGATTCAAAAGAAGCTAATGCATTTGCAGATTACACTGAAGTACGTGATACTGATGGTGAAGCAGTTTCTGAAGGTTTCCTTGGTCTTGATATCGGTCCTAAATCAATTGCTAAATTCGAAGAAGCTCTTGAAGGTGCTAAAACGGTTGTTTGGAACGGACCAATGGGTGTCTTTGAAAACCCTGATTTCCAAGCAGGTACAATCGGTGTGATGGATGCTATCGTTAAACAACCAGGTGTTAAATCAATCATCGGTGGTGGTGACTCAGCTGCAGCAGCAATCAACCTAGGCCGTGCAGAGAAATTCTCATGGATTTCAACAGGTGGTGGAGCGTCAATGGAACTCCTAGAAGGTAAAGTTCTTCCAGGACTTGATGCTCTTACTGAAAAATAAGTTTATAATATCTTAATATTAAAAGAGGGTGGGAAAATTCAATTTCCCACCCTCTTCTTGTATAGTCTTTTGAATTAACTTTGATCGTTTGTCACTTTCGGCTTGTCCTACTCATACTCAATGAAAATCAAAAGCAGACTAGACGACACAGATAGCAGATAGAACTATCATCATCACATCAAGTTAACGAGGTCTGCTTTTGATTTTCGAAGAGTATCAAGTACTGTTCGCGTCTCAGCTCCTTATTTGAAAACTAATTCATTTGACTATATAAGTCACTGTACTATTTTATAAGTGAAGAAGTGTTCCCCTAGTTCCTACTTCAAACAGCCTTTCAGATGATATGAACATACAGCTCCTGCGTCAAATTGATTCAACTTAAATAAGTGAAAAGCGAGACAGGTTTTCAGACCTATCTTTTTTTATATTAACAGCGATATGTGTCATGGCTCACTTAGGAAATGTTTCTAAGGTAAATAGGGGCTTAAAATAGAGCTTTGAGGTTTAACTACTAACTTTTGAGCTTTCTGTTTATTAATTTATGATAAAATAGATAGGTATTAAAGTGAGGTAATAAGATGCAATTTCGTTTTGACCCTAAGAAATTTCGCTTGGGGATGCGAACTTTTAAAACAGGCTTGTCGGTTTTTCTTGTGTTAGCCTTGTTTAGTGTATTTGGTTGGGAAGGTCTTCAAATTGGGGCCTTAACCGCTGTTTTTAGCTTGAGAGAAGATTTTGATAAAAGTTTTTCTTTTGGTATGTCACGTATTTTTGGTAATTCTGTTGGCGGTATTTGTGCCTTGATTTATTATCTTTTACGGGAATTATTAGGCGGTGGTACATGGGTTATGCTAATTTTTGTTCCCATTTTAACCATGTTGACGATTATGGTTAATGTCGCTTGTAATAATAAATCTGGAATTATCGGTGGTGTGGCTGCCTTGCTCATCATCACCTTGTCAATTCCTCGGGGGGATACGATTTCCTATGTATTCTCGAGAATTTTTGAAACTTTCGTTGGCGTCTTTATTGCTATTTTAGTTAATGCTGATGTTGATAAAGTTCGTCAGTGGTTAGTTAAAAAGAAGTTTTAAGCTAATAAGGTGAGAGATTCTAGTATTTCTCTCCTTATTTCTTTATGTTAGAAAAAGTGACATAAGCACTTGACAGTTTTGAATTATCAGAATATAATGTAAAAGAAAGGAGGTCGTATGAAAGGAAAAGAACTCAGACGAACAATGGCTGTTTTCCCGATTGGAACTGTCATGAAATTGACAGATTTAACAGCTAGACAGATTCGCTACTATGAGGACCAAGGGTTGATTGATCCTGAAAGAACTCCAGGCAATAGACGCATGTATTCATTAAATGATATGGATCGTTTACTGGAAATTAAGGATTTTATTGACGAAGGGTTGAATATTGCTGCGATAAAGCATGAATATGCCGAACGTCAAGAAGCAAAACGCTCTAAGAAAAAATCTTTGACTGATGCTGATGTTCGTCGTATCCTTCATGACGAACTTCTCAATCAAGGAGGATTTCAAAATCCTTCCTCACATCTAAATCATTTACAATCTGGAATGATACGTAAATAAATCTGCCTCATATTCTTAAAAAGGAGATCAAATGGCAACCACAGTAGCTGATATCAAACAAGATATCAAAGATAAAAATGTTACATTCTTACGCTTGATGTTTACCGATATCCTGGGAACAATGAAGAACGTCGAAATCCCGGCGACTGATGAACAGGTTGAAAAAGTCTTATCTAATAAAGCTATGTTTGACGGCTCTTCAATTGAAGGGTTTGTGCGCATCAATGAATCTGATATGTACTTATATCCTGACCTTGACACATGGACAGTTTTTCCTTGGGGAGATGAAAATGGTGCCGTGGCTGGTTTGATTTGTGATATTTACACATCAGAAGGTGAACCCTTTGCAGGTGACCCTCGTGGTAATTTAAAACGTTCATTGAAACATATGCAAGAAATGGGTTTCGAATCATTTAATCTGGGTCCAGAACCAGAATTTTTCCTTTTCAAACTGAATGAAAAAGGCGAACCTACTCTTGATGTTAACGATAAAGGCGGCTACTTTGATTTAGCTCCAACTGACTTGGCTGATAATACTCGTCGTGAGATTGTTAATGTCTTGACAGAAATGGGCTTTGAGGTGGAAGCGAGTCACCATGAAGTTGCTGTCGGTCAGCATGAAATTGATTTTAAATATGGTGATGTCTTAGAAGCTTGTGATAATATCCAAATGTTTAAGTTGGTTGTTAAAACAATCGCTCGTAAACACGGTTTGTATGCGACTTTCATGGCTAAACCAAAATTTGGGATCGCGGGCTCTGGTATGCATTGCAACATGTCTCTCTTTGATAAAGATGGTCATAATGCTTTTTATGAACCTGAAGATAAGAATGGCATGCAGCTGTCAGAAACAGCCTATTATTTCCTTGGCGGTTTGATGAAGCATGCTTACAATTACACAGCCATCATGAACCCGACAGTTAACTCATACAAGCGTTTGGTTCCTGGGTATGAAGCTCCGGTTTATATTGCTTGGGCTGGTCGTAACCGTTCACCATTGATTCGTGTGCCGGCTTCTCGTGGCATGAGTACACGTCTGGAATTACGTTCAGTTGATCCAACTGCTAATCCTTACCTAGCTATGGCAGTATTGCTTGAGTCTGGTTTAGATGGTGTTAAAAATAAGATTGAGGCACCAGCACCTGTCGAATCTAACATCTATGCTATGTCGGCTGAAGAACGTAAAGCAGCAGGGATTACGGATCTTCCATCAACACTCCACAATGCTGTGAAAGCTTTGCTAGAAGATGATGTTGTCAAAGGAGCTCTTGGTGAGCATATCACAACAAACTTTGTTGAAGCGAAACGCCTTGAGTGGGCAAGCTATGCTACGTTTGTTTCACAATGGGAAATTGAAAATTACCTAGATTTATATTAAAAAAACGTCCACTGGGCGTTTTTTTTGCTATTTATAGTTAAATGAATTAACTTTCAGATAAGGAGTTGAGATGCGGACAGCACTTGAGTAGGGTAAGTCGAAAGCGACCATGTCTCAAAGTTAATTCAAAAGACTATATCAGGCTCTTTTTAGCTCTTTGTTATCTGTAGTGGGTGACTTATAACAATCACTGTTAATTCGGTGTTTAGTGATTGTCAAAAGTTTTTTATTGATGTCTTGCTGATTGTAGGATTAAGAAGACGATAACCTAATTTTTTCAGAAACCTTAAAGAAAGCTTATTTGCAATTTAAGTGTGATGAATGTCATGCCATCGTTAATGGCTTGTTATATTTCTTCGGTAAGATAGACAAGTTCGATAATGAAAGGAAGTATTTAATATGACATCAAAAACGTTTTTAGCAACTTTAGGCTTAGTAGCAGTTTCTGGATTATCTCTGATGACAAGTGGCACTGCCAGTGCTGACCAATATAGTTCAAATGATTCTTATGATTATAGCTATAATAGTTATGGAAATCAATACCAAGATACTATATGGTCAAGTCAACTAATGACTAGTCAAGTGACAGTATCAACAATAAGCTCGAATGGCTATCCAGTTGGGCAATGTACTTGGGGTGCTAAAACTTTGGCACCATGGGCTGGTAGTTACTGGGGAAATGGTGGTGATTGGGCAGCCAGTGCTTCGTCAGCAGGATTTGCTACAGGCTTAACACCACAAGTTGGAGCTTTAATTGTTTGGACTGATGGTGGATATGGTCATGTGGCTTATGTGACAGATGTAGCGGCAGATGGTCAAATTCAAGTTATAGAAGCTAATTATAATGGGAATCAAACTATTGGCAACTATCGTGGTTGGTTTAATCCACTAGCAAGTGGTACTCCGGGAGCAGTATCTTATATTTATCCCAATGTCTAATAGCAGGTTATATAGTCAAATGAATTAACTTTCAGAACAAGGAACAGAAAAAGACGCCGAACAGTACTTGATACTCTTCGAAGATTAAAAGCAGACCTTGTTGACTTGATTTGATGAAGACAGTTCTATCTGCTATCTGTGTCGCCTAGTTTGCTTTTAATTTTCATTGAGCATGAGTAGGGCAAGTCGAAAGTAACCATGTATCAAAGTTAATTCCAAAAACTATAATATTGTAAAAACCAGACGATTGTCTGGCTTTAGATTGGAGAAAGAGTATACTTTAGATATTTTTCTCCAATCTTTTTTCTTTAGTAGCCAAAAAGCCAAAAACTCCCAAAAGGTTGAAATAACAGCATCTCTAAAATTTTAGTCATTATCTGTCTCTCTGCACAATTTCCCAAATTGTCAAATTCTTAGTTTTTTTTCTCCCTGCTGAACGAAATGAACGTTTGGCTTTTTGTCGCAAAAAGTCAGCTAGCTAAGCTAACTGACTTTTATTTATTTGTGATTGTTATTGTTATTTTCTTTATCTGGAATCAAGACCATTGGAATAATGATTGGTTCACGCTCGGTCTTTTCATAGAGGAAAGGACGGATAGCATTGACAATGGCACCGTTGACGGATTGAATGCTGGCGTCCTTATTTTTTAGAGCAATACGGATAGCATTGAACAGAACGCGTTGGCATTCACGGATGAGGTCTCCTGATTCGCGCATGTAGATGAAGCCTCGGCTGAGGATGTCTGGTCCAGCAAGAATCATTTTTGATTTGAAATCAACAGTTGCAACTGCAAGAACAACCCCATCTTCTGATAAATCTTTACGGTCACGAAGAACAGCAGCGCCAATATCACCAATTCCATTGCCATCAACGTAGATGTCTTGCGCATTGAAGTGACCAGCACGGCGAGCAGAATTCTTGGTTAGGGCTAGGACATCACCATTTTCCATGATGAAGATATTGTCTTTTGGAACACCAGTATCAATAGCAAGTCCAGCATGGACTTTTTGCATGCGGTATTCCCCGTGAACGGGCATGAAGTATTTGGGTTTAATCAAGCGGAGCATGAGTTTTTGCTCTTGTTGACCACCGTGTCCAGATGTATGGATATTGTTAATCTTACCGTGAATTACTTCAACACCGGCTTCTTGAATAGTGTTGATTAATTTGTTAACACTTGTTGTGTTACCAGGGATTGGGCTTGATGAAAAGATAACAGTATCGCCAGGTTGCAGGGTTACTTGACGGTGCATACCGTTGGCAATACGAGCAAGGGCTGCCATTGGTTCTCCTTGAGAACCAGTACACATGATGAGGATTTCACTAGCGTGATAGTTTTTCATCTCACTTGGCTCGATAATGGTTCCTTTTGGAACCTTGATGTAACCAAGTTCAACACCATTTACGATAGCTTTTTCCATTGAGCGCCCAAAAACGACAATCTTACGGCCTGTTTTCACAGCAGCTTCAGCGGCTTGTTGAAGACGGAAGATATTAGATGCAAAGGAAGCAAAGATGATACGTCCTTCGATACCTTCAATAATTTTCATAATTGACTGGCCGACTACTTTTTCTGAATTGGTAAAGGTTGGTACCTCAGCATTGGTAGAATCAGATAGGAGACAGAGAACGCCTTCCTCACCAAGGGCTGCCATGCGGTGTAGGTCAGCGGGTTCACCAACTGGTGTAAAGTCGAACTTAAAATCTCCAGTACAGACAATTTTTCCTTGAGGAGTGTGGATAACAATTCCTAAAGGTTCTGGAATGGAGTGAGTGGTACGGAAGAAAGTAACGCTAAGGTTTTTGAAGGTTAATTCAGTATTATGATTAATTTCAAATAGTTTAGCATCTCTTAAAAGTCCATGTTCTTCAAGTTTGCCACGAATTAGGGCGAGGGCGAGAGGTCCAGCGTAAATGGGAACATTGGCCTGTTTGAGAAGGAAGGGAATACCGCCGATATGGTCTTCGTGACCATGTGTGATGACCAATGCTTTGACACGGTCAATGTTTTCAACGATGTATGAGTAATCAGGGATGACATAATCAATCCCTAACAAATCATCTTCAGGGAATTTGATACCAGCATCGACAATGATAATTTCATCTTGGTATTCAATTCCATAGGTGTTTTTCCCGATTTCTCCCAAACCACCAATCGCGTAGACCCCAACTTCTTCGGGTTTTAGATTGATATTTGACATAATTTTTTGACGCTTGTTTTAGCGCCAGTCCTTTCTATCTAGTTTGGATTAGAATGTTGTGAGTTCGAAAACGCCTTTTTCTTTTTCGTATTCAAGGTGTTTGTCTGATAATAAATCGATGTGTTCGATGTTGAAAGATGTATTTTCTTCAATGAGTTTACGAGCTTTGATACGGCCTTCTAACTCTTCTTTAGCATCGATATCAACATAGAGCGATTGTGTTGTTTCACGACGTGGGTTACGTTCTTTTGTTTCTTGGTAGAAAACTTTGTAAATCATAAAATTCCTTTCTGATTTGGCTAATCGCTGATAATAAAAGAAGACAACCTGTCTGGGTTAGGTTGACTCAATGTGTTAATTTCTGTGTCATGCGTTAACCGTGTTATCGTTACAATTATCTTAAATTATACCATAAAGGCAAGGTATAGTAAAAACATTGCTGAGAAAACTTTCCAGGACTAGGCTATTTGCAAATGTGATATAATAAAGAAATAGTTAAACAAGAAGGAAGTTCTCATGAAAGTTTTAGCATTTGATACCTCAAACCAAACTTTGGCGGTAGCACTTTTAGAAGGTGAACAATTACAGGCAGAGACTTGTCTCACCGTTAAGAAGAATCATAGCATTAGTTTGATGCCGGTGATTGATTTTCTCATGCAACAAGTTGGTTGGCAGCCTGCAGATTTGGATCGTATCGCAGTGGCACAGGGCCCAGGATCGTACACGGGTCTTCGTGTGGCGGTAGCGACAGCTAAAACCTTGGCTTACAGTCTCAAGATTGATCTGGTAGGTGTGTCTAGTTTACAGGCTTTGGCTTTGCCAGTGAATTCATCTGCTGTTTTAGTACCACTCATAGATGCTCGGCGTCAGCATGCCTATGTTGGTTTTTATCAGGGTGGACAAGCTATTGCAGAGGATCATTATGCGAGCATTGCTGAGATTATTGAACAGGCTAAATCCTATGAAAAGGTTTGCTTCGTTGGAGAAGTTGATGCTTTTGCGAAAACCATTGCGGCGGATTTTCCAGAAGCTACTTACCAAGCCAGCCTTCCATCGGCTTATGAGATTGGGAGATTAGCCTTGAGTTTGCCTAGTTCTGATGTTGATGCTTTCTTGCCCAATTACTTGAAGAAGGTAGAAGCTGAAGAGATTTGGTTAAAAAACAATCAAGCAGGTAATGGAAATGACTATATCAAACGGGTCTAATCTCTCAACCAATCAGCTCATTGAAGGAGTTTTTAAGATTCTAGATGAGGCTTACGGTCAGTCCCCCTGGTCTAAAAATCAGATTCTAGCTGATTACAATCAGGACAATACGGATTATTTTTTTCTGTTTGAAAATGATCAAGTCGTTGGTTTTTTAGCCCTTCAAGGTCTTTTTGGAGAGATGGAGTTGACCAATATTGCTGTATTGCCATCTTATCAGGGTAGAGGATTATCCAAACAATTAATGGCAAATCTAGAAGACATGGATGAGCCCATTTTTTTAGAAGTTAGAACTTCCAATAAGAAAGCTCAAAACCTTTATCAGCAATTTGGTTTTGAGAAAGTGGGTTATCGAAAGCATTATTATCACCATCCCATAGAAGATGCTGTATTGATGAAACGAGAAGCAAGGTAGTGTTAGGAAAAGGAGTTATCATGTCTGATCGCTATATTTTAGCCATTGAGAGTTCTTGTGATGAGACTAGTGTGGCTATTTTAAAAAATGAAGCAGAGCTGTTGAGTAATATTATTGCTAGTCAAGTAGAGAGCCATAAGCGTTTTGGTGGCGTAGTTCCTGAAGTGGCCAGTCGTCACCATGTCGAAGTGATTACCACCTGTATTGAAGATGCCTTAGTGGAAGCCGGGATTACGGCTAGCGACTTGTCAGCAGTAGCAGTGACGTATGGACCTGGTCTCGTAGGAGCCTTACTCGTTGGTCTCTCTGCTGCGAAAGCCTTTGCTTGGGCGCATGGATTGCCTTTGATTCCAGTTAATCACATGGCGGGGCATCTAATGGCGGCGCGTGAACAAAAGGAGTTGACCTATCCGCTGATGGCACTTTTAGTATCAGGCGGACATACGGAACTTGTCTATGTATCTGAGCCTGGTCAGTATCATATTGTAGGTGAAACCCGTGATGACGCGGTTGGTGAGGCATATGACAAGGTTGGGCGTGTCATGGGATTGACCTATCCAGCCGGACGTGAAATTGACCAGCTAGCTCATAAGGGGGAAGACGTGTATCACTTCCCAAGAGCTATGATAAAGGAAGACAATTTGGAGTTTTCATTTTCTGGTTTGAAGTCTGCCTTTATCAATCTGCATCACAATGCCGCCCAAAAAGGAGAAGACTTGGTCTTGGAAGATCTCTGTGCCTCTTTTCAAGCCTCTGTCATGGATGTCCTTCTAGCCAAAACGAAAAAGGCTTTGGACATGTACTCTGTTAAAACCTTAGTCGTTGCTGGTGGTGTTGCTGCCAATGCGGGCTTACGTGAACGCTTGTCTGAAGAAATAAAAGATATTGATGTCATCATTCCTCCATTGCGACTTTGTGGAGATAATGCCGGAATGATTGCCTTTGCTGCAGCAGTTGAATACGAATTGCATCATACTGCTGGACTTGATTTGAATGCAAAACCCAGCCTAGCCTTTTCGCCTTACAAATCCTAAGAACCTATAAACACAGCTTGAGTTCAAGCTGTGTTTTTGTTATAATTAACAAACATTCTGAAAATTCAAAAAAAGGAGGCTTATGGATAGAAGAGAATTTCTTAGAGGGGCAAAAGCATCTTTGCCAACGGCAGTGGGATATATCTCTATCGGTTTTGCTTGCGGTGTTGTCGGTGTCAGTAGTGGTTTGACTGCTTGGGAAATGGCGTTGATGAGTATTTTTATTTATGCAGGGTCATCGCAGTTTGCCTTCGCCGCACTAGCTTTAGCCAATGCTAGCTTGTTTTCATTAACGATTACGATTTTTTTAGTCAATTTGCGTCACCTTTTAATGAGTTTACATGTGACAACACTCTTTAAAGAGGCTTCCTTGTCTCAAGGAATTGGGATTGGCACTTTACTAACAGATGAAAGTTATGGTGTTTTGTTAAGTGAGCGGGTTCGTCGGAAGGGTATTTCAACGTCTTGGATGCATGGCAATAATGTTATTGCCTATTTAACTTGGATTTTGGCTGTTGTCCTTGGGGCGCTTATTGGTTCTTATATTCCAGATCCCACGTCTCTAGGATTGGACTTTGCTCTAGTGGCGATGTTTGTGTCTATTTTTGAGAGTCAGTTGACGGGGATGCTTCGCTGGATGGCAGGTCAGAAGATAGTGATGATTTTAGGTGCTGTTACGATATCCTATCTGCTATTGGCTATTGTTATTTCAGAGTCAATGGCTGTTTTAGGGGCTACCTTAGTTGGCTGTGCAGTGGGGGTGATGATTGATGACAACTAAGACGATCTTAGTGGGGATATTCCTTGGGGCACTCGTTACATGGATTCCGCGAATTCTTCCATTTATCTTGACAAGGTATAGGGGACTTCCAGAACCACTCATTCGTTTCCTTAATTACCTCCCAATCAGTATTATTTTTGCCTTGACTCTGTCTAGTTTGGTCAAGGAGCAAAGATGTGACTTGCCTCAATTCCACTGGTTGGAAATACTTGCAGTGCTACCAACTTTTTGGGTCGCCATCAAAAGTAAAAATATTTTATTGTCGGTTTTGACAGGGATTATCATCATGGCTTTACTCCGCTTGGTATTCTAAGAGAATTTTAGTACAATTTTGGTAAGAAAAGAGGTGCCTATGTTACATTTTGAAAATGATTATAATGAAGGTGTTCATCCAGAACTGTTAAAAGCGATTGTCGATACTAATGAAGTCAATCAAGCAGGCTATGGATTAGATGATTATACAGAGCAGGCTATAGAAAAGATTCGTCAGGCTATTGATTGTCCTCATGCTCAAGTACGATTTTTAGCAGGTGGTACTCAAACCAATCAGGTAGCGATTGATAGCCTATTGAAGTCTTACGAAGGCGTTATTTCAGCAGATACGGGACACATTGCGACGCACGAAGCAGGGGCTATCGAATTTGTCGGGCATAAGGTCATCACGCTACCACAGCAAAACGGGAAACTCTCTGCCAAAGCAGTATCAGATTATTTGGTGGATTTTTACAATGATGATACCTTTGAGCATATGGTCTTTCCGGGAATGGTTTATGTCACTCATCCGACTGAGTATGGCACACTTTATAGCAAGGAAGAATTGACAGCTTTAGCTTCAGTTTGTCGCCAATATGAGATTCCGCTTTTCCTTGATGGTGCCCGTCTTGGTTATGGTCTTGCCGCTTCTGATACTGATGTGACGCTGAAAGATATTGCTGAACTTTGTGATGTCTTTTATATCGGCGGTACGAAACTTGGTGCCTTAATTGGGGAAGCATTGATTTACACCAAGAACAACATGCCCAAACATTTTTCAGCTATTGTGAAACAGCACGGTGCGCTTTTAGCTAAGGGGCGGTTTATTGGTCTTCAGTTTAAGCAATTCTTTACAGATGATTTATATCTGAAGATTGGTGAACAAGCTTTAAACCTTGCCGAGCAATTAAAAACAATTCTCAAAGAAAAGGGCTATCGCTTTTATTTAGAAAGTCCAACCAACCAACAATTTGTTATTATTGAAAATAAAAGATTAGCAAAACTACAAGAAAAAGTGGTCGTTAGTCTCTGGGAAAAATATGATGACCACCATACCGTAGTTCGCTTTGCAACCAGCTGGTCAACGACACAAGAAGATATTGATACCTTGGAAGCTATTTTATAGAGCAACCAAAAAGATGTTGAGCAAGCGCTCAACATCTTTTTGTGATAAAAACTTTAGTCTGCTAGGATGATATTTTAATCGCTAACCCAAAGGAAACAATGATGTTAGCCAGTTATCATCAGTTAAATTACCAGCTGGCTTTTTTGACACCTGGAAGTTGTCCTTTGTGGGCTAATTGACGGAAGTTAATCCGGCTGACACCAAATTTACGCATATAAGCGTGTGGACGACCATCAATTTTATCCCGGTTTTTCAAACGGTTTGGATTTGAATCGCGAGGTAATTTGCGAAGGGCATCATAATCCCCTTTTTCTTTTAACTCACGGCGTAAGTCAGCGTATTGTTCAATTAATTTTAATTGCTTTTCGTAACGAGCTATTTTAGATTTTTTTGCCATATGTCCTCCTTGAAATATACTTAGCTAGTTAACTATTAAAGTTTATCAAAAAATAAAAAAAGTAGCAAGAAAAACTTGTTACTTTTTAAATGATTAATAATGAAGGGCACCAGCTACCCAGCCAGAACAAAGGGCAGAAGTAATGTTGAATCCGCCTGTGTGAGCATTTATATCCAAAACTTCACCAGCAAAGTGCAGCCCAGGAACTTTCTTACTTTCAAGAGTTTTAGGATTGATTTCTTTAAGATCAACACCTCCCTTGGTCACAAAAGACTTGGTTAAATTCATCTTGCCAGTGACTGGAATCTGGGTTGCTTTGAGTTTGTTAATTAAACTTTCTGTTTGTTTAGGATCCATTTGTTTGATTTTTTCGGGCAATTCTTCTGAGAAGAATTCAGCTAGTCGTTCAGGAATAAGGGCTTTAAGACCATTCTTGATTGACTTATCACGGTTTTCTGTGAGATACTGACTGACATCTTCTCTCGTCATTTTAGGAAGCACATCCAGTGAGAGGATTTCACCACCACGAACAAAAGAAGAGATGCGTAAGGCAGCGGGTCCAGATAAACCAAAGTGGGTAAAGAGAAGATCGTGGGTAATGACATGCTTGTCGTAGGACAGGGTTACGTCATCAAGGGAAATGCCTTGCAAGGGTTTATGCGGAAAATCGGTTAAAAGGGGACTTTCGGCAGCCTCGATTTCAGTAACTTTCAACTTGAAATGTCGAGCGATATCGTGTCCAAAACCAGTCGAACCAGTTGAAGGATAAGCTTTTCCGCCAGTGGTGACAATCAGTTGGTCACAGGTGAACTCGCAGTCGGCAGATTTGACAATGAAGATCTGGTCCTTTTTCTTAACAGAAACCACTTCAAATTGAGTTTTGATTTGAGCACCCAATTCTAGAATCTTGTTTTCTAAGGCTTGGATAATGGTACGTGATTTGTCCGTAGTTGGGAACATGCGCCCATGGTCTTCTTCTTTTAGTTTGACGCCGTTTTCTTCGAAGAAAGCGATGATGTCATGGTTGTCAAATTGGGAGAAGACACTATAGAGGAAGCGCCCATTGCCGGGGATGCCTTCCATTAAATCTTCAAGTGTTCCACTATTGGTGACATTGCAACGACCGCCACCTGTTCCAGCTAATTTTTTACCTAGCCGCCGATTTTTTTCAAGTAGAAGGGCTTTTTTTCCATGAAAAGCGCTAGAGATAGTCGCCATCATACCAGCAGGTCCTCCACCAATAATAATAGTATCAAAATGTGTCATACTCTTATTTTAGCACAATTTTAGAGTGGAAATAGCAAGGATGATTTTGTAAAGCGCTTAGCTAAGGACAAATTGACATCAAAAAGCCTTTATGTTACTATCTTTATAAGAAAAATCAGTGAAAAAGAGGATAAGATGGCTATTGAAAAGACAGTCAGCGAATTAGCTGAAATTTTAGGCGTTAGTCGTCAAGCGGTTAACAATCGTATCAAGACACTTCCTGAAGAGGATGTTGAAAAAAATGAAAGAGGCGTTACTGTTGTCAATCGCAGCGGTCTCATTAAATTGGAGGAAATCTATAAAAAGACGATTTTTGAAGATGATCCGATTGATGAGGAAACGAAACAGCGTGAGGTTCTGGAGCTTCTTGTAGATGAGAAGAACTCTGAAATTACGCGCCTTTATGAGCAGCTGAAAGCAAAAGATACACAGATTGCAGCCAAAGATGAGCAGATGCGTATCAAGGATGTGCAGATTGCTGAAAAGGATAAACAAATCGATCAGCAACAACAATTGACCTTGACGGCTATGCAGGATAAGGAAACCTTAAAATTGGAATTGGAAGAAGCTAAAGAAGAAGCGAACCAAGCTCGGAATCAAGCGCAAGAAATCCAAGACAAACACGAAGAAGCTGTCAAAAAAGGGCTTTTTGCTCGCATGTTTAAAAAAAATAAATAAACCAGTGACCCGTAAGGGTCTTTTTTAGGGTAAGAGGAAAGAGAAAAAATGGAAAACCTAAACCAGTATGTAGCTTTTGATTTAGAATTTAACACGGTTAATGAAGTCAGTCACATCATTCAATTATCAGCGGTCAAGTTTGTTAATCATGAGGAAGTGGCTTATTTTGACACGTATGTATACAGTGCGGTACCTTTACAGAGTTTTATCAGTGGCTTGACGGGAATTACGTCAGAAAAAATTGCCAATGCACCAAAACTAGAAACGGTGCTAGCAGATTTTGCAGCCTTTGTTAATGGTGTTTCTCTTGTTGGTTACAATGCCCACAAGTCGGATTTACCGATTTTAGCTGAAAATGGCTTAGACTTGGCAGAACTTTATGCGGTGGACTTGTATGATGAAGCTTTTGAACGTAGAAGCAGTGATTTGAATGGGATTGCCAATCTGAAACTACAGACTGTGGCTGATTTTCTTGGCATTAAAGGAAAAGGGCATGATAGCTTGGAGGATGCTCGGATGACAGCCCTTGTCTATGAAAAATTTTTAGAGTTTGATAGTAATAAATCCTACTTGGCGGAACAAGAAGAAAGTCATGGTGATAATCCTTTTGCTGCTTTGGGTGGTCTGTTTGATTGACACTTATGTCAACTTGATTTTTTCTTAAAAAAGTAAAAAATCACCTAAGGTTACCCCTTGCTGATGACCTTAGGTAATGTGCTAGGATACAAGTGAACAGAAAAGAAACTCTCTGATATTTGAGCTACTGGGTTAGAGCTCACCTGTTAGTGACATGTTGAGGGGAGCTTACTTCTGTATCTTTACTAAAAGGAGGTGAAGAGATGTCTGTAACTTATACAACAGGGGAAATGGCGAAACTAGCTAGCGTTTCTATCCGTACGGTGCAGTACTATGATCAGCGTGGTATCTTGACACCTAGTGATTTGACAGAAGGTGGTCGAAGGGTATATTCGGACAAAGATTTAGAAAAGCTTAAATGGATTTGTTTTCTAAGAGACCTTGATTTTTCAATTAAGGCAATTCAAGAAATCTTAGTCGAAGAGCATTCAGACAAGGTTTTACAGTTACTCTTGGAACGCCACATTTCAGAACTAAAGCAAGAAATTGACCAAAAACAAGTCAAACTTGACACTGCTGTCAAGTTACTTAACAAGCTAGATAAGCAAGAAGATTACACTGTTGACAGTTTACAAGATATTTCACTCATCATGTCAAATCGAAAAAAATGGCAAGCACTACGACTTCAAATGTGGTTGCGTCTCATTTCCGTTATATTGTTTTATTGTCTATCGCTGGTGATTGCTGTTTACTTTAATCAAAAATGGGTCATTTGGGTTGCTATTCCTTTGTTTTTAGTAACAATGAATGCAATGGTCTATTATTACAAAAAGCAATTGAGTTATCTTTGCCCAAATTGTCATAAGACCTTTGAACCAAGCTACCTTGATTTTAATCTAGCTAAGCATACTCCTAGAACACGTCGTTTAACCTGCCCTCATTGCTATGTTAAATCGTCATGTTTGGAATTAGCCAAAGAAGACTAGAAAAAAGCCTTTTCCATGTGGAGAAGGCTCAGATTGAAGACAAAGCTCTTAGACTTCATTTTCTAAGGGCTTTTTGATTATTTTAGGAGTATAATAAAAGAAAACGCTTGTGAGGTGTTGCTATGTTTCACAAAGAAAAACCAGATTATAACCGTAACCAATATGGCTTTTACACGCTTGACCAGCTCGTCCCAGAAGATCACTTTCTTCGTCAAGTGGATGCTATGATTGACTTTGACTTCATCTATGATTTAGTGGAAGACACCTATAGTTCTGATAATGGTCGTCCCAGTCTTGACCCTGTAATGCTCATCAAAATCCCTCTTATCCAATGTTTCTATGGGATCCGTTCCATGCGCCAAACTATTAAAGAGATTGAAGTCAATACGGCTTAT
>NZ_KB904600.1 GCF_000380145.1 Streptococcus thoraltensis DSM 12221 | reverse complement strand
CAGAATCTATTTCAGTCCGTAAGTCAACGGATGATTCAGAATCCATCTCTGCGTCATTGTCAGACTCAATGTCAACCTCAAACTCAACTGAGTCAGACAGCATGAGTGCAAGTGCTTCAGAATCTGTTTCAAAAGTAACCTCAAACTCAGTTTCAGAATCCGTTTCAACATCAGATAGCTTCTCAACGAGCTTGTCAGATATTGTTTCCGATTCACACATTGATGGTTCAAGCTCAGAATCTGTTTCAGACTCCTTGTCAGAATTCGTTTCCTCATCAATGAGCGCCTCTGTTTCAGAATCTGATCGTTCAAGTGATTCAACTTCAGCTTCAGATTCAGCACGTGATAGCTTGAGTAACTCAGCTTCAGAGTCTAAGTCAGCTTCAACAAGTGCTTCAGATTCTAAGTCAATGTCAGTATCGACATCAGAATCAATGTCNGATTCAGTACGNGATAGTCAATCAACAAGTGCNTCAACATCTGTTTCCGATTCACTTTCAGCATCACTATCATTGTCAAACAATCCTGATATTGATAGCGATAGCTTGTCAATGAGCAATTCATCACGTGATTCNGNNTCAACTTCAGTGAGCGAATCAGCATCAATGAGTGGTTCAACACGTGATTCAGANTCANCNTCTGTNTCNNNATCAGAATCAACNTCACGCTCAACGAACAAGTCATTGTCAGAATCAGCTTCAAGCAGCTTAAGCACGTCAGTATCTGACGTTGTCTCACAATCAGATAGCTTGTCAGTCTCAACCTCAGAATCTATCTCAGGTTTAGGTAGCGTGTCTGTATCAGCTTCAAGCTCAATGAGTGCAAGCCAATCAGCATCAGCAAGCATTTCAAGCTCAATGAGCGTAAGCCAATCAGCATCAGCAAGCGTTTCAAGCTCAATGAGTGCAAGTCAGTCAGCTTCAACAAGCGTTTCAACTTCAATGAGTGTCTCAAGTAGTATGAGTGCTTCAGTGAGTGCAAATGCTTCAGCAAGCCAGTCTCACACTGCTTCAGAATCAGCTAAACACCTTCCAAATACAGGTGAGAAAACTAATAACGGTCTTTTAGCAGGTCTAGGACTTCTCTTTGGAGCAAGTCTAGTGGCTAAGCGTAAAAAAGATCGAAAATAGCCTTTGATATAACGAGATAAACTACCTATCTTATTATTGAACATAAAGCTGATAGCTTGTCGCTATGCCGACTAAGTTCACATCTAGAGAAGACCGTCTGGTCTTCTCTTTTTTGTGCTCTTTTTCTACATTTAAAAAGACTCCATAATCTCCGAGGGGAATTTACCCACTACAGAAATTATAGAGCCCCTTTTTTGAGCTTATTGTCTGCACGTTAATTCATTTGACTATAAAAGGCAACACTTGTTACTGGTGTTTGCTTTCCTTTCTGATGATTATTGATATAAGTTTTGAAAGGTTGCTTATCGTACCAATTTTTTCATCTTTTATCACGATTAGTTCTATTTTTGTTTAGAAACGTAGCGCGAAACTAAAAGCTTAATTTATCTTGTTATCCTATTTTTTTTATGGTTCCTTTTAGCTCTCTGTATCTTTGTCTTTAGTAATAGGTTAGGTAGTATTTTTCTTGTTTTGCAGCGCAATCTTTT
This sequence comes from Streptococcus thoraltensis DSM 12221, assembly GCF_000380145.1. Lineage (GTDB taxonomy): Bacteria > Bacillota > Bacilli > Lactobacillales > Streptococcaceae > Streptococcus > Streptococcus thoraltensis. The sequence goes on along the minus strand of NZ_KB904600.1, from coordinate 22,728 downwards.
GTAGAAGTAGTGATTTTACTTGACAATTATTTCAATTTCCGATAAACTATTGACAATTTGAACTGTTACTTTAACCGTGTCCTGTGAGACATGAAAGTTGAAAAATGGTATCAGAAATAGATAATAAGCTATTTTTGATGCTTACTTTTGTGTGGAGGCTGGTTTAACCAGTCTCTTTTTCACAAGAAACGGTTCCGCACAAATAAGGATGGTCGGTGAGCCATCTTTTGGAGGAATTATGTTAAACTTATCGCTCGATAAAAACAACCGTCGTGCTCTAACGTCAGCCATTGTAGCCTCAGGGACAGATGATTTAAATGTCATGTTTCTTTCCTTTTCTATGTCTAGCATCATGGCAGACTTGGCTATCAATGGTGTCCAAGCTGGCTGGATTGCCACAATAACCAATTTAGGCATGCTGCTGGGAGGACTATTTTTTGGGATTCTAGCTGACCGCTATCATAAATTCAAAGTTTTCAAATGGACTATTGTTATTTTTGCTATAGCGACAGGACTCATTTATTTTACCAATAGTCTACCTTACCTTTATCTTATGCGCTTTATTGCTGGTATTGGTGTTGGGGGAGAATATGGTGTTGCCATTGCTATCATGGCTGGTATTGTTCCCAAAGAAAAAATGGGGCGTATCTCCTCGCTTAATGGTATTGCGGGACAAGTCGGATCCATTTCATCAGCGCTTTTAGCAGGTTGGTTGGCACCAAGTCTGGGATGGCGAGGTCTCTTTCTATTTGGGCTGACTCCGCTTTTCTTGGTTTTATGGATGCACTTGAGCGTTGATGATCAAAAGATTACTGACCATGCTGAATATCAAACTCATGAAGATGTCGAAGTGGCAAAAATCAGCCATCTTTTTCAGACGGCAGATCTGACTAAACAAACGATTGCTTTAATGGTTATGACGACGGTACAAATTGCTGGTTACTTTGGCATGATGAACTGGCTGCCAACCATTATTCAAACTAGTCTGGGTATTTCTGTGAAGGATTCATCACTTTGGATGGTGACAACTATTTTAGGAATGTGTCTTGGTATGTTGGTCTTTGGGCAAATCTTGGATGAGTTTGGACCACGCCCTGTTTACACCAGCTTTTTAATCGCTTCAGCCGTCTGTGTTTTCCTTTTCCAATTTGCTAATTCTCAAGCAGCCATGTTGATTGGCGGAGCTATTGTCGGTTTCTTTGTAAATGGTATGTTTGCTGGATACGGAGCTATAATTACTCGACTTTACCCACATCACATTCGTTCAACAGCCAATAACGTCATTCTTAATGTCGGGCGAGCAGTCGGTGGCTTCTCTTCCGTTATTATCGGTATGATTTTGGATGTTTCAAATACTTCTATGGTAATGATTTTCTTGGCAAGTCTTTATTTGGTTAGTTTAGTGGCTATGTTATCTATCAAGAATTTAAGACCACAAATCTACCAAACACCTAGTCATGATTAATGATAGTCTTTTGAATTAACTTTGATCTATCGTCACTTTCGACTTGGCCTACTCATGCTCTTCGAAAAACCAAAGCAGACGTCGTTGACTTGATTTGATGACCTTCAGTTTTATCTGCTATCTGTGTCGCCTAGTCTGCTTTGGATTGTCATTGAGTATCGAGTACTGTCTGCATCTCAGTTCCTTGTTTGAAAATTAATTCATTTGACTATACTAAACGTACTTAGTATCTAGAGTTTTTTTCTCTAGATTTTAAGTGTTTTTTATTTTTCTAAAATAAGCAACTAAATCACTGAAGTCGTGGGGAAAGACATTTTATTCTTGACTATAGTTCTCGAGGGAACTATAATAACTTATCGGGATTTTTGTGGCAGAAAGGAAAGTTTATGAAAAATCCATTACATGAATTAAAGGAAATTATTTCTGATTTGGAGCAGGCAGCAGGTGATATTGCTCAAAAACATGACATTGAACATTTAAAGGGTCCACAAGGGAAGGTTTTGTACTATCTTTTTAAACATCAGGAGAGAGATGTTTTTGTAAAGGATATTGAACAATGCATGCATATTTCGAAGTCTGTCGCTAGTAACCTTGTTAAGCGAATGGAAAAAAATGGTTATTTACATCTGGAAACATCGGCAGTAGATAAACGCTACAAACGCTTGGTTTTAACACAAGAGGGAGTGTCTAAAATTGAACCTTTGGAGAATTTTCATAGAGAGCTAATGAGCCAACTGTTTGTTGGAATTGAGCCAGATGATTGGCAAGTTGTTGAAAAAGTATTAAGTCAACTAACGCAAAATCTAGAAAGTTTTAAGGAAGAGGACTAGCACTAAGATTATTTAAATGTTAAGCGGCAAAGGATGAGCGATGATTCTTCTGTCTATAGAAATGGATTTTGAAATGCCACCTTTTGCCTGACCGACATCGCCAAATGGCTTCAAGAAAAGGGGCTACCACCTTTGCTATTATGGAGCCAAGTTGGAAAATGCTTAGTCTGCCATTGTTCACCGTCCATCAACCATCTGAAATGCCGATTTAATCTTGCTCATGAAAGATGGTCATATCATTGAGTTGGAAATCATGACAGCTTGATGGCTGAAAATGACCGCTATACTGACTATCTAACTCACAAGTTGAAGTGTGCTAAGGATTTTTTCGAATCTTAATCAGAAAAAGCTGGAAGATGAGCGACCAGCTTTTCTCTTTTATCAAAAATTGATAACTATTTTCTTTGAAATTTCATTTAAAATATCAGATAATGGAGGGGCGTTCGGAAAGGAGGTATCAAATGGTCAAACAAAATAAGAAATTGTTCGATAAAGTCATCTATTTGATAGTGATTGTAGTGGCAATTTATAGCTTTTCACGGTTGATTGCGCCCAGTGATACCTCAACTAAGGAAGATAAAATAACTATTGCTGCTGTTGGAGACAGTATTACCTACGGAGCAGGTGTTGCTTCAACACGGGAGACAGAGTCTTATCCTGCCCTTCTTCAGCAAGTTCTAGGTAAAAAATATCATGTCATCAATTTTGGTTTAAGTGGCAGAACTTTGTTATCAAACACAGCTAAGCCATACTTTAAAGAGCCTTTAGCAAAGAAATCGTTTAAAGTGAATCCTGATATTGTCATTATCATGTTGGGAACCAATGATTCTAGAGATGTTTACTGGCAACCCAAGCGTTACAAAAAAGAATACTTGGCAGCCATTAAACGCTATCAGTCTTTAGAGAGTCATCCTAAAATCTACATCATGATCCCACCTCGTGTCTTCTTTGAAAATCCACATCCGACTTTTCCGAATAATAAGGTAGTAGATGGGCAATTGAGGAAACTCATTCCTGAAATAGCCAAGGAAGCTGGCGTATCTGTTATTGACCAATACAAGGGCACTGAGAAGCATCCTGAAGATTTCCCAGACCAGTTACACCCTAACCTATCTGGTAATTGGAAAATGGTCGATGCCATTCTACAACAAACGCCGCTAAAAGCGGTAAATGCCACTAAAAAACTTGATCATTCATAGTCCTTAGGGAATGTGAGTGGTCTTTTTTGATAAATTTTAGCTGCTTGTAGAGACTTGTGATAAGATAGAATTAGTTATATAGTCCAATGAATTAACTTTCAGACAAGGAACTGGGACGTGGACAGTACTTGATTTTCATTGAGCATGAATAGGGCAAGTCAAAAGTGACCATGTCTCAAAGTTAATTCAAAAGACATACTCTTTAAAAACCAATTGAGACCATGTTGACTTGATTTGATAAATTTTAGTTCTATCTGCTATTTGTGTCGCTTAGTCTAATTTTGATTTTCATTGAGTATGAGTAGGGCAAGTCAAAAGTGAGCATGTCTCAAAGTTAATTCAAAAAACGTACTCTTTAAAAACCAATTGAGACCATGGTGACTTGATTTGATAAATTTTGGTTCTACCTGCTATCTGTGTCGCTTAGTCTGATTTTGTTTAAGTATTAGTTAATTAGTGAAAGGAGAGAGGGTGTCAAGAAAATCAAGCATTATGCTGGTTGCCGTACTGTTTTTGGCTTCCTTATTGACATTGCTAAATTGGAAACAAATCACTGGAACTGGGACGCAGAAGCCCATCAAAAAAGTCTGGGTAGTGACCGATTTGCACCTGCTATCTCCTGCTTTACAGGATAATAAGGAAGCCTTTAAAACCATTCAAGCGACAGCAGCCGGCAAGGATTTACGCTATGGAAAAGACCGAATGGAAGCCTTGCTAGTCCAAGCTAAAAAAGAAAAACCTGATCTTTTAGTGGTCAGTGGTGACCTGACCTTTAACGGGGAGTATCAAAGCTTGAAGGACTTATCTGATATTTTTAAGCGTTTTGAGCAAAATGGCATTCAGGTACTGGTGGAACCGGGGAATCATGACATTTCTGATGGCTGGGCACGTGAATTTCGAGGAAAAAAACAATACAAGACCAAACAACTATCGAAGACTGATTTTGAAACACTAATGGCAGATTTTGGGTACGAGGAGGCGGATACTAGGGATTCTTCTTCTTTGACCTATCTAGCTAAGGTTAGCCCAAAACGGTGGTTCTTGATGATTGATTCCAATATCTATGTAGATGAAAACGGTAGTGGTGCCCCTGTCACCAATGGGCGTTTAAAAAAAGCAACACTTGATTTCATCGAACAACAATTAAAGGCCGCTCAAAAAGAAGATGCTCTGCTTATCCCTGTTATGCACCATAATGTCCTCAATCAGCACCGGCAACCCCAACAAGGCTATGCTTTGGATAATGCTCCCGATTTAAGAGCCTTGTACGCTAAGTATGGGCAGAAACTTGCTTTATCAGGTCATATTCATACCCAAAATATTGAGCGAGATAAACTTTCAGGTGGCTCTAAATTAACCTAAATTGTGACCGGTGCCTTTTCCATCTCGCCAGCCAGTATCGGAGAATTAACCTTTGGAAAAAATAGCCTTCATTACCGCCAAAAAGTATTGGATATGAAGCCTTGGTTGAAAGAGAAGGAGCTTAAAAACAAGGAGTTGACCAATCATCGGCAGTATATGGACAGCATCTTTAACAATGCTAGCAATCTCCTAGTTCATATGAGCTTACATGATGAGGGTTGGTATGACAGTGAGTTAGCGCAAGAGTTGTCGGCAATTATTGCACCAGTCAATCTGGCGTATTTTACAGGTCAGACAATAGATAAGAATTGGCTGAATCAACATGTTTATCAAAAGAGTGTCTATCAAAAGGTTAAGAAAAGTCATCCAGATAGTTTCGTGGTGACCTATATAGAGCAAGTCCTAGAAGAGAGTAGCGGTGGTTCAGATCAAGAAGTTAGGATTTCCTTAAAAAAGCAAAAGGAGGAGGGCGATGATAATGACTAGTATTTATGAAGCTATTAAAGAGGACAAGGCTAACCAATCCTACACCAATGCTGGGATTGAGCCGCTCTATCAAGTGAGTGAAAGAGCCAAAGTTTTGCTTATTGGGCAGGCACCGGGGATAAAAGCTCAAAATAAGCAGAAACTTTTTCAAGATCCAAGTGGTGATCGCTTGAGAGAATGGTTGGGAGTTGATGAAGAGTTCTTTTATGAGTCAGGTCAGATTGCGATTTTGCCTATGGATTTCTATTTTCCGGGTAAGGGGAAGTCGGGTGATTTGCCACCTCGTAAAGGACAGGCGGATAAGTGGCATCCTCAATTATTGAAAGAAATGCCTGGTATAAAATTAACCTTACTAATAGGTAAGGCGGCTCAGGATTACTATTTAGCGGATAAAAAGACTTTAACGGATCGTGTGGCAGACTATCAAGATTATTTGCCTGACTATTTTCCTCTACCTCATCCGTCGCCTCGAAATAATATCTGGTTGAGCAGACATCCTTGGTTTGCAGAAGAACTCTTGCCAGACTTGCAAAACCACTTGACAAAAATTTTTGGAAAAAACTTATAAAAATCTTGCCAATGCAGTCACTTTACAGTATAATAATTAAGACCGTGTAAATGGTATCTTATCTTGAGGAGGTGAAATCAATGTCAAAAACAGTCGTACGTAAAAATGAATCACTCGATGATGCACTTCGTCGTTTCAAACGTTCTGTGACTAAAGCTGGTACTCTTCAAGAGGCACGTAAACGTGAACACTATGAAAAACCATCTGTAAAACGTAAACGTAAATCAGAAGCAGCTCGCAAACGTAAAAAATTCTAATTATTATTAGATTTAACCACTCTTTTTGGAGTGGTTTTTGCGTGCTTAAAAAGTTTGTTGTTTGCTTGGCTGAAGTCCTTAGGATTGTTATAGTCTTTTGAATTGACTTTGTTACATGGTCGCTTTCGACTTGCCGTATTCATACTAAATGAAAATCAAAAAGAGACTAAGCGACACAGATAGCAGATAGAACTGAAGGTCATCACGTCACGTCAATAAGGTCTACTTTTGATTTTTGAAGGGTATCAAGTATTGTTCGACTTTTTGCGTTCCTTGTTCTGAAAGTTAAGTCATTTGACTATAACGAGTAGATAGTGGAAACGTTATCCATTTAGCTTCTACTTATGGTATACTGTCCATAGGAGGTGCCTCTATGAAACATTTAGCTGTGATTAGGAATACTTGTCTGACTTTTATTGCCCTATCCTTGCTTGGGGCGGGCTTATTTGATGGTTATCAGGCTTTCACAAAACCAGCTCCGACTAAGGCTGGTAAGCTCAAGAAAGCGCGAGTGCTTGCCAACGGTGACATTCTCATTCATAATGTTCTCTATGCCAGTGCCTTGAAAAGTGATGGTTCGTATGATTTTGATCCTTATTTTACTTATGTTAAGGACAGGATTTCCAGTGCTGACTTGGCTATTGGGGATTTTGAAGGAACTATTTCTCCTGATTATCCTTTGTCAGGTTATCCCTTATTTAACGCCCCTGAAAGCATTGCTCAAACCTTGAAAAATACAGGGTATGATGTGGTGGATTTGGCTCATAATCATATCCTCGACTCAGGTTTAGAGGGCGCCCTAAATACTAAGAAAACCTTTAATAAATTAGGTATAGATACAGTGGGGATTTATGAGAAAAATCGTTCGAAAGAGGGGGTTCTCATTAAGAATGTTAATGGGATAAAGATTGCTATTGTAGCCTATTCTTATGGTTATAATGGCATGGATACAAATCTGACAAGAGAAGAATATAATCGCCACATGTCAGACCTCAATCGAGATAAAATCAAGTCAGAACTTAGAGAAGCCGAAAAAAAAGCAGACGTTACCATTGTTATGCCACAAATGGGAGAAGAGTATCGTTTGAAACCAACCAAAGAACAGCAAGAACTCTACCGTCAAATGGTCGAATGGGGAGCAGATGTTGTTTTTGGAGGTCATCCGCACGTAGTGGAACCGGCAGAAACGATCAAAAAAGACGGTCAAAAGAAATTTATCATCTATTCTATGGGGAACTTTATCTCAAACCAGCAGGCAACAATTATGGAGAATAAGTGGCCTGAGAGGGGCTTGCTGATGGATGTGACCTTTGAAAAATCTGGCAAAGAAACCATCGTCAAAAAGGTGAAAGCTCATCCTACCTTGGTTGATGCAAGTCCAAATGGAAGGTTTGCGCCAGAAGGTTATGCCTTATATGATTATCGTGTGATGGTATTGGAAGATTTTATAAAGGGTGGCAAGTATCGGCAGGAAATCACTGAAGATTTACGTGATAAGGTTGATACTGCTTATCAAGAAATGAATCAACATGTGAATTTAGAGTGGTAGCCACTCAAGGGCTGTCACAGGTTTTCAGTCAAACAAAGCTAGATTTGGTACAGGTTGAAGAAAAAGTCTATTTGGACAATTTTCTTCAACCTTTTTAGTTTGCTTAGGAGAAGAAAACGAAAAAGATTACATAGTCTTTTGAATTCATACTCAATGAAAATCAAAAGCAAACTAGGTAACGCCGATACAGATAGAACTGAAGTCCATCAAATCCAGTCAACAAGGTCTGCTTTTGATTTTTGAAGAGTATTAAAAACCATCGTCAACAGACAATGGTTACAGAAAAGTTAGTTTTTGATTTTTGGTGAATATCACTTTGCTACATGCTCACTTTTGACTTGCCGTACTCATATGTAGATAGAACTGAAGGTCATCAAATCATGTCAATAAGGTTTGTTTTTGATTTTTGAAGAGTATCAAGTACTGTCTGTGTCTTTTCTGTTCCTTGTCTGAGAGTTAATTCATTTGATTATAACAAAGAAAAAGTCGTAAAATCCTTGATTTCATAACCCTCTTGTGATAACATATGAATGTTGACTAAATGCACATCCTGTGCAACCGCGCGAACATTGTTTAAGTAGGCTTCGTGCCTCGCAATCTAGGCGAGTCTTCACAGAGGGAAAACCTCAGACAAAAATTTTTTATAGGAGGTGCATCATGAGCACATACGCAATCATCAAAACTGGTGGTAAACAAGTTAAAGTTGAAGTAGGTCAAGCTATCTACGTTGAAAAAATTGACGCTGAAGCTGGCGCAGAAGTGACTTTTAACGAAGTTGTTCTTGTTGGTGGTGAAACTACTAAAGTCGGTACTCCAGTTGTTGAAGGAGCTACAGTCGTTGGTACTATCGAAAAACAAGGTAAACAAAAGAAAGTTGTTTCTTACAAATACAAACCTAAAAAAGGTAGCCACCGTAAACAAGGTCACCGTCAACCTTACACTAAAGTTGTTATCAACGCTATCAACGCTTAATCTTTATGATTCAAGCAACCTTTATTCGTACGCAACAGCGCCTTGTTAGTGTTGAATTAACAGGACACGCTGGAAGTGGTGAATTTGGTTATGATATCGTTTGCGCAGCTGTTTCAACCCTATCGATTAACCTTGTTAATTCTTTAGAAGTTTTAACTGACTGTACAGCAGATGTAACAATGGATGAGATTGATGGCGGTTATATGAAGATAGCCTTATCTGATTTAACTGACCTTAAGGATGAGAAAGTTCAATTATTATTTGAATCATTTCTCCTAGGTATGACTAATTTGGCTGAGAACTCTCAAGAGTTTGTTACAACAAAAGTCATTACCAATTAAACAAAGAGAGGACAAACATTATGTTAAATATGAATCTTGCTAACTTGCAACTTTTCGCCCACAAAAAAGGTGGAGGTTCTACATCAAACGGACGTGATTCACAAGCGAAACGCCTTGGTGCTAAAGCTGCTGATGGACAAACTGTTTCAGGTGGTTCAATCCTTTACCGTCAACGCGGAACTCACATCTACCCAGGAGTTAACGTAGGTCGTGGTGGAGATGACACACTTTTCGCAAAAGTTGAAGGTGTTGTACGTTTCGAACGTAAAGGACGCGATAAAAAACAAGTATCTGTTTACCCAATCGCAAAATAATGCGCTAAATCCGCATAAAATAAGGCTTTCCTAAACTTAGGAAAGCCTCTTTTGTTGCTTTGGTACCCACCGTAGTCCCTATATTCTAAAAGCCAATGCAGATAGAACTGAAGGTCATCAAATCAAGTCAACAAAATTCGCTTTTGATTTTTGAAGAGTATTAAAAACCATCGTCACCAGACAATGGTTACAGAAAGTTAGTTTTTGATTTTGGGTGAGTATTAGAAGGCAGTCTTGCCCTTTTTGAAGAGTCATTTCATATGATTTTCTTAGTTTAAAAGGGGCGAATGTTGTCATCTTCTCGTGGTATCATGCTGATGGACAGAGGAGAAGTGGGCGTTTGTGCTTTTGGTTAATGTTGCTTTTGCGGTATTGTCATGCCATACTTCTTTTTATATGCTAGCATGCTTTCAATTCCGTCTCGTCTATTCATTTTTAGTGATTTATGTTAAAATGGCTAAAAATGAAAGAAAGACTCATGTCAAAAACATTATCTTTTAACCTTAAACGTCTCGTAGTAGGTGCTATTCTTTATTTTCTGTGTTTAGGTCTAGGCGTTTTGTGCAATTTTATCTTTGACCGCAATGGAAACATGTTCTATGCACCTGCTTTTTCAGCGATTTTTTCAGGAATCTTATTTTTCCAATACCTACTCAAGAAGCCTTTCTTTGGCTTTATCACCCTAACCTCAGGCTTAGTTTCTTTCTTTTTCCTAACGTCAGGGCATTTTTGGGCGACCATTTTACCATACTGGCTTTTTGCTTTGCTTGCAGATGGAATCGCTCTGTCTGGTCAGTATCACAACGATTGGAAGAATAAATTATCCTTCATTGTGTTTTCTCTAACCACAACAGGTCCAATCCTGTTCATGTGGTTGGCACCGAAGGCTTATCAAAACATGCTTTTGGAGCGTGGGAAGGATATGGCTTACGTGAATCGTGTCATGGTAGCTCAAGACTGGCAACCCCTTATCTTTTTCTGGACATTGACTCTTTTAGGTGCTGTGGTTGGAATTTGGCTTGGGAAAACGCTTCAAGTTAGCTCTTTTAAAAAGAAAGCCTAAAAAAGTAGTCATCATACGTTTTTCGTATGATTTTTTTGTATAATAGAGGGAGTGAATTCGAGGAAAGGAGTTCTTTTGATGAATATTCAGCAATTGCGCTATGTTGTAGCTATTGCTAATAGCGGAACTTTTCGTGAAGCAGCCAGTAAACTCTATGTTAGTCAACCAAGCTTGTCTGTAGCTATTAAAGATTTAGAGACGGAGCTTGATTTTCAAATTTTTACGCGAACAACAACTGGTGCTGTTTTAACTGCTCAGGGCATGACTTTCTATGAAAAGGCTTTAGAAGTTGTTAAAAGTTTTGACTCCTTTGAAAAACATTTCATCCAACCAGAGGAGGAAGATAACCAGTTTTCGATTGCCAGTCAACACTATGATTTTCTCCCCCCTTTGATGACTGAATTTTCACAGACTTACCCTGAACTTAAAGATTTTCGTATTTTTGAATCAACAACCATTCAAATCCTTGACGAGGTTTCTAAAGGATTCAGTCAGATTGGGATTATCTACATGAATCATCAAAATGAGAGTGGCTTGTTTCGTCGTATGGAAAAATTGGGCTTGGAATCAGTTGACTTGATTTCTTTTAGAACTCATATCTACTTGTCAAAAAATCATCCCTTAGCTGAAAAAGAAAAGATTCAGATGGACGACTTGGCAGGTTTGCCAACAGTAAAGTTTGCACAAGAAAAAGATGAGTATCTCTATTATTCTGAAAATCTTGTCGATACATCTGATAGTACCATCATGTACCATGTGACAGATCGGGCGACTTTAAATGGTATTTTAGAGAGAACAGATGCCTATGCGACAGGTTCAGGCTTCTTAGATGAGCGTAGCGTAAATGGTATTACCGTAGTTCCTTTAGAAGATCATTTAGTCAACAAGATGGTGTATGTCAAGCGTAAGGATGTCAATTTAAGCCCACAAGCTCTTGCTTTTATCAAGGTGATGACAGCTTACTTTGACAAGTACAAGCCATAGGAGATAGTATGCGGAAAATACTTTTTAGCGGATTGGTGCTGGTCTTGATATTTTTGGACCAGTTAAGTAAGTTTTGGATTGTTGCTCATATCCCATTGGGTGAGGTCAAGCCATTTTTATCGGGTGTTTTTAGTTTGACCTACTTGCAAAATAGGGGAGCGGCCTTTTCTATTTTGCAAGACCAAAAATGGTTTTTCACCATCGTTACCTTTATTGTGGTTGGAGTAGCAGCCCATTATGCTAATAAAATGATTAAGGGATCTCTCTGGTTCTTGACGGGATTACTTTTAATCATAGCTGGTGGTTTAGGTAATTTTATCGACCGTGTTCGGCTTGGCTATGTGGTTGATATGGTGCATTTGGATTTCATGAATTTTGCCATTTTTAATGTGGCGGATTCTTATTTAACAGTTGGCGTCATCGTTTTGATGATTGCCTTATGGAAAGAGGAAGATGGAAGTAATCGTTAAAGAGGCGGGGGTTCGCCTAGATAAGGCGGTAGCAGCCCTAACTGAATTGTCACGTCAAAAAGCTAATGAAGAAATTAAAGCAGGTACTATTTTAGTCAATGGTCAGACAGCCAAGGCAAAATACGCCGTCAAAGAAGGGGACGTTATCAGCTATGAGATTCCCGAAGAGGAGGTTTTAGAGTATACAGCTGAAGACATTCCTTTGGATGTCATCTACCAAGATGAAGATGTTGTTGTGGTTAATAAGCCGCAAGGCATGGTAGTCCATCCTTCAGCAGGGCATTCGTCTGGTACTCTGGTTAATGCGCTTATGTATCATATCAAGGACTTGTCATCTATCAATGGTGTTGTCCGACCGGGGATTGTTCATCGTATCGATAAGGATACGTCAGGGCTTTTGATGATTGCCAAAAACGATCAGACACACCAATCCTTGGCTGAGGAACTCAAAGCAAAAAAATCCTTGCGCCAGTATCTTGCTCTGGTTCACGGGAATTTGCCAAATGATCGCGGTGTGATTGAAGCACCTATTGGACGTTCAGATAAGAATCGTAAGAAACAAGCTGTCACTGAAAAAGGAAAGCCGGCTTTGACGCGGTTCCATGTTTTAGAACGATTCGGCAATTATACACTTGTTGAATTGCAGCTAGAGACAGGACGTACGCATCAAATCCGTGTTCATATGGCTTACATCGGACATCCTATTGCAGGTGATGTCACTTATGGTCCTCGTAAAACCTTGGCTGGAAATGGGCAATTTCTTCATGCTAGAACGCTTGGTTTTACACATCCTAAAACGGGTGAATTGATGACATTTGAAGCTGAATTGCCAGAGATTTTTCAAGATACTTTGGAAAAATTGCGCCAAAAAGCCAAATAATTTTTATTTTAACTTGCGTTAAGAGTTGCTTTTTGCTAAAATGAATTAACAAAATAATCCTTTAACCCTGTCCCGTGAGGCAGGCAAGGAGACCAGAAAAAGTACAGGCTAACTGTACCCTATTTGCTATCTCCTTGAGTTGTCAGGGAGATTTTTTTGTAGATTTAGAAAGGTTGGTTGTTTACCATGAAAACCAAAGAAATAATTGATGAAGTAACCATGAAACGTGCAGTTACCCGTATTACCTATGAAATTATTGAGCGTAATAAAAACCTTGATAAGATTGTTTTAGCGGGTATTAAAACACGTGGTGTTCATTTGGCTCGTCGTATTCAAGAACGTTTGCAACAATTGGAAGGATTGGTAATCCCTATTGGAGAACTTGACATCAAGCCTTTCCGTGATGATATGAAAGTTGAAGAAGACACAACAGAAATGCCAGTTGATATTACTGATAAAGACGTTATCTTGGTTGATGATGTTCTCTATACAGGTCGTACTATTCGCGCAGCCATTGATAACCTCGTTAGCATCGGTCGTCCAGCGCGTGTTAGTCTCGCTGTTCTTATCGACCGTGGGCACCGTGAATTGCCAATTCGTGCGGATTACGTTGGTAAAAACATTCCAACGTCAAGCGTGGAAGAAATTGTCGTTGAAGTCACAGAAGTTGATGGACGTGATAGTGTTAGCATTGTAGATCCAAGCTAGCAATCATTGAAAATCAAAAGTGGCTTCTGTCAGATTTTCTGGTAATGCTCGAGTATTTATTGCGTCCATCAGCATTGCTTACTTTTGATTTTCTTATAGTGGAGTCTAAAATCAGTCAACGACATTTTGTCGTTGTTAGAGTAAAAGGGTATTAAGTTAGGTTAAGAAGATGCTGAGTTTACAACATTTGGTAAGTATGGAAGACTTGTCAACAGAACAAGTCATGGCGCTTTTGGAGAGAGCATTGTCATTTAAGAATGGTCAAGCAGATTTTGAATTGGATAGTCAAACCTTTGCTACCAATCTCTTTTTTGAAAATTCCACTCGAACCCATAAATCATTTGAAGTGGCTGAAAAAAAACTGGGGTTGGATGTCATAGATTTCAATGCTGACACTAGTTCTGTCAATAAGGGAGAGACGCTTTACGATACCATTTTAACCATGGATGCTTTGGGTGTTGATGTCTGTGTTGTTCGTCACCCTGCGGTGGATTACTACAAGGAGATCATAGCAAGCCCAACCATGACAGTTTCAATCGTCAATGGTGGTGATGGTTCGGGGCAACATCCTAGCCAATGTTTGCTGGATTTGATGACCATTTATGAAGAGTTTGGTCACTTTGATGGCTTAAAAGTTTGTATTGCTGGTGACATTACGCACTCTCGAGTGGCTAGGTCTAACATGCAGATGCTGACACGTTTAGGCGCTGACGTTTCGTTTTCCGGTCCTAAGGAGTGGTATTCTGAAGAGTTTGACGCGTATGGGCAGCATATAGTGCTTGATGATATTTTGCCAGATCTTGATGTGCTGATGCTCTTACGGGTTCAGCATGAACGCCATGATGGTCAGACTTCTTTCTCAAAAGAAGCTTATCATCAACTGTTCGGATTGACCCAAGACCGCTATCAAAACTTGAAGTCATCAGCTATTGTCATGCATCCGGCTCCAGTTAATCGTGATGTGGAAATCGCCGATGCTCTAGTAGAAGCTGACAAATCACGCATTGTTAAACAAATGTCTAATGGTGTATTTGTGCGAATGGCCATTTTGGAAGCTGTTCTAAATGGCCGCAAGAAAAATTGTTAACAAGTTTCTGAGAGGATTTGCCGAAAGGAAAAGATATGGGAAAACGACTCTTAATTTTAGAAGATGGCACCATTTTTGAAGGACAGGCATTTGGTGCCGATATTGATGTGACGGGTGAGATTGTCTTCAACACTGGGATGACTGGTTATCAAGAATCCATCACAGACCAATCTTATAATGGTCAGATTTTAACCTTTACTTATCCTTTGGTGGGGAATTACGGGGTTAATCGTGATGATTATGAGTCCATCAGTCCAACCTGCAAGGGCGTTGTGGTCGCTGAACATGCTCGTAGAGCAAGTAACTGGCGTCATCAAATGTCCTTGGATGAGTTTTTGAAAGCTAAGAATATCCCGGGAATTTCTGGTATTGATACTAGAGCTTTAACAAAAATTATTCGCCAACATGGCACCATGAAAGCTACTATGGCAGATGATGGTGATAGTGTTGAGCATTTAAAAGATCAATTGCGGGCAACGGTTTTGCCGACTAATAACATAGAACAAGTATCGACAAAAACAGCTTATCCCGCTCCAGGAGTTGGAAAGAGTATTGTCTTGGTTGATTTTGGACTTAAACACTCCATTTTAAGAGAATTCTCAGAACGCAATGCCAATGTGACAGTAGTCCCCCACGATACAACTGCTGAACAGATTTTAAGCCTCAATCCTGATGGGGTGATGCTTTCAAATGGTCCTGGGGATCCGACAGATGTCCCTCATGCTTTGGAAATGATTCGAGGTATACAGGGCAAGATCCCAATTTTTGGTATCTGTATGGGACATCAACTCTTTGCTTTGGCAAATGGTGCTGAAACTTATAAAATGACTTTTGGTCATCGCGGCTTTAATCATGCCGTTCGTGAAATTGCTTCAGGTCGTGTTGATTTTACTAGCCAAAACCATGGCTATGCGGTCAAACGCGAAAACTTACCAGATTGTCTTATGGTCACTCATGAAGAGATTAATGATCAGTCAGTTGAAGGGCTTCGTCACCGAGACTTTCCAGCCTTTTCAGTCCAATTCCACCCTGATGCTGCCCCTGGACCTCATGATGCTGATTATCTATTTGATGATTTCTTAGAGATGATTGCTACTTATCAGACTGAACAAGGTCAATAAGAGCGTAAAGGGAAGTTATTTAATGGTGTTCAGAAACAGAAGAATAGGAAAAATTGACTATCTTTAAGTGTTATAGTCAAATGAATTAACTTTTAGCACAAGGAGTTGAGACGCAGAACAGTACTTGATTTTCATTGAGTATGAGTAGGGCAAGTCGAAAGTGACCATATATGAAAGGTAATTCAAAAGACTATATTAAAGCAAGTCCTTGTTGCACACCAATCCTTATGGCGAATTGGTTAAGCTAATCGCTAGATTGTTTCAATGAAAACCATGGTCGGAACCGCCAGTAAATAACAAAAATCGTCGTCAACGTCTGAACTATCTACGGAAGTCCTAGTCGTCCTATAAGGGACGCAAACGAATTCGTAGATTTCTGACTTACCGCCATTTAATTCTACCCGGAGAGATAGGAAATACTGAAGGATAACAAGATGCCAAAAAGAAAAGATATTAAAAAAATTATGGTGATTGGGTCTGGTCCCATCATTATCGGTCAAGCTGCCGAGTTTGACTATGCTGGTACGCAGGCTTGTCTTGCTTTGAAAGAAGAGGGTTATAGTGTGGTTTTGGTCAACTCTAACCCTGCGACCATTATGACAGACAAAGAAATTGCGGATAAGGTTTACATCGAGCCTTTAACGCTTGAGTTTGTCTCTCGTATCTTACGAAAAGAGCGCCCAGATGCTCTCCTTCCCACCCTTGGTGGTCAAACAGGTCTCAATATGGCTATGGCCCTATCAAAAGCAGGTATTTTAGATGAGCTTGGGGTTGAACTTTTGGGAACTAAGCTGTCAGCTATTGATCAGGCGGAAGATCGTGATTTGTTTAAACAATTGATGGAAGAATTGGAACAACCCATTCCAGAATCTGAAATTGTTGAAACAGTAGAAGAAGCGCTTGAATTTGCTAATGCTATTGGTTACCCTGTCATTGTTCGTCCAGCCTTTACCCTTGGCGGAACAGGTGGAGGGATTTGTTCCAATGAAAAAGAACTGCGAGATATTGCCAAAAATGGGCTTAAACTATCACCTGTAACCCAGTGTCTTATTGAGCGCTCCATATCCGGTTTTAAAGAAATTGAATATGAAGTCATGCGAGATGCGGCTGATAATGCTTTGGTTGTTTGTAACATGGAAAACTTTGATCCCGTTGGTATTCACACGGGTGACTCCATTGTTTTTGCACCAACTCAAACCCTTTCTGATATTGAGAATCAAATGCTGCGCGATGCTAGTTTGAAAATCATTCGCGCGCTGAAAATCGAGGGTGGTTGTAACGTCCAACTCGCTCTTGATCCTCATAGTTTCAAATACTATGTCATTGAAGTTAATCCTCGTGTCTCACGTTCTTCAGCCCTTGCTTCTAAAGCAACTGGCTATCCTATTGCCAAATTAGCGGCTAAAATTGCCGTTGGATTGACCTTGGATGAGATGATTAATCCAGTGACAGGTTCAACCTATGCTATGTTTGAACCAGCCTTGGACTACGTGGTTGCTAAGATTCCACGTTTCCCATTTGATAAATTTGAGCATGGTGAACGCCGTCTAGGAACGCAAATGAAGGCAACTGGTGAGGTTATGGCGATTGGTCGTAATATTGAAGAATCACTGCTTAAAGCCTGTCGTTCTTTGGAGATTGGTGTTTACCATAATGAGATTCCAGAATTATTTGAAGCTAGTGATGACCAGCTTTTTGAAAAAATCGTCAAAGCACAAGACGACCGCCTCTTCTACATCTCAGAAGCCATTCGTCGAGGGATTTCCATTGAAGAAATTGCTGACTTAACTAAGATTGATATTTTCTTTTTGGATAAATTACTCCATATCCATGAATTAGAACAGGAACTAGCGCTTAAAGTTGGCGATCTGAGCCTTTTAAAAGAAGCCAAAGGTCATGGTTTTGCCGATCGTAAGATTGCTGAACTCTGGGGCATGCGTGAAGAGGAGATTCGCGAACTCCGTCTAGCTAATAATCTCTTACCAGTGTATAAAATGGTTGATACCTGTGCGGCAGAGTTTGAGTCTAGCACACCTTATTTCTACTCGACGTATGCTTTTGAAAATGAATCTGTGCGTACTGAAAAAGAATCTGTACTTGTTCTTGGTTCTGGTCCAATTCGGATTGGGCAAGGGGTTGAATTTGACTACGCCACTGTCCACTCTGTCAAAGCTATTCAAGCAGCTGGCTACGAAGCCATCATCATGAATTCTAATCCCGAGACGGTTTCGACGGATTTCTCCGTGTCGGACAAACTCTACTTTGAGCCACTAACTTTTGAAGATGTCATGAACGTTATTGATTTGGAAGCGCCTAAAGGGGTGGTTGTGCAGTTTGGTGGACAGACAGCAATCAACCTTGCAGAACGTTTGTCTGAAGCTGGCGTTTGCATTTTAGGAACGCAAGTGGAAGATTTGGATCGTGCTGAAGATAGGGATTTGTTTGAAAAAGCCCTCAAGGAATTAGACATTCCGCAACCACCGGGACATACGGCGACTAATGAGGAAGAAGCTCTTGAAGCTGCTCGTCAGGTCGGTTTCCCAGTCTTGGTTCGTCCATCCTACGTTTTGGGCGGACGTGCTATGGAAATTGTGGAAAATGAAGATGATTTGCGTTCTTACATGAGAACAGCTGTCAAAGCCAGTCCTGAGCATCCTGTTCTTGTTGATTCATACATTGTTGGGCAAGAGTGTGAAGTGGATGCCATTTCCGACGGAACAAATGTTCTGATTCCAGGAATTATGGAACATATCGAAAGAGCAGGTGTTCACTCGGGTGATTCCATGGCTGTCTATCCACCACAGACCCTTTCGAAAGAAGTTCAGGAAACAATTGCTGATTACACTAAACGTTTGGCTATTGGTCTTAATTGTATCGGTATGATGAACATTCAGTTTGTCATCAAGGATGAGAATGTCTATGTTATTGAGGTCAATCCACGTGCCAGTCGTACGGTTCCTTTCCTTTCCAAAGTGACCAATATTCCAATGGCACAAGTGGCAACACGTTTGATATTGGGAGAAAACTTAGCTGACTTAGGTTATGAAGGAGGTCTTTATCCAGAATCTTCTCAAGTTCATGTCAAAGCACCAGTCTTCTCCTTTAGTAAATTAGCCAAAGTAGATAGTCTTCTAGGACCTGAGATGAAGTCAACTGGGGAAATTATGGGGTCAGATGCTACGCTTGAAAAGGCGCTTTATAAAGCTTTTGAAGCATCTTATTTCCACTTACCAGAATACGGAAATATTGTCTTTACCATTGCTGATGATAGCAAAGAAGAAGCTCTAGTGTTAGCTGAACGCTTTGCAGCCATCGGTTACAGTATTTTTGCCACTCAAGGAACGGCGGAGTATTTGGGCAAGAATGGCATTGATGCGCGATTAGTCAATAAAATAGGTGAAAATCAAGAACAAGATATTCCAGCTCTGGTTCGCGCTGGTAAAGTACAAGCTATTATCAATACCGTTGGTAGCAAACGCACTACGGACAAAGATGGGCAGATTATTCGAAGTTCAGCTATTGAGCAAGGTGTTCCCCTCTTCACGGCACTTGATACTGCCGATGCTATGTTAAAAGTGCTAGAAAGCCGTGGCTTTAGGACAGAAGCGATATAAGAATTTAAGGAAGTGTTTGGGATCAAAGTCTGACACACAAAACATAAAAAATGAACAAGATAGAATTCTGTCCAACAGAAAACTATCTTGTTCATTTTTTATAGTCTTATCAACGTCATAAAACCAGATAATAAAGAATTTTTAATACTAAATGAAAATCAAAAGCAGACTGGGCGACACAGATAGCAGATAGAACTGATGTTCATCAAATCAAGTCAACAACATCTGCTTTTGATTTTCGAAGAGTATAAAATGAAAATCTTTTTATCCCAGACCCAACTAAGTACAAAATGCGCTTTAAATTGGTATAAAGTACTAGCCAGGTTAATATCTATATTACCTAGCTATTCGCATGGAGAAGAATGCTCTAAAAGCTAAGATAGTGAGATGAAAAGAACCACTTATAATGGACAGTATAAAAAGTGTACTATACTGCTGTTATAAGGAGGTTCTTTTCAAAATAGACTTTTTTCAACCTGAAAGCAGGCTCTCCAGCTTTTTTTGCTTGCCGTAGCAGATAGTTGAGGACGTTTTTAGTTTGTGATAATCTTTAAGAAGAAACGAGCAAAAAGAAAACGAGGATACTATGATGAAAGAATATGATTACATTGTTATTGGTGGCGGTTCTGGTGGGATTGCTTCAGCAAATCGCGCAGCCATGCATGGCGCAAAAACCCTTTTAATTGAAGCCAATGAAGTTGGCGGAACCTGTGTTAATGTGGGCTGTGTCCCTAAAAAAGTCATGTGGTATGGCGCACAGGTTGCTGAGACGCTTAATCGCTATGCAGGCGAATATGGCTTTGATGTGGCTGTGAAAAACTTTGATTTCACAACCTTGAAAGCCAACCGTCAAGCTTATATTGATCGTATCCATGGATCTTACGAACGCGGTTTTGATCATAATGGTGTTGAGCGAATCTATGACTATGCGACCTTTGTGGATGCACATACAGTTGAAGTTGCTGGCGAGCAGTACACGGCACCACATATTCTGGTTGCAACTGGTGGGCATGCAGTTATTCCCGAAATCCCGGGCGCTGAGTACGGAATCACTTCCGATGGCTTCTTTGAGCTTGATGAAGTTCCAAATCGTACAGCTGTTGTTGGGGCTGGCTATATTGCTGTTGAAGTTGCAGGTGTTCTGGATGCTCTTGGTTCGAAGACGCATCTATTTGTCCGTAAAGAACGTCCTTTGCGTAACTTTGATGGGGAAATTATTTCTGTATTGACGGATGAAATGGCAAAGCACGGACCAACTTTACACACCCATTCAGTGCCAAAAGAAGTCATCAAAAATGAAGATGGTTCTTTGACACTTATTTTGGAAAATGAGGAATCCTACACAGTCGATTGCCTCATCTGGGCAGTTGGGCGCAAGCCAAATGTGACTGGTTTCGGTTTGGAAAACACGGGCGTTGCATTAAACAAAAGAGGTCATATTCAAACCGATGAGTTTGAAAACACGTCTGTCGAAGGTATCTATGCCTTAGGTGATGTCAATGGAAAATTAGAATTGACACCAGTCGCCGTCAAGGCAGGGCGTCAATTATCTGAACGTCTTTTTAATGGTAAGACCAATGCTAAAATGGACTACGAGAATGTAGCTACCGTCATCTTCAGCCACCCTGCTATCGCCTCAATCGGCATGTCAGAAGAAGCAGCTATTGCCAAATACGGTCAAAAGCAAATCAAGGTTTACCGTTCAAGCTTCACGCCAATGTACACTGCTCTGGGAGACAATCGTCAGCCATCACTGATGAAATTAGTCACTCTTGGTGAGGATGAAAAAATTATCGGACTCCATGGAATCGGCTACGGTGTTGATGAAATGGTTCAAGGCTTCTCAGTTGCCATTAAGATGGGAGCTACAAAAGAAGATTTTGATGCGACAGTGGCTATTCATCCAACCGGAGCGGAAGAATTTGTTACCATGCGCTAAGAAACTCCTGTTTTGCTAGCTAATCAGGAGTTTACGATAGATAATATCGTCAAATAAATTAACTTTCAGACAAGGAATTGAGACATGGACGGTACGTGATACTCTTCGAAAATTAAAAGCAGACCTTGTTGATTTGGATGATCTTCAGTTCTATCTGCTATCTGTGTCGCCTAGTCTGCTTTTGATTTTTATTCACTATGAGTAGGGTAAGTCAAAAGTGATGATGTTTCAAAGTTAATTTAAAAGACTCTAGTTTTCCAAGTTTTGGTAAAGTAATACCAACTCAAACTGTTCTTAAAGAACAAAAAAGCAAGGAGGAAGCATGACAGAATCACAAGAAGAATTACGCAAACGTATTGGGGATTTGGCTTATGAAGTTACGCAAAATGCTGCTACGGAGCGCGCCTTTACAGGGGAATATGATGAATTCTTTGAAAGAGGTATCTATGTAGATGTGGTTAGCGGTGAGGTACTCTTTTCCTCGCTTGATAAATACAATTCTGGTTGTGGGTGGCCAGCTTTTACTAAACCTGTAGATAATCGGCGAGTGACCAATCACGATGACCGTTCTCATTTTATGAGACGAATTGAAGTTAAAAGCCGTGAAGCTGGTTCTCATCTGGGGCATGTTTTTAATGATGGTCCTACGGAAGCTGGAGGTTTGCGCTACTGTATCAATTCAGCTGCTCTCAAGTTCATTCCTTACGAAGAAATGGAAGCAACCGGTTATGGAGACTTTGTATCGTTATTTGATTAGCTAAATCAGAACGTAGACACGCCTCTGAACCTGTGATACTTCGGAACATCTCGCCAGAGAGATGACTAATAATAAAACTCCCAAAAACGCTATTATTTTGATATACTCCCCATATAGTAGACAGTGAAAAAACAAAAATTCACTCGAAACTATAAGGGGAGTTTTCCTATGTCCAAAAGAAGTCCAAAATCAGTAGAAGAAAAATTAGAAGTTGTTCGCTTACTACTTAACCAAGAACAGTCGCTTACCCAACTCAGTAAACAATATCAGGTCGATGATCAAACAATCCAGTCTTGGAAAATGAAATATGAGAAATTCGGAATCGACGGTCTTAGGGAGAGTCGAACTCGGAAACACTTATTCGTCTGAGTTAAAAGCACAAGCTGTTCAAGACTATCTAGCTGGTAAAGGTTCCTTAAGGGATATCTGTTCAAACTATCATATTTCTGCCACTTATGTTCTCAGGGACTGGATAAAACGGTAGACTACTGGTAAAGAATTAAAAGCCACAAGTAAAGGAAACAGCCGTATGAAACAAGGACGCAAGACCACCTTTGAAGAACGACTTGAGATTGTTAACTATACCATCGCTCACGAGAAAAACTATCAAGCTGCCATTGATAAGTTTGGTGTCTCCTACCAACAAGTTTATTCTTGGGTACGGAAGTTTGAGAAGAACGACTCACAAGGGCTGGTGGATCGTAGAGGAAAAGGACTAGAAAGCAAGCCAAACCTCACTGAAGCTGAAAAACTTCAACTCAA
>NZ_KB904599.1 GCF_000380145.1 Streptococcus thoraltensis DSM 12221 | reverse complement strand
TTTTGACCCTGAGCAAATTTACTATGCCCACCCTTATGCCTCTTGGGAGAGAGGGACCAATGAGAACCATAATCGTTTGATTCGACGTTGGTTACCAAAGGGAAGTAAAAATGCGACCCAAAAACAGGTCACATTCATTGAAAATTGGATCAATAACTATCCTAAGAAAGTATTAGATTACAAAACTCCCAGAGAGGTGTTATACGCTGGCTAACTTGGACTTGAATTTTGCCACTTTTTCTTAAACTCAAAAGAATCCAAGGTTACTCTTGAATTCTTTTCAATATTTATAAACCAATAGAGCAATCAAGAAGTTCCAGCTTTATGCTGTTTACTTCTTTTTTAGTCGGCGAGCTAAAAATATCCACCGAACGCTTCTACTCCTCAATTTCAATGCCGCTATCGAGGTCTAATACGAGTTCGTCTGTTTCTGATGCTTGAATCTCTTCAGCCGATGCTTCTTCACTTTCTGGTGCGTCAATCATACCAAAATGCACGCGCACTTTCTGGTCGATTTCATCAAAGACAGCTGGATTTTCTGCCAAGAATTTCTTAGCATTTTCAGAACCCTGACCAATCTTTGTGCCATTGTAAGAGAACCATGCACCAGCCTTTTGGATAATATCTAAATCACTAGCAATCTTGACTAATTCACCCGTACGAGAAATCCCTTCGCCGTACATAATTTCTACGAAAGCTTCTTTGAACGGTGGTGCAACCTTGTTTTTAACAACCTTAATTTTAGTTTCCTTACCAACATTTTGGTCTTTCTTGTCACCCGTTCCCTTAATTTGAGTATTACCACGAACATCCAAACGAACAGATGAGTAGAATTTAAGGGCACGTCCGCCAGGTGTTGTTTCAGGGTTACCAAACATCACTCCAACTTTTTCACGTAATTGGTTAATAAAAATAGCGATTGTTTTAGTCTTGTTAATTGACGCTGACAATTTACGCATAGCCTGACTCATCATACGCGCTTGCAAACCAACGTGGCTATCACCAATATCACCATCGATTTCAGCACGAGGGACAAGAGCAGCAACCGAGTCGACAACCACTAAGTCAACCGCACCTGAGTCGATCAATTTACCAGCGATTTCAAGACCTTGCTCCCCTGAATCTGGTTGAGACAAGAGAAGCTCGTCAATATTAACACCAAGAGCTTGAGCGTAAGCTGGGTCCAAGGCATGCTCGGCATCGATGAAGGCAGCAATCCCACCTTCTTTTTGCGCTTGAGCAACGGCATGGAGCGCAACCGTTGTTTTACCAGAACTCTCAGGTCCGTAGATTTCAATGATGCGCCCTTTAGGGTAACCACCTGCACCAAGTGCAATATCAAGCGCCAACGAACCTGAGCTCATGACTTGAACTTTTTGCTCGGCGCGTTCACCAAGCTTCATGATAGCTCCCTTACCGAAGTCCTTTTCGATATTTTTAAGAGCATCATCAAGCGCCTTTTGACGCTCGTCACCAAATTTTTTAGAAATATCATCTAATTTTTTTTGTTTTTTAGCCAAAATAGTCTCCTATATTCTTAAATAAAACTAACTGTCACCAAATATCACAGTTAGTCATACAATGGTGTTACCCTGTTATTTCCACAAGTTATCCACAGAAATACCAAAGTATCAGCCTTCTTATTATACCAAATTAAGTGAATATAATCATGCAAGCAATGCTTGTCGAACCATATTTAGAGCATGCAAAACTGCAATATAACGAATATCTGAACGACTACGGCCACCGATATGAACTTTTTTGACAGCCACACCTGCTTCACTAGCCAGTCCAATAAAGACTGTACCGACTGGTTGACCTTCAAGCTCATCAGGACCCGCCACTCCAGTTAGAGAAATCGCAAAATCTGCTCCAACCTTCTCACGCGCAGCCTCAGCCATGGCTTTAGCAGTAAAATCACTAACAACACCATGCCTCTTTAAATCCGTCTCTGATATGCCCAAGATGGAAGCTTTTTGTCCCAAACTATAGGTCACAAAACCGCCAGCAAAAATCGAAGACGCCCCATGAAATTCAGCAATAGTCGACTGAAAAAGCCCTGCCGTCAAACTTTCTGCTGCCGTAATGGACTTTCCAGAATCCTTCAACAAATCCACCGTCACTTGGGCTAAGGAATTGCCTTCACCATAACCATACAAATGATTTCTTAGCGGTAAATCATCCAAACCCTGTGTCGCTAAGATTTGCGCCTCTAGTGCATCCAACTTAGTGTCGGCAGACTGCTGGTCTTTAGCCTTGGTTGATAAACGCAAGGTCACTTCACCAACTTTAGCATAGGGAGCAAGAGTCGGGTCTGTTTGCTGGTCAATTAAATCTGCTAAGACCGTCACCAACTGGCTCTCACCAATACCAAAGAAACGAAGTACACGAGAGTAAAGCTGCTCACCGCTGGTTGATAAGAGTGGCACCAAACCATCTTGCACCATAGGTTTCAACTCACTTGGGGGACCAGGTAAGACAACATAAGTCACACCATCAACACTCAACACACCACCAACAGCAAGACCTGTAATGTTTTGAATGGGGGTTGACCCTTCAACCATCTGAGCTTGACGTTCGTTATTAGGAGTACGGCTGTATTTAGGACGTGACGCGAAGAACTGATTTAATTTGTGATTGGCTGTCTCATCAAAAACCAAGTCTCTCTTCAAATACTTAGCCAGGGTTTGCTTGGTTAAATCATCCTCTGTCGGTCCCAAGCCACCACATAGGATAATCAAATCACTGCGTTTACTTGCCAAATCAATGACTGATAACAGTCTTTCTTCATTATCTCCAACAGCTGTTTGGTAGTAAACATCTATCCCAATTTCTGCCATTTTTTCTGACAAATATTGGGCGTTGGTGTTAACGATTTGTCCGGTTAAGATTTCTGTTCCGACTGCAATTAATTCTGCTTTCATTTACCCACCTACTTTACTATTCGAAAACTTGCTTACATTTTAGCACAAATTCTAAAAAATTATTTTTTTCACGCTGGATTACTGAATTTTTCTGAAAATTAGGATACACTACTAGACAGTTTAGAAATCATTTGGGAGAAAATATGTCTATTTTAGAATTGCAAAATATCCACAAATCTTACTATTTAGGAAAAGAAGAATTTCCCGTCCTTAAAGGTATTGACCTAAGCTTTGAACAAGGAGACTTTGTTTCCATTCTTGGCGAATCAGGTGGCGGTAAATCTACTCTCATGAATATCATCGGCGGCTTGGATCGTGCCTATGATGGTGACGTGATTGTCAATGGGCAACGTCAAAAAGATAAAAAAGAAAAGTCTATGGACAACTATCGTCGTGATACCATTGGTTTTATCTTTCAATCTTTTAATCTTGTCAATTACCTCAGTGTCTTAGGCAATGTCATGACCAGTCTTCAGATGACCAAGTTAAGCCATAAAGAACAGGTTAAAAGGGCAGAAAATCTCCTCAAGCAGGTTGGGCTTTATGAACACCGCAGAAAAAAGCCCACTCAACTCTCTGGTGGGCAAAAACAGCGTGTTGCTATCGCACGTGCTTTAGCCAGTGACCCTGACATCATCATTGCCGACGAACCAACTGGAGCTCTGGATAGCCAAAACACCAAGGAAGTTCTCGACTTGCTGCAAAAGATTGCCAAAAGTGGCAAAACCGTTATCGTCGTGACTCACTCACAAGAGGTTGCTGATGCTGGATCACGTATTATCCGTCTAGCTGATGGTCGTGTGATAGGGGATGAGCGCCTTCGCCTACCTTTCAGCCAAGCTGCCCGCCCTAAGGATTTTGAAGCTCGTCCACTCAAGACTATAGATATTTGGAAAATGGCTTTCGCCCACTTTCGAAATGCTTGGAAGCAAAACCTTATGATTACTATTGGTACAGCTATCGGTCTCTTTTCGGTCATGTTTTTCTTAGGCCTAGGCAATGGTGCTACCAACTACATGAACGACTTCATTGATGGGATTGCTAACCCCAAAGCTTTCCAAGTCTTCAAACCTAATCAATCCAGCATGAGTGATCAAGACGCTTCTGACATCGCTAAAATCAAGCACATCACCAAAGTGGAAAAAGGCTACATGTCACCTGCCTTTCAAGTAGCTCTCAAAGGCCAAGAGGCCAATCCTAAACCTCAGTCTAGTCAAACAGAACAGGATAGACCAGATAACCTCATCACTAAAAATGCAACCCTATTAGCTGATAGCATCTCTAATAAGAAGTATCCTAAAACTGGGCAAATCGTCCTATCTGAAACACAAGCCAAAGCCCTTGTCGGCAAGAAATTTGAAAAAATTGTTGGTAAAACAGTCACTCTAACCCTTCCATTAGGAAAAGAACAAGGAATCACAAAAGACTTGATTGTCTCAGGAACCAGCGCTAGCTATACCATGGTAAACTTCAAAGACCTACAAGACACAGCCTCTGCAGAAAAAATCAATATAGAACCTAATTTTATAACAGCCTCTGTCGATGATTTGAACAACACCAAGGCTGCTCAAAAGGCCGTTCGCAAGCTTAAAATCAATGAGCAAGGTCGTTTCCGTGTGGCAAGTATTGGTGATATTTTAGATAGTATTGTTCAGGTTACCTACATCGTCAGTGTTGTGCTAGCTCTGATTGCAGGGATTTCACTCCTAGTAAGCATTCTCATGATTGTTGCAACCACCTATATGAGTGTCTCCGAACGAACTAAGGAAATCGGTATTCTTCGAGCCATGGGAGCTCGTCGTAAAGATATTCGTCACCTCTTTGTCAACGAAAGTTTACTGTTAGGTATTTCAGCTAATATCCTAGCCATCATCACAGCCTTTCTAGCACAAATTGCCGTTAACAAGTTGGTCTATGATACTATCGAATTTGACATTATTCAAATTTCACTGACGTCAATCTTGATTGCTGTCATTATTGGTATCTTGATTGCCCTGATTGCCAGCATCGCACCAGCAAGTAAAGCTGCGCGCCTCAACCCGATTGAAGCCTTAGCAGCAGAATAAACAAATACAGACTTAAAACGTAAACAGCCTTCTGAAAATATGATAGTTCAAAAAATCTTGCAGGGAGATGGAAAATATAGTCTTTTGAATTAGTACTCAATGAAAATCAAAAGCAGACTAGACGACACAGATAGCAGATAGAACTGTCTTCATCAAATCAAGTCAACAAGGTCTGCTTTTGATTTTCGAAGAGTATAACTTTGATACATCGTCATTTTCGACTTGCCCTACTCCAGTATTGGCCACATCTCAGTCCCTTGTCTAATTGTTAATTCATTTAACTACAATTAAACTTTTAGAAACGCTGTTATATCAACATTTTTGAGAATGTTTTGTTTTTAGCTACAAAAAAGATTGGAGATAAATGTCCAAAATGGAACTTATCTCCAATCTGAATCAGACTTTCATGGGAAAGTCTGATTTTTTGATAGATTGACAATTTTGTCAAGATGTTGTCAACTAAGTATTATTTAAACTCGCAGTCATTTTCATGATCATTAACCAATCCAGCTGCCTGTAAGAAGGATTGAACGGCAACGGGGCCGACAAATTTAAAACCGGCTTTTTTGAGTGCCCTGGACACCGTTTCTGATAGCTCTGTTTTGGCTGGAACTTGGCGGTAGTCTGCTACATCATGTATTTCAGTTTTACCATTGACAAAAGACCAGATGTAGCAGTCAAAAGATCCATACTCTTTTTGAATCGCCAAAAAGGCTTGCGCATTGGACCTGGTCGCATACAGTTTCAAGCGATGACGAATAATGGCAGGATTATCTAAAAGTTTATCCAACTCGTCATCTGTCATCATTGCTACTTTATCAACATCATAATGATAGAAAGCCTCACGAAAGGCTTGGCGCTTATTAAGAACAGTCTCCCATGACAAACCAGCCTGATAAGTTTCCATGCACAATAGCTCAAACAGAGCTTGTTCCTTATGGAGTGGCTTACCCCACTCCTCATCATGGTAAGCAATATAAAGTGGGTTGGATTCCTTGACCCAAGAACAGCGTTTCATGTGAAACCTCCTGCATTTTTTTCTGTCTCTGTCTAAGTATATAAAGATACTGGATAAAGCAACTGCTAAGTACCCAATGAATACAAAACAGCATTCACATCATACGACCAGATACTTCACTAACCAGTATGCTAAAGTGTATGACGACGTGACAACTCAAAAACCATTTGCTTTGATTCTGAACGATGTCCGTGACAAAAGGATTTACTAGGGGAGTTAAGTGCGAGCTACAAAGTGGGAAAAAAGAAAACTTTATCAACTCAAACATCTTCATCAGATTTCCTATTTTCGCTGGATTTGTTTTGCTCTCACATTTTACTTCATCAACATTTTTAGGGCTGATTTGATGTATTGTTCTGCGGTTTCTTTGGTTCCTTCGAAGAAGCCTTTGATTTTTTTAAGTTCGCTAGCTTTATAACCTAGGGCTAGAAGGGCTTCCATAGCTTCATCCAACTGTTCATTTGTCGTAGCGGTTTTCGTTTTCGGTGCCTTACCATTTTCCATTGGGGCATCGACAAATTTACCTGCTAAGTCAAGAATCATTTGTTGAGCTGTCTTCTTACCAATTTTAGGGAATTTCATTAAATACTTGATGTCACTATTATCAATAGCCTGAACCAAGCCCTCATTATCATCCACAGCCACAATCGCAAGTGCTGTCATTGGCCCAATGCCTGATACTGAAATTAATTTAAGAAAGACGTCTTTTTCTTCATCTGAGTGGAAGCCAAACAACAGATGAGCGTCTTCTCTGACAACATGGTGCAGATAGATCTGAACGTCTTGATTGACACTTTCTGAAAATGAGTAAGGATTAGCAACGTAGATGATATAACCTAATCCACTTGCTTCTACCACAATAAACTTTGCGGTAATTTTCGTCAATTTTCCTTTAATATAATCGTACATGAATTCTCCTTAAAAAAGATGGTGCAACTTAGCTGAATGCACTATAAGATATAGCCCTAATGAGGCGATGACGATAAAAATCAGCTGAACGCCTAATGTTCCTGCAAAATCACTGAACGAAACCATAGCCCCAGCGATAATAATCCCCAGAGGTTGGGAAATCGCCAAAAAGCCTGAATACGATCCAATCTTGTTATTATCCATCATCTTGACACGAAGAACCTGACTAGCCGGTATATAAATCATCTCGCCTAAAGTATAGACTACCGCTGCTAGCATGATGGGAATGAGGCTCTTAAAAGTTAGGGCTGCAAAAATCCCCGTTGCAAAAATTCCACCTCCTAAAAGAATCTGAAGCAGTAAAGACATCTTTTCTGTTAAACGGTTGATGCTCGTCATCAAAAGGACAATCATTACAGTATTAATAAGCAAAGCTAGACTAAGCAATTTGGACCCACTAATCGTTATACCAAATAAATCCGTCTCCTGATAGAAGGTCTTATAATGGATAGGAATATAGTTGTCAACCTGTCCCCAGACAGCTGCAAAAAGGATGGTGCCTAAAGTATACAGCATAAATACCTTATCTTTAGCAACTTCACTGTAATTGTGAAAAGTTGCCAAAATACCACGCCCATGGGCAAAAGCAAAGTTTTTGGGACGAGTTTCTTCAAATTTCCAACGCATAATGATATAAGAAGACGCTGCAATAAGCGTCATAGCAAGAAGCAACTCAAAAAAGTGGTGGTCATAAAAAGCGCCAGCAATCCCAGCTCCCACCATAACCGCAACATTGATTAACCAGTAATTAATAGTGTAAACAAAACGCCGATTTTCTTCAGTGGTTAAGTCAATCAACATAGCTTCATAAGCTGGATAGGCAAAATTAGAAGCCACTTCAACCGTAAAAATCCCAATGAAAGTCATGGCTGGTTGAACCTGCCCGGGTAGATTCGCAACTGTTGTCAGAACATAACCTATAAAAACACCAAGATTTCCCAAGTCCGTCACTTTTTTTCGTCCCAAAGAATCCGAAAGATGACCCCCATAAAGAGTAGCAATAAAGCTAACAATTTGCGTCACAATAACTAACAAACCTGTAATAAAAGCGCCAAAGTGTTGCACATAATACATAGACATAAAAGGGAAAATAGCGCTCCCTAGAATGATAGAAACAAACCGTAATTCCTCTCGCCATTGCAATTGCTTGGGCAAGGTAAAAAATTCTCTCATAATATCCATTACAATTAAGTTGACAAACCTGTCAACTTAATATTTTCCTAAATCTCTTAAACTTGTGTGATTTTCTTGAATTCTTCTGAACATTTTTTCCATATCAGACGATGAAAAGTTAATCAAAACTGGACGTCCATGCGGACAGTTATAAGGATTCTGACACTTAGACAATTGGTAAATCAAATTACGTGCAGAATAGTCATCAATGATATGATTAGCCTTAATGGATCGCTTACAACTCATCATAATGGCTAGCTCTGCACGATATTTTTTAATAGAAACCTCGTTTGTCAAAAGGAGCATGTCACACATTTCATAGACACCTGCTTCAATCTCTTCCTCCTTCATCCAAATAGGATGTTCACGCAGAATAAAAGTATTATCCCCATAGGCTTCTAGATAGATACCCACTTGATTTAACAGGGGCATTTTCTCTTGTAAATTCAAAAAATCAGAGGATGAAAATTCGAACAAGTACGGAACTAAAAGCTGCTGTAATGAGCTGTCAACATCACCAATTTTATCGCGATAATACTCATACTTAACACGTTCTTGAGCAGCATGTTGGTCGATGATATAAAGACCACCCTTACCCTGTGCAAACAGATAAGTCCCATGCATCTGACCAAAATAATCCAGCTCTGGGAAAGTTGACGTTTCTTCGGTTTCTAAATGGTCAATCATGCGGTTGATTTTTGATTTATTTTGAAAATCAAGACTACCATGTTCTTCATTATCAAGAAGATTTTTGTCTCTTTCGGCAAATTTTATATTTGGCGATACCTTGACATCTTGATTGACACCATCGTCAACTTCATTTACAGCGATGTCAACCTCAGTGAGAACTTCTGTTTTTTCAAATTGGATTGGTTCTTCCAAAACATTCGGTCTTTCAATAAAGTCCTGCTTGTCTGCATCGTAATAGATATTCGATTGTTTTAATGACAAGCTAGTTTGTACAGGTTTTTCTGCCGTTCGAGTTGCGGACTTAGCTAAATTTTCCAATGCATCTGGAATTAAATCCTGTTCTTGAAGCGATTCCTTGATAGCCGTGCTAAGCAAGGTCATCAGTTCACGTTCTTTTGAAATGCGGACTTCTTGCTTGGTAGGATGAACATTGACATCCGCTAAATAAGGATCGATTTGAATATCAATGACCGCAATCGGAAAACGACCAACCATCAGCTTAGAACCATAGCCATCCAAAATAGCACGATTAAGAAGGAAATTCTTGATGTAGCGCCCGTTAATCAATAATGTGATATAGTTGCGGTTGGCACGGGTCAATTCGGGCAAACTGACATAACCTGATACTTCGAAGTCTAAATCAGACGTCGAAATTTCTACCATTTTTTTTGCGGTATTAAGACCATAAATACCCGCAATAGCCTGTCTTAAATCCCCCGTTCCTGCTGTCTGAGTTATTTGACGTCCATCGCTGGTTAATGTAAAAGCAATATCGGGATGGGCTAAACTCAAACGGTTTATAATATCAACAATATGAGCCAGTTCAGATTGTAAACTTTTGAGGTATTTGAGTCGAGCTGGTGTATTATAAAAGAGATTCTCAACAGAAATCTTAGTTCCTGCTGGGCGTGAAATAGTCTCTACTGACTCAATATGACCCCCTTTAGCAAACAAGGCTGCTCCAACAGTTTCATCCTCACTAGCTGTTTCCATGGTTAGATGTGAGATTGAAGCAATAGAAGGCAGGGCTTCGCCACGAAAACCTAATGTTCTGATGCGGAACAAATCAGCCTGTTTTTTGATTTTACTTGTGGCATGACGGCGCAAACTCAATTCCAAATCATCACGGCTCATCCCAATCCCATTATCGGTAATGACAATTTTTCGTAGACCAGATTCTTCAATGTCAATGCTGATTTGGTTAGCTTTTGCATCGATGGCATTTTCCACCAATTCTTTCACAACACTTGCCGGTCGTTCAATGACCTCACCAGCAGCAATCTGATTAGCTAAAAGTTCTGGTAATTCAATAATTCTACTCATACTGACCTCGCTTTATATTGCTAACTATTATAACACAAATATCCAATCAGCTTGGACAATAAAAAGCCTCCCTTATAAGCAATAGAACAATTGAAAATGTAAGGCTTTATTGCAATTCATAATTAACATCAGACTAGGCAAGTCTGATAGAGCTGAAGTGGATTTTCGAAGACTATTATCCTTAACAAAAAATAAAATAGACACTATGAAACTACCGCTATCTTCTAATCCAATGAAGCGAATTTCAAAATAAGTCCTATGCTTCCTATTACAGACGTATCTCATGCCTTTTTCTAAGTCATGAGACTTAGCGCTTTTAGCTATTGTTAATCTTCTTTGTTTCGCATCACAAACGGTTACGAATCAAGTTTTTGAATCGCTTGATAAGGGATTTAAAAACTGCAGAGAATCATTCCACACTTGGATTGATCTGACTTAAAATCAATTGTTCATAGAAGTTGGGCTATCATCTATCTTGGAGTTTTATTTAGTATAGTCTTTTAAATTAACTTTGATACATCGTCACTTTCGACTTGCCCTACTCATACTCTTCGAAAATCAAATGCAGACCTTGTTGACTTGATTTGATGAAGACAGTTCTATCGGCTATCTGTGTCGCCTAGTCTGATTTTGATTTTCATTGAGTATCAAGCACTGTTTACGTCTTTGTGTTCCTTGTTCTGAAAGTTAATTCAGTTGACTATATTAGTAACCCTTTTCTGAGAATTTTCTTTCCCAAGAAAACGAAAAAAGTTGAAGAAAAAGTCCTTTTTGGACAATTTACTTCAACCTGAGGCTTTTTGATTTTTGATAAAAAATTAAAGTAATTTTTTGAGTTCGAACAAGGTGTTCATGGCTTCCATTGGGGTAAGATTTAGTACGTCAACTTTTTCTAATTGAGCTGCCAACTCAGCATAATTATCATCTGCAAAGAGAGATAGTTGACCAGCTGGTTCCCCCACCAGATTAGTTGAAGGTGGCTCCGAGTCTGAGAATGGGTCAGTTTTCAAGTGCGCTGAATGGCTTTCTAAATCTTGTAAAATATGATCCGCTCTTGTTAGCACCGAAGCGGGTAAGCCCGCAATTTTAGCCACGTGAACCCCGTAAGATTTGTCAGCCGGACCTTCAGAAATCTTATGTAGAAAAGTCACCTCGCCTTTCTCCTCTAAAGTTGCCACATGAACATTGACAAGGTTTGTCAATGTTGTTGACAACTCTGTCAACTCATGATAATGGGTTGCAAACATGGTTTTAGCCTTAATCTCATTATGGATATATTCAATAATGGACTGAGCCAAGGCCATACCATCATAAGTCGCTGTTCCACGTCCTAACTCATCAAAGAGGATGAGAGAGTCTGACGTCGCTCGTTTGATTGCTTGGTTCGCCTCCATCATTTCAACCATGAAAGTAGACTGTCCCGAAATCAGATCATCCGCAGCGCCAATACGAGTGAATATGGCATCAAAAATCGGAAGATTGATGGTATCAGCTGCCACATAGCCACCCATTTGAGCCATAACCACAGACAAAGCTAGCTGTCTCATGTAGGTTGACTTACCACTCATATTTGGCCCTGTAATCAACTGAATAGTTGTTTCTTGCTTGAAGTGAATACTATTTGGGATATAAACCTGTGTTCCCATAACCTTTTCCACCACTGCATGTCGACCCTCAACAATCTCAATAGCATGTTGGTCATTAAACACAGGTCTCACATAATGATTGCTTTCAGCAACGACAGCTAAACTTTGCAACACATCTACTTTTGCTAGAACTTTTGCTAGTGCTTGCAGGCGATCAATATAAGTCTCCACACGTGAGCGAATTCGCATAAAAATCTCATATTCCAGATTAGCCGATTGCTCTCGCGCCTCTAGCATTTCTCCCTCAATCTTAGCCAATTCTGCGGTACCAAAACGTTCCGAATTTTTTAGCGTTGCTTTTCTAAAGAAATAATCTGGCACTAGAGAAAGGTTAGAGTTAGTCACATGGAAGTAGTAACCATCTTTCTTATTATAATCAATCTTAAGAGTAGAAATCCCCGAAGCCTGTCGCTCCTTGGCTTCAATATCAGCAATCCAAGCACGCCCCTCTTTCATGACCTTACGATAGCGATCCAAAGTGTCATCAAAGCCCGTGCGAATAATACCACCTTCTGAAATGGTCGCTGGCGCGTCTGGATCGATTGCTAGACGAATCAAAGTTTCCAAATCAGCAATGCTGTCAATTTCTCTGTCAATCTTGTCAACAACATCTACTTCAAAAGCTGATAAGACAGCTTTTATAAGAGGAACCTTTGTCAATGTATTCCCTAATTGTAAGAGATCTTTAGGAGAAGCCTTACCAAAAGAAACACGGCTGGCTAAACGCTCAATATCGTAAACACCTTTAAGACTTTCCGTTAAATCACTTCGGTTGATAAAATCATCTAAAAAGGCTTGGATAATATCCTGACGTTCTTTAATATCCTCAAAGCGGATAAGTGGACGGTCAATCCATTGACGGAGAAGACGCATGCCCATAGCCGTCTTAGTCTCATCAAGAAGCCAAAAGAGACTACCGTGCTTCTTACCGGTACGAGCATTCTCTAGCAAATCCAAACTAGACTTAGTCGCATAGGTCATCTGTAAGTAATCTTTAACCTCATAATGCATCAAGGCTTGAATATGCTTGAGTTCTCTCTTTTGTGTCCGATGAACGTAAGAGAGCAATTTTAAGGCACTTGCCTGTTCAAGAGGACTCAAGTCGTCTGAAACCAAGTCTCTATCTTCAAAAAGCTGATCTTCATAAGACAGAATCAAATTCATTTGCTTAGCGAAGACTTCCTCGTCTTCGTCTGAAAGCTCAAAACCAATAAGTAGCTCTTTCGCTCTGAGGTTCTGGATTTCACTTTTAACTGTCAAAAAGTCAGCCAAAACAGTCACCATAAACTCGCCCGTAGCCAAATCCATATAGGAAAGACCATACTGGCTACCATCAAAGTCTAAGGCAACTAAAAAGTTATTAGCGCTATCTGGCTTACTAGAATCCACGGCTGTACCTGGTGTGATAACTTGAACCACATCACGTTTGACCACACCAACAGCCTGCTTAGGATCCTCCATCTGCTCCGCAATGGCAACCTTATGACCCATTTCCACCAGAACGTCAATGTAGGCTTGGGCAGAATGATAGGGTACACCCGCCATAGGAATAGGGTTCTCAGCATTTTTATTACGGCTAGTCAAGCTAATCTCTAAAATTTGTGCCGCCTTGACCGCATCTTCATAAAATAATTCATAGAAATCCCCCATACGAAAAAGCAAAAAAGCATCTGGATAATCTGCTTTAATATCCAGATACTGTTGCATGCCGGGAGAAATTTTTTCTTTTACCATGGTTAATCCTTCTACAATTGTGCTGAAATGTCTTGATAAATCGCCTCTGCCGTCTCTTCACTTTGACAAATAACCAAGAGCGTGTCTGCTCCCGCAACGGTACCTAAAATATCACCGCGTTCTTCTTGGTCGATAATGTTGGCTAAAACATCCGCTTCACCCAAATTGGTACCCAAAACAAGCATAAATTGGACTTTAGAGACCTTATTGACAAAACTACTAGCTCGCTTGCTAAATTGATCGTCATCCATCTCGTTCAAGCTATAGTAAAGTTTCCCCTTGTCACTACGCAACTTGATCAATCCAATCTCGCGTAAATCTCTGGATAAGGTCGCTTGAGTGACAAAAATATCTTGATGTTCAAGGAGGGCTTTTATTTCCTCTTGCGTGCCAACTTGATTATGTGTAATAATACGCTTAATTTCCGCTTGACGTTGTATTTTATTCATCTTTATCATATCCTTTTTACTCTAACTCACCATAAATTATAGCAAAAAAGGTTGATTTTTTCATCTTTTATCTAATTCCATAGAATTTCAAAAAAGTCTACTAAGCTTTTGAAAAAATATGTTAAAATGGTTAATAACATAAAACCAAAGGAGACATCATGACCGAAAAACAACTAATCGCTTCAAAACTTGCTGCAGTGTTAAATGACCTGGATCAAGAAGCAATTGAAAAACTACTTGAAAAACCTAAAAATGCTAGCATGGGAGACCTTGCCTTTCCAGCATTTTCATTAGCTAAAGTCCTTCGCAAAGCACCAAATATGATTGCTGCTGAAGTTGCCGAACAAATCGATGCTTCTGACTTTGAAAAAGTACAAGCAGTTGGCCCTTACATCAACTTTTTCTTAAATAAATCTAAGATTTCAAACAAAGTATTGGGAGAAGTCATCGCAAAAGGAAGTCAATACGCCAGCCAAGATCTTGGACAAGGACGCAATATTGTTTTTGATATGTCTAGCCCCAATATCGCTAAACCATTCTCTATTGGACACTTGCGCTCAACTGTTATAGGAGATAGTCTAGCAAACATCGTAGAAAAATTAGGCTATAATCCTGTGCGTATCAATCACCTCGGAGATTGGGGTAAACAGTTTGGGATGCTCATTGTCGCTTATAAAAAATGGGGAGATCAACAAGCAGTTGAAGCCAATCCAATCTCAGAACTTCTCAAACTTTACATTCGTATCAATGCAGAAGCTGAAGAACATCCAGAACTTGATGACGAAGCACGCGAGTGGTTCCGTAAACTTGAAGCAGGTGATAAGGAAGCCGTCTCCCTCTGGCAATGGTTCCGTGACGAAAGTCTTGTTGAATTTAACCGAATCTACAAAGGACTTGACGTTGATTTTGACTCTTACAATGGTGAAGCCTTCTACAATGACAAGATGGATGAAGTTGTTGAGCTTTTAGAAGAAAAAGGCCTCCTTCAAGAATCACAAGGTGCCCAAGTTGTTAATCTTGAAAAATACGGTATTGAACACCCAGCTTTGATTAAAAAATCAGACGGAGCAACACTTTATATCACACGTGACTTGGCGGCAGCCCTTTTCCGTAAGCGTACCTACGATTTTGCTAAATCAATCTATGTCGTTGGGAACGAGCAGGCAGCACATTTTAAACAACTTAAAGCCATTCTTAAAGAAATGGACTACGAATGGTCAGATGATATGCAACATGTTGCTTTTGGTCTTGTTACTAAAGAAGGTAAAAAATTATCAACTCGTAAAGGTAATGTCATCCTTCTAGAACCGACCATTGCTGAAGCTGTTAATCGTGCCCAGTCTCAAATTGACGCTAAAAACCCTGATCTTCCAAATAAAGAAGCTGTTGCTCACGCTGTCGGTGTCGGAGCTATCAAATTCTACGATCTTAAAACAGACCGTCTGAATGGCTATGATTTTGACCTTGATACCATGGTTTCCTTCGAGGGAGAAACTGGACCTTACGTTCAATACGCTCATGCACGTATTCAGTCAATCTTGCGCAAATCTGATTTCAAACCAAATCCAGAAGCTGCTTACAGCCTATCTGACAACGAAAGCTGGGAAATTATCAAGTTGATTCAAGACTTCCCACGTGTTATCAGACGTGCATCAGACAACTATGAGCCATCAATCATCGCTAAATTTGCCATCAATTTGGCACAAAGTTTCAACAAATACTATGCACACACACGTATTCTTGATGACAATCCAGAACGTGACAGCCGCCTAGCACTTTCATACGCGACAGCAACTGTTCTTAAAGAAGCTCTTCGTCTTCTTGGCGTTGAAGCACCAAACGAAATGTAATAGTATGAAAAAACACGACCCTCACGGGCGTGTTTTTTACATTATGGTAAGAACCTCACATAAATCAAGGCAAGAAGAGAGGCTAAAACTGCAAAAGCTAGAATGAAACCAAGAACAATCAAAGGCTTTTGATAAGGGTACTTAGCTTTTTCAATTCTTGTCTCTAAATCATCCAAAGTTTTTCCTTGACTAAAGGCAAGAATTTGACGATAAGTTTTCAAATCATAATTGTCTTTTATTTTTTCAACCTTATGAGCATAATAAATTCCAAAAGCTGCTAAAGGAAGATAAACTAGCATTCCCCACCAATCTAAATAATAAAAAGCAGGAAACACAGTAAACAAGAGAGCTAACATTGCCCACATCATCTTTTTGGTATAGCAATCCATAAGATCGATATCTTCTTTCTTAACAATTTTTTTCATTTTATCGAGATCTCCTTCAATTAGTTGAGCCAAGGAAACCTTAAAACAATGACTAAGTAAGACGAGCGAGTGAACATCTGGATAGGACTTTTCAGTCTCCCAGTTGGAGATCGTTTGTCTAGTCACATAAATCTTCTCCGCCAAACCCTCCTGAGATAAATTGAACTGCTGGCGATAACTTTTAATATTTTTTCCAACTTCCAAGTGATACCTCCTTTCTAAAATCTGCTACAAATTTCCTGATTTCCTTGGTCACTCTTAGTCTATAGCTTTTATTAAATCTATTCTACCAAATCTTTTTGATACGACATAAAAAAGGGTTGTCAAAATATTTTGACAAACGATTTGAAGCATTACCTTTACAAAATTGTCAACTTAAGCGCCTTTTTCTGCGAAAAACTTCACTAAAGCCTATTTTTCAAATCAATAAACAACTAGTCTGCCTTTTGACCTTGAAAGTGTTATAATAACATTAGATATGGGGGGTACTGATATGTCAAATTATCAAAAAATCTATGAAACTTCTGCTGTTAACACTGGTGGACGTAGCGGTATTAGCTATGTTGAAAACAGTAGTTTTCAAGTCACAATCTCAAGCCCTAAAGAAATGGGGGGCGACGGCAATGGTACAAATCCTGAACAATTGTTTGCACTTGGTTACTCAGCTTGTTTCAATAGTGCCTTGGAAGTTGTACTTGGACTAGAAAATATCAAAGCTAAGTCAATGATTACCCAACGCACACAACTTTTCAAAGCAGACGGTGCTGATTTCAAACTGGGTGTTGAAATCGAAGTTTCTGTTGATGGTAAATCAGCAGATGAAGCCAAAGAACTCGGTGAAAAAGCTCATGAAGTGTGTCCTTACTCTAAAGCAACACGTGGTAATATCGATGTGACTATCATCGGTGTTGACTACGATGCAAGTAAAGAAGCTAGATAAGTTTATCTAGGCTCTGTAATTTCCGTAGTGGGTAACCCCACTCTGGAGATTATGGGGCTTTTTGATTATATGAAAGTCCCATATGGCTTATAATAAAAAGCCCTACACTCTCCTTAGAAAGCACCATCTGAGCTCCTTAATTATTGAGACTAAAAGACTCAAATATCAGCCATTTGCTTGTTAAAAACAATCTCATATCAGTGCGAAACTGGCTTATCCAGCTTCCTTATGTCTTCATTGCCAAGCAAACATGATTAAATACGATTTTCATAAACCATTAACAATCTCCATTCTGGATATTTAAAGCCTGCTTACCCTCTAAAACGGTGCTTTTAACACAAAAAAGAGAAGACGATAAGGTCTCCTCTGGTATAATCAAATAAATTAACTTTCAGATAAGGAGCAAAAAGACACGGACAGTGCTTGATACTCTTCGGAAATCAAAAGCAGACTTTGTTGACTTGATTTGATGAACTTTAGTTCTATCGGCATCGGCGCCGCCTAGTCTGCTTTTGATTTTCATTGAGTATGAGTACGGCAAGTCGAAAGTGACCATGTGTCAAGTTAGTATAAAAGACGATGCTTAGCTATTATAAGTCACTCACTACGGTTGACAAAGAGGCTTTTTTATAACTCTTTATCGTAATTTTTCCTTATAATTTTAAAATCCGATGAAATCACTTCATCAATATTAAGAATTGAAATAAAGGCATCTGGGTCTAATTCTGCCAATATATCTTTGACCTCACGCACTTCGTTAGGATTCAAAACCACGTAGAGAATATCAAAGCCACGTCCAGTATAAGCTCCTTTTCCTTGCAGGTAAGTTACCCCGCGATTAATTTCTTGTAAAATTGCTGCCGAAGCTTTATCTGACTCCTTGGTAATAATCAGCATACCACGAACCATATAACCACCGTTTTGCACAACCGTCAGAACTTGGCTAAAAACAAAACTGGCTATCAAAGTATAAAGCATGTGTTTTAGGTCAATATAAACTAAAGAGGATGCTAACACCAAAACATCAATCATCAGTAAGGTTTGCCCCAGCTTCATCCCTGTTTTTTCTTCCAAAACACGTCCAACAATGTCTGTACCACCAGTTGTCGCACCATAACGAAAGACAACCCCACTACCAATTCCAGCAAAAATACCAGCGACAATCGCGACTAGCATCATATCGTCCTGTAAACCAAGCTCCATGGGAACACGTTGCCAAATCCAAATAAAAATAGACATGGTTACAGTACCATAAATGGTTAGTAGCAGTGATTTCTTTCCAAAAACACGAGCCCCCAATACAAAAAGAGGTATATTAATAAGCAAAGACGATAGAGCAGGATCCAAACCAAAAAGAGCATGTAAAATCAAAGTGATTCCCGCTACCCCACCTTCTGCTAGATGGTTTGCCATATTGAAATTCACAAATCCAAATGTGTAAAGAGCTACACCCAATGTAATCCAAATCAGATGAATACCATCCGAAAGGTGCCATCTAAATTTCATACCTCACCTCTTCTTAATACAATGCTCTTCAAAAATCAAATTCAGACCTTGTTGACTTGGTTTGATGAAGACAGTTTTATCTGCATCGGCGCCACCTGGTCTGAGTCTAATTTTCATTGAGTATAAAATCTTATTTTTTTAAAGATTAATTTCTCATTTCGCCGTCATAAAAAGAGCCAGTAGCTCCTTTTACCTTATCATATATCCAAAAACTTCCAAGCACCAGAGAGAAAAGTCGCCAGATTGTCTCCCTTATTTCTAGACTTGGGTCCAAATGGTTCCGTCGAGCTTTTTAATCATCGTTAAATCTTCCGAT
This sequence comes from Streptococcus thoraltensis DSM 12221, assembly GCF_000380145.1. GTDB lineage: Bacteria > Bacillota > Bacilli > Lactobacillales > Streptococcaceae > Streptococcus > Streptococcus thoraltensis. Next base: position 9,895 of record NZ_KB904599.1, on the reverse strand, counting down.
TATCTGAACATTTTCCGAGATAGACACAAAAGCTCGGGGATCTGCTTTTGCCATTAGTTGTTTAAATTCTGTGTATTCTTCCCTTGTGATGATTGCTAAGAGCACTGCCTTATCTTCATGTTTAAAAGTACCATGAGCATCATTTATCGATGTGACGCCACGATGCAATTTTTTATGAATCATAGCAACCACACGATCAGGTCTTGATGTAACAATCATGGCCTGCATTTTCTTTTGTTTGGTATAAATCGCATCAGTGACACGACTTGACACAAAAATGGTTATCATAGAGTAGAGGGCATATTGCCAGCCAAAAAGAAGACCGGCAAAAATCATAATAACTCCATTAACAAACAGGGAAATGCTGCCCACATTACGTCCTGTTTTTTTACGGATAGTCAAGGAAACAATATCGGTACCGCCACTAGAAATTCTAGAGCGAAGCCCGACACCAACTCCCAGACCCATGAATAAACCACCAAAAATGGCATTAATCAGAGGATCAGTTGTCAAAGTCACCTGTGGCATGAGATGAATAAATAAAGAACTCATAGAAACTGCCATAAAGGTGAAGACGGTGAATTTATGACCGATTGTGTACCAAGCTAAAATCAAAAGTGGGAGGTTGATGGCATAAAAAGTCAAGGAAATTGGCGTTGCATAACCGAAACTTCTCTCCGTCAGGGCTGATATAACCTGTGCCAAACCTGTCGCACCACTTGAATAGACATGACCCGGCTGGAAAAAGAAATTCACAGCGATACTAGATAACATACCATAAAGCAGAGAAGCTGAAATCTTCTCTGCATATTTTTCTCTAGAAATACTTCGTAAGGTACGCCACAAACCAAATCGCTTGGCTACAACATTTACTTCGTATCTTACTCTTTTAAGAAAAGTCGTTTTTTTAGTCATTTAACTGTAATTGTAGGGCTAGTTCCTCAAGTTGTTTGTCAGCAACCACACTTGGTGCTTGCGTCATAGGGTCAGTCGCTTTATTGTTTTTAGGGAAGGCAATCACTTCACGGATATTATCCTTGCCAGCTAGAAGCATGACAAAGCGGTCAAGACCGATTGCCAAACCACCATGTGGAGGGAAACCGTAATCCATAGCTTCTAATAAGAAACCAAATTGCTCATAGGCATCTTCTTCTGCAAAGCCAAGCGCCTTAAGCATGCGTTCTTGCATATCTTTTTGGTTAATACGAAGACTACCTCCACCGAGTTCATAACCATTAAGAACGATGTCGTAAGCAACTGCACGAACATTGGCTAAATCACCTTCAAGCTCATGAGCAGAGTCTTCTGTTGGCAAGGTGAATGGATGATGGGCTGACATGTAGCGTCCTTCTTCTTCAGACCATTCAAACATTGGCCAATCGACAACCCAAAGGAAGTTGAATTTAGAGTTGTCAATCATGTCAAGTTCTTTGGCAATACGTCCACGTAAAGCACCAAGTGTATCATTAGCTACTTCAAGCTTATCTGCAACAAATAGCACCAAATCATTTTCTTCAAGTTGTAAAGCTGCTGTCAAGTCATCTTCGATATTTGTCAAGAATTTAGCAACAGGACCAGCGATAGCACCGTCTGTTACCTTGACCCAGGCGAGACCTTTGGCACCAAATTGCTTAGCAAATTCTGTCATCTTGTCGATGTCTTTACGTGAATACTTATCCGCACTTCCTTTAACGACAATTGCTTTAACCGCTGGAGCTTCTGAGAAGACTTTAAAATCAACGTCCTTGACAATATCTGTCAAGTCTTGTAAAAGCATGTCAAAACGAGTATCTGGTTTGTCTGAACCGTAAAGATTCATAGCGTCATCATAAGCCATACGTGGAAATGGTAAGGTTACCTCAATTCCCTTAGTATCTTTCATGACTTTAGCAATCATACCTTCAACGATGTCTTGAATTTCTTGCTCGTTAAGGAATGACGTTTCTAAATCGACCTGTGTAAACTCCGGTTGACGATCTCCACGCAAGTCCTCATCACGGAAACACTTAACAATTTGATAGTAACGATCAAAACCAGCATTCATCAATAATTGTTTCGTGATTTGTGGGCTTTGTGGAAGTGCGTAAAAATGACCTTGGCTGACACGAGATGGCACAAGATAGTCACGCGCACCTTCTGGCGTTGACTTAGTCAACATTGGTGTCTCAACATCAATAAATTCAAGCTCATCCAAATAGTTACGGATAGAATGTGTCACCTTAGCACGTAGTTTGAAGTTTTCCAACATTTCTGGACGACGAAGATCCAAATAACGGTATTTAAGACGATTATCATCAGAAACTTCCACACCGTCTTTTATTTCAAAAGGTGTTGTTTTTGCAACATTAAGAACGCTCAAGGCGCTTACTTTCAACTCAACCGCACCTGTTGCAAGATTATCGTTAGCCTGCTGGCGCGCTTCAACAGTCCCTGTAACCTCAATAACATATTCGTTACGAAGGCTTTCAGCAGTTGCCATCACGTCACTTGAAACTTCTTCAGGATTGATCACCAGCTGCATAATCCCTTCACGGTCACGCAAATCAATAAAAATCAATCCACCTAGATCGCGACGACGACCTACCCAACCTTTGAGGGTGATTTCAGTTCCAATGTGTTCACTACGAACACGACCAGCATACATACTACGTTCAGTCATTTTATTCTCCGTATATCAGTATTTCACACGCAAGACCTGCGTATCATTCCTTATCATTATAGCAAAAAGCACTTAAAAACCCCACCCTTTTAGGCGGAGTTTTGAGAAAAACAATCCTTTACTCTAGGGATTCCCTATCATCACTATAAATGATGATCATACTTTTCGGTGTAGTTGCCACACTGAGAGTGAACTCGTCAAGAGCAACCAAAACAATAAAACAAAAATGTCACGAGCAGCCACAGGATAATCTTGATAGACAGATAACCTAATGAGATTTCCAGCAGGGACAAAGGGGAGAAGGCTGTACAGCCTTAGTAAAAAGGCAGGTATTCTATCTGCGGGAAACATTATAGGTGAAAATAGTAAGCCAATCATGAGGATTAATTGAGTGATTAAAGACATGGCACTTGGTGAGGTCGAATAGGCAATAGCAAATCCTATTGATAGCATGGTTAATAGGATTAACCATAGAAGCCCAAAACTCCCAATAGACAGCTGTGGTAAAAATTGAAATTTTACAAAGACTGTGATTAGAGATAGGATGACACCCAAAAAAGAAACGATAGCCCAAATAAACAGTTCAGAAAAGAGAATAAAACTTCTTTTTACAGGTAAGGTTTTCAAGTAGGTTACGAGTCCATCTTGCTTTGCGCTACTGATAGTTTGCGCAGCAATGGTACAGCCTATTGTTATCATACCTAAAGTCACTGCACCTGAAGCCAAATAAAGTTGCGCTTCTGGAGTTCTGGGTTCCACAATTAATGAATAGCCATAAATCAGAGCAATAGACATGAAAAATTGGACAATACTACAAAGTATTATTAGAGATTTATTTCTGACATAACTCCAAATTAACAAACCTCGTATCTGTTGATAATTACTTTTCATTGGATAGAACCTCATAATAATCATTTAAGCCTAGTGTAGATAGGTGGTAGTTACTGATCGTCTTAGCTATGATAGCATCCTGCAACCAAGTCAATAATACGGGTAAATCGGGTGTTTCAATCCTTGCTGAAACCTCCAAACTATCACTGATAGTACAGTCTAAGGGAAAACTCTCCATTGTTTTTTGAGAGTATACCGTGAAACGAACTAAGTGACCTGCCATGTTCTCAAGCGATTTGACGTTTCCACTTGCCTTTACTTCTCCTTGTTCCAACATATAATACTTATCAGCGTATTTTTCTACTTCTAAAATATTATGTGTCACAATGATAAGAATATGCCCTCTTGAAGCCAACTTTCTAAGATATAACCATAGGCGAGTCCTTCTCATCGGATCCACATCATTTGTCGGTTCATCCAGCAAAATGATTTTAGGAGCACCAACAATCGCCATGGCAAATGAAGTTAGGCGTTTAAGTCCACCTGATAGCTTTTCTCCTTTTTGATTCTCCCATTTTGTGATGTCTAATGCCTCTAAAATATCATCAACTTCATCTTTTAAAGCAGCTGGATCTATCCCTCGGATGCCTCCAATCGAGCTTATGGCTTGCCTCACACTTACTCCTTTCAAAGGGGCATGCATTTGCGGCATCATTGAAGTGTAAGATCTAGCTAGCTTGGGAGATTTCGTAAACGATTCTTGTAAATAGGAGATGTCTCCCTTATCTGAATCTGTTATACCGATGATTTGATTCAACAAGGTGGTTTTTCCTGCACCATTATGCCCTATTAAAGCTGTGATTTCTCCTTCGTTGAATTCACAATTCAACTCTTTGTTTGCAAACTGTTTCCCCTTAGCGTATCTTTTAGAGATATTCGTCACTGCTAAACAATTCTTCATATTCTATTCCTTCTTACCATCATGAATTATAATGATTAAAAATTTCCCACTCAGAAATAGTTCCTTTTCCACAAGTTGGGCACTCATCTTCATATCTAGGCCATGGTTTATGACAGAACGAAGCACCTGTTTCATAATTAATCTCAAATTGTGTACTTAAACTCATTGGTTCAGTATATTTTGTTAAAAGTCTTACTGATTCATCAACTATAGCACTACATAACTGAAGAATTGCAGGTGCATAAGCTATTGTGGGAGGATCAAATTTAATTTTCTGAAAGCCAATAAATTGATCTATAAAGTTAGGAGACGTCTTTGTATAATGGATATTTAGACAGTCAAAGCATCCTGTTTTTTTGGAATAACACTATAAACTCGATCCCTACTTACTTGCGACCCTCCAAAGACACAAGGTACTCCTACTTTAACAATGGCTTTATTAACTATTCTTTGTGCTACAAAAGGCGGTTCGTCTATTGCACAAATAACCAGATCAATGCCATCAAGTAATTCTACTACATCAGACACAGAAGTAATTTTTTTAGTAATGGCATTTATGCTAACAGATGAATTCATCTTCTGAAACTCTCTTAAAGCCGTTTCTGTCTTCAATTTCCCTATATCATCTTCTTTATACAGCAATTGCCTTCCTAAATTTGAACTTTATCATAATCTACAATTGTTAATTTTTTAGGACCTATGCCAGCTAGTAAACTTAAAATATTAGAGCCTCCTCCCCCCAGACCCAATAATAAAATTGAACTTTCATTTAGTTTTCTTTGTACAGTTAAACTTTCATCATAGCTACCAAGATAGCGTCTAAAATAATTAACATTCGACATATACCGTTCTTCCACAAGGTTAACATCCTGATACTCTTCTATAAAACCTTCTTTGTCTAATAATTCCAAAGCGAATACAATATCATCATGTGTTACCTCAGGGTAGATTGCCTGCAAATCAGCCTCAATTAGAGGTAATTCTCTTCCATCTAATCTTTTTACAAAATCCCATAATTGTCCTGTCGGATCTTCAAATTCTCTTGTAATATTCATTTGAGCACCGATTCTAAATCTATTCTTATCTAATTTATATACTGGGTAGATATTTTTTATCCGTGGCCTACTATATCCCATCATCAAACCTCTCCTCATTAAGATAAAAAGTAGGCTGATTGCGCAACCTACTTTATAAATTTAAACAATCACCCATGAAACTTCAGCTGTTTCCATCGGTTTACGAACGGTCACTTCCCGCATAATAACTACCTCCTCCTCAATTGATAGCCCTATTTTAACAAGTCTTCCCAATCGATAGAAAATTCTGTCAAAAATAGCCGTTTTTAAGTAAAATTTGGTACAATAGTATAATTTTTTTTCAAACAGGAGGAGATTTTTGATGATTCGTATCGCTTTATGTGATGATGACAAGGGAGTTGGTTCAATGGTTGAAGATGCCCTTGATAAATTCTCAAATAATTCCTATTTTTCATTAGACGTCTATGAACATCCTCGTAAATTGTATGAAAAAATACTAACAGATTATCAATTGTTTATTTTAGATATTGAAATGGGAGATAGCTCTGGTATCGAACTGGCAGAATACATTAGAAGTAAACATGCTGATGCCATAATCATTTTTTTAACAAATCATCGTGACTACATGGAACAGATTTTTCACGTACAGACCTTCGATTATCTGCTTAAACCTCTTGATAGAGAAAGATTTTATCAGTGTCTGAACCGTAGCTTGAAAATTTTGGAAAATACCAATCACTATTTTACTTTTTCCTACAATCATGCCTACTATAAATTACCTCTTAAAGACATTATTTTTTTCGAAAAGGACGGTAGAAAGGTTTATATCCATACAAGGTATGAAACCTACACTGCTCTCTTATCAACCAAGGAGGTTCTTGCTCAAGTTTCCCAACAATTTATTCAAATTCATAACTCCTATATCTTTAATGTCAACTATTTCTACAAATTTGAAAAACAAATGATTACACTTCTTCAAGAGTCACAATTTATCAACCTGCCCGTTAGTCGAAAATTTAAACGACACTTACAAGATACTATTCTAATGAAATTGAAAGACAGTAATGGTTATTAAAGGCTTATTTCATCTCTATACATCTATCATCAACATATTAGTTATCAACTATTTTTTCTCAAGAGCGACACCCCAAAAAATCAACCAGCTCATCTCCATTCTCACACTTGGAGTGCTTGTAATCATTGAGGTTCTAGCCAACTGCTTCTTAAGGACTAACTTAGCTTCCCTTATCACTGTGATCTGCTCTTTTCTCACTTCTTTCTATATCGCTTCTATTTATGATTATGGCAGAAAACAAGGGCTTTTCTGGGCAATTCTTCTGCAAACTATTGGTCTTCTATTCGAAGCCATTCTAGGCTTTAGCCTAACCCTGTTCTTTGGGGATGCCTTGATAAATTCGGCGACATTTACCTTTATTTATATTAACTTATTAGCTATTTTAAGCATCATCATGAGTTTTTATTTAAAACATTTTTTCTTGTTTGAACTCAGTGATACTGATAACCACCATAAACAAGGGGCTTGGATTATCTGCTTATCGCTAATTCCTGCCATCACCTGTGCTCTACTCTTTTTTCAATTATTTGATAGCTCAACTCATTACGAATTGGATGCCTCAACCCTTATCTACTCCTTTGGTTTTATGGCAATAACGATTATCTCTCTGTACACCTATCGTTATATGATGATTCAAAATACTAATCATTACAATACCAAACTTGATAATATCAGATTTCAAGCGCAACTCCACAATATGCAAAATCTCAAGGATTCTCACCTGAAAGTCCGAGCATTAAAACACGACCTACACAACCATCATATCGTTCTAATAGGTCTCTTAAAGCAAGAAAAATTTGATGAGGCTGAGCAACTCATCAACAATAATCTAGCACAACTTACCGAGACTAACGATACCTTTTTTACCAATGAACTGATATTAAATCACTTGCTAAACCAAAAATCGCAAACTGCCAAAGAAAATAATATCTGCTTATCCATCAGTTGTCTCATCCCTTCCTCTACACGTCTAAAAACAGATATAATAGCTATCATCGTTGGAAACCTTTTGGATAATAGCATTTCAGCAGTCATCCGAAACAAAAGAACGACTGAGAAAAAAATCAATCTTATCATCAATCTTTACAATGAGAAACTATATATCGCCATAGAAAATGGCTTCGATCCTCAAGAAGCACATTCTCGAAAACAACGACTTTATGATGGATTGGGTCTTCGAAATATCAAAGACATCGTTAACCGTTACCATGGACTCTATAAGCAAGAAATCAATGAGAACATCTACAAAATCACCATTTTATTTCCTCACGTTGATAGTATTACAAATAAATAAGCTAGTAGCATCTCAACTTGAAACAAAAAGTACATGTAAAAAAGCGATTCGAGCAAGATTTCAAACTTCTGGAATCTTACTCGAATCGCTTTTTATAGTTATTTTTAATAACCTCTTACAAACCAAGACTAAACCAAAATCACTTAAGAACAAATTATTAGCGATTTTGATGTCTAAATAATATTATTCTATGCTTCTAACCTCTGGAGAATGCTTGCAAAATCTTCGCTAATCTCTTCAAAAGTTACCGTCANCTCTTGACGGGTAATATTATTTTTAACAGTTACTTGTCCTGCCTCAACTTNACTGCCACCTAAAGTCATAATTGTTTTGGCCTTAAAGGCATCCGCTGATTTGAATTGGGCCTTGATTTTACGACCGATAACATCACGCTCTGCTGCAAAGCCCTGAATGCGAATAGCTTGAACAAGCTCTAACGCTTTGCTATTTGCTTCAGCCCCCAAAACAGCAATATAAAGATCCATATCAGATTCAATTGGAAGCTCAATGCCTTGTTTGTCAAGAATCATTAGCAAGCGTTCCAATCCAAGACCAAATCCAAAGCCGGGCGTCTCAGGTCCACCGAAATACTCAACCAAACCATCATAACGACCACCTGCACAGATGGTCAATTCTGATTTCTCAATGGTTGTGATGAATTCAAAAATGGTGTGATTGTAGTAATCAAGCCCACGAACCATGTTGGTGTCAATCACATAGGGGATATTAAGAGCTTCAAGCATAGCACGTACTTCATCAAAATGCGCTTGGCTCTCATCATCTAAGAAATCCAAAATAGACGGTGCATTTTCAACAGCAAGTTTATCTTCTTTTTCTTTAGAATCAAGAACACGAAGAGGATTTTCCTCCAAACGTCGTTGACTATCTTTAGAAAGACTATCACGCATTGGTGTCAGGTAATCAATCAAGGCTTGACGGTAAGCTTGACGGCTAGAAGTATTTCCAAGACTATTAAGGTGAAGGACAACATCCTTGATACCAAGTTCTGTGAAGAGTTGGTAAGCCATGGCAATCGTCTCAACATCTGTAGCTGGGTTGCTTGAACCAAAAGCCTCCACACCGATTTGGTGGAATTCACGCAAACGCCCAGCCTGAGGGCGCTCATAGCGGAACATAGAGCCGATGTAGTACATTTTTACAGGCTTCTGTATTTCTGGTGCAAAGAGTTTGTTTTCCACGTAAGAACGCACAACAGGTGCTGTCCCTTCAGGTCGAAGGGTAATGTGGCGGTCACCCTTGTCGTAGAAGTCGTACATTTCTTTGGTCACAATGTCAGTCGTATCACCCACCGAACGCGAAATCACTTCATAGTGTTCAAACATTGGTGTACGAATTTCACCATAATTGTATTTTTTAAAGGTCTCACGTGCAAAATTTTCCACATATTGCCATTTGGCACTATCTGCAGGAAGGATGTCCTGGGTTCCTTTGGGTTTTTGAAGCTTCATCATATCAGATACAGAGGTCATGACATTCGGTAACAGTGGAAAATCGTGATAAATGACAGATTTCATCGATTGACCTTGTTACCAAAGATTTAGACCATGCCCCATTACTCAGACACAGTCTCTAGACCTCCCCTTTCTCTAGACTTAATAGAATCTATTTTACCATGAACAGATAAAATTTTCGATAATATCAAAAGAAAAGATACGACATGCGCACGAAAAAAATGCATGTAGCCATTTTCTAGACACATACATTTTTTAATATATTGCCACTTTTTATATCCAATTCTAATTATTTGCTCGATTTTACTTTGATTACAGCATGATGCTAAAAAGATGACATTATTGATGAAAAATCACTATCAGAAAACATAAATNTTTCCATACGTTTGGCGTAAAGAAAAGAGAGTCTCTCTATCCTAATGCCAATCAAAAGAGTTCAGGCGCAAACAAATGATTGTCATAATAAACTCAGCACATTCATCAAAACCACCCGCTTGGTAGCTACGTTAACACGTATTGACTACACAAATAGGTAAGCACTCGTCCTTAACATTAAAATAATCTTA